>NZ_JXMU01000016.1 GCF_001293565.1 Ahrensia marina | reverse complement strand
ACATGCGGCAAATCAAAGGGGTAGAGCGTGGATGCGATTCAGTGAAACGCAGACACGCTTTAGAGCAACTCCTATAGGGAATTGCTCTTATTGCTTAGCTCAACCTTTGGAAGGTGTACGGCCAAAGTTCGGCGTATCAATATCCTGTCCGGCCTCAATAATGGACCGGCGGATAGAGCGGGTTTTGGTGAACAACTCAAACAAAGCATCACCGTCACCGCGGCGGATACTCGCGCGCATGGAGGATAGATCTTCTGAAAAACGCGCCAGCATTTCTAGAATTGCGTCTTTGTTATGAAGGCAAACATCACGCCACATTGTCGGATCAGACGCCGCAAGGCGGGTAAAATCGCGAAAGCCCGATGCGGAATATTTAATCACATCAGCCTCTGAAACCGATTCGAAATCAGACGCTGTGCCGACTATATTGTAACTGATGAGTTGCGGCAGGTGAGAGACGAGCGCAAGCACTTGATCGTGGTGGGCAGGGTCCATTGTCTCGACATCAGAGCCGCAAGCGCTCCAGAAGCTGCTCAGCTTTTGCAGTGCCGCCGGATCAGTGTTTTGATCCGGTGTCAGGATACACCAACGGCCCTCGAACAGGCTGGCAAAGCCCGCATCCGGACCGGAATATTCGGTACCGGCAATCGGGTGGCCTGCAATAAAATGCACATTGTCCGGCAGTTCAGGCTTCATCTGGCGAATAACCGAAGCCTTTGTCGAGCCGACATCGGTAACAATCGCACCGGGTTTGAGCGAGGAAGCAATTTGTGCGGCGACCGCACCTGACGCGCCAACCGGAACAGAGACGATGACAAGATCGGCATCTTTGACAGCTTCTGCCGCATCGATTGTGTAGTGCGTTCCAAGGCGCAGCTCTTCTGCGCGCTTGAGCGTTTTTTCACTGCGCGTCGAGACGACAACAGCGTTTGCTATCTTTTCGCGCTCGATCACACGTGCCAAGGACGAGCCGATCAAGCCAATGCCAACTAAGGCAATGCGCTCAAATAAAGGGTTATCAAGAGGCATATCAGGTCGTTTTCATAAATTCTGTCAGTGCGTTGATGACGCCCTGATTTGCTTCTTCAGAGCCGATTGTCATGCGTAGAGCGTTAGGAAGGCCATACGCTGCCACACGTCGCAGAACGAAACCGCGGTCGGTCAGGTAAGCGTCCGCCGCCTCGGATGTGTGAACATCATCGCCTTCAGGAAAATGCATCAGAATAAAATTGCCGACGCTTGGCGTAACTTTGAGGCCAATGGCAGTGAGTGCATCGGTCAGCTTTGGCAGCCATTCGTCATTATGAGCGACTGATTTATCAATATGCGCACGGTCTTTCATTGCCGCAGCACCGGCAGCAATAGCAGCGGAATTGACATTGAACGGACCGCGTACACGGTTGACCGCATCCACAATGTGGGCAGGCGCATACATCCAGCCGATGCGAAGCGCGGCAAGGCCGTATATCTTTGAAAAGGTTCGCGTCATGACGACATTCTGGCTTGCGGAGACCAATTCAATACCTGACGCATAATCATTGCGGCGTACATATTCCGCATAGGCCGCATCCAGAACTAGCATGACGTGCGGCGGCAGATTTTCCTGCAGGCGTCGCACTTCTGAATCACTCATATAAGTGCCGGTCGGATTGTTCGGATTGGCAAGAAATACGATCTTTGTACGCTCGGTAACAGCAGCGAGAATAGCGTCCACATCTGCTTTCAAGTCTGTTTCCGGAACGACAACGGGAACGCCGCCAGCGGCTTTGATCTGGATTTTGTAAACAAGAAAGCCGTGCTCGGTGAAAATACCTTCATCGCCGGGGCCGATATAGGTGCTGGCGAGCAAGCCCAATATTTCATCAGAGCCGTTCGAACATAGGATATTCTCAGGATTGAGCCCGTGTGTCTTTGCAATGGCATCGCGCAATTCTGTCGCCGAACCATCCGGATAAATTTCAAGCTTGTTTGCACAATTATTATAGGCGTCGACGGCAGCAGGGCTTGGGCCGATCGGCGTTTCATTGGACGACAATTTGTGCAGTTTGACATTCGGATTGGCTTTGTCACTACCTGGTACATAGGCCGCTATATCCATTACGCCTTTGTTAGGCTCAGGTCGGGTGGCTTTGGGTGATTGTGCTGTCATCTTAATATCCAGATTGTGAAGAGCGATTACGCTGCCGGTTCTATTTGCTCGAAATAACCACCTACAGCACGAATGTCGAGCATGCTCTTTGGTGCTGCACCGCCATCGGCGATGGCAATAAGCGCCTGATACCTGCCTTGCTCGTCTGTGTCTATCGCGATCACTTTGCCGCCTGTCCAATCATTCAAAGCATCCGTGCTTTCCACAAAGCCAGCATAAGTCCGCCAATCAAACGGAATTGCTTCTGTTGTCGGCGGTGCAACAACAAATGCGTCAACGGACGGCAGCTTTGTTTCAACAAGCACGGGCAGTCTTGCCATCAAGCCAAGACCGTTTTTGCCGCCCAGATATTGCCACCAGCACTTTTCGCCTTCAACAGCGATAACGGCCAGCGCATTGCCGGTTTCGGCCATAACGCCGAAAGCCTGTTTGATGCTGTCGTGGTTTTGAAACGGCACTGTAAAGCCGAACTGAAAACGCGCCATATCGCGCAGTAAATTCGTATCGCCCACATCGGACAAATGCACGGTGTAATTGGCCTGAAGATAAGTAAATGTGGAAATGATATCGCGCCAGATATGGATGATCATTTCCAGCGGTAACGAGCCGCCATGACGCTTGGCGAACTGGACCATCATGCTGGCTTCACGTCCGGGATGAAAGGCCGCACCTTTTTGCGTTGCCGCTCCTTTGACCTTGATCAGTTCGTCGATAACACTGGCACGTTGCATCAAGAGATTATGAACCGACTCATCCACGGCATCGATTTTTGCACGAAGTTCTGTCAGTCGCTGGAGATTGTTTGCGGTCATATGATTCTCTGGGATGTTTGTTGTCTGTGCCGGTCAGGCACGGGATTTTTTACGTGGAGTTTATCGTAAATGCAAAGGCGTCAATCCATTTGATTTCTTGTTGCACCTTGCGGAGAAAGTGCTGGAACGAAAACACGTCTTGATTGACGGCCGGCAACCGGTAAGCCCTGATAAAGTCGTTTTTGTGCTTCGATCACAATAACGCCGCCAAACAGACGCCCGATACGCAGGCCAATGCTTTCAAACTGGTTGGAAAGCTTGAGCGCCAGAAAGCGTCTGCTGGGCGGAAAGAACAAGGCTTCGGTCTCATGCGCGGGGGTAAAATTGGTTTCGCGCAACAGGTTGCGCAGCTGGCCCGATGAGAACGGGCGGCCATTGCCAAAAGGTGTTGTGTCGATACGCGCCCATACGCCGCGTCTGTTGGGAACAACCAATACCAGTTTTCCGTTGGGGGCTAGAACCCGCCAAAGCTCCATCAATGTTTCACGCGGACTTTCCGCATACTCCAATGTGTGAACGGCAAGAACCCTGTCGATGGAACCGTTTGCAAGGGGTAATTCTTCGTCAAAAACCAAAGCAGAGCGCGAAGGGCCGGTGCGCGGCCATCTGGCGGCGCCATGTTCAGCCAGCATGAATGAAAGCGTTATCTGTGCATCGCTTTCAAACCGCTCTAGCCAAGGACGTGTGTAGCCAAGGCCAAGCAAACGCTCATTGGCAACAGGCTCCCAAATGCGTGTGAGCGCCATGGCAATCGCATTGCTGCTGCGTTCTCCAAGTGCAGAATGATAAAAAGCGCGCATTTCCACAATATCGGCGTTCATGGGCTTTTGCTCTGCTTTGATTTATGGATTGTTGCCATGGGTTTAATGTGCGTTGTAGCGACCCGTTCGACAAGTGCTAAATGGTGACGAAATGAATGAATTAACGCCGGACGAAATCAGAGATTTGCTGAAAATGCAGCCGCATCCGGAAGGCGGCTCTTATGTGGAGAGCTTTCGCGATGAAGGGAATCATCAGGGTCGCGCATATTCCACCGCAATTTACTTTTTACTGGAAGCAGGAGAAACATCGCATTGGCACCGTGTTCGAGATGCTGCTGAAGGCTGGCATTTTTATGCCGGTGCGCCGCTGGCTCTGACAATGTCGGCCAATGGCCATGATGCGCAATCCTACCGACTGGGCACCAATCTTGCGATGGGCGAGCGACCGCAGATCATCGTTCCTGCCAATTGGTGGCAAACGGCCACATCGCTTGGCCGCTGGACACTGGTTGGATGCACGGTTGCGCCGGGATTTGAATTTTCAAGTTTTGAACTTGCTGCGCCGGACTGGAAGCCCACCCCGCGCAAACCTAAAGGTGTTTAGGCTTCTTGCCTCGTAAAATGATATTTTTCGCGGCCAGCATCGCGCCAAATGTAATCAGAAGGCAGGCCAATACGATCGACCATGAAAAGAGCGCGCTGCCAAACGCAATCAGGATAATTGTAGAGAGCAGGGGCGCGGCATAGCTGGAAGCGCCGATGACCTGAACATCACCGCGCTTCATGCCGAAGTCCCATGTGTAAAATGCCGCGCCGACAGGCAATAGACCAAGGCCGATAACTGCCATCCATTCAACCGCGCTGTCCGGCATGATGGTTTTTTCAAATATCAGATGGGCGACCAGTGCGAGCACGGTTGTCACTGCGCAATAGGCGATGACGCTTTTGGTGGGGACATCTGCAAATTTGCGCGAGATCAGGGAATAGCCGGTCCATGTGAAGGCGGCCGCAAAGGCCAGCGCGTAGCCCAGTGTCGCATCCGGATCGATGGTGAAACCTTTGCCGCCGGTAACAATCAATATGGTGCCGGTAAAACCGGCCAGCGCGCCAATAATGTGATGCCATCCCAGTTTTTCACCCGGTAGCAACGCGCTACACACCACGATGAGCAATGGCCACAGATAAGCAATAAGACTTGCTTCCACCGCCGGTGCGTTTTTCAAAGCTGCGAAATAAAGGGCGTGATAGGCAAATAGCGCGCCGCCGCCAGCAAGGGCGACCCGCAAGCTTACAGGTTTTTCCGCCGCCGGTTTTTTACGCCCCAGGTTCCAGACGACACCGACCAGTGTGCCGATAAAGAAGGTCATGCATGCCAATTGAAAGGGCGGAATATTGCCCGTTGCATCTGTGAACAGCGCAAGCAGCGCCCACATCAATACGGCAGTGAAACCGATAATTGTCGCGCTATTTTTGTGTGTGTTGTCGTTGTTCTGGCCCATGAAAGCGGTGTCGTCGCAACCGCCTATTTTGTCAATGCTTCAAAGCGCCGTGCCCTGATATTTGCCATGCCTATGCGTGTTTTAATTTTTGCAGCGACGGGTGCAAAATACCCGGTGTCACCGACAGGGGCGAAACTGATTTCAATCCGGCCGTTATCACGCATCCAATTGATGTCTTCTTTTTTGGCATCATATCCTGCAATTGGCTTGAACGAGGCGCGGCAGGTCACCGCTTCACCTTTATAGCCTTTTGTCGAAAACGGAATGGTTCGCAAATAGCGCATGGGAAAATCGGCGCGCATTTCCCCGTCGAAAATCTTTAATGTATTGTTGCAAACCGACCGCATGGATTTTGCGGGAACAAGAATTGCGCCCATCGGATCAAGCACATTGGTCAGATGGCTTTTTTCAATATCCACCCATTTGCCCTTTTTCTTTAATTTGGGCGTGTTTGTAACTTTGGTCACATTATCGCCGGAGAATTCAAGAACTGTTCTCTTGTTTTTGTCGCCGTCCTTATATTTGACATCAAAAGCGGTCGGTTGGACCTTGTCCTTGCCCAAACTGCCAGTGGCTGTCAGGCTGCCGCTTGTTGAGGTGAAAATGGACGCGACGCCTGATGCCTGTAAGGTGCCGTTAATTTTATAGCGGTTGTCAATGATTGAGGTTTTGAATTTGCTTTTGCCAATGTTCAAACCAATGACTGATATGGCATATTCACTCTCGAAATCAGCAGCTAAAGCTGAATTTGCATTGGCGCCGGCGCATATGGCGGCGAAAGTGATCATCGTATAAAGGCGCTTCATTGCCCTGTAATCCTTCGTGATAAGTCCCTCATTGACACCTTATTGATGTAATTTGGCCTTTTATATGATCAATTCTACAGTGCTAGGGCATTGACCTTTTGGAAACTCAACATTATAGAACCCCGACTCCTCGCAAAGTCTAAGTGACAGCGTCGGCGGCCATTTAAGGTTTCGCTTTGATCTTCATTGGACAAGAGGCCATAATTATTTGAGGTAAAGACTATGTCCCGCGTATGCGAATTGACAACAAAAGCGGTCATGACTGGCAACAATGTTAGCCATGCAAACAACAAAACACGTCGCCGTTTCTTGCCAAACCTTTGCCAAGTGACTTTGATGTCTGACGTTCTGGGCGAAAAATTCCGCCTTCGCGTTGCTGCATCAACACTGCGCTCTGTTGAGCACCGCGGTGGTTTGGACGCTTATTTGGCCAAGGCAAAAACTGCTGAACTTTCTCAGCGTGCACGCTTGATCAAGCGCCGTATTGCGCAAAAGCAAGCTGAAGCTGCGTAAGCTTCTTTGGGTTGCAATAATGATTTAGTATGAGCGGGCAAGTGCCCGCTCTGTTGTTTCTCTAGCTGGTGGCATCACCCAGGGTAAAAAAATGCTTATTTCAAAAAACACTTCTCTTTTCATCCTTGCTATGTGCGCCGTTGTGGTTGCCTCCAATTTTCTTGTTCAGTTTCCTGTTCAGGCACATCTTGGCGCGATCAACCTTGCAGATCTTCTGACATGGGGCGCATTTACATATCCGATGGCGTTTCTGGTCACGGATTTGACAAACCGCCGGTTCGGTAAGAGCCAAGCGAGGGTTGTTGTTTTCTCCGGCTTTATATTGGCCGTTGTTCTGTCAATCTGGTTGGCAACGCCGCGTATTGCAATTGCATCGGGCAGCGCTTTCCTGCTGGCACAGTTGCTGGATGTTTCCATTTTTGACCGTTTGCGTGCTTCTCAATGGTGGAAGGCGCCGCTTATTTCGACTGTTCTGGGCTCGATTCTCGATACTATTTTATTCTTCGGAATTGCTTTTGCGCCCGTGTTCGGTTTTCTGGATTTTGGCGGGCAAGACGGGTCTCTTGGTTTTGCCGTCCCGTTTTTGGGTATCGGTGCGCAAGTGCCGCTTTGGATATCGCTTGCCGTCGGTGATTTCATCGTCAAAATATTTGTCGGTGTCGCAATGCTTTTTCCATACCGGTTATTTGTAAGGTCTCCTGCTGCTGCTTGAGCAAAGTAATGTGGTGTTAACCACAATTAGTTCAAAATGTTTGCATTGATTATTCGTACTCTATACGATGCTTTTGAGTGGTGGGGATCTCATCATGTTCAAAAGCATGGCCTTACTTTCAAGTGTATTGTTATTTTCAACAGGAGCACTTGCTGGAGAAAAGACGCTTTCTGAAGGCGTGTCGTTCTTTGTCGGCCAATTTTCCTATTCTTCATTTCCCGGCGATGCGAACATTCCGTTTGGCGGCGAACTTGAGGATAATTTCAACTTTGGCGCTATTTACAACCGGGATTTTGTCGAACTCGGTTCAGGTTTCTTTTTGGGCGGAGAAGTGGGCGGAGCGATACGCTTTGGCGATACTGACCCCACCAGTGCCGAACTTTGGGTGGGTACGACAATCCGGCACCAAGGTCTTGATATCGGGTTCATTAATGTCGCCCCGCGCTTTACATTCGGTTTGAGTGTCGTCAGCGACACGATCGGTATTGAAACCGAGCGCGCCAAAGAGGCCGGAACAGACGCATCCTTGCTGTTCTATCTCGGGCCGGAAATTGCATTCAGTTTTAAACCACTGCCGAAAACGGAATTTTTCTACCGCACCCATCACCGTTCGGGTGCCAACGGCACATTGTCCAATATGGGCGGCGGCCATAATGCGCATGTTTTTGGTGTGCGCCGGAATTTTTAAGTCAGCGAGCCTGTCAGTCTGAACTCCAAAAGCAAATTACGTTGAAACAGCGAATGGTTATCGTCCGAGACAATCGTCAGGCGCGGCGTTCCATCCTCGTCCGTTGTAATCGACAACCCTTCCATATTGTCGATCTGGTAGAGCATGTCAGCCTCAAGCAATATCTCTCCGTCGACGGTAGCACCTGCTGTGATTTCACTTGCCGTGAAGTGACGCAGCCGCATTGCAACGCCCGATGCAATGTTGAAGCGTCTTTCGAGTGTAATCACGTTGCCATTGGGTAAAAATCCCAAATCCGTTATATCAAACTCGCCGGTTCGAACCACAGAAAACTCAAAACTACTGCCATGATCATGGCGTACAAAGCCCATAATATTCTTACTTTTATCAAGGCTTTTCTCGCTAATTCCGACAAGCGCGCCACTAAGGGGCGTTCCCTTTGGCGCGACACCTATGCCTTCAAAACCGCGATTGGAGCGAAGCTCAAAAAGCGGTACATCCGGATCGCTGGTATTTTGAAAAATATATGTGCCACTGGCATCGACTTTGTAAGCGTCAATGCGGTGCGCCCGTTCGAATCCGACCAAAAATTCATCGCCTCTACGGGCAATGCTTTCGGCATCTGCCTGCCATTTTTGTTTAATGGGAGAGCCGGCCTCATTTAAAATTTCCTGCAGACGCGCAGAAAGCCCGACCGGTGCGCCGGTTTCACTGCGCAGGATTTTGCCATCTATCCAGAAACCTGTGTCGAGAACACCGACAAAATCTGTCTGGTTGGGGGAAATAGTAATGCCCGACCATGCGCCAAAATCACGTGATCCGCCGGTCATTTCCAGCCCGCCGACAAATTCAAGCGGCCCGAACTGTTTTTCATCAGAACCAATTCGAAATTGCTCAAATGGCCGGGCTTGTACGTCAAAGCTTTGAAGCGTTTGGGCTTTTGCTGATAATATTGTCAGCGCTAGAAAAAAGGCTAAAGCGCCGCCAAATTTAATCACTGCGCTTTCGCCCGTTTTCTTCTTCAAACAGGGACGCAAGCTGCTCTGTCATTGCGCCGGCCAGTTCTTCAGCATCTACAATGGTGACAGCGCGTCTGTAATAGCGCGTTACATCATGGCCGATACCGATTGCGAGCATCTCGACATTCGAGCGGGTTTCTATTTCTTCAATGACTGCCCGCAAATGGCGTTCGAGATAATTGCCCGGATTGACGGAGAGCGTTGAATCATCAACCGGCGCACCGTCTGAAATCATCATCAGAATTTTGCGCTGCTCTGAACGTGCCGCCAACCGGCGGTACGCCCAGGTCAGAGCCTCGCCGTCGATGTTTTCTTTAAGCAGGCCCTCGCGCATCATCAGCCCGAGATTTTTATTGGCACGGCGCCATGGCGCATCGGCTGATTTATAAATTACATGCCGCAGATCATTAAGACGGCCTGGCTCATTGGGCTTGCCGTTTTTCAGCCAGGTCTCACGCGCCTGACCGCCTTTCCAAGCGCGGGTCGTAAAGCCAAGAACCTCGACTTTGACGCCGCAACGTTCCAGCGTACGCGCAAGAATGTCGGCACAAGTTGCCGCCACAGTGATGGGGCGGCCGCGCATTGAGCCGGAATTATCGATCAGCAGCGTGACAACAGTATCGCGGAAATTAGTGTCCTGTTCGCGCTTGAATGACAGCGCGCCAAAACCGCCAGATTGTTCTTCGATAATAATGCGGGGCAGGCGGGCCGGATCAAGATAACCTTCTTCCTGATCAAAATCCCATGAGCGATTTTGCTGTGCCATCAAGCGGCGCTGCAAACGGTTGGCCAGACGCCCGACTACGCCCTGCAAATTGGCGAGCTGCTTATCGAGGAATATCCGAAGCCGCTCCAGCTCAGCCTCATCGCACAGTTCTTCAGCGCCGACGGTTTCATCAAATTCAGTCGAATAAACCTTATAGTCAATGTCGGAAAGAATATCCTGAATGCCGGGATCAGGCCGCTGGGCCTCACCGGGCTCTTCGGCCTCCTGATCGAAATCTTCGTCCATCTCGTCGGCAGTGGCGTCAGATTCATCCATCTCGCCAGCCTCGGACTCTTCGCTTTCGATAGGTGTGTCGTCCTCTTCGCTGGTTTCGTCGCCCGATTCCTGATCGTCCAACCCACCATCATCGTCATCATCATCGGCTTCAGGCGTGCTTTCGTCGTCGGACTCATCTTCGTCCTGATCCTGTCCGTCCCCGTTATAATCCTCTGCCATTTCCATGCGGAACAGCATGTCGCGCACCGTTTTAGCAAAGGCCGCCTGATTTTCGATATCGGCTGCAAGGCGCTCGATTTCATCGCCGGCCTTTTCGTCGATCCAGTCGCGCCAGAGATTAACAACGGAAGCTGCGCCTTCCGGCGTTTTGCGGCCGGTCAAACGTTCGCGCACGACAAGGGCGATCGCCTCCTCAATCGGGGCGTTTTCCTTTTCGGTCACGCCTGAAAGATTGGAGCGAATAAATTTGTCTTCGACCATCGCTGCCAGATTGTCACCAACGCCGGACATGCGCTTTGCGCCGATGGATTCCACACGCGCCTGTTCGACGGCATCATAGACGGCGCGGGCCTGATCGCCTTCCGGCAACATGGTGCGATGCACAGTTTCATCATGGCACGCAGCGCGCAGAGCCATTGAATCGCCCACGCCGCGCGTGATCATCACATCGTTTTTCGTCACGCGCTTGGGCAGGTCTGGAATACGAGCGTGATTGCCGGCGAAAGCCGGTTTGTCATTAGAGAAAACAACTTCCATTTCCTGATCGCCGGAAATGGCGCGCATACAGGCCGTTACCGCTTTTTTGAACGGTTCGGTATCAACCTTCTGGTTGGGTTTTCTTCTGTAATTATCGCCCGGACCTGCCACGTTTACTCCGTTAGCTCAGCACGACATTGGCGGCTGATTCAGCAAGTTCCTCGCCAAAGCAACGCTGGTAGAATTCGGCCACAAGTGTGCGCTCCAGATCGTCACATTTGTTCAGGAATGTAAGGCGGAAGGCCATGCCGATATCATTGAAGATCGCAGCGTTTTCAGACCATGTAATAACGGTCCTTGGTGACATCACTGTTGAAAGATCGCCCGCGATAAAGGCGTTGCGTGTCAAATCGGCAAGGCGGACCATGGCGTTGACAGTCTCACGACCTTTTTCATTGCGGTATTGCGGCGCTTTGGACAGGATGATTTCCACTTCCTGATCATGCGGCAGATAGTTCAGTGTTGTCACAATCGACCAGCGGTCCATTTGCGCCTGGTTGATCTGCTGTGTGCCGTGATAAAGACCAGTTGTGTCACCAAGGCCAACCGTATTGGCTGTGGCAAACAGTCGGAATGCCGGATGGGGCTGGATCACGCGGCTCTGATCAAGCAATGTCAAACGACCCGATGATTCAAGCACACGCTGAATGACAAACATCACATCAGGGCGACCGGCATCATATTCATCAAATACAAGCGCGACATTGTTCTGGTAGGCCCATGGCAAGATGCCGTCTTTGAATTCGGTAACCTGTTTGCCGTCCTGCAGAACGATTGCATCTTTACCCACAAGGTCGATACGTGAAACGTGGCTATCCAAATTGATACGCACACATGGCCAGTTCAGCCGCGCCGCAACCTGCTCGATATGGGTTGATTTACCCGTGCCGTGATAGCCTGAAACCATAACGCGACGGTTGTGCGCAAAGCCGGCCAGAATGGCGAGCGTCGTTGGCTTGTCAAAAACATAACCCTCATCGATTTCCGGCACATAATTATTGGCCGTTTTGTAGGCAGGCACTTCCAGATCGACGTCAATGCCGAAAGTTTTGCGCACATCAACCATTGTGTCTGGCATATTCGCGATATCGAGATCGATCTTATTCATAATGTCTCCTTGATGCGCTATTTGCGCGATCATCGTCCTTTAATTTATGCAGTATCAGGCCATGCCTGCTGATTTAAGAATTTTGTGCGCCTGAATGACTTCACGGAAAATCTCTTCAGATGTGCGGTCACCGCCATTGGCGTCGGGGTGGTGTTTTTTCACAAGCTCTTTGTATTTCGCTTTAATCTCATCAGATGTCGCTGTTTGCTCAAGACCAAGTGTACGAATCGCCTTTGCTTCAAGCGGTTTCAGGCGACGCACCGGTTTCGCGTTCACAACATTATCCCAAGCGGCAGGATTGCGCATACGCATCGCTTTGGCCGAACCGGATTTCATGTCTGCAAAAATCGGTGCAGAGCGTTTCGCCTCGGAATTGGCTGTGCCCATCTTCCAGGTCGGGCGGTCACCGGTCTGGGAGTTTTTCTGGAACTTGGCAATGTCGTCGTCCGACAGGCCGGAAAAATAATTGTAGTTTTTGTTATATTCACGAACGTGCTCGGTGCAGAACCACAGGTACTCGCCCTCACGGTCTCTGCCTGCCGGAGCTTTATGCGCACCGGGTTTCTCACAACCTGCCCACTGGCATTTGTTGCGTGCCGCTTCTTCGGCTTTCTTTTTCTTGCCACCCGGATTGATACGGATGCTATCGAAGTATTTTGATCGTTGGGTCATATTACCGATGTGGGACGTGACGTCCGCTAAACAAGGATTGACAGCTTTGCCACCAACACAATAGGCACAGATTCATGTGCATTTGGCGACGCACCGGTTTAGCTGGACATGGGCGGCGTTGCAAGGCTGGAAAGGCAATGAAATGGGTTCAATTGAAAAACAGATAAGGGACACCTTGTCTCAAGCGCTTGATCCGGTGCGTATGGAAGTCATCAATGAAAGCCATCTGCATGCGGGGCACGCAGGCGGAACACCCGATGGATCGGGTGAAACGCATATGCGTGTCAGAATTATTTCGGCAAAGTTTGACGGTGTTGGGCGTGTCCAAAGACACCGTATGATCAATGAATTGCTCAAGCCTGTTCTCGATGAAGGCTTGCACGCATTGGCCCTAGAGCCTGCTGCAACTACAGATAAAGTGCGCTGGTAGAAATATCAGCGCTCAAGCAAATCTACGCTGGAATTGCTGTAAGCTTATTTGATGCGCAGTTTTTCAATGCGGTTTTTGACTTTTTTCAAAACAAGAAACCGCTTGCCGTAAAATGTGAAAGCTTGTTTTTCCATCGGTATGAGTTTTGCTTCATGAATAACTAGGCCGGCGATGGTGGTTGCCTCATCGTCAGGCAATTCCCAGCCCAAAGCGCGGTTCAGGTCACGAATCGGTACGGAGCCATCGACTAGAACCGAACCGTCTGCCTCATTTTTTACGCCGGTAACTTCAACATCGTGTTCGTCGGCAATCTCGCCGACAATCTCTTCAATGATGTCTTCCAGTGTGACAAGACCTTCAAGCTCGCCATATTCATCAACGACAATGGCCACGTGGGCTTTGCGGCGCAGAAATGCATTAAGTTGATCGTGCAGCATCGTTGTATCGGGAACAAACCATGGCTTGTTTGCGATCTTCATAATGTCAATTTTGCCGGGGTCATTATCAACCGTGTGCAAAGCGCGCAGCATGTCTTTTGCATGAACAATGCCAACGATATTATCGGTTTCACCGCGCCAGACAGGCAGGCGTGTATATTGGCTTTCCAGAATTTGCTTCACAATCATTTCCGACGGATCATCGGCATTGACCATTTCGATATTGGTGCGGTGGATCATCACATCGGCCACATCAAGCTCGTTCAAATCAAGCAAACCGCCCAAACGCGCCCGATCTTCCTTGTCAACCGAGCCTTCCTCATGCAGCACTTCCACTGCACCGCGCAGTTCATCATGGCCGGAAAGAATGGATTCATTATCGTCAAACCGAACGCCAAAGGTCGCCAAAATATAACGCACGGTTTGATCAACCGCATAGGCAAGTGGTGAGACTACCATGACAAAAACACGGATAACCGGCTGAACGGTCAAGGCGAATTTGTCTGTTTTTGAAATGGCCAAATATTTCGGCATCACTTCAGCAAAAATAACAAGAAGAACCGTCATGACGACGGTCGCATAAACAACGCCTGTTTCGCCAAAAACACTCAAAAATAATGTGGTTGCGAGCGCCGAGGACAGAACATTGATCATATTGTTGCCAATCAACAGGGCACCAATAAGCCGTTCCTTGTTTTCGGTTAATTTGTTGACGCCTTCGCCGCGCGCGTCACCCTGATTGGCAAGCTGTTTCATGCGTCCGCGCGAAACAGCGGTAAGTGCTGTTTCGGAACCGGAAAAAAAAGCGGACATAACAATCAAAACGATGATCGCTAATGTTGTAATCCAAATTTCCATCTAGCTCTCCAAAGCTTCCGTCAAAAAGGCGTGCACTTCTGCTGCCGGTACATTTTTTGCAATATAGGCCTGACCAATGCCATGTGTCAGAATAAAATTGAGATTGCCGCGTGAAACTTTTTTATCCTGCGCGATAAAGTCCATAATCTGATTAGCGCTTTTAACATGGTTGCGCAGGCCGGACATATCTGTCGGCAATCCGACTTTTTCCAGATAAGTTTTGACGCGCTGCGTATCATCAGGGGACGACTGGTTCATACGCGCTGAAAAGGCATGGGCAAGAACCATACCGATTGCGACACCTTCGCCATGAACCAGCACGTCAGACTGGTATTTGGTAATGCCTTCCAGTGCATGGCCAAATGTATGCCCAAGATTGAGTAAGGCGCGCTCGCCGGATTCCCGTTCATCGCGCGCAACAATGGCTGCCTTTGCACGGCATGAAGTTGCAACCGCATGGATGCGCTCTTTGCCGCCTTTTTTAATCCCGTCCCAGTTCTGCTCAAGCCAATTGTAGAAACCGGCATCATTGATGAGGCCGTATTTGATGACTTCCGCAAAACCGGCACGGAACTCGCGCTCAGACAGGGTATCGAGAACGGTTGTGTCCGCAAGCACAAGCCGGGGCTGGTAAAATGCGCCGACAAGATTTTTACCTTGCGGTGAATTGATGCCTGTTTTGCCGCCGACCGAACTGTCCACCTGTGCCAGCAGGGATGTTGGAATTTGTATGAAGTTCATGCCGCGCCGGACGGACGCCGCCGCAAAGCCTGCCAAATCACCAATAACGCCGCCGCCAAACGCAATGACCGCATCTCCCCGCTCAAGGCGCATTTCGATAATGGCTTCGATAACAGTTTGAAGGTGCGCGTAGCTTTTGGTTGCTTCTCCGGCGGGAAGAATAATGGGCGCGGCTTCAATGCCTTCGGCTTTGAGATTTTCCAACAAAGCTTCCAAGTGGATCGCGGCGACATTTTCGTCGGTGACGATTGCGCATTTGGCATCAGGCAGAACCGATTTGATATGTTTGCCGGCACCCAAGAGTACATGTTCGCCAATGAGAATATCATAGGAGCGGTCGGCAAGCTCGACCTTTACCTTTTCCGTCAAATTCCTGTCAGTCATGCCGGTTGGTCTTTCCGTGTGTGTTGGGACAGATGATCGTCCAACGCGTTAATGACGTTGCGGGCCATTTCATCTTTTGTCAGATCTTCGGAGGCGACTTCAATATTGGCTTTGGCATAGACCGGGTAACGCTTTTCCATAAGATCAAGCATGACTGCCCGTGGATTGGGGTTTTTCAGTAACGGTCTTGTCGTTTTTTTACTCACGCGAACCATCAGCAGATCGATATCTGCTGACAGCCACAACGATATGCCATTTTCATGAATAATATCGCGGGTTGCCTCGCTCATAAAAGCGCCGCCACCGGTGGCCAGAACCTGCGGCCCGCTTTCCAAAATACGCTTGATGACACTGGCCTCAAGGCGGCGGAATTCAGGCTCACCATAAGCTTCAAAAATTTCAGCCACGGGCATCTTTGCCGCCGCTTCAATTTCTGTATCAGCATCGACGAAAGGTAATTTCAAAGCCAGCGCAAGCTTCTTGCCTATGGCAGATTTTCCTGCCCCCATCAGACCGACAAGCGCGATGGTTTGATCCCCGATTAGATGACGCACATTGGCCGCGCGTTTTTTAGTTGCCGTATCCATGAAACTGTCTTTCGCTCTGGACCCGCTTAGCGCACAAATTTGTCGCTACTGTCAAGAATGTCGGTGCTCTTGTGGGCAGTTGGCGGTTGATTTGTGCCGGAAAAGCCGCTTATGAAGCATGATAGTTAGTTGGGTGGTGTGATATGCCGAGTTTAATTCGGTTTTTAATGACAATCGGACTTATTTGCGGTGCTATTTATGGCGCGATGTTTGCGCTTGTCATGTATGTGGAACCCACCAAGCGGGAAATGACCGAGCGCGTACCAACCGATAAAATAAACCCTGTACGGCAAGAGGTTCAGCCTGCCGCCTCCGATTCCATTGACGAAAATGCCTCTCAATGATGTCCTTCGCAGATCAGTAAGATTTTGAAGCTATAATTTCCTTATGATTGATGCCTTTCTAGAAATGATGAGCGCCGAGCGCGGCGCTGCTGCCAATACACTATCATCTTACAGACGTGATCTGGACGATGCGGATCAATATTTGCGCAGCCATGGTAAAACGGTACTTGCCAAAGCCGTTCAAAGCCAGATTGCGGACTATATCGGTTCACTGGAAGCAGCAGGGTTTGCCGCGTCCAGTCAGGCGAGGCGGCTTTCTGCATTGAAGCAATATTATTTGTTTCTGTATTCGGAAGGCGTACGCGCGGATGATCCGACCGCGACAATTGCATCGCCCAAAAAGGCGCGCATATTGCCAAAAACTATGAGCGAAGACGATGTTTCGCGGTTGCTGGAGCAGGCCGAGCGCGAAGCGCAGGCGCCGCACCGGTCGAAAAAACTAAAAGCCCGCGCTGTTCGCAATCATGCTTTGCTTGAAATGCTGTATGCAACAGGATTGCGTGTCAGTGAACTTGTCGGCTTGCCTGTCTCTCTGATGCGCCGTCATGAACCGTTCTTTATTGTGAAAGGCAAGGGCAACAAGGAACGTATGGTTCCGATGTCGCAAAAGGCGATGGATGCTGTCAATTTTCACTTGGAAATTCGCGATCAAAATGAAAAGGCGGACCAGTGCAAATGGTTGTTTCCGGCCGATAATTTCGAGCAGGCCTTGGCGCGGCAGGTGTTTGCGCGGGATTTAAAAGCTATCGGCGCACGCTGCGGTTTATCGCCGAGCCAATTGTCTCCACATGTTTTGCGCCATGCATTTGCAACACATCTTTTGCAAAATGGTGCGGATTTGCGCGTTGTGCAGCAATTATTGGGACATTCGGATATATCCACGACGCAAATTTATACCCATGTGCTTGATGAGCGGCTTCATGCATTGGTCACAGAGCACCATCCTTTGGCACAAATTTAAGTGCATCAGATTTGCAAAGCTTGACATTGCGGCTTGAAACCGCCACCTCACGCTGCAAGAGTAAGCGTGAAAATGGCAGAGTTCTATGACCAGCTATCTGGAATTTGAAAAACCTATCGCGGACCTTGAGGGTCAGATCCTTGAGCTCAAGAAAATATCCGCAAAAGAAGAAGGCGCCGTTGATACCGCCGACGAAATTGCACGGCTTGAAAAGCGCTCTCAAGACGCTCTCGTCGATATTTACCGTAAGTTGACGCCTTGGCAAAAAGCGCAGGTGGCCCGGCATCCGGCCCGCCCGCACGGCCTCCATTATATCGAGGCGCTGTTTACAGATTTCACGCCGCTTGCCGGTGACCGGAATTTCGGTGAAGATCATGCCATTGTGACCGGGTTTGCCCGCTTCCAAGGCCAGCCTGTTGCTGTGATCGCGCAGGAAAAAGGGTCTGATACAAAAACACGTCTGAAGCATAATTTTGGCATGGCGCGGCCGGAAGGTTACCGCAAAGCAGTGCGCATTATGGAACTGGCCAACCGGTTTGGTCTTCCGGTCATCACACTTGTTGACACATCGGGCGCATATCCGGGCATCGGCGCAGAAGAACGCGGACAGGCCGAGGCGATTGCGCGCTCAACCGAGAAGTGTCTCAATCTTGATGTGCCTGTTATCTCCATCGTTATCGGCGAAGGTGGTTCCGGCGGTGCGATTGCTATTGCAACCGCGAACAAGGTTTTCATGCTGGAACATGCGATCTATTCTGTGATTTCACCTGAAGCGGGCGCATCAATTCTCTGGCGCGATTCAGCGCGCGCAAAAGATGTGGCAACCGCCATGAAAATCACAGCGCAGGATCTGCTTCAGTTTAAGGTTATCGATGGCATTATTGATGAGCCTTTAGGCGGTGCGCATCGTGATGTGGATGCGGTGATGGTTGAGGCAGAAAAATGTATTGCCGAGGCTCTGAAAGAATTTGAAGGCAAGGACGGAGCCGAGATCAAGCGCCAGCGCCGTGAAAAGTTTTTGGCAATCGGGCGTAATCTATAATCAGCTTTCAAAGGTTTTATCATCCTGATTTACGCCAAAGGCTGCCGGAAGATCATGATCGAAAATTGTGACCAGTATAATGGCTGAAATTTATGATTTGCGCGGTCTGAATTGCCCGCTGCCTGTTTTAAAAACCCAGAAACGCATGCGGGATATGTCTGCCGGTGACGAATTGTGGATCGAAACGAACGATCCGCTTGCTGTAATTGATATTCCCAATTTCGTGCGCGAGCGTGGCCATACTCTGATCACATCGGAAGCCGTTGAAGGCGGGCATCGCTTTCTGCTCAAGAAGGGCGCTGGGTCGGCACCGGCACAGTAAAGCCAGGTCTTAAACCAAAACGCTCGCGGTCTCCGCTTTCCAACAAAGTGGGTCTGACCGGCTTTTCGCTAGGAATCGGATAAGCCTCTACAAACTGGCCATTGAGCATCACCGCTGATTTTGAGACGCCATCCGCTCCGCCAAGTCCGGAAGACAGCGCTTTGGGCGCGCGCGTTAAGGCCTTGATTTCAGGCGTGTTAAAGGTGATGTAGCCCTCAATTTGCCGCCCGTCCCAGCGTGTTGCCCGTGCTTCTTCGGTGCAGATGGCAGAGCGCATATTCGCCATTTGTGTGGAAGCATTTGCAGGGCGCGGCAAATCAAGCAATGTCGGTGCTGACATATTGGCGTTGGCAAAGCCTTTTTCCAGCAGTCTTACGGCCTCTTCGGCCCGTGTTTTCTGGGAAGCGGCGCCCAAAACGACAGCGATCATGGTCAGGCCGTTGCGTGTTGCCGATGACACAAGATTGAAGCCCGATGCACAGACAAAGCCTGTTTTCATACCGTCCGCCCCGTCATAACGCCCGAGCAGCAGATTATAGGTAGAGGTTATCTTGCCAGCGATGCTGATTGCTTCGGCTGCAAAAATAGGATCATAGGCTGGAAAATCACGCCGTATCGCTGTTGCCAAAATGCCCAGATCGCGCGCGGTTGTATATTGGTTTTCGTCATGCAAACCGTTGGGATTTGTGAAATTCGTATCGGTCATACCGAGGCGTTTGGCCTCTGCGTTCATGCGCGCAACGAACTCTTTTTCTGTTCCTGAAACCGCTTCGCCAAGTGCAACGGCAACGTCATTGGCGGATTTGATGATGAGCATTTCAAGCGCATTTTCGACCGTCATGATGGAGCCGACTTTATAACCCATCCGGCTTGGCGGATTGTTGGCCGCATTATTGGATATACGCACCGGCGATGAAGGTGTCAGGTTACCGGCTGCGATTTCTCTGAACGTCACATAAGCCGTCATCAATTTGGTCAATGAAGCCGGGCTCCAGCGGTCAAAAGCCTGATTGGCTTCAAGTACGCGGCCTGATTTCATTTCGATTAATATTGATGGCCCTGCAAATGCTGTATGTACGGAAATTATGGCCGCAAAGATTAGCGATATGGTCAGCCATATTGGTTTTATCGTGCGGGCCATGAGTTCTCCTACTATATGTATTTGTTTAATGGAGGCTGCTTGCGGTTTCAAACAATTAAGGGGTGGTTTTGCGGATTAACTGCTTGATGTGGCAGCTTTGCCGCGCCATCTATAGGGCATCAAATTCACTTAAGTTGAGGCGACATAATGGCAGTTTTAAATCGGGCAGCGGAAATGCAGCAGGAAGTTGCGGAGTGGCGCCGTCATTTGCACCAAAACCCGGAGTTGATGTTTGATGTCCACGAAACTGCGGCATTTGTAGAAGCAAAACTGCGCGAGTTCGGCTGTGATGAAGTCGTCACCGGCCTTGGGCGCACTGGCGTTTGTGCCGTTATTAAAGGCAATCGCGGCGACGGCGAAACATTGGGGCTTCGTTCGGATATGGATGCCCTGCCGATCATTGAGGCGACCGGCAAGCCCTATGCTTCCAAAACACAAGGCAAAATGCACGCATGCGGGCATGACGGACATACGGCCATGCTGCTTGGCGCTGCGCAATATTTAAGCGAAACGCGCAATTTTGCCGGATCGATTGTTGTGATTTTCCAACCGGCGGAAGAAGGCGGCGGTGGGGGCAACGAAATGGTCAAGGACGGCATGATGGAACGGTTTGGCATCGACCGAGTGTACGGGATGCATAACATGCCCAACGTTCCGGTGGGCGAATTTACAATTCGCAAAGGCGGGTTTTTTGCCGCAACTGACGAGTTTAACATCACGCTGAAAGGCAAGGGCGGCCACGCTGCTATGCCGCATAGTACGATTGACCCGATTGTGGCGGGCGCGGCGCTGATCCAGTCGCTACAAAGCATTGCTTCACGCAATGTGGACCCGCTTGAGGCTATCGTGGTTTCGGTTACAAAATTCCACGCCGGTGATGCCCACAATGTTATCCCGAATGAATCAAAGCTTGGCGGAACAATCCGGACACTTGACGGCGATATTCGTGAATATGGTGAAAAGCGCTTACGGGAAATCACGCAATCTGTCGCCGATGCCTATGGCTGCGAAGTCCAATTGGAGTTTCGCCGCGGATATCCGGTCACGGTCAACCATGACATAGAAACCGAGATTGCAACGCAGGCTGCAAGCGCCGTAGTCGGTGCTGGCAATATCGATATCAATACGCCTCCTTTAATGGGGGGAGAAGATTTCTCCTATATGCTGGAAGCGCGGCCCGGTGCGATGATCCTTATCGGTAACGGCGAGAGCGCTGGTCTGCACCACCCCAAATATGATTTTAATGACGAAATCATACCGTATGGCATCAGCTATTGGGCGCAGATCGCAGAGCAAAACCCCGCCCGTTGATCGGCGGGCAGTTTTCGCATATCAGCGTTGCGGGGTCCCGTAGCTCAGTTGGATAGAGCATCAGATTCCTAATCTGAGGGTCGCAGGTTCAATTCCTGCCGGGATCACCATTATGGCATTCTGTTCGTCTGATTCAGATATGATGCAGTTTCCAACACTGCCGAAACCAAACAGTCGCCCTATTTCTTCCAAAGTGCCTGCATAGTTTGATCATTCTTCATATGCCGGTTTGGGTTTAAGCGTCAGCGGCATTATATTCGCCAAGGCTCGGCGCGCCGCGATTGGACGTCAGCGTTTTGCCGTTGATGCGGATTGGGCCAGTCGTCTCAAAATCACGGCCGCCGATCTTTACAATCTGCAAGGCGCCACGGTTTCACCCTCTGCGCAATTCACCATCTGTTTCAACATTCGAAAACTTCAACGTAGTGCACGATATTGCTGGCTGCGATCATTCGCTTGGCGGCGAGGTAGCAATGGCACAAGTTCAATCTATAGACTGCGGTCAATTCAACCCGGACCTGTCAAATGGGGCTTTTCATATGTGCGGGCGATGACTATTATGCTTGTCGATAATCGAACACTGAATGACTATCGATACCTCGAACATGGCGTATTCTATGCTATCTTAGCATTTTTGTCATCGCTGTATATTTCGGACTGCTTCGCGCCAGCTATCCGCGTATGAAATTAAGTGATTGCTCTGAGTGCAATCAATTTCTCGATCGCATTTTGCGCTGTTAAGTTTAGCGATCTCACTATCATCAGCGCTGAGCATAGCTGCACCAATGCTTGTACCTGTTGCACTTGTGGATGCGGCTATAACGGGTCTTTGAGTGGCTGCCGATAACATATCGAGAAATGGATGATTCCGCGAAAATGGACCTTCAACGACTATTGGTCCTTGCGCCCCGATCAGGTTCAGACAAACCGATGTCATCATCGCCAGATAAAATGAAACAGCTGCGTAGCGCGCACCATCAGTAGGCTCATCGCCCTGCCATTTTTGTGCATAGCCTTGAAACGGGCCGGACCGATTCTCTGCCGCGGGCAGCAGGCAGATTTTCTTTTCTAACACGGTGGCAATGTTGGCATCGCTGCAATCAGCAGTATTGCCTTGCAACAATAGGTCATATTCGCGACCACCCATAAAGCGTGCAGATGGGACGGCATCGCCAAAGGCACTCACATTAACCAGAGTGTCACGTGCTGGATCGGGCTTAATGTTGTTGCCTTCAATTGCCATGCAGATGACCCATGTACCCGATGACACTACACTGAACGGGCCTTTGCGTTGGCGTAAATTCGGATAAAGTGAAGCATTGGAATCATGGATGCCACAATAAACAGGAACATCGACAGGTATGCCTGTTTCATCGGTAATTCTCGGCGTGATCGTTCCCAAAATATCGTTGGCTTCGCGTATAGGCGCTAAAAGCTTGTTCCAGCCGGTCAGGGTGCAAAGCGAAGATAATTTGTTTTCCCATGGGTTCCATAAATCCGTGTGGCACCCAAGTGACGTGACTTCTGTTGCCAGAACACCTGTTAGCCGAAATGCCCAATATTGCGGATAAGTGACGATTGATTGGACTTGCGAAAATTCCTTAGAAAATAATTTTTGTTGCCAAAATAATTGTGCGCCAAGATTAAGGCCGAACGGCAATTCTGGCGATCCGGTTTCTGCAAAGTTGGGGCGTATTTTTTTGTAGCTGGATTTGATTGCATCAGGCCCATCATGCTCATAATCAAGCATCGGTAATGCAAGCTCACCGTCATGATCAAGTAATACTGCCGATGCACCATGGGTTGTAATTGAAATCGCTGATATGGGGTTTGTTTCGTTGAGCGCTCGCAGCGATTGAACAATAAATTTCCATAAGCCTTCTATATCAAAATGCGGATAGGGCGCTTTATTTAAAATGCTGTTGGGTGTGGTGCGTACCGCGATTTCAGACCAATTTTCTTTGTCAACGATCGCGACCTTTGCATTGGTTTTTCCGATGTCGATAACGGCGATAAATTGCGTCATCACTTAATCCATATGGAAGACGTTGAGGAGTGGTGTTGCCACCGGGGAATGATCCGCGTTCGTTTCCATAATATCAGCCATGTACGCCCACCATTTTTGCATGACCGGATGGGAAGGCAGATCATCCATTGTGTGATTGTCCGTGCGCCATAAGACCGCGAATAGAACAGATGTTTCAGCATCTAGGTGGATTGAATAATCTGATATACCTGCTTCCTTCAAAAGCGTATGAAGTTCCGGCCAAATTTCATCATGACGCTTTTTATATTCAGCTTCACAGCCGGCTTTAAGCTGCATTTTGAACGCGACTTTTTCCATCATGCTTTGCGCCTTGCGCGAGAGGCGCGTGCCATCGACCAAAGGCGCGGCAAGGCAATTACTGCAATAAGCAGCAAGCCGATGAAAATCGACATCACAATGCCTGGTACATTCAAAAGGCCAAAGCCAAAGGTCACCATACCCATTATCAATGCGGCAAGAACTACGCCTGGAATAGTGCCTGAACCACCCAGAATATTGACGCCGCCAAGCACGACCATTGTTACGATTTCAAGCTCCCACCCAAAGGCGATAGAGGGTCGCGTTGAACCAAGGCGGGAAGTCAGACATACCGCAGCGACACCTGACATGAGTCCGGTTAAAAGAAATAAAATGAACTTGATGCGCTCGACGCGAATGCCGGAGAACTTTGCACCAATCGGATTGTTGCCGATCGCATAAACCGCGCGTCCCAGATTCGTTTTGTGCAAAATTACTGCATAAATAAGGGCAAAAATAACAAATAGAACAAGCTCAAACGAGATCACCCACCAGACATAGCCTTGGCCGAAAAATGCGAAATCAGAAGGGTATCCCGTATAGGCTTTGTCACCGAGCACAATATAGGAAATACCTCTGAAAAGGCTCATCGTGCCGATGGTCACAACGATCGAGGGCAAGCCCAACCGTGTGACAAGCACACCATTAAACGCACCGCATAAAACACCAACGGTAAGTCCGGTCGCAACCAGAATAGGTGTGCCGAACCCTGCCTGCATCATAAAGCCCATGGCGGTTGAAGCCAGCGCAACAATAGCCGCCACCGACAGGTCAATTTCGCCGGATACAATCAGCATCGCCATGGCAAATGCGATCATGGCTTTTTCCGTGAAGTTGAATGTCGCGTCAGACAGGTTCCACGGATTCAGGAAATAGGGCGATGAAAGCGCGTTTACAACAAACACCATCACCGCGATGATAACGAGCAGTGTTTCCCAGCTTTTAAGCGTTCTTTGGCCATGTGTTGTTAGACGGTCGGGAATGTTTCGTGCGGTAAAATCATTGCTCATTATGCATGCTCCGCTTTCTTTAGAATAATCCGGCCTTTTTTGCGCTCGGATCTGGCGTTGACCGCGACCGCAATAATGATTGCCGAACCTGAAATCGCCAATTGCCAGAATGGAGAAATATCAACAACGGGTAGTGCGTTTTTGATAATGCCAAGGAATAAAGCGCCAAGTACCGCACCGCCGATTGTACCGATGCCGCCTGCAATGGATATGCCGCCAATGACGCAGGCCGCGACGACTTCCAACTCAAACCCGCCAGCAATATCGACATAGGCAACCGCATAGCGCGATACCCACAAATAGCCGCAGACGCCGGAAATTGCACCGGCAATCACAAACGCCATAAAGCGGGTGAAGCCGACATTGATGCCCGTGTAAACGGCAGCATGCGGATTGCCGCCAACTGCATAAAAGGCGCGCCCCAGAGGTGTACGCACGACCAGCAAATAGAACAGAATGATCGAGGCGACAGCCATCCATGAAAGAACAGGCTGGCCGAGCAATTCATAGCGTGGAAACGCCTTGAATGAGGCGCTCATTTCATGCGCGTTGATCCATGCGCCATCAGAAATGAGAAAAATAATGCCGCGGTAAACCGTCAATGTACCAAGCGTGACCACAATTGGCGGAATGTCGACTTTCCAAACCAGAATGCCGTTAATCGCACCCAGAAATGCGCCAAGTGACATCGCAACAAGCAGAAGAACAGGGACAGGAAGGCCGGGTGCTGCCACATTGATAAGGCCGACAACCATGCCTGTGAGTGCAAGGTTTGATGCTACGGAAAGATCAATGCAGCGTGTTAAAATGACAACCATCTGGCCAAGCGCCAACATGATGAGAATGGATGTGTCTTGAAACACGCTGGCCATATTTCTAGGGGCGATGAACCCAGAAAAGCGTGACGAAATTAGGCCAAGCAGAATTAATATTGCCAGTACAAGCAGTGCTTCACGTGATTTGATAAATTGCTTTATCATACAGCTTTCTCCTTGATGCCGGCAGCAGCCCGTACCAGCCTATCGGCGGTCATTTCACTGCGTTTAAATTCACCTGCCATGCGGCCTTCGCGCATGACGATTGCGCGGTCGGCCATGCCCAAAATTTCGGGTAGTTCTGACGACACCATGATGATCGCCAGGCCGTTGGCCGCAAGCTCACCCATAAATTCATGGACTGCGGCCTTTGAGCCAATATCAATACCTTTGGTCGGTTCATCAACAACGATAACTCGCGGCTTAGTTGCCAGCCATTTGGCAATGACCACCTTTTGCTGGTTGCCGCCCGACAGTTCGCCAATGTCCTGATCAAGCGATGCGGCACGCAAATCCAGTCGCGCAGTATATTCACGCGCAAGCTTGAACTCTTCGGCCAGTTTGAGAAAACCTTGCTGCGATGTTTTGTGCAGCGAGGGCAAAGTAACATTTTGAAAAATTGGCAATCCAATAATTGCGCCCTGTTTGCCGCGATCTTCGGGCACATAAACAATGCCGCGGCCAATCGCTTCTGCCGGAGAGCGAACGATCGCGATGTCACCTGCGATTTTTATCGCTCCTTTTGACGGCTTGGTGATCCCGAAAAGTGCCTGCATCAGTTCACTGCGCCCAGCACCAACAAGACCGTAAAAACCTAGAATTTCGCCTTGTCGTAATTCGAAATTTATATCGTCAAATTCGGTCGGATGGCTGTAACCGCTAACGGTCAGTACAGGCTCGCCAATCGTGACATCTTTTTTGGGGTAAATCTGATCGACCGAGCGGCCCACCATCATCGTGACCAAATCATCCTCACTGACATCCTCAATCAGGCCTTCGCCCGCCATTTGGCCATCACGAAAAACTGTGTAGCGGTCGGCAATGCGGAAAATTTCATCGAACTTGTGGCTGATAAATAAAATGGCTTTGCCATCTGCTTTAAGTTTTTCAACCAACTCGTAAAGTTCTGCAATTTCTTTATGGGATAGCGCAGCAGTTGGCTCATCCATGATAACCACTTGCGCATCAACAGATAGCGCGCGCGATATGGCAACCATATGTTTGCTGGCGATTCCAAGATCGCGTAAGCGCGTTACGGGGTTAATGTCAGCGCCGACTTGTTTGAGAATGGCGCGTGCGTTCTCATTCATCTTTGCGCGGTCAATCAGACCAAATCGTCCTCGTGGCGCATGGCCGATAAAAATATTTTCCGCAACCGAAAGATCATCAAACAATACTGTTTCTTGGTGGATCGCAGTAACACCTGCGGCAGAGGCTGCGTGAGCATTTGCAAATTGTGTTTTTTGCCCGGCTACCTCAATCGTGCCGCCGTTCGGCTGATAGATACCGGTAAGAATTTTAACAATCGTGGATTTGCCTGCACCGTTCTCGCCGACAAGGGCGGTTACCTGACCTGGATAAAGATCAAGCGAAACATCCGATAAGGCTTTTACACCTGGAAACTCTTTCGAAATACCGCGCAATGAAAGCGCAGCTTCGGCAGTTTTTGGTGTGGTTGTATCCGATGCGAGCATTCTATCGGGCCTTTACAGAAAGGAAAACGGGCGGCGCCTTGAACGCCGCCCGTCATTAAAAATGATTAGAAAATGTCTTTGAAGTCAGCGACATTTGACGCGTCATAAACAAAAGGATCAGCCATCGCGCCTTCCGTGTTTTCATCAAGTGTCACAGAGCCCATGCGCCCCATCGGGATTTCCGCTCCTGCCTCGGCTGACGCTTTATCAGTCGCAAGATTGTAGGCAATCATCGTTGCCGAATAGCCAAGATCAATCGGGTTCCAAATAGCAAATGATTTTGATGCGCCACTATCAACATGTCCCGCCATCTCAGATGGAAGTCCAAGGCCTGTCACATTGATTTCGCCAGCCTTGCCGGCATCGGTAACTGCTTGTGCCGCTGCAACGATACCTACAGATGTTGGCGCGATGATTGCTTTCAAATCAGGGTAAGATTTCATCAGGCCCTGTGCTTCTGTGTATGACTTGTCTGCTTTGTCGTCGCCATAAACGGTCGCAACAACATTGATGCCGGGATAGTTGCCCATCACCTTGTTCATTTCCTCAATCCAGGTGTTCTGGTTTGTGGACGTTGTTGTTGCAGATAGTACGGCCACATCGCCGCCATCCGGTAGATTGTCAGCAGCAAGCTTGATAATCATGTTGCCAATGAGCGGATTTGATGATGGGTTAAGGTGCATCTGACGGCCCTCTTTGGCAACGCCCGAGTCCCACGAAATAACAGTGATGCCACGGTCCATTGCTTTTTTGAGCGTTGGCACCAAAGCGTCCGTGTCGTTTGCCGATACAGCAATTGCGTCAACATTCTGGGCGATAAGTGAATTGATTACCTCGATTTGGCCTTCCGCTGTTGTATCGGTCGGGCCTGTGTAGATAATTTCCACATCGCCAAGCTCTTCGGCTGCTTCTTCAGCGCCTTTTGCTGCGGCTTCAAAAAAGCCAATGCCGAGCGCTTTGACAACAAGCGCAATGCGTTTGGTTTCTTGAGCTTGAGCTGGTGAAATCATGAGGGTTGCTGCGACAGCGGCTGTCGTCAGTAGTTTTTTAAGAATGCGCATAGGTTCCTCCCTGGTTTATGCATTCGGATAAATTCATCCGGCAGCTTTCGCTGCGGTTGAAGTGGCTTCACTTCTCGCGGAATTTGCGATGATGAGATCGATGCCAGCCGCCTCCAATATGCTGGCGGATTTGTCATCAATTCCGTCGTCCGTGATAATTTTTGTAATCCGCTCAAGCGGACACAAGATGAGGCTGGAGCGTTTTTTAAATTTCGAAGAATCGGCCAGAACGATCAGTTCATCTGCCTGATTGATCAGTTTTTGTTCGGCCTGAATAAGCAGAGGGTCTGCTTCCATAAGACCAAGCGGCCCAAGCCCTTGTGCACCCATAAACATGCGCTTTGCATAAAAATTGCGTGTCACATCATTGTCGAAGGGGCTCAAAATAATGTTCTGCTCGCGGTAGATAACGCCACCTGAAACAACGACCGTGTTCTTGGAGTGTTTGAGCAAGTGTTCAGCAATGGGAAATGAGTTGGTAAAAACCTGCAAACGGCGCAAGGCTAGCGGATGCACCATTTGGAATGTCGTTGTACCGCCATTGATTATGACTGGATCGCCGTCCTCGCAAAGCTCTGCGGCTTTTAGTGCAATGGCACGTTTTTGCGCGGTGTTGATTGTTTCGTTAACGCTGAAAGTGCGTCCTGCTAAACCGACAAATTGCGGAGGGCTGATAGATTCAGCACCGCCGCGAACGCGCCGCAGTTTTTTTTGCACATGCAACGTTGCTATGTCGCGCCTGATTGTCGCCTCGGACGACTCGGTCAACTCTACCATTTCTTGGACGGTGACGACCGGTTTTTCCTGTACGGCTGACAGTATAATTCTGTGGCGTTCACTTTCGTGCATTGCTGGCCTCCCGCATAAAACATCACATTGAAACATGCCATTGTCAATCACAAACAATCAATAATAGTCATATTGCGCCGCACAATGACAAGTTTTGATTGTTTGTGATTGACAACGGGGTGCGTTTGGACAATTTTGGCAAAAACAAAGGTCCGACGGACTCATGGGAGGAAATTATGCTCGACACCAAAAATTCTGCAGGCGTACAGTCTGCAAGGCTGGAAAACAAATGGGATGATGAGCGCGCCAAAGGCATGAGTGAGCCGGAGCTTTTGCTTTATCGCTCCAACCTTTTGGGTTCTGACAAGCGGATCACCAACTATGGCGGCGGCAATACGTCGGCCAAAGTGATGGAGAAGGATCTGCTGTCCGGAAACATGGTTGAAGTACTGTGGGTCAAAGGTTCGGGCGGCGATGTGGGTTCGATCAAAATGGACGGTTTTTCCACACTCTACATGGATAAGCTTCGGGCGCTGAAGAACATTTACCGCGGTCTTGAGTTTGAAGACGAGATGGTTGGTTATCTGCCGCACTGTACTTTCAACCTTAATCCGCGTGCGGCCTCTATCGACACACCGCTTCATGCTTATGTGCCGAAAAAGCATGTCGATCACATGCACCCTGATGCGATTATCGCAATCGCTGCGGCCAAAAACTCGAAAGAGCTGACACGGGAGATTTTCGGCGACAGTATCGGCTGGTTGCCGTGGAAGCGGCCTGGCTTTGAGCTTGGTTTATGGCTGGAAAAATTCTGTATTGAAAATCCTGATGCCAAGGGCGTTGTTTTGGAAAGCCATGGTCTTTTTACGTGGGATGATGATGCTAAAAAATGCTATGAGCTGACGTTGGAGATCATTCAAAAGGCAATGGATTGGTTTGTAGCAAAAACCGAAGGGCAGGCGGCCTTTGGTGGTGCAAAGCATGTAAGTCTTAATGCTGCTGATCGCCGCAATGTTGCTTCACGGTTGATGCCTGCCATTCGGGGTATGGTGTCGGCGCAACAGCATATGGTCGGTCATTTCGATGACAGCGATGCGGTGCTGGAATTTGTCAATGCGAATAATATGGAAGCACTGGCAAAGCTTGGCACGTCATGCCCTGATCATTTCCTGCGCACGAAAATCAGACCGCTTGTTGTGGATTTTGATCCAGCCAATCCAAATGCCGATGCAACGCTTGAAGGTCTTGCGGATGCGATTGCTGCTTACCGCGAAGATTATGCGGCCTATTACAATCGCTGCAAGCATGATGATAGTCCGCCCATGCGCGATCCGAATGCGGTTGTTTATCTGGTGCCGGGTGTCGGCATGATTACCTTTGCCAAAGACAAGGCGACAGCGCGTATTTCCGGCGAGTTTTATATCAATGCAATCAATGTGATGCGCGGTTCTTCGGCTGTGTCAGAGTATTGCGGCCTGCCGGAGCAGGAAGCCTTCGATATTGAATATTGGTTGCTTGAAGAAGCCAAGTTGCAGCGCATGCCAAAGCCAAAATCCATGGCGGGACGTGTTGCGCTGGTGACAGGTGGCGCAGGAGGTATCGGGTCTGCAACGGCTGAACGCTATCTGTCAGAGGGCGCATGTGTTGTGCTGGCCGATATTGATGAAGTGGCACTGAAAGCATCAAGCGATAATTTAAGCGGACGTTACAGCGGTGATGTTGTGCGCACGGTAATGATGAATGTCACTGACGAGGCTGCGGTTATTTCTGCTTTTACTGATATGTCGGTTGAATATGGCGGCGTCGATATTCTGGTATCCAATGCGGGTATCGCCAGCTCTGCGCCTGTGGAGGAAACCACATTGGCGCTTTGGAACAAAAATATGGATATTCTGTCGACTGGATATTTCCTTGTGTCGCGTGAAGCGTTTAAGATTTTGCGGGTGCAGGATATGGGTGGTTCGATCGTATTTGTTGCTTCCAAAAACGGGCTTGCTGCTTCGCCCAATGCGTCTGCTTATTGCACGGCAAAGGCCGCCGAAATTCACTTGGCGCGCTGCCTTGCACTGGAAGGTGCGGAGGCCGGTATTCGGGTCAATGTTGTAAACCCTGACGCGGTGCTTAAAGGTTCTAAAATATGGTCCGGCGAATGGCTTGATCAGCGCGCATCCACCTATCAAACAGATAAGGACGGACTAGAGGATATGTACCGCCAGCGCTCAATGCTCAAACGGTCTGTCTTGCCGGAGGATATTGCGGAGGCGGCGTATTTTCTTGCTTCGGAAGCCTCCGCCAAGTCGACGGGAAATATTATCAATGTCGATGCCGGAAACGTGCAGGCGTTCACACGCTAAACTGGTTGGGGAGGACCGACTATGTCTGAATACAAGAACGCGGTAGATGCTTTTGCGGCATGGGATGTGGATACGGAAGCAGCGTTGGCGCGCCTCAAATCCATACCAATTTCGATGCATTGCTGGCAGGGTGACGATGTTGTTGGCTTTGAGAAAAAGTCGGGCAGTTCTGGCGGCGGTATTCAGGCAACGGGCAATCATCCTGGACGTGCGCGCACACCGGATGAACTGCGCGCCGACCTAGAATTCTCCTATTCCATGATACCGGGCAATCACCGGCTTAACTTACATGCGATGTATCTGGACAGCGACGAAACGCCTGACCGCGATGCTATCGAATACAAGCATTTTGAAACATGGGTGGAGTGGGCAAAGACGCAAAATATCGGGCTTGATTTCAACCCGACTTTTTTTGCCCATGCAAAGGCCGACGATAATTTGACATTGTCGCATCCCGATCAGAGTATCCGCGATTTCTGGATCGAGCACGGTAAGCGTTCACGCGATATTGCCGCACAGATTGGCCGCGAGATGGGGTCGGCTTGCGTCAATAATATTTGGGTGCCGGATGGCTATAAAGACACTCCTGTTGATCGGTTAGCTGCACGCAAGCGGCTTGAGGCTTCGCTTGATGCGATGACAGAACCTAGCCACGATAAGGCACATTTGCTTGATGCGGTTGAAAGCAAACTATTTGGTATTGGCGTTGAGGCATGCACTGTTGGAAGTCATGAATTTTACCTTGGTTATGCAATACGCAAGCAAATGTTGCTTTGCCTTGATATGGGGCATTTTCACCCAACCGAGAATATTGCCGACAAACTAAGTGCGGTCTCATTATCGCTTGACCGTATTTTGCTTCATGTTTCGCGCCCGATGCGTTGGGATAGTGACCATGTCATCTTGCTCAATGATGATATCTTGGCTGTAGCACAGGAGCTTGTCAGTGCCGATATGCTGGAGCGTACATCTATTGGCCTTGATTTTTTTGATGCCACGATTAGCCGCACGGCGGCATGGGTTATCGGGACACGCAATATGCAAAAAGCGCTTTTGCGTGCATTGCTGCAACCACTGAAACAATTAAAAAAAGCTGAAGCTGGGCTCGATTTTACATCCCGTCTCATGATCACCGAAGAGATGAAAGATTTGCCATATGGTGCGGTTTGGTCAGAATTTTGCAACCGCATGGATGTTCCAAATGGGTTGCAATTGATTCGTGATCTTGACGCATATCAGGCTTCTGTGACCGAGCGTGGAATGTGATTTCCGGTCGTCAAATGTGCGCAAGTAATCAGTAACCCATAGATTTTGAGCGCTAAACTTTTTTCTCTATTTGGCCGTTATCAAGATTTTTTGGGCAGTTAGAGACTTTGATTCATCAAACCACCTGATAAGAAAATGGTCAGTCGCGATGGCCCGATCATTCTCGGCTGCATTTCGTTTGAAAGTTTGGCTCAAGTGAGACAAGCAGGTGGAACAAACTGTTATACCCTCATGAGCAACCCTTTCAGTGTAATGGGCTTTATGGGCAATGGTGGACGTCTCGCTAGGCTCCACCAAATCTTCCAATTTCAATGTTAGGCTAGGCAAAATCAAATGTGCCACGCAAGTGGAGCATACTATGGATTTATAATCGAATTTAAGTAGGTCACGGCAAGGAACTCCTGTACCAGATAGTCTTTTGACAGTGTTAAGCAAATGAGAATATGACGGGATGAGATGTTATTTTTGCTTCCTATACTGATCGCGGTACTTGTCTGGCTTGCCGCCTTGAAAGTTGCGCAAAGAAAGCGGTTTGTCAGGGCGGCCGAATTTCTGAGCAGATTAGAAGCCGGAGAAACGGTCAGTGATGCTAATGCCGCTTCAAGCTTACTGTTCACGAGGCATTGTCCGGATGATCTGAGAAGTCTGGCGACAGAACGGGCAAACCGAGAGGCTGCAATAAACTATAACGGCAAACAGATGCCTTTGATTGAGTTTGCATTATCAAAAGGCTTTGAGGGGTAAAATAGTGCCAATTACCTACTCAAGCGGAATATCTTTCATGGTCACTTCCAGCCCTTGACGCATATGGTCTTCAAGGTGCGATAACATCGCATCAAGGTTGTCACCTGAGGCTTGCTTGACATATTCCTGATGTGCTTCGCGAAACGGTCCAGGACGGTTGTGGGCCTTCTGGTGCAGCGTGAAATAGAATTGAAGGTTGGGCTTCATCTGCTCCCATGATTTTTGCAAAAGCTTGTGCCCCGAAACTTCATAGCACCATGAGTGCAAATCCAGTTCGAGGATAATGGCCCTTTCCCTGTCTTGCCCTCTTTCACTTTCCGCAATCAATGCTTCATGACGGTTATGCAGGTCTGCAAGGTTGTCAGGATTGCGTTTGTCCCAACATTGTTGAAAGGCGAATTTCTCCAGCATCGTTCTGAGCGAATATAGTTCATCTAAATCCGTGCGGGTCACACGCCTGACAAATAGGCCTTTATAGGGGATACTTTCAAGAAGGCCGAATTCGACAAGCTCTCTGACCGCTTCACGCAGCGGTGCGCGGCTGACGCCCAGCTTTGCGGCAAGTTCTGATTCAGTCAGCCGCTCGCCCGGCTTCACATGGCCGCCGACGATCAATTGGCGAAGTTTTCTGACAATCTGCCCGCGCCTTGTTTCGTCAACCACAGGTATAAGGCTTAATAGGGTATCAGCCATGTCTACTCCGTGTTGGCTTTTATCAGCTCTTTATAAAGGCTTCGTATTCTATGCGTCATTGGTCCGGCAGTGCCATCACCAATTATTTTTCCATCAATTTCACGGATCGGGGTTTGCGCACCGAACGTGCCTGTCAAAAAGGCTTCATCAGCAGAATAGGCCTCATACAAAGAGTAGTTTTTGGTGAATACCGGAATGCCGTTTTGACGGCATAAATCAATCACCTTCTGGCGCGTGACGCCGTTCATGCAATAGTCGCCGGTGGATGTCCAAACCTCGCCTTTTCGCACAATGAAGAAGTTACACGCATTGGTCGTGTTCACAAAGCCGTTCGGATCGAGCATCAGCGCTTCATCGGCGCCTGCGGCCTCAGCCTGCAGGCAGGCGATCACACAATTCAGTTTGGAGTGCGAGTTGAATTTTGCATCCTGTGAATGAGGCAGACCGCGCACCTGTGGAACGCTGGCCAAAGAAATGCCTTGTGTTTTCAGGCGGTCAACCGGTTTGGAGTGTTCCATAATAATAACAATGGTCGGGCCGCTGCGTGAAAGGCTTGGATGCTGAAATGGTTTGACCTTAACGCCGCGCGTAACCATCAGGCGGCAATGCACATCCGTGTGCATGTTATTGGCCTCTGCCGTTTGCTTCATTGCGTCTGCAATGCCTTCACGGTCCATACCGATGTCCAGAGAGATGGCTTTGCAGCTGTCAAACAAACGGTCCATGTGCTCATCAAAAAAGGCCCATTTTCCATTATAAAGCCGCATGCCTTCCCACATGCCGTCACCAAGCATAAACCCTGAATCATAGACAGAGACTTTTGCTTCGTTCCGGTGAACGATCTCGCCATTGATATAGATTTTTATATCGCGGTTGCGGATATCCTCGTCAGCATCATGTGTGGTGATTGTGTGTGTGTCTAAAATATTCATGCTTGTTCAATCTAAATTGGGTTCTGGAAGTCTGAAGGAGCCGTGCCCGCGAAGGAAATTTTTTGTCGCCTCCTCTTTCGGGTTAATCAGCACGGCTTCAGGCGCCCCTTGCTCTAAAATTTTTCCCTTCGACAGGAACAGCACCCGGTCGGCAACCGTGTAGGCAAAGCCAAGTTCATGGGTGACAATGAGCATTGTCATGCCTTCTTCGGCCAGTTGCTTCATGGTCTCTAGAACCTCGCCGACAAGCTCGGGATCAAGTGCTGATGTTGCTTCGTCGAAAAGCATGATATCGGGTTCCATCGCTAATGCGCGGGCAATGGCCACGCGTTGCTGCTGGCCGCCTGAAAGTTCCGATGGCCAGGCATCAGCCTTCCAGCCAAGCCCGACCTTATCCAAGTAGAGCTTTGCACGGCGCTCACATTCAGCCTGGTCGCATTTAAGGACTGTGCGCGGGCCTTCCATGACGTTTTGCTTTACGGTCATGTGCGGAAAAAGATTGAAATGCTGAAACACCATGCCGACGCGGCTGCGCAGGTCGCTCAGGCTTTTTTCATCATATGTCCGGCTGCCGTTTTGGTTTTCTTTTCCAACCTGCTCGCCGTGTAGGATGATACGTCCGCCGCTCGGTACCTCCATGAAGTTGACACAACGAAGCATTGTCGATTTTCCGGAGCCGGAAGCACCAAGAATAACGATCGTTTCGCCTTTGGTAACGCGCAGATCGATATTGTCCAGAACTAGAAGGTCGCCGAAAGATTTTTTAAGCCCTTCAAGGCACAAAACCTCGGTGTTTTGATTGGTTTCCATTTTATGATGACTTTCTTTTCTTCATTTCCAGCCTTTGCACAAGCAGGGATAGCGGCGCGATAAGCACAAAGAAAATAATGGCGACGCTTGTGTACATTTCGATTGGGTTGAAGGCGATGATTGATATTGTCTTGGCCTGATGCATCAATTCCCCATAGGCAATAACTGATGCCAATGATGTCATTTTAACAAGTTCAACGGCCCGGTTTGTAAAGGCCGGCACCATGCGCCGGATTGCTTGCGGCAAGATAATGCGGCGCATTTGTTCCGTATAAGTCATGCCGAGGGCTTTTGCCGCTTCCCATTGCCCCTTTGAGATTGACTGAATGCCCGCGCGGTAAATTTCACTGGAAAAAGCAACCGTGTTGAGCGTCAATCCCAGTGTTGCTGCTGTAAAGGCATTGACCTCGATCGGCGAGATAATCGGGAAAGCGAAATAGAACCACATGATCTGGACCAGCACGGGCGTATTGCGGAAAACTTCGACAAAAGCCGTCGCCGGCCAGTTGACCAGACGGTTGGAACTGTAACGGGCCGCGCCGACAAACAGTCCAAAAAATAAGCCGAGTACCAGGCAGACTGCGGCAAGAATAATTGTGTTTTTAAGACCGACAAGCAGAACCGGCCAATATGTGACGACAGCTGAGAAGTCCCATTGATAATCCATGTTCAGCCCCTTGTAATTTCGCCGCTGCGGCCAAGCCGGTGCTCCAGACGTCCAACAAGAAGCGAACACGCAAGAATGACAACGAAGTACATCGCTGCCGCAGTCGTATAAACTTCCAGTGTACGGTAGGAGGATTGGGCAATGGTGTTCGCCTGATAGAGCAGGTCGGAATATGAAATCGTCGATACCAGTGTCGTTGTTTTCATCAATTCGATTGCGCGTTCCAAAAAGGCCGGAATCATGCGCTTGACAGCTTGCGGCAGGATAATCCGCTGCAAGGTTGCATTGCGTGTCATGCCGATCGCTTTTGCCGCTTCCCATTGTCCATTATCAATAGACTGGATACCGCCGCGAAAAACTTCTGCAAAAAAGGCAGATGATTGAAGAGAGAAAGTCAGGACTGATGCGCTGAATGGGTCAATCTCTACACCAAGCAAAATCGGTAAAGCGAAAAAGAACCAGAACAATTGTGCGATTGGCGGCGTTGAACGCAGAAATTCTATGATAAAGCCGGCTGGCCAGCGCAGTGCTTTGTTTCCATAAAGGCGCATCAAAGCCAGTACAAGGCCGAGCGGTATTCCGAAAAACAGCGCCAGTCCTGTTACTTTCAGCGTGTTGACAAGACCGAGCAATAATAGATCAAAATTGCCGAATACGACTGAAAAATCCCATTCATATCCCAAAATGCCAACTCCCGGTCATATAAAGCGGTGATGCGCAGTGCTTGACTGCGCATCCTTTGTTTGAGTGCTTATTCGGCTACTTTTTCAATGGCAGGGACGCTTGAAGGGTCCACATCAAAAGATGTCAGGAATTCCTCATACCATTTCTGGCTCGTTCCTGAGTTGTAGTATTCGGCAATGGATTCATCGACGAAATCAACAAACTGGCTGTCTTCCTCTTTGCGAACACCTGCTGAAGATTGTGCCTGATAGGCCGGAGCGGGAACGACAATCTGGCCTCGGCCAATTTGCTTGCGCATTGCAATGAGCGGTGGGTGGAACAGTGAAACCGCATTCACACGGCCGGATTGGAAGGCAGCGACTGATTCACCGTTTGACGGAAACCGGAGAATTTCAGCATTCTTCAGTTGCTCGGTGACATAGGTATCCATGGATGTGCCTTGCGTAACCGCCAGTTTAATTTCCGATGAGTCGAGGTCTGACCAGTTTTCCACCGTCAAATCATCATCAACAAGAACTGCAAGTGAGTAATACAGCAATGGTGATTTCGGGAAATTGATCGCTTTTGCCCGTTCTGGTGTCGCATCCAGTACAAACATGACATCAATTTTGTTTGCCTGAAGCGCAGCGACGGCAGTTCCCCAGGTTACTTCAACAGGGTCAAATTCAACGCCAAGCTTTTCGGCCATGTCTTTGCCCATTGACGCGCCAAGGCCGGTCCACTCCGTGCCCGCAGGGTCTTTATAGAACCACGGTGGTGCCTGTGTAACGCCAACGCGAAGTGAACCACGTTCTTTGATAGCATCCATCGTCTGTGATGATGCGGCAGATAGCGGCAGAATAACGCTCGCCAAAATGACCAGCGCTCCGGCAACTTTAGTTAATAATGATCTCATCTTTAGCCTCCTTGCAAAACTAAAGACCAGATAATAGGATTGTCGACAATCTGTCAACTGCACGCGAAACAGGTAGCAAAACCGCTTGAAAGACGGTTGCAATGATGCCTGGATTGGGCTGGATGTCGTTTATTGCAGGTCAGCGGCATTAAATTCGCCAAGGCTCGGCGCACCGCGATTGGACTTCAGCGTTTTGCCGTTGATGCGGATCGGGCAGCGCGTCGTCAGCATTTTTTCACCGCTTTCAGAGACAACCTCCTGCACGGCATCAAGCTCACCAAAACCTTCGGTTTCCATCAGGCGCGGCCAGTCGAAAACTTCAGCGCACCATATGTCGGCCGGCTCCAGAATATCGAGCCACTTTTTCGTTGTTCCCGATTTTAGAAATTCAGCCAAAACCGCTTTGATCTCATCGCGCTTGATAAAGGCAATAGCAGGATCGCCATATGGCTTAAGAGCGTCGCATTCCAGTAGCTCGGCGAGGCGGGCTATCGGTGTCATCGCAATGGCCAAATATCCGTCTTGTGTCTGATATATCCCGTAGGGCGCTGCTCCGTGGACGCTGGCATTGGCGATTTCACTGCGTGGCGGCTGCGTTCTTTCGCCGTTCAGGAATGATGTTAGCTGTTCAAACTGGGCGTCGATTGCCGAACTCATAAGGTCGACTTCGACAAGCGTGCCCTGACCGCTGATACCGCGTTGAATCAAGGCCGCGAGCAAACCTTGAACAAGATGATTGCCCGTTGCCATATCCAGCACCGCAAAAGATACCGGTACAGGTCCGTCTGAGCGGTTGCCGGAAAGCCAGGGCATGCCGGTTAAAGATTGGACCAGCAGGTCCTGTCCGGGTTTGTTTCGCCATGGGCCGGTGCTGCCATAGCCGGTAACACTGCCATAGACCAGTCGCGGATTGAGTTTCTGAACAGAGGCGTAGTCCAGTCCTATGCGTTCCATTACGCCGGGACGAAAATTGTGGATCATCACATCAGCCGAGCGAATCAGATCTTTGACCTTCTCAAGATCGTCTTCAATTTTCAGATCCGCGGCAAAGCTGCGTTTGTTTCGATTGATCGTATGAAACAGCAAACTGTCATCCCCGAAAGTCTGGTCGGCAACCACAAGCTTGCGACACAGGTCACCGCCCTGCGGACGTTCCACCTTAATGACTTCAGCGCCAAGATCGGCAAGCCGCAAAGCGGCCATAGGTCCTGCGAGAAATTGCGCGAAATCCAAAACGCGCAGCCCTGAGAGAGGGAGTTTGTTATTTTCCATTGTCATGCCTGCCAGATTGCTATTATTGTATTTGAAAGTTAGTTTTATATACGCAAGCAGTCAAGTAATAATGGAGTTATCGAAATGACAGGCAAGGGCTATTACGAAAACAACCAAGAAATCCCGCTCTATAATGTTGAAACCTGGATGTATGAAGAATTTGAGGTCGGCCAGAAGGTCCGTTCCATTCGCCGTACGATTTCAGAAGGCGAGGCGATGACATTCAACTGCCTCGTTATGGATAACCACCCTTATGTGGCCGATAATGTATTCGCCACAGAAGAAGGTTTGTTCAATAAGCGTCTTGTCGCCGGGGCAATGGTGTTTTCATACGGTCTTGGTTTGATGGCGAACAATAATGTCAACACGTTCAGCTATGGATATGACAAACTACGCTTCATTCGACCGGTCTTCATCGGTGACACCATTCATACGGTGCGTACAAATCTTGAGAAGAAACCGCGCACAGACGAGCTTGGCCAAGTGCGTGTCAGTTATGAAGTGTTTAAGAACGACGACGAGATCGTATTATATTGCGAGCACATTCAGACGGTGAAGTACCGTAACGGACGGCCTGCGGAATAATTACTATTCCAATTGCCAAAGCTGCTTCGCATTGTCTTGCAGCAGCTTTACTTTCTCATCGGCAGAGCAGCCCGCAATCAATGCGTGTGTGGCAGCGACCCATAATTCGATATTGCCGCCCAGTGTGCAAACCGGACTGTCGCTGCCCCAGACAACTCTGTCCCAGCCGAAGCACTTAATCGTATGCTCGACATAGGGGCGCAGTGTATCCAGCGTCCAAGTTTGCGGGTCTCCATAGGCGATGATACCGGAGATTTTTGCCGTAATATTTGGCCGTCGCGACAAATCTTTCATGTCCTTTGCCCATGTGTCGTAGCCGCCGCCGGCAATATCGGGCACGCCGCAATGATCCAGAATGAAGGGCACGTCAGGGCAGGCATCAATGAGTGATGCGCCTATTTTCAACTGACGGGCGAGTAAGCACAGGTCGAATGTCAGTGATGTATTTGCCAGGCGGTTTAAATTGCTTCTGAACAAGTCGGACTGCGAGATTTCGTCGGGGACAACATGCAGCACGCGCCGTAGACCGTAAACAGACCGTCGGGCAGCTACCTTTTCCAAGTATGCCGGAAAATCTTCTGCTTCGGGCCGACATGATGCAATTGCACCGCGAAGTGTGCCGCCTTTTGTCTGCATCAATTGCTCAATCATGTCTGTTTCTGCGGTCTGGTCCTTCTCCGCCACATCAACTTCCATGTGTAGGGTCGATGTAATGCCGAGCCGTTTGGCCACGCTTAAATAGTCGTCATAGGAGGCGTCCCGGTCGAGCGCGGGCACTTCGCTCAGCCAAGGATAGCTGAGTTTGCTGCGGTCTATCAGATGCAAATGTGTATCAAAAATCATTACGGGCCACCCTAAACAGATAAAGAAAACAAAATTGTGATTGACCAAATGTAAAAGTCAAGTTTATATATGAAATATCCATAATTTGGATGTGATGCCACGTTGCCGTGGCACAAACGGATCTGGAGGAGGTCTCATGAAGAAATTTTATTTAAGTGTAAGCGCGGCTGCTTTAATGTTGTCTGCGCCGTCTGCATTGGCAGCTGAATTTGACGGTGTTGAACTGGAAGCCAAATTGATTGGCGGGGAGCAATATGAGCGGCTTTATTCGCGCATTGCAGAGTGGGAAAAGGAAACCGGCGCTAGCGTCAAAATCATTTCCAAGAAGAACCACTTCGAGCTCGACAAGGAATTCAAATCTGATTTGGCGGCAGGAACAACATCCTGGTGTGTCGGCTCCAACCATTCATCTTTTGCGTCACAATACCCGCAATTATATACAGATTTGACGCCGTTCCTTACCGAGGAATTTATCGGCGAATATGTTTCGTCGAACATTGCCGCATCAAAACTTGACGGCAAGCTGGTTATGTTGCCACGCGCGCAGTTTGACGTTTCCGCTCTTTATTATCAAAAGGACCTGTTTGAAGACGAAGATAATAAAGGCAAATTCAAAGAAGAGTACGGATATGATCTCGCGCCTGCCGAAACTTGGGAACAGGTTTCCGATCAGGCCACGTTCTTTACAGACCCGCCAAATTTCTACGGCACGCAATATGCCGGAAAAGACGAGGCGATTGTCGGACGTTATTACGAAATGGTCGTTGCCGAAGGCGGGCAGCTTTTCAATGAAGATTGGTCGCCGGCATTTAACAGCGAAGAAGGTAAGCGCGCGCTGAAATGGTTTGTCGATCTTTACCAGAATAAATCGGTTCCTGCCGGTACGCCGTCTTATCTATGGGACGATTTGGGTCAGGGCTTTGCATCGGGCAATGTGGCTGTCAATCTTGACTGGCCGGGCTGGGCCGGTTTCTTCAATGATCCTGCATCATCGAAAATTGCCGGTAATGTTGGTGTGGTTGCGCCGCCAAAAGGCAGTGCAGGCGTTCGAACCGGCTGGTCCGGACATCACGGTTTCTCTGTCACCGAGAGCTGCGACAACAAGGAAGCGGCTGCGTCTCTGGTAGCGTTCTTAACGAATGAAGATAGCCAGAAGCTTGAGAGTGAAGCAGGACCGTTGCCGACACGTTCAGCTGTTTGGGATCATGTGATTGAATCATCTAAAGATGATCCGTACCGCGCCGAAGTGCTTGCGGCATTTCAGGAAGCCGCATCGACAGCGTTTCCTGCGCCTCAAACACCATATTGGATTGAAGCGACAAACCTGATTTTCCCGCAGTTGCAAGCGGCGATTTTGGGCGACAAAACCATCGATGAGGCACTGGCTGAAGCTGCTGATGAAGTCGATTCCATGATGAAAGACGAAGGCGTTTATTAATACCTCCCAAACGCCAAGGGTCGCGCACAAGGCGCGGCCCGAACCCAAAATTGTCTGGAAAACAAATATGCGACGCTCGAAGCTTCCCGAATGGTTCGTGCTGCTGCTGCCAGCTTTCATTATTCTTGCTGCAGTGGTTCTGATACCATTGGTCCTGTCATTCTACTCCAGTTTTACTGCATACCGGCTGACACGGCCGGACAGTATCAATAACTGGATCGGTTTTAGAAACTATGTCCGGCTGTTTGAAGACGCCGGCTTTTGGTGGGCGTTCGGCCGTACCGTTTTCCTGCTGACCATAGCGCTTAATCTTGAAATGCTGCTTGGGCTCGGGCTGGCCTTGCTCGTCAATAAGGTCACATGGGGACAGCGCGGACTGCGCACGATTATGATGTTTCCTATGATGTTCTCACCGGTGCTGGTGGGCTTTCAATTCAAATTCATCTTCAACGACAATATCGGATTAATGAACAACGCGCTTCAGTCTCTGGGGCTAACCGATCAAGCTATTCCGTGGCTTGTTGATGGCGGGCTTGCGATGTTCTCGATCATCTTTGCTGAAGTCTGGATGTCGACATCTGTGTTTGCCATTCTCATTCTGGCCGGCTTGTTTGCCGTGCCCCAGGATCCGCTTGAAGCGGCCAAGGTGGACGGCTGTACGCCGTGGCAAACTTTCCGCCATATAACTTTGCCGTTCATCATGCCGTTTATCTATATCGCTCTGGCGATCCGCAGTCTGGATGTGGCGCGCGCCTATGACATCGTAAAAATCATGACCAATGGCGGGCCTGCGAACCGGACAGAACTGATCTGGACCCAGTTGGCGCGGACCGGATATGTCGACGCCAAAATGGGGCTGGCCAATGCGATGGGCTATATATCGATCTTTCTGGCGATATTCTTCACCGTTTACTTCTTCCGCAAGCTCAATGCTTCTCGGCAAATTCTGGGGATGGCAGACTGATGGCAATGGATATCAACGACAAGCACCGTTTGAAAAACCGACTTCTTAAAGCCGGTCATCTAATCGCGCTCTTTATTGCGATGTGTATCATCTGCGTTCCCGGATTGTGGGTTGTGGTAAACTCTTTCCGGCCAACGGTGGAAATCATGGCCAAGCCGCCAGTGTGGATACCGACCGAATTTAATCTTGATCATTACAGAGCTATGTTTGGCGCTGTCGGTGAGGGCGGTATTCCGGTGGTGCGCTACTTCACAAACTCGCTTATTATTTCTGTAACATCGACCTTGATCGCATTGCTGGTTGGCATGGCCGGCGGATATGCCTTTGCGCGCTACCGCTTTAAAGGAAAAGCGGCGATCTTTGTGGGTATGATGCTTACACGCGCCGTGCCGGGCATCGCACTGTCATTGCCGTTATTTATCGTCTTTGCCCGTGTTGGCATTATCGATACCCATTTCGGTTTGATTTTGGCTTATGTGGCGATGAATGTGCCATTTACGATTTGGCTGATTGACGGGTTTTTCCGCCAAGTGCCAAAGGAACTGGCTGAAGCTGCAGAAATTGATGGATGCACACGCTGGCAGGCATTTTGGAAAGTTGAATTTCCGGTCGCGAAAGCCGGTATTGCCTCTGCCGGTATCTTCGCATTCCTGACCTCGTGGAACGAATATGCGCTGGCAAGCCAGCTTACCCGCTCGGTTAATTCCAAAACCATGCCTGTAGGGCTTTTGGATTTCACATCGGAATTCACACTGAATTGGGGCGGTATGTCAGCACTCGCAGTGGTGATGATCATTCCGGCGCTCATTCTGACCTTTATCGTACAAAAACACCTGATCGCAGGCCTCACCTTCGGAGGCGTCAAAGGATAATCATGGCGAATGTCAAACTCAAAAATGTTGTCAAAAATTATGGCAGTCTTGAAGTCGTTCACGGCATAAACCTTGACGTGGATCACAACGAGTTTGTTGTGTTTGTCGGGCCGTCAGGCTGCGGTAAATCCACAACCTTGCGGATGATTGCCGGTCTGGAAAAAATCAGCGGCGGCGAGATCAGCATCGGTGACCGTGTGGTCAATGAACTGCCGCCACGCGCGCGCAACATCTCAATGGTGTTTCAGAACTATGCACTCTATCCGCATATGACAGTGCGCGAAAATCTTGGCTTTACGCTACGCATTGCCAAAAAACCGCAAAGTGAAATTGATCAGGCGGTCGCGGAAGCCTCGGCTATTTTAAGCCTTGATCCTTATCTGGACCGCAGACCGGGAGAATTGTCGGGCGGGCAAAGACAGCGTGTAGCAATGGGACGAGCGATTGTGCGCCATCCGGATATATTCCTGTTTGACGAACCGCTTTCCAATCTGGACGCGAAACTGCGTGCCCAGATGCGGGTGGAGATTAAAAAGCTGCATCAAAAAGTGCAGACAACCATCATTTACGTAACGCACGATCAGGTTGAGGCGATGACACTTGCCGATCGTATCGTGATCATGCGCGACGGATATATCGAGCAGCAGGGCACGCCGCTTGAAGTCTTTGAGAAGCCGGTCAACACATTTGTGGCGACATTTATCGGTTCTCCGCCGATGAATCTGCTTCACGGCCGCGCGGACAACAGCGGCAAGAACATCACGCTGGACGATGGTGTTAATGTTGCGATGCCGTCCCGTCTTGCCGGAAAATATGCAGACAAAGACATTATCTTCGGCTTCCGCGCGGACAATATCATGCCGGTAGGACACACGCTGCCTCAGGGCGATGAGAGCGTTGAGATTGATATGACCGTCACGCTTACCGAACCTTTGGGCGCTGAAACACTCCTGTTTGGCGAAATCGGCGGCACGCAGGTGCAAGCTAAAATGTTAAATCCCCGCATTGTGAAGCCCGGCGAAAAGCTGACCTTCCAGATTGATCTGGAAAAATGCCATGTCTTCGATGCGCAAAGTGAAATGGTTTTGGACTAATCTAATGGCGAAAATTGAACGCATTGAACTTTGCATGGTGGACCTGAAGCCCAAGGTTCGGCGCACGGATGCAATCCAGTCTTTTGAAAGTCAGGAAACACCGTTCGTGACGATCACTGACAGTGATGGTGCTACAGGCACAGGCTATAGCTACACAATCGGGCAGGGTGGCCCGGCTATCATGTCATTATTGCGCGATACGCTTGCGCCGCGGTTGATTGGCCGCGATGCTGAGGACATTGAGCGCATCTGGCGCGATTTGCTTTTCTCAACACATGCCACGGCAGTGGGCGCGATTACATCATTGGCTCTTGCCGCTATTGATACAGCGCTTTGGGATTTGCGGTGCAAACGGGCAAAACTACCTTTGAGCCAAATGCTTGGCGGTGCCAAAGACAGTGTGCCGATGTACACCACCGAAGGCGGCTGGCTGCATATCGAAACGCAGGCGCTGGTTGATGATGCGGTCAAAGCGAAAGAACAAGGCTTCTCCGGTTCTAAGGTTAAAATTGGCCGCCCCCATATGGCGGATGATGCTGAAAGGCTTTCTGCCGTGCGGCAAGCCGTGGGCGACAGCTATGAGATAATGACCGATGCCAATCAGGCCTTCAGCCGGGCAGAGGCAACACGGCGCGCCAAAATTTTAGAGCGTCACAACATTGCCTGGTTCGAAGAACCGATGCCTGCCGATGATGTTGTCGAACATGTGCGTCTGGCTGCGAGTACCTCTGTGCCGATTGCTGTCGGCGAAAGCATGTATTCGCTTAGCCAGTTCAAGGATTATCTGACACTGGGCGGTGCGTCTGTCGTGCAAGCCGATGTTGCACGTATTGGCGGAATCACGCCCTGGATCAAAGTAGCCCATATGGCTGAAGCGCATAATGTGCCGATTTGCCCGCATTTCCTCATGGAGCTTCATGTGAGCCTTGTATGCGCTGTGCCCAATGCGCCTTGGCTTGAATATATCCCTCAGCTCGACACAGTAACGTGCGAAGGCATGAAGATGAAAGACGGGCGGGCCTATCCGAGTAAGGAGCCTGGTCTGGGTATTTCTTGGGATTGGGACGCAATCAAAAGTCAGCATGTTGAGGGGCTGACTTCGGAAATAAAAAGTTAGGAAGCTGCTATGCAACGGATGGGAATGGTTATCGGCCTAAAGCCAGAGAAAATTGCCGAGTATAAAAAGCTTCATGCGGATGTTTGGCCGGGCGTTCTGTCGAAGATAAAAGATTGTAATATTTCAAATTACACCATTTTTCTGCGCGAGCCTGAAAACCTTCTGGTCGGCTATTGGGAATATCACGGTGATGATTTTGAGGCTGATGCGGCAAAGATGGCTGCTGATCCTGAAACACAACGCTGGTGGGATGTGTGTATGCCTTGCCAGGCGCCGCTCGAAACACGCAAGCAAGGCGAATGGTGGGCAATGATGGAGGATGTGTTCCATCTTGACTGATCAGCTGAAATTATCCGACCTTCGCCAAGCTTGGCCCAAGCCGTCCAACCTGATGCCCATTGTCATTTTTGGTGCCGGGTCGATTGTCACGGATGCGCATTTGCCCGCTTATAAAAATGGTGGTTTTCCGGTTCGGGGAATTTATGATCCTGATCTGGAAAAGGCGCAGAAGGTTGCGCAAGAGTGGGGAATATTTGCCTATTCCAATATTGACGAGGCTATAGCGCAAGAGGACGCGCTCTTTGATCTTGCGACACCGCCGCAAGCCCATTTTGGCATTTTGGAAAAACTTCCCGATGGCGCTGCCGCCCTGCTGCAAAAACCGATGGGTAATGATCTTGACGAAGCCAGCAAGATAGTCAGCATCTGCGAGAACAAAAACATTCGCGCTGCGGTGAATTTTCAACTGCGGTTTTCGCCTATGATGCTCGCGTTAAAAGATGCCGCCGATAAAGGGTTTTTGGGCGATATTGTCGACTTTGACGCTTGGCTCGCATTGGATACGCCTTGGCATTTGTGGGAGTTTTTGCTGAAATCTCCACGGGTCGAACTCTCTTTGCATTCAATTCACTATCTGGATTTCATCCGCAGTTTGCTTGGAAACCCTCAGGGCATTCATGCCAAGACGATGGGGCATCCATCATCCAAAATTGCACAGACACGGACGTCCGCTATTCTGGATTACGGTGATGAAAAACGTTGCGCCTTGTCAATCAATCATAACCATTCATTTGGACGCCAGTTTCAAGCCTGTGAGTTCCGCATTTGCGGCACTAAAGGCGCAGCCTATGTGAAGCTGGGTGTCAACCTTGATTACCCGCACGGTGAACCGGACGAGCTTTGGCTCAATAGCGGTGAGGGATGGCAACAGGTGCCGCTTCACGGCGCGTGGTTTCCCGATGCCTTTACCCACCGCATGGCACAGCTTCAACGGTTTGCAACGGGTGAAGAAAAGCAATTAATTTCAAATGTTCAAGACGGTTGGGACACGATGGCGCTGGTCGAAGCAGCATATCTGAGCAGTAGCCTGCCTTCTACACCGATCGCAAAAAGAGACTGAAATGCATACAGAGACAATTTACTTTGAAGATTATGCGCTGGACGCGTCGCGGACCACGGTCGGCCGCACGATTACAGAGACCGATTTCGTTGTACACGCCGGACATACGGGCGATTTTTTCCCGCACCATCTTGATGCTGAATTTTGCAAGACTTTGCCCTTTGGCCAGCGCATAGCGCACGGCACGATGGTGTTTTCCATTGGCATTGGCTTAACCGCCAGCATCATCAATCCGGTCGCATTTTCATATGGTTATGACAAATTACGCTTTATACGGCCTGTCTTTATCGGCGATACCATAAAAACAAGAGTGACAATTTCGGATAAGTATCCCGACCCGAAACGTGAGGGCATGGGGCAAGTGATCGAGCGTTGTGAAGTCATCAACCAAAAAGATGAGACCGTCCTTGCCGCCGATCATATACTGCTTGTTGAAATGAAGGAAAGCCAAGGCTGACGCGTGTCATACAGACGAACTGCGCGCTGGTCTTCGAGGCATCACCGACCGCAACTTGATCGGCAGCGTAGGGTCATCACGTAATTATTTTATCATTTAAGCCGGCTGAACCACTTGGACGGCTTGCATCCCGCAGACATTGGATAAAGGTAGAGATTATGAAGCGACTTGAAGGAAAAACAGTTTTAGCAACAGCTTGCGGCCAAGGCATAGGCAAGGCAGCCGCGCTGCGGTTTGCTTCGGAAGGTGCAAAAGTATTTGCGACCGATCTGAATGAGGCTTCGCTCAATGATGTTGCAGATAATGAGAATATTATCGCCCGTAAGCTTGATGTGACCGATACAGACGCCATTAAAGCGCTTGCGGCGGAAATTGGCGCGGTTGATGTGCTGTTTAACTGCGCAGGCTTTGTGCATGCGGGAACCATTCTGGATGCCACTGACGAGGAATGGAATTTTGCGTGGTCGCTTAATGTGACATCGATGTTTCATACAATTCAGGCCGTGCTGCCCAAGATGATTGAAAATGGCGGCGGGTCCATTGTGAATGTTTCATCTGTACTGGGGCCAATCAACGGCGCGCCGAACAGATTTATATATACGGCAACCAAAGCGGCGGTTGGCGGGCTAACGCGGTCCGTTGCCGCCGACTTCATCAATCAGGGTGTGCGCTGTAATGCAATTTGCCCCGGTACGGTTGAAAGCCCTTCCCTTGAAGAGCGCTTGCATGCACTTGGAGACTACGAAAAGGCACGCAAAGAATTTCTCGCCCGTCAGCCTATGGGCCGGTTGGGAAAACCGGAAGAAATCGCTGCCCTTGCTGCCTATCTGGCAAGTGAAGAATCGGCTTTTACAACAGGAAGAATGCACGTCATCGATGGCGGCTGGACAATGTAACTTAGGAAAAAAGAATGAAATTTATTCGCTATGGAGAGCCCGGTCAGGAAAAGCCGGGTATTGTGGAAGACAACGGAACCATTCGGGATATTTCTGAACTCGTTGATGATTTGTCCGGTTCTGTCCTGGAAAATCTCGATGATCTTGCCGCTAAGATCAAGCCGGAGAGTTTGCCGGTTGTTGACGGTTCTGTGCGTATCGGTCCTTGTGTTGGCGGTACGGGAAAATTCATTTGTATCGGCTTGAACTATGCCGACCATGCTGCCGAATCGGGCCTTGAAGTGCCGCCGGAGCCGGTAATCTTCATGAAGGCAACGAGCGCTATCTGCGGGCCCAATGACCCGATCATTATTCCTAAAGGATCTGAAAAGACCGACTGGGAAGTGGAACTGGGTGTGGTGATCGGCAAGAAAGCCAAATATGTCGATCAGGACAATGCGCTCAGCCATGTCGCCGGTTATTGCGTCATCAATGATGTTTCCGAGCGTGCCTTTCAGACCGAGCGGGCAGGGCAGTGGACCAAAGGAAAATCGTGCGACAATTTCGGCCAGATTGGCCCTTGGCTGGTTACGCCTGATGATGTTGCAGACCCGCAAGATCTATCCATGTGGTTGGAAGTCAATGGCGAAAAGGTTCAGGACGGCTCAACGAAAACGATGGTTTACGGTGTTGCGCATGTCATAAGCTATCTCAGCCAGTTTTTCACGCTTCACCCCGGTGATGTTATTTCCACAGGCACGCCGCCGGGTGTGGGCATGGGCTTTAAACCGCCCCGTTACCTGAAGGCAGGCGATGTGGTCGAGCTTGGCATTGCCGGTCTTGGCAGCCAGCGCCAAGATGTGATCGCTGACTGATAGCAATGGCGTCGATATAACAGGCTTTATTTAAAGCTCTGAGCAAAGCGGCTATTGAGCTGTTTGATTGCCGCGGCGGGTGCCAGCTTGCCGCGGAATGCACTTTCAAGAATGTCCGAACCTTCGCTTTGAAATTCCATATATCCGTCATGACGCGGACGTAGCCATGCCGCCTCATGTGTAAGGCGGGTATTAAAATAAGCATCGCTTACAGAAGCGTTCACGGCGTGATTGTTCCATGCCATTATATTGGCGGGCTGTCCGTTTGAGGCCACATATAAATCTTCCTGACACTCACGGCTCGCGATCCAAAATGCGTATTTTACGCAGGCTTCAGGAGAGCTTGTCTCCGCTGATATGGCGATGCCTGTGCCGCCCAATGTTGACCCCGACGGACCAATCTTCCCGGCTGCTGCAATGTCGCAGAATTGCAAGATATGTTTGCGGTAATTCTTCTCGGAATATCCTTTGTACAGATACGTAAGCGGATTGAGGATAAACCTGCTATCCTCCGCCATCGCATCAAGCGACGCGATCGGATCCATCTCAAAACATGCAGGATCGAGGTGGCTAGTGACCGCCAGCATTTTTTTCAAAACAGCCATTCCTGCATTTTGCTCAATCAGGTCGCCTGGTGTTGTTGCGCACGGAGTGCCAAGATTGGCTGCCAGTGTGAAAAAACTCATCAATGAATGGGGGGAGCGCAGCGGCCAAACCACCGCACCGTTTTCCGCCAGCTTTACCACTTCGCCCCATGTCGTTGCCGAATTGGTTTTGTCGGGCCGAAATGCCTGAACCTGGGCGGCTGTATCAATTGGCAGCGCCCACTGATGTCCGCCAAGGTTATAGCTTGCAAAGCTACGTCCCAAACTTTCGGCAGATAGCGATTCAAATTGGTCAGATGTTAGATGTTCATCAAATGCCAAGAGACAATTCTTTTTAGCGACAGAACCTAAATGAGGATGATCAATCACCATCAAATCATATTTGCGGGCAAGCTCTTCAACAGGCACAGATTCGAAATCTTGTAATGAGCGCTTATCCCATTCGATCTCGAAATCTGGGTTCTTCCGTGAGAATTCCGCCGATGTTGCAACCATAGGATCATAGCCGCGTGGGTCAGACCAGGTCATTCCTTTAAGGATAGTTTTAGCAGTCATGTTCCCCCGGTTTCTTTCGCTTTTTAATTGGTTTGATCTTCTGAAAAAGTGCCTGCGCCCAGCAGCTGAGAGATATGCTGCGCCGCTTCGACAAGCTGTTTGCGGCTTTCCTGCGGTTCAACATAATGACTGGTGCGCAAGCGCTTCAGGAAGGGAATTGTCAAAGCAGCAATGACTTGTGACGAATAATCGTAAATCGGCGCAGAAATGTTCGTGATGCCTTCGATAACCGAAGACCGGCTTTCGCAATATCCATGCGCTGTAATGCTATCGACGTTCTGCCGGAACAAGCCGACCATATCAGGCATTTCCTGATCTGCTTTTTTCAAGAGTATTTCTTGGCGGTCTTTTGGCACAGCATTAAAAAGGGCTGCTCCTGATGCTGTTTGAAATAAAGGCACACGGGCACCTAAGCGCACGCTCGTGACATTGTTTCCGGGCGCATCGACCTGCGCTATGATCAAGATGTCGTCATTGTGCAAAACAGCCATATGGACAGACTGATTGAGCGACAATGCCAGATTTTGCATGCTTGGAATAGCGACCGATGACAGTCGTCTAATAGGAGGATGGCGATGCGCTATCTCGAACATTTTTGTTGTTAGCGAATATCGGTCGGTCACTGAATCAAAAGAGACATATCCCCGATCTGTGAGAACAGCCAACATGCGGAAAATTTCACTGATGGACCTGTCCAGCGCCTTGGCGACATCGCTTTTGCGCAAACCTTCGGCATTGGAAGCAAGCAGTTCGATTATGTCCAGTCCTTTGGAAAGTGCCGGTGCTGAATAGGTCACATTTTTTTCGGTTTTTGTGTTCGTCTTCATCGAGCGGTAGCCCTTCATTGTTTCACATATAAAACTGTTTGCCGCTATTTATATAAAGTTGTAAATACCTGACTTGATCCTGAAACCGGTCTCTATCTGTAAAATGCGATGCAGGTTGGTGTTCCGATATTGATGCTGAAATCCATTGGGATAAGTTGATCGTCGGCGCCAATCTTAAAACTGTTCACGCGGTCGCTGTCCTGATTTGCGACCAATAAATATTGACTGCTTGGATCAACGGCGAAATGGCGCGGTGTTTGGCCTTGAGCGTCGACAGTTTCGACAAACTTGGGCACACCGTCTTCTGTATCAATGTTGATGCGTGCGAGAGTATCGTCACCTCTGTTGGCGACATAGATGTGTTTGCCCAACGGACTAAGTGATATTTCAGACGGGTAGTTGCTTGTTTTTGCACATTCCGCGCGTGTGGTGCACGTTCCTATTACCGATAAATGTCCGCTATCCTTATCAAGCGCCAGCGTGGTAACCGTTGAATCCAATTCTCCGCATACATGGACACGTTCGCCGTCGTGCGAGAAAGCAAAGTGCCGTGGTCCGCAGCCGGGTTTTAATGCCGTGGTCTGGACATGTTGCACAGAGCCGTTCGCTGCATCAAAGCGGTATACCATCATCGCATCGGCACCCAAATCTGTAACGATCAGGAAGCGATTGTCAGGCGTTGCCAACACGGCGTGCGGGTGAGAGCGTTGCTGGCGGGGCAATTGCGGACCGGTACCGTCGTGCTTAACTGTCGCGGAGATTTCCCCCAGTCCGGTTTGCGCATCCAGTGCGATTGTCGCCATGGCCTGATCGCGGCCGCCTAAATCTTCGTCCCACCCATGATTGACAACGAGCAGATAATTTAAGGATTTATCCAGGCTGACATGCGCCGTGATTGAACCAGCTGATGACTGCGTGGAAAGTCGAAAAAGCTTTTTGCAATCGTCACTTACATCAAAAGCCGTTACAGAGCCTTCAGCAAGCTGCGGCATTTCACTGGTTGCATAGATGCGCCCGATTTGCGGATGAACCGTCATAAAGGTCGGGTTTTGAACGTCTTCATACTGTGTTTCCAGTTCAGCATCTGACGTTTCAAAGTCGATCGCAAACAGGGAAATTCCGGGCGAGTTTGAAGACGCAAAATAGCCCGTAGGATTATTACATCCACTGATGAAAACCCGGGTTTGCGTCATAATAGCCAGTTCCATCTGTACTTTGATATGGATCGGTTAAGGCCATCGTAGGCAATCCGAAGACTTCAAAAGTAAGTACTAAAATTCAATTATTTTGTATATGATATTCAGTTTTATATATGATGCAAGCCTAAAATGATGTAAGCTTGTTTCAGCATGATTGCCTTTTGCAGGTAATATAGAAAAAGCGGACGACAATAAATATGATAAACAATCCACTCAGCGGTATCAAAGTTCTGGATTTCAGCCAGTTTCTGGCTGGCCCCTATGCCTCGCTAAGATTGGCAGACCTCGGTGCCGATGTGATCAAGATCGAAAAATCCGGTACGGGCGATCTGTCGCGATATCTTTATGTCTCTGATACTGTGATAGACGGTGACAGCACAATTTTTCACGCAATCAACCGCAATAAAAAATCCGTTGAAGTTGATCTAAAAAGCGACGCCGATAAAGAACAGGTCTGGGCACTAATTGATGAGGCTGATGTTGTTATCCAAAACTTCCGGCCGGGTGTGATTGAGCGGCTCGGATTTGGCTATGATGCTGTAAAGAAGCGCAAGCCGGATATCGTTTATGGTTCGGTTAGTGGTTATGGCGTTGGAAATGCCTGGGAAAAGCTGCCGGGCCAAGATCTTTTGGCGCAAGCGCGCAGCGGCATTATGTGGTTAAGCGGCGGTGCCAATGATGGACCGGTTGCCATCGGCTTGCCGATTGCCGACATTCTTGCCGGTGCCGCCTTAACCCAAGGTCTGTTGGCATTATTGTTCCGGCGTGAGCGCACCGGCGAGGGCGGGTTGATTGAGACCAGCCTTATAGAGGCGATTGCAGACCTCCAGTTTGAATTGTTGAGTACTTTTATGAATGGCGATGGCAAGATGCCGGAGCGGCCACATAATGCGCCTGCTCACGCTTTCCTTGCCGCACCTTATGGTGTTTACCGGACCAGAAACGGGCATCTTGCGATCGCGATGAACGATCTGACGAAGCTGGCCGACTGCCTCAAGCTCGAAGCCTCCTTTCAAGAAATGGATAATTTTAAACACCGTGAGGCAATTAAAGCTGAACTGTCGGCGCATCTGGAAGCGGGCGACACCGAAGTCTGGATGGAAGCAATGATTGCTGCCGATATTTGGGCGGCACCTGTTATGGACTGGGATGAAACGCTTAACTCAGGCGTATTGCAAAGCATGGGCATGCTGCAGGATGTCAAGCGCGGCGAGTTGAACATCAAAGCGATGTCGATGCCGATGCGCATTGATGGCGAGCAGAATAAGACAAGCTCTGCTGCGCCTCGATTGGGGCAGGACAATATGATTTTAAGCAAAGGATGGCGCGGCCGCTAATCTTTGGGCGCGCTGCCCAGTGACTTCGATAATTCCTGCGCAGCACTGATAATTTCGTTTAAGGTATCTTCCGGTGTAAATCGTGCATCAACCTGTTCGATATAACCTGAAGTAATCGCAGCGACGATGCCGCGGTTATCAAATATTGGTACGCTTAAATTCCTGACACCTTTGACCAGTGCACTCATCCGGTCTTCATAGCCACGTTCTCTTATATGGGCCAATCGCTCGACGGCTGAATCGCGCTCACTTTTGTCCAGTTTGCTCAAATAGCGCTTCTGTTCGCTTTCCGATGAGTATGCCGTTATGACATTTCCGGTACTGGTGTTGGCCAAATCGAAGACTGCGCCTGTACGCACAGAATATCCGGCAGGGCGCGGGCTGTGAACGGATGCTAGTATCAGGATCGAATTCCGGTTTTTTACACCCAAATGACATGATTGTTCGGTGCGCGCTGCGATCCGTTCCAGCAAGGGTACACCATTGCTAATCAGACGTTCGGTCGGATCGTATTTGTGCGACAGTTCAAACAGCCGCAGAGTCAGTGCATAGCGGCCGGTGTTTTCATCCTGCTCGATGTAACCACGGGTGCTGAGATAAACAACGATCCGGTAAATCTCACCCATCGTTCTGTTAAGCGCCGCAACGATTTCGTTCATCGTTAATCCGGGACGAGCCTCGGCGAGAAGCTCGAGGACGTCGAGTGCTTTGCTGACAGAGGGCACCGCTGATTTTTTACGGCCATTTTCTACCGAAGTGTCATCGTCGGGTATCGGGTGTTTTGTCGCCATCTATTTGCCTTTAGCCTGCTCAACTTTTGCAAAGCACAGTGACATCAATTCGTTCTCGATTTGCAAGCCCATGTCCACACTTGTGTTCATCGCAGCGCGCACACTGGATTTGACCGCTTGTGTTGCCGGGCTTGAATGTCCGGCAATCAACTGCGCTACTTCAATCGCTTTTGCCATTTCTTCGCCGGGTTCGACCAGCCATTCCACCATGCCTATCCGGTGTGCTTCCTCACCATTAAAACGCTCGCCCGTCAGAAGATATTTCATTGCCTGACCATAGCCGCACATGCGGGTTAGATGTTGTGCGGCACCGCCGGCACCGTTCCAGCCCAAGGCGACTTCCGGCGCGCTGAACTGAGCAGACTTTGCAACAACGCGCAAATCGCAAGCCAATGCAATTTCAAGGCCGCCGCCCAGCGCCCATCCTTTTACTGCGGCAATCGCCGGTTTACGCAATGCTCTGATCGGCGGGATATAATCATAGCGGTTCCGCCAGGCCCAAAAGTCTTCATACTCGTCCAATGCAGCGGTATCCGAACCGGCACAGAAGGCTTTTTCGCCCGCACCGGAAAAGATCACGGCATGGACCTCGTCAAGCTTGTTGGCTCTGTCACACGCTTCACCGATCTGCCGATACATAAGTGGCGTTAGCGCGTTGTGTTTTTTGGGCCGGTCAATAATGATATGCCCGACATTCTTGCCAAGGGTTTCAAACCGGACTTCACCATTGTTGTCAGACATATAAACTCCGCGGCAAGTTAGTTAAATTGAAGGTTTGGCAGCCATAAGGAAATGGCAGGTATAAAGGTCAATATCAATAGCATGGTAAACAGCAGTGCGTAGAACGGAAGCGCTGCGCGGACAAATGCACCGATTGAAATTCCCGTCACAGCACATGTGGTAAACATGATTGTGCCAAGCGGCGGTGTGATGCCCGCAATAGTCAGATTGAGAACCATCACAATACCGAAATGTACCGGATCAATGCCAACGCTTGCAATGACAGGCACCAAAATGGGGGTAAGCAAAATAAGCGATGCCGAGCCCTCAATGAACATACCGACAATGATGAGAAGAACATTGATCATAAGCAGCAGCAGAAAAGGGTTCTCCGTCAGCGCCAACATTGCTTCTGCGACAATGACCGGAATGCGCTCCCATGTCATGAAGAAGCCGAAAGTGCTGGCCATGCAAATTACCAGCAAAACGATTGCGGTCGCCTGAATGGTTTGCTCCATAATCGGCTTGAAGTGGTGCGGTTTCAATTCGCCATAAAGAATGCCGACAAAGATTGAAAACACAACGGCCATCGCGCCGGCTTCTGTGGGTGTGAAAAAACCGAAACGTATGCCGCCGACAATGCCGACCGGCACCATGAGCGCTAGGCTTGCACCGCGAAATGCGACCAACCGCTGGCCCCAAGTTGTTTTAACATCAAGGGCTGGTTTCAGGTTCAGGCGTTTGGCCATAAAGGCGACCAAAGCCATCATTGACACACACAAGACTATGCCCGGTACAATGCCGGCCAGAAACAGGCGACCTATGGAAACATCGCTCATAAAGCCATAAAGAATGAGCCCGATGCTAGGCGGTATTATCACACTGATGATGGCTGATGACGCTGTTACTGCTGATGAAAAGGCCGTGTCATAACCGCGCTTGTTCATCTCCGGAACAAGGACTTTTGCCTGCATGGCCGCATCGGCATTGGCTGAACCTGCCACACCGCCCAGTAGCGTGCTGAGCAGGACATTTACCTGCGCCAAGCCGCCAATCCAATGTCCTGTGAGCGATTCTGCAAAAGCCATCATGCGAGAAGTGATGCCAGCGAAATTCATCACAACGCCTGTCATGACGAATAAGGGCACTGCTAACAGGGGAAATGAATGTGTAACGGCGATCATGCGCTGTACAAACAATTCAGTCGGCATGGCACCCGCAAACATGAAAAATGTCATTCCTGCCATGCCGATAGCAAGCGCAACCGGCACACCGATAGCGATTGCAATAAAAAGCACAATGAGCGGTAATAGATCCATCATACCACATCCTGTACAGTTTGGCCGTCATCCGTGTTTTTGGCAAAGCCCAGAATCTGTAAAAGGCATGTGATTGACATTACGCCAAATGCGATGAGCGAGGCCAAATAGACATAAGAAAATGGAATCCGTAAAACGGGCGAGGGGCGCGAGGCTCCTTTGAGCATCATTTCATAGCTGTAATATGTGACGCTGAGGAGAAACAGCAAAATCGCAATATTGGCTATAAAGCGTACGATATTTCCGGCAAGCGGGGGCAGTTCGTCGACGAGTAAAGTAACACGTATGTGCTGGTTGCGCCTGAAAGCGGCCATAGCGCCCAAGCAAACGACCCAAGTGAACACAATGCCGGACAATTCTGTCGTCCAGACGGCCGGTTTTTCGGTGACATAACGGGTCAGTACTCCCCATAGCACCGAAGAAACAAGAACGGTCATTGCGCAATAGGCAATGTATTCTTCTGCGGTCAAAAATATGCGTGTCAGTAACTTCATTCTGCTGCTCCCAAGCCAAAAGCAGCCCCTGACAGTTCAGCAGGGGCTATGAGCGTTTAGTTGTCCAGAATGGCACGGACTTCATCATATAGTCCGGGTGTCCAGTCTGGGAACTTGGTATAAACCTCGGCTGTCTTCTCCTGAAAGGCGGCAACATCGACATCGCGATTGAACGTTACGCCTTCAGCCTCCAGTTTTTCAATCCACTCTTCTTCCGATGTTAGCATTAAATCTGTCATGAACTCTCCTGCGGCAATAGCCTGTTCAGATAGAATTTTCTGGATATCTTCGGGCAATGTACTGAAGTAACCTGAGTTGATGACAAGGCCGGTAAAGCCCTTGAAGTGACCGGTCAGAGAGATGGTTTTCTTCACCTCATAAAGCTTTGCGCCATATAGAGATGGCAGCGGTGCTTCAGCACCTTCGACAACACCGGCGGACAAGCCTGAATATACTTCTGCCCAAGCCAATTGTGTCGGGCGTGCGCCCATTGCATCAAAGGTTTCCACCCACATCGCATTTGGCGGTGTGCGGAAAGTCATGCCGGCAATGTCTTCCGGATTGCTGATGGCTTTGTCAGAAAGCATATGACGTGAACCGAACAGCCAATTCAATGACAGCAGTTCGATATCCGATTCAGCGCGCAAACTATCCTTCATGTCCGCGTAGAGATCGGAAGCGATCAGCTTGGAGAAATCGCGCGGGTCTTCCATCAGGTAAGGGCCGCCCAATACGCCGAAATCCGCTACAAAGTCGCTCAGATAACCCGGGTCCGAAACCGTAATAATCGGTGCGCCTGCACGCATTTGCTCATAAACTTCCGGATTGCTGCCAAGTTGCGCGTTCGGAAAAATTTGAAATGTAACGCGCCCGTCAGTCATTTCTTCGACATTCTTGGAAAACTGCTCGATTGCCTGATGCACCGGCTCCTTATCCGATGTTACGTGGCCAATCCGAATCTCATAATCGGCGGCCAGTGCCGTTGCGCTTGCTGATGCGGCAAACAAGGCCGCCAAAACGCCTTTGGCTAAAGTTCTTCTGGTTGTTTTGAGCATGGTGTTCCTCCCGATGGATGTTTTGCTCTCTTCATTCACAAGTCTGCAAATTTTGATGTTTGACAAATTTGCCTGAGCCGGTATCTAACATTTTACTTGCAAATTTCAAAGTTATTTTTACACTTGAAAATCAAAGCAAGTGAGCAAATGATGAAAACAGCCGCGCATCAGGCTGGAAAATCTGACTAAATGATGGGAATTTATGGTGAGCCATAGCATTAAACTTAAAGGGATAACTTGGGATCATCCGCGCGGATATGATTGTGTTGTCGCGGCTTCTGAAAAATATGCGGAACTGACGGCAGTCGAAATCGAGTGGTCAAAAAGGTCTCTTCAGGCATTTGCCGATGCTTCCATTGAAGCGCTTGCCGAAGCCAATGATTTCATTGTTCTTGATCATCCGCATGTGGGGCAAATATCAGAGACGGGCTCTTTGCTCCCGCTTCCCAAGCGTGAAGATGCAAGCGCTTCTTTGGGTGGTTCTGCCGAAAGCTATTTCTGGAACGACAAATGCTGGTCCTATGCAATAGATGCTTCTTGCCAAATGGCTGTCCGGCGCACGGATTTGGGCGCAACGACGCCTATTTATTGGGAAGATTTTTTAAGAGACGACGCGGCAAAGTTTCGTGCTGTGACGCCGCTTCTTCCCGTCGATGCCTTCGATATGCTGATGACACTGGTGGCAGGAAAAGGAGAAGTCGCGCTTCCCTACAGCTCTGACAATTTTGTCTCTGATGATAACGGCGAATATGCTCTTTCGATTATGCGTGCGCTCTATAATTTAGGCCCCGCTGAAGCGAGCCAATGGAATCCTATCAAGGTGATGGAGGTTTTAAGCACCACAGACGAGTTCGCCTGTTCGCCTTGTCTGTTCGGCTATATCAATTATGCACGGCCCGGATTTAGAGACAAGCAACTCAGCTATTTTGATATGCCGGTAAGCTTGGGAGCCTCGGCCCGGCGGGCCATTCTTGGCGGTGCGGGCATTGGCGTGTCTTCGAAAACCGCGCACGCAGAGGAAGCTATCAAATTTGCCCAGTGGATTTCCTCGCAAGACGTGCAGTCGGGCGTTTACATCGAAAATGAAGGGCAACCTGCGAACCGCCACACATGGCTCAATCTGCAAAATGATCCGAAATATAGCGGTTTTTTAAAAGGCGCATTTTCAACAATTGATAATGCATGGACGCGCCCGCGTGATCCTTGGTTCTTAGGCTTTGTGGATGATGCTTGCGAGATCATGCCCGTATTTTTTGAAAAGAACAAATCAAACAGTTGGTGTCTGGATGCTTTGAACAAAGCATATCGCCACCATGTTGGGGGAAAATAATATGGCAATTGCAGTAGTCACCGGAGGCAATAAAGGGCTGGGCTTGTTTCAGACCAAACGCTTTTTAGAGGCAGGTTATCAAGTCCATGTAGTTGCCCGTAGTGAAGGAGAACTCGGATCGCTGGATAAAGATGTTGTCTTTCACCAGTGTGATTTGAGCGCTGACACGGATGCATCATATATCGACAAAATCTATGAGGATGTTGGTGTCATTGATGTACTCGTCAACAATGCCGGTATGCATCTAAAAAAGCCGGTGTGGGATGTAAAAGCTGAAGAGCTTGATCAGGTTCTTTCCCTCAATGTGAATGCGATGTTTTTAGCGTGCGGGCGCTATGTTGATCTACACAAGGATACCGGCGGGGCCATCGTTAATATCTCATCTATGGGCGGGCTGATGGCGCTTCCTTCTGCCGCCGCCTATGTGACAGCCAAAACAGCAGTGGTTGGTTTGACGAGAAGCGTCGCAGTGGACGCCGCACGATATGGCATTCGCTGCAATGCTGTCAGTCCGGGATTTATCGATACGGATATGACGCGCGCGGTGCTGGCCAAAGATCCTGCGCGACGGGAAAAAATAGAAGGGCGTATTCCGTCCCACAAGTTTGGAACCCCGCAAGACATCGCAAACACCGTTTATTTTCTCGGCTCATCGCAGGCAGCCTATGTTAACGGCGTCAATATTCCCGTTGATGGCGGCTATGCAATTGGATTCTAGGAGCCCTTTATGACTTATCTGACGACAAAGCTTACATCGGCTCAAACGATTGAACTTCAAAATGCGAGCCTGCCCGAGACGATTGAGGACGGTCACGTGCGATTGAAGCTTGCAACTGCCAGCCTTTGCGGAACCGATCTTCATTATTTCAAGCATTTTTCAAATGCCGGCTTCAAACTGCAAAATCCGGTTACGCTGGGCCATGAAGCCTGTGCCTATGTGGTGGACGCCAATGGATCGGATTTACAAACAGGGCAGCTTGTTGCTCTTAATCCGATCATGAATTGCGGTCAGTGTGGGGCCTGCAAGCGCGGCGAAGTCAATCTTTGTACGGCCAAGAAATTTCCCGGCTCTGCGACCACCGTGCCGCATCTAGACGGTTTCTTCCGCGAACAGTTTGATCATCCTGTTGCGCAATGTCGCCCAGTTGCCAAAGAGATCAATCCCAACCATTTGACATTTGCCGAGCCTTTGGCGTGTGCCTTGCACGCGCTCAACAAGGGAGGTGTTTCCAAAGGCGATAAGGTTCTAATCACCGGCTGCGGGCCCATGGGGTTACTGGCAATTGCGGGCGCGGCCGCAAGGGGAGCCAATGTCACTTGCAGTGATATCAGGCAGGAGGCAGCCGATGTCGGCGTAAAAGCCGGTGCTCAGAATGCTCTGGTTGTCGGCCAATTCGATGAATGTGATATCGACCGTCAATTTGATGTTGTCATTGAAGCAAGCGGCGCGATTCCGGCATTCAATATGGCTTTGCGCGCGATACGGCAGAAAGGGACCGTATCGATTTTAAGTAATATACAATTATCAAAAGCAGAAGTTGCATTACATCTGATTATGCTCAAAGAGATTGTTGTGGTGGGATCATTCCAGTTCAATCAGGAGTTTGAGGAAGCGGTGAAACTCATTGAATCAGGCAAAATTGATTTTGATACTCTCACCGCCGCAACCTACCAACTTTCCAACGCTGCCGATGCGCTGGAATTGATGGCAAGCGGTGGCGCAAATGGCAAAATTTTACTTCAGCCCTAATGAGCCTGTTGTCTCGATCGCTGTCTGCATACCATCCAAAAGGCCATGATTATCATTGCAGCGGCCAGCCCGAAGGTTAACTGCAAGCCATCAGTGATTTGTTGCTGCGTTGCATTTTCAATGGCACCAGAGCCAACACCGAATGCAAATATTGCACCCATAGCCGATGCGCCAAAGATTAATCCGATATTGCGCGAGAGGTTTAATAATCCCGAAGCTGTGCCGCGCTCATCAGGCGGCATATTCACCATGACAGCGGTATTATTTGCGGCCTGGAACAATTGGTATCCGACCGCCAGAACTGCGATTGCGAGGCAATAAAAGGCGATGTTGGGCCCGTCGGGGACAATGACAAAGATTGTCGATCCGAGAATCAAGGTGCTCAGCCCAATTGTCAGAACGGACTGCGTGCCGAGCACGTCCACCAGTTTTCCTGATGGAACGCCGCTAAAGATTGAAATGACCGGACCTACGGCCATAACCAGCCCGATAATCGCTTCTGATAGATCGAGCGAAAACCCTAAGTAAAACGGGCCGACAACCAGTGTTGTCATCATGACCGCGGCAACTGCCGCGTTTGCAACGATGTTGGCAAGATTTCGCATGATGGCTGTTGTCGGTAGATCGAACCATTTTGATTTTCTGTCCGGTGTGTTTCCGTCTTTGCGCTCTTCTTGAGGAGGCAGGCAATAGATAGTCATCATTGTTGCCAACAATCCGAGGCCCAGCAATACAAGAAATAATGCCCGCCAACCGGTTGTCTGGATAAGCAGGCCGCCAAGCAACGGCCCCAGTGCCGTGCCGACGGCCAGCATCGTTCCGAGCAAGCCCATGGCCCGGCCTATGCTTGAGGTGCTGGCAATTTGGCTCATAAGTGCGACCGTCAAGGTCATCATGAAGGCGCCTCCAATGCCCTGCAACATTCTGGCGCCAACCAGTAGCCAAAGATCGGGCGCTAGAGCGCACAGCAAAGACGCGCCGGAGAAGATAACCATGCCCAGAACAAGCATGCGTTTTAAGCCAAACAGATCGCCCAATCTTCCGGCAAGCACGACTGTAATGGTCATGGCGACAAGATAGCCGATAACAATCCATTGTATCTGGTGGAATGGCGCCGCGAAATATTGCGTTAATGTCGGCAATGCGACATTGGCAATCGTTGTTCCTAACGACGCCGTGAGAATGGAAAGCGAAAGCGTGACAATAGACGGCCAATCAGTGTCTTTTGATGCTGTAATTTGTTCGTCTGCCATCTCTCGTTTCCTTTGCAATTTCTTGTGCTAAGCAGCAGGATACGAATTCAAGTTGAGTTGAGGTCAAGTATGAAAATTTTGGATATTGGAGAAGTGTCTGCCAGCACCGGAGTTCCGCCATCGACTTTGCGTTATTATGATGAAACAGGACTGATATCTTCTATCGGGCGGCATGGGCTGCGGCGGCAGTTTTCGTCTGATGTGCTGCTGCAACTGGCTCTCATTTCCATGGGAAAGTCTGCGGGCTTTTCACTCGATGAAATAGGAAAAATGTTTTCCAGCACAGGCAAACCGGAATTGCCGCGCGCGGAGCTGCATCAAAAAGCTGATGAACTGGATGCCCAGATCAAGAAATTGTCTGCGTTACGCGATACACTGCGCCATGTGGCCGACTGTCCCGCGCCCTCTCACATGGAATGCGAGTCGTTCAGGCGGCTCGTCAAACTTGCCATGCGGGTGAAAGGTCAGCGTTCAACTAAACGCACATTCAAAAAGCATGATTGAGCTTAAAGCTTCGGCAGCCCAGCGCTAACGTCTGGCCAAGACCAAGCTTGATGTGGAACTTGCAATAAATTGGCTTGCTCCGATCTTGTCATTCAGCGCGGTTAAATCATTTGTCGAAGCGACGACGCATCGGGCGACAGCGTCAATTTCCCCTGAAAGCGAAAGCACTTCATGAACGTCTTCCAAGGATGCGAGCCATTCCAGCGCCTGATCACAAGGGCGCACTGCAATTTTAATAAATAGAAGCGCGCTTATCATGCCTGCGTCATGTATGGAAAAATTTGTATCGTAGCTGCGGATAATACCGGTGGTTTCAAGTCTGTTGACGCGGTCCTGAACTGCTGTACGCGACAAGCCGATTTCGCGCCCGAGCGCCGCAAAGCTCATCCGCGCATTCTTGCCAAGCAAGCCCAATATTCTCTTATCGGTCCGATCCAATGTGAATTCCTGCGTTTTGCAATTTCATTACGTCGGATCGCAAGTTTTCCGCGCCGCGCTGTTGGGGCAATATTAGCGCATATTTGCAGAGGAAGAAAAATGAAAAAGATCGTTGCTGGAGACTTCACCGGAGCGCGCGCATGGGACGCACTCGATATTGAGCATATCAAGGATGCAACTGTTCGGCTGCATTGGACCGACGAGTCATACAAGTGGCACATCAATGACGGGCCGGAAGTTTTCGTCGTTCTGGATGGTGAAGTCGATATGCATGTGCGCCGTGAGGGAAAAGAAGAAATACTGCGCTTGAAAGTGGGTGACATTTTCCATGCCGAAGACGGTGATGAGCATGTCGCACATCCCGATGGTCCTGTGCGGGCTTTGGTGATTGAAACGGCCGGCAGTGTCTAACCGGAGGCGGAGCCGCTAAGTTAGCGGCTCCGCAAAGCAGTCATAAAGGAACTGCAACAAGGCCGACAAAATCACCGATTTTGATGAGGCCCGGAACATGGCGCGCTGTCAGAATGCCATCCCTTTTCGCTATGAGTGTTTCGGGCTGGGTGCCGGTGCGGTCACTTGCCCACACCCGCGCAATTGGCTGCCCGCTCTCCACCGTATCGCCAAGGTCAACCAGATATTCCACAAGACCCGCTTTTTCAGCAAATACGAAACAGCTTTCATCAGGCATATCCAGTTGGATTGTGTCGCTAATGTCGAGATTGCCTGCCATAATCTTGGCATGGATCAGCAGATTACGAATTCCTTTTTTCGCAATTGCCACGCTGCGGGCCGTTGATGTGCCTGCCCCGCCAAGTTCTGTGGTAACGAAAACCTTGCCTTGCGTCTCCACTTCCGTGTCGAACATGCCGACATTGTCGATTTCCAGCATCCGTACAGAATAGGGGGCGTTGAATGCCTGCATTGCGGCCATACAATCATCTTCCTGTCTTTTGTCATCCAGAATATGCGCGGCTGCGAAAGGGAGGAAATCCAGCGTTTTACCGCCTGAATGAAAATCCAGTACAATATCAGCCAAAGGCACCAGTTCACTGGCGATGTAATGGCAAATTTTTTGCGTCACTGTACCATCGGGACGTCCGGGGAAACTGCGGTTCATATTACCGCCGTCAATCGGCGAGCAACGCAAGCCGGCAGAAAAGGCGGGCTGGTTCATCATCGGCAAAATGATGACACGACCTGTAATTTGTTCGGGTCGAAGTGATGCGGCCAATTCCTGCAAGGCCACCGGACCTTCATATTCATCGCCGTGGTTTCCGCCGGTTAACAGTGCGGTCGGGCCTTTGCCATTTGCAATCACCGTGATGGGGATCATAACCGATCCCCACGCACTATCATTGCGGCTATACGGCAAGCGCAGGAATCCGTGATGAATGCCGTCCTGATCAAACGGCACAGTTGCGCTAATCGGATTAGTCGTCATTTCTTCACCCATATTTCGCGCGGTGTGTTGCAGAAACATTCATGCCCGTCTTCGGTGATTAAAATCGGCTCAGTGATTTCCAGACCGCCATCATCCAGCCATAGGGCGGGCATGAAATGGAATGTCATTCCCGGTTCCAAAATTGTGGTGTCGCCGCGCCGGAAGGAGATTGTCCGCTCGCCCCAATCCGGCGGATAACTTATACCGATTGCATAGCCGCAGCGGCTGTCTTTTTCAAAACCGGCTTTATTCAAGGTGGCGTTAAACGCATTGGCGATATCCTGCGCCTGATTGCCCGGTTTTGCCTGTGCCAGTCCGGCTTCTATTGCATTGAGGACAGCTTTTTCGGCTTTGCGGTATTTTGCGGGAACCTCGCCAAGAAACAATGTGCGTGATTGCGGGCATTGATAGCGGCGGTGCGCACCGGCAATCTCAAAAAATGTGGCTTCATTGACTTCCATTGGCCGGTCGTCCCACGTCAAGTGCGGGGCTGTCGCGTCCAAGCCTGACGGGGCCATGGGGACAATCGCCGGATAGTCTCCCCAATAGCCATCCGCGCCGCGAATGCCGGTGGCATAAATTTCAGCAATCAGATCATTCTTGCGCATGCCGGGTTCGGCCATTTCGCGAATGGTTTCGTGCATAGCTTCGACAATTCTGGCCGCCCGCTGCATATATTCAATTTCGCGCTCAGATTTTACAGCGCGCTGCCAGTTGACCAGTCCGGAGCAGTCCGTGACTTTCGCGTCGGGCAGACCTTCCAGTAATTTCAAATGCGCCGTGGCTGAATAATAATAATTATCCATCTCAACGCCGATCTTGGCTTTCTCCAGTCCAAACTCGCACAGCAGACGTGCCAGTTCTTCCATGGGATGCTTTTCAGTATTTTGGACAAATGTGTCGTCGTAGCCGCGAATATTGTCGTCATTCTCCATGAAGACTGTCCGTCTCGCCCCCAGAGCATCCATCGCACGGCCCCACCAGACAGGCTCGCCTTCCATTGTCAGGACAACACCCTGATACACATAAAATGACCAGCCATCATAGCCGGTCAGCCATGACATGTTTGACGGATCGCAAATGACGATCGCATCAAGGCCTGCAGCATCCATTGCGCGACGGGTTTTGACGATACGCCGTTGATATTCGGCAGTCGTAAAATTCTTTTCATAAGTAGTCATGTGACAACCGATTCCTTTCTTAATGCTGTAAGGGCTAGTGTTGCTATCGCAGTGTCCTGAATGCCCATACCTGTCAGGTCTGCAATTGTGATTTGGTTTGAGTTGGCGCGCGCGGGCGTATCGCGAACGAGCAGGTCGCCGAGCTCTGCAATTTCCCGATCGTCGTTTACCGCGCCTGCTTCAATTGCGGCGCGCAGTTCACCCATTTTACGGCATTGGGAAAGGCGGTCAGGCACATAGATATCCGCGCGGCTCAAACAAGCGGCTTCAAGTTCGTTTTTATTCGATTGATCTGATCCCATCGCTGTAATGTGCTGACCAGGCCGAAGCCACTCGGCTTTGATAATCGGCTCTGTCGCCGGGGTCGTTGTCACGATTATATCCGCATTGGATACAGATGCTTCAAAGTTAGATGATGCGGTGGCTTTTATCCCGAGCAAGTTTGAAGCGGTTTGGGCAAGCTTTTCTGCTTTTTCTTGGGAGCGTCCGCAAATTGTTGCTGTTTGAATGGGGCGAACAAGACACAATGCGCGCAATTGCAACAACGCCTGTACGCCGGTGCCTAAAATAGCGACATGAGCGCTGTTTTCTCTTGAAAGGGAACGGGCAGCAACTGCGCCAGCGGCGGCAGTGCGAATATCTGTCAGATAGCCATTGTCCAGAAGAACAGCCTGCACCTGTCCTGTTACTGCTGAAAAGACAATCATCAAGCCAGAGGTTGATGGAAGTCCGCGTTTGGGATTATCAAAAAAGCCCGGCGACACTTTAACGGCAAAGCCGGAAAAGCCGGGTATATAGGCCGTTTTAATATCCACTTCGCCATTTACGTCCGGCAGGTGCATGGATAGCACTGGCGGCATGACCACGCTGCCGGTGCCGAGCGTGCGAAAGGCGGTTTCGATACAGTCGACTGTCTCTAAATTAATATCGACAGCGGCGCGTAACTCTTCTTCGTGAAGTATAGCGATATTACTCATTGTCTCCTCCACAAACGATGCGTTGATGATGGGCCAGATCGATATTGCCGCCGCTGAGAATTGTGACCACTGGTCCGGCGGCGTTGATTTTTCCAGCGAGGATTGCGGCGACTCCGACAGCGCCCGACCCTTCCACAATTTGCGCTTCCTGACTGTAGCAGTGACGAATACCATCGGCGATTTCCGCCTCGCTTAATGTGATGACATCATCAACCAATGCGCGTGTCATTGCGAAGGTCAGGCGATTATTGAGGCCAATGCCGCCGCCAAGAGAATCTGCCAGCGTTGGCAGCTCCTCAACCTCGACAGGGTGTCCGGCTTTGAGTGATGCGTGCATGGCGGCACCACGCTCCATTGAAATGCCGATAATGCGTGTTCGAGGCCGTTTTGCTTTTATGGCTGCGGCGACACCGGAAATAAGGCCGCCGCCTGATAATTGCACAAGTACGCATTCGACATCGGGAGCATCGTCAAGTATTTCGAGGCCAAGCGTGCCTTGTCCTGCGATCACGGCAGGATGATCAAAAGGCGGAATCATCGTCATACCTTTTTCGGCAACCAGCCGATCAACTTCATTTTGTGCTTCATCTTGGGAGCGGCCAATAATGCGAATATCCGCGCCCAGAGCGGCAATGCCATCGAGTTTGGCTTGCGGCACAAGTTCAGACATGCAGATGGTCGCTCTTGAGCCGGCTGATTTTGCCGCATAAGCCAATCCGCGCCCGTGATTGCCGGTTGAAACGGCGATAATGCCACGTGCGCGCTCTTCTTCGCTTAGTGACAAAACAGCATTCGTCGCGCCGCGCAGCTTGAAGCTACCGGTGATTTGTTGATGTTCTAATTTGAGGTAAACAGGGTGCCCAATTTTCTTTGATAGAGATTGGGATGTGTTGGTAAATGTTCGTCGGATGCGTTTGTATATACGCGCGTGAGCTTCTTCAATATCGGCCAGTGTTACAAATGGATTGGTCATGGCGCGTTGACTTTCTTTGGCCAGGACTTGTCAAAAAGTCTGCCAATTCTCGGTTCTGGAGGCGGCAAACCGACTAGCCCCCTCAGTGCCCATAGTGTCGCCTGATTGGAACTGACTACAGGTTTGCCGATACGGGCCTCAATGGCATTGATGACATTAAGTGCCGGCAAAGCGGTACAGGACAGAAACACAGCATCTACCTGCGGACTGTCAATTGAAACGGCCGCTTCAATCATTGTTTCATCATCAATGCGCGCCATCTCGCGGTCGTCCGCCATATTAAAGCAGGCCGCTTTTTCGATCTGTATGTCTTGCTCCTCGAAATAGCCGACCATGGGTGCGGTTGTTTCGACAAGGTAGGGGGTCAGCAAGGCAATGCGGCGCACGCCAAGTGCCTGAAACGCAGCCAAGGTTGCCGATGACGGTGTGACAACAGGGATGTGCGGGCGTGCTTTTGCAATGGCCTGACTGACGACTTCATTGCGGATCGTCACCGAGGCGGATGTGCAGGCAAATGCAATTGCCGCCAAGTCCACACCCGGCACAAGCAAATCAGCTGCGGCGGTCAGGTTTGGACCCATTGCCTGCAAGCTGGCAGGCGTTGTCGGGTTTTCAAACGGAATACGCGAGACATGCACCACCGCTTCATCCGGTGCAATTAATTGCCGGGCATCACGCTCAACTGTCAGATCAGTGGCAAGGACAATTATACCCAATCGCGGTATATCTGAATTTGATGAAAAGCATTGAGGCGACAGAATTTCTATCTGTGACATAGTTTAACCTCTTCTTTCGTCAAATCACGAGCACTGGCTGTTTAGCTAATCCTGTTACCTTGTGTGAAACACTACCAAGAAGATAGCCGTCAATGGCGCCATTGCCGCGAGAGCCGAGCACGATCAAATCAGCTTCATGCTTGTCTGCAAAGGCGACAATTGCGCGCGAAGGCTGGCCTGAGCGCACAAATGCCCGCGTCTTTTCCAGTCCGGCATCAACGGCAACCTTACGGCCATAATTTGCAATTTCCTTTGCACTGGCCTCAAGCGCTTTGTCCGGGGTGTCGTGCTCTGCGCCGCGCACCATCGACAGTGATGCCTCAAGCATCGAATGATGCCTGTAGACCGTCAAAATCATCAGCTTTGCACCGCACAGTTTGGCCAGTTCAATGGCTTTGTTAAGCGCGGCTTCGGATTGAACGGATCCATCGAAGGGGAGCAGAATTTTCGAAAACATGGAAACCTCAATTGAAGGCTAGGTCACGCAGAAACAATGCGATCTGCGGGAAGAAGATTAACGCTACCGATACTGAAAGTAGAATGATGATGAATGGAGGCGTGCCGCGAATGACTTCGATATAAGGCCGCTTGAATACAGCAATGGCGGTGAAAATATCGCAGCCAAACGGCGGCGTCGCAGACCCGATCGCAACCTGCAGCGTGATGATGATGCCGACATGAACAGGATCAAGGCCAACGGCTTCAACAACCGGCGCAAAGATCGGCACAAGGACCAAAATTACAACGATCGGGTCGACAAACATGCAGCCAATGAAGAATGCGACAGAGATCACAAACAAAACGCCTATGCTGCCCATCTCGTCAATTCCTACAGCACCCAGAACAGCTTGCGGAATCTGAGCAAATGAGATGATCCAAGAGAAGGCCGCACCGGCACCAACCAGAATAAACACAACTGCGGTAATCAAGCCGGTCGACTTCGCTGTTTCATAAACGCCGTTCAAATCCAATGAACGGAAAATCACGACTTCCAACAAGAGTGCATAGAGCACACAGGCTGCGGCGGCCTCTGTTGGCGAGAAGATGCCGCCATAAATACCGCCGATGATGATGGCGGGAAAGCCCATTGGCCAAAGCGCTTTTTGCACGGCTTTAATACGGGCGGCCCATGCAGCTTTGGGTTCGGTCGGCACATCGTTGCGGATCGCGTAGATCACCGAGAAAATCGAAAACAACAGCAGGATCAAAAGTCCCGGACCGATACCGGCAATAAACAATTCGGCAATAGAGGTGTTGGAAACGACACCATAAATAATCATGCCAATCGATGGCGGAATTAGAAAGGCAATATCACTCGAATTAACGATCAGAGCCAGAATAAAGCTGTCATTATAACCGGCTTTCAACATGCGCGGACGTAAGGGAGAGCCGATGGCAACAACGGTTGCCTGTGTGGAGCCTGAAACCGCGCCAAACATTGTACATGCTGTGGCCGTGGAGACGGCAAGACCGCCTTTTAGATGGCCGACGAAGCTCATCACCATATCGATCAGACGGCCAGCTGATTGTCCGCGCGTCATAATGTCAGCGGCGAAAATGAACATGGGTACCGCAATTAGCGAAGCCGGACGAATACCGGCGATTATCTGCTGGACGGCAGTTTCAATCTGGCTGAAGTCGCCAAAGATCATCAGGAAGCCTGTTAATGTGCCGGCAAGAAGCGGGATCATCATCGGAAAACCCAGCAGAAGCAGCACAATCATGACGGCAAATACTGTTAGTGCCATGGTTTAAACCTCCCGCTCGTCGTCGTCGTATCCTTCGAGCACATTGGTCGAAAGATAAATGTCATCCTCAATGATGTTTTTAATGGCCGTTAGAATGTATTGCAGCCCTGTCAGCAAAAAGCCCAATGGCACCCAGCAAAGGGTAATCCATACGGGAATCTGAAGCGCCGAAAGAAGCCTTCCGCGTCCGAATGTTGTGAGTAAGAATTGTAATGAGTACCAGGCAAGGCCCAGCATAAAAATAGCGGTAATGACCGAGATAAAAATTGTCAGTGCTTTGCGCGGTTTGGGTGGCAGCGTGTCATATATCGCCGACATTCGAATGTGGCGGCCGTGACGTGCGGCATAGCTTATACCGGCAAAGGTAATCAGAATAATCAGAATACGGTTTAATTCTTCCGAGAAGTACAGGCTTTCAAAAAATACACGTCCAATAACATTGGCGACTGTATTGGCAGCCATCAACAAAACACCTGTTGCCAACATTATGGCTTCCAGACGGGCTATACCAATATCTATAACGCCCAAAATACCGGGCAGTGCTGAGGTCGTGTCGGCCAGAACATCGGGCTCGACATCCACACTGCTGATACCGATTTGATCTTGATTCGGTGCTTGTGGTTCCTGCTTCACGGGCAATTCCAGTGCTATGACTCTTTAGATGTGAAGGACACAGGCCGTATTTGAAAACGGCCTGTGTCTTGGCTTTTTAACAGTCCGGCGTGCTGGTTATTTTGCCGCTGCCTCAGCAGCTTCCAAATCAGCCTTCATCTGTTCGAGAATTTCCTTGCCTTTGTCGCCTGTCATTTCGATATAAGCGGCTTCAACCGGTTCGGACGTTGCCATAAATGGCTTGCGCTCTTCCTCTGACAGAATGTTGATTTCCATCTCGGGCTTTGCGGCTAGGATATTGTCGAAGCTTTTTTCGCCCAATTCCTGCTGATAATCCAGAATGTATTCAAAAGCGGCCTCTGCGGCGTTTTGAATAACTGTCTTATCTTCATCGCTCAGACCGTCATAAAACTCCTTGTTTGCCATGGCGGCAGTGGTGAAGTTGTTATGGCCGATGCATGTAATCACGTCTGTGACTTCATACATTTTTGTTGAATCAAGGAAGAAACGCGGGTTTTCCTGACCTTGAATAATGCCCGTTTGCATTGCGCCATAGACCTCGCCCCAAGGCAGTGGTGTCGGCGTGGCGCCAAAGGCGCTGTAGCTTTCAACCAATAGAGGGTTGGTCATAACGCGAAACTTCACGCCTTCCAGATCTGCAGGAGAACGTACCGGTTCCTTCGTGGTCATGCAGACCTCGCCTTCCGGATACATTGTGAGCAGTTCCAAGCCCTGCTCGGCATATAGAGGCGGGAAAAGTTCATTGATGGCTTTGGAATTGCGGAAGAATTCCTGAAGCGTTTCTTCATCCTGCGGCAAGAGGTAAGGGACGAAAAATACCTGCGCTTCGGGAATCAATGCACCTGTAAAGCCTGGTGACTGATTGACGAATTGCAAAATTCCGGCCTGCGCCTGTTCCATGATGTCCGCACTTTCGCCAAGTGTGCCAAATGGGAACAACTGTAATGTATGATCGGAATTCGCTTCGATTTCTTCTTTGAATTTTTGAGCAAACACGCCTTGCACTTCAGTAGCGGCTTCTTCGTGTGCATAGCGCCAAGTATCTGCGTGAACTGTGCTCGCAGATGCAAAAAGGGTAATGCCTGCAATAACGGCTTTCTGGTTCAATCGCATTTAATAATTCCTCACTTTCGAATTTAAGAAGCCCATGCCGTTAAGGCAGGGCACTTCAGGCGAAGGTGATATCATTACAAAGTAGAGTCAATGATTATATTAAATCATTACAATGTGAGTATTTTGTAAGGCCGGTCACTATTTACGAGAGTAGACCGCTCAAGATTTCGAGACCTCGACGCAATTCTTCGGGGCTTTTTGAGCCAAGTGAAATCCGTGCACCCGGTTTTGAGGCAAGGGGCCCGATTGAAAAGGTTGAGCCTGGCGCGATGTGAATATTTAGATTGCGGGCCCCTTCGACAAGGCGTGCTTCAGAGCCGATATCTGCGCATGGCAACCATGCCATCAGGCATGATGGTGCAATCTTGATATCAAAGTCACTCAATACATTTCGTGCAATCTGGCCGCGTGCCATCAAAGCGTTTCTCTGCCACTCCAAAAGCGTCAGGGCCGTGCCTTCGCGTATCCACAATGCAGCGATTTCCAGCATTAAAGGGGTCGCCGTCCAGTTGGTCACCATGTGCCGTTCTTCGACCAATGTTGCAATTTGTCTGGGGGCTACGAGAAAGCCGACACGCAGGCCGGGAACAAGACATTTGGTCAGGCTTGTAAAATAGAAACAGCGTTCGGGGGCAAGGGTTGCAAGAGGCGGCACGGCGGACATATTAAGCGGCCCCCAGCCGTCATTTTCAATGATTGATATTTCGTGGCGTCTTGCTACTGATACAAGCACGCGGCGTCTTTCTTCGCTCATAAAATTGGCGGTAACGCCCGTATTTGGCATGATATACAGGGCTTTTACAGTGTCGGCCTGACAGGCGGCGTCCAGTGCCGCCGGTATGATGCCCTGTTCGTCCATTTCAAGTCCGGCAAGGCGCAGGCCCAAGCTTCGGCATAGTGCGGGCAGGGTATGGTGCCCCATTTTTTCCGTAACGATCAAGTCGCCGCTGCGTGCAACACTCATCAATGCAACTGTCATCGCCGAGGTGTTGCCATTTGTAGGGATAATAACCTGATCCTGATTTTTTATTCCGCACAAAGACAGCCAATTGTCCATTATGGCCGTGTGCCTGCTTACAAGCGTTGAAGCGCGAAATGACGCAAGAAACTCTTCCGGCATGTCCCTTGCCAAACTGCGAAGAGCAGTTTTCATCGCGGCCTTGTGAATGTCGCCAACGACCGGTCTAAGCAATGCCAAGTCAAGCGTGCCGCGCATAACACGCTGCGATGGAAACGGAAGCGGATCGTCGCCCTCGGCGCGCCTTACAAAGCTTCCGCGCCCGACTTCACCGACAATCTGTCCGGCTTCCACCAACCGTGCATAGGCACGGCTCACCGTCTGTACGCTAAGGCCCAATTGATAGGATAATTCACGATGTGTGGGTAAACGTTCACCGGGTTTAAGAGCGCCATTATTAATCGCTGTTTCGATGGCGCTCATGAGCGAACGGTAGTGCGGGCGCTTCAAACTTGATTTTAAAGGAGGCCAGTCTGTCATGACAATAGCATTAGACTTTTCATGACAATTGGCAAGATGTTGCTTTCATTGAAGCGATGTTTTGCAGCGGCTGATGCCAGTGTTTTTTAGAAATTCCGGTTCTTATTTAGGTATAAATATAAGGGCGCAGAGGCGTCTGCAGATTGGAATGTGACAAAATTGTAAAAAAGACTGGGAACCTTCCCATAGATGTGCTAACGATGGTGCATCGAGTTCGGGGAGGGCTCAGAAAAACATGACGAAACGCCCGCAAAATATGACAATTTTAGACGTCGCACGTCTATCCGGCCTGTCAAAGAGTACAGTGTCGCGTGTGTTGTCGGGCGCACCGAATATTTCTGAAAATGCCAAAAAGAAAGTGGCGGAGATTGTCGCCGAAACCGGTTATCAGCGCAACGAGATAGCCCGTAGCTTGCGCTCCGGCCGCACTGGCGTGGTGGCACTTGTGATCCCTGATATAGCTAACCCGTTTTGGGCCGATGTAGCGCGCGGCGCGCAGGATGCTGCTGTCAACGAAGGCACGTCGATTTTGATTTTTAGCTCTGATTGGGATCCTGTGCGCGAGAAACAGCATTTGCAGGCACTTGTAAAGTCGCGGGTTGATGGCGCAATCATAAATCCTGTGCGTGACGGGCTGGAGGATATCGAACAGTTCAATCTCCCGATTGTTCTTATCGGGTCTTCGGCAAGCCGGTTTCCTGATATGGCGTCTGTGTCCAGTGATATTGAGCAGGGGGTGGCGCTCGGTTTGGATCGTTTGGCATCCAGCGGGCTTGGGCTGCCTGTTTTTCTTGTTGGCGACAATGAGCGAAGTGCGAGCGAGCGATTCTTGCAGGCGGTGCGGCGCTGGGCTGCCAAGCGTAATGTTGATTGCAGTGGTCTTATTGTCGAGAATGGCGAGTATAATGTTGATGGCGGCCGCGCGGCGCTTGAACGCATTCTGGCGACACATGCCGTGCCAAGGGCCGTTTTTGCAGCCAATGATCTGATGGCGCTTGGTGCCATGCAGGCTTTACGTAACAAAGGTTTGAGCTGTCCGGATGATGTCGCTGTTTTGGGTTTCGACGGCATTGCCGCCGGCGAGGTGACCACGCCGGCACTTACCACAGTTGCTAAACCTTCGCGGCAAATCGGTGATGAAGCGTTTCGCCTGCTGATGCAGCGCATTGAAGGCGGGCAGGGCGATCGCATGACTTTACCTTGCACGCTTTATGAGCGCGGTACATTGCCTGCACGTGTAAACGAGCCACAACCGGCATTGATGGATTAAACTATTATGGCGCAGCACACCTATGACAAAATAAATTCGCCGCATCATGGGAAGGTTCCCAGTCGGGTGGTTTCGGCTGTAGGCAGTGCGCTCAATGAAGACTGGTCGGATGATTTCCGCGAGCCGCGCACTGCCGAATTTAAGGATAACTTTCAAAAGTGGTGGCCTTATTATCTTATGATGGCTCCGGGACTGATTTACTTCGCGGTATTCCATTATCTCCCGATCTGGGAGGCCAAGTTAGCTTTTGAGGATTTACGCATTATTGGTCCGAATGTCTGGGTTGGCCTGAAGCATTTTGTTCAGCTTTTTGCGTCACCTGCATTTGTCGAAGTGTTGCTGAATACGCTGATCATCTCGGCGATGAAGATCGCTTTCGTATTTCCGCTTCCAATATTGCTTGCGCTGTTGATCAATGAAGTGCGCAGTCCCCGTTTTCGCCAAAGTGTGCAGTCGGTGATTTATCTTCCACATTTTCTGTCATGGGTTGTGATAGCCGGCATCTTTATTGGCGCGTTATCGCCTGCTGACGGTGCGATCAATGATCTGCGGGATCTGGTTGGTCTGGAACGCCGTGGCTATATGACCGATTCCGGCTCTATCCGCTGGGTGCTTGTGTGGTCCGAAGCTTGGCGCAGTGCCGGTTGGGATTCACTACTTTATTTTGCCGCGATCATGTCCATTGACCCTCAGCTTTACGAGGCTGCGGAAATGGATGGTGCCAGCCGCTGGCACAAAATGCGCCACATCACTTTGCCGGGTATCGTGCCGACCATCGCAACGCTTTTCATTTTAAATGTCGGGCTGTTTCTGAATGCCGGTTTCGATCAGGTTTTCAACCTCACCAATGACGCCATTCAGGACAAAATCGATATCATCGACACTTACGTCTTTCGTCTTGGCATCACGGGTGGCCAGTTCAGTCTGGCGACCGCGGCAGGCTTGTTTAAAGGCGTGATTGGCATGGTCATGATGCTGAGTGCTCATTTTCTGTCCAAACGTCTTACCGGAAAAGGAGTCTGGTAATGGCATCACAAAACCGTACAGGTCTGGAACGCGCGGAAAGTGTCATCATCGTATCGGTGTTGCTGGCACTGGTCGTGATCACTGTCCAGCCAATATTAAACCTTCTGGCAATATCGCTAACCGAGCCGGCCAATGCACCGGGAATGAGCGGCCTTGCGGTCATTCCCGATGGCTTATCATTTGATATTTGGACATTGCTTGCAAATCATCCAGCCGTGCAGCGCGGGTTGATCAATTCCTTTTTTATTACGCTGACAGGAACGGTTCTCAATGTGACGTGTACCGCGTTAATGGCATGGGCACTGTCGCGCAAAAACCTGCCTTTTCGCCGAACCATTTTCATTTTGGTGCTTGTGACGATCGTCTTTGAGCCGGGCATCATTCCTGATTATTTCGTCATGCGCAGGCTGGGCCTTTTGGATGAATATGCGGCGGTGATCATTTTTAAAATGGTGAACGCATGGTACTTGATTATTCTCATCCGGTTCTTTGAAGAAATTCCAAATGAACTGATTGAAGCGGCCGAACTGGATGGCGCCAATCCGTTCCAGATTTTCTGGCGTGTTGTGTTGCCACTGGCAAAGCCGGCACTGGCAACAATCACACTTTTCTACGTCGTCTATCACTGGAACGATTTCCTGCGCCCGATGATCTATTTCAATGATCAGGACAAATGGCCGTTGCAGGTGGTTCTGCGCCAGTTCGTTCTGGTTGGCGATAAGGCCGCGATTGTCGGGCTGGAGGCCATGAACAATTACACCGGCGCAAGCCAGATTGATTTCAAGTCGTTTCGCGCAGGCATGATCCTTTTCACCATCCTGCCGGTGCTTGCGATCTACCCTTTAATTCTTCGCTATTTCACCAAAGGCACCATGTCCGGCGCCGTTAAGTAACCGCATCAAAGGGAGGAACCAAGATGCAAAAATTCAAATTAACACGCCGCACTTTGCTGGCTGCGATCTCCACCTTATCAATGCTTGCCGCATTGCCGTCTGCAGCGTTTGCAGCCAGTGGCGATATACGAATTGTGATGAAGGATTTGCTGACATCCAATCCGGAAGATGTTGCACACATTGAAAGAATTGAAGAGGGCCTTCGCAGTCAGGGCCACGATATCGATATTACAATTGTTGATCTACCATCAGAAGGATATGCCGAGAAACTTAATCTTATGCTGCTGTCCGGCGATATTCCCGATCTGATTTATTTTCAGGGCGGTGACGAGCAAATTGCGCAGCAAGGTGTTTTGCAGGATCTGAACCCGCTGATTGAGAAAACAACATATCTAAAAGATGCGTTGTGGCCGCACAATGAAGCGCGTTTGGCAAACTATCCTTACCTTCTTTATGTTTACCCGCCACGCACCAAAGCAGCGGTCATGCGGGCGGATTTGCTGGCGGCTACAGGCAAGCCTGCGCCAACCGATCTGGAAAGCTGGGACGCGTTGCTGCGCGCTATTCCGGGTACTGAAATCGGTGACACAACTGTAAAATACGGCATTATCGCGCCGAACAATACAAGCGAATTGGATGCTGTTTTTGACCCTGCTTTCGGTGTCGAAGCAACATGGATGAAGAATGATGCCGGTGAATGGATAAACTCACGTGTCAGCGATGCCGAGCGCGAGAAACTGGCTTGGTATTCAAAATTGTTTGCCGATGGCATTCTTGATCCGGAATTTGTGACATCAAACTGGGAAGTCAAAGAAGATAAGTTTTATACCGGACAAGTCGGTGTCGTGATGGGCACAGCCGGTCCGGTTATCGGAATCTATGAAACCAAAATGGCGCAGGTTAACCCCGGTGCGGAACTGACCTTGTTGGAACCTGCAGCCGGTTTGCAGGCCGTGGACGTGTCCAAAGAAAGCCGCGGTTTTGCCATTCCGGTAACTACCGAACAGACTGAAGCTGTGATGGCCTTTCTTGATTTTGTGGCCAGCCCTGATGGTCAATTTCTTGATCGCCTCGGATTTGAAGGCACGCATTACACGCGCGAGGGTGATACGCTGACAGCGACCGAGAAATTCGGTGCATGGTATCCGCGCTTTATCATTTCCGATCCTTCAGAATATACACCTCCGATCAATGCGCTTTCACCGTTGGCCCAGTCAGCCTTGGATCAGGGTGTTACACATTTCCGTCCGGACAATGCCTTTGTGTGGCCTGCAGAATTGGCCGCGGCAGTCGACGGTGCTGAAACCTATTACCGCACATCCGTTTTCCGGTTCGTGTCCGGCGAGCTTTCCACAGAAACAGACTGGGACGCATTTGTTCAAGGCTGGATGGATGCAGGCGGTAAGGCAATGACTGAATATGCTCGAGAGGCACTTAAATGAATGTGACTGAAAATCAGAACGGCTCCGCGTTGCGGGGCCGTGTCCGCGCAGTCGTCCATGGGGTCGCCTATGGCGACGCCTTGGGCGCACCTGTTGAAAAGCTCTCGGCGGCCCAGATCCGTGAACGTTATGGCAGAGTGACATCGTTGCGCACCAAGTGGCACCGTGACGGGCAAAGCGAAGCGGCGCGGCAGGGACGTGTTCGCGGTAACGGCATTGTCACAGACGACACAGCGATGACACTTGCCTTGATGCGGATTTACCAACGTGAGTTGCGGCATCTGGATGCCTGGGACATGGGCAACGGTATGGTTCGTGAAATAACTTGGGAGCGTTATTGGGTGCCTGAATTACAACGTGAGGCACCGTTGATCGAGCGGTTGTTCTATCCGGAAAAGTGGATATTCCAGCGCCACCAATTGTCAGGTTGTGATCCCCGCCAGGGCGGTGTCGGCAATATGGTGAACTGCGGTGCGGCGATGTATATCGCGCCTATCGGTATCGTTAATGCCGGTGATCCCACAGCGGCCTATGATGAAGCTATCAATTTTGCCATGGGACATCAGCAAAGCTACGGGCTTGAAGCAGCCGGTGTATTAGCTGCCGCAATCGCTCAGGCTTTTATACCGGGAACAACCGTTGAAGACATTGTGCGCGTGGCACATGACCACGCCCATGACGGTACGCGGGATGCTATCGCTGCCATTGCCGATGCAGCGGAAAATCTGCGCCGCAAGGGTGCTGATGCGGACGAAGTGACCGCCGAATTTCAATCCTGTATAGCGCCATTCTCCGCTATGGGCGATGATCTTGTGCATAAGCCGGAAAAGGCAGGCCGCGCCAGCCACGCCTACCAACCATCACGGCTTTTCTCGATCGAAGAACTGCCGCTTGCCTTAGGGTTTTGCATAACGACGGGCGGCAATTTCAAAAAGGCTGTCGAAGACGGTATCAACTCCGGTCGTGATACGGATTCCATCGGCGTGATGGCCGGTTCAATATTGGGCGCTTTGCATGGCGAAACCATTATTGATGCAGAAGATGCCGCACTGCTTGATTCTGCAAATAAGATGAACCTGAAACATCTGTCCGACCAGTTTACGCAAGCTGTGATTCAGATTCACAGTAAAGACATGGCGCGTGCGGAGCAAACCGCAATGACACGCCGCCGACTAAATGAACAAACACAAAAGGCTGCCGAATGACACCGGATCAACTGCGCGAAAAAATCTATGCAGGAATAATAGGAAAAGCCGCAGGGGTTCGATTGGGTGCGCCTGTTGAGCCAACGGCTTGGGACCATGACCGTATTCGCGATACTTATGGTGAGTTGACCGGCTATGTGCGCGACTACCGGAATTTTGCGGCGGATGATGACACGAACGGGCCGTTCTATTTTGTGCGTCCTTTATGGGATGAGGGGGAGCTGACGCCCGAAAGTGCCGGACGAAACTGGCTTAATTACATTGCTGACGGACATGGCATGTTGTGGTGGGGCGGCTTTGGCATTTCTACAGAGCAAACTGCGTATGAACATTTACAAGCAGGCATTGTGCCACCTGAAACCGGCTCGATTGAACGTAACGGAATAATTTCAGCCGAGCAGATCGGCGGCCAGATTTTCAGCGATTGCTGGGGCTGGGTCAATCCCGGTGCTCCGGCCAAAGCTGCCAAGATGGCAAAGATTGCTGCAAGTGTTTCCCATGATGGCGAAGCGCTTGAAGGCGCGGCCTATGTCGCCGCCGCCACTGCCGCCGCTTTTGATCAGGCAGATATTCATGACGTGCATAATGTGGCCCGTTCTTATGTAAACGATGGGACAGCCTATGCCCGTGTCCTTGATGCGGTAACCGCGTGGCATAAGGAGCATCCTGATGACTGGCGCTCGTGTTTTGCCATGCTCGAGCGGGACTTTGGCTACGATAAATGGACAGGCGTTTGCCATGTCATCCCGAATGCGGGCGTTGTTTGTCTTGGTCTGCTTTATGGCCAGGGCGATATGCCCCGCACGATTGAAATCACAACGATGTGCGGCTGGGATACCGATTGTAATGCCGGTAATGCGGGCAGTATCGCGGGTATTTTGCAGGGTATTCAAAAAGACTGGGACAAATACCGCCGGCCTATCAATGATATTTTGATCACCTCCGCTGTTACCGGCGCTATGAACATTGTCGATATGCCAAGCTTTGCCCGTGACCTGACGGTGCTCGCATTGCGGCAAAGCGGACACAGCGTGCCGAAAAACTGGAACGATTTGGCTTATCTTCGCGGCATTGATTTTGATTTTTCATTGCCGGGTGCATCGCATGGCATTCGCGCAGAAGGTTCTCACCGTTTGCGCACAATGCCAGGCTTGAGTGCGAATGCTCTCTCTATTCAGATCGACAGATGGGCCGGAACTGATAAAGGCCGTGTGTTCTGGAAGCCGTTTTATCGGGAATCCGATTTTGATGATAACCGCTACCGGCCAATGCTCTCACCTGTAACAGCCAGCGGCCAGTCAGTAACACTGACGCTGCGCGGTTCACAGCCGATAGAAGGTCCGCGCAGTATAAAGTTTGTGCCCTATATCCGGCGCGCTATGTCCGGGCTTGAGGAAGAGCTTGGCATTTGGGCAGAGCTTCCCGATGACTGGCAGGATATCAACTTCACTTTGCCTGAAGGCGATGAAGCTATTGACGAGATTGGTATCAAATTATGCCAGCAGGGCGATACGCGCACATTGATGTATGTAGAGCTGCAACGTCTGCGGATTGAAGGGACGGGACATACAATTATCGACCCTGCTATTGAGGCGGAAGAATGGGGCAGCATCAGCCGTTTTACATTCAATCGCGGTAAGTGGTCATTAAAAGACGGTTGCATTATCGGGGAAACCGATAGTGATGCGGATTTGTGGACCGGTCATCATTTCGCAACCGATCAATCCGTGAGCGCACAAATCACACCGATCTCCGGCAGCCATCATCTGGTTGTTGCGCGTGCCAGCGGAACGTCGCGTTATTATGCGGGCGGTATTGTGGATGGTCAGGCGGTGATTATCGCGGAGGACTTTGGCACGACCTATCTGGCGAAAGCGGACTTTGATGCCGCGCCTGACGCTTCGTTAACATTGTCATTATCCGCAATCGACGACGCACTGTCTTTGTCTATCAACGGTAAAACCATACTGAACGCCACTGATCAGCGTCACCAAAGAGGGATGGCCGGCTTGCGTATCGGTGCCGCGGGCAAAATGTCCTGTCGCCGTTTTGAAATCATGGAGAGCTAAGAAATGGGCCAGATTACATTCGACAATGTCGGTAAGAGTTACGGCAAGGCCGAAGTTCTGTCTGGCATTAATTTAGAAATTCATGAGGGAGAATTTGTGGTGCTTGTCGGTCCGTCAGGATGCGGCAAGTCCACATTGCTCCGTATGATTGCGGGGCTTGAGGACATCAGCAAAGGCCGGATTATTATTGATGGCAAGGTCGCGAACCGTATCCCTGCCAAACAGCGGGGCCTTGCGATGGTCTTCCAGTCTTATGCTTTGTATCCGCATATGAAGGTTGCGGACAATATGAGCTTCGCCTTGCGGCTTGCCGGAGCCAGCAAAAAAGAAATCGCTGAAAAAGTGCACCACGCCGCAGATATATTGGGCCTGACGGATTATTTGGACCGCTTGCCCCGTGAACTGTCCGGTGGTCAGCGCCAGCGTGTTGCCATGGGGCGGGCCATTGTGCGTGATCCGGAAGCTTTTCTGTTCGATGAACCATTGTCCAACCTTGATGCGAAGCTGCGTGTGCGCATGCGTTCGGAAATTAAAAAGCTGCATCAAAGGCTGGGTAAAACGATGATCTATGTTACCCATGACCAGACAGAAGCGATGACAATGGCCGACAGGATTGTTGTTCTGAACGAAGGCGGTATTGCGCAGGTTGGCACCCCGAAAGAGCTTTATCTAAAGCCGGTTTCGCAATTTGTTGCCAGCTTTATCGGCTCACCTGAAATCAATATTCTTGCAGCAAAAACGACAGGGAAAACGGCGAACCATGTTGTGCTTGAGGATGGTACGCAATTGCCGCTTGCCCAGCCGCTCGATCTGCCTGAAGGCACAGCGGTGACCTATGGTGTCAGACCACAAACAATCATGCTCGATCCGAATGGAATGCCCGCTGAAGTTGTTCTGGTTGAGCCAACCGGTGAAGTCGTTGAAGCGACGCTGTCATTTGCGGGACACGATATCGTCGCTGTTTTACCTGAGGATGCCGCATTGGAGCCAGGAGACAAAGTCGGGCTTCACATTCAGGCAGAACGAACATTTGTGTTTGATGCGCAAACCGGCGAGCGGTTGGCATGAGTTGGCAGAATACGCAGTGGAGCAAAGATAATAACGGCCCGCTTTCCGGCTTGAAGGTGCTTGATCTTTCGCGGCTTGTGGCCGGTAATATGACATCGCTGCAACTGGCAGATTTTGGTGCAGCAGTGACAAAAATAGAGCCATTGCCGTCCGGTGACCCGCTGCGAGCTTGGCGGCAGCAAGGTGTCTCCACATTCTGGAAAGCCTATGCCAGAAACAAGCAATCGCTGGCGCTCGATTTTAGAGCGGAAGGTGCCACAGCCGTTCTGGAAAAGCTGATTGCCTCCACCGATATTGTAATCGAGAATTTCAGACCGGGCACATTCGAGAAAATGGGTTTTGCCCCGAATGATCTGCTCAAGCGCTATCCTGATCTCATTATATTACGTGTTTCCGGTTTCGGGCAGGTCGGCCCTTACGCCAATCGGCCGGGGTTCGGAACATTGATCGAAGGCATGTCTGGCTTTGCCGCGCGTAACGGTCCGGCGGGCGGCGAACCATTGTTGCCGCCATTGGCGCTTGCCGACATGATTACCGGTCTATATGGCGCTAATGCGGTTTCCATGGCTTTGCACGCGCGAAATGCCGGACGGGGAGGGCAGGTCATTGACCTGTCACTGCTGGATGCAATGACTTCTGTGCTTGGGCCGGAAGCGCTTGATTTTTCTTTAAGTGGAAAACCAAAGCCCCGTGTTGGAAACGGCTCGAACACTTCATCACCGCGCAATGCCTATGTTACCTCTGACGGCCACTGGATCGTTGTATCGGGTTCCATGCAATCCATGGCCGAACGTCTGTTCCGTGCAATCGGGCGTGAGGACATGATTACAGACCCGCGCTTTGCCAAAAATGAAAACCGTGTGGCTAACCGTAGTGAGGTCGATGAAATTGTCGGTCAATGGTTTGCCTGCCGCTCGCGTGATGAGGTCATGGGCATCATGACTGAAGCGGGCGTCACCGTTGCCCCGCTTTATGATATCTCTGATATCACGGACGATGTTCATTTCGTTGAAAGAGGGATTTACACGCAAGTGCCCGATGAGGAGCTTGGACAAGCGGCCATTCATGCGCCTGTTCCCCGCCTTTCAAAAACACCGGCTGGTCTGCGTTCAGCCGCGCCTGCGCTTGGCCAGCACACGGATACGGTTCTTGCCGATGCCGGCTTTGAGGCAGAAGCAATTGAACGTCTGCGTGCCAAGGGAGTGGTTGCGTGATGTGGCGCTCTCTTCTTTACGTTCCGGCTAATGTTCCGCGCTTTCTAGATAAGGCTCAAAACCGTGATGCTGATGCCATCATTCTTGATCTGGAAGACAGCGTGCCGGATAGTTTGAAAGATGAAGCGCGCCGCACGCTTTCCACTTACTGGCCTCAGTTGAAAGCCGGACCCTCTGACTTGATTGTACGCATCAATGCAGATTTGCGCCGTGCCATCCGCGATATGGAAATGGCTGTCCAGCCGGGACTATCTGCGCTTTATCTGCCCAAAGTGACCAGCCCTGAAATGGTGCGCCAATATGCTGCGATTGTGGAAGAGCTTGAGGTTGAACGGCAAATGAGCGTTGGTAGTGTGCGACTGATTGCACTTATCGAAACACCTGCCGCGCTTGAAGCGGCATTTGAGATCGCCTCTGCCGACGAGCGCCTTGCAGGGCTGTCGTTGGGATCAGAGGATTTTGCCACTGCTTGCGGGATGTTGCCAAAACCGGAAAATCTTCATTATGCGCGCCAGCGTATTGTATTTGCTGCAAGGGCGGCAGGGATTGCGCCCCTTGGCCTGCTCGATAGCGTTGCTAATATGGATAAAAACGGGCGCGAAGCGCTGATTACCCGTTCACGCGAATTCGGATTTGAAGGCGCAACGGCCATTCACCCCGATCTGGTACCGTTCCTTAATGACGGGTTCATGCCTAGCCGTGCGGAAAAAGGCTGGGCAAGAGGCGTAGTTCAAGCGCTGGAAGAGGCTGAAGCCAACGGGACCGGCGCGGCGCTTTATAAAGGCAATATGGTGGACCGGCCGATGTTACTGCGTGCCAAGGCTATTTTAGAGCGCTATTCATCCTGACTGTAATTTTCGATTGATTATGTTTTGTCCTGCGGAAAACCGCAGGACAAAAAGCGGCTTACATCGCGCTTGTGTTTACAAGGCTGGTAAAATGCTCACTTACTAGTCTTCATCAATGTGAATGACAGGTGACACGTGAGTGAGGCTCCCAGCCCCGATATGCAGATTGCACGCACGACGCGAAAAAGTGTTTATTACACTTTGATCGTCGTTGTTGTTGCTGCCACGATGCTTTTGTTTCTCGGTGCCGTTTCCTATTTTCGCTCTATTGAAATACAGGAGGCCGGTAATCGCTTATCCTTGTATGAAAAATCACTCAGCGATGGATTGGAGCGGTTTCAACATTTGCCCTATGTGCTGGCGCGCGATGCAAAAGTGATCGAAGGCGCAAGGGGAATAGGGCTTGACCAGCTTAATGTGAGATTGCGCGGCTTTGCCGAAAAAGCCAAGCTGGAAGCTGTGTATTTACTTGATAGTTTCGGCACTGCAATTGCTGCCTCGAATTTTGGGACTAAGAGCTCTTTCATCGGTCAGAATTACGCTTTCCGTCCCTATTATATCAAAGCGATGCGCGGGCAGACGGGTGAATTTTTTGGCGTTGGCACGACAACGGGCAGACCCGGCTATTTTATATCAGAGCCGATTTTGGATGCGTGGGGTGCGGCTGTCGCGGTCATTGTGATCAAGCTGGACATGAGCGGGCTGGAACGCGCATGGGTTGATGCCGGTGAAAAGATAATCGTGTCCAACGATGCCGGTATCGTTGTTTTGACCTCGCATTCACAATGGCTTTACAAAACACTGGTTGCGCTTACGCCGGAGCAGCGCATCAATATTATGAATAAACGCCAGTTCGGTAATCAGCCGCTCGACTTGCTTGATTGGAAGAAAACCGATCCGTATTCGGCCTATATTGGTGACCAGCGCTTTATTCATGTAACGGGCGCTGCCGACCGTCTAGGATGGGATGTTCATTTCTTTCAGGACGAGCGGCGCATATATGAACGCGCTGCACTTGTTTCCGGTATTTTCGGCTTGTTTATTGTGCTGCTTCTGGTGTTTGCCGTCTTTTTACGCTCCGAACGTATCCGGCAGGCATTGGCTGTGTCGCAGTCCGACCGGCATAAGCTGATCATTGCCAACAAGGAGCTGCGAAACGCGCAAAAAGAACTGTCGCAGTCCAGTAAGCTTGCCGCGCTTGGCCAGTTATCCGCGTCGGTTACGCATGAGTTGGGTCAACCAATATCAGCGCTTAGGAATTATCTGGCTGCGGCGGAAATCAGCGGGCACATAACATCCGAGAAAACCTTGCTCAATTTCTCAAATGTCATCGACCGTATGGATAATTTAACCAGACAGCTGCGTCTTTTTATCAAGCCGGGGATGGAGAAATTCGAGCAGTTTGACATTGGCGATGTCATCGACGGTGCTATGGCGCTGGTCGGGCACGATATCGATGCCGCGGGCATTAAAATGGATTGCTCTTCAAGCGGTCAAAAAGCTTTGGTCTTCGGCAACAAATTGCGCTTGGAGCAGGTTGTTGTAAATCTCATTCAAAACAGTATCGCGGCTATGGATGGTGTTGAAGACAAAGCTTTGAATATAAATACTGAAATTATCGACAGTGACGTTGTGGTTTCTGTTCGTGACATGGGGCACGGGATCGGTATCAAGAAGCTTGATGAACTGCAGGAGCCGTTTCACACGACACGCGCCTCGGGCACAGGTATGGGGCTCGGACTTTCTATTTCAGCGGAGATCGTCAAAGATCACAATGGCCGGATGACTGCAGAAAACCTAAGTAAAGGTGGCTGCGTGTTTTGTATTTACCTGCCGCACAGCGATACGGGCGATCAATCATGAGTTTGAACAGCAATATTCTGGTTATTGATGATGACCGTGAAATGCGGAGTTCACTGAGGGATTTGCTCACCTCCGGTGGTTTTCAGGTTGAGACGATATCCAATGCACAGCAGGCATTGGATACGCTGCGCCAAAAGCAATTTGATGTAATTTTATGCGATGTGCGAATGCCGGGCATGAGCGGTCTAGAGTTTCAGCAACTGCTTAAACCAATTTCCAAAGTGCCGATTGTGCTGATGTCCGCCCATGGTGATATTTCAATGGCTGTTAGTGCCGTTCAGGATGGCGCTTATACATTTCTGGAAAAGCCGTTTGATCCACGCCGTTTGCTGGGTGTGCTTGGCAATGCTGCAAAACTCAACCAATTAACGCTGAACAATGACCGGCTCAAAGAGCGGCTGTCCAAATTGACGGGCCTCGACAAGATTTTGATAGGAGAGTCCGAACCGATCCAGCGTCTGCGCAATGATGTGTTTGATCTGAGCCATGTGGACAGCAATGTGCTGATCATTGGTGAAACCGGCACCGGCAAGGAACTGGCCGCGCATGGCTTGCATGATTTGGGTCGTCGGGCATCTGAACCTTTTATCACACTGAACTGTGCTGCTCTGGCACCTGCCCAGTTTGAGGAAGCATTGTTTGGTCTGTCTGATGGTACTCCGGGCTATCTGGACCGCGCCGATGGCGGGACATTGTTTTTAGATGAACTTGGTGCCATTCCGCTGCCTCTCCAGCCCAAATTGCTACGCGTTATTGAGACAAAAGAGTTCACGCCTGTCGGGTCAACTGAGACCAGAAAGTCGGATTTCAGAATAATATCGGCCGCCAATGAAAAACTCGACGATGCTGTAGAGAGCGGCGCGTTCCGGCAAGATTTATTCTTCAGGCTGAATACGGTGATGATAACATTGCCGCCGCTTCGCGCACGCAGTGATGACATTTCATTGCTGTACACACATTTTCTAAATCACTTCGCCAATAGTTATGAAATCGACGTGCCGGTGAGCACAGCGGAAGATTTTTCCGCACTGATGCGCCATGATTGGCCGGGCAATGTGCGTGAATTACGCAATGTGTGTGAACGGCGTATATTGATGGCGCGGCGCGGTGGGGGCTCATTTGCTTCGGCTTTGTCGGGCGCTGTTGACGACGATAAAACCTATCCTGATACGCTGCGCGAGGCGGTTGCTGCTTTTGAGGCGCAGTTAATAGCCAAAGCGATAAAATCCAGCGACGGGAAAATGGATGACGCAGCACAAATGCTGGGTATTGGCAGGCGCACGCTGAATGAGAAGATCGTGAAGCTGGGACTGAATAAAAGCGATATTCTGGAGAAAACTTAACCCTGCGGATTACCGCAGGGTTTAACAGCGGTTTGCGCATTTTTCTTCATAGCTGTAGCCTGACGTGGCCGCTATCAGTGGTGAAGCTTTGGGATAAGCTATCTTTTTGGAGGAAAATTCATGAAATCGATTACAGCAATTCTTGCTGGTGTCGCGATCGCCGTTACTGCCGGTGTCGCTATCGCCCAAGATACAAAAGATTATGTGTTAAATACGGCTTCAACGGGTGGTACATATCACCCTGTGGGAACAGCCATTTCCACGCTGACGAAAGTGAAACTGTTACCGACAGAAAAGTTCAGCCTGACAGCTGTGAACTCCGCAGGTTCGGGCGCCAATGTTCAGGCGATGGGTTCGGGTACAGCGGATTTTGCGATTCTACAGGGCTTGTACGGCTCTTACGCTGCGACTGGTACCGGCCCAATTACAGAACCTCAAACAAATTTGCGTTCAGTCTCGATGCTTTGGCAGAATGTTGAACAATTTGTTGTAGCCGTTGATAACGCCAAAACCGGCACGGTTAGCGATATTATCGAACTAAAAGGCCAGTCCGCAGGCATGGGCAGCCAAAACTCCGGCACACTGGGTTCCAACAGCGTTCTGCTTTCAGGTCTTGGCATTGATGTCGAAAAAGACTTCGAGCTTGTGTATGCCGGCTACGGGCCGACAGCCGATGCGATGGCCAATGGTCAAGTTGCGGTTGCCGGTATTCCTTCCGGACCGCCAACAGGCGCTATCACCAAGCTTATGGCTTCCAATGAAGGCAAGTTTACTGTTCTTGATGTAACAGAAGAAGAGCTTGCGAAAATGGATGGCGGCCGTGACCTTTGGGTGCCTTATACAATTGCTGCGGGAACATATCCCGGTCAGGAAAAAGACATCAACACAATTGCCCAGCCGAATATTCTTGCTGTGAATGATAGCGTTGATGAAAATCACGTCTATTTGCTGACGAAAACAATGTACGAAAATCTCGGTTTTCTGACCGCAATCCATCCGGCAACAAAAGCGATGGCGATTGAAAAAGCTTTGGCCGGTCTGCCATTGCCGCTTCATCCGGGTGCAGCGCGTTACTACAAAGAAGTTGGTCTGGAAATTCCAGAGCGCTTAATGGCTCAATAAGCCGGTTTGAGACGCAAAAGGCGGAGTGCATGACTCCGCCTTTTTTAAAGCATCTGCAATCTAGAAAGTAGTATTGGTCATGAGTCAGGCAAACCCAACTGATATTCAGGAACCTATTGTCAATTTACAGGGCCGTGAAAGCTGGCTGACTGTTGAAAATACAGATAAAAGCGTGCTGCGCTATGCCGTAGTGGGATTTGCGGTTCTGTTCGCGCTCTGGCACATCGCAACGAATATTTATCTGAACGAGCCAGGTAAATGGCAGAACGCTATTCACTTTGCCGGATTTGCTTTTCTGGCATCTGTAACGCTTAGCCCTTTTGGCAAATATGCCGATAGAAGCTGGGCTATATTTGCGGATTTTGCCTATGGCTTGCTGGTTGCATCCGCGGCCTTATGGGTTGCCGGTGCGGAAAACGGGGTCTATGAGCGAACACTGTCTGTGACAGGGCAGTCATGGCAATTTACTTTAATGGACTGGGCTGCAGGCTTTTTGCTTATATTTGCCGCGCTCGACCTTTCGCGCCGCGTATCGGGCTGGGTGATTCCGATTCTGATCATCATTTCGTTAAGCTATATTTTGTTTCTTGGCGGGTATTTGCCGGGCGTGTTTCGCGCGGCAAGTCTTCCTGTCAATGACGTGCTTTTCAGAACCATGTATAATGATGAAGGCATGTTCGGTATTCTGGCCGATATTTCATCGACCAATATTACGCTGTTTATGATTTTTGGCGGCTTTCTGGTCGCATCCGGCGCAAGCGATTTCGTAATTGAATTATCAAAAGTTGTGGCCGGACGCATACGCGGCGGCGCTGCGTTTGTGGCAGTGCTTTCGTCAGCACTGACCGGAACAATATCCGGCTCCGCAATTGCCAATACGGCTTCCACGGGCGTGATCACGATTCCTTTGATGAAGTCCAACGGGTTTCGTCCGCAATTTGCCGCCGGTGTCGAAGCATCTGCTTCAACAGGTGGTCAGCTTATGCCGCCAATAATGGGGGCGGGAGCGTTTGTCATGGCAAGCTATACGTCCATTCCCTATGCAACAATCGTCTCTGTTTCGATCATTCCGGCCTTTCTATATTTCCTGTCGGTTGCCTTTATCGTGCGCATTGAAGCGGTGAAGCATCAGGTTGGAGAGGGTGTGGATCTGGTTGTAAACCGCGCCAAATTACTGTCCGGCGGCTTGGCCTTTATTCTACCGCTAACCGTGATGATCTATCTGCTTATGTCAGGGGTGACGCCGAGCTATGCTGCCTGCTGGGCTATTGCAGCGCTGGTTGTGGTCTCGTGGTTTACCTCTCTTGCGGCACGCATATTCGGACGGGCTAATTTTGAGCCGGTCCATATGGGACCTGCGAAAATTTCAGAAGCATTGCTGATCGGTATACGCTCATCAATCATGACCGGTATTCTGCTGGTGTCTATCGGCATTATGAACAACGCAATTGTGACAAGCGGTATTGGCAACGGCTTTTCGCTGATGATCGCGCAATGGTCCGGCGGGTCGCTGGTGATTGCGATTTTGCTGATCGGCCTTGCTTCTCTTGTGCTTGGCATGGGGCTGCCGGTAACGGCTGCCTATATTATTCTGGCTATTCTAACAGCGCCGGCTCTGGCAGGTATTCTTGCCGACAGCATCATTATTGACCAGCTCGTTCAAGGCATTGCCGACCCGGCAAAGTCTGCCATGTTCATGCTGGTTGACAGCCCGCACGCGGCTAAGGTTGCGACCGGCATGCTGCATGAGGAAGCCGTTGCCCTGATGTCAGCGATGCCGTTCGAACTGGCAATTACAGTGCGTCCGCTGCTGGTTGATCCTGCTATGCAGGCGACATTTCTGCTCACCGCGCATCTGATCATATTCTGGTTAAGCCAGGACAGTAATGTTACGCCGCCTGTTTGTCTGGCAGCCTTTACGGCCGCTGGTATTGCCGGTTCCAAACCAATGGCCACTGGCTTTGAAAGCTGGAAAATCGCCAAAGGCTTATACATTGTGCCGCTGATGTTTGCCTATACACCGCTCATTTCCGGCTCACTGCTTGAGATTTTGCAAATTGGCTTCTTTGCGCTGTTTGGCATTTATGCAACCAACGCGCTTATTCAGCGCTACGCAGAAGGGCCGCTCAATCCATTGCTCTATGGGCTTATTATTTTAGGTGCGGTCGGTAGCTACTGGCCTTTAAACTGGGCGGCAAATATTGCCGGTGCCGTGCTTGTCATTGCCGCGATACTATTGAGTAAACGGCGCCAAGAACACCTTGGCAGTGAAGCGGAGCAGTCCGTTTCCAGTTAAAGATATAATACTATTCGCAACTTAAATACCGAACCCCGCTTTGTCACAGAAGCGGGGTTGGTCGTTTTTGAATGAATGTTTTGATGTTATTTGTGCCGTTTACCAAATCACATAGTAGCTCTTTGCATAATGTGGTCTTTGGTTTAGATTTTTATGCAGTTATAGATTTTCTGTGTTGATTAAATGCAGGAATAATATTGTATACTAATTTAAGTGCCGTGCGAAAATGCGTTTCAATTAAAATGAAATGTGTAAGAAAGCGGCAACTTGGTTGGAAGGATTTGGGCGAGCAAGCCGCTCTTTGTTTTTATAACGCTTGCATATTGGGAGACTAATTATGAAAAAGATTTTGGCGGCACTCGCTGCAACAACTCTAATGACATCTGCTGCGATTTCAGCAGCACATTCCCCGGTTAAAATCGGTGTTATCCTTGGCTTTACAGGCCCGATTGAATCATTGACGCCAACAATGGCGGCAAGCGCCGAGCTTGCAATGAAAGAAGTAACAGACAGCGGCAAGTTTCTTGAAGGTGCCGAAGTTATGCCGGTACGTGCTGACTCAACATGTATCGATTCTGCTGCCGCTTCTGCTGCTGCTGAACGTTTGATCACTGCTGAAGGTGTAACAGCGATCATGGGTGCTGACTGTTCAGGTGTGACGGGCGCTATCTTGCAAAACGTTGCGCGTGCAAACGGCATCGTAATGATTTCACCTTCTGCAACATCACCTGCACTTTCAGATGCTGAAGATGATGGTCTTTTCTTCCGCACAGCGCCTTCAGATGCACGCCAAGGCGATGTTTTGGCCGACGTGCTGGTTGAAAAAGGCGTTAAATCAGCTGCGCTAACCTACACAAACAACGATTACGGCAAAGGCCTTGCGGACAGCATTCAGGCTGCTTTTGAAGCGAAGGGTGGCTCGATCACTATTTCAGCTGCGCATGAAGACGGCAAAGGCGACTATTCTGCTGAAGTCGGTGCTTTGGCACAGGCTGGCGGTGACGTGCTGATCGTGGCGGGCTATCTCGACCAAGGCGGTAAAGGCATCATTCAAGGTGCTTTGGACGCCGGTGCATTTGAAACATTCGTTTTGCCTGACGGTATGGTTGGCGACTCATTGCCAGCAGCAATCGGCGCACCTTTGAACGGTTCTTACGGTACAATCGCGGGCTCTGAAAACGAAGGCGCGGAAATGTTCCAGAAGCTTGCGACAGACGCAGGCGTTAAAACGGACACATATGCAGCTGAATCATATGATGCCGCGGCTTTGATCATGCTTGCAATGCAAGCTGCCAAGTCTGCAAAAAGCGCTGACTTCAAAGACAAGGTAATGGACGTTGCCAACGCACCGGGCGAAAAGATCCTTCCTGGTGAACTTGACAAAGCGCTTGAGATTTTGGCTTCAGGCGGCGACATCGACTATGTGGGCGCGACTGCTGTTGAGTTTATCGGCAACGGCGAGAGCGGCGGTAGCTTCCGTCAGATCCTCGTTGATGGCGAAAAAATTACAACTGAAAAATACCGCTAAGCGTATTTTTACTCATTGGAATTGCCCGGGTGAAAGCCCGGGCATTTCTTGTATCTAGCGCATTGGTCTGGGGAGCGCTGTATTGATCGTTGTAGAGAATATTCACAAACATTTTGGCGGTATTCGCGCTGTTAACGGCGCATCGCTAACCATTGAGACCGGTTCCATTACCGGACTGATTGGCCCAAACGGGGCGGGCAAAACGACTCTTTTTAATGTCATCGCCGGTGCATTGAAGCCGACATCCGGACGGGTTCTTCTGGATGGTGAGGACGTTACGGGCCTCAGTCCTCATGAGCTCTTTTCGCAAGGTTTGCTACGCACTTTTCAAATTGCCCATGAATTTTCAACTCTGACCGTGCGTGAAAATCTGATGATGGTTCCGCCGCGCCAGTCGGGCGAAAGCCTTATTCAGGCATGGACGAAGCCCGTCGTCGTCAGACGCGAAGAAGAGGCAATCCGCGAAAAAGCCAATGACGTTATCGAGTTTCTGGAAATCAGCCATGTAGCCGACGAGCTTGCGGGCAATCTTTCCGGCGGCCAGAAAAAGCTTCTAGAGCTTGGCCGCACAATGATGGTTGATGCAAAAATCGTGTTTTTGGATGAAGTGGGCGCAGGCGTGAACAGAACGCTGCTGGCCACAATTGGCGATGCTATTTTGCGCCTTAACAAAGAGCGCGGCTACACATTTTGTATGATTGAACACGATATGGAATTTATTTCGCGCCTTTGCGATCCGGTTATCTGTATGGCCGAGGGCAGTGTGCTTGCTCAGGGCACTGCGGAAGAAATCAAAAATAATGAGGAAGTCATTGAGGCTTATTTGGGCACAGGTTTGAAAAACAAACCGGCCAAAGAGGTGAACGCATGAGCTTTCTCTTAGGAAAAAACATGACCGGTGGTTATGGCGGCGCTGATATTTTGCATGATTGCACTATCGGCGTTGAAAAGGGCGAAGTGGCAGTTGTGGTCGGGCCGAACGGCGCTGGTAAATCCACCGCGATGAAGGCCGTGTTCGGTATGCTGAATATTCGCGAAGGCAATGTCACCATGGATGGTGAGGACATTACAGCGCTTACGCCGCAGGCACGGGTGCAAAAAGGCATGGGCTTTGTGCCGCAAACGCACAATGTTTTCACTTCCATGTCCGTGGAAGAGAATTTGGAGATGGGGGCGTTTATTCGCAATGATGATATCTCCGGCACGATGGCGCAGGTTTTTGATCTCTTTCCTATTTTGAAGGAAAAACGCAATCAGCCGGCCGGTGAATTATCCGGCGGACAACGCCAGCAGGTTGCTGTGGGCCGCGCTTTGATGACACAGCCTAAAGTGCTGATGTTGGATGAACCGACAGCGGGTGTTTCGCCTATTGTCATGGATGAGTTGTTTGACCGGATTATTGAAATTGCCCGCACGGGGATTGCCATCTTGATGGTTGAGCAAAATGCAAAACAAGCACTGAATATTGCAGATAAGGGCTATGTGCTGGCACAGGGCCGTAATCTTTACACGGATACGGGCGAAGCATTGCTTGCAGACCCGGACGTGCGCAAAGCGTTTTTGGGTGGGTGATATGGATATTTTAAACGCGCTTGCGGTTTTATTTAATTTTCTTGTCATTCCTGCAATGGCCTATGGTTCCCAGCTTGCACTCGGCGCTCTTGGCGTAACACTCGTTTACGGCGTTCTGCGGTTTTCAAATTTCGCGCATGGCGAGTTGATGGCTTTCGGCACCATGACAACAATACTTGTTATGTGGATGCTACAGAGCGTTGGTATTACCGGCGGCTTTTTGCCAACGGCGCTTATCGCCATGCCGGTCGGTATTTTGGTCGCCGTATTGCTGGCGCTGGGAACCGACAGACTTGTTTATAAATTTTACCGTAAGCAAAAGTCACCGCCGGTTATTTTCCTGATCGGTTCATTGGCTGTGATGTTCTTTTATAATGGTTTGATCCGCTTTGTGATCGGGCCGGAAGACCAAAATGTTGCAGATGGTGTTCGGTTTATCTTTACAGCCGGAGATTTCAAAAGATGGTCCGGCCTTGATGAAGGTATCGCGTTCCGTACAACGCAAGGCATCTCTATTCTTGTCGCGATTTTGTGTGTGGCGGCGCTGTTCTGGTTCTTGAATAAGACCAAGACCGGAAAATCCATGCGCGCTTATTCAGACAATGAAAACCTTGCTTTGCTTTCCGGTGTGAACCCCGAGCGGGTCGTTGTCATCGCCTGGGTTCTGGCCGCAAGTCTGGCAACAATTGCCGGCACAATGTATGGCATGGACAAAACCTTCAAGCCGTTCATTTATCTGCAATTATTGCTGCCGATTTTTGCCTCCGCGATTGTGGGCGGATTGGGCAGTCCTATTGGTGCTGTCGTTGGCGGATTTATTATCGCGTTTTCGGAAATCGCGGTAACTTTCGCCTATAAGAAGGTCATTGGCTATCTTACGCCGGGCGATTGGGTGCCTGACGGACTGGTGCAGCTATTGTCGACCGACTACAAGTTCGCCGTTTCATTTGCCATTCTTGTGGTTGTTCTGCTTGTCAGACCGACAGGTATATTTAAGGGGCAAACAATATGACCATTAGTATTCGCAATATCAGTTTGTTTGCCGTAACAGCCTTGTTGTTTGTGATTGTCGGCCAGGTTCAAAGCTGGTCGCTTTCACTTTCCATTCTCAATCTTTGTTTGATTTCCGCAATCATGGCGCTCGGTGTGAACATCCAGTGGGGCTATGCGGGGCTATTAAATGTGGGTGTCATGGGCTTTGCCGCATTGGGCGGTCTTGCGGCCGTTTTGGTGTCTTCGCCTCCTGTTGCCGCTGCATGGTCTGTCGGCGGCGGGAACCTGCTTGTAGGGCTTTTAATTGCAGCGCTGACCGTGGGACTTATCGTTTGGTGCTATTATGACATGCGCGGCACCAAACGCCGTGTGTTGATCGCAATAGTCGCTGTGGCCGGTTATTTTGCCACACGTGCATTTTGGGACCCTGCTGCTGATGCCATCGAAGCGGTGGACCCGGCGGCGACCGGCTTTCTGGGCGGCGCTGGAATGCCGATCATCTTTGCATGGTTGATTGGCGGTTTGTTTGCTGCCGGCGCAGCATGGATTGTCGGCAAGATTTCGCTAGGCCTTCGTTCTGACTATCTGGCGATTGCCACGCTTGGCATTTCCGAAATCATCATTGCGATGTTGAAGAACGAAGACTGGCTGACACGCGGTGTGAAAAACGTAATCGGATTGCCGCGCCCTGTTCCCTATGAGGTGGACATTCAGCAATCTGCTTATTTTCAGGAGTTGGCGGCTGATTGGGGCATGTCGATTATCGAGCTGTCATCAATGGTTGTGAAGCTGAGCTATGCCGGTCTTTTCGCGATTGTGCTGCTGATTGTGCTTTATCTGTCTGAAACCGCGCTGCGCTCCCCTTGGGGCCGTATGATGCGCGCTATCCGCGATAATGAAACGGCTGCTGAAGCGATGGGTAAGGACGTCAAAGGGCGTCACCTGCAAGTCTTTATTCTTGGGTCGGCCGTGGTTGGTATTGCGGGCGCTATGCTGACAACGATTGACGGTCAATTTACGCCGTCATCCTACCAGCCGCTGCGCTTTACGTTTTTGATTTGGGCCATGGTTATTGTCGGCGGGTCGGGCAACAATTGGGGCGCTGTGCTGGGCGGCTTCATTATCTGGTTCTTCTGGGTCGAGGCCGAGCCAATCGGGCTGTGGTTCATGGATTTGATCACGTCTTCCATGGATGAAAGCAATCCGCTTCGCTTGCACCTTTTGGATAGCGCGGCGCATATTCGCCTCATGGCGATGGGTGTCATTATGTTGCTGGTGCTGCGATTTGCACCGCAGGGTTTAATACCGGAACGAAGACGATAGTTCTAAAACCAAAAACGGCGACCATCGGGTCGCCGTTTTTGCGTCTGGTTTATTCAAACACGATATTGGGTGCGGCGCGTTTGCCGGCTCCGTTATTCATCTCATCATAAACTGCTTTTGCAATGTTTATATAGGCCTCGGCATGAGGGCCGTCGGGCTCCTCAACCGTAATTGGTGTCCCCGCATCTGAAAGCTCGCGGATTTTCATCACCAAGGGCACTTCGCCTAAGAAGGGCAGGCCAAGCTTTTCGGCTTCCGCCTTTGCGCCGCCATGCCCGAATATATCATAGCGTACTTGTGTATCCGGCGCGATGAAGTAGCTCATATTTTCAACAATGCCGAGCACAGGGACATCAACCTTACGGAACATGTTCAGACCCTTGCGCGCGTCAATCAGGGAGAGATCCTGCGGTGTCGACACAATGACCGCCCCGGCAAGGGGCACTTGCTGCGCCATTGTTAGCTGTGCATCGCCTGTGCCAGGGGGCATATCGACGACGAGCACATCAATATCTGCCCATGCAACTTCGCGCAGCATCTGTGTCAGCGCGGACATCACCATTGGTCCGCGCCAAATCATCGGTGTGTCTTCTTCAACCAGAAAGCCGATGGACATCACCTGCAAGCCGAACTTTTCAATCGGCTTTAATATACGTCCGTCAATCGTTTCCGGCTTATGGGTAATGCCAAGCAGTCTTGGCAGTGAAGGGCCATAAATATCGGCGTCCAGAACCCCCACCTTAAGACCGGTAGATTGAAGGCCAAGAGCAATATTGATGGCTGTGGTCGATTTGCCGACACCGCCTTTACCTGAGGCAACCGCTATAATCTGTTTGACGCCTTCGACACCTGCTTTAGGTGAATTTTGCGGTCCGGCTTGCGGTTTTGGCTTTGGTGCCGGTTTAGGCGCAGGATTTGGTGTGCCTGCCTTTTTTTCCGCAGTCAGCGCAACCATTGCACCGGTTGCACCGGGCAGTGCTTTGACGGCCTCTTCTGCGGCAACACGGACAGCCTCAAACTTTTGCGCATCTGCCGCATCACAGGAAATCGAAAAGAAGACTTTACCGTCTGCGATAAATATATCCGAGAGGTTGTCTGAGCCGCCCAGCGCTGACCCGTCAGGGAGCTTTATGGCCGCCAATGCGCCTTGTACATCATCTTTTGTCGGTGCGTTCGTCATTTTTCCCTCGCCGTTTCATGTCACATAGTAATTATGACGTGATGTGCCAAGGGCAATAAGCGCTACTATCAGCGCTGATACTTGATGAATGGTGTCAGTTTGGCAATCCGGTCGTACAGTTTGCGTGCTTCGGTATTGAAATCCTGCGTGTTCCAGTAAACAGAGGCCGCACCGTCTTTGTCTGCCTGTTCATAGACAGCTTCAATAAGCTTACGGCCAATGCCAGTGCCACGCCGGTTTTCATCGGCATATAAATCCTGCAAATAGCAGGTGTTGGCAATGTGCCAGTTGTGCCGGTGATACATGAAGTGAACCAAGCCAGCCAACTGATCATCCTGAACGGCGACAAAGCAATTGGGTTCAAATTCTCCGTTCTCAAAAAAGCGGTCAAACGTTGATTGATAGACTTCCGGCTTTACGCTCGACTTATAAAATTCGAGATATTTGGTCCACATCGCTTTCCAGGCCTCAAAATCAGCCTTTTTAATCCGGCGAACTGTAACTTCGTTGCTCATTAGCGGTCTTTCCCGATGTCATTAAGGTCGAACTCGGTTGTTTGATAAACCTGATTAATCCAGTTGCCAAACAACAAAAAGGCATGGCTGCGCCAGCGGTTTTGCGGCGTTGTCGTCGGATCGTCATTGGGAAAATAATTTGCAGGCAAATCAACAGGTGTTCCGCTTTCCTGATCACGGAAATATTCATCGGACAGTGACGTTGAATCATATTCAATATGGTTGAAAATATAGAGCCGGTTGGCAAATTTCTCATGCAGCAGACAAAGACCGGTGTCTGACGATTCCATCAGAATTTCCAATCCGCTATCTGCCGGTACATCTGCGCGCCTTACTTCCGTCCAGCGCGATACCGAAATTGAAAAGTCGTCGGAAAAACCAGCCAGATAAGGAGATGCCGGATTAAGGTTTTTGTGGCGGTAAACACCGAAAGCTTTTTTCTCCAGTGTGTGCTTGGGAATATTGTGAAAATGATTGATAGCCGCCATTGCACCCCAGCAGATAAAGAAACTGGAATGCACATGGGTCGTCGTCCAGTCAAATATTTCCTGTAATTCAGACCAGTAGTTAACATCCTCAAAGGGAAGTTTTTCTATCGGGGCACCTGTGATTATAAAGCCGTCGAATTTGCGGTCTTTAATCTCTTCCCAAGTGTTGTAAAATGAGAGCAAATGATCTTCCGAAGTGTTCTTGGCGACGTGGTTGCCGATGCGCACCAAGGTCAAATCCACCTGCAGAGGTGTTGAGCCGATCAGCCGTGCAATTTGTGTCTCAGTCTTGATCTTATTGGGCATGAGATTGAGCAGAGCAATTTGCAACGGGCGAATATCCTGACGCGATGCCGTTGTTTCATCCATCACCATCACGCCTTCATTGACCAGAACTTCTTTGGCTGGAAGGGCATTTGGAATACGAATTGGCATGGTGATCTCGCTGGTTATACCGGTAGTTGACGCTTAAAACCGGCTTTTCAGCAACGGCCCTTTAGCGAATTATTTTACGTGGCTGCAAGCCGACCGGCCA
>NZ_JXMU01000015.1 GCF_001293565.1 Ahrensia marina | reverse complement strand
GTTTCAATCCTATGCGCTTTATCCGCATATGTCGGTGCGTGAAAATCTCTCATTCGGATTGGAAAATGTGAGAACGCCGAAAGCGGAAATTGAAAAGAAGGTCAACGAAGTCTCCACAATGTTGCAGATCGGGGAACTGCTTGACCGCAAGCCAAAAGATCTGTCAGGCGGGCAGCGGCAACGTGTGGCTATCGGGCGCGCTGTTGTGCGCGAACCTTCAATCTTCCTGTTTGATGAACCATTATCAAACCTCGATGCCGAATTGCGGGTTGATATGCGCGGAGAGATTTCAGGTCTGCATAAGCGGCTTGGCAACACGATGATCTACGTCACGCATGATCAGGTGGAAGCGATGACAATGGCCGATAAAATCGCTGTGCTACGCTTGGGCATTGTTGAGCAATATGGTGCACCGCTGGATATCTATAATAATCCGGCCAATATTTTTATCGCGGGCTTTATCGGTTCGCCAAAGATGAATTTTCTGGCAGGTGAAGTCACCGGTGTCACAGCAGGGAAAATGAGCTTCCAACCGGTTGCCGGTAAAGCGATCAAGCTGGATGCAAAGCGTTTCGATGTTAAGGCTGGCGATAAGGTGACCGTCGGTTTCCGGCCCAATCATTTAAGTGTCGGCACGAAAGCAAAATCAGACATTGTCGTTAAAGTGCGCAATACGGAGCAGCTTGGCGGCGAATCCTTTATCTATACGTTTGCAGAAGATGGCACACCGGTTACGGTTCATGTTAGCGGACAGACGTCTATTGAAGCTGACAAAGATGTCGGCATTGTTCTTGATCAAAACGAGTTTCATCTGTTCGATTCCGCAACCGGTATGACGTTGAAGAAGGCAAGTGCGTAAAAATCAGCGGTAATGCACTTTGAGGGTGTTGGTTGCGAGGGGACGTTGATGTAGTTGTGGCCTATCGCTGTAACCACGAAATGAAAACACACGCCTATGATTTCAGCCGCTAAACTTGACCGTGCCCGCGAGATGATCTGCGGTGTTACGTCGGCCGATAAATCGACGGCAATCTCCTTCAGGAATTTGCTTAAATCGGCTTTGCCCGACAATATTCGAAGCGGGCAGCAATCTGTTTTGTTTGCCAGAGCCAATGAGCAATTTGTCGAATTGCTCGCGGCGATTAATGCTGAAAATCATACAGCAATACAGAAGAGCAGGGATACATCCTTGGCTGCTCTGAATGACTTGGAAAAGCTATTTTCATAAAGCTTTGTGCCTGATTTGCACATTTCATCCCGGCCGTCTGTGAAGAAAAGTAAATTATCATAGTTGCAAGCAGGTCGTTTGAATAACTCCCACGCGATGATGCAGTTTCATTAACATCTTGATTTTAATGTATAATCCTTCGAGTTTTCGCAGCGCTGGCGATTATGCAAGCGAGTCAGATTAGAACTGTTTTAAACTTGAGTGTTTGACACATGTTTTCCGGCGTGTTTAATCGGACAAAATTAGTCAAGTTATATGGCGGTTCTGCAAATGCAGGGACAAACACATAAGGTTGCACACCGGTATCTAAGCCGTCCGCCAGAGCGGTTGGTGCTTGAAGGCTATCGTCATTGGACCAAAAGCGTCATTACGCAATCACCTGTGCCCATGGATGAAGCCGGCGATTTGTACCGCACTATTTTGGGTGCGCAATTTGCGCGTCCGGCATTTGTTGCAATGGCAGATTTTCTTCATACGCTGGGCATGTGCGCGAAGTGTCCCCTGCATATGTTTGCGACCAACACACCCAATATCTGTACTGACGAAACCATGATTCTTGGTCTTATTTCAGGTATTCAAAACGGTGATGAAGCCTCGGTTGAGCTTTGCCTGAGTGCGCTTAGCTGCCCGACACGCTGTGATGAAGTTGTCATGGCCGCAGGCTCGTTTGCGCTCATCTTAAAAGGGGCTGCAAAAATTTTGATGCCGATCCCGCCGGAAGTTCTCACATCGATTTTAAATCATCGCGCAAAAACAGCAGCACATCGCTTTAACGATGTGACGCCTCCAACTATTCACTAGAAGGAACTAATTATGAAACGTTCGATAACCGCTATGGCAATGCTTGCCGCTTCAACAGCTATTTTTACTTCACCGGCGTTTGCGGAAGCAACAGCAGAAGCCGTTACAAAGACTTATGCTGATATTGCGCTGGCTAAATACGAAGATTCTCTGGCGACCGCTAAAACACTGGATGCTGCAATTGATACGCTTATCGCAGAACCGTCGGAAGCCAATCTGGCTGCTGCAAAAGAAGCTTGGTTAGCCGCTCGCGTGCCTTATCAGCAAAGTGAAGTATACCGTTTCGGCAATGCTATTGTTGATGATTGGGAAGGCCGTGTGAACGCCTGGCCGCTGGATGAAGGTCTCATTGACTATGTTGATGCTTCCTATGGTGTGGAAAATGACGAAAATGCTCTTTATGCGGCCAATGTTATTGCCAACAAGACAGTGGCTATTAACGGTGAGGATGTAGACGCATCTAAAATCACACCGGAATTCCTGTCCTCGACTTTGCAGGAAGCCGGTGAGGTGGAAGCCAATGTGGCAACCGGCTATCACGCCATAGAATTCCTGTTGTGGGGCCAGGACCTGAACGGCAATGATGCCGGTGCCGGTGCGCGCGAATGGACTGATTATGCGTCTGGCGATGAGTGCACCAACGGCAATTGTGACCGCCGCGCGGAATATCTGGCTGCGGCTTCTGATTTGCTGATTGCCGACCTTGAAGAGATGGTTGCCAACTGGACAACAGAAGGCGAGGCACGCGCCGTTCTTGTCGAGAATCCTGAAAATGCCTTGTCTGTCATTCTTACAGGCATGGGTTCATTGTCTTACGGTGAACTGGCCGGTGAGCGAATGAAGCTCGGCTTGTTGCTCGGTGATCCGGAAGAAGAGCACGACTGTTTCTCTGACAATACGCATAATTCTCACCTTTACGACGCTGTCGGTATCGAGAATGTCTATAATGGTTCATACACTCGCGTTGATGGATCAAAGGTTGAAGGCCCGTCCATTTCAGACCTTGTGGCTGCAAAAGACGCCGGTGTTGATACAGAACTGAAAGATAAGTTGAGCGAAACTGTATCTTTGATGCAGGCAATGGCAAAACGCGCTGAAGAAGGCGAGGCCTATGACCAGATGATCGCTGAAGGTAACAGCGAGGGCAATGCGGTTGTACAGGCTGCTATTGACGGTTTGATTTCTCAAACACGATCCATCGAACGGGCTGTTGCGGCGCTTGAGCTTGATGAACTTGAAATTGAAGGTTCAGACAGCCTCGATAGCCCTGATGCTGTTTTCCAATAGGTTTTGACCGATCATGATCGTATGTAGCTGCAACTACATTACAAAAAATGACATTGAGGAAGTCGTTCGCGGCTTCCTCGATGTTGATGCATGGCAATTGATCACTGTCGGCATGGTATATCATGCGCTGAAAAAGCGCGGAAAATGTTGCGGCTGTTTTCCCAATGCGATCGGTGTGATTGTTGACGTTAGCGAACAATGGCACCGCGAAAAACAATCTCCCGAAGCGGAAGTCATTTACTTGCTTAGCCGTATGAAGCACGAACATGATCGCTGTGAAACTTTCAAAGCGCTGCATCAAAAACAGAAGTCAAAGCAATTTGCAGCCTGACAATCGTGGTCAATTCAGTTTAAGCTGTTCAGGACATCTTTAAACAAGGGAGTGACCTGATGAAGGGTAATGAAAAAGTAATCGAGCGATTAAATGAGGCGCTGTTTTTAGAGCTTGGTGCTGTTAATCAATATTGGCTCCATTACCGTTTGCTTGATGATTGGGGGTTTAAAAAACTTGCCAAGAAAGAACGTGCTGAAAGCATTGAAGAAATGAACCATGCGGACAAGCTGGTTGAACGTATTATCTTTCTGGAAGGCTTTCCAAATCTTCAGTCTGTTGCGCCGTTGCGTATCGGTCAGAATGTGAAAGAAGTGCTTGAAGCTGATCTAGCAGGCGAGAAAGAAGCTTGGGACAGCTACACCAAATCGCGCGATATTTGCGAAGAAGCAGGGGACTATGTTTCCAAGAACCTGTTTGAAGAGCTGATTGCCGACGAAGAGGGGCACATAGACTTTATCGAAACACAGCTCGATTTAATGAGCAAAATCGGCGAAGAGAAATACGGACTTCTCAATGCCGTTTCTGCGGATGAGGCTGAGTAAAATTGCTACTGAAACGTCTCCGCTTTGGACTGTGCTGTGTTCTTTTCAGTCTGCCCTTATCTGCACAAAGTGCTGATCTGGATTTTTCTTCGACGGTGCGTGACGATCTTTCAAACAAAGATCTGCAACGCGTAGAAAAAATCACTGAACCAACGCAGGACTTTTCAAAAGCGGAGCGTTTTGAAGCCAATCAGGGTGGTGCGGCCACCTCAACAAAGATTGCCAATCGCGATGCCTTTTCGCAATTTTCAGCCAATTTGGACTTTAAAGGCGAACAAGACTTTAAGCTGGGCAATGCGCTTTTCAGAAAATTATGGGTGTCATCGCCGTCATCAACGCAGGCTTCTGATGGTTTGGGGCCGCTTTTTAACGCCCGTGCATGCCAGAGCTGCCATCTGAAAGACGGGCGCGGGCATCCGCCCGAAGGCGATAGCGATGCGACCTCGATGTTTTTGCGCCTAGGCAAAACAGGTACAACAGAAGAAGAAATAAAGGCGCTGGAGAACTTTGTTTCTGCAACCATTCCGGACCCTGTTTATGGCGGCCAATTGCAAGATTTGGCTGTGCCTGGGCTTGCTGCTGAAGGCCATATGGTCATTACGTATCAAGAGCAGATCGTGCAGCTTAAAGACGGCACAGAAGTATCTTTGCGAAAGCCTGAATATTCGGTTTCTGATCTTGCCTATGGTCCCCTGCATGAAGATACGACCCTTTCGCCGCGTATTGCGCCGCCCATGATCGGACTGGGATTGCTGGAAGCGATTCACCCGGCCGATATTATCAAGAATGCGGACCCTGATGATATTGATGGTGATGGTATTTCCGGAAAATTTGCTATTGCACGTGAGCCGGACACGGACGGACTAACGCTTGGCAGATTTGGCTGGAAAGCCGAAAATCCCAATGTGCGCCATCAGTCCGCATCTGCTTTTGCCGGTGATATCGGTATTTCGTCGCCTGAAGTTGATAAGCCTTTTGGCGACTGTACAGCCAAACAAGAAGCTTGTTTTGACCTTGCAACCGGTGTGCAAACAAGGCTGGGCGAGACCGAGGCACCAGATCCGGTTATCGATCTGGTGACATTTTATTCGAAAAATTTGGCGGTTCCGGCTCGGCGCAATGTCGAAAAACCGGAAGTCTTGCGCGGCAAGGAACTGTTTTATGGTGCCGGTTGTGCCTCATGTCACAGACCTAAATTTGTAACGCGCCGTGATACCGAGGATAAAGCGCAAGCCTTTCAATTGATTTGGCCGTATTCCGACATGCTTCTTCACGATATGGGAGAAGGGCTTGCCGATGGACAGCAGGTTGGTATTGCAAACGGACGTGAATGGCGCACACCGCCGCTTTGGGGGCTTGGCCTTACCGAGATGGTCAACGGACACACATTCTTTCTACATGACGGGCGCGCGCGCAATTTGACAGAGGCTATCATGTGGCATGGCGGCGAAGCGGAAAACGCCAAGCAAATATTTGCCGAGATGGAAAAGGCCGACAGGCAAGCGCTCATCGAATTTTTGGAAAGCTTATAGTATGCGAAATGTCTTTACTGGTTTAATTGTCGCTGTTGTTCTGACAGCTACGGCAACGCACGGGCTTGCACGTGATGCGAATGACATCGTGCATGATGTGATTGCCGACTACATCAGGCCGGCAACGACTGCGTTGAAAACACGTGCCAATACCATGCATGCAGCGGCAAATGTTCTTTGTGAAGAGTCCGACACAGTTTCGCTTGAAACGGCCAGAGAAGAGTTCAGCGCGCTGGTTAAAGACTGGGGACAGGTGGAGCTTTTGCGCCTCGGCCCACTGGTGCAGGAAAACCGGTTGGAGCGCATGTTGTTTTGGCCCGATCGCCGCGGACGGGGCTTGAAACAAGTACGTGACGTCATACGCACAAGCGATGAAACGGCGCTCGATGTTGCGAGTTTGTCGGAGAAAAGTGTTGCAGTTCAAGGGCTGCTTGCACTCGAGTTTACGCTTTTTGGCAATGGCAGTGAAGCGCTGGCTTCCAAAGAAGGCGCGGTGCGATGCCAATATGCTCAGGCGATCACAGGCAATATCGCCAATCTGGCGCAAGAGATCGAGACCGCATGGTATGATGATGGTCCGCAGGCCATTTCAACACTCTGGCAAAATCCATCTGACACTAACCCGCTGTTTCGCGACGGGCGCGAGCAATTATCCGCACTTTTCAAAATTGTAGGTGATGGAATTGAAATTGTCCGCGTTCAGCGCATTGGACCTTTTCTGGATGATAGCTTTGAGAAAGCAAAACCAAAATCAGCTTTGTTTTGGCGCTCTGACAATACGATAGATGTGATTGCTTCGAACTTTGATGCATTGAATTCGATTGTGAGGGCGGCAAATCTGGCAGATGCATTGGAAGGCGACGCGGTAAGAACGGCTGAAAGCGTTTTCTTTGAATTTGAAAATGCCGCACGAACCTTGCAAGCAATCAATAGGCCAACTGCGGACATCGCCGCCAAAGCGGAAGATTATGCCAAATTCCGTTATGTTGATATTGTCGGCCAGAGCATAGAAACCATTATGCGCGAGCAGTTGTCTCCGGCTTTCAATCTTTCCTCCGGCTTTTCTTCGCTGGACGGTGATTAACAGCAAATGCAAAAGCCCATGCTTATTGACCGTAGAACTTTTCTTGCTTCGGCAGGCGCCGCATTTCTTACCGGGTTGAACGATGGGCAAGCCCGAGCGATGCAGAAAGCCGATGCCGTTTTTGCGTCTGCATTCAAGGGCGCCGATGGCAGCTATGGCATCGCGACTATGTCCGAAAACGGAGAACTGCTGCATCGCTATTCTTTGCCCGATCGTGGGCATGATACGGTTTGGCGTGCTGACGGCGCTCAATTAATTGCTTTTGCGCGGAGGCCGGGCACATTTGCCGCTGTTATTGACCCTAGCAATAAAGCTCCTCCGACCATCATCAATGCGGCCGAAGGACGCCATTTTTACGGGCATGGTGTTTATTCGGCTGATGGCGCGCTTCTTTATGCCACAGAGAATGATTTTGATAATGCGCGCGGTGTTATCGGCATTTATAATACACGTGACAGCTTCAAACGTATTGGCGAGTTTGACGCGCATGGCATCGGGCCACACGATATGGAGCTTTTGCCCGACGGGCAAACATTGGTCATTGCCAATGGCGGTATCGAGACGCATCCTGATTTTCCGCGCGCAAAGCTTAACATTGCATCGATGAAGCCCAATCTGGCTTTTATCAATATCCGGACCGGTAAGCTGATTGAATCATTCAAGCTGCCGGACGACCAGCACAAGCTTTCGATCCGGCATATGGCATTGATGGAAAGCACGGTCTGGTTTGCATGTCAGGATGAGGGTGATCATACGGCTGGCCGTTCGCTTGTCGGACAATTTTCCTTCGATAACGGCGCCATTCAAATGGTAGATTTGCCTGAAACGACCGCCGCAAATTTGCGCGGTTATGTCGGTTCGATTGCTGCCAATGAACAAAACGGTGAAGTCGCGTTCACATCGCCACGCGGCGGTATAATGGTGCGGTATGATACGCGCACCCAAAAGGTCATAAGCACAACGCGCAGCGACGAAATTTGCGGCGTTGCGGCACATGACCAACAATTCATCTGGTCAAATGGCGAGGGCCGTTTTGGCCCTGCCGATCATGCTAAGCTGTGGGATAATCATATCAGCACTGCAAAGCGGCTCTCCGGCAGGAAAAGCTAACCGTCCATCAAGCTAATCAATGTCGATCCTGGCAAGTATCAATTCATGATCTGAAAGCGCAACGCCATCAGCATCAAGAGCCGGTACGATGTCCAAGGCCAGCTTTTTAACACCGCGATGTGTAAACCAGTCGAGCTTCATAGTGCGCTCTGGAAACCGGGTCAGGCGGCTTTCGCGGGTGGTGTCTCCATCCGCATTGCCTTCCCAGCTAAAATCTTGACGTTCTGCGGCCTCAAACAATGTTTCTTCGCGCCAGTCATGGCTTTCCAAATTGTTGCCCGTATTTAAATCACCGCCAATGATTACGGGCAATCCGGCAGCGAAGATATCAATGGCCGCGATGATACGGTCTATTTGAGACTGGCGCATGCTGGTGCTGCCGGCACTTTCCAGATGGGTTGATACAACACAGATATCACCGGCATTGGTGGGGATAATGGCTGCAACAGCGATGCGGCCACCAATGCGCGGTTGATTTGCATCCGTTTCATCGCTTGCACAAAACCAGTGACCATGATCATCAAGACGGATTTGAGCTGTCCGTTTTGGCTTCGTGCGGCTTAAAATTGCATTGCCATGCCAGCCGTTTTTATTGTGGTCATCTTGCACGAATTCAAGTTCTGGACCGCTGCCAAGCCCAAGTTCGTAAAACTCGACACAATAAGCATAGCCCATATTCATGAGTCCTGCGATCTCATGTGTCGTATGGCGTTGATGCGTGCGGGCCATACCGCAATCCATTTCCGACAGAAGTACAATATCAGGAGCGTGTTTGATAAGGAGTTCAGCACTGCCTTCAACATCAATACAGCGCTCGACGTTCCACGCCGCTATGGTCAATTCTGACGGTAATTCTGCACTACCCTCATTTGTCCAGTCTTGCTGGACCAGCGTGAGGGCTTCTATTTGGGACATCAAGTCACGGTGTGCACTGGGTGTGCGCGGCGCTTTGGCTATTACTTCACGCAGAGGCGCTGGTACATCGGGTAATGTATCACAATGGTTTTCGCTGAAGAGTTCCATATCACCTCAGCCTTTTGCCGGTTTCGGTGTCAAAAATATGGAGAGTGTCTGGCGAAAGGGTTGCGTAAAGCTCGCCTTGCGGCACTTCATCTTCCTGATGCAAATTGACGACAAATGGCTTGTTGCCTAAGCGCCCATGAACCAATCGCGCTGCGCCAAGTTCTTCTGTAAAGTCATGGATAAATGGCTGCGTGATGCCGTTTGCTTTTGTGGTCAGCTTTACTTTTTCAGGGCGTACACCAACAGATACATTTGAATTGGCGTCAAGCTTATGGTCACTTTTAAGTAAACCGACGCCCTCAATTTCAATGCCGCCGGAAGCCAGTTTACCTTCCATCATATTCATGGCCGGTGCGCCCATGAAGCTGGCGACAAATACGCTGGCGGGGCGATGGTAGATTTCGTCCGGTGTGCCGATCTGTTCGATGTTGCCAGCGTTCAGTACCACGATACGGTCAGCCATGGTCATAGCCTCAACCTGATCGTGGGTAACATAAATAGAAGTTGTTCCAAGTTGCCGTTGCAGCTTGCGAATTTCGATCCGCATCTGATTGCGAAGCTTTGCATCAAGGTTGGAGAGGGGCTCGTCAAAGAGAAATAGTGCCGGTTCGCGCACGATCGCGCGGCCCATCGCGACACGCTGCCGCTGGCCACCTGAAAGCTGGCTCGGACGACGGTCCAGATATTCGGCAAGATTGAGAAGGCTAGCTGCCTCACGCACGCTTTTATCAATATTTTCCTTGCTTATTTTTCGGTTGCGCAAACCGTAAGCCATATTGTTGTAGACCGTCATGTGCGGATAAAGCGCGTAGTTCTGGAATACCATCGCAATATCGCGGTCGGCCGGATCAAGATCGTTTACTTGACGGTCACCGATGAGCAGGTCACCGGATGTGATTTCTTCTAAACCGGCGATCATGCGCAGCAATGTCGACTTGCCGCAGCCGGAAGGGCCGACAAGAACGATAAATTCGCCATCGGCTATTTCGATGTCCGCGCCGTGCACGGCCTGAAACCCGTTTGGATAGATCTTCTGTAATGTTTTGAGCGATACGGTTGCCATAGAGGTGACTTTCTATTTGTCGGACTCGGTAAGTCCTTTGACGAACCAGGACTGAAAGAAAATGACGATTAAAACCGGTGGCAGCATGGTGATCATTGTTAGCGCAAAGCCGACAGTGAATTCCGGAACGCTGCTGCTGTCTGTAAAGGACTGGATGATGTTTTTAATACCGCGCACGAGCGTGAACATGCCTTCATCGGTGGTGATGAGCGTCGGCCAAAGATATTGGTTCCATCCATAAACAAACATGATGATAAACAGTGCTGCGATCATGGTTTTTGATAGCGGGACAAGAATATCAATAAAGAACTTTACCGGTCCTGCGCCGTCAATGCGTGCCGCTTCGACGAGTTCTTCTGGTACTGAACGAAAGAACTGCCGGAAGAAAAATGTTCCGGTTGCCGATGCGATCAGAGGAATGATCAGACCGCCATATGTATTGCCCATCCCGAGTCCCTGTACGACTTCATATGATGGCAGAATACGTACTTCGAGCGGTAAAAGAAGCGTTGTGAAAATGATCCAGAAGCTCAACGTTGCAAAACGGAATCGGAAATAAACAATCGCATAAGCTGCCAACATCGAGATTGCGATTTTTCCAATGGCAAATCCAAAACCCAGAATAAGCGAGTTTTTCAACATGGATAGGCCGTCAATCTGGCCTGTGAAACCGGATGTTTCAAACATCGCCCGTTCATAATTTTCCAGAAACTGGTCGCTCCAGCCAAATTGCAGTCCGGACCTTGCAAATGCCAGATTGTCATAGCTGGACGTCATGAGGGTGAGCACAACCGGAAACAACATAAACAGCGCGCCGAGGATCAGTATGGCATGGTCGACAACTGTTTCACGTTTGAGGCGAAAGCGTTTCTTTGTGGTCACTGCCGGGGAAGGGGGTGACGTCGAGAATGTATCCGTTACAGCCATCTTTATTGCCTCAGGTGTAGTGAATTCTGCGTTCGATCAGGCGAAACTGGAAAATTGTCAGTGCCAGAACGAGAATCATAAGTATGACCGATTGTGCCGATGAGCCGCCTAGATCGCCGCCGCGGAAACCATCGACATATACTTTGTAAGTGAGAGTCATCGGGTTGTTGCCCGGTTCACTGCGCAGCATCACGTCAATCACACCGAATGTATCAAACATGGCGTAAGTGATATTGGTGATCAGAAGAAAGAATGCAGTCGGTGCAAGCAGCGGGAATGTAATCGTCCAGAAACGGCGGGAAGAGGAACGGTTATCGATCATCGCGGCTTCGCGGATCGAGCGCGGCACAGATTGCAGACCGGACAGGAAGAAGATGAAGTTAATGGGAACCTGTTTCCAGATCGAGACAGCAATCAATGCAAAGCCCGTATCGTAATAGTTCACGCCAATAACGAATTCATGGCCAAAGAATGCAAATAGCTGCGTAATCAAACCGTGCCCTTGGTAGAACAAGCTGACACCTAAAATACCGGCGACGGGCGGCGCGACCGCATAAACCCACATGAGCAGCGTTTTATATGTGGAGGCGCCCCGAATAACTTTGTCAGCCTTCACAGCGAACAACAGGCCAAGCGCCAGTGAGAAGAAGGTTACACAGACAGTAAACACCAGTGTGAACAGGCTGATGCGCAAATATTCCGCATTTTGAAAAAGCGTAAAATAATTATCCAGACCAACGAATGTGCCGCTAAAACCGAATGGGTCTTGCAGGTAGAATGAGGATTTGAGTGCCTCAAATGCAGGCCAGTAGAAAAACACGAAAATAATGCTCACCTGCGGCAATAGCAGCAGAACAGGCATCCATAAATTTGAAAAGGAAGCGCGCTTCAACCGGCCAACTCCGTAATAGAAAACGGCCCGAAATTATCCGAGCCGTTCGTTAGGTTAGGGATTAGCCCTGTGTTTTGGCAAAACGGGCAAGAAGCGCGTTTGATTCTTTTTCGATCGTGGCAAATGCATCTTCAACAGATGTTTCGCCAGTAAGAATACGGCCGTATTCGCGGTTCATGACATCACGAATTTGAACGTAAAAGCCCATACGGTAGCCTTTTGTCCATTCGCCGGCAGGCAATTGCAACTGCTGAATGCCAACTTCTGCCGCTGGAGATTCTTCATAGTAGCCGTCTTTTTTTGCAAGCTCATAAGCAGCTTCTGTTACCGGCACATAACCGGTTTCTTTGTGCCACATATACTGAACTTCAGGAGATGTCAGATATTGGAAGAATTCAGCAGTAGCCTTGTTTTCTTCGGCAGATTTACCAGCCATAGCGAAGAGCGACGCGCCACCGATAAATGTTTGTGTAGGCTCTTTTGTAACGCCTTCCCAGTAAGGGAGCAATGTTGCTGAGAATTTGAAGTCGACTTTTTCTTTAAGGCCGCCAAATGAGCCGGAAGAACCAAGCCATACGGCCACTTTGCCTTCTTCAAACGGCTTCTGGTTGTCACCCCAACCTGTGCCATACCATTCAAACAGACCAGCGTCTTTCCACTCTTTAAGCGCAGTAAAGTGTGCTTTGATTTCAGGTGTGTTGATATTGATTTCTGCCACGCCTTCATCATAACCATTGTTGTTGGTTGCAAATTGAAGGTTGTGACGTGAGAAAAAGTTCTCGGTGAAAATCCAAGGAAGGTGCGACTGTGTCATTGGGATATAGCCGGCTTCTTTAAGAGCCGGAGCCGTTGTTTCCGCAAATTCTTCCCATGTTTTCGGTGCGCTAACACCGGCTTTTTCAAGCGCTTCTTCATTGAAATACATGATTGGTGTAGAAGAGTTGAACGGCATACCGATCATTTTGCCATCGGCATCAGCGTAGAAGTAGCGAACGCCTGCGATGTAATCGTTGATATCAAAATTAACGCCGTTTTCATTCAGCAGATCTTCAACGGGAATTGTTGCGCCTTTGGCACCGATAACTGTTGCGGCACCGGCATCGAAAACCTGAAGAATGTTTGGATGCTCACCGGCGCGGAAAGAAGCGATACCCGCAGTCAGGGCCTCTTCATATGTGCCTTTGAAAACAGGCGTGATTTTATAGTCGTCCTGGCTGGCGTTGAAGTCAGACGCGATTTTATTGACAGTTTCACCAAGCTGGCCGCCCATAGCGTGCCACCATGTGATGTTTGTTTCTGCAAATGCAGTTGTTGAGAACATTGTCGCAGCAAGACCGGCTGCCAGTAATTTGCGAAGGGACATAATAGCTTCCTTAGATGTTTGAGAGCCCATCTTGGGTTGCAGCTATCTATGAATGCCCTGTGACAGTTGAATGTAGTTTTTGTGACGATTGGGTGAATGGTTTGTGTATTACTATTTATGACTCTGCACTGGCCACTCGCATGGCCAGTGCATTGATCGCTTTAAAACCTGTTTACCGGCATTTTTAAGTAGTGATTTCCATCGCTTTCGCTCGGCGGTAATTTTCCTGCGCACAGGTTTACCTGCAAGGCCGCAAGCATTCTATCGGGCAGGGGAAGCGTTGCATCGCGTTTTTCCCGTTTTGCGATCCAGTCTTCGCGGCTGGTGCCGTTTTTGACATGTATATTGTTTGCTAAATGCTCGGCTACTGTTGCTTCCCATTCAGGGTCGCTGCGTTCATCATTGGCATAGTCATGGCCGATGAAAAGACGCACATTATCGCCAAGGGCAAAAATAGCCTGTATCGAATCCCAAAGCTCTGCGGCTGATCCGCCGGGGAAGTCACAACGCGACGTACCACGGTCAGGCTGCATCAATGTGTCATGCACCAATGCGCAATCTTCGCCTATAACATAAGAAATAGAACCAAGTGTATGGCCGGTAGACAGCATTACTTTTACGTCAAGTTCCCCGATCTTAAAAGTGTCGCCGTCATCGAACAGCCGCGTGTAATGCTCATCCACTTTCAATCCGTCAGGGTCATTGTAATAGTCGCGCCATAGCTCGGCGATCTGCCGTGTTTTCGAGCCAATCGCATTAGGCACATCATAATGCGATGCGAGCATTGACGATGCGGTGAAGTGGTCGGCATGGGGATGCGTATCAAGCACCCATTCAACCTGGTAGCCCTCACGTTTAACCAGAGCAACAATCTGGTCAAAGGCGATGGTATCTGTCGCAAAGCTTTTGGGGTTAAAGCCCTGAACGATATCGACCAGAGCGCATTTCTTTGTCGCCGGACACGCGACGACATATTGCGCCGAGCCGGTTGGCGGGTCGTAAATTCCCCAGACATCCGGTGAGTTTTTACCGTTCGATTTTGAAAGACGTTCTAAGCGCTTGTCATTCGAATTGCTCATGTTGATTGGCTCCCTGTCACTTAGTCGCGCTTGTCATAACATTCTTGAGTGGCTGGCCAAGTAAAAACCCGATCAGCATTGCCGGTAAAAAGGCAAGTGTTCCGGGCGTCATGAGCGGGAGCGCGGTCCATGCAGGCCCCGGGCAAAACCCGCCAATACCCCAGCCAATACCAAACAAGGCTGCGCCAACCAAAAGCGGCTTGTCGATGGCGGTGCTTGTTGGAAGCTGAAAGTCTGTCAGCAAGACCGGATGCTCGCGCTGCAAAATGACGCGGTACCCTATAAAAGTGACAAGCGTTGCGCCGCCCATCACGAAGGCCAGCGAAGGGTCCCACGCGCCGAATACATCCAAAAAGTTAAGTACTTTGGCAGGGTTCGACATGCCGGAGATGACAAGTCCGATACCGAAAACAAGGCCGGAAAGAAAACCGAATAATATACGCATTGATCAACTCCAGACGTGACGAAGTAAGAATACTGTCGCGGCCGCAAACAGCATAAAGGTTGCAACAGCTGCGAGAGAACGGCTCGACAGCCGCGCCAGACCGCAAACGCCATGGCCCGATGTGCAGCCGGAACCTATCGTTGTTCCCATGCCGACCAACAGGCCGGCCAAAGCCATGCCAAGCACATTGTCCGATACGGTTTGTTCAATGTCGCCGGAAACAAATGAGACAAGCAGCGGCGCTACGATCAATCCTGCTATAAAGGCAATGCGCCAGTCCCAATCCTTGGCTTTTGCTTGTGATGGAGCGATCAGGCTCAAAGCGCCGGTGGAGATACCCGTAATGCCGGCAATGCGCCCGAACAACATCATGACCATTACCGCAGAAATTCCTATGAGCACACCGCCGATGAGCGATGCCCATGGTGTAAATTCAGTCATTACAGCAGGTAACATATCCGGTCTCCGCTTTTTATTTGAGGATGAATGTAGTATATTAGTAAAATGTATATAAGGCAATGGTAATATAAAGATGCTGCGTGTTCAACGTGACGAAATCGAAGATCTGAAAAATCGCGCTGAAGAGGTGGCGGGTATTTTATCTTTGGCGGCCAATTCCAAACGCCTGCTTATTCTTTGTTTCCTGACCGAAGGGGAGGCTCCGGTCGGGAAAATTCAGGAATCACTTGGTCTCGGGCAATCTTCTCTCAGCCAGCATTTGAGCAAGTTACGTGAAGGCGGCGTTGTTGCAACGCGGCGCGATGCACAGACAATTTATTATCGTCTGGCCAATGAGCAGATAATCGCTATGATGCAGGCTATGTGCAATATTTTTGCAAGCAAGACTGACCTTTGATTAGCCGACTATTCTGGTCGAAAGCCTGTTCTGGTTGGACGCGCGTTTGCGGCCTGTTGGTACAAGCACACCCGATGCGTTTTTAAGGGCACTCTCTTGCAGTTCCAGCCCAAGAAGCCGGTGCTGTTCATAAGGGCCGGGCATTGCGAGGTTTTTTGTCAGGCTGGCAGAAAACCCAAAGCGTTCATAATAGGCGGCATCGCCAACAAGCAGAATTGCGCCGTGTCCAAGTTCGGCCGCTTTACTGATCGCCGCTTTCATTAAAGCAGAACCAATGCCCGAGGATTTCAATGTGCATTCAACAGCCAATGGACCAAGCAGTAATGCAGGTGTGCCATTGCTTGAAGCCACATCCCAAAGCCGCACTGTGCCGACAAGGGTGCCGGAGTCATCGCGTGCAACCAATGCCAGGTCACGGGAAGGCATGGAGCCGCGGCGCAAAGCGTTGGAGCTTTTCTTGCGCCAGTTCGGTGCCATGACACGGTCAAGCAGCGCATTGCGCGCACGTCCTTCGCCGCAATGTTCCGCGCCAATGGTGAAAATGTAGTCGGCACTGGCCGAGGCAGAAAGAAGGTTCATTACGCTATACCAGAAACATAAATGCAGTCGGTGCTGGCTCAATGCCAGCACCCTGATAGGCTGGAGGTCTGTTTAGATGACGTAAGCCTTCAAAGGCTCGAAGCCATTGAATGCCACGGCAGAATAAGTTGTTGTGTAGGCGCCTGTGCCTTCGATAAAAATTTCGTCACCAATCGTCAGAGTGACCGGCATTGGATAGGCGTTTTTCTCGTACAGAACATCGGCAGAATCGCAGGTTGGGCCGGCCAAAACGCACGGTGTTTTATCCGCGCCATCGCGTGGTGTCTTGATTTCGTAGCGGATGGCCTCGTCCATTGTTTCTGCAAGGCCGCCAAATTTGCCGATGTCGAGGTAAACCCAACGCACATTGTCATTCGCGGACTTGTTGGAAATGAGCACAACTTCGGATTTGATCACGCCTGCATTGCCCACCATGCCGCGACCGGGTTCAATGATGGTTTCCGGCATACGGTTGCCAAAATGTTTTGAAAGCGCATCGAAAATAGCAGAGCCATAGGCTTCGGCTGTTGGAATGTCTTTCAAATAGCGTGTTGGAAAACCGCCGCCCATATTGACCATTTTCAATTGCACGCCAGCTTCAGCCATCGCATCGAAAATGGTGCGTGCATGAGATAGCGGCAAGTCCCAGGCATCCACTGTCGTCATTTGAGAGCCAACGTGGAAGGAAATGCCGTGCGCGGTCAGTCCGAGTGAAACGGCATGTTTCAGCACATCTGTCGCCATTTCTGGCACGCAGCCAAATTTGCGTGAAAGCGGCCATTCGGCACCTTCGCCATCTGTCAGTATGCGGCAGAAGACGCGTGTGGCAGGGGCTGCACGGGCAACTTTCTCCACCTCTGCTTCGCAGTCAACGGCGTACATTGTTACGCCATGTGCGTACGCGGCAGCGATGTCGCGCTCTTTCTTGATGGTATTGCCGTAAGAGATACGGTCCGGTGTCGCTCCAGCTTCCAAAGCCATTTCAATTTCAGCAACGGAGGCGCAGTCGAATGATGAACCCATGTCCGCAAGAAGGCGCAGAATTTCCGGTGCAGGATTTGCTTTGACCGCATAGAAAATTTTTGACAGGGGAAGGGCGCGGCGAAATTTTGTAAAGTTGTCCGCGACAACATCAAGATCGACGACAAGGCAAGGTGTTGCCGGATTGCGGGTGTTGAAGAAGTCGATAATACGTGCAGTTGCCATGTGGCCAATCCTCAAAATCAGGTGCCGGATAATCCGGTGTCAGAACATTCTTACCTGTAAATGAAGGCACGGACGCGCCTTACGATGAACAAGCAGCGAGATTGTGGTCCATTTGGATTGGACCGGTTCTGCCTTTGATTGGGGATTCCTCCGCCGCACATTTGGCAATGAAAGTGGTGTCTCGAAAACCCCGGCGTTTGGACCGCCAGACGAGTAAACTTGGGCTTCAAACCCTGAGACCCTCACCGTCGTTGCTTTACGATATCCACGTATCAAGGTTGGTCCCTGATGCGTCCGGAGGGGTTAGCTCCGGTTACCTTTCCGTGCTCTTCACCATATCGAAGAGACGGCGGATACCTATAGGCACGTGCGACTATGGGTGCGCGTTTAATACGCCGTTTTTATACGAATGCAAGCGGATTTTTAATCTCCGGCAGCCGGTTGGAAATTTCATTTCCGTGTCGCCAGTTTTGGCGATTTGAACTGTGCCGTTCCGCCGTTGGGATTAGCTGAATTTGCTGCATATTACGCTCGTGTTGAGTTGCGAAGGCAAGGGGCTTTACCTTCGCGATTGTCATGACGGCTTATGAGAAAAGTGTGCCGCCGTTAATATCAACGCAAGCACCTGTAATAAAGGCGGCCTCACTAGAAGCGAGATAGGTTGCAAGATTGGCAACGTCTTCGGACGTACCCTCACGTTTGAGAGGTGTCACACCGGCAACATGTTTCCGGGCTTCCGGCTTTGTGAAAACATTATGGAAGTCAGTATCAATCATACCGGGACAAATCGCATTGACACGGATTTTCGGGCCGAGTTCCTTTGCCATGCCGCGTGTCATGGTAACCACCGCGCCTTTTGAGGCCGCATATGCGATAGCACCGCCGCCGCCGCCATCTCTCGCTGCCTGTGATGCGATATTAACAATAGCGCCACCTTCAGGAATATGCGGCAAGGCCGTTTTAATGAGAAGAAATGCAGAAGTTGCATTCAAATCCATGACTTTTTGCCAATGATCTAGCGTCATTTCGACAATCGTTTTTCTGGCAACTAGTCCGCCTGTAACTGGCATGACGATGTCAATTTTTCCAAATTCCGATACGGTGCGATCAACAAATTTTGCAACCTCGGCCTCTTTTGTCATGTCACCTTGCATAGCAAAGGCTTTACCGCCGGCTGAAACAATTTCCTTTACCGCACTTTCAGCACCCTCACTGCTGCTGTGATAATTTATTGCGACTTGTGCACCTGCTTCTGCCAAACGCATGACGCATGCCCGGCCAATATCTCTTCCGCCGCCAGCGACAATTGCAGTTTTTCCGTTGAGGTCCATAGTCTTACTCCTGTTAGATTAAATGCCGACTGTTAATCGGCAGGGGTGTCGCCCTCGAAAACGCGTTTTCTGGCGTTTTCAACATGGGCACGCATTGCTGCTCTCGATGCGGCTGCATCCTTGTCACTGATGGCTTTGAATATCGCGTAATGCTCTGCCTGAACCAATTCGAGACGTTCGCGCGGTTTTGTGAGCGAGAGATTACGCGTCAAATTCATGCCGGTCAGAATATTGGTTTCCATTGAAGCCCGCGCTGCGGTAAAATACGGGTTGGTCGATGTTTCGCATATTGCCATGTGAAATTCCTCATCGGCCACGACGCCAAGTTCACCTTGTTGAATGCAGCGGTCCAATTCCTGTAAAATGGATTTTAAACGGTTTAGATCAGCGTCAGTTCTGCGAAGTGCGGCCAGATAAGCAGCTTCGCCTTCAATCGCGGCACGAAATTCGAAGGTACGCTGAATATCGGCAATGGACCCGACAGGAGCGAAATCCAGCGCAGCTTTTTCCGGTTTGCGAATGACGTAGGAACCTGATCCCTGACGTGATACGATGACATCGTCACTTCGCAGCTGCTTGAGCGCCTGACGCAAGACCGGGCGTGATACATCAAGCGTTTTACACAAGTCATTTTCCGAAGGCATTTTTTCGCCAACGGGGATGCTGCCATCAAGTATCATCGTCAGAATGCGTTCATAGGCTCTATCGGCCAGTGTTCCATCCTGAACAATGCGCTCGGAGCCATTTTCAGTATTAATGACTGAACGTGCTATCGATTGTTTGTTTGTCGCCATGTCGCAAAGTCTTCTGCTGTTTGTTTGTTGGTGGGCGGATACAATCCGTAAGTGGATGCTCCGCTTCTTACCATCTCCATCACATAGTCTTCAAACACTGTCATTTCCGCGGCCTGCTTTGCCACTTGATCTGTAAGGTGCAGGGGAATGCACACAACGCCTTCATTGTCTCCGACAATCGTATCGCCCGGAAACACGGATACGCCGCCACAGGCAATGGCCTCATTAAGACCGATCGCGTGGTGCTTGGTGAGGTTTGTCGGCGCACTCGGGCGTGTATGGTATGCGGGCATATTGAGGCCTGCGATGTCGGGGGAATCCCGAAAACCGCCATCGGTTACAATACCGGCGCACCCCAAGGATTGCAGCCTTGTTGCAAGAATACTGCCAGCTGAGGCGGCGGTTGCGTCTCCACGGGCGTCGATAACAAAGATGGCGCCTTCGGGGCACTCTTCGATGCCTTTGCGTTGCAAATTGTTGCGGTCTTCAAAAGAGGCCAACACATCCATGTCTTCACGGGCGGGAATATAGCGAAGCGTATAAGCAAAGCCGACCATATTTTCACCCGCCGACAATCTTCTTGGCCCTTGAAGAAATACGTTTTTCAAACCATGTTTAAACAGGACTGTGGTTAAGGTCGCGGTGCTTACGTGCTTTAGAAGCTCGTAACTATCATTAGAAATAGCGGCGTCTGGATTAACGTGTGCTGATTTATTGCTCATCTGTCTTTCCATCTTAAAACAGCCCAGGCAGCCACATTGAAAATCCAGGTACATAAGTTACCAGAAGCAGCGCAGCCAGTATCGCCAGATAGAACGGCCAGATCGTGCGGACAGCGTCTTCGATGCGGATTTTGCCAACTGCGCAGCCAACAAACAGACAAGTGCCAACTGGCGGTGTACAAAGCCCAAGGCCCAGATTTATCAGCAACATGATGCCGAAATGCTCAGGCGCCATGCCAAGACTTTTAGCGATAGGCAGGAAGATAGGTGTGCAAATCAAAATCAATGCAGCCATATCCATAATCATGCCGAGCAAAAGCAAGATGATATTGATCATGAGAAGGATGACGATCGGATTTTCCGAAATGGAAACCAGCAGAGAACTCAGCAAGGCAGGGACCTGATAGAGAGCGAGCAGATAGGCGAAAGAGCTGGCGAAGGCAATCAGGATCATAACCATCGCAGTGGTGCGCACAGACGACGTTACCGCGATCATAAACCCTTTAAAGGACAGACTGCGATAGTAGAATGTGGTCAACAGCAATGCATATATCGCCCCGAATGCACCAGATTCTGTAACTGTGAAGACACCCGACAACGTGCCGCCTACAATGATCACCGCCGTGATTAGCCCTGGAACAGCATCAAGTGCAGTGCGCGCAACTGCGGCATGGCCTGGATAAGGCTCTGCAGGGTATTTATGTTTTACAGCGAGAATATATGCGGCAATGGCCAGACATACACACATTAGAATGCCCGGCAGAACACCTGCCAAAAACAGCTTGGAAACGGAAATGCCACCGCCTGCTGCAACTGCGAAAATAATCATATTATGACTTGGCGGAATAACGATGCCTGCGATTGAAGATGTCACGGTGACATTCACCGCATATTCTGGCCGATAGCCACGTTCCTTCATGACCGGAATGAGCAATGAGCCGAGCGAAGAAATGTCGGCGATTGCAGAGCCGGATATGCCGCCAAACATCATACTGGAAAAGATGTTGACCATTGCCAGTCCGCCTTTGATGTGGCCGACCAGAGCGGAGGCAAATCGTACCAGACGCTGCGCAATGCCGCCGTGAAGCATGATTTCACCCGCAAAGATGAAAAATGGGATAGCAAGGAGCGAAAAGACTGTGACACCGGCCATTGCGCGCTGAAAGGTGATCAGCATTGGAAAGCCTTCAAACCAGAAAGCCGAAGCTGCGGCGATCCCCATTGCAAAGGCAACGGGCATCCCCAGAACGACGCTAATTGCAAAGACACCTAAAAGTATTGCGAGGCCCATAATTAACGCCCTTCTTCAAGTTCGGCGTTAGCCGGTTGTGAGAACTTTGAAATTCGAATGATTATGCGCGCGGTAACAAAAAGGGTCATCAGTCCGCCGCAGCACACCATAGAAAATGTGCGGACACTTTCGGGCACGTTGAGCATTGGCAGATTAGTATCCCAACCGAACTTCACCAATTCGAGACCTGCCAGAAACATGACAACGCCAAAAATAGCGAGCACAATGTCAACGATGACCATAATAACTGTGCGGATGCGCTCTCCAGCGGCATCGCGAAACATCGTGACGCCCAGGTGACTGTCATCATAAACGCCCGCCGCGGCGCCAAGAAATGCTATGTAACCTATAAGAACAAGAGCCAGTTGCTCGACCCATGTCGGGGTTACATTGAGGACATAGCGGCCAAAGACAAGCCATCCAAATGTAACGATCAAAACGACCAAAGCGCATGATGCAACAATAATGCAAGCAGAACTGATTTTAGCGAGCACACTTTCGGCTCTGGCAATAATCAACGTGCGATCGGCCATCTCTTCATCTTTCAAAATTGCTGTAAATTGGAAACGCCCGGTCTTTCAGGAGAAGACCGGGCGAAACGGTCAGTATTTATCAATCAGCATTGCGGATTAGATCGACAAGGTCAGTCAGTTCAGGGTTGGCTTCCAGAAACTGGTCGTAGACCGGTGCCATTGCAGCTTGAAACGGTGCTTTGTCAGCGATTTCATTAACTTCCACACCACCGGCTTTTACCTTTTCCATGCTTGCCTTTTCACGCTCGGCCCACAGTTCGCGCTGTAGATCGGCACTTTTACGGCCAGCTTCTTTCACGATCTTCTGCTGTTCCGGTGTCAGCTTGTCCCATGTCTTTTTAGACATGCACAGACATTCCGGAATGATCAGATGTTCGGTCAGGGAGTAATATTTTGCTACTTCGTAATGGTTGGTGGACTCATATGATGGCGGGTTATTTTCCGCGCCGTCAATGACATTGGTTTTCAGTGATTGAAACACCTCGGCAAACGCCATAGGCGTTGCATTACCGCCCATTGCTTCGACCATGCCAACGAACAAATCGTTGCTCATAACACGCACTTTCATGCCCTTTACATCTTCGGTCGACGTAATAGGACGAATGGAATTGTAGAATGAACGCGCGCCTGCATCATACCAGCCAAGTGGCACGATACCTTTCGCCTCCATACCTTTTCCGATGGCTTCACCAGCCGCACCATCCATCAGTTCGTACATTTGCGGAATACTTTTGAAGATAAATGGCAACGAGACAACATTGGTTTCCGGTATCGCCTGCCCCATCGGTCCAAGGCTGAACTCACCAAAATCAATCGCGCCCAGACGGATTTGCTCAATCGCGTCAGGCTGGCTGCCCAGCTGACCGTTGTGGTAGGTCTTGCCGGTTATTTCACCGTTTGTCTTCTCGGTAACTTCTTTCATGAACGATTCCATCGCGATGGAGACCGGATAGTCTTCAACGTGAATATTCCATCCCCGAAGTTCGATAGCCTGTGCCGATAGTGCCGGTAGGCTCAGTCCTACTGCAAGCGCTGCTGCTTTGATAAATTTCGATTGGGTTACAAACATGCGATCCTCCTAGTCGTTTATATTTGTAACAAAGACCATATATCTAGTTTACAACTTTTTACAAGTTGTTTTTTGTATTTATCATCAATGAGGTCGTGCAAAAGGTATGAGCAGAACATTTCTTGTCGCGCTCCGTCCCTTTAAAAGCAGCGGCTTTAAGCTAGTGCCTCGCTGCGGGTAAAATTGTGCGAATTGTTTTTGAAAATGAACGCGAGCTACAAAATTCGAACTTGTCTGTTGACGCCTAAGATATGTTCGACCTACTGCGACGCGAGCGTTTGTGATATTGCTTTTAATATGTAGTTTTGCAAAACAGTAGCAGCTTGGCTGAAGTTGCTTTTGATATGATTGATCCGAACAAATAATATTGCATTGAAAAATTCAGAACAGATATTTGCTATCGCGCCTATGATGGATTGGACGGACCGGCATTGCCGGTTTTTCCACCGCCAGTTGACCAAACATGCATTGCTTTACACTGAAATGGTGGTTGCGGACGCGGTTATTCATGGCAACCGCGAGCGTTTGCTCGGTTTTGAAAAGGCCGAGCATCCTGTGGCTGTTCAGATCGGCGGTAGCGAGCCGGAAAAAATGGCGGAAGCTGCACGTATTTGCGCTGACTTCGGCTATGTTGAAATCAACATGAATGTTGGCTGTCCGTCGGACCGTGTGCAGTCCGGCACATTTGGCGCTTGCCTCATGCGTGAGCCGGATCTTGTGGCGCGGTGCGTTGAAGCGATGAAGCAGGCAGTCGATATTCCGGTCACGGTAAAGTGCCGTATCGGTGTTGATGAGCAGGATACAAAAATAGCGCTTGATACGCTGGCTCAAAAGTCTTGGGCGGCTGGTAGTGATGCGCTTTGGGTACATGCGCGGAAGGCTTGGCTTGAAGGGTTAAGCCCGAAAGAAAACCGCGATGTGCCGCCTCTGGATTATGGACGGGTGCATCAACTCAAAAAGGAAAACCCGAATCGTTTCATCGGGTTGAACGGCGGACTTGAGAATGTGATTCATGGTATTGAATCGGCAAAAGGCGAAGATATTGTTCTGGATGGTATCATGCTTGGCCGCGCGGCGTACCAAAATCCGCTTTGTCTGACCAAAGTTGACCCGCTGGTTTACGGTGATGAAAGTACCAATTTCGACGCGGCAAATCTTATCGATGTGATGTGCGATTATATTGACCGGCAAATTGCAGGTGATAGCGGTATAAGGGTCAACCATATCACACGGCACATGGTGGGACTGTTTCCGGGGGTCGCCGGTGCGCGCCGTTTCAGGCAAATTCTATCTAATGAATCCGTCAAGCCGGATGCGTCGAGCCTCGTTTTGCGCGATGCGTTTGATATTGTCCGCGATGGGCTTGGCAAAGATACAGCCAATGCACTAGACCCTTCTCAGGCAGCATAAGTTAAGCGCCTGAGATTGGAGGCGTTTTGGCCGGTTTGGATTGGACACTTATTGCCGGCTTGGCCGGCGTTGTTGCTGTTTCCGGTGTGGTTGCCGGATTTCTTGCTGGCTTGTTTGGTATTGGCGGCGGTGCCATTCTTGTGCCGGTATTCTTCTTTGCCTTTGGTGTGGCTGGTATTGACGATGCTGTGCGTATGCATCTGGCAGTTGGTACCTCCCTGGCCATTATTGTTCCGACATCCTTACGGTCTTTTTCGGCCCATTATAAAAAGGGTGCGGTTGCCATGGATGTGTTCAAGTCATTCATTATTTGGGTTCCCATCGGCGTACTTCTCGGCACGTTGGTAATTGCCAGTATATCATCCACGGAATTGCGTTTTGTTTTTGCCGGTATTGCTACCGTTGTCGGATTACGGCTCATTCTGCACCGTGAAAGCTGGCAGCTTGGCAGCGATATTCCAACAGGCCCAATCCGCTGGTTTGCCGGTGTCGTCATCGGTCTCTTATCGATGCTGATGGGCATTGGCGGCGGTGTATTAAACAATACGTTCATGACGCTTTACGGCCGGTCTATTCATCAGGCGGTTGCCACATCTGCGGGAACCGGTGTGCTGATTTCGGTGCCGGGCTTGTTTGGCGCGATCTGGGCCGGATGGGGTGAGGCGGGTTTGCCGCCATTTTCAACAGGCTATGTGAATTGGATCGGTGTTTTTTTGATTATCCCCATCACGCTTTATATGGCACCGTTCGGGGCCAATGTTGCCCATCGCCTTAAGAAAAGACACCTTGAGATCGGGTTCGGAATATTTTTGCTGATTGTTGCCGCGCGCTTTATATACAGCGTTGTTTAATCATTTTTCGCATTGGATTTCATCGCGCGGCGTTTTGTGACGCGTCGCGGCCGTGTTTCAAGTTTCGCAACACGTGCCGGTAATTCCTGCATGATCTCTTTGCGGCGTTCATCGGTATACATTGTCCATGCCGCTATTTCGTCGCGCGTTCGCCCGCAGCCAAAACAATGGCCGCTTTTCATATCAATCGAGCATAGAAGGATGCAGGGCGATTCCATCGTAATCCGCTTTAGTTCGTCTTCATTCTTACATAGTGATTGCAAATGTGATCGCAAGGCCGATGAGCATCGTGGTTTCGACAAGCTGTTGGCATGCGCCAAGCGTATCACCGGTTTGACCGCCAATCATTTTCAAACATAGTTTTTGAAATCCGATCATAATGGTGACGGAAAGTGCGATTGCGATGGTTGCGGCAATAAAGCCGCTGCCCAAAACACCAAATATCAACGCGCTGCCAAGGCCGGTAATAGCTGCGATTGAGACAGCGTTTTCGTGCGGTTTGCCCAACCGGCCGGACACACCGTCTATTCGGGCGGATGGTAAATCGGACCACATCCAGACCATCGCACCGCGTGATGCTGCGTTGGTGGCAATCATCGCAAAACATGCGGCGATGATACCTGAGGCCTGTAGAATGGCGGCAAGCGCAGTCACGCGAAGCAGCAAGGAGGATATAACAGCAATGACACCGTATGTGCCGAGCCGGGAATCTTTCATGATTTCCAGGCGGCGTTCTTTGTTTGCGCCGCCGCCAAATCCGTCTGCAATGTCGCCCAGACCATCTTCGTGCAGAGCGCCGGTCAAAATAATAACTGTTATGATTGCAATGGCAGCCGAAAGACTTGGCGGTATATGCAATAGACCGGTGATCACAAGAGCCGCGCCGCCGAACAGACCAATCACAATTCCTGCCGCCGGATAATAACCGGCGCTTTGCATTGCTTCATCGTGTGAGCCATCCTCAAAATAACTGTTGGGCACCGGCAGCCGAGTCAAAAAGGCAAGAGCGCGGGCTGTTTCTGCAATGGGTGTGTTCAATTTCATCTTTACTGCGACAATCTTGGAGCAAATGGGGCTTTAGTTGACTAAAGCTATAGGCTAATCGGAATACAATAACCACACTTTCACATGGATGGCTTTCGTGACTACAGGATTACCTTTTGATGACTTTCGCGCTCTTGTTCGCGATTTGCCAAAACCAGCGTTTGAGGCTGGCGAAGCTGTGCGCCAACGTGATGCGGTTTTGACAAAGCCTGCCGGATCACTGGGCCGGTTGGAAGAACTTGCGGTATGGTTGGCTGAATGGACCGGCCGCGCACCGGCTGTCACACGTCCTCTTGTGGCTGTTTTTGCCGGTAATCATGGTGTCACCGCGCAAGGCGTGTCGCCGTTCCCGCCTACGGTTACTGCGCAAATGGTGGAAAACTTTGCGGCGGGCGGCGCAGCGATCAACCAGATATGTATCGCGCACGATCTTGGTCTTAAAGTTTTTGATTTGGCGCTAGATTTTCCAACAGCTGATATCACGCAAGAAGCGGCCATGGATGAGCGTACTTGTGCTGCGACAATGGCTTTCGGCATGGAAAGCATTGCTGGTGGCACCGATCTTCTGTGCATTGGCGAGATGGGAATTGGCAATACGACGATCGCCTCTGCGATTTATTACGCACTCTATGGCGGTAAGGCAGAGGATTGGGTAGGCGCTGGAACCGGCCACAGTGCGGAGGGAATTGCTCTAAAAGCCGATGTGATCCGCAAAGCCGTCGAACTGCACAAAGACCACCTGAAAGACCCGTTTGAAGTTATGCGCCGCTTGGGTGGCCGCGAGATTGCAGCCATGGCCGGTGCAATTCTTGCCGCGCGGGTCGAGCGCATTCCGGTAATCATTGACGGTTTTGTGGCAACGTCGGCAGCTGCCATTTTACATGCCGCTTCACCTGACGCATTGGACCACTGTCAAATGGGCCATGTTTCCGCAGAGCAGGCACACAGGCGTGTCATCGATAAGCTTGGTAAGAAGCCAATTCTTGATCTGGATATGCGTCTTGGGGAGGGCACAGGAGCCGCGCTTGCCGCAGGGATCGTGAAAGCTGCCGCCCAGTGCCATAGCGGCATGGCAACGTTTGAACAGGCCGGTGTGAGCGATAAAGCCTAGCGGTTTTATGTTATCAGGCGGTCGAGCGTACTTTACTGCGCCGCTCCTGAAGGCCTGACCGTTTTGTTTGTGTGCGGCTTGCCACCGGTTCTGCAGGCAGTTCATGCAGCACCCGCGAGCGTGGGAGGATTGCAATAGCCTTAGTGCCTTCACGCAGCTTCGAGCGCAACTCCAGCTTGCCGCCATGCATTGCCAGCAACGCCTGAACAATCGGCAGACCGAGGCCTGTGCCTTGTTCTGCGTTTTTGATAGCGATTGAGCCTTGCCCAAAAGCTGAGAGAACAACGGGGATTTCTTCTTCGGGAATACCCGGACCATTATCTACAACGGACATATATTGTCCGCCGGACTGGGTCCAACCGACCAGCAGTTTAATGGTGCCGCCCGATGGCGTGAATTTAACCGCATTGGAAAGCGTGTTCAGCAATACCTGACGCATTGCCCGTTCATCTGCCAATACCCGCGGTAGACCGCTTTGGAAATTGGGCTCGATTTTGATGCTTTTCTGGTCTGCCTTCATTCGGATGAGGGCCATACAGTCTTCAGCAATATCCGTTAACCGCAGCGTTTCTTCCTTGATTTCATATTTTCCGGCTTCAACGCGGCTTAAATCCAGTATCTCGTTGATGAGATTTAAAAGGTGCTCACCGGAATTATGAATGTCCTGCGCATAGGTTTTGTACGTCTCATTGCCAAGAGGCCCCAATATCTCCGCGCTCATGGTTTCTGAAAAGCCCAGAATCGCATTGAGCGGCGTGCGTAACTCGTGGCTCATGGAGGCTAGGAAACGCGATTTGGCTAGATTGGCCTCCTCGGCGCGGCGGCGCGCTTCATCGGAAATGGATTTGGCCATTTCAAGTTCAGCGACCAGAGAGTGGTTCTCATTTTGATACGCCAGACCGGACTTCGATGTTTTTTCAAGGCGGACAGCGACAAAGGTAAAGAACAGCAGGCCGGCAAATATCAATGCTGTCGCTAACATGCCTGTTGGGTGCGAGCCGTATTGTGCGCCAAATGCAACAACAGGTATTGCGAACGAAATCACAATGGTGATCGGCAAGGTATAGCAAATTGTTGCTGTTGCCGATGTTGCCATAAGCAAAAGGATTGCCTTGTAAAATATGGCCGGTTCCGCACTGCAGGATGTACAGGGAATAATTGTCAGTGCCGCCCAGGATAGGCCGACGAATAAATGGCCGATCAGGAAAATCCGCGTCCAGAGCTTACGGTTTTCTTTCTTACCGGTATTTAAGAAGCGCCGCGACAGCAATGCCATCACAGAGTAGATCAAACACGATAGGGTGGCCCATATGAAAATCTCGGGACCAAACCCGATTGCAAAACCTGCAAAGGATGCAAGAACAACCAGAAGGGGAACTGCAACCACGGATGATACGATTGCATTTGCGTGTAGTTTTAAAAGATCGAGGGAATATTCCGGCGAAACGATGTTTTGTGATGCGAGTTTGTCACGATTTCTTTTCATCGTATTGCGCAAGTCACGGTTGCGCACCGACTTGCGACGGTCAACAATGGTTTTATCGGGCAGATTTTCCGTGGAAATCATTTCAACAACACAACACAATCGAACAAAACTAACGCACCTGCGCACAGCAATGCCATTGCACAGAGCCCAATTTATACTTTCTAATGGGTTAACAAGTCCCTTCGATTCTCAGGTTTTGTGATTTGAACAAGCGATATAAACGGCGCAAGAAGTGGCGCGCATTTGGATATTTGAAGGTCATGGCCCTGTTTGCGGTCATGGCTGTTGTTGCCAGTTGGCTTGAGCATCAAAATCGGGAACAGTTGTCCGCAGAATTTAAGGTTGTTGACGGAGACAGTCTTCAAAACGAAGATGTGCGCATCCGTCTTGTGGGGATTGATGCGCCGGAAATAGGACAAATATGCGGTTCTGCAAAAGGTGATTATCGCTGCGGCATCGAAGCCCGTGATTTTTTACGCAAGCTTATCGGCGATAACAGGCCCGACTGTTATGTGGAGGGTAAGGATAAATATGGTCGTTTTCTGGCAGAGTGCTTTGTCGGCAAAACCAATCTTAACGCGCAGCTTGTCGCTTCGGGGTGGGCGGTCTCATATGGCAGTTATGGCTGGCAGGAGCAGGTGGCGCGGCGTGGAAAGCGCGGACTGTGGAGCGGCCAGTTTGATCGCCCGCAGGACTGGCGTGCAACCCATAGCGGTTTGGCAGACGGGCCATCGGGCCGTATTTGGCACGGGCTATGGCGTAGGATAAGTTACTGGTTTTCAACCGTGGAGAGTAATGAATGAGTATCGATGCGACGGATCATACGCTTTTTGACGGCGGGCGTGCGCCCAATCCGCGGCGTGTTGCCATGTATCTGGCTGAATGTGATATCCACGTGACTGTCAAACCGGTCGATATGGGCGCACTCGAACATAAAAGTGATTCAATTTCTGCGCTCAATCCATTGAAACAATTGCCTTTATTGCAGTTGCCTGATGGCAGTGTTCTCACTGAATCAGTTGCAATCTGCCGGTATTTCGACCTTTTGTTTCCTGGTAGCGGACTTTTTGGTGAAGGACCAAAGGGGCAAGCGTTTGTTGAAATGTGGCAGCGGCGCATAGAGCTTCAATTTCTCTATCCGGTCGCGCAAGCGTTTCGTCATATTCATCCTGCGATGACAGATTGGGAAGTACCACAAATTCAGGACTGGGGCGAAGCCAACAAGCCCAAAGCTTTTCGCTTTGCCGGACTGCTTAATGACCAGCTTAAAGAGCACCGTTTTATATGCGGCGATACATTCACGATTGCCGATATTACCGCGATTATAGCCGTTGATTTTTCAAAAGTGGCGCGCATTTCCTATGATGAAAAGCTGACTGATCTTTACCGATGGATCGATGAAGTACGCGCGCGCCCAAGCTATAGCTTATGAGTGTTGATAGCCTAAGCGCCCGGATTAAAGCCTGCCGGATCTGCGTGGAAGAGCCAATTGGTGAGCCGTTACCCCATGAGCCCAATCCGGTTTGCGTGATCTCACACAAAGCACGTATCTGCGTCTGCGGTCAGGCGCCGGGTATACGTGTGCATAAATCAGGGCGGCCGTTTACCGATCCTTCAGGCGACCGCTTACGAGATTGGATGGGCATTAGTGAGGAGGATTTTTACAATCCGGACAAACTTGCCATTGTTCCCATGGGGTTCTGTTTTCCCGGATATGACAAAAATGGCAGTGATCTTCCGCCGCGCAAGGAATGCCGCATGCACTGGCATGATCAGGTGTTTTCATCCATGCCGCAGTTCGAACTTGTTCTTGTGATCGGGCAATATGCGCAAGCCTATCATCTAGGGGCAAAGCGCAAATCCAATATGACGCAAACGGTGAAAGCGTGGCGCGAATATATCGACAGCAAGCCTGCCATATTGCCATTGCCGCATCCTTCCTGGCGCAACTCAGGATGGCTGAAACGCAACCCGTGGTTTGCGAAAGAAATTTTGCCAGTGCTGAAGAAACGTGTGCAAGACTTGCTTTGATTTTCTATTGTGATACGGAATTAAATTCTAATGTATGGCTTTCATACATTTCATTTTAGAAGGTTATACCTAATGGATCGTCTTGATAGGAAAATTTTGAAATTGGTGCAAGAAGATGCCACTGCTTCTGTGGCTGACATTGCAAAGGCCGTGGGCCTGTCCACCACACCATGTTGGCGCCGAATTCAAAAACTTGAAGATGAGGGTGTTATCCGCAAGCGCGTTGCTCTTCTCGATCCTGTGGCGGTTAATGCGCGTGTTACTGTTTTTGTATCCATCCGCACCAATTCCCATTCGATAGAGTGGCTAAAGCGTTTTTCGGAGGTCATTAGCGACTTTCCCGAAGTTGTCGAATTTTACAGGATGAGCGGTGAGATCGACTATCTCTTGCGCGTCGTGGTGCCGGATATTGAAGCCTTCGATGCCTTTTACAAGCGCCTGATTTCAAAAATTGAAATTCGTGATGTGTCGTCGACCTTTGCAATGGAGCAGATCAAATACACGACAGAAATGCCGCTGGATTATATGGTGATCGACAAAAGCTAGAGCAATTCTTGGTGGATTGCCCTAACGCTTGAGATGGCGTGTGAGGCGTTTTTCGAGCCAGTTCCAGATGTTGCGCAGCGCTTCGACAATGACAAAATAGAACACCGCCGCCCAGATATACATCTGGAAATCGAAAGTACGCGAATAGGCGCGGCGGGTTTCGCCCATTAAGTCGTACACGGTTACAAGCGCGACGATAGCCGAGCCCTTGATCATCAGGATAATTTCATTGCCATAGGGGCGAAGCGCCACAATCAAGGCTTGTGGCAGAATGATTTTCCGGAACGTTTTCCAGCGCGGTATGCCAAGCGAATCCGCGCCTTCCCATTGCCCTTTAGGCACACTTTGAATGGCGCCGCGCAGAATTTCGGCCTGATAGGCGGCTGTGTTCAATGTGAACGCAAGAATCGCACAATTCCATGCGTCGCGGAAAAATATCCAGATGCCCAAAGCGTCCAGCTCTGCCCTGAATGTACCCAAGCCATAATAGATCAGGAACACTTGAACGAGCAGGGGCGTGCCGCGGAAAATGTAGACATATGAGAAAGACAGCGCGCCGATGATCTTATTTTTTGATAGCCTTCCAAAGGCAATCGGCAACGAGATGATCGCACCTAAAACAATCGAAATTCCGACCAGCGACAAAGTGGTTTGCAGACCGGTCCAATATTTAATACCGTACCGGTCAAATTTTTCCGGGCTCCATGCAGAGTAAAGAAACCAGACTAAACCGATACCCGCCAGCATCCAAAACAGCATAAGAATATTGCCGGTCAGGCGGGCATTGTTCCATTGGCGCGGTGGGGGGGGCGGCGGCGTTTCATCGGGCAAGATTTCAGCAGCAACAAATTTCATCGCGCGTCACCTTTCTCGCTAAAGGCTTCAATGCGGGCAATGACGATTGAGGAAAGAAGCGCAAGAATTAAGAAGAGCAGGAACGAAACGCCGTAAAAAAGGAATGCCTGTTTTGTAACGCGCGCGGCAATGCCGGTTTGTCGCACAATATCTGCCAAGCCGATAGCCGAAACCAGCGCCGTATCTTTCAGCAGTAGCATCCACAAATTTGCCAGACCGGGCAACGCGATACGAACAAGTTGCGGGAAAATGATCAACCGCATAACGGTTTTCTTGCGAATGCCTAGAGCAAAGCCGCCCTCATATTGCCCTTGGGGTATTGCACGGAATGCCGATAAAAACACTTCGGATGCATAGGAAGAAAACACCAATCCGAGCGCAATCATACCGGCAACGAAGGAATTGAATTCAAAGGATATGTCCAGTCCCATTAGTGCAATGGTTTGCTGGACGGCAATTTGCATGCCGAAATAGACAAGAAACAATGTCAGAAGTTCAGGCAGGCCGCGAAAGATCGTGGTGTATATATCCGCTGCGGTTCTTAGCGACCATTCCTGGCTCTGTTTTGCCAAGGCAACCAGAAATCCGATGAGCAATCCCAGTGGAAGCGTGGCCAGTGCAAGAGATATTGTAATGACAACACCTGAGGCGATTTCATCACCCCAGCCCGTGTCTCCAAAGGAGAGTAGCTCCCAACTCGTCAAATCCCAGTCCCTTCGACTTGTTGATATGACAGCGGCGGAAGCGTAAACGCACTCCCGCCGCAGCCTGAATTAAAGCGAATGATTAGTCGCCGTAAACGTCGAAATCAAAGTACTTTGCGTTGATTTCTTCATATTTTCCGGATTCGCGGATCGCAACAATGGCTTCGTTGAACTTTTCACGAAGCTCATCTTCGCCCTTACGGATTGCAATACCCGCGCCTTCACCGTTGATTACCGGATCAGGTGTCAAAGTGCCGAGCAATTTACAGCATGCGCCATCTTCTGTTGCCAGCCAGTCTGAGAGAACAACAACATCGTCGATCACGCCATCGATACGGCCGCTGGCAATATCGAGTTTGTATTCGTCAGGCGTCGGATAAAGTTTCAGCTCTGCGGAGCCCAGTTTTTCTTCAGCATAGTTGGAGTGCGTTGTTGAAGATTGCGCGCCGAGTGTTTTGCCAGCAAGTGCAGCGTCAGTTGCTTCGGCAATGTCGGAATCTTTAGGTACGGCAATGGCCGGTGGCGTGTTGTAGTATTTGTTTGTAAAGTCGACAGTTTCTTTGCGCTCTTCAGTGATAGACATGGACGCGATGATGGCGTCAAATTTACCGGCAAGAAGTGCAGGGATAATACCGTCCCAGTCGCTTGTTACGAATTCACATTCGGCCTTCATTTCCTCACAAAGTGCGTTTGCGATGTCGATGTCAAAGCCGGTGAGCGAGCCGTCTGCTTCAAGGTTGTTGAATGGAGGGTAGGCGCCTTCTGTGCCAATCTTGATTTTCATGGAGTGGCTTTCTGCTTGCGCTGCGCCGATTGAAAGCGCGACTGCTGCAACAGATGTTAGAATTGTTTTTGTAAAACGCATTTTTCTTCCCTTGTACTATGTTCGCTGCTGTTTCCGCAGCGTAATTACACCCAATTTTTCAGGAACTTGATCTTCCCATTAGTTTACGTTGAAATGCAACAGGAAATCTGGAGCGTCGTTAAAAAATGGGTGAATAGCCTATTTGCCGCCGCGTAAGGGTTTTAGCATCCGTAGGGTATTGCCATTTTTATTAAAAAACGCATGGCGCGTGAAAGCGGCAAGATGCAGGACGAATAATGGCAATAAGGCCATCGCGCTGTATTTATGAATAGAGAGCGTTATTTCCAGCGCCGCTGGACTGCCGGAATATGGCGCGGTCCACACAACTAAGTTGAAAATATTATACTGAGTGCCGGACAATAGAGGTATTAAAAGCCCCGTTATGGCGAGCAACAATATTGCTGTTAAAAGCCCGATAATGATCAAACGTTCAAGAAAACTAATGGTCGGGTGCTGATCAGGTGTACGCGGGAAGCCGCGTGACAGGCGCAACAAAACCCGCCAGATCAACGGCAAGGCCAGCAAAATTCCAAGGCTTAAATGGGTGGAATGCAACTCGAACTGATATGTGATGGCCATGACCAGTATTGCAAGCGCGCCAAGCCAGTGGTTGATGACCGAAACAAGCGAATAATTTGCGGCAGGGTCTTTTTTCGCGTTGGTAACATCGTGCGGCAATAGAGTTTCGGTCATTTAGTCATTCCGGTTTAAAGGTATGAAACGGCACAAAGCGTACACGGTCACCTTTATTGATTTTGTTTACATTTTCAGGAATTTCAATTAAGCCGGTTGCTTTGCGCAGACCTGTTATCAACCCTGATCCGTCACGGTCAAATTTTACTGCAATCGTGTTCCCTGCATCATCTTCTTCCAGCCAGCCGCGCAGGAATTCGCGCCGGTCAGTTTTTTTCTTTTTGATTTCAAATGCGGCTTCTACATTAACGCCCTGCGGTTTTTTTGTTTTCATGCCCAGTAGTTTTGCAATGACAGGATAGGCGTAAAGATTTGCACAAACCATAGAGGCAACGGGATTACCGGGAAGGCTGACGACCACGCAATTCTTGATTTGGCCGAACATCATAGGTCGGCCTGGTTTGATCGCAATTTGCCAAAGATGCCGCTTACCCAGATTGCTGAGCACATTCAGCATATGATCTTCATCACCGCGTGAGGCACCGCCGCTGGTTAAAATCAAATCGTGGGTTTTGGAAGCACGCTGCATGGCTTGCGTGATCGCGCTTTCATCATCTGGCAGAATGCCCAAATCCGTTATAGAAACCATGTTGCCGTCAAGCAGCGCTTTGAGCATCGGACGATTGGCATCATAGACTTTACCGGCAGTGAAGTCCTGCCCGCTTTCAAGAATTTCATTGCCTGTAGACAGAATTGCGATGCGCAGTTTTTTGCGCAGCTTGATTTTATCGATGCCGATAGAGGCGAGGGCGGCAATTTTTGCAGGGGTTAGAAGCTCCGCCTGTTTTACAACCGGCGTTCCGGCTTTCAAATCTTCACCGGACTTACGGCAATTGGCTCCTTGTTTCAGGCCGGGCGGTATATGAATTTTGCCGTCTTCACCTATATCGCAATCTTCTTGCATTGCTACGGTTTCTGCATTGTTCGGCATGATTGCGCCGGTAAAAATGCGCGCGCATTCGCCTTTTTTCAATGTGACCTCGTGCGCATCACCGGCTGCAATCAATGCACCTAATGATAATTTTCCGTTGCAGGAAATATAATCGGCATGCGCGAAGGCGTAGCCGTCCACGGCCGTGTTATCGGTGTAGGGCACATTGCGCGGCGCGATAATATCTTCTGCAACAACGCGCCCGGCGGCATCATTTATTGTCAGTTCTTCATCATCAACAATGAGCGCTAAATTACGATCGATTGTCTCAAGCACTTCGGCATGTTTCATCCGGTCTTTGTCATGCAAAAAGCAATCATCGAGTAATTGGCGCTGTGTCGTCATGCTTGTGGCCCGAGTTTGAGATAGCCGGCAATAAAGTCTGCAATCTGCTTCATATCGCTGCGCCCAAAACGGGGAAGATCAGCGTTGATTTCAATATCTTCATCAGCGGCGATGGCGACGACATTCTTTATCCGGTCCATAAGCTTTGCCTGTTCGGAAGAAGCGATTAGCAAAATTTTGGGATGGTTCTCGCTTTTATACCCTTCTGCCAAAATGAGATCCGCATCGGCCATATGGTTGATCAATGTCTGCAAATCCGGCTCGGCTTCATCACCATGAATTTCGTGCATGAGCGCCCAGCGTTTTGCACTCGATATAACCACTTCCATTGCGCCTGAGCGGCGGTGTTTATCGGTATCGGTTCCCGGCTGATCAAGATCAAATTCATGATGGGCATGTTTGACCGAGGATACGCGCAAGCCTCGCGCTGTAAATTCGGCAATCAAAGCGGCCGTCAGGGTTGTTTTGCCCGAATTTTTAAAGCCGGAAAGACCGAAAAGCGGTGTCGTCATGGCTGTTGCTCCCGATAGAGCCTGTCAGCAATGGTCAAATCTTCCGGTGTGTTGATGTTGAAAAACGGATCGAACTCCTTTTCGAAAGAAAAATCGACGAAGATATGGGGGTGCGAACGAACCCAAGCCATGACTTTTAATATACCGGTTTCATCCAGCCATTTCTGTAGGTCGTCGCATAAAGACACGGGCCACAAAGCAAAAACCGGATGATTAAAACCGCCTGATTCCGCCACGACTATGGTTTTGCCGTCAGGTGCGGCCTCTAACAGCTTCATTGTCATATCATCGGGGAAGAATGGCGAGTCGCCAGCGACGGTAACAATATGGGTCGCTGAGGGATGGTTCTTGCGTACCCAGAGCATTGAAGCCAAAAGACCGGCGAGCGGCCCCTGGAACCCTGCAAGCGTGTCTGAGAAACAAACAACCGATTTGATGTTAAATCCGGCATCGTCGGAATTTGTGTTAATGGCGGTTTCGTTGACTTGTGCTTGTAATTTGCCGAGGACAGCATGAAGAATGGTATTTTCTCCGAGCTTCATCAAAGTCTTGTCGCCGCCGCCCATACGGGTTGACTGGCCACCGGCTATGACGATGCCAATGATATTTTTATGCTCAATCATGCCTGCTGCCTTTACGGCCGTGATCCGGCTCCTCGTTCGCGATAGAGGCTGGCTCCAAATCGCGTATAATACGCTCATGGCCTGAAAGCGCGGTGAAGCGTTTGCCGCGCGCGCGGCCAATAAGCGTAAGTCCGGCGCGCCTCGCAAGCTCGACGCCCCATGCGGTAAAGCCTGAACGTGAAACGAGAACGGGAATTCCCATCATAACGGTCTTAATCACCATTTCCGAGGTGAGGCGACCTGTGGTGTAGAAGACCTTATCACCAGCATTCTCGTTGTTTAAATGCATCCAACCTGCAATTTTATCGACGGCGTTATGACGTCCCACATCCTCCATATAAACCAGTGCCCGACCATCCTGACACAGCACACATCCATGAATTGCGCCCGCGCTTAAGTACAGACTAGGTGTGGTGTTGATGGTTTTGGTCAGCTTGTAGAGATCAGATGTCTTTAAACGGGTCTCCTGATTAAGAGAAACATCGTCAAAGCCGTCCATAATGTCGCCAAAGATCGTTCCTTGCGCACAACCGGATGTGCGCACCTTCTTTTTCAATATCTGTTCGTAATTTGTTTGGCGCTTTGTGCGAACGACGACAACATCAAGATCGTCATCATAATCAATGCCGGTAATTTCATCATCCGGTTTAAGCATGTTTTGATTACGCAAATATCCGACAGCCAAAAGGTCAGGATGATCGCCAATCGTCATCATTGTCACGATTTCCTGAGAGTTGAGATAAAGCGTAACAGGCTTTTCTGTTACCACATTAACGGTGACGGGCTGCCCGTTTTCATCAAAGCCGGACACATGTGTCGACAGGCCTTCGCCATCAGGGGCAGGGGCCAGCAAATATTGATTTTCATCAAGCGTGTTCATGTCACCAATATGCATGACTAAAGCGACAGACTTCAAACACTAATTTGCTTCATACTGACGTGACATACGGGCGCCGATCAATGTTATGATCAATGCAATGAAACCGAATGCGACCAGCAAAGCGCATAGTCCGTATGGAGAACCGGTTTCGCCGACAACAATACCGCCAACAATTGATGCCAGTCCGCCGCCGCCGATTTGCAACGAGCCCAGCAAGCCCGATGCGGCACCGGCAGCTTCCGGTCTGACCGATATGGTTGCGGCCGTGACATTGGGAAGCGTAATACCGTTGCCCAAACCGATTAGCGACAGCGGTACAAACAGCATCCAGGGCGCAGGGTCTTCGGACAGGTAAAACAAAGCAAGAGAAATGACCGGCCCGATAAAGCTGAAAATCGCACCAATAGACATCATTTTCTCAAGTCCAACGGCTTCAGAATAACGTCCGGCTAACCCGTTACCCAACGCATAGCCGACCGCACAAAGGGAAAAATAGAGCCCGTATTCAAATGGTGTTTGCTCGAAAAACAAACTGGATACCGCAGGGCCGCCGCCCAGAAATGAGAAGAAAACGGCAGTGACAAAGGAGGCGGAGCCCACATAGAACCAAAAAATAGGCATTTTGGCGAGCGAGGTATAAACGCTTATTTGCCTGCCGCTACTTTGACCTATGTTTGAATTTGTTTCCGGTAGCAGAACCAAAGCGGCCAAAAGTGCGATAAAGCCAAACGCGGTAAGCACGCCGAATGACCAGCGCCACCCTGCGACACTGTCGATATATCCGCCGATAGCAGGGCCGATCATCGGTGCGACAGCCATGCCCATCACAACATAACCGATCATGCTTGCCGATTTTTCGCGCGGATAAACATCGCGCACAATCGCGCGCGATAGTACCATTCCAGTTGCACTTGCTGCCTGAATAATTCTGCCGATCAAAAAATATGATGCGTTTTCAGCCAGAAGACAGATCAGCGAACCGATGAGAAACAGGAAGAGCGACCAGATGAGAATTGGTTTGCGGCCATATTTATCCGACAGCGGCCCTGAAAACAGTGATATAACGGCCGTCGCCAAGAGATACATCGACAAGCCGAGCTGAACAGTGGCGTAAGGTGCGTTCAAATCCAGAGCGATGCTGGGCATGGACGGCACAAAAATATTGATTGCCAATGGACCGACCGCTGCCAAAATAACCAGAATCCAAAGTTTCGGTTTTGCTGGCTGGAGAATGTCTGTCGTAATCGTCATGGCTGCCTCGTATGTAGGGCAGGTCTAATCCATCTGACCGAATTTGCAAACTAATTCGGCCTGCTATGCAAATGGCCGTGAAACTCTCTAAATATCCTGTTGTGGTGGATGTTTTTTCAGCTCCAGTGAGCGTATCCGCTCGCGGTAAATGGCGTAAACACCTGATACAATTACCAGAATTGATCCGATAATCATCATCGTGTCGGGGCGTTCATTCAGGAAGAAATATCCGATCAAAACTGCGAAGATAAGGCGCGTATACCGAAAGGGCGCAATGGTTCCCATCTCGCCAAGCCGCACGGAAAGCACAAGACTGTAATAGCCCGCCGGACCGATAAAACAGGCCGCCGCCAGATACCAGAATGTGGCTGTGTCAACCGGCTGCCATCCGCCTTGAAATTGCATGACAATAAGGGAGGGAACCGTTAGGGCGAAATAAGCTGCTGCCGATACAACGGCCGTGGAAATGTTGACCTCGACACGGCGGGTTGCCAGATCGCGCATCGAAAGGCCAGCAACGCCAATCAGGGCGAGGATTGAAGCCGCGTTGAAACCGTCCATGCCCGGCCGGATGATGATGAGAACGCCGGTGAACCCGACCAAAATTGCGCCCCAGCGCCGCCAGCCGACAGGCTCTTTTAAGAAGAGAGCAGCGCCAAGTGTCACCATGAGCGGAGATGCCTGCAAAATAGCAGAGGCATTGGAAAGCGGCAGCAATGTGAGCGCTGTAACAAAGGCAAGTCCTGCGATGACTTCGCCCAAATTGCGGATAACGACCGGCCCTCTAAGCAGTTTTTTTGTGAACAGTTTTTCGTTTTGTACCCGCGCAATAAGTGCAAAAAACAAGAAGCCGGCAATCGACAGCACGAATAATATTTGTCCGGCTTGAAGGTCCAGCGCGGCAAATTTTATCATGGCATCTTCAACAGCGAAAAACGCCATTGATAAAATCATGAACATGATTGCCCGAAAATTGTTTTGTATCAGTGCCAGCGCCATTTATGTGCCCCGACCGCCGGGTATTTGCGAGGCTGACTTGCTGATAACCTTGATGCTTTTATTGCGCTGATGTTCACGGAAAATGGCATAAAGGCCGCTGCCGACGACAATGATACTGCCGATAACCGTCCAAAGGTCCGGCAAATCATCGAAAACAAGATATCCCAAAATGACGGCCCATAATAACGCAGCATAGCGGAACGGCGCCACCGTCGCGATATCACCGTCACGCATGGCCAGAACAATAAAATGGTAACCGACAAACAGAAAGCCTGCAGCAAGCATCAAAGTACCGAAAATGTGAAGGTTCATCGGGCGCCAGCCACCAAATGGCACAATCAAAACTGCGCCGAGAACTGTGACAGCGATTGCCGCAAGCAAAGAAACGTAAAACGGTGAGATGTCTCTATCGAGCAGGCGCGTAACAATATCGCGCCCTGCGGCCAGTATGACGACCGTCAAAATTGCCAGCGAGTAGATGTTAAAGCCTTCCAGTCCGGGCCGGATGATAATCAGGACACCGACAAGCCCGATCAGAATCGCCGAGAGACGGCGCCAGCCGACAGGCTCTTTTAAAAACAAATATGCGCCAAGTGTGACAGCCAGCGGCAATGCCTGCATGATCGCCGATGCGTTTGCGACAGGCAGGTTTGAAAAACCGATCAAGAAGAATGTGGTCGCAACTGCTTCTAGGCTTACGCGAAGAAGCATTGGCCCGCTTTTGATCTGCTTGATTGTAATGCTGTGCTTCTTATAGGCGATGAGTGCCGCAAGCAAAACAACCATCATCAGTCCACGCACGAACATAACCTGACCGTAGTTGATTTCGTCTGTCAGGGTTTTGACGATCACATCATTTATGATGAAGCCGGACATTGCCAGCGCCATAAACGCGGCAGCCTTGTAGTTCGTTGCTAGGGTCATGTTGGTTGTCTTAAATGGGTTTAAGCGGCCGCCATATCATCAAGGTGTAAAACCACCTAGTGCACTTTGCTCAATCGCGCGCTTCAAGCCAAAGTTTTAGTGTTTCATAATCTTTGTTTGTGACTGATTTTGCGACCTGTTTGCCGACAGCCGCGCCAAATTTATACCCGTGACCTGAACAGGCTGATACGATTGTTACGCGCTGCATTTTATGGGTGAAAAAGTGACAATCTTCGGTAAAAGTGTAAGCGCATGTCACTGTTTTTTCATGGATATATTCGTCCAGTCTTTTAAATGGCGGCGAAAAATGCTTCTTGATTTCGTCGGCTTCTTGCGGTTCAGCGATCCGGTTTTCATCGGGGTTTGACAGACAACGGTGCAAGCCGGTTCCAAGCTTTACACCTGAACCGCCGACAGGCGGAATGACATAGCCGTCTGTGTCGGCACCAACGTCAAGGATAACGGGGGCCGCCGCCCATGCTTCAGCAAGGTCTTCGGGCGGTGTAAAGTAGGCGACGGCCGTGCGATAGGTTGTCAAATGTTCCGACAGCGATGGCATAAGCTCCAATACCCATGCGCCTGCGGTGATGATGACTTCGTCAAATTGATCGCCATCCACAATGCCAAATTTGGGGGCGACAGATTTTACTTTATGGTTTTCGCGTAATTGCGCGCCATTTTGCAAAAGCCATTGCTTTAAATCATTTGCGATTTTCTGGCATAAAAGTGCGCCGCCTTCGGGGCTTTCAGCCGCATAGTTGAATGTCGAAGCATCCAGAAACGGATATTTTTCTTCAGCTTCCTGCGGTGTCATTTTGCTGTGCGGATAGCCGCCTTCAACAAGGCCCTGATAATATTCGTCCGCCTCGTCACCTTCGCGCTGGCTTATTAGTAAGAAGCCTGTTTCTTTCAAATGCCGCTTTCCAATGTCGGCAAATAATTCGTCCCAAGCGGCATAAACATCATCAATGCGCTTTTGATAGCCGCTTTGTTTGCCATAGGCCCGGCGAATGATGCGATGTTCGTCGCCTGAGGCAGATAATGGATTGGGGATAGGGCCTTGCTCAAAAAGGGTAACCTGATGCCCGTCTTTTGTCAGCGCCCATGCTGATGACAGTCCGGCAATGCCGGCGCCAATAATTGCTACTTTAACCACCGGTGACACTCATATGGCGTGATACAGAAGGACGTTTTGTTGCGCGGTCGATAATGAAATCGTGCCCTTTCGGCTTGCGGCTGATTGCTTCGTCTATGGCCTGGCTGACAAGCTCGTTGCCTTCAGATTTACGAAGAGGAGTACGTAAATCAGCGGCGTCATCTTGCCCTAAGCACATGTAAAGCGTGCCGGTACATGTAAGGCGCACACGGTTGCAGCTTTCGCAGAAATTATGCGTCATCGGTGTAATGAAACCAAGGCGACCGCCGGTTTCTTCCACTTTGACATAACGCGCAGGACCGCCGGTTTTATAAGCAATTTCATTCAGCGTGAATTGCTGTTCCAGATCACTGCGCACCTGTTTCAAAGGCAAATATTGATCGGTGCGGTCTTCATCAATTTCGCCCATTGGCATGGTTTCAATAAGTGTGAAATCCATATTGTCGCGATGCGCCCAACGCATCATGTCGACGATTTCCATATCGTTGACGCCTTTGAGGGCAACGGCGTTGATTTTAACGTGAAGGCCCGCACTGCGCGCAGCTTCTATACCAGCCAGAACACGGTCCAAAGCGCCCCAGCGGGTAATTTTCTTAAACTTGTCACCATCAAGCGTATCGAGCGAAACATTGACACGTTTAACGCCGTTATCAGCCAGTTGTTGCGCATATTTGGTCAGTTGCGAGCCGTTGGTTGTAAGCGTTAATTCATCCAGCGCACCGGATTTCAAGTGCCGCGACAATTGCTCGATCAAATGCATGATGTTCTTGCGGACCAAAGGTTCTCCGCCGGTCAGACGCAGACGTTTCACACCTTTATCGATGAAAGTCGTGCAGAGCCGATCCAATTCTTCCAACGTCAGTAGTTCTTTCTTGGGCAGAAAAGTCATATGCTCCGACATGCAATAGACACATCGGAAATCACAGCGGTCTGTCACTGAAACACGCAAATAATCGACCATTCTGCCGAATGGATCAATCATTTCTGCTCCTGTTGTGCTTGCTGTCATTGTTTTCATGTCCTAACGCATATTAGGTGACTCTTGGCCCTAAAGGCCTTTGGGTCAACTCAACTTCCGGTGTTTTTTTGACACTGACACAATAATTAACGGATGCTGGTTATGAGCGAGATATGGCCGACGGAATTGCGGGTTTCAAGCGACAAGAAAGTCCTTTCGATTCGATTTGATGATGGCAGTGCCTATAAACTAACTTCTGAAATGCTGCGTGTGTTGTCTCCATCCGCAGAAGTGCAGGGACATTCGCCCGAGCAACGCAAGCTCATGTATGGCAAGAGAAATGTCGAAATCATGAAAATGGAACCTGTCGGTAACTACGCTGTTCGCATTGTCTTTGACGACATGCACGACACCGGTATTTTTTCATGGAAATATCTGGCCGAACTAGGCGCTAACAAAGAGGCCAAATGGTCTGAATATTTGAACGAACTGGCCGAAAAAGGACTTAGCCGATGAGCTTTGAAGCAATAAATGACGTATCGCAGCTTGAGGCAATATACGGCGCACCGGGGCAGGCTTCGCTTGTGAAAGTCGCTGACCGGCTGACGGATGAATATCGCGCGCTGATCGAATCATCGCCGTTCTTTGCGCTTGCGACATCCGGTCCTGAAGGGCTTGATTGTTCGCCGCGCGGCGAGCTTGGCGGCGCATTTGTCATTCACAATGAGAGAACGATTATCATTCCCGACAGGCGCGGCAACAACCGGATCGACAGTTTGCGCAATATTGTGCGCAACCCCGAAATTGCCATGTTGTTTCTCATACCCGGATCGCTAACGACCATTCGATTGAATGGGACAGCCATCGTTACAACCGATGAGGGGTTGTTAAGCGCGCTGGAGCGCGACAGTAAAACACCGCGCTCTGCTGTTGTTGTGACGCTGCGCGAAATTTACACGCAATGCGGACGGGCCGTTTTGCGGGCGGGATTATGGGATCCGGCAACCTATGTCGACCCGAAAGCTATTCCATCGCCGGGCGATGTATTAAACGCCCAAACCCAGGGCAGTTTTGACGGCAAGACCTATGATGCCGAATGGGCAGGGCGCGCAGCTAAGACAATGTGGTGATGAGGCTCCAGTGAGTTCGGACTTACATTCCGAACTCTTTGAAGAAGTCATTGCCTTTGTCGTCGATCACGATAAAGGCGGGGAAATCTTCAACTTCAATTTTCCAAATCGCTTCCATCCCCAGTTCGGGATATTCCACGACCTCGACTTTCTTGATGCAGTCCTGAGCAAGGCGCGCAGCCGGTCCGCCTATCGAGCCTAGGTAAAACCCGCCATGGGTTTTACAGGCTTCACGCACCTGGCGTGAGCGGTTGCCCTTGGCAAGCATCACCATTGAGCCGCCAAAGCTTTGAAACTGATCAACGTAAGAATCCATTCGGCCTGCTGTTGTCGGACCGAAAGAACCGGAAGCCATGCCATCCGGTGTTTTAGCCGGACCGGCATAATAGATCGGATGGTCTTTAAAGTAATCCGGCATTTCCTCGCCAGCCTCAAGCCGTGCTCTGATTTTCGAGTGGGCGAGGTCACGCGCAACGATAATGGTGCCGGTTAGAGAAAGACGAGTCTTTACAGGGTGTTTTGACAGTTCTTCAAGAATTTGATTCATCGGTTGGGCAAGGTCGATTTTGACAACCGATCCGCCCAGATGTTCCTCGTCCACATCCGGCATATATTGTGCCGGATTGGTTTCCAACTGTTCGATGAACACACCATCCTTGTTGATTTTACCGAGTGCCTGACGGTCTGCGGAGCAGGAGACACCAAGGCCGATTGGCAAAGATGCACCATGGCGCGGCAAGCGGATAACGCGCACATCATGACAGAAATATTTCCCGCCGAACTGCGCGCCAATCCCCATTTGCTGGGTCATTTTGTGGATTTCTTTTTCCATTTCCAGATCGCGGTAAGCATGTGCTTCTTCTGATCCCTCAGTCGGCAATTCATCCAGATAGCGGGTCGAGGCCAGCTTGACTGTTTTAAGGTTCATTTCTGCTGACGTGCCACCGATAACGATTGCTAAATGGTATGGCGGACAGGCTGCTGTACCCAGAGTGAGGATTTTTTCGCGCAAGAACTCTGTCATACGGTCATGCGTCAGCAGTGAGGGTGTGCCCTGATAAAGAAATGTTTTATTGGCGGAACCGCCGCCTTTGGCAACAAATAGAAACTCGTATTCGTCAATGCCTTCCTCATAGATGTCGACCTGTGCCGGCAGATTGTTCTTCGTGTTCTTTTCTTCATACATCGACAAAGGCGCAAGCTGCGAATAGCGCAGATTTTTCTTCTCATAGGCATCACGCACACCTGCACCCAGCGCATCTTCATCGCCGCCTTCGGTCCAGACATTGCGGCCTTTTTTGCCCATGATGATAGCGGTGCCTGTGTCCTGACACATCGGCAGAACGCCGCCTGCGGCTATGTTGGCGTTTTTCAAAAGGTCGTAGGCAACAAAATGATCGTTTTCAGTGGCTTCAGGATCTTCGAGGATCGATGCAAGCTGTTTGAGGTGGCCCGGCCGCAATAGATGGTTGATGTCCGAAAATGCCTGCTCTGAAAGCATGCGTAATGCTTCAGGCTCGACGACCAGTGTTTCATTGCCGCGGAAATTATCAATCGATACGAATTTATCAGTTAGCTGGCGCCATTGAGTGGATCTTTTACCCAGCGGGAAGAGCTTGCTCATCTGTTTTTCCTAAAGAATTGCGATGGTCCGGTTTGTAAGGATTTGTGCGAAAATCGCAATCACCGGGATATAGGATTTTCTGCTTAGACCGCAAACGTTGACAAATAGCTGTTTATCACCCAGCCGTGCTGCGGATAGTAAAACGGCCCGTAACGGGCCGCTAATTTTTCAGGCATTTCTGGCTTCGGCAAATGTAACCAGCCGGCGTTTGTCTTCATCCCACAGTTGAAGTTTCACGCATTTCAGACTTTCGATAAATGTCAGACGGCGGATATCTGCCAGCGCAGGATTGTCTTTAAGTACCTGCGTAAGACGGTAAAACGGTATGCGACTGTAAAGGTGGTGAACATGGTGAATACCGATATTTGCTGTCAGCCATCTGAAAACCGGCGGCAAATCATAGTGTGAGCTGCCATAGAGCGCGGCTTCATGAAGTTGCCATTCATCGCCGTTTTCCCAAACTGTTTCTTCAAACTGATGCTGAATATAAAATAGCCAAACACCGATAGCAGCGGCCATGGCCGTGGTTGCGAAAAAGACCGTGAAAAACTCGGCAAAACCCATAATGTAAATCAACACCGCAGCGATCGCGACGATAGCCATATTCGTGCCCATTGCGCTGATCCAGTATTTTGCACCGGCGGTTAGAAACTGGAATGGCACGCGATTATCGAACATGAAAATATAAATGGGACCAATGACAAACAGCACCAGTGGATTACGATAGGCGCGGTATTTCAAACGTCCCCAAAATCCGCGTTCCGCAAACTCTTTCACGGTCAGCGTCTTGATGTCACCAATGCCGCGATTATCCAGATTTCCCGAAGATGCGTGATGCAGAATATGGCTTTGACGCCAGACATCATAAGGCGTGAGCGTCAGGACACCAAGAGCGCGTCCGACCCAGTCGTTCAGCTTTTTGTATCTAAAAAATGCGCCATGGCCGCAATCATGCTGAATAGCGAACAAACGGACAAGAAAAAACGCGGCAGGTATGCAAATGAGGACTGAAAGCAGAGGGCTTATCGAAAATGCAAACCAGGCGGCAAGCCACAGGCCGATGAACGGCACAAGTGTCCATGCGATTTCAAGTGTTGAGCGACCGTGATGCGGGTCTCTGTATTTTGCGAGTGTCCGCATCCAGTCAGCGGCAGGTTTATCGTCATGGCCGACGTTAAACGTCTCTGCACTTGGTAGTTGATTCATATCTTAAGCCCGATTGATTTTGTACTTGATGAACGGCTGAAACAATAAGTGCAATAGACGAAAAGTCACACGTGCGGCTTATGCCGCGTTAAAGCTGTGTAAAAACGTCAATTATTTAGTTGTTTATCAACGACAAAACGAGCTCAGGCGTCATTTCACTGTAGTGGGAAATAATCTTGTCTGGCTCAAATTCATCAACCGGTGAATCACAATAGCCAAAATCAACGGCTATCACTGGTATCGACGCGGCCTTGGCTGTTGAAAAATCAGTTGGCGTATCACCCACCATAATGGCCTGTTTTGCTGAGCCATGCGCCATCTCGATTGTTTTTAGCAGATGGTCCGGATGTGGCTTGCGTACTTTAAAAGTATCTTGTCCGGTTACAGCTTCGAACCATTGGCTCATATCGAGAGCATCCAGCAGTTTGTTTGCCAGCATCTCTGTTTTATTGGTGCACACGGCAAATTTAAAGCCGTTGTCTTTCAGCGTAGACATCGCATCAAGCATACCATCAAAAGGTTCGGACGATCCGGGCATGTTTTGCCCATAGAGCTTGATAAAGTCGTTTACCAAGAGGTCTAGTTTTTCATCCAGTAGATGCTTGCCTGCCATTTCATAGGCGCGGCTCAGCATGACACGGCTGCCAAAACCTACCTGAGGTCGCATCGCTTCGGCGTCTACCGCTTCAAGTCCTTCTGCCATGATAATATCATTGAGACAGCTTATAAGATCGGGTGCCGTATCGATAAGTGTCCCGTCGAGGTCAAACACGATGAGCGGAGCAGGGCTGTCCATGAATAATCCTAATATAAAGATGCGGTTGTTGTATGTGCCTATCCTAATAAACCAAAAAATGAAAAGTGATTTGCAGTATTGATTAGGTGTTTTCGCGGTTGGCGGGGGGGATTGCACATGTTATCGGACGATCTGACCTATCGTATGAGTGAGTGCTAAAGCAAATGTCACAACAGGCTATGAAAATTGAAGCGGCGCGTGCTGCGCTGGAATATGTTGACAATGGCATGCGCCTTGGCATTGGAACAGGTTCCACAGCAGAGGAATTTGTTAAACTTCTGGCCGAGCGGGTGAGTGAAGGGCTTGAAATTATTGGTGTGCCGACATCGGAACGCACTGCAAAACTTTGCACAGAGCTGGGCGTGCCTTTAACCTCGCTTGAGGAAACGCCGGAGCTGGATTTGACGATTGACGGCGCTGACGAGCTGGACGCAAATCTGTCATTGATAAAAGGCGGCGGCGGCGCATTGCTGCGCGAGAAAATTGTCGCCTTCGCATCAAAGAGAATGGTTGTTATCGCCGACGGTAGCAAAGTAGTCGATAAGCTCGGCGCTTTTCCTTTGCCTATCGAGATCAATGTTTTCGGATCAGGAGCGACAATAAAGGCGATTGAAGCTGCTGCGAAAAGATTGGAGCTTGCCGGTCCATTGAAAATTCGGGAAAACCGCGATGGCGACGAATTTAAAACAGATGGCGGACATTTGATCGTCGATGCATCATTCGGCCACATTTGCGACCCAGAGGCATTGTCAAACGCGCTGCATGCAATACCGGGAGTCGTTGAGCACGGTTTGTTTATCGGCTTGGCTGACACGGCTGTGGTTGCTCAGGAAAGCGGCGTTGAAATTAAAACAACTGCATTGTGAAAGCTCACAATGTTGACGGAACAGAGTATAGGAGCTGGGAAAATGAAGATTACCAAATGGGTTAAAGGTAGCATTATTGCTGCCGCAGTGACAGGTGCTGCGATGACTGCGTCGTTTGCGCAAGAGGTCTCTGAAAGCCATCTGGAAGCTGCCCGCAAAGCGATTACTGCCATTCAGGCGACAGAGCGTTTTGATGATATTCTACCGGGTGTGGCACTACGCATTACGAGCCAGTTGATCGCAAACAATCCGGATTTGGAACCGCAAATCAATGAAGTTGTCGATCAGGAAACACTTGCTCTTGTATCCCGTCGTGCAGATTTGGAAAGAGAGGCTGCGCTTGTTTATGCCAAGTCCATATCTGAAGAAGATTTAAATGCAATTGCAGAGTTTTATTCATCAAGCGCCGGTCAGGCTTTGTTGACTAACGGCGCCATCTTGGCGCGTGAAGTTCAACAATCTGCTGCTGTATGGCAGCGCGGTGTCGAGCGTGACCTGATGGAAAATGTGAATGCGAAACTTAAGGAAGTTGCGCCGCGTCCGGAAACAGAACAAACCGACGATGCAGCAGAGCCAAAAGCTGAATAACTATAAAATAAACTAAGAGTGATCGCTGATCGGTCCTCTTTGACCTTGTGAAAAGCTGCTTGTAACGCGATATGCTACGGGCAGCTTTTTTATTTGGAATATACTATGTCTGATTTTGATTTCGATTTTTTTGTTATTGGCGGCGGCTCCGGCGGTGTTCGTGCGGCACGAAGAGTAGGCGCTCTTGGAAAGAAAGTTGGCCTTGCAGAAGAGTACCGGATGGGCGGCACATGCGTTATTCGCGGCTGCGTTCCTAAAAAACTCTTTGTCTATGCTTCGCATTATCCGGAATATTTCGAAGATGCTGCCGGTTACGGGTTTTCTGTTGGCGAGACGTCTTTTGAATGGAAGACGCTTATGGCCAATAAGGACAAAGAAATCGCGCGTCTGGAAGGACTTTACCGCAAAGGCGTTGAAGGCAATGGCGTCGAGATTTTCGATAGCCGCGCGGTTCTGAAAGGGCCGCACGAAGTCTATTTGGAGGCCAGCGGCAAAACTGTTACGGCAGCTCAAATATTGGTAGCGACAGGCGGCAGCGCAAACCAGCACGAAGATTTGGATGGGCACGAACATTGCATCACCTCAAACGAGGCGCTGCATCTGGAAGAGTTGCCTAAATCGATCATTATTGCCGGTGCGGGATATATTGCTGTTGAGTTTGCCAATATTTTCCACGGGCTCGGCGTTGAAACAACGCTAATTTACCGCGGTGTTAAAATTCTCAGCGGCTTTGATGAAGATCTGCGCGATCATTTGCAGCAGACAATGATCGATAAGGGCATTAAAGTCATTCTGCATCAGGTTTTCTCAAAAGTAGAAAAGCGTGATGATGGCCGTCTGGATGCGACGCTATCTGATGGTGATGTGCTGACCGTCGATCAAATTATGCTTGGTCTAGGGCGCCATCCAAACACCAAAGGGCTTGGATTGGAGAAGGCCGGCGTTGAAACTAATCAGAAAGGCGCCATTGTCGTTGATGATTATTGCCGGACGAATGTGCCGCATATTTGGGCGGTAGGCGATGTGATTGACCGCGTGCAACTGACGCCCGTTGCTATTCATGAATCGATGTCACTGCTCCAGACCGCGTTTCTGGATAATCCGACAAAGCCGGATTACGACACGATCCCGACAGCCGTATTTTCGCAGCCGGAAATCGGCACTGTAGGATTGACGGAAGACCAGGCCGCAAACAAGTACAGTGAGCTTGAAGTTTACAAAACAACATTCCGCCCGATGAAAAATATTTTGCCCGGCCGCGAAGAAAAGATGATGATGAAGCTGATCGTTGATGCTGAAAGCCGAATTGTCGTCGGCGCTCATGTGATTGGTCCGGATGCCGGTGAGATGGCACAATTGCTTGGTATTTCGCTTAAAGCGCGCTGTACCAAGGATGATTTTGACGCGACGATGGCGCTTCACCCGTCCGCCTCAGAAGAACTTGTAACGATGTATGAGCCGACTTACCGCGTGAAAAACGGTGAACGTGTAAGCTAATGATGGAATGGGAAACTCTTGTCGAGCGGGCCGGTGAGGGCGATCTGATAGCCTATTTTGGCTATGGGTCGCTCGTTAATCCGGCAACGCACAGGACAAATGTATTACATTACGAACGCGCGCAATTGCGTGGGTTTACGCGGACGTGGCAGGAAAGACCTGACGAGAGTGACGAGCCTATCGCATTGCTTAGTTCAGCTCCTTCGTCCCGCGAAGATTTGTTGGACGGTCTTTTGGTTTTTGATTTTGCCGAAAATCTGCCCTTACTCGATGAGAGGGAAAGCGGCTATGACCGGCTTAACGTTGTTTCTCAGGATTTGACATTGCATGGCGATAAAGTGCTGCCTGAGATACCGCTTTATGTCTATTCAGGACGCGCGCCCTACAATGCTGACGAGCCGCATTACATATTGCAAAGCTATCTGGATGCTGTTCTTCAAGGCTATTTGCACCAATATGGTGAGGAGGGGGTTCATAATTTTATGAAGCGTACCGCCCGATTTGATACCGCTCTTTTTGCCGACCGTGCAGTACCGCGCTATCCGCGCAATGTTATACTGTCAGACAGCGAGCAATCGCTTTTCGATCACGTCACTTCTTTCATGCAGGTCATTAAGTCGCAATAAGTAGCCGCGACAAGTCTTTCTAAGTCGAATTGCGGGGTGACATCGTGGCAAGTTATGTTTTATAGCTCCGCAAGTTAATGTCGCATGAGGCGGCGCATTATAGGTTTTAAGATTATGGCAGACAAATGGACACCCGACAGCTGGCGCAGCAAACCAATCTTGCAGGTGCCAAATTATCCGGATCAGGAAAAGCTGGAAATCGTTGAGAAACGTCTTTCTACATTTCCACCACTTGTTTTTGCAGGCGAGGCGCGTTCGCTGAAAAGCCACCTTGCGGATGTTTGCGAAGGCAATGGTTTCCTTCTTCAGGGCGGCGATTGTGCCGAAGCATTTGCCGAGCATGAAGCCGACAATATTCGCGATTTCTTCCGCGTCTTCCTTCAGATGGCTGCCGTTTTGACATTTGGCGGTTCCAAGCCTGTGGTGAAAGTTGGCCGCATTGCCGGACAGTTCGCCAAGCCTCGTTCATCCGATATCGAGAAGAAAGATGGTGTCGAATTGCCGTCTTACCGTGGTGATATCATCAACGGTATCGGCTTTGATGAAGAGTCACGTATTCCTGACCCGGAGCGCCAGATTATGGCCTACCGTCAATCAGCGGCTACGTTGAACCTGCTGCGCGCCTTTGCGCAGGGCGGCTACGCTAATCTGGAAAATGTGCATCAATGGACAATGGGCTTTGTTGCCGACAGTCCTCAAGGCGCGCGTTATTCGGAACTGGCGGACCGTATTTCCGAAACCATGAAATTCATGGCGTCGATCGGTATTACGGCCGAACACCATTCCAAGCTGCGCGAGACAGAGTTCTTTACCAGCCATGAAGCGCTGTTGCTCGGCTATGAGCAGGCGATGACACGCACGGATTCAATGTCGGGCGATTATTACACCACATCCGGTCATATGATCTGGATTGGTGACCGCACTCGTCAGCTTGACCATGCGCACATTGAGTTCTGCCGCGGTGTCAAAAATCCAATTGGGCTGAAATGCGGACCGTCACTGGAAGCCGATGATTTGCTAAGGCTGATTGACCGCCTGAACCCTGAAAATGAGGCCGGGCGTCTGACGCTGATTGCACGTTTTGGTCATGATAAAGTCGAGCAGCATTTGCCGCAGCTCATCAGAGCCGTTGAAAAAGAAGGCAAGAAAGTTGTCTGGTCATGTGATCCGATGCACGGTAACACGATTTCTGCTGGCGGTTTTAAAACACGCCCATTCGACCGCGTACTTGGTGAAGTTCAGTCATTCTTTGATGTTCACCGTGCAGAAGGCACCTATGCCGGTGGTATGCATGTTGAAATGACCGGTAAAAATGTTACCGAATGTATGGGCGGGGCAAAAGCGATTACCGAAGCTGACCTGCAAGACCGTTACCACACGCACTGTGACCCGCGTTTGAATGCGGATCAGGCTTTGGAACTATCGTTCCTTGTTGCGGAACTATTGAAAAAAGATCGAGACAGCAACACGTCGAAAGTAGCTGTTAATGGCTGATCAGGTCGCAAATTAGACGAAATAACGAGGCCGCAGATGTTATTCTGCGGCCTTTATTTTTGGAGATATGCAAATGCCTAAAGGTTCGTGTCATTGCCGCGCTGTCTCATTTGAAGTTTCCGGAGAGCTTCGCAAAGTAATTTACTGTCATTGTGAACAATGCCGCAAACAGACAGGACATTTTGTGGCCGCAACAAGCGCACTCAATGACCATCTCACTATCCATAGTGAGGAGAATTTGACGTGGTATGCGGCTTCAGACAGCGCCAAGCGTGGCTTTTGTTCGCATTGCAGCTCCATACTCTTCTGGAGAGGCAATAACAGCGAGAAAACGTCGATCATGGCCGGTAGCTTTGAAAAACCGTCCGGACTGGTTGCCGACAGGCATATCTATGTTGCAGATAAAGGCGACTATTACGAAATTTGTGACGGATTGCCGACTTTTCCGCAATCCGATCTGATTTAGCGAACGATGATCATTGCGTTTGTCTGCATATAGTTGACAATCTGTCTTGTATTACATGACTTGTCGGAGCCATGGTCAGGGCGCACATTCTCCAGAGTAAGGAGAATATTGATGTCACATAATAGATATCCTGATGCTTTGTTTATTTCTCATGGTGCGCCTGACCTTGTTCTGGCTGACACAACGGCTGCGCGCTTCCTGAAAGACTATGGCAGCCAGGTTGAAAAGCCGGCGGCTTATGTGGTGGCGAGTGCTCATTTTGAATCAGATGAAATTTTGCTCACAGCGGATGCAGCGCCTGAAATGATTTACGATTTTGGCGGCTTTGACCGGCGATTAAATGCGTTGAGCTATGATGCGCCGGGCGCGCCAAAACTTGCTAAAGATGCTGCGCACGCTCTGACAAGTGCGGGCTATGAAGCGAAGGCAATTGAAAATCGCGGCTATGATCACGGTACCTGGGTGCCGCTTATGCTGCTTAACGCGGCCGCAGATGTGCCGGTTGTTCAAATCTCAGTTAGCCCCAACCGTGATGCAAAGTGGCACTTTGAGTTGGGCAAGGCATTGCGCTCTGTCCTTGCCGATGATGTTGCCATTATCGGGTCAGGCTCGTTTACGCATAATTTGCGCGCTGTATTTGGTGCAAACGGTCTGACAGAGCGCCACGCAGCAGCACCGGATTGGGTGATCGAGTTTGAACAATGGATGATAAAACATTTGGAAAACGGCGATGTTGATGCGCTCTTGGACTATCGCGCTCTAGCGCCTAATGCGCGGCAAAACCATCCGACAGAAGAGCATATTGCGCCGTTCTTTGCTGCGCTGGGAGCCGGACGTTTAAATAAAAGTCAGATGCTGCATGAAAGTCATGAGTTCGGGGCGTTGGCGATGAACGCATTTGCGTTTAATTAGGCTGCGCACACGATTGCGTGTCTTTAAAAGCCACGCTACATCCGTTTTATGGAAAATAATTCGACTCTCAACACATTGCGTATCGCCGTTGCCCAGCTAAACCCGACGGTGGGCGATATTGCCGGCAATTTGAAACTTGCTCTTGAAGCTTATCAGGACGCCAAACGTCACGGTGCTGATCTGGTGCTTTACCCTGAGCTTTTTATCTCTGGCTATCCGCCTGAAGATTTGGTGATGCGTCCAGCATTCCTTAGCGCTTGTGAGGCTGCGGTCGAGGACTTTGCAAAGGCAACCAATGACGGGCCGGGCGCTGTTATGGGAGTGCCGCTGTTTCGTGATGGCAAGCGCTATAACGCCGTTATGGTGATTGATGAGGGCGAAATCATTGCCGAGCGCTACAAGGTAGATTTGCCCAATTATGGCGAGTTTGACGAAAAGCGCGTTTTTAATGCCGGTGAAATGCCGGGGCCGGTTAATTTTCGCGGTGTGCGTATAGGCATTCCCATCTGCGAAGATATTTGGGGGCATCTGGGTGTTTGCGAAACACTGGCGGAAAGCGGCGCGGAAATATTATTGGTGCCGAACGGTTCGCCTTATTACCGCGGCAAAGTCGACATTCGTCATCAGGTCGTGATCAAGCAGGTTATCGAATCTGAATTGCCGATAATATATTGTGCTTTGCTGGGCGGGCAGGACGAACTTGTATTTGACGGTGCTTCCTTTGCGTTTAACGCTGACCGTTCGCTTGCTTTCCAGATGAGCCAGTTTGAAGAACAAACAAGTATTTCCACCTGGAAGCGCAAGGATGACGTCTGGGTGTGTACTGACGGTCCGCGTTCAAAAATTCCTGATGCGGAAGAGGCCGATTACCGCGCCTGCATGTTTGGCCTTCGTGATTATGTGAACAAGAACGGGTTTAAAAACGTCGTTCTTGGCATGTCGGGCGGTATTGATAGCGCGATCTGCGCCGCATTAGCGGTTGATGCGCTCGGTGAGGAGCGCGTGCGCTGCGTTATGATGCCTTACACCTATACGGCCAAAGAATCGCTCATTGATGCGGAAGCAGGCGCAAAAGCGCTTGGTTGCCGTTATGATGTGGTGCCGATTTTCGAGCCGGTGGAAGGCTTCACATCCTCACTTTCGGACATGTTTGAGGGTACCGAAGACGGTGTTACCGAGGAAAATCTGCAAAGTCGTACGCGCGGTACAATTTTGATGGCGATTTCCAACAAATTCGGGTCGATGGTTGTAACAACCGGCAATAAATCAGAAATGTCTGTTGGTTATGCGACGCTTTACGGCGACATGAATGGCGGCTTCAATCCGATCAAAGACCTTTACAAGATGCAGGTTTATGCGCTTGCGCGTTGGCGCAACACTCAAGTGCCCGCAACAGCATTTGGTCCGTCTGGTGAAGTTATTCCGCAAAACATAATCGACAAAGCGCCTTCTGCCGAACTGCGGCCGGATCAAACAGATCAGGATTCCCTGCCGCCTTATCCGGTGTTGGATGACATTCTGGAATGTCTTGTTGAAGGTGAAATGGGCGTCGACGAAATTGTCGAGCGCGGCCATGAGCGCGAATTGGTGCACCGCATTGAGCACTTGCTTTATATCGCGGAGTACAAACGCCGTCAGTCAGCGCCGGGGGTTAAAATCACCCGCAAGCAATTTGGCCGTGACCGTCGCTATCCGATAACAAACAGATTCAGAGATCGGACATAAGTGTCTATTTTTCAATTTCTTTCTAGTAATGCACGCTGGATCGGCGGCGCGTTTTTACTGACTTTCTTTTCATCCTTCGGACAAACGTTTTTCATATCGTTATCGGCAGGAGAAATTCGTAGCGAATATGGGCTGAGTCACGGTCAGTTCGGCTTTATTTATATGATTGCAACGCTGTGCAGTGCGCTGACATTGCCCTGGCTTGGTAAAATTGTTGACAGGTTCACACCGGCGCAAGTAACAATGATGATTGTTCCCATGCTGGCGCTCGGCGCGCTTGGAATGGCTTTTTCCACGCATATTGTTGCACTGATTTTAACAATTTACCTGCTCCGACTGTTTGGTCAGGCGATGATGACGCAAAATGCGCTGACTGCTACGGCGCGTTGGTTTGCCGCCAATAGGGGAAAAGCGGTTTCGCTGGTGACAATCGGCCACAATACGGGTGAGGCTGTATTTCCGTTTATTTTTGTATTTGTTGCCGGTGCCATTGGTTGGCGCAATAGCTGGATCTTGTGCGCTGCTGTGCTGATTTTCTTTGCTTTGCCGGTAATTACAAAGCTGGTATCGAAAGACCGTGAACGGCAGGCATCCGACCCGGAGCCGAAAGTGACAGCCGTGCGTGACTGGACACGGCCCGAAGCGCTGCGCGATGTTTTATTCTGGCTTTTACTGGTCGGCATGCTGGCACCGGCATTTATCGGCACCACGATCTTTTTCCATCAGGTTTACTTGGTTGAATTACGCGGCTGGTCTTTAACGGTGTTTGCATCGGCATTTTCTGTCATGGCCATTTTTACAATCGGGTTTGTTCTGATTGCCGGCGCGCTGGTTGACCGGTTTTCGGCGGTTGCTTTACTGCCGACCTTCCTCATTCCGCTATCATTGGCTTGTTTCGTGCTTGGCGGTGCCGATGCCCAGTGGTCGGCCTTTGTTTTCATGGCACTGCTTGGCACATCATACGGTTTTTCATCCACTTTGTTTGGTGCTGTGTGGCCGGAAATTTATGGTACAAAACATCTTGGCTCCATCAGGGCGATAACGGTTGCAATGATGGTGTTTATGACGGCGGCAGGGCCGGGGCTAACAGGCTGGCTGATTGATATTGGCGTATCTTACTCAAGCCAGATTATCGCAATGGGATTATATTGTGTTGTCGCCTGCGGTATCATGACTTTTGTTTCGCGCGCGCTTTTAAAACGCAATGCAACGGCATAGATCAATTCTGCTTGCAAAATTTTACATCCTTGGTTAGGCGACTTTTATGTCAGTTACAGTTAGATTTGCTCCTTCACCCACCGGTTTTATTCATATTGGCAATGTGCGTACCGCATTGTTCAATTGGCTGTATGCGCTAAAAAATGACGGTCAGTTCGTGCTGCGCTATGACGACACGGATATAGCGCGCTCAAAAGCGGAATATGCAGAGCAAATCGCAAAAGACTTAAACTGGCTCGGCGTTAAGCCGCACCGTGTCGAATATCAGTCCAAACGTATGGCAAATTACGATGAAGCCGCGCAAAGGCTCAAAGATGCCGGACTGCTTTACCCATGCTATGAAACGGCTGATGAACTGGAACGCCGCCGTAAAATCCGGCTTGGCCGAAAATTGCCGCCGCTCTATGGTCGCGAGGCGCTGAAGCTTACGGATGAGGAAAAAGCAGCGTTTGAAGCCGAAGGACGCAAGCCGCATTGGCGCTTTTTGCTACCTAATTTCGAAAATGATCCGTTCACGACTAAGCGTACTGAAATCGTGTTTGAAGACGCTGTTCGCGGCCGTCAGGCAGTTGATCTTGCTTCCATGTCCGACCCTGTGTTGATCCGCGAGGACGGCACCTATCTCTACACACTTCCGTCTGTGGTTGATGACATCGAAATGGGTGTTACGCATATTATTCGCGGTGATGATCACGTCACCAATACGGGCGCGCAGATTGCACTGTTTGAAGCCATGGGGGCAACAGCGCCGCAATTCGGTCACCACAATCTATTGACGACAATCAGCGGTGAGGGACTTTCCAAGCGCACGGGCGCGCTTTCCATCAAGAGCCTTGAAGAAGGCGGTTATGAGCCAATGGCGGTCAATTCGCTGGCGGTGCTGATTGGGACATCTGAAAATGTATCGGCTGTGCCTGATATGAAGGCCTTGGCTGAATTGTTTGATATTACATCGACAACGAAATCGGCAGCAAAGTTTGATCCTGCAGAACTGGACGGCCTCAATGAAACGCTGGTTCACGCCCTGACATTTGATGATGTCAAAGAGCGTCTGAGTGCTGCCGGTGTGGATGTTGCTGATGAGCGCGCAAAAGACTTTTGGACACTGATCGTCAAAAACCTGAAGAAAGTCTCTGATGCCGGTGACTGGTGGCCGATCATTGCAAACGGAAAAGCAAGCGATGCGGTTTTGGAAGGCGATGATCTGGAATTCGCAAGCGATGCATTTGATGCTTTGCCCGAAGGTCCGGTTGACAATCAGACATGGAAGCAGTGGACGGATGCGCTGAAGGCAAGTTCCGGTCGCAAGGGACGCGGACTATTCATGCCGCTGCGTATTGCGCTTACTGGACGCGCGTGGGGGCCGGAGCTTGCAGATCTATTGCCGCTTCTGGGTCGGGAAGAAATACTGGCCCGACGACCCTGACAGAGCGTTCATTGGCGCTTGCCATGATTTCCCCTTTGGTCTTTTGATTGATAAATTGCTTCATCGTTTCCGGCGTGATGCCGGTCTCGGCATTGGCGCGTGATTCAGCATCGGCAAACAGATTGGGGCGCTTGGTTGGTGCTGGCAGGCGTTCCAGCAAAGGATCGGCCTGTTTTTCTTCAGCCTTTTCATCCTCCAGACCTGTTGAAAGACCTACAGATGCAGGATCGGCTGCGCCACAACTGCAAGACGGGCTGCGTGTTTGGGTGCGGTATTTAAAGGCTGTCGGCAGCTCGGTGTAAGGCTTGCCTTCCAGCGAAACCATTTCCTCGCTTTGGGCTTCGGTACTGTTCTTATAGACAAACAATCGTGATTCTGTTGCGGGACATAAGGCATTGCATATTGCTTCATCGCGTTTGAAATCACTTTGTGAAGACGCATGTGAGACAGGGAAATAATAGCCGTCGCATGTACGCACGCACATGGTGCGGTATCCGCCGCCTGTAGGAATTGACGGCGTCAAAATCTGATTCTGATTTGTGTTGCGGTTCACAATCACCGACTTTCTGCGGTTATTGCCAGAGCCGTCGCAATTTAAGGCCGCGAGTTTACGTTTGATAAGGCGGCTTTGCCGGGTTGAACCACCGCGAAAACTCTCGCGCTTGCGAATGAGTGCTTTGTAGTTGGCGTTCATTTTGCGCAATGTGGCTGACATTGCACGGCATTGTCTGCTGTTTGACGATCTGCAATTTGCACGGCGCATATCGCGTTTGACATACCAGATTTCGGTGCTCTGACGCTCGGCTGCCGCATCATATTTGGCGTAATTGCTGGAGCCACCGCTCAAGGATGATAATTGCCGCTGCAAAATAGAACATTGTCGCGCGTTGGCATTTGCATCTGACACAGGCACAGAAATGAGCGTTGCAAGCACGACAACAAAGGCCGCGAAGCGCCCTATGAATGTCAACAATGAAGCTCTTGTACCCAGCAATTTATACTACGCCTCAACCATATGAATGCCATCAAACTGCGCGTTTTCTATCAGGAAAAAACGCGCATATGATTAAAATTGCAGTAAAATGCGTATCAAACCCGAAAGCCTGATGATAGCGTTAATTTTTTATTGCGTCCATTTACCTGGCAGCAGAGGCCTGCTGTTGTGCAGCTTCAACGGCAGCAATAGCTGTCATATTCACCACGCCTCTTGAGGTCACGGAGGTTGTGATCACATGGGCAGGGCGGGCGACACCTAGCAAAATCGGACCGACATGAAGTGAGTCAGTCATGGATTTCACGGCATTGAGCGTGATGTTGGCCGCGTCCAGATTCGGGAAAACAAGAAGATTGGCTTCACCTTCCAGAAGAGAGTGCTGGAATACCCGTTCACGCAATTCCGGCACTAATGCACTGTCTGAATGCATTTCGCCATCAGCCATGATTTCCGGTGCGATTTTATGCAATATTTCGGTAGCGCGGCGCATTTTACTTGCCGATTCCGAAGGCCGCGAGCCAAAGTTGGAATGGGACACCAGGGCTGCTTTCGGCTCAACGCCAAAGCGGCGAATTTCTTCTGCCGCAAGAATTGTCATCTCCGCCAGTTCTTCAGCGCATGGATCAAGCGACACATAGGTGTCGGTATAGAATGTCAGGCCGCGCTGCGAAATAAGGATTGATAGTGCGGATAGATCACGTGCACCTTCTTTCATGCCAACAATCTCGCGCACAGAGCGCAAGTGACGTTCATAGCGGCCTTCAAGACCACACAGCATCGCATCGGCATCGCCGCGCATAAGAGCGAGAGCCGAAATGGTTGTTGCGTTTGTGCGTACCAATGTGCGGGCAACAAAAGGTGTGACGCCTTTTCTTCCGGCAATGCGAATAAGATCATCCACATAATCACGGTAACGCGGGTCGCTATGCGGATTGATCAGTTCAAAGTCACGCTCAGGGCGGATACGAAGGCCAAAGCGTTCAAGGCGGGCCGTGATCACTTCCGGACGGCCAACAAGGATAGGCTGCGCGATCTTGTCTTCGATAACGATCTGCGCGGCACGCAATACGCGCTCATCTTCACCCTCGGCATAGATAACGCGCTGCATAGGCGCGGCCTGCGCTGCCGCAAAGATTGGCTTCATTGCCAGACCGGAGCGGAACACAAAGCGGTTCAGCCTGTCCATATAGGCTTCATGATCCGTAATCGGACGGGTTGCAACACCGCTGTCTTCGGCTGCTTTGGCAACTGCGGGCGCGATGCGTAAAATCAAGCGCTGATCAAATGGTGACGGGATCAGATATTCCGGTCCGAAGGTCGGCGTTTCACCCGAATATGCACGGGCTGCAACATCGGACGGTTCTTCGCGTGCAAGCTGGGCAATGGCACGCACCGCCGCCATTTTCATTTCCTCGTTGATCGCCGTTGCGCCGACATCAAGCGCACCGCGGAAAATGTAAGGGAAACAAAGAACATTGTTGACCTGATTGGGGAAATCGGACCTGCCTGTACAGATCATCGCATCAGGGCGGGCCGCTCTTGCCTGATCTGGCATGATTTCCGGTGTCGGGTTGGCCAAGGCCATGACAAGCGGTTTTTCAGCCATTGATTTTAGATATTCGGGCTTCAGAACGCCGGCGGCAGATAGTCCGAGGAAAACATCTGCGCCCTCAATGGCCTCGGCCAATGTGCGTTTATCGGTTTCGCGCTCGAACAGGCATTTCCATCTGTCACACGGAATAGGCCGGCCTTTATAGACAACACCATCAATGTCGGTGACCATGATGTTTTCGTAGGGCGCGCCAAGCTCAACAAGTAGATTCAGACAGGCTAGAGCAGCAGCACCAGCGCCGGACGTAACGATTTTGGCTGTTTTAATGTCTTTACCGGCAAGTTCGAGACCGTTGAGAATAGCCGCCGCCACAATAATGGCCGTGCCATGCTGATCATCATGAAAAACAGGAATTTTCATCTGTTTGCGAAGTTGTTCTTCAACCTCGAAACATTCCGGCGATTTAATATCTTCCAGATTAATGCCGCCGAAAGTCGGTTCCAGAGATTTGGTGACCTGAACCATCGTGTCGACATCCGGTGCGTCGATTTCAATATCGAATACATCAATACCGGCAAATTTCTTGAACAGGACGGCCTTGCCCTCCATCACCGGCTTAGATGCCAGTGCGCCAATATTGCCGAGCCCGAGAACGGCCGAGCCATTGGAAACCACGCCGACAAGATTGCCGCGTGCTGTATAATCGGCCGCTTTGTTTTCGTCTTTTGCGATCTCAAGGCATGGAGCTGCGACACCGGGCGAATAGGCCAATGCCAAATCGCGCTGGTTGCCGAGCGGCTTGGTGGCTTGAATTTCCAGCTTTCCGGGCTGCGGATATCGGTGGTAGAAGAGCGCGCTTTCCTCAAAATCGGAGAGTTTCTTTTCTTGCTCATCTTTATCTGACATGGCCGTATCCTGAATCCGTTGGAACAATAGTGTTAGTGAAGCACATCACTGCGGTCGAGCGTCATTAATGCGAAACACTTTATCTGAAAATTAAAAAGCGCTCGGGTAAACACCGCCATCCAGAAGGATGTTCTGACCCGTCATATAACCTGCGTGAGCCGACGCTAAAAATGCTGCCGTTGCGCCAAACTCTTCAATGGTTCCAAAACGTTTGGCCGGAATCATCGCCATTTGATTTGCTTTCTCAACATCAGCCTCAAGGCCTTTTTTGTCGGCTGCAAAAACAATTGTATTGCGGATACGGTCAGTATCAAACTTTCCTGGCAAGATGTTGTTTATCGTAACGTTTTTATCAGCGACGGAACGGGCAATTCCCGCCAAAAATGCTGTCAGGCCCGCGCGGGCGCCGGACGAAAGGTCAAGGCCCAAAATCGGGTTGTAAACAGACAGGGATGTGATGTTGATTATACGTCCGAATTGACGTTCTGCCATGCCGTCGACGACACGTTGCATCAGTTCGATCGGGGTTACCATATTTTGCGTTACGCCCTGCAAAATGGCTTCACGGTCAAGCTCTCTGAAATCTTTAAGCGGTGGCCCGCCATTATTGTTGACAAGAATATCCGGCTCGGGACAGGCCTTCAGCAAGGCATCTTGAGTTTCGTGGTCAGAAACATCGCCCAGAACCACGTTTACCTCGACGCCTTTGGCACGAAGTTCTTCGGCAGTTGCATGGGTGATTTTTTCGTCGCGGCCATTGATCGTTAAATCAACACCGGCATCGGCCAGATTGAGTGCGCAGCCTTTGCCAAGGCCCCGGCTGGAAGCGCAAACGATTGCCTTGCGGCCTTTGATACCTAGATCCATTTTTCTCTCCCGGTTTTATCCCCACAGCGATGGTGTTGGGGGTGATACCGTACTGCCAAAATAGTTCAAGGCTGGACTACGGTCTTTTGCCAATAATAATGGTCCATCAAGATCAACAAATTCCGCATCCTGCGCAAGCAGCACGGCAGGTGCCATTGCAAGTGATGAACCGACCATGCAGCCGACCATGATGCCAAAGCCCAGTTCGCGGGCCTGATCACGCAGTTTTAGCGCTTCGGATAAGCCGCCGGTCTTATCCAGCTTGATGTTCACGAAGTCATATTTACCGCGTAAATTGCCAAGCTCCTCACTAGTGTGAATGCTTTCATCGGCGCAGATTGGCACCGGATGGGGGATGTCGAGCAATATATCATCATCACCGGCTGGCAAGGGTTGCTCGATAAGGGCGATCTTCAAGCGTGAAGCTTCGCGCATCATTTGTGCGAATATATCGCTGGTCCATGCTTCGTTCGCATCGATAATGATACGTGAATTTGGCGCATTGGCCGTTACCGCATGCATGCAGGCAATGTCATTGTCGCCGCCAAGCTTGATTTTAATGACGGTCCGGTGCGAGGCAGCGCGCGCTGCATCCGCCATTCGGCCGGGCGTGTCGAGCGAAAGAGTAAACGCTGTTTCCACAGGGCGCGGTGCCATACGGCAGATCTGATCTGCAACTGGCTTGCCTGTGGATTTGGCTTTCCAGTCCCATATCGCGCAATCCAAAGCGTTACGGGCAGCACCCGGTTTGAGGTGTGTGACTTGCTCTTCGATTTCGTCTATTTCGCCGGACTTGATGGCCTCAATTTGCGCGAATACGCTGTCCATATCCTCATTGTAGCGGTTGTATGGCACGCATTCGCCTCTGCCGATCGTTTCGCCTTGCTCGATTTGACAAAGGATGACCTCTGCCTCTGTTTTGGCGCCGCGTGAAATTCTGAATTCACCACGAATAGGATAGCTTTGTTTTTCAATATTTATTTTAAGCATGATCAATTCACCGGTAGGCTTCACCAAATAATTATAGAATATATAGGAAAACGAATGCGAGTGTGTCTTTCGGGTTGCAGACAAGTTTTTGTTAACACTTTAAGAACAACAGCATGACTCGAAGCAAAAGTGCAATCTTAAAGAAAGGCTCGGCAATCTCATCATTGTCTGATGATGAAGTGCGCCTGCCGTCTTTTTCAGAGAATACGGAAGGCGGAACCCATACGATCGTTCTTGACGGTGTTTGGGCGACCCATAGTGTCGGCACGATTGACAAGAAGTTCAAGGCGATCAAACTGCCTAAAGATGCTGACCGGTTTGTTATCGATTGCGGCGATATCACGATGCTGGATACCGCCGGCGCATGGATGATCGCGCGGTTAAAGCTCCGTATTCAAGGAGCAGGCACCGAAGTAGACGTTCACAATCTTGGTGAAAACAATACGATTTTGTTCGATGCGGTCATGCATGCCGTCACCAATGATGAGAGTGATGTTGTCAAACCGGCACCATTTAAGTTCTCCGGAATTCTACCGGGCATTGGCAAGCTTTCCTATGCGTTCGTTGCAGACTTCCTGTCGGCAATGAACCTGCTGGGTGCCGCTGTGCGCGGCTCACAAATGAAGTCGGGGCAGGGCCGGCGCATGTCATTGGCACCGGTTGCCAATCAAATTGACAAAATGGGCGTTGGTGCCATTCCGATTATTGTTCTCATGAGCGTAATCATGGGCGCGATCATTGCGCAGCAGGGCGCGTTTCAGCTTCGTTATTTCGGTGCTGAAATTTTCGTCGTCGATCTGGTCGGTATCCTGGTTCTGCGCGAAATCGGCGTTATTTTAACGGCGATCATGATCGCTGGCCGGTCGGGCAGCGCCATCACGGCTGAAATAGGCTCGATGAAAATGCGCGAGGAGGTCGATGCACTTAAAGTGATCGGATTGAACCCGATTGGCGTATTGATACTGCCGCGTTTGATCGCGCTTGTTATCTCATTGCCTCTATTGACGTTCGTCGCCAATATGGCGGCTTTGGGCGGTGCAATGATCGTGGCGCAAACTTATTCCGGTATCTCGCCGGATGCTTTTTTGGCGCGTGTGCGTGAAGCTGTTGATTTAACGAGCTTTTTTGCAGGCGTCATCAAAGCACCATTTATGGCGATCATTATCGGAATCATTGCTTCAGTTGAGGGCATGAAAGTTGGAGGAAGTGCGGAATCGTTAGGCCGAAGGGTTACATCATCTGTTGTAAAATCCATCTTTGTTGTGATTGTCGTGGATGGCCTGTTCGCAATCTTTTTCGCAGCGGTGAATTTCTAAATGGCTGACAAGAATAATATAGCCCTGTCCGTTCGCGATGTGCATGTTCAGTTTGGTGACCATGTCGTGCTGCACGATCTTGATCTGGATGTTTACGCCGGTGAAATTTTGGGATTTGTCGGCGGTTCGGGCACCGGTAAATCTGTTTTGATGCGTGCTGTGTTAGGCCTTAACCAGCGCCAGAAGGGGCAGATCAAATTCTTTGGCCACGACATTGATGCGGCTGATAATGACACCCGTCTCGCCATTGATATGCGTATGGGTGTGCTGTTCCAGCATGGTGCGCTGTTTTCCTCGCTGACTGTGGCTGAAAATATCGAAGTGCCGATGCACGAATATTTATCAATGCCGAAAAGCCTCATGCGTGAACTCGCTTTGCTAAAGATGGAGCTTGTCGGTTTAAAGCGAAGCGATGCGCACAAAATGCCGTCTGAACTGTCTGGCGGTATGATCAAGCGGGCCGCCTTTGCACGCGCACTGGCGCTTGATCCCAGCATTGTTTTCCTTGACGAACCAACGTCAGGGCTTGACCCTATTGGTGCTGCAGAGTTCGATGCTTTGATTGCAAAGCTGCGCGATACGCTGGGTCTGACGGTTTATATGGTGACGCACGATCTGGACAGTTTGTTCTCTGTTACGGACAGGATTGCCGTGCTGGGGCAAAAAAAAGTTATCGCTGTTGGCGATCTGGAATATATGCTTGCCCAAGATGATCCCTGGATACAATCCTACTTCAAGGGTGAGCGGGCACGTACAATTCCTGCATTTGATAAGGCGCAGCGCAAAATGCAGTCAAATAATTCTCAGTTAGCGAGCCAGTAAATGGAAACTAAAGCAAATTATACACTTGTTGGTTTGTTCACTGTCGCGGTTTTCGCGGCCTCGTTTGCTTTTGTGTTTTGGATTGCACGGTCCGGCGGCGGGGAAGAGCAGACCGATCTTGATGTGGTGATTGAAGGGTCTGTTACAGGTTTGAGCGTTGGCAGCCCTGTACTTTTTAACGGTATCAATGTTGGTAAGGTGACAAATTTGCGCTTTGACCCGACCAACCCGCGCATCGTGATTGCGCGCTCGCGTGTTCGCGCGAATTTGCCAATTACGCCTTCGACAAAGGCGATCCTTGGCTTTACCGGTTTGACAGGTATTGCCCACATCGAGTTTGAAGGCGGCGATTTTAATGAAATGACCGTTTTTCAGGCCGCGGAAAATGAGGGCGGTGTTGCAACAGTGACAGCCGATCCGTCTGCGGTGAACAATTTGCTTGTCACGGCGCAAGATATTTTTGACCGCACGGACAGTGTTTTAAGCGAACTGGAAGGCTTTGTTGCGGATGCGCGTGGTCCATTGACACAAACACTCGCCAACACAGCCAAACTGACAGATGCGGCGGCTAAAAACACAGATAAAGTCGAACGCTTTATGACAAGCATGGGCGATCTTGGAACCACCTTGGAAGAGGTTTCCGGTGATATGAGCAGTCTGCTTCAAAGTGCCAACAACCTTGTCGCCTCTGTTCCGCCAGAAGATGTGCAGGCCATTGTGGCAAATGCCAAGGGCGTTACCGAAAACCTCAACAAAATGTCGAATGATCTGAGCGGTGTTGGCAGTTCAGTTACAGCGCTGGTTGATGCTTATGCGGGAACAGGCCCCAAGGTTGATGAAATTGTCAGCCAGTTGAAAGACATAACCGCTGCTATCAAATCCGAGGATATAGACCGGGCAGTTAGTGGATTTGCTGACGCCGGCACAGAAATTCAAAAAGCAGCTAAGGAAGTAAGCACGCTAACAGACGGGCTGGGCGAAAACCGCAAGGAAATTGAAACGATCCTTGCCAATGCATCGCAGATGGCGGAACGTCTCAATGCCGCATCCGTTAGGGTTGATGGTGTTCTGGCAAAGGTTGACGGGTTTCTGGGCGACGGATCGGCTGAAAATGTCATGGAAAATGTCGATGAAACTTTGACTGCCTTCCGTGCTGTTGCTGATACGCTCAATGCGCGCCTTGGAACGATAACGGCGGGTCTTGAGAGATTTTCTGGACGGGGACTGCGCGATGTTGAGGCTTTGGTTGCCGAAACACGACGCTCCATCAACCGGATTGAGAGCGCGATCTCGTCGCTGGAGCAAAACCCGCAGCGCCTGTTGTTTGGCGGTGAAGGTGATGTGAAACGTTTTGACGGTACGCGTCAGCGTCGATAAGTAAGGTTCAAAGTGATGCGGCGCAGATCGCATGCTTGGCGTTAAAGGGTTGGTTGGGTAATGACACATTCGGTTTTTGGGAAACGATTTTTGCGAGGCGCATTAAGCGCGATCGGCATAGGTTTGCTGAGCGGATGTGCTGCAATCGGTGGCCAGAAAGCTATTTCCGATACTTTCGAGCTATCTGCTGCGGAAGTCACCAACGCCCAATCCGTGCGCCGTGGCTCCCAGATATTGATTGTTGAGCCTGCCGCTCTCAAAGCGCTTGATTCAGAAAACATTGTTATTGAAACCTCTGGGCTTACAATTCAGTACCTTTCCGAGGCGCAGTGGAGCGACCGCTTGCCGCGCGTTGTCCAGCAAAAACTGGCCACAGCGTTTGACAGTTCAAACAAATTTGCAGGTATTGGTTTGCCCGGTCAGGGACTGGCGATTGACTACCAACTGATCACAGAAATCAGGGCATTTGGTATTGTCGCCTCAAGCAATCAGGCAAAGGTCACGATTGCGGTAAAACTGCTTAATGACCGGACCGGTAATGTCATTGCCAGCCAGACCTTCTCATCGGCTGCCAATGCAGGGTCAAGCGCCTCCAATGACTATGTGCGAGCGCTGGATACAGCCTTTACCGATGTCAGCGAAAAAATGGTTGTTTGGGTTACAACCAAAATCTAAATGCATATAAAACTAGAATAAAAAGGCCGGCTCGCATGACTGCAGCCGGCCTTTTTATGATTTGAAGCAATGCCTTATTTCAGGCGACCACTTGCATGGGCAAGCATGGTATACACTTTACCCGTGTCCGATGTCAGATAGCTAAGGGCCATTGTGCCATCACGGTCATTGCGGCTTACATCATCAATCAGACGTTCAAAGTCAGCAATATAACGGTCTACCGTGTCGGCAAATGTCCGGTCATTGTCATAACGCTGCTTCATATCCTCAAAGGTTTTCTGTCCGCGCAGCGTATAAAGGCGGCGTGTAAACACATTGCGTTCGCCGCGGCGATAGCGGTCCCAAAGATCAACAGAAGCCTCATGGTCAATGGCACGGGCAATATCCGCTGACAAAGTATTCAGCGTATCACCTTTGGGTGCGCTCGCTGGTTTTGCCGAAGACCGAGACGAGGATTGTGTCGGTCCTGCCTCAGGCAAGTCGCCTTCCTGCGATGCACGGCGTAGCAAATCGCTGACCCAGCCGTTCGAACTTGACCTGTCACTGGATGAGCTAGGTGCAGTATTCACTGTACCGCGCAACTGGGGCTGTGATGCCTGTGCCCGCGCTGGCGCCTGTGCCGGTTTTGCGGCCGGAGCAGAGTTGCGGCGTGTAACCTCGGCAGGCGCTGTATTAGTAGCGCTCGCCGAGGCCAAAGCCTTTTTTCCGCGGGACCCTCCATCACCGACGTCAAACGCACGCCCGGAATCCTCCACGATACGTGAGAGATCTTTCAATGCCTTGATTTGCTCGGATACGGCCCGGCGCATCGCATTGGCTGACTCGCGGGTTTCGTCCGGCAGCGCCATAACGCCTTTGCGGACTTCATCGCGGGTATTGGTCAATTCATCACGCATTTCCGATGATACACGGCGCATATCCGAGGTTGCTTCATCAAAGCGGCTCATCGCTTCTTCTGCGGTCTGGCGAATTGAATGGGCCAGACTGTCTGTTGAGGTCAGCGCACGTTTTTCGATTGTCTCAAGTGTTGAGGTTATCACGTCTTCAAACGAGCGCATCAGTGTTTGAATTTCCTCAGACTTCCCAACTAGTCCGTTGGACAAGCTTTCGAGTGCATTGCGGCGTTCTTCAAGTGTTGACGACAAATTGTCCTGCGCAGAACCCAGCAAAGTAGAGGCCTGTTCAAGGACATTGCCATGCTCGTTAAAGCGCGATGCGATTGACGCAACGTTTTGCAATGTCTTGGTCGAAACGTCGTCCAGCTTGTTGGTGTTTGTCGTCAGCAACGAGACAGACTGTGCGAGGTTTTCAGCAACGCCGCCTGCTTTCTTCAGGAAGGCTTCCGTGCTTGCATCCAGACGGCCGTCAATTGAACCGATATTGGCTGCTGCATGCTCAATCAATTCACCTAGGCGGGAGTTGGATGCAGACAGACGCTCAACAAGATCACCCACATTTTCGCTCAGATTCTGGTTCATGCCTTCTACAGCGTTAACGGCCTGCGCGGTGCGGCTCGTAATGGAGTTGAGCATTCCGTCAATGTTGCCTTCAAGATTTGAGCGCATGGTCTCAACGGTATTGACTGTGTCCTGTGTTTTGGCGGTCAAAGTACCCATCATACCGTCAACACCACCTTTAAGGTTTTGCTGCATTTCTTCAACAGCGGTCAGCGTGTCGGCAGTGCGTGTGGCAAGCATATTGACCAGTTCCGCGTTTTCAGCACGCAGGCGTTCGGTCGCAGCCTTGGTCGCATTTTCGAGTTCAGCAGCCAGATTAGCGCCATTATCCGTCAGGCGATCAACAAGCGGCTTGGCCGAATTGTCCAAGATAGCATTAAGCTCTTTGGTGCGCTCTTCGATCTGTCCTTCATAGCGGGAAATCTCCGCTGTCAGGCTCTGCTGATGGTCACGAAGAACAGCGGCGATGCGTTCAGACATGCCTTCTGCATTGTCGCTGGACATCTGAGCGATGCGGTTCGCTTCTTCTTCGATTTCGCGCCGTGATTCCGTAACTTTGTCACGCAATGTCGCGGCCAGTTTACCTGCGCTTTCTTCCAATGTGCGTCTGACGTTATCGACACCCATGGTCAGTGCTTTTTCCATGGTTTCGGTACGTTCGCTCACGATACCGGACTGAGTTGCGAAAGTTTGATCAAGCGCGGAGGTGCTTGCCTGAACTGAATCAACAGCAGCGGCTGTGCGCTGTTCCACCAGTGCGGACATCTCCATGGCAATGGCGCTGAGGCGTTCGCCAAGTTTTGCGCCTTTTGCTTCAAGATCATCAGCAGGGGCGCTCAAGGCAGAGCCGAGACGTTCGGTTGTCCGGTCTACAGCGCCGTAGATTGCATTGGTGCGGGCATCAAGCTGAGAAATGAAGCCGGAAGATGTTTCTTCAATGCGCTGCGTTGTCGCTTCGGAAATCGCGGTGAGGCGTGCGTCCAGCAGCGCCAGTTTTTCCTCAATCGTTGCGCTTTGAGAATCAATGGTTTCACTGAATTTTGCACTATTGTGGCCAATGGAACCGCTAATCGCACCGGCTTTTTCATCAAGCTGGGCCAGGAAGTTGCGGCCATCTGTGTCGATGCGGCTGTAGGTTTCCTCCGTAACGCGTTTGAACCGCGCAGCCAACTCCTCAACTTTGGCATCCATTCCGCCGGTTTGGCCGGCAAGTGCATTGGTCAGTTTTTCGGCTGTATGCTGAACAGAGCCGTAGATAGCTTGTGTTTTCTCATCAAGACGCGACATCAGGTTTTCCGACGTTTCGTCAATTTTATTCACTGTATTGGATGTGGCCGCTTCTACACGGGCCGCCAGTTCATCTGCCTTGCGGTCAAGATTTTGTGCCTGTGCAGAAAGCTTCGCATCGAAATCAGAGGCGCTTGCCTGCATGGTCTCGTCGAGCTTTGAGGCCTGAGCGCTGAGCGATGAAGCAAGCCGTGCTGTTGTTTGATCGGCAGCTGTTTCGATGGCACGGGCGCGCTCATCTGCTGTTTGCGCAAATTGTTCGGCCTTTGCCGTCAATGCTGCGGTACGTGTTGTAAGCGAAGAATCAAGCTGCGCGCCGCGCTGTTCCAGCGTTTGCTCAAGCGCATTTTTACTTTCTTCAAGACGGTCGCTAATCTTGGCAGCGGTATGATCAACCGCACCGTAAATGGCTTGTGTCTTTTCATCAGCACGCTGCAAAAACGAATCTGACTGTTCTGTCATCATGGCGGATACCGCATTCAGCTTTTCGGTAAATGCAGCCGCGCGGCTTTCTAGTTCAGCAGACAGTGATGTTGTAATGCTTGCCGCCTGCTCGCCAACGCGGGAAGAGAAATTCTCCGCACCACTTGTCATTGTTTCGGCAATTGCACGTGTGCGTTCGAGCAATGTTTCGTTAAGCTGACGTGCCCGTGAATCCAGAGCACCGTCAAGACGGTCTGTGCCGGTATTGACTGCTTCCACGCGAGTCTGGAACTCGTTAAGAAGTGACGTTCCGCGCTCATTCAGGATGCGCTCCATGTCGGCCATGCGGGTATCGAACTCGCTTGTCATGGATTCTGTCGCGCCACCAATAAGGGAAACCATTGAAGATGAACGTGCTTCAAGCGCTTCTGCAAGGCGCTGGCTTGCACTGTCTGTTTCTGATTGCAGGGTCGCAATGCGTGTATCGAGCAAGCTTGCAAATGTTTCGCCAGAAGAAAGCAGGTTTCCGGAAACCTCCTGCAAACGCTGTGCGATAGACTGGTTGATCTCGCCGCCGCTTTCATTGATGCGGCTGACAAGCTGCTCACCGGACTGGTTAAGCGCCATCGTAAGCTGTGTTGAGGCATTCAGCACATTTTCACGGATAACATCGGCTGCGCTGGTCAGTTCGTCGCGCAGCTCTTCATGCGCACCGGAAATGGAGGCGCGCAAACGTTCGGCGTGGGTGACAATCCCTTCGCGCTCATTACCAAGATCAGTCAAAAGCGAGCGAACGCGGACTTCATTGTCAGAATAAGAACGCTCAAGCTCGTTCACTTCGGTTTGCATCAATGCTTCAAGTTCGGAAGCGCGGGCAACGGTGCGCTCGATGCCTTCACCCATCGCAGCAACTTCACGGCGAATCGCCTGACCCACCGTGGCCACACGGTCAGAAGCCATTTTTTCAGGCGCGGCAAGACGGAATGCAATTTCGCTCATAGAGCGCGCCGTCATGCGCATTTCCTGTGCGCGGCGAATCATGATCGCAAATGCAAAGAACATGAAGATAGGAACAAGTGTACCGACCAATACGGCAAGCGCTCCGGGGATCGCCCGAAGTTCCTGAAGACTTCCCACCTGCCAAATTTCAGGAGCATAAAGTGAGTGCGCCAAGAATATGCCGCCTGCCGCCCAAAGAAGGCTTACAAAGGTGGCGACAATATATGACGAGCTGGCAGGCTTATTATTAAGACGCGCGATCATTTGCGCGTATTCGCGTTCAGCATCATCATCATTGGCAGGGCGGAAAGATGAAGTAGGCGCAATCGTCGACGCAGCAGCGGCTGGCGCTGCTGTCTGCGCTGCCGGTTCGTCAGCAGGCTTGGTGTCATTTTTTAGCTCGTTTGCAGCTTCAGCCACCTGATTTTCAAAATCATCAAGTGAAAGTTCTGAATCGAGATCCAAGTCCAGATCGTCGTCTAGGTCTTCATCCAGTGCATTTTGAAGAGCTTCTTCCATGTCCAGATCGAGATCTGTTAGGTCATTCTTCTTAACTGCCATTTCGCCTCACTCGGCCAGAAGGCCTGTACGCATACTCAATTATTATTTGCTGGTCTTCAGCCTAAATGCCCATAAAAAGGCACAATTAGGGTGTCAGCACGCTTTGCCCGTATCGTATCGATACAGGCGCGTGAAATAAACAATTGAATCGCGAAACCACTAAAAGTTTAAATATAAAGTTAACACGCCCGACAAACATTTATCATTTTGTGCCGAAAATCCTGCAAATCCGCCTGTTTTGTTAACTTGTCGGGTAGGAGTTTCTGGCACGCTTAAAATCGGGAGTGGTTGTGTACAGCGTGCAAAAAAGGTGTTGATATGGGACAAGCAGTTTTAAATGCCGAACATCCGGTGTTCTCCTCTCCTGCGGGAGAATCACAATTGGAGGCGCGGTCGCGCCCCGTTGATTTGGTTCATTTGGCCCGCCAAACAGGCGGCAATCGCGGCCTGGAAGAAGAAGTCCTCCAGATTTTCCTTAAACAGGCTCACAAGCTGGCCCGTGAAATGGAGCAGGGGTGCGATTGCGATGCGCGCAAGCTTGCTGCCCATAATCTAAAAGGTGCCGCCCGCGCAGTTGGTGCCTTTAATGTTGCAAATTGTGCCGGTGATCTTGAAGATCATCCCTCAGAGGCGGCTTATGTTTCTTCGCTGGTTGCGGAAGTAAATATCACCTGTGACTATATTTCCTCGCTCTTGCGCTAATCGTCACAAGGTGCTGGCAGCAAAATAGCAATACTTGACAATTAACAGCTAAAGGCTAAGTCCGCAGCCTAGAGGTTAAGCGCGCATAGACGCGCAAGGGTTATCAGTTGGAGAAATCATGCCGAAGCTAACGATCGTCGCCTTTGATGGCACTAAGTTTGAACTGGATGTCGCCAGCGGTTCAACGGTGATGGAAAATGCTGTCAAAAATTCTGTTCCAGGCGTGGAAGCAGAGTGCGGCGGTGCTTGTGCCTGTGCCACATGCCACGTTTACATTGATGATTCATGGAGCGAAAAGGTTGGCGCGCCCGACGTGATGGAAGAAGATATGCTTGATTTTGCCTATGAGCAGAAGCCAACGTCGCGTCTATCCTGTCAGGTAAAAATGACGGATGATCTTGACGGACTTGTTGTGCATGTCCCTGAACGTCAAGCCTGATTTTCTTATAATCAAGTGAGGGGCGGCTATGCTTGACCCGTTCCGTAAAAGACAATGGCACCTTGCATCGGACCGAACCATAACGCTCGGTCCGCTGGGGCATCTGATGGGTGTCGTGAATGTGACACCGGACAGTTTTTCAGATGGCGGGAAATTTGCCGATCCGCAATCTGCCGCAACCCAGGCGGTAAAATTGGCCAATGACGGCGCGACAATCATTGATATTGGCGCCGAAAGCACCAAGCCCAACGCTGACCCTGTTGATGGTGATGAGGAACAGGCGCGCCTTATTCCTGCACTTGAAGCCATTATTGCAGCAGCGCCCGAAACATTGATTTCTCTTGATACCTATCGGGCATCCACCGCTGAAAAAGGCTTGGCTGCCGGCGCTCACATCGTCAATGATGTCTGGGGTTTGCAGAAAGAGCCGGACATTGCCCGTGTTGCCACCGAATATGGCGCCGGTATCGTGATCATGCACACGAACCGCGGCCGTGATGTTTTGAGCGATGTTATCGAGGACCAGAAACAGTTTTTCGGGCGCTCTCTCAAAATCGCGGAGCAGGCGGGTTTGAATGAGAACCAGATCATGCTCGATCCCGGATTTGGATTTGGCAAAGAGACCGCTGAAATCAATATCGAGCTTATGAACCGTTTTGCTGAATTGCATGTTTTAGGCTTTCCGTTTCTCATCGGGACCAGCCGCAAACGGTTCTTAGGCACGATAACCGGTCGTCAAGCGCAAGACCGCGATATGGCAACGGCTGCAACGACAGCGCTTTTGCGAAAAAACGGCGCTGCAATATTCCGCGTACATGATATAAATGTGAATGCCGATGCATTAAAGCTTGCCGATGCTTTGATCGCTTCGGGTCAACGCCCATCATGAGAGGCTTGAATCTTGATATATGAAATCCGCATGAAAAACTGCGCATTTTTTGCGCGTCACGGGGTCTATGATCAGGAGGAGTTTCTTGGTCAGCGCTTTTACGTCGATGCTGTTTTGCAGGTTGATCCGGGCAACGCGCTTGAGAATGACTCGATTGACGGCACAGTGGATTACGGGCGTGCATTTATCGAGATTGAAAAAATTATTGCAGGCGAGCGGCGCTATTTGATCGAAGCCATCGCTCTGGAGATCGGAAAATCTCTATGTGATGAATTTCCGCAAATCAAACAGGCTGATATTACGGTGCGCAAACCCAATGCACCCGTGCCCGGCGTATTGGATTATGTCGAGGTTCGCGTTGTCTATAAACCTTAATCACGTTGAAGAATCGGCGCTGATCGGGCTGGGCGGTAATGTCGGCGATGTCTGTGCTTCTATGCAGTTCGCTATTGATACTTTACATAGCAACGCGCAGTGCCGCGTGACCAGAATTTCCAAAGTGTACAAGACACCACCTTGGGGTGTGACTGATCAGGACTGGTTTTTTAATGCATGTGCCGAGGTCAAAACTTCATTGATGCCTGAGGCCTTGCTAGACGAACTATTATCCATTGAGCGTTTGCGGGGCAGGGTGCGCGATATGCGTTGGGGGCCAAGAACGCTGGATCTTGATTTGCTGGTTTACGGCAATTCATCGATCGAAACCGAGCGTTTGACCGTACCGCACCCACGTATGGCAGAGCGATCCTTCGTCATCGTACCGTTAATGGATGTTGCGCCAGATCGTGTGGTTGCAGGGCGCAAAGTTGCTGACTATGCCGGAAAGCTTGACACCAGTGATATCGAGATCGCTTCAGAAGAACTGACGCTGCCTATTTGATAGAGCCGACAGCCATGTTGTCGATGCGGTTGAGGCTCATGCCGATAACCGGCACAAGGTCTTCTCCCACACGCACTGAAACCGTAACATTCAACTTGTTGTCGTTTGCAAGGCGGGCAAGCATTGCGCCGTTCAACTCTTTGCGTTTCAGAGTCAGGACAATCCGGTCGCGTGTCACATTACCGGCTGTGACATCAAGGCCTTCGCCCAATGCGCCATCGAGAAATGACCCTTTATAGGTCTTGCCTTTGCGGGTGACCGTTGCTTCCATTTTCTGGCTGAAAATACCTACACGGCACTCGCCTTTCAGCGACATGCCAAGAGTTTTTGCCGGTGTTGAGCCATCAAGGGAGCAGGTAAATTTAGTGCCCTTATATTTGCCCGCAACAATTTCGCCCGGGCCACGCCAGGAACCTTCAATCTTGTTTAGAAATTTTGCATCGCGTGCGGTGTCAGCATGTGCCGGTAGGCTGGTTGTAGCAATGGCAGCAATAGATAGGCACGAAGCAACAAGACGAACAAACATTGAAAACTCTTCCCGACTGGATTGGAAATATCGTCCAATGATGAACGCGAATGGTTAACGCATCGTTTTTTTTCGGCAGAACCCGAACTATTTATTTACCGTGTCCTGTTGCGGCTTTACGGTGTTTACCGATGCGAGCGTGGAGGCAAAATCCGAGATTCTGGGCCTTTCTAGGGCGTGAAACGGGGCCGGGCGGCAAACATCGATTGCTGACAAGCCAACCCGCGCAGTCATAAGGCCGTTAATGACGCCTTCGCCCAGACGTGCAGACAGTTTGGCGGCCAGACCATGCCCTAAAAGTTGCTGGATGATGCCATCACCAATGGCAATGGAACCGGTAACGGCCAGATGGGCGATGACTCGGCGCAAGAGGCTGACTGTACCGACAACGCCACTGCGGCCGCCATAATGTTCGCACATGACCCGTATCAATCGTATGTTTTCATAAAGAACATAACCGATATCGACGAGTGCGCGCGGAGAGACCGCCGTGACAACAGATACTCTTTTGGCAGAGTTCATGACAATCTGCCGTGCCTCACGGTCTAGGCCAGCAAGCAATTCACGTTCGGTCAGGTTGTAGCGATCCTGCGCGTCCATAATCTCGTTTTTGTAGCTTTGCAAAACGCTGCGGCCATGCGCTGTCTTTGGATGGTTCTCAAAATGTGATTCAAGTTCTTTGGTTACGTTGTTGATTTCTTTTGGTTTGTTTTCCGAAATGGCGGTTTCAATCCGCTCGCGCAATTTGGAAATGGAACGAATCTTCCAGATGCCGAGCAGTTCGCGTATGGCAAAAGCAAAAACGCCAAGCACAAACAGGGCGGTGGCGATCATTGCTGCGCGGCCAAGCCAGATGTTTTGTGAGGCCAAATCCGTAATCAGGCTTTCAAGCCAGAGCCCTATAGAGGCAGATATAAGAAAGCCGAGCGCGGCAAGCGCTATCGCGCTAAATTTGATGCGGCTCCTTTTCAAGCGCTTTTGCGGTGGCGGTGCCAAGGCGTCCAGTTCACCGCGCTCTTCCGCAGCGAAGAACGCTTCATCGGTCTTCTCGAAGTTTAGTGTCGGTGAGGCCGGTATAGAACGGGGTTTTCGCGGTTTCGGCTTTGCTTTTTCTGTTTTGGCCGCAGCTTTTCGAGTGTTTTCCGCATCAACGGAAAAGGCGCGCGGTTTGCGTGGATCAGAAGGTTTGCTCATTGGAGGCGGTCCCCCAAAAGAAACTGCAATGCTTTATCAAGTCGTATATGCGGCAATGACAAGGTCACCCCTTCGGCTGTTTTCTCAAGCTTGGGCGGTTTAAACCGGACAAAACGCTGTTCAGGCAGGCTTTCCATTTTAAACAAAAGCTCCGGATCGTCCGGTAAATCGCCCGGAAATACGGCGGTCTGACGTATCCCGTCAAAAACGTCATCGCCAATACATTCGCCTTTTGCGGGCACGCCCACGACGACGGGTAATTTATCCCCGTCATCTTCAATCGTCGCTTCGCGGGTGGCGCGCACTGCGGCCATGGCAACCGTTTCTATAGAAGCATTGGCAAAACCGGCTGAAACCGTCACGTTTTTGACCAGCCTGTCGACGACAGCCTCTAACCGGTCATGGCTTTCATGATGCAAATGGTCGGCTTTGGTTGCTGCCACCAATATCTTGTCTATACGGCGTTGCCAGAGTGAGGTGAGTAGATTACCAGCGCCCGGTCTGAAACAACTCATAATCTCGACCAGTGCCCGCTCCAGATCGGCCACAGCTTCCGGACCGGCGTTGATGGCCTGCATTGCGTCAATCAACACGATCTGGCGGTCAAGGCGCGTGATATGTTCACGGAAGAACGGTTTAACGACCAACGACTTATAGGCTTCATAGCGACGCTCCATCATCGCCTGAATGGAGCCGGGTTCAGCGCGGTCCGTGACTCCGAGGAGCGGGGCGAAAGTCAAAGCAGGCGAACCTTCCATATCACCGGGCATCAAAAAACGGCCGGGCGGTAGGGTGGAAAGGGCAAGCTCATCGTTACGGCAATTGGCCAAATAGGTTTTAAAGCTGTCCGACAGTTCTCTGACAGCGGTTTCATCAGCTTGAGCATTTGATTCAAGTTTGTCCGCTAGGCCGAGGAATTCTTTGGCGATTTCGGTTCTTTTTTCGCTTTTTGCGCGCACAATGGCTTCGCGCGAGAATGTCGCAAAATCCTTGCCGAGAAGGGGAAGGTCCAAAAGCCATTCGCCGGGGTAATCAACAATATCCAAATGAAGCTTGTTGCCCGAAAACCAGCGGCCCCATCCTGAGGCAGTCTCATATTCAATTGTTAGGCGCAATTGGGAGACCGCGCGTGTTGATTCAGGCCAAACCTGATTTTTAATCAGGTCTTCGACATGTTTTTCATAGGCAAAACGCGGCACCCCATCATCGGGCTGTGGCTCGAGATAGGCTTTTGCTATCCGGTTGTTATGGGCAGGTTCAAACAGCGGCAGTCGACCGCCATGTATAAGGTTGTGAACCAAGGCTGAGATAAAGACGGATTTGCCTGCTCTCGAAAGGCCCGTTACGCCCAATCTTATATTGGGATAGAAAAGACCGGTGGCACGTTCGGAAATTGTATCCAGCGCGATAAGCGCTTCATCTCCCAGTGAAGTCAGAGAAGCCAAACTATTCAACCTTTGCACTCAAGACGTAACGTTATCCCTTATAGGTAGTTACATTATGGGCGTATTTCAAAAAAGTAACAGCTTTAACAGTCAGAGATTATAGGTCGCGCGGACGTATATAATCTTCCAGTGTCCATTTCGCGTCCTGAATATCGCGCATCGGACCTTCGAATTTCAATATCGCCACACAGGCCGTGCCAAAGCCCATATTGATATGGGTGTAAGCGTCATCATTGCCGCTTTGACCAAGCGCAATAGCAAGGTCTTCCAGCATGGGATTGTGCCCGATAAGCATCAAATCGCCATCACGGCCAAGCTCGGATGCAACTTCCAGATAGCCCGGCGCATCGGTTGAATATAGTGTGTCGGTATAGGTGACCTTTTCGCGCCAACCATCATTTTGGTCAACAGCGTCAAAGGTTTCGCGTGCACGCACGGCAGAAGAACAAATAATCTGGCTTGGAATAAAACCGCGTTCGCGCAAAGCTGTTCCGATACGCTGCGCTTCTTCGATACCCTCCGGCGATAACTTCCTTTCAAAATCCCGCATACCGGGCTCGGCCCAACTCGCTTTTGCGTGACGAAACAGAAATAATCGGTTCATATAATGGTTATCCTGCCAGAAAGAGACCCAGCGATAGCCGTAATAGGGCCAAATTTCAATCGCATTTGCCGTGCGAGGCTGTCAAATGTTGTGAGAAGTCAAAGGTTCAAATCATTTTCAACTAATCTTCACTTGTTCCTTGACTAAGCTATGCGTATACACCGGCCAATATCGATTTGCTGGGAGTGAGTGAATGACTGATGAAATTCGCATTGCGGATTATTCCCCTGACGATTCAGAACCGTTCATGAATGATCGGATGCGGGCATATTTTCGTGATAAATTAGTAAAATGGCGTGAAGAGCTATTGCGTGAATCGCGCGAGACCATAGACCATCTGCAGCGTGAGAGTTCAAATCATCCGGATGTTGCCGATAGAGCTTCTTCTGAATCTGACCGTTCTATCGAGTTGCGTGCGCGTGACCGCCAGCGCAAGCTGATTAACAAGATTGATTCAGCTTTGCGCCGGGTCGACGATGGTTCTTACGGATATTGTGAAGAGACCGGTGATCCGATTGGTGTGAAGCGGCTCGATGCCCGCCCGATCGCGACATTGTCTCTTGAAGCCCAAGAGCGTCATGAGCGCCGCGAAAAAGTTTACCGCGACGACTAGGACAAAGCTTAATCGAAATTAAAGCCCGCGACTTTTTCAAGTGGCGGGCTTTTTTGTGCTTATTTTTCCGGTCCGGTAAGCTTGTTCAGCAGTGCTTCCATCTCATCTTCGAGCGGTTTGCGCGCCTCGTCATCGTTTTTGGCTTTAGCTGAGTCTGAAGGGAAATCAACGCTAGGCTCGAACGTATTGGCCGCGTGTTTTGGTTTTTCAGCGGCTACGGTCAGGTCATTCGCTGAAATATCAAGGTCAAACTCATATTCACTTGCTGCTTTAACTTCTGCGACCCCGAAAGAAGGTTCACTGTTTTGCGGCTGTTTAACAAGCGGTGCAGGTGGCTCCGGACGTGCTGCAGGTGACGGCTTTGGTGCGATTGGTGACACCTGCGGTTCTACCGTTGGAGTAGACGGTGTTTGCGGGCTTACATCCGGCGTAGTTGCGACAACCGGTTCAGGCTTCGCTTGCGGGGCGGGCGCTTCGGGGCGCTCTGGTACTGCTGCGGCGACAACGGGGGCTGCTGCCTGCGGTTCCACTTTACGTTTTTCAGCCGGACGCACTTTTTCCGGCTCCTCAAAGCTCTCGGCCTGAACCGAAGCTTCGTGCTGCCCGATATTGCTTTCAATAAGCACATCGCTCATGCCACCGATCATCACGAGATGCTCGACATTATCGCGGCGAACCAGAACCAGACGCCGGCGATTGTCGACGGCAGTCGCGTCAACGACGGCCAGACGCCGCTGATCCTTGCCGCCATGGACGAAAGTGCCGCCTGAAATGCTCTTCCATATCCAGCGAAGGAAAATAACGGCAATGATCAGCGCGACAAATATAATGAAGTAATATATGATCAAGGCAGTCTGATCACCAAATTGTTCGGCTAGCCATTCAAACATGAATGAATTCCTTTTCTCGCCTGATGTTCTAATGCCAGCAACTGCTATCAAGATGTCTGACTATTTACAATTTTTTATGGATAAGGGGCTTTTGCGCCTCACAGCTTTATGATTCAAGCTATAAGAGATGAATGTGGGTGTTTTGGGGTATTTTATGTTGGGACGTAAATCGACGGTAAAGAGCAGTGAACCGCTTGTTTATCGTAAGAATCAGCCGACCGCGTTCATCCGGCTTACTATGCTGGCTGTCGTCCTACTTATATGTTTCGGCTTTCTGGTCTTTTTCCGCGACACTATAAATGAGGGGTTTCTCCTAGCATTGTTGGGCATTCTGGCGATGATCGGGGTCTTTTTCCTATTTGCCCTCGTCATTGGATTGGTCGAGTTCGGCGGCTTGAAGCAAAATGACGATATCGGCGATACGTTTCTCAACAGTCTTGATGATGGTATCTGCATCACCGATTCCGATAATTCCATCGTCTATGCCAATGCGGCTTACGGCAGATTAACAGGTGTAACAGAAAGTGTTGATCTCAACACGCTTGAAAATGTGCTGTCGCGCCATGAAGACGCTGCCAATGCGCTTTACCGCCTGGCAAATGACGCACACAAAACGGTTGATTCCAGCGAGGAGTTTCGTCTGCCAGCGAGCCTGGATGGCAAGCAGAAGGAGGCCCACTGGTACAGGGCAACCGTTCGTACCATGGCTGCGCCCGCTGGCGCCGAGATGAAAGTCTGGCGCCTGAGTGACATTTCCAAAGAGCGTGATGCGCAGGAGCAGTATTTTCTGGAACTGCAAAAAGCGATTGACCACCTCGACCGCGCACCGGTTGGCTTCTTTTCTTCTGACGCCAATAACCGAGTGCAATATTTGAATGCGACCCTTGCCGAATGGCTTGGCATCGATCTTGTGTCGTTCAGCGCCGGCTCTGTGGGAACCGACGACATTTTGAGTGAAGAAGGGCTTCAACTCATCAACGCTATCAAGGCAGAGCCAGGTCATATACGCACAGCTATGCTGGATCTGGATTTAGCCGCCAGCTCTGGCGAGCGTCTGCCTGTTCAGCTTATACACAGAGTTCAGACCCATTCAGATGGTGTCGCAGGTCAATCTCGGACCATCGTTATCAACAGAACTGAAGGTGACAACGAGGCGCAGGATCTTAGAAGCGCAGAGCTTCGCTTTACACGGTTCTTTAACTCCACGCCGATGGCGATTGCAGCGATCGATGAAGATGGCCGGATTATAAGAACGAATGCTTCTTTTGCGAGTTTATTTGGCACGGCACCTGACGGGGAGGAATTGAACCGCCGTGTTAAATTTGAGCAATTTGTGCATGAACGCGACCAGGCACGTTTTGAAAAAATCTTCGAACTGGCACGGCAAAATCAGGTCAACATTGAACCTCTCGACACTGTTCTTATGACGGATAATATGCGCGAGGAAAAACACATTCGTGTTTTTGTAAATGCTGTTGCGCGTGTTGCCGGGCTTGAAGGCGAGCAAGCCAGCGAAGAGGCGGCGATTGTCTATGCAATGGACACGACCGAGCAAAAAGCGCTTGAAGGACAGATGGCGCAAAGCCAGAAAATGCAGGCTGTCGGTCAGTTGGCTGGCGGTATTGCGCACGACTTCAACAATGTTCTGACGGCCATCATTATGGCTTCCGATTTGCTGTTGACCAATCACCGGCCGACGGACCCGTCTTTCCCTGATATTATGAACATCAAGCAGAACGCCAACCGTGCTGCGTCACTCGTACGCCAGTTGCTTGCTTTCTCACGCAGACAGACCTTGCGTCCGGAAGTGCTGTCATTGACCGATGTTCTGGCTGATTTGCGTATGCTTTTGTCCCGTTTGATCGGTAACACGATTAACCTGACCATTGATCACGGGCGCGACATATGGCCGGTGAAAGCTGATCTGGGGCAATTTGAGCAGGTGATCGTCAATCTAACAGTCAATGCCCGTGATGCGATGCCTGACGGCGGCGATCTTACTGTTTCGAGCCGAAATATGAGCGCCGATGATATTGCCGAGCTGGATTACCGCGGATTGGAAGCAGCCGATTATGTGATGATCGATGTTCGTGACAGCGGTACGGGTATCGAGCCGGAAGTGCTGGAAAAAATCTTCGAGCCGTTCTTTACCACCAAGGAGGTCGGCAAGGGAACAGGTCTCGGACTGTCGATGGTGTATGGCATCATCAAGCAAACCGGCGGTTATATCTATGCTGATTCAGAGGTCGGTGAGGGCACAACATTCCGTATTTTCCTACCGCGCCATGTTCCGAGTGAAGAGGAAACCGCTAAGCCAAAAGGCGATGCCAAGGCAGACAAAAAGCAGGACCTGTCCGGTTCTGCCACTGTTTTGCTGGTTGAGGATGAAGATGCAGTGCGAATGGGCGGCATTCGTGCACTGACTTCGCGCGGTTATAAGGTACATGAAGCGGGTGACGGTATGGAAGCGCTGGATGTGCTGGAAGAGTTGGACGGTAAAGTTGATATTATCGTTTCCGACGTGGTTATGCCTGAAATGGACGGCCCATCACTCTTGCGGGAAGTGACCAAAGATTATCCGGGTGTGAAATTTGTCTTTGTGTCCGGCTATGCCGAAGATGCATTTTCCAAAAACCTGCCGGAAGGCGCGAAGTTCGGGTTCCTGCCAAAACCGTTCTCGCTTAAACAGCTTGCTACTGTTGTGAAGGAAACGCTCGACAGCAATGATTAATCCGGCTTGAGCGCAAAAAAACGCCCGAAGCGCAGGCTCCGGGCGTAATGACTGGAAGTTATTCTTATAATTTAGAAGTTGCGGAATTTTCCGCGTGCAATCTCATTTTGGCGACGTTCTAGGTCTGCAAGAGAGATAGAGCGCTCAAGATAAGAATTCTCAGCTTGCTCGCGTGTCGGTGTTGAGAAAGCGTCTGCAATACGGCTGAATGCTGATTTGATTTTCATGTACCCATTTCCTTTTCAGGTGAGTGTTTGTCTCGTTGAAGACAATATAGGTAGAGTTCGGCGAATTGTGCAGTGCAATATACGCACAATTGCTATGCGTTTTTGCATGGCTTCACGGCACAATGCGCCATGATGGTTGCATTTAGAGAATGGCTAATCTGATCAGATAGGCAACGACACTCAATGCGGCCACGCTGCATAGCCATATGAAAGCAAACCATGCCAGTTTTCGCACACGGCTATTTGCCATTAGTGATACCCTTCATCAGGATTAACTTTGCCGCGGAAAACCCAATAGGCGTAGGCCGTGTATCCGAGGATAAGCGGGACAAGCACCACAGTGCCAACCAATGCAAACAGCAGGCTTGAATCGGGGGCCGCAGCTTCGACAATTGTCAGGCTTGGCGGGACCATATTGGGATAAAAGCTGATGCCGATCCCGATAAAACACAAGACAAACAGGCTAAGAGCGGCAAGAAACGGTTGCAGGTCTTTCTTGGCCTTTAATCCGGAATAAAGAGCAAATGTTGCTGCGATCAACGCTGCCGGCATAATCGCGCTGAGCACGCTGCCGGGCAGATTGAACCAGCGCTGGAAATATACGGGATCCTGAAACGGTGTCAGAATGCTTACAACGCCAATGAAACCCAATGTTCCGGCTGCAAGCCAATATGCGTAACGCTGCATTTGCTCCTGAAGCGGACCTTCAGTTTTGAGTATGATCCAAGTTGAGCCGAGCAGGGCATAACCAATAACAACAGCAATACCTGTCAAAATGGAGAACATGCTAAGCCAGTCCCACCATCCGCCTGCATAGGCGCGGTTTGCCACTTCAATACCTTGAACCAGAGCGCCAAGCGCAATCCCTTGCATAAGCGCGGCAATAAGAGAGCCGCCGAAAAAGGCGATATCCCAGACCCGTTTCCAGCGGACGGTTCTCCAGCGGTATTCAAAAGCGACACCGCGGAAGATCAAAGCCAGCAGCATAAGTGTAATCGGCATATAAAGCGCAGGCATAACGACGGCGTATGCCAGCGGAAAGACAGCAAACAGCCCGCCGCCGCCCAATACAAGCCATGTCTCGTTACCATCCCATATTGGCGCAATAGAGTTCATCATGGTTGATCGCTCTTTTTCGCTATTGGCAAACGGAAACAGGATGCCGACACCAAGGTCAAAGCCGTCAAGGATCACATAAGTCAAAACGGCAAAGGCGATAATCCCAGCCCAGATAAATGATAGCTCAAACATATCAGCGCTCCTTATTCCTTGGTGTCGAATTTTGATTTTGACTGCATGGCCGGCGTGGTGCCCGCACTGCGGATCGGGCCATCACGCAATCCAAGATGATCGGTGTCTGCCGGTTTGTTCATCATACGCAGCAAATAGTAGGTGCCAGCGCCGAACACGAAGAAGTATACAATGATAAAGGCGATCAAAGATGTTGCGACTGCTGGCGCAGCTATCGGCGCAAGGCTGTCGCTGGTGCGAAGCAGGCCATAGACCGTAAAGGGTTGGCGGCCGACTTCCGTTGTGACCCATCCGGCCAGAACCGCTACAAAGCCCAGCGGCCCCATTACGATTGAAGCGCGTTGAAGCCAGACACCGTCATAGAGCTTGCCGCGAAATCTGCGCCAAAGGCTCCAGACGCCCAAGCCGAGCATGGCAAAGCCAAGTCCAACCATGATCCGGAAACTCCAGAACACGATTCCGACAGGCGGCCGGTCAGCTTCGGGTATTGTGTCGAGGCCATCCAGCGGCGCATTGAGATCATGCTTTAATATCAAGCTGGAAAGCTTCGGGATTTGGATCGCGTAATCAACGCGCTGTTCTCTTGTATTTGGAATACCAAACAGAATCAGCGGCGCACCTTCGGGATGGCTCTCATAATGGCCTTCCATAGCCATGACTTTGGCAGGCTGGTGTTCCAAAGTGTTGAGGCCGTGCAAGTCTCCTGCGAATATCTGCATGGGAGCAACGATAACCAGCATCCACATTGCCATTGAAAACATGCGCCGCGCCGGAACATCTCCACGGTTTCTGAGTATGTGCAATGCACCAACGCCGCCCACCACAAGTGCGGTGGTCAGATATGCAGCCAGTACCATGTGGACAAGGCGATAGGGGAAAGACGGATTGAAGACGATCAACCACCAGTCTTCCGGAACAAACTGCCCGATTTCGTTCATGCTGTAGCCTGCGGGTGTTTGCATCCATGAATTGACCGATAAAATCCATGTCGCTGACATTAATGTGCCAAAGGCCACCATGGCTGTTGCAAACATGTGAAGCCCGTCGCCAACGCGCTTTCGGCCAAACAGCATGATACCGAGGAAACCGGCCTCAAGGAAGAACGCGGACAAAACCTCATAGGCCATAAGCGGCCCTAATATCGGACCGGTTTTATCGGAAAACACGGACCAGTTGGTGCCGAACTGGTAGGACATAACGATGCCGGAGACGACACCCATGCCGAAGGCAACGGCAAATATCTTCTTCCAGTAATTGAATAAGGTCAGATATGTTTCATCGCGCGTGCGCAACCAAAGCGCATTTAAAATCGCAAGATAGCTGGCAAGTCCGATAGAGAATGCGGGGAAAATGATATGGAAGGAAATCGTGAATGCAAATTGCACACGCGCTAGCATTTCTGCTGAGAAATTTTCAAACATTTGGTTCTCCAACGGCCATATAGACGCCCGATGATTGTTACCGGTTTCAACGGTAGGCCGCGCTCACTATGCTCCTATTTTGCAAGTGGCATCAATGCGGCAACAAGAAGCGTGACCAAACTACGCAGTTGAGACAACCCCATTACTTTAAAAATGAACAAAACATCGCGCGCATATTCGGGTTAGTCTGTACAAATTGTGTGTTTGTGGCGTGGGAAAAATAACGAAACATACAAGTTACTGGTATGTTTATAATTTTCGTTTTATTGTGAGAACGCAATTCTTGTAACGGGATGGAAAAGTGCAGTCACGGCAGCGACATAAGAGAATTTTGGAGATACTGAAAACCAATGGAACGGTGTCAGTAGAGCAGTTGGTCAAGGAGTTTGACACATCGCCGCAGACCATACGCGCTGATTTAAGAGATCTTGATGCCACCAAGAAACTTATCCGTTTTCATGGCGGTGCACGTAGTATCGATCGCCGTGAAAATCTCGAATATGAAGCACGCAGGCAGATCGCGGCGAATGAAAAGATCGCAATCGGCAAAGCGGCCGGCAACCTTATCCCGAATAATTCCTCGCTGTTTGTGAACATCGGCACAACGACCGAGGCGGTTTGCGCCTCATTATCATTGCATAAAAAACTACTGGTAATTACCAATAATATCAATGTTGCCAATAGTTTGCGTGTGTTTCCGGAAATTGAAACCGTGATTGCAGGCGGCGCAGTGCGCATCAGTGATGGCGCAATTGTCGGTGAGACCGCGGTTGATTTCATCAAGCAGTTTAAAGTGGATTACGCAATCATTGGTTCGTCAGCCATTGATATTGACGGCGCGTTGCTGGACTTCGATATCCGCGAGGTAAAAGTGGCGCAGGCGATTATCCAAAATGCGCGAACCGTTGTTTTGGTCGCTGATTCTTCAAAATTCGACCGCGCCGCTCCGGTGAGGATTGGCCATTTGTCACAAGTCGATGTTTTTGTCACGGACCGTTTGCCGAACGATGAGATTAGAAAAATCTGTGAAGAAAGCGATGTGCGGGTGATCGAAATCGCTGAATCTTGAGAATTACTGACGCTTTCGTTTACTTTCGTTTGACATTCGTTTAAGTTTCGTATCTCTTAATAAGAACCGCGGTTCTTTGATGGGGTATTCGTGGTTGTTCGGAGGAATTCTTGTCGGTAGATTTTGATATATTCGTCATTGGCGGCGGCATTAACGGTTGCGGTATCGCGCGCGATGCTGTGGGCAGGGGCTACTCCGTTTGTCTTGCAGAAATGAATGACCTTGCGAGCGGTACATCCTCATGGTCTTCCAAGCTTATTCACGGCGGTTTGCGCTATCTTGAACATTACGAATTTCGTCTTGTGCGCGAGGCACTTGGCGAGCGTGAGGTTCTTTTAAAATCCGCGCCTCATATCATCTGGCCGCTACGTTTTGTGTTGCCGCATCATAGCGGCTTGCGCCCGGCATGGTTGCTGCGGCTTGGTCTGTTTCTTTACGACAATATTGGCAAGCGGGTGCTGCTTCCGGGTACAAGCACGGTGAATCTGAAAACAGCAGAAGTGGGCAAGCCTCTCAAGCCGGTGTTTTCAAAAGGGTTTGAATATTCAGATTGCTGGGTCAATGATGCGCGATTGGTTGTATTGAATGCGAAGGATGCGCAAGATCGTGGTGCTGTTATTGAAACCCGCACGCAATGTATTTCCGCACGGCGCGAAAACGGCCACTGGTCGATTACGACTAAAAATCTGAACACCGGCGAAACGCGCACCCGCACGGCCAAACTTATTGTAAATGCCGCCGGTCCTTGGGTGGACGAGGTTTTGGGCAATACATTCGGCAGCAATGCCTCTAAAAATGTACGCCTTGTTCAGGGCAGCCATATCGTCGTGCCGAAACTGCACAATCATGACCGCGCCTATATTTTCCAGAATGCTGATGAGCGCATCATTTTCGCTCTGCCGTATGAGCAAGATTTTACGCTTATCGGTACTACTGACAGGGATTACCAAGGTAATCCAAGCGATGTGAAGATTACGCCTGAAGAGGTGACCTATCTTTGCGAAGCGGCAAGCGAATATTTTAAAGAGCCGGTCAAGGCTGAAGATATTGTCTGGACTTACTCAGGTGTACGCCCATTGTTTGATGATGGTGCATCGGAAGCAAAAGAAGCCACACGCGACTATGTTCTGCGCGAAGACGGCGAAGGCGACGAGCCGCGGGTGATCAATATTTTCGGCGGCAAGATTACAACCTATCGCAAGCTTGCTGAATCCATGCTTGAAAAGATCGAAGTGGCCATTGGCGCCAAAAAAGCGGCTTGGACTGCGAACTCGCACCTGACCGGCGGTGACTTCAAGGTTGATGCTTTTGACCAGTTCGTTGCCGATGTTCAGGCCAAGTACCCATTTTTGGAGCCAAAGCTGGCATGGCGGTTGGTACGTGCCTATGGCACGCGCGTATGGAAGCTTATGGACGGCGCGTCATCGATTGACGATATGGGCATCCAGTTCGGCGGTTCTTTAAGCGAACGAGAAGTCGATTATTTGATGCGTAATGAGTGGGCGCGGGTTGCAGATGATGTCATCTGGCGCCGCTCCAAGCTGGGGCTGCGTCTCAAAGATAATGAAGTTAAGGTGCTGGAAGAATGGATGCGGAAAAGATCCGCTCAGCTTTCACAAGCGGCAGAATAAGGGTTTCTCACAGTGCTTGAATTTAAAAATGTAAGCAAAAAAGTTGGAAACGCTCTTCATATCAATGATGTTTCATTGCGTATGGAAAAGGGGTCGTTGAACGTTCTTTTGGGTCCAACGCTTTCGGGTAAAACATCCTTGATGCGGCTTATGGCAGGACTTGACCGGCCGACATCCGGTGACATTTTGATGGATGGTCAAAGCGTTGTTGGACTGCCCGTCCAAAAACGCAATGTAGCGATGGTTTATCAGCAGTTCATCAACTATCCGGCAATGACGGTGTACGAGAACATTGCCTCACCGATGCGGGTTGCAAAAGTTGATGTGGCGACAATTGACCGCCGTGTTCGCGAAGCCGCTGAACTAATGAAGCTTACGCCTTATCTTGACCGCACGCCGTTGAACCTGTCCGGTGGCCAGCAGCAGCGCACAGCTTTGGCGCGCGCTCTGGTTAAAGACGCCGAGCTTGTTCTTTTGGATGAGCCGCTCGCCAATCTGGATTATAAGTTGCGCGAAGAATTGCGTGTCGAATTACCGAAGATTTTTGCCGAAACCGGTGCGATCTTTGTTTATGCGACGACCGAGCCGCAGGAAGCGCTGTTGCTTGGCGGTCAAACCGCGACATTGCACGAGGGCCGTATCACGCAGTTCGCCGATACAATTGATGTTTATAACCGTCCGATAGATTTGCTGACAGCGCAAACATTTTCCGACCCGCCAATGAATGTCATTGAGGTTGAGAAAAAAGGAAATCTTCTAAGCACTGGTGGTGCGCAAGTTGGCGCACCGGAGCAAATTAAAGAAAACACTGACGGCACCTATACAGTCGGCGTGCGTCCGCACCATGCCACACTTTCCGAGCCATCGGGTGATGCGCTCAAGATTGAAGGTACCGTCACAACGACAGAAATTACCGGTTCAGAGACGTTCATTCATATGGATATCGGGTCGGCTCATATTGTTGCGCTTATGCACGGTGTTTTCCGCGTTAACATTGGCGACAAATTGCCGGTCTATCTCGAACAGTCGAAATTCTTTGTGTTTGATGCACAGGGCAAGCTGATCGCGTCACCACAAATGGCAGGAGCTTAATCATGGCTAAAATTACGCTCGATGGATTGGCACATTCCTATTATCCAAATCCGAAAACGGATGCGGACTTTGCCCTTAAAGAACTTAATTATGAGTGGGATGACGGCGGTGCGTATGCTCTGTTGGGGCCATCGGGCTGCGGCAAGACAACACTTTTAAATATTATTTCCGGACTGCTCGTGCCTTCCAAAGGCAATATTTTGTTCGGTTCGGAAAATGTAACGGAACTACAACCCGAGCAGCGCAACATTGCTCAGGTTTTCCAGTTTCCGGTGATCTACGACACGATGACAGTGCGCCAAAATCTGGAATTTCCGCTGGTGAACCGTCAGGTGCCTAAGAACGAGATCGACAAACGCGTTGCTGATATGATCCAGGTGCTTGATCTTGAAGACAAAGCGGACCGCAAAGCACGCGGACTGACGGCAGATGAAAAGCAGAAGATTTCGCTCGGCCGCGGGCTTGTGCGCTATGACGTTAACGCCATTTTGTTCGATGAACCGCTGACGGTTATCGACCCGCATATGAAATGGCAATTGCGTACAAAACTAAAAGATCTGCACCGCCAACTCGGTCACACGATGATTTATGTGACCCATGACCAAACCGAAGCGCTTACCTTCGCGGACAAAGTGGTTGTCATGTATGAAGGCGAAGTTGTGCAGATTGGCACACCTGAAGAGCTTTTTGACGAACCGGCGCATACATTTGTCGGTTATTTCATCGGTTCGCCGGGCATGAATATCCTTTCCTCCCAAGTCAAAGGAAAGACCGCGCGCATCGGTAGTCATGAGATCAATCTGGCTCATGAGTACCGTGCGCTTGAGGAGAACGCTGAAGTTGGCATCCGCCCGGAATTTGTGACGCTTTCAAGCGGGAAAACCGGCATGCCCGTTCAGGTGAAATCGGTGGAAGATATCGGGCGTTTCAAAATTGTACGCGCGTCGCTTGAAGGGCAGGACGTCAATGCCGTGTTGCCTGAGGGCGCGCCGGTTCCTGCCGATCCAAAAGTGTCCTTTGATATGTCGCGGATCAATATTTATGAGAATTCACACTTGGTTAGAAGGGGCGCCTAATCATGGATAAGACGTATAATAACAAGGCGTGGCTTCTCGTTCTTCCCGTATTTGTATTGGTTGCGCTCAGTGCGATCATTCCAATCATGACGGTTGTGAACTATTCGGTTCAGGACACGTTCGGTAATAATGAATTTTTCTGGGCGGGCACTGAATGGTTTCAGGACGTTTTGAATTCTGAACGCTTTTGGAATTCACTAAGCCGCAATCTGCTTTTCTCTTTCATCATTTTATGTATCGAAATACCGCTGGGTATAGGCATTGCGCTTTGTATGCCCAAAAAGGGCCCATGGGTGCCGGTGTGTCTGGTTTTGATGGCATTACCGCTTCTTATTCCGTGGAATGTGGTCGGCACAATCTGGCAGATTTTCGGCCGTGCGGATATCGGATTGCTGGGGCATACGCTGGATGCGATTGGCGTAGATTACAACTATACATCCAATATCTTCGATGCCTGGGTGACGATTATCGTCATGGATGTGTGGCATTGGACAAGTCTTGTTGTGCTGCTTTGCTATGCTGGGCTGGCTTCGATACCGGACGCTTATTATCAGGCGGCACGTATTGATGGCGCATCAAAATGGTCTGTGTTCCGCTTCATTCAATTACCGAAGCTGCGCGGTGTTTTGATTATCGCATTCCTGCTGCGCTTTATGGACAGCTTCATGATCTATACCGAGCCATTTGTTCTGACCGGCGGCGGACCAGGCAATTCGACAACCTTTATGTCAATTGACTTGGTCAAGCAGGCTATCGGCCAGTTCGATCTTGGTCCGGCGGCAGCTATGTCATTGATTTATCAATTGATTATCATTCTCATTTGTTACGTATTCTTTACAGTCATGAGCCACACAGGCGCAGACAAACCAGAGCAGGGAGCGGCAGAATAATGGCTGATACGATGCTAACACCGTCAACGCCCAAAGATGCCTCTGGCAACAAGATTGACATAACAAAAGTGCGTACCGAAAGCTCTATTAAGAAGCAGCGAAGTCTGAAATGGCTGGTGCCTACGATTTATATTATTTTGCTGATGTTGCCGATCTATTGGCTGACCAATATGAGCTTTAAGACCAATCAGGAAATCCTGTCGTCTTTCACGCTCTGGCCTGCAAATCCAACGCTTGCCAATTACCGCGTTATTTTCAGCGACCCGTCATGGTATAGCGGTTATATCAACTCGATTATTTATGTTGTGTTGAACACGATCATCTCGATCAGCGTCGCGCTGCCTGCCGCTTATGCCTTTTCGCGCTATCGCTTTCTTGGCGACAAGCACATGTTTTTCTGGTTGCTGTCGAACCGTATGGCACCGGCAGCGGTGTTCGTATTGCCGTTCTTCCAGCTTTATTCCGCGTTCGGGTTGATTGATACGCATATTGCTGTTGCGCTCGCACATTGTCTGTTCAACGTCCCGCTTGCCGTTTGGATTTTGGAAGGCTTCATGTCCGGCGTGCCGAAGGAGATTGATGAAACCGCCTATATTGACGGCTACTCATTTCCAAAATTCTTCATCAAGATTTTCACGCCATTGATTGCGTCCGGTATCGGTGTTGCTGCGTTCTTCTGTTTCATGTTTTCATGGGTTGAACTCCTGATCGCACGCACGCTAACCACAACGGACGCCAAACCTATTGCGGCTATCATGACGCGTACTGTCGGCGCATCCGGCGTTGACTGGGGCGTGCTTGCTGCTGCCGGTGTTTTGACCATTATCCCCGGCGCGCTCGTGATCTATTTCGTACGTAATTATATTGCCAAGGGCTTTGCCCTCGGACGGGTTTAGGAGGCGTTTGTCATGGATTTATCATGGATGGCTTGGACCGGCCCAACGGCACTTTTCTGGGGCGGAATTATTGGTTGCCTCATTGCTATGTGCGTGTGGGAGTATTTCTCACCGGGCGGCAATCCTCGCGTTGGTATTCTTCGATTTGAAACAACGCGCGGCGACCGGCTCTTTATCTCGCTGCTTGGCGCAGCGTTTATCAATCTTGCCTGGTTGGGTCTTGTTGGTCCCAACCTCTGGTGGGCCATGGGTGTCTCAGTTCTCTACGCAATCGTTGTGTTTAAAACTGTATAGCACTCGACTGAACGGAAAGGGCGGCAAGCCCTTTTCAAAACGCATTGAACCTTAGGGAGGATTAATAATGCGAAATTATCTGTTAACGACCAGTGCAGCCAGTGTGCTGATGTTGGCTATGGGCGCACCGGCCCATGCTGACATGGCGGCGGCTGAAAAATTCCTTGCCGATGAAATCGGTGAGCTTTCAGTGCTGTCACCGGAAGAGCAAAAAGCAGAAATGCAATGGTTCATTGATGCTGCCAAGCCGTTTGAAGGCATGGAAATCAAAGTTGTGTCAGAAACGATCACAACGCATGAATATGAATCAAAGGTTCTGGCACCTGCATTTACAGCAATCACTGGCATCAAGGTCACGCATGACCTGATTGGTGAGGGCGATGTGGTTGAAAAGCTACAGACGCAAATGCAGTCCGGCGAGAACATCTATGACGGCTATGTCAACGACTCGGACCTGATCGGTACACACTGGCGCTACAAGCAGGTTCGTAACCTGACTGACTGGATGGAAGGTGAAGGTAAAGACGTAACAAGCCCGACCCTTGATCTCGAAGACTTCATCGGTACATCGTTTACGACTGCTCCGGATGGCAAGCTTTACCAACTTCCAACGCAGCAATTCGCAAACCTTTATTGGTTCCGCTATGATTGGTTCAACGACGACAAGAACAAAGCCGACTTTAAAGAAAAGTACGGTTACGATCTTGGTGTTCCGGTGAACTGGTCTGCCTATGAAGATATCGCAGAATTCTTCACCGGTCGTGATCTTTCCCACATGGGCGTTGACGGAAAAGTCTATGGTAACATGGACTATGGTAAAAAAGACCCGTCACTGGGTTGGCGCTACACTGACGCTTGGATGTCTATGGCAGGCATGGGTGATGTGGGCGAGCCAAACGGTCTGCCGGTTGATGAATGGGGTATTCGTGTGAACGAAAACTCACAGCCTGTTGGCTCATGTGTAGCCCGCGGCGGTGCGACCAACTCTCCGGCTGCTGTTTACGCTGTTGAAAAAGCTATCGACTGGCTCAACAAATATTCACCGCCTGAAGCAATGGGTATGACATTTGGTGAAGCTGGCCCGATCCCTGCGCAGGGCAATGTTGCCCAGCAGATGTTCTGGTACACAGCGTTTACTGCCGACACTGTGAAGCCGGGCCTTCCGGTCATGAACGAAGATGGCACGCCTAAATGGCGCATGGCACCTTCACCACATGGTGTTTACTGGAAAGAGGGCACGAAAATCGGTTATCAGGATGCCGGTTCATGGACTCTTATGGAATCAACGCCTGTTGACCGTGCGAAAGCTGCATGGCTCTATGCGCAGTTCGTAACGTCAAAAACTGTTGACGTGAAAAAGTCTGATGTTGGTTTGACCTTCATTCGTGATTCTACGATCAATTCAGATCACTTTACTCAGCGGGCTGACAAACTTGGCGGTCTGGTTGAGTTCTACCGTTCACCGGCGCGTGTTCAGTGGTCTCCAACAGGTACAAACGTTCCTGACTATCCGAAGCTTGCACAGCTTTGGTGGCAGAACATTGGTGATGCAATGTCAGGTGCAAAATCTGCACAGGAAGCATTGGACAGCCTTTGTGAAGCACAGGAAAAAGTTCTTTCCCGTCTGGAGCGCGCAGGCGTTCAGGGTGAACTTGGTCCGAAGCTGAACGAGGAAAAAGATGCCGAGTTCTGGTTGTCAGAGGCTGGTTCACCAAAGCCAAAAGTTGAAAACGAAAAGCCGCAAGGCGAAACCGTTTCCTACGACGAGCTGATCAAAAGCTGGCAGTAAGCTGATTGGTTTGATGCATTAAGTACCCGTTTATGAGCGGGTGCGAAAAAGGGGCCACTTCCATATTGGCCCCTTTTTTTATTGGTTCCGGTGTATGAACCGAATATGAGAAATTATTGAAATTCCAAGGATGGACCCGTGACAGAATTTGGCTTCGACAATAACTTATTGGCCGGGAAGACTGTGGTTATAACCGGTGCCGGTCGCGGTATCGGACTTGCTGCGGCAAAAGCGCTTTCCGCTTGCGGTGCAAGGCTCATAGCGCATAGCGGCCGTGACGGCACATCCGCCTTTTTGGACAATATTGCCGATGAGGTTTTTGAGGGTGATCTTTCAGACGGCGCGACCTGCGATGCGTTCGTTGATTTTGTAAAGTCGAAAGCGGCGACAGTGGATGTGCTGATCAATAATGCGGGCACAATGCTCGGCCGTTTTCCTGCTGAGGAACTGACAGTTGAGCAATATGACAAGCTGGTGGCGCTTAATCAGACGTCTGTTGTGCGTATCACAAGCGGGTTGATACCATCGCTTAAAACTGCGGGTAATGCCTCAATCATCAACACGGTTTCGATTTCTGCAACGACGGGCGGCAGTGCGGGGTCGTCCATCTACAGTGCGACGAAAGCCTTTGTTGCTACCTATACCAAGGCTCTTGCTACTGAACTTGCAACTGACGGTATCCGCGTCAATGCAGTTTCGCCCGGTACAATTGCCACCGATTTTCATGAACGTTATTCGAGCAAGGAAAAGCTGGAAAATACGAGAAACAAAATTCCGCTTAAGCGTCTGGGAACGCCGGAAGATTGTGCTCCGGCATATGTGGTTTTTGCCAGTGACAAGTTGTCGGGCTATGTGACCGGTCAGGTTTTTGAAATTAATGGCGGACAGCTTATCTGCTGATCTTCGTTGCGGCCCTTACGAAAATTTTCTGAAAAAACGTGTGCGGTCGAACATGTTTTCGAGATCCTGCATGCGTTCTTTGGTGGTTTCCCAGTGATGTTCTTGCACTTCGGCAATGACAATTTCAGCCAGAAGCATACAGGTTACGTTTGAATCCCACGCCGATGGAACAGCTATCCGGCTGCTGAAACTGTGGCTGGCATAATTACTGATGGGTGAATTCCACTGGTCTGTGAAAAGTATTATCTCGGCGCCTTTTTCACGCACCATTTCAGCCAGTTTAAGCGTGCTGTTTTCATAACGCCTGATGTCGAAGATAACGACAATATCGCCTTCGGAAACATCAATCAGATAATGCGGCCAGGCATTTGAACTGGAGCTGATATGCGTGACATTATTGCGGATAACCTGCATGTGCAGGAAAAAATAATCCGCCAAGGTGCGGGTAATCCGTCCGCCCACAACAAAAATGCGCCGATCTAGATCGCTTAGTTTTTTGCAGGCTTCGTCAAAAAGCTCGGTATCAATGTCGGCAAGCGAATGCCTGATATTGTCAATAACGGCGTCCGTAAAACGGTTAATAATATGCTCGTTCGGCGCATTGTTCGCCCAGCCTTCGCGCTTAGCTATTGGGCCGGATATTTTTTCATTCAGTTCTTTATGTAAATGCGCCTGAAAGTCGGGAAAGCCTGAAAAACCAATCTTTTGCACGAGTCTTGCAACTGTGGGCGTTGATACTTCAGCGGTATTTGCCAAAGTCGTAATGGTGCCCAATCCAGACGCCGGATAATTCTGCATGATTGTTTGTGCAAGCTGTCGCTCGGCACGGGTGAGTTGATCCGTCTTTTCCTGCAGGCGCTCGGCAATTGATTTCATCGGATAACTTCACCCCCTCGTTGAAAAACAGATTTAAAGTATCCGCGTAAAAAAGAAAATAGAATAAATCTTGACAAGTGAAACTCAATTGAAGAGGATTTTACAAAATGGGATTTAAGGTGGGAGAGATTTACTTGCGGCAGATGCAAAGTTCATCGCAGGTCGAGATTTTAAGAAGCGGTCATCAGTCTGCATTCTTATTGGTGTGCGAGCACGCGTCGAATTATATGCCTGCCGCGTATAACAATCTCGGACTGCCTGAGGATTTGCGCCAGAGCCATATTGCATGGGATCCGGGTGCCGCATCGGTCACACACAAGCTCAGTGAAAAATTGCAGGCGCCCGCCGTATTGGGCGGTGCTTCACGCCTTCTTTATGATTGCAACCGTCCACCGGAAGCTGTTGACGCTGTGCCGTCACGCAGCGAAATTTTTGACATCCCGGGCAACGCTGATTTGAGCGCCGGTGATATCAAACTCCGGGTAGAGCAGTTCTACCGGCCTTTTGAGGCGGCTTTAAAATCAGAACTCGACAAGCACGATAAACAGATTGCGCTGGTAACGATCCACAGTTTTACGCCGGTTTACAAAGGTCAGGTGAGGGCGGTCGAAATCGGTATTCTGCATGATAAGGATTCACGCTTGGCAGATGCCATGCTGGCGCAGGCACTCAACCATACTGTGATGAAAGTTGAGCGTAACGAGCCTTATGGTGCGCAGGACGGTGTCATGCACACACTCATCGAGCATGGAATAAGCCGCAGTATTCTCAACGTCATGATCGAGATCAGAAACGATTTGATCGCCACCGAGGAGGATTGCGAAGCGGTTGCCAGCATGCTTGCGGTGCTGCTGAATGATGCCTTGTCGCAAGTCGGGCAAGGCGAACAGCTCAAGCAGGTGTCGCCATGAGTTTTGCCCGATCCTATATCCGAACTGTTGATGCCGTGAATTTTCGCATCGGCCGCATTATGATGTACGGCATTTTTGTCATGGGCGGCATTTTGCTCTGGTCATCCATTTCAAAAACATTTTTCAATCCATCTTTATGGACCTTGGAAATGGCGCAATTTGCCATGGTGACCTATTACATCATGGGCGGGCCATATTCGATCCAACTTGGTGCGAATGTGCGCATGGATTTGTTCTACGCCGAATGGAGCGATCACCGCAAAGCGCAAGTTGATGCCATCACCGTTTTGATGCTGATTTTCTATCTTGGTGTATTGCTCTACGGTGCGTTGAGTTCGACGGCTTACTCCCTTGGTCATTACCAGAACGAGCCTTTCCGTTTTTACTGGGGGCTGTTGACTGGAACAGAAGAAATTGGCCGCTTGGAACACAGCGCGACCGCTTGGCGTCCCGTAATCTGGCCAATCAAAATTGTCATGGTTTTTGGTTTTTTCTTGATGCTACTGCAAGCGATCTCCGAACTTTTGAAAGACCTCATCAGAATTAAAGGCGGCACTGTTTAATGTCACAAGAGATGATCGCCATTTTCATGTTTTCATCCATGATGCTAATGCTGTTTACCGGCCAGCGTGTTTTTGGGGCAATCGGTGCTGTGGGCGCTATTGCAGCCATTGCACTTTGGGGTGTCGGCGGGTCCGATATTCCGTTTTCGTCAGCCATGAAGCTGATGAAATGGTATCCGCTGCTGACATTGCCGATGTTTATTTTCATGGGCTACGTGCTGTCGGAATCCAAAATTGCCGATGATCTTTATAAAATGTTCCACGTCTGGATGGGGCCGGTGCGCGGCGGTCTGGCGATCGGCACAATCGGGCTTATGGTTTTGATTTCCGCGATGAACGGCCTTTCAGTCGCCGGCATGGCTATTGGTGCAACGATTGCGCTGCCGGAACTATTAAAACGTGGATATGACAAGCGCATGGTGACCGGTGTTATTCAAGCCGGTTCATCCTTGGGTATTCTGGTGCCGCCGTCCGTTGTGCTTGTGCTTTATGCGATGATCGCGCGACAGCCGGTCGGCCAGCTTTGGCTTGCGGGTATTTTGCCCGGCCTGATGATGGCCGCCATGTTTATGATTTACATATACATTCGTTGCCGCATTCAGCCTGAGCTTGGACCGGCATTGCCGGAGGCGGACCGTGACGTTACGCGCAAGGAAAAGCTCAAATTGCTGCGTGCGGGACTGCTTCCATTGTTTATTTTTGCGGCGATGATGGTGCCGTTTGTCAATGGCTGGACCTCGCTGGTCGAAAGCTCTGCGGTCGGCGCGACAACAGCGTTTCTGGCCGCTGTTCTTAAAGGGCGTATGACCCGCGAAGTGTTTGAAGTTTCTGTCCGCCAGACACTCGCCATATCCTGTATGTTTATGTGGATCATTCTTGCAGCTCTAGGTTTTGGCGCGGTCTTTGACGGGTTGGGCGCGGTTAATGCCATTGATGGCCTGTTCACAGAGCAATTGGGTCTCAACCCGTGGATGATCCTAATCCTGATGCAGCTTTCATTCCTGATTATGGGAACATTTCTGGATGACACTGCGATGCTGGTTATCGTTGCGCCACTTTATGTGCCGCTGGTCGATGCGCTCGGATTTGACCTTATCTGGTATGGCGTACTTTATACGATCACGACCCAGATTGCTTATATGACACCGCCATTCGGCTATAATCTGTTCTTGATGCGGGCAATGGCGCCGCCGGAGATTACACTTAAAGATATTTACGCATCGATCACGCCGTTTGTGCTGGTGATGGTGTTTGCACTGATCATGGTCATGCTGTTTCCGCAAATCGCGATGTGGCTGCCAAACTACGTATACGGGAATTAACAAGAACCTCGCAAAGAGGCGGCAACTGTTTTTTAAATAGAGCTGAAAACGAGGAGAGTACCATGACGACTAGACGTACATTTATCAAAGGTGCGGCACTTGCTGCACCGGCTGCCGCGCTGGCAACGCCTGCGATTGCACAGTCAAAAATTAAATGGCGCATGCAGACATATGCCGGTAGCGCATTGGGCGAGCATGTTATCAAGCCTGCGATCGACACATTTAACCAGATCGCCGGTGACCAGATGGAAATCGAGCTGTTCTACGCAGACCAGTTAGTGCCGACAGGCGAGCTTTTTCAAGCCTTGCAACGCGGCACAATCGACGCAGTTCAATCGGACGATGACTCAATGGCTTCGCCGACAGAAGTGACTGTTTTTGGCGGTTACTTCCCGTTCGGAAGCCGTTATTCGCTGGATGTTCCAGTGCTGTTTAACCAGTACGGTTTGAAAGAAATCTGGGATGAGGAATATGCTGCGGTTGGTGTGAAGCACATTTCGGCAGGCGCATGGGATCCATGTCACTTTGCAACCAAGGAGCCAATCAATTCATTGGCGGACCTTAAAGGCAAGCGCATCTTCACATTCCCGACAGCGGGCCGTTTCCTCAGTCAGTTTGGTGTGGTGCCTGTAACACTTCCTTGGGAAGATATTGAAACTGCGGTTCAAACCGGTGAGCTGGATGGTATCGCATGGTCCGGTATTACCGAAGACTACACAGTCGGTTGGGCTGATGTGACCAATTACTTCCTGACAAACAATATTTCAGGCGCATGGATTGGCCACTTCTTTGCCAATATGGACCGCTGGAATGAACTGCCGGACAATCTCAAGCAAATGCTCACAGTCTGCATGGAGCAGAGCCACTACTACCGCCAATGGTGGTATTGGGGCGGAGAAGCCAATCTTCGCGTCAATGGTGACAAGCTCAAGCTGACAACAATCCCTGACGCAGAATGGGAAACCGTTGAAGAAGCGGCTGTAAAATTCTGGGATGAGATTGCATCTGAATCGCCGACAAAAGCGAAAGTCGTCGAGATTTTCCGTAAATATAATGCGGACATGAGAAAAGCAGGACGTCCGTACCGCTACGGCTAATCCGGCGATTACGTGAACAAGACCAGCGCCGAAATTCGGCGCTGGTTTAATGCGAAAACAGTTTACTTACAGAGAAGAGAATTTTCATGACAGGTACGATGTCGTTTGATGCGCTGAAACAAAAAGTATCGTCGGGTGAAGTAGATACTGTTCTTGTATGCCTTGTTGATATGCAGGGCCGTTTGATGGGTAAGCGGTTTCACGCGCAAAACTTTATCGAAAGTGCCTATAAAGAAACGCATTGCTGTAACTATCTGCTGGCGACTGATTTGGAAATGGCCACGCCAAGCGGATATGCGTCGACAAGCTGGGAAAGCGGTTATGGCGATTATGTCATGCAGCCCGATCTTGATACGATCCGGCCAATGCCGTGGCTGGAGGGCACCGTCATGGTGCTGTGCGATGTTCTTGATCACCATACCCATAAAGAAATCAGCCATTCACCGCGTGCCATTTTGAAGAAACAGGTTGCGCGTCTTGCCGAACTTGGTTTTGAAGCCAAATCTGCGACAGAGCTGGAGTTTTTTCTGTTTGAGAAAAGTTTTGAGGAAATCCGCAAAAGCGGTTACCGCGATCTGGAGCCGATCAGCGGGTATAATGAAGATTATCACATTATGCAGACCACGCGCGAAGAAGGCGTTATGCGCCCGCTGCGTAATCATTTATTCAATGCCGGTATTCCGGTAGAAAACTCCAAGGGCGAGGCGGAAGCCGGGCAGGAAGAGCTCAATATTCGCTATTCAAATGCGATGGATTGCGCCGAGTTTCACACGATTGCCAAACATGCGACCAAGGAAATAGCCTGGCAACAGGGGCACGCGGCGAGCTTTTTACCAAAGTGGCATCATGACCGTGTTGGCTCCTCGTCGCATGTGCATATGTCGCTATGGACGAAAGATGGCGAGCCTGCGTTTTTTGACGCTGACGGCGAACATACAATGTCGCAGACTATGCGCCATTATGTTGCCGGCATGATCAAATATGCACCTGACCTTACTTATTTTCTTGCGCCTTATATCAATTCCTATAAGCGCTTTTCGGCCGGAACATTCGCGCCGACCAAAATCATCTGGTCGATCGATAACCGGACAGCCGGCTTCCGGCTTTGCGGTGTAGGCACAATAGGGGTGCGTATTGAATGCCGGATTGGTGGTTCGGATATCAATCCCTATCTGGCCATTGCCGCATTAATGGCAGCCGGTATCAAAGGACTGGAAGATAAGCTGGAATTGGCGCCGCCGACAAAGGGCGATATCTATAAGGATGATAACGCAAAATCATTGCCGACATCGCTGCGTGATGCATCGGAGACGTTGCGTCATTCTAAAATGCTGCGTGAGGCAATGGGCGATGATGTGGTCGACCATTATGTGCGCGCGGCGACATGGGAAATGGAAGAATTTGATCGGGTTGTAACCGATTATGAAATCGCACGCGGATTTGAAAGAGCGTAAACAATGACAAAAATGTTGAAATGTATCTCACCGATCGACGGCTCGGTTTTTGCTGAACGGGCGGTGCTAAGCAGTGAACAGGCGCGCAGCGCTGTTGCCAAAGCCAAAGCTGCTCAAACCGAATGGGCCAATCGCCCGTTGCAGGAGCGTATTGATCTCGTGCTGGCCGGTGTTGCGGCTGTCGGTGCTATGAATGACGAGATTGTGCCGGAACTTGCGCATCAGATGGGCCGTCCGGTTCGTTATGGCGGCGAGTTCGGCGGCTTTGAAGAGCGCGCGACCTATATGGCGAAAATCGCCGACGAAGCATTGGCAGATATCGAAATTGCCGATGATGCGTCTTTTAAAAAGCTGATTGCGCGCGAACCGCATGGCGTTGTGCTGGTCGTTGCTCCTTGGAACTACCCTTATATGACAGCGATCAACACCGTTGCGCCGGCCTTGATTGCCGGAAACAGCGTGATGCTTAAACATGCCACGCAAACATTGCTGGTCGGTGAACGTATGGCGAAAGCCTTTCACAGCGCCGGTGTTCCTGAAGATGTATTCCAGAATGTTTTTCTTGACCATGAAACCACGTCCGAGCTGATTGCCGAGCGCAGTTTCGGCTTTGTCAATTTCACAGGATCTGTCGGCGGTGGCAAAGCGATGGAACAAGCGGCTGCAGGCACATTTACCGGTCTCGGACTGGAGCTTGGCGGCAAAGACCCCGGCTATGTGATGGAAGATGCGGATTTGGACGCTGCCGTTGATACGTTGATCGATGGTGCAATGTTTAATGCCGGCCAATGCTGCTGCGGTATCGAACGCATCTATGTGGTTGAATCTTTGTATGATGCCTTCGTTGAAAAGGCGGTGGCCATTGTCAAAAATTACAAGCTTGGCAATCCGCTGAATGAGGCAACGACAATCGGTCCGATGGCACATAAACGCTTCGCCGATGAAGTCCGCGCTCAAATCAAAGAAGCGGTCGACGCCGGTGCGGTCGCCCACATCGAGACGTTTGCCGAAGACGATGGCGGTGCGTATTTGACGCCTCAAATCCTGACCAATGTAAATCATGATATGCGTGTCATGCGTGATGAAAGTTTCGGTCCGGTTGTCGGCATCATGAAAGTCAAGGATGATGAGGAAGCGATCGCGCTGATGAACGATAGCGATTACGGACTGACCGCATCATTGTGGACAGCCGATGTTGACCGCGGCATGAAAATTGGCCGCAGAATTGAAACCGGCACAGTCTTCATGAACCGCTGCGATTATCTGGACCCGGCGCTTTGCTGGACAGGCTGTAAAGATACAGGGCGCGGCGGCGGCCTTTCGGTCATCGGCTATCACAATCTGACCCGACCAAAATCCTATCATTTGAAGAAAGCTAACTAATATGAATTTGACTGCTAATTGGTCATATCCGACAGCCATTCGATTTGGCGCTGGGCGAATCGCAGAGATCGCTGATGTGTGTATTGCCGCTGGCATCACCAAGCCGCTTTTGGTCACCGACAAGGGCTTGGCATCGATGGATATAACGTCCAAAACGCTTGATCTTATGGAAGCGGGCGGTTTGGGTCGTGCACTATTTTCCGATGTTGATCCAAATCCGACCGATTTAAATGCCGCTGAAGGGGTTAAAATTTATCGTGACGGCGGTTTTGACGGTGTTATCGCATTTGGCGGCGGCTCCGGTTTGGACCTTGCCAAAGTGATTGCTTTCATGGCCGGTCAGTCGCGTCCATTGTGGGATTTTGAAGATATTGGCGACTGGTGGACACGCGCTGATGCAGATGCGATTGCGCCGGTTATTGCCGTGCCGACAACAGCCGGTACCGGTTCGGAAGTGGGACGCGCGAGCGTTATCACCAACTCTGAAACAAATGAGAAGAAGATCATTTTCCATCCCAAAATGCTGCCGGTTACGGTCATTTGCGATCCGGAACTCACAGTCGGGATGCCGAAATTTATCACGGCCGGTACGGGACTTGATGCTTTTGCCCATTGCGTGGAAGCCTATTCCAGCCCGCATTATCATCCGATGAGCCAGGGCATGGCACTTGAAGGCATGCGGCTCGTTAAAGAATATCTGCCGCGTGCCTATGCCGATGGCACAGACATAGAAGCGCGTGCGCATATGATGTCCGCTGCGGCGATGGGCGCGACAGCCTTTCAGAAAGGCCTTGGCGCCATTCACGCACTGAGCCACCCGATCGGCGCCTTGCACCACACCCATCACGGTACAACCAATGCGGTTTGTATGCCGGCGGTGCTGCAATTCAACAAGGAAGTTATTGCGCAGCGTTTTGATGCCGCTGCTGCCTATCTGGGTATTGATGGCGGGTTTGACGGTTTCTGCGCTTATGTCGATGAGCTGAACGCGTCGATGCAGATTCCTAAAACGCTTACTGATTTGGGCGTTAAAAATCCTGATATTGACCGCTTGGTTGCTGATGCTTTGCGTGATCCGAGCACCGGTGGAAATCCGGTGAAAATGACTGAAGAAAATACACGCGCGCTGCTTGAGGCCATTCTTTAAGTTGCACCGCTGAAAATTATGCGTTAAGGACGCTTTATCCGTCGGGGGGCCCATTGGGCTGAGAGGTGCTTGCACCGACCCGTCGAACCTGATCCGGGCAATGCCGGCGTAGGGAACGGGTAATTCGCATAGCCTATTGCGGCCAATCTCCTTTTCCCGTCGTTTTGCCCCATTTTGGAGGCGTAATGACGTTGAAAAGAATACCGATTGCATTGACGATTGCTGGTTCCGATAGTGGCGGTGGTGCGGGCATTCAGGCCGATTTAAAAGCCTTTTCAGCAAATAAAGCCTATGGCGCAAGCGTCATCACGGCGATCACCGCTCAAAACACCACTGCAGTAACGGCCGTCCATGAAGTGCCCGCTGATATAGTTGCGGCGCAAATTTCTGCGGTCCTATCCGATCTTGCCGTCGATGCTATTAAACTGGGAATGCTTTTTTCCGCGCCGATTATTCATGAAGTATCAGAGGCGCTGAAAGGTTATAATGGCAAGGTCGTCGTCGATCCGGTGATGATCGCAAAATCCGGCGATGCGCTTTTGCAAGATCAAGCGATCACCGCTTTATTGGACGCCATTCTCCCGCAGGCCGATCTTTTAACGCCTAATCTTCCCGAGGCTGCCCGCTTGCTTGGTTGTGATGTTGCGCAATCACACGATGAAATTGTTGCACAGGCCAAAGCACTTCTGGCGCTTGGTCCCAAAGCTGTTCTCATGAAGGGGGGGCACGCTGAGGGCACTGTCTGCACCGATGTTCTGGTCGAGCAGAGCGGGGTTATAACCAGTTTTGAAGCGCCGCGTATCAACACACGCAACACACATGGCACGGGCTGTACCTATTCAGCGGCAATTGCTGCCAATCTAGCATCGGGCTTTGCAATGGCGGAAGCCGTAAAGCGCGCTCATGCTTATCTACATGCTGCCATTTGTGCTGCCGATGATTTGGATATTGGTGCAGGCCATGGGCCCGTCCATCACTTTTCGGCGCAATGGACATGATGCAGATAAGTATCATAGGTGGCGGTGTTGCCGGTCTTTGCGTTGCGCGGGTTTTGCGTGATCGCGGGGCCGATGTGCTTGTAGTGGACCGCCATGACGGTATCGGTCCGCATGCTTGCTCATGGTGGGCAGGCGGCATGCTCGCACCTTTTTGTGAGGGTGAAAGCGCAGAAGAACCGGTGGTTCGTCTCGGACAGGAAGCGGCGGATTGGTGGCAGGTAAAAACCGACGCGGTCAATCGCTGTGGCACGCTGGTTGTTTCACCGGCGCGTGATAAAGCCGAACTTTCCCGTTTTGGCCGCAGAACAAGTCATTTTGAAACTGTTTCCGGTGCCGAAGTCGAAGCTTTGGAGCCTGATCTGGCCGGCCGCTTTAACACGGGCTTGTTCTTTAAGGACGAAGCGCATCTGTCACCGCGTTTGGCACTTGGTCGGCTACGTGACGGTCTGGTGGCAGATGGCGTTACGTTCAAAACCGAAGATGCAGACCCCAAACTATATACGCGTGAGGGCCTAACCGTGGACTGCCGCGGGTTTGCTGCGCGCGACACAATCAATGATCTGCGCGGTGTTAAAGGCGAAATACTCATTTTATCCTGTAAGGATGTAGTGCTTAACCGGCCGGTTCGCCTGCTGCATCCGCGCATACCGCTTTACGTTGTTCCGCGCGGTGACGGCATATTTATGCTGGGCGCGACCATGATTGAAAGCAGTCAAAAAACGCATGTGACCGCACGGTCATTGCTTGAATTGCTCAGTGCGGCTTACGCGCTCAATCCGGCTTTTGGAGAAGCTGAAGTGCTCGAAATCGGCGTCGATGCGCGACCGGCTTTTCCCGACAACTTGCCGCGTATCCGCCGCGACGGAAATTTGATCTGCGCGAACGGCCTGTTTCGCCACGGGTTCTTGCTGGCACCTGCAATGGCGCGAATGGTCGCTGAAATGATTTTTGATAACACAAAACCGGAGATGATGGATGAAACTTCAGCTTAATGGTGAAGCCATTGAAACGGATGCCAATACACTTGTTGCCCTGCTTGAAGAGCAGGGCTTTGGCGATGCGAAAGTAGCGACTGCAGTTAACGGCCAGTTTGTACCGGCAACGCTTCGCGAGACACAATCACTCAATGAGAATGATTTGATCGAAGTCCTTGCGCCAATGCAGGGAGGTTAGTGATGCGCGATTTTTACGGCACGACTTTGAAAAACGGATTGATGCTGGGCACAGCGCAATATCCGTCTCCAGCAATCATGGTGGAGGCATTCAAGCGCAGTGCGGCGTGTGTTGCCACAGTCTCGCTTCGCCGCGAAAGCGGCAATGATCGGGCAGGGCAGGATTTCTGGGCGATCATCCGCGATCTCGGCGTTCATGTGCTTCCCAACACGGCTGGTTGTCACAGCGTGAAAGAGGCCGTCACGACCGCACATATGGCGCGCGAAGTCTTTGGCACCAAATGGATCAAGCTGGAGGTCATTGGTGAGGAGGATACGCTTCAACCGGATGTATTCGGTCTTGTTGAAGCAGCGCGTATTCTAACTGACGATGGCTTTCAGGTTTTCCCATACACGACAGAAGATCTTGTTGTTGCCGGTAAATTGCTGGATGCCGGTTGTGAGGTTCTTATGCCTTGGGGCGCACCCATCGGTTCCGGCTTAGGCTTGAACAATCCGTATGGATTGAAATCAATGCGGGCGCATTTTCCAGATGTGCCGTTGGTCATTGATGCAGGGTTGGGGCTGCCGTCACAAGCCGCTCAGGCGATGGAAATGGGGTTTGATGCTGTTCTTTTAAACACGGCGGTTGCAAAGGCGGGTGATCCGGCTGCGATGGCTGAAGCGTTTGCGGGTGCCGTTCACGCCGGTCATCTGGCCGCGGCAGCAGACCCGATGGAGCCGCGCGACATGGCCGCGCCTTCCACACCGGTTCTTGGAAAGGCATTTTTGCTATGATGCTTGACCGGTTTTATCCCATTTTTGACAGCGCAAAATGGCTCGAACGGCTTTTGCCGCTTGGCATTAAACTCGTGCAACTTCGTATCAAGGATATGCCCGAAGATATTTTGCGCGATGAAATCCGCAACGCGCGTGATCTTTGCAAGCTGCATGATTGTACGCTGGTTGTGAATGACTACTGGCAGATCGCTTTAGATGAGAAATGCGATTTCATTCATTTGGGTCAGGAAGATCTGGACCATGCTGATATTAAAGCAATTCGCTCTGCCGGACTGCGGATAGGTATCAGCACGCATGATCGTGCCGAGCTTGAACGCGCCATGGCACTGGCACCTGATTATATCGCGCTCGGTCCGATTTATCCGACTATTTTGAAAAAGATGAAATGGCATGAGCAGGGCGTTGAAAAGCTTACCAAATGGCGCGCGCTGATCGGGGATACACCTTTGATTGCCATTGGCGGCATGAATATTGACCGTGCGGCCGGTGCTTTTCAGGCGGGTGCCGATGTTGTTTCCGCAGTCACGGATATCACTTTGAATGCTAATCCTGAAGCACGGGTGAAAGCCTGGCTGGAGGCAACGCGATGAGCCGCCCAAACAACCGCTATGCACGGCAGGAAATATTGCCTGAAATTGGCGCGGAAGGTCAGGCTTTGCTCGCTGACGCCACAGTGCTGATTGTGGGCATTGGCGGGCTTGGTTGTCCGGTTGCTCAATATCTTACAGCCGCGGGTGTCGGGCGTTTGGTTCTTGTGGACGGAGACATTGTTTCACTCTCAAATTTGCACCGGCAAACGCTGTTTAGAGAAAATGACATTGGCCGTTTTAAAGCGAAAATTGCTGCTGAAAGTCTGGTGGGGTTAAATTCGGATTGCAAGTTTTTGCCTATGTGCGAGAGCCTCACGCCTGCCAATGCGGGCGCACTTGTTGAGCAGGCAACATTGGTGGTCGATTGCGCCGATAGTTTCGCGGCCAGCTATATTTTATCGGATTTCTGCAAGGCATCTGAAACTCCGTTGATTACCGCGTCGGCGCTTGGCTTTTCCGGTTATGTCGGCGGCTTTTGCGGCACTGCGCCTTCTTTGCGCGCGGTTTTTCCGGACTTGCCGGATCGCGCGGCGACCTGTGCAACTGCAGGCGTTGTCGGACCGCTCGTCGGTCTTTTAGGGGCTGCTCAAGCGCAGATGGCTTTGTCGGTACTTTTGAAGCTAAAGCCTTCACCGCTTGGCCAGCTTGTTACCCATGATTTGCGTACGATGCGAAGCGGCGGCTTTCGCTTTGATAAAGCGCCGGAGCCTGAAACTGGCGTCTTCGGATTTATCGCTGATGACGATATTCAGCCTACCGATTGGGTGGTTGAACTGCGGGATAAAAACGAAGCCCCTGATCTTATCCGTTCTTATGCCCGGCGTATGAAGGTAAGTGATTTTGCCTCCGCAAAACCGGCACCGGACAAGGCGCAGCGCGCTGTACTGATATGCCGCTCTGGCTTGAGGTCCTGGCAGGCTGCTTCTCACCTTAAAACATATTGGGATGGTCCCATTTCCTTGATTGCAATGGGCGATGCGCCCGAAACTGAAAGGCTGCAATAATGAAACGAACTGCTTTGACTATGGCACTTGCTATGCTGGCGACACCGGCAATGGCGGCAGAAAAAATGACGGTTTTACTGGATTGGTTTATCAACCCTGACCACGGACCGATTATTGTAGCGCAGGAAAAAGGTTATTTTGCAGAACAGGATTTAGAGGTGGAAATTATTGCCCCTGCCGACCCGTCCGATCCACCCAAGCTGGTTGCCGCAGGCAAGGGCGATCTTGCTATTTCATATCAGCCACAATTGCATATTCAGATCCATGAAGGCTTGCCGCTTAAGCGCGTTGGCACATTGGTTGCCACGCCGCTGAACTGCCTGCTTGTTCTTGAAGATGGCCCAATTGAAACACCTGCGGATTTGAAAGGCAAAAAAGTCGGCTTTTCAGTCGGCGGTGTTGAAGAAGCTGTTTTAGGCACTGTGTTATCCAATCACGGTGTCAGTTTAGACGATGTCGAATTGATCAATGTGAATTTTTCACTGTCGCCCGCTCTCATGTCCAAACAGGTCGATGCCGTGATTGGTGCCTATCGAAATTTTGAACTTAACCAGATGGATATCGAAGGTGTCGCGGGCAAGTGCTTCTACGTCGAGGAAGAAGGCCTGCCATCCTATGATGAGCTTATCTATGTGGCCAATTCAGACACGATGGATAAGGAAATGATCGCCCGTTTTCTTGCGGCGACCGAAAAGGCGACACAATTCATTACCAACCACCCGCAGGAAGGATGGGAAATATTTGCCGGTACTTCGACAGAGCTACAGGATGAATTAAACAAGCGGGCATGGACGGATACCTGGCCGCGTTTTGCAAAACGTCCTGCTGCTATGGATGCCGGGCGCTATGCCGCGTTTGAAGCGTTTCTCAATGAGGCCGGACTTATCCCGTCACAAAATCCGGTAGAGGCGATTGCGATCGATGTGACCGCGCAATGAGTTATCCTGATTATGGAAAAACCTTCGCGCTGTGGCGCGAAGGAGCCGGACAGAGCTGGCATGATTATGTCACCCACCCATTCGTGGAAGGTTTGCGTGATGGCAGTCTGCCGCGCGCTTCATTTCTGCATTATCTGATCCAGGATTATGTCTATCTTGTTCACTATTCGCGCGCCTGGTCTCTGGGTGTGATTAAAGCGGAAACGCAGGACGAGATGAAAATTTGTGCCGGAACAGTTCACGCGCTGGTCAATCATGAAATGGCGTTGCATGTCGAAACATGTGCCGCCGCCGGAATCAGCGAAGAAGCCTTGTTCAACGCCGGCGAAACGACCGAAAACCTTGCCTATACGCGCTATGTACTGGATGCGGGAATGCAGGGCGATTTTCTTGATCTGATGGCCGCGCTTGCGCCTTGCGTACTTGGTTATGGTGAAATCGGCGCGCGGCTGGCGCAAACAGCATCCGGTGATACGCCCTATATGCAATGGATCGAAACTTATGCGGGCGATGAATATCAAGAGGTTTGCCGCACTGCGGGCGCGATGATTGATAAGGCGGTCGAGCGGCGTATCGGTAATGATCTGTCTGCATCGCCAAGGTGTGAAATCCTGCAAGCGCGTTATACCAAGGCAACGCAGCTTGAAGTCGGGTTCTGGGATATGGGATTGCGCGGACAATGAACCAGCCGCCTGAAATCACGTTTAGCGGGCATTTCATGCTCGAAGGCCGCGAGCTTTTTGATGCCTGCTTTGTGATGCCGTCCGCGCGTTGGACCTGTTTGCTCGGCCCGTCGGGTGTCGGAAAATCGACCGTCTTGCGGTTGCTTTTGGGACTTGAAACAGGCGGTGTTTTCATGGGCAACATTTCCTCTTCTGACGGGCAGCCGGTTGCGGGGCGGATTAGCTATATGGCGCAATCCGATCTGCTTTTGCCGTGGCTTTCGGTGACCGACAATCTGATGATCGGCGCTTCGCTTCGCGGTGAAACCGGCGACCAGAAGCGCGCGGTCACCTTGCTGGAACGGGTTGGCCTTGGCGCCCATGGGCACAAAAAGCCGGGCGCTTTATCAGGCGGAATGCGCCAGCGGGCAGCGCTCGCGCGGACCCTGATGGAGGACCGGCCCATTGTGCTTCTCGATGAACCATTTTCGGCTTTGGACGCTGGCACCCGCGCCGATATGCAAGAGCTTGCCGCCGAGCTTTTGAGCGATAAAACCGTGCTTCTTGTTACCCATGATCCAGCCGAAGCAAGCCGTTTAGGGGACCAGATTCTTGTCATGGGCAAAACCGGTATGGATGTCTGGCCGGCACCTCAAATGCCTGCGATACGCGCGGTTGATGCGCCTGAAACATTGGATTGCCAGTCAAAATTACTGGCGCATTTGCGGGCGCTGGCGGCATGAGAAAACTCGATTTCCTACTGGCAATTTTATTGGGGCTCGGCATCTGGCAAGTGCTGGTTGTGATAACCGGAGCACCGCATTTTATTTTGCCATCGCCGTGGCGCGTTGCAAAAGCGGCATATTTCAGCCGTGCGCTGATCGCTGAAAATGCGCTGGTGACGATAACCGAAGTCGTGCTGGGGCTGCTGCTGGGCACCTTGCTCGGCATGGCAACGGCCTTGCAATTGACGCTTTTCAAAACAGCCGAGCGTCTGATGCTCCCCATTCTGGTTTTCACCCAGGCCGTGCCGGTTTTTGCGCTCGCGCCCTTGCTCACATTGTGGTTCGGGTATGGCATGGGTTCAAAAGTGGTGATGGCGGTTCTGATCATCTATTTTCCCGTAACTTCAGCTTTTCATGACGGTTTGACACGCATTGACCGCGGCTATCTTGATCTGGCCAAAACAATGGGCGGGGCGCGGATGCAGATTTTGCGTCATATCCGTATTCCGGCGGCGCTGCCGTCTCTTGGTTCGGGGCTGAAGCTGGCCGCGGTTTATGCACCGATCGGCGCGGTGATTGGCGAGTGGGTCGGCGCGTCCAAGGGGCTTGGCTATCTGATGCTGCTGGCCAATGGCCGCGCCAAAACCGATCTGATGTTTGCCTGTTTGATTGCACTTGCCTGCCTGACGGTGATTTTACACAGCCTTGTCGGACTTCTGGCCAAGCGTTTAACGGCCTATGCGCAGGGTGAAACGCGCAGCGGGCCATAATGATTTGCGTGAAATTACCGTTCATGACGTATCTGTCAGCGCCATGTGCTGAAGCACCAGCGCATGACATTCTTTTAAGACACAATCGACCGTGTGATCCGGCTTTTGCCGGAAACCTGGCGGCAGGCCCGGTCGCAGGGGCGGCACACGCTTTGGCCCAGCGGGGGCGGTTTTCCGCTTTTGCATCTGACGGCTCAGACGCTTTGCCTCTCTGGGCAGATCGGAAAGCGCGTCTTGCAGCGCTTGGAGGCGACGGGTGAGGGCGGTGTTGTCTTGGTTAAGTTCCTTGGGCGTTTCAAACACGGGGTCCGATACGCCGATCACGCTGATGCGCGGCATGGCTTTGGGCATCTGTTTTGCTGGTTGATCATCAAGCCAGTCAAAACGCTTGCGCGGATCGAACAGTTTAAAGCGTGGTGTTTGTATGGTGCGATTGAACGCAGCAAAATCCGGCAGGTTAGGGTTGGCCGAAGCAGCAGAGACAATCTCCGCGCTTTTCTGAACCCGTGCCGCCAGCACAATCAGCCGCCGTGCTGCACTTTCGGCGGGATCAAGCACACGCAGGATTTGATGGCGCACGACATGTGGCACAGCGTTGCCAATTTGAACAAGCGCCACCAGCGCCGCTACGATTCGCAGCAATGCCTGCCTGTTTATGTTGATCGCCGCCTGCCAGTCCATATCGTCCTCGTTGTTTGGGGAAGATTATGGGGTCAGGTTTTGGGGAGTTGGATAAGTTGGCGCAATCTTTCTCTCCCTCTAGGGCAGGGATCGGGCGCGGTGTTCGCCCCACACTGTCGTCATCCTCGGCCGCCGAGCCGAGGATCCATTCCGTGAAGGTGGGCAGCAAAATCCGAACAGAACTGCTACCAACCCATTCCTTTATATAGCTCGTGCCATTCAGGATTGATGCTCTCGATCAGATTAATTTTCCATTGGCGCCGCCAGCGTTTGAGCGATTTTTCACGCTGAATAGCATCTCGTATGTCGTCATGTTCTTCGTACCAGACAAGCC
>NZ_JXMU01000014.1 GCF_001293565.1 Ahrensia marina | reverse complement strand
GAGAAAATGAATTCTTGGAATTGCGTAGCAAACCTCAGAATTCATAAGAGAGGGGGCCTGCCTTCTCTTTTACAAGTGAAATTGCCGTTGAGCATTATGCGTGATTTGTAATTTTTCCCCTCTCTTGCAAAAACTAAGGACTTGGCAGGCCAAGCCCAAGTTTTCGCTTTCTCTCCCTCCCTCTCGGCGATTGCTACGCAATACGCCTGCCGGGCAGCGCAGAGGGGAGAGATCGGGCGCGGTGTTCGCCCCACACCTTCGTCATTCCTGTGCTTGTCACAGGAATCCATGGCGCTAAAGTCTCAGGATGAAGCGCAAAGGTTACGTCTACATTCTTGCATCAAGGAAAAATGGCACGCTCTATACAGGTGTGACAAGCGATCTCGCACGACGGCTTCTTGAACATGAACACGGGATTGGATCACAATTTACCGCGAAATATAATGTTAAACGTCTGGTTTGGTATGAGGAATATGAGCTCGTTACCACCGCGATCACGCGTGAGAAAACGATCAAGAAGTGGCCACGTCAATGGAAAATCAACGCCATTGAAGAAATCAATCCGGATTTGGACAATCTAAAGTCTTGGCTTCTTTGAAGACCATGCCAATCGCCAACATCCCGCTATGGATTCCTGTGACAAGCACAGGAATGACGGAGGGTGGTGTGTGCTTTGGTAGCTTATTGTTGAAATGCTCTAAGCTTCGCCCCACACTGTCGTCATCCTAGGCCTTGAGCCTAGGATCCATTTCGTGAAGGTGGAGTATATTTTCTTAGAGGTTTATTACGAGTGATCTTACTGATACATTCGTCTCCATATACTCGCTTAAGTACACTGATGTACTCGGGTTCTACGGCATTAATATATGCTAGTTCACCTGTTAATTTATCCAATGCCAAGCGATCTAATTGACCTAACTTAAACTTGTGCACTTTCGATCTTATCAAGCGTTTTTTGTCACGTCCGATTGTAACTCTTCCGTCATTCGCCAGCGTCAAGCCTGTCACAATTCTGCGATGCTTGGCTGTGATTTTAGCAGTTTTTTTAGCGTTCAATTTTAAGGTTGGAAATTGTATTTCCTGAATACACTCGCGGAGGGCGCGAGGTACCGCATTTAAGTATCCGGTCTTAGGTGCTGAAAAGGTGAGATCATCGGCATAACGCGTATACTTGACTTCATCGCCCGCTAACTTCTCTGAAATTTTTTTATCGAAATCGAACATAAGAATATTGGATAATATTGGCGATGTTGGTGCACCAATTGAGAGGCGTAAAGTTCGTTCCCCGTGAGCGCGGCGAAACAAAATTTTAGTACATAAATGCAAATCGGCTGTACTTAAGTTTACTTGGTTGTGATCGCAGTACTTACGCCAATCTGAACTTGTTATTGAAGGAAAGAAATCGGAAAAATCATATTTTTGTATAGGCTGTGAACCAGCGTGCTGATCCGCATTTACTCTAATAGAACTACCCTTGACATAAGCTTTAGCAGCCTCATGAATTGGAAAATCGTGAAGAAGCACTTCTATCAGCGCTCTCTGAATAATTTTTAGTTGCTTAGAGGGCTGAGCGATTATCCGCGTTCCGCCTGTCTTTTTTGGAATCGAAAATACTTTGTAGCTTTCTGGAGCTGAATTAATAATCACTTGTAGCGTGGATGCTGAAATTCCAGTTTCTAAAACTAAATCTCGAATGATTTTACTCATAACTAGAAATCTCCGCCTCTGCTTTAGCAATTATCCTAAAGCGCTCATTATCTGCCTTCTTATAGTGATCTCTAATCAAGGGTTGTATTTGAGTGTGGGAAAATGTGGCACCCTTTTTAAATGGAAAGCTTACGGCCTTTTTTTCTAGTTTTGGAACATAATAATTCTCACCTGGTCCGCGAACTTGATCAATCCAGCCTACCATCTGCGCACATAAAGAAAGATCAGATGCACGGTTAACAAAATTCTCCTCGACTTTAAACTCTTCAAGTAAAAGCTGTATTTCATGAATTGTCAGTGCACCATAAAATTGAATTAGTCCGCAGATAAGCCGTATGACATGACCAACTTTTTGGGGGTTGAAGGAGCTTCTTTCAAATAATTTATCTACCTGAGGTAATCTTCTATTGATTGCTGAATCAACCATAATAACAAACTCTTTTTGATCCAAATTAGTTAGGTCTGCGACATGGTTATTTATGGGAGTGTTCAGATCATTTGTTTGCATCACACAAATATGAGATTCTGAGTATTTGCGTACCAGTGACCGGAAAGGTCCTAGTTTAATATAGGAGTTATCCGAATGATTTATATCATCAACAAAGATCAATAATCGATCAGCAATTGCATCGTTGGACGAAAAGGTGCCAAGTTCCGTTGCACTACCAAAGCTCTCACAAAACAAAACTACTAGCTTTGAAATTGAGGCAATTTCGATCTCAAAACTCAATAAATCTTCGTAGTTGCCATTGGGGAAGTGTGGTTTCAACTGTTCTGCAATAAGAATGTGTGCATCCTTATGCTTCGATTTATGGAGCGTTTTTAGGAAAGCATCGCGATACGATATACATGAAGTCGACTTCACATCTTCTGGGCCGCCGCACACAAAAAATGAAAGATTGGGATCGTGGATATGAATATTATTCATATCCACGAGATCGTAAATCTCAGGTATGTCTGAGCTTTGGTGCACTTACCTAAGGCTCCAAGGAGCGAAGGAACTTAGACAGCGGAGCGTGAAGGATAAGTTCCTTCGCTCCTTGGAGCCGCCCAAGAAAAGTCCAATTTTAGAAAGTCTGGCGAAGCACCAGACAAGGCCAGAGGCCATTCGCGTAAGTACCATTATTTTAAGCAACCATTTCGTTAGGTCAACTACAGTCTCAACGATTTTGAACCGTTTTAAAATATTTGTTGCTACCTTTTCACAAGATATGACATTTATCGCATCACTCATCTGGTCCCCATTCATAAAAAATCTGGACCTAAACCTTTCGCTTGTTTTAGCATGATGCTCATGTATCAATTTTCGCTCCGCAGCCAAGCCTGCGGTCACGGGAGACTTACGCATGAACAAGCCAACAAATATCAATGATTACACATCCGTCGTCGAGGCTGATAAAGCCCATATCTGGCATCATTTAAGCCAGCACAAGAAGTTCGAGACTGTCGACCCGCTGATGATCATCGAGGGCAAAGGCCTGCGCGTGTGGAACCAGGCGGGGCGCGAGCATCTGGATGCGGTGTCGGGCGGTGTATGGACCGTCAATGTGGGCTACGGGCGCGAGACAATTGCCGATGCGGTGCGCGACCAGCTTGTGAAAATGAATTTCTTTGGCGGCACAACCGGCTCTATTCCTGGCGCAACTTTCGCCGAAATGCTGATCGACAAAATGCCGGGCATGAGCCGCGTTTATTATTCCAATTCCGGCTCCGAGGCGAACGAGAAAGCCTATAAATTCGTGCGCCAGATCGCGCATCAGAAATATGGCGGCAAAAAGCATAAAATCCTTTACCGCGAGCGCGATTATCACGGCACTACCATCACCGCTCTATCATCAGGCGGGCAGGACGAGCGCCGCGATCTTTACGGTCCTTATACGCCGGGCTTTATTCCCGTGCCGCATTGTCTTGAATACCGTTCGCAGTGGGGCGATGTGGATGATTACGGCATCCGCGCGGCCAGTGCGATTGAAGAAGTGATTCTGCGCGAGGGCGCGGACACGGTGGGCGGGCTTATCCTTGAGCCGGTGACAGCAGGCGGCGGCGTGATTGTGCCACCGCAAGGATATTGGGACCGCGTGCAGGAAATCTGCAAGAAATATGATGTGCTTTTGATCATCGACGAAGTGGTCTGCGGCATGGGCCGCACGGGCACTTGGTTCGGCTATCAGCAATATGGCGTCAAGCCGGACATTGTGACGATGGCGAAGGGCGTTGCCTCCGGCTATGCGGCGATCTCCTGTACGGTGACCACCGAAGAGGTGTTTAACGAGTTTAAATCCAATGCCGACGAACCGCTGAACTATTTCCGCGATATTTCCACCTTTGGCGGCTGCACGGCCGGTCCGGCGGCGGCGATCGAGAATATGCGTATTCTGGAAGACGAGAACCTCTTGGAAAACACCACCAAGATGGGCGAATATATGCTGGAGCAGCTTGAAGTGCTGAAAGGCAAGCATCAGCTGATTGGCGATGTGCGTGGCAAGGGGCTGTTCCTTGGCGCGGAACTTGTAACCGACCGTGACACCAAGGAACCGGTGCCGGAAAGCGTGGCGCAGGCCGTTGTTGCCGATTGTATGAAGGAAAATGCGGTGATTATCGGCGCGACGAACCGTTCGCTCAAAGGCTTTAACAATACGCTGTGCTTCTCGCCCGCTTTGATCGCATCCAAATCGGATATTGACGAGATCATCCACGCGGTGGACGGCGCGCTGACGCGGGTTGTAGGCGCGTAAGTGCAACGGGCGTAATGTGACAGACTTTCCGCCTTCGCTATGGTTCGATACGGCCAATGACGCGCCGCAGGTGCCGCCGCTTGGCGATGATTTAAGCTGCGATGTGGTGATTGTCGGGGCCGGATTTACGGGGCTCACCGCAGCGCTGACTTTGGCAGAGGCGGGCATCTCCTGCGCGGTGCTGGATTCCGAAGCGCCCGGATGGGGCGCTTCCGGGCGTAATGGCGGGCAGGTCAATCCGCTTTTGCCGGTGCATTCGCCCGACTATGTTTACCGCATGATCGGGCAGGGCGCAGGCGAACGGCTGGTGCAGGCGGCTTTGGCATCGGCCGATGATATTTTTGCGATGGTGAAGAAATATCGCATTGATTGCGAAGCGCGGCAAAACGGCTGGATACGTACCGCGCATTTCAAAGGCGCGGCAATCAAATTCGAAAAGCAATGCGAAAGCTGGCGGCGTGCGGGCGCTGATATCAGCGTTCTTGAGACGGGCGATTTGCACGAACGGCTGGGATCAACCGCCTATGAAATGGGGGCATTTATGCCTGCGGGCGGATGTGTGCAGCCTTTGTCTTATGCGCGCGGACTTTTAAAAGCGGCGCTTGGCGCCGGTGTCAAAGTGTTCGGTGAAAGCCGTGTGACGTCACTTGAAAAATCAGGCGATGACTGGATTGCAAAAACAGCACAGGGCAGCGTCCGCGCGTCCAAAGTGGTGCTGGCGACTAATGGCTATACGGACAATCTGTGGCCGGGGCTGAAAGAAAGCGTGGTGCCCGTTATCAGTATTCAAATGGCAACGGAAATCGTGCCTGAAGAGATACGCAAATCCATGCTGAAAAATGGCGAAACATTCGCCGATTCACGCCGCACGATTTATTATGGCCGTTTTGATGTTGCTGGGCGTTTTTTGCTCGGCAGCCTGGGCCAGAGTGACAGCTTCAAGGATGGGCCGCAATATCAACGTGTTGCGCGTGAGACGGTGACATTGTTTCCGCAGCTTGAAGGCATCAAGTGGACGCATCGCTGGGGCGGACGCATTGCCGTGACGCGCGATTTCATGCCGCATCTGCACAGTCCCGCAGAAGGCGTGCTGGCGGGGCTTGGCTATAACGGGCGCGGCGTTGCGATGAGCGGTGTTGTCGGGCGTGCGATGGCGGCGCATATTCTGGGCGCACGTGAGGATGAACTGGCGCTGCCGGTGACAAAAATCAGCGGCTATCCGTTCCACCGTTTTCACGGGATCGGCGTTCGTGCCGCGATGCACTGGTATAATCTTCGCGATAATATGGAGCGCATGCTTTAGAGCGTATCTGCTTTTCCTGACATGCTTTAAGGTTTTCCGCCGAGGATATAACCGCTTAAATGCTCTCCGAACGTTTTATATCCGTCCGGTCCTGCATGGAAACCGTCACGGGCAAAGCCCGCGACATCCTCAATGGGGATTGGTTCGGAATATATTGCGCCGCGCTCGGCGCATAATTGCTTGCCCTTGGCATTAATTAAGTCAGCGCGGTAACTGAGCACTTTGGCGAGCCCGTTCGGCAATGCGGGAAATTTGGTCATGTCGGCAACCGGTGTCCAGATGATTTTTGCTCCTGGAAAGCGTGTGCGCACCGCATAAAGCAGTGTGCCGAAATTCTTCTTGAATGTCGGGATTGCGTGAAAATTCTTCATGTCATTGGTGCCGACGGCGATAACCACATGGGTAAAATCGCGTTCCTCAATATGGGGCAGAATATAATCACGCACTTGATCCGCGGTGGCCGAATTGCCGCCTGCCGAGCGCCATGCAACGCTTTTGTTGGTCTTGTCATGCACGGCTTTTGCAATGTTGAAAGTCAGCGTATGTTCCAGCTTGTCCATGCCCACACTGGCAACAGTGCTGTCACCGAGGGTCAATATTTTATAAGCAGGATTACCGTCACCCAACTGGCCGCTATGGGGCAAGTAAGCAGGAAGCAGGCGCTCGATGCGTCTGCGCAATTGTATGCCCTGCCACGCATAGACCGGAAACATAAGCCAGCTTAGAAGAGATGATCGGGTGTTCGACATGGGTAGATCCGGCGCGCTGTTTGGTATCCTGCTTCATAAAGCAAAAAGCCCGCATCAATGCTACGGGCGTTTCGTCTCAGTTTTATATAGGACGTGTTTTAAACTTTTTCAGTCACGAGGCGAAAAGCAACATAGGCTAAAAATCCGCCAATTGCCGCTTCAATCCAGCGCCGTGCCTTGTCATAGGCAAGACGGAACGGAAACGAGGACAGCAGCAAGGCGTAAAGGCCGTGGCCGCCAAGTGAGACTGTGAAAGCCGTTGCGACAAACAGCATAATGACCGGTACAGGCGCGCCATTGGTTGCGCCGACTGTTGCGATCGCCATCCAGAAGACAATCGCCTTTGGATTGGTGATCTGTATCGAGAACCCTTTGATAAAGGCAGCGTATAAATTGGTTTTGCTGCTGACATCAGCCACTTTTACCTGCGGCGGCGCAATTGCTTTTCGCCACGCCTGATATGCCAGCCACAGCAGATAGGCAGCGCCGATAAAGCGCAGCACTGTGGACAGCCACGCCACCTGTTCCATCACCAAGCCGAGGCCCAAAATGGTGGCGGTTGCGATCATGCTGGAGCCGAGCGCGATGCCAAGCGAAGCAATTATTGCCGCAAGCCGCCCCTGCGATAATGCGAGCCCCAAAATAAGGGCGACGCTTGGGCCGGGGGATGCGACTGCCACGGCCTGAATTGAAAAAGCGGCGATAAAGCCGGGCAAAAAGGGAAGAAACCAGTCCATTGATACGCCTGTCTGTTTGAGAACACCGAAGCATCGGTGCTCTCAACCCTAGCGTAGAATCAGGCTGCTTTGGAAGCCGAATAAATGCTGTCGATTGTTTCAGCCAATGCGCCGTCAAAATCAGCATCGGCTTGCTGCGCCGACAGGCCTTCTGTCAATGCGCGCGAGAAGCTCGCAATCATACCGACGTTAAGGCTCAGCAAGCTGTTTGCCTCGCTGCGCGAATAACCGCCTGAAAGAGCGACAACGCGCATGACACGCGGATCACTGATCAGCGGGCGATAGATATTTGCTTTGGTCGGCAATGAAAGCTTGAGCATGACCTGCTGGCCAAGCGGCACGCTATCAAGCTGCTTGCTAATCTGCTCAAGGAGAATGTCTTCAGCTTCGGCTTTATCGGCAATCGAGATTGTGATTTCCGGCTCAATGATCGGAACCAGACCATGATCAAGAATCTGACGTCCGATTTCAAATTGCTGGGCGACATTGGCCGCGATGCCGGTTTCATTGGCCGCATTGATGACAGAGCGCATTTTGGTGCCGAAAACATTCTTGGTTTTGGCGCGTTTGAGGAGGTCGCTCAAGCCGTCCATCGGCTTCATCAATTGAGCGCCGTTTTCTTCTGCCATCAAGCCTTTGTCGACTTTCAGAAACGGGACAACATCACAGTCCTGCCAAAGGTAATCGGCGGTTGGTTTGCCATCGACATCGCCGTCCATTGTGCGCTCGAACAAAATAGCGCCGATGACTTTGTTGCCGTTAAAAGCCGGAGACTTAACGATGCGGCTGCGCATCTGGTGAATGAGCGAAAACATTTCGTCTTCATTCTTGTAAGCCGTTTCCTCAATGCCGTAGAGCTTGAGTGCTTTGGGGGTGGAGCCGCCGGACTGGTCAAGCGCGGCGATAAAACCATCGTTTTTGGCGATTTTCTGGGCCATCAAATTATCAGACATGCGATTTTCCCTATCGTGGCGTCAACATTATGTGTGCTCAAATCGAGCTGTTGGAACGCCATAACAGTGCATTTCAAAAATTTAAACAGGCTTTAAAATTCTTAAAACGATTAAATTTTATTCAATCGTTTTAAGTGGTTAGATTTTTTCAAGTAAGGTTAAGGCCAGAGTAAACTGTCCACAATGAATGCGCGTTTTGTCTCCATTTTCAGGTGCCAGAACGCGCATTACGCGAACAGCTTCAGCCATTCACATGGGTCTTAACTATTTAACTGCTTGACTAAATAACCAAATGGTTAAATAAAGAGGTATGAATGAAGACACAAAACTTGACGCTGCGTTTTCTGCTTTGGCGCATCCTGCGCGCCGCGCCATTCTCGCACGGTTGGCGCAGGGAGCCGCGACGGTTAACGTTCTTGCCGAGCCGCTTGATATGAGTTTGCCGGCGGTTTCCAAACATATCCGTGTTTTGGAAAACGCTGGCCTGATTTCGCGTGGCAAGGACGCACAGTTCAGACCCTGCACGCTGAATGCGCAAACACTTGAAACAGTAGCCAATTGGACTGACCAATATCGCTACATATGGGAAGCCCGCTTTGATGCGATGGACAATATTCTTGGATCAATGAAAGGAAATAAGGATGAGTGAACAGCAGCAATGGGTGAAAATAACCCGTGTTCTTGATGCATCCATAGAAGATGTTTGGAGCATGTGGACTGATCCGGAGCTTTTCAAAAAATGGTATGGTCCGAAAGGAATGACAGTGCCCGTTGCAGACATGGATTTGGTTGTCGGCGGGACTAGGAAAGTATGCATGGAGATGGTCACACCTGATCGCACAATGTCCATGTGGTTTATCGGCGTTTATAAGGAAATCGAAAAACCAAGCCGCCTTGTTTATACCGAAAGCATGTGTGAAGAGGATGGTACAATCATACCTCCACAAGCAATGGGAATGCCGGAGGGGCATCCTGATATTACTGAAGTCATCGTTGAGCTCAGTGAAGCCAATGGCAAAACCGCTATGACTATGGTCCACATTGGTGTTCCTGTGGGAACAGCTGGGGAAGGCGGTTGGAATCAGGCGTTTGATAAATTGGCAGAACTTGTGACTACGTAGGAAAGCTTACCTTGCGGCTCTTTCCCATGCACTGGAACATGGAGATAGGGCAAGCCAAATACCGCGCTGAAGTTTCCGATCATCTGCCTTTCGTGGCCAGTTTTTCAATTGGCCGCGACAGGGATTAAGAGTTTTAAGCCGGTTGACGATAGAACCAAAAGCTTAGCCCAGCGCTTTAACGCCGGGCAGTTCCTTGCCCTCCATCCATTCAAGAAATGCGCCGCCGGCTGTCGAAATATAAGAAAAATCGTTTGCGACACCCGCCTGATTCAGCGCGGAAACCGTATCACCGCCACCGGCTACAGATATCAGACGGCCGGATTTGGTCAGCTCTGCTGCCGCTTTGGCCGTGGTCATAGTCGCAGTGTCAAATGGCGGCATTTCAAACACACCGAACGGGCCGTTCCAGATCAGGGTGTTCAGCTTGTCAAACTCGGCAATGACATTTTTTATCGCTTCGTCACCGGCATCAAGCGACATCTGGTCATCGCGCAGTTTGGTTTCGCTGTTGAGAGCGATGCTTTCGGTTGGCACATTGGCGGCAAATTCTGTTGTCACGCGGCCATCAACGGGCAACACGATCCGGCACCCGCTTTTTTCAGCCGCAGCCATAATTGCCTTTGCCTTGTCGTGCATTTCGGCTTCCTGAAGGGAGGCACCCATTTCAGCGCCATTGGCCGCGATGAATGTGTTGGCCATGCCGCCGCCGATAATCAGCACATCAAGCTTACCGACAAGGTTTTCCAGCAGGTCGATTTTGGTGGATACCTTCGCCCCGCCAACCACGGCACCCAATGGGCGCTTTGGATCGCCAAGCGCTTTATCCAGCGCGTTCAATTCGGCTTCCATCGTGCGGCCGGCATAAGCAGGCAGCAAATGGGCAAGCCCTTCGGTTGACGCATGGGCGCGGTGAGCGGCCGAAAAAGCATCATTGATGTAAATATCGCCGTTTTCAGCCAGCGCCTTGGCAAAATCGGGATCGTTCTTTTCTTCACCGGCGTGAAAGCGCGTGTTCTCAAGCAGCACAATGTCGCCGCTGGTCATTTCGGCGACTTCTTTGGCGGCTTCCTCGCCAATGCAATCGTCGGCAAAATCAACACGGTGATCCAGCACTTCTTCCAATGCCTGTGCAATCGGGCGCAGGCTCATTTCCTCGACGACTTGCCCTTTTGGACGGCCAAAGTGGGCAAGCAGAACAACTTTTACGCCCTTGCCGGACAGTTCTTCAATGGTCGGCGCGACGCGTTGAAGGCGCGTTTTATCCGATACGGCACCGTCGACAATCGGCACATTCAAATCGACGCGAACGAGCGCGCGTTTTCCGGCAATATCTTCTGGAAGATCGTCGAGTGTTTTGAAGGTCATTTCCTGTCCGTCATCTGTTTGAGTGGGTTGTGCCAGCTATAATCATGCAATGCCTTTCCGGCAATGGCATCAGAACATCGAGTCGCCACGTTCGTTGATATAGGCTACTTCATCGGGTGTTGAGGCACGGCCAAGGGCGGCATTGCGCTTGGGAAAGCGGCCAAAGCGCTCAATCACCTTGGTGTGGCCTACCTGATATTCATAGGCCTCATCGCCCAGCTTGCGGAAGAGGTTGAGCCCTTCGTTCTGGATTACCAAACTTTCAGCATGCATATAAGGCATATAGAGGAATTGCTGTTCCTGCTGGTTAAGCTTCATATCGAGACCTTGCGAGACAGTTTCCTGCGCAAGCGCCAATGCCAAAGGATCGTTTTTGAAAGCATCGGCGTGACCGCGATAAAGTTGGCGCGAAAACTGGTCGAGGACGATAATTTCCGCCAGACGCCCTTGCGGTGTGTCGCGCCATTCAAACAATTCGCAGCGCTCGGCTTTTTTCAAGGTCAGCATAAACCGGCTGGAGACTTTTGCATCAAATTCCGCCTTGCCGCCAAACCAGTCCTTGCCGTCATGTTCTTTAAACCAGAAATCGAGAAGGGCTTGTGCATCCGAATTAATTGCAATGTCTTCGGGCTTCATAAGTCATCTCCATCAAAATCATCATCGCGGCGGTTTGCACCGCCAATCCAGTGGGTGCCGCGCTCGCGCGAGCCGGGCATTTGGCGCTGTGCTGCTCTACGCACTAGCCACGAGACAAGCAGCATTGCAAGCGCCAGAGCGACCGCAATGATGATAAAAAGGAGAGGGCCATTTTGCATGGCCTATTCATAGATAGTTTATTCGGCAGGCTCAACTGTAGACTGCGTGTTGCGCAGGTGCATGAACACGCCTTCTATCGCGCCAGCCAGATATGAAACCAGCAACACGCCAACATAGGTTGAGTGTTCAAGCAGTTCCGCGCGGTCTCCCACGACGACATCGAAAACCGCAAAACCGAAGAACACGATAATAGATGCGGCGATTGCGCGGTCATTCAAGCGGATGGCGCCGGGTTGGTTCTTGGCGATCTTGTAAAGTGCCCATAGGAACATGCATGCAACGGCTGCCTCAACGATCCCTGCAAACATGAGGGTTGCCCAGACACTGTCCGGTCCATAGCCCAGACGGTCGAAATACATGGTGAACTTTTCTACACGGTGGTTGCCATACCAGACAATAAATCCGAGATCCTGACGGGCAAAGATCTTGTCCAGTGCATTCATCATCCAGAACATGGCCCAATAACCGGCGATAACGGTGATGATAGGTCTGTTTAGTAGATGTTTCATGGCTTTCCCCGCTCTTGATGGCGTGGGTTCTAGCGCAAGATTTTTGATTTTTCGTTCACGGGTAGGGTTAATAAAAGCCGCTCATCTGTCGTGAGCGGCGTCTTTATTTAGATCAGTGGTCAGGTGTCAGGATGGCCCTTTGACTGTTTTGCATCATCGCAAATTTCGTACCAGTCAGGCTTTTCATCAACAAATTCATGAAAGCTGTTTTTAATCTCCAGCCCGCTATCAAGCGTATTGGCGGCGATAGGGAAACTGTCCATATCTGATAAAATCTCGCCAAGAGATGTGCCGCATATCGTGCAAAAGCTCCTTTCATATTTGTAGGGTTCTTCTGGCTGAAACATTTTTACATGTTCCTTTCCCTCAACCCATTTCAAATCTTCTTTTTTGACAAATACGATCGTGCTCGCACCGACTTTCCGGCATCTTGAACAATGGCATGTGCCCATCATTGACGGCTGTTTCAACAATTCGAACTTCACTGTTCCGCAGCAGCAACTTCCTTTGATCATCGGATAATCCCGGTTCTTGAATGTGATTCTTAAAAAGAACAATACGTGAACAAAGGGTATAATGCAATTCTGCTCTGGCCTTAGCCAGTTTCGGGTTGGTGAGGGTTTCAGTTGATTTTTGACTTGAAGTTTACTCGAGCTTGGGCGCGATATTCATAAAAATAAAAAGCCGCTCATATGCCAGAACGCCATCGAGGCTATACAGCCTCGAGCCGCTTTGTTACTTTGCGCAAGATTCAAGCCAAACATCTGAATTATCTTTGGGCGAACATTCCCCCGAAAGCAGTTTGCTTATTCTGTCAATGCGTTGTTGAAGCGCCGCATCATCCTTGCCGAGGTTATATTTTGCCGGCGCGATCAGCACTGCAACGAGGCTGAGAAATTGCTCATCCTCAACCTCATGCGGTTGCTGTCCATAAATTGTCTGGCTTGCTTTATGAAAGCCCGTCATCCAGCCGTTGGGCCCTTTTCCCATCTCGACCGTGTCTAGCCAAAGCGCCAATATTTGATCTTTGCTTAACTGGCTCTCAAGGCCAAGTGCGTATCCGGTCTGTCTGATTTTGCCGATACCGGGCTTGAATTTTTCAAAGCCGACACGCTTGGCGAGCGACTGGGTTATGGTTGTAATACCGGCTCCCGGCGTCATCATATCAACACCGCTGTGCTGTTCAAACTTTGGATCCTGAACCATGAGAATTTGGCGATATCTAACATTGCCCAATGCGTCGCCACCGCTGCCTTTACTTATCAAGCTGTTTGCCCGCTGTTGTAAATTGTCAGCATCGCGAACAGCATCAAAATAGCCAACGGCGGCATAACTCAAAGCTGCAACAATAAGCAAAGTAACGAAAGTTGCCGTGAGTTTAAGCGCTATTTTCATTAGTCAAATATTCCAAATTAATACGGGAGAGGAAGGCTTAGAATGACAGATAGACCTTTTAGGGGCCAAACAACGGCGAATTGAGGCACTTTACAGAGCACATAAATACAGGGAAACTACGCATTTATTCGATAACAAAAAAGCCGCCTGATTGCTCAAGCGGCTTTAAAAATTCAGATATAGGTTGGATTAGATCAGCTTACCCATTGCAATGGCTGTGTCGCCCATGCGGTTGGAGAAGCCCCATTCATTGTCATACCAAGTCAGGATAGACACCATGTTGCCATCCATCACGGATGTTTTTTCCGCATGGAAAATCGATGAATGCGGGTCATGGTTGAAGTCGGAAGACACAAGCTGTTCTTCGGTGTAACCCAAGATGCCTTTTAGCGCGCCTTCGGAAGCTTTCTTGATGACCGCGTTTACCTCTTCAACGCTGGTGTCGCGCTTTGCCAAGAACTTCAAATCAACCAGCGATACATTCGGTGTTGGCACACGTACGGAAATGCCGTCCAGCTTGCCGTTCAATTCCGGCAAAACAAGGCCGACAGCTTTTGCGGCGCCGGTGGATGTCGGGATCATGGACAATGCCGCCGCACGGCCGCGGTAAAGATCCTTGTGCATCGTATCAAGCGTCGGCTGATCGCCTGTATAGGAGTGGATGGTCGTCATCATGCCTTTTTCGATGCCGATCTCATTGTTGAGAACATAGGCGACCGGTGACAGGCAGTTGGTTGTGCATGAAGCGTTGGAAACGATCAGGTCGTCTTTTGTCAGCGCGTCATGGTTGACGCCGTAAACGATGGTTTTGTCGGCACCGGAAGCAGGCGCTGAAACTAGAACCCGCTTTGCGCCGGCATCAAGGTGCATGGAGGCTTTTTCTTTTGATGTGAAAATGCCGGTACATTCCATAACGACATCGATATCCAAATCCTTCCAAGGAAGGTTTTTCGGATCGCGTTCGGCCAGAACTTTAAAGCTTTCATTGCCGACTTTGATTGTGTCGCCTTCGACAATGATTTCACCCGGAAAACGGCCATGAACAGAGTCATAGCGCATCAAATGCGCATTGGTCTCGACAGGGCCAAGATCATTAATGGCAACAATATCAATGTCTGTGCGGCCGGATTCATAGATCGCGCGCGCAACATTGCGTCCGATGCGACCAAAACCATTGATGGCAATTCGAAGTTTCTTGGACATAAAGCCTCCATAAGTGTGGGAGTCACGTATGGTGGCGACACCACCATTTCAGGAATTCAATCGATTAGTATACTTAGTCGCAAGAAAAGCCAACTGCCACGCGGCAATAATCTTGTCTTCAAATCAATTTTTGGGGGAGGCAAAGGCAACCGGAACATTCAGGGATGCTCCGGCTGCAAAGTCAGTTATCAGGCTTCGTCTTTGTGCAGTTTTGCTTCTGCCGCAGCGACGACCGCTTCTGCTGTAATGCCGAAATGTTGGTACAGATCCTTGATTGGCGCGGATGCACCAAAGCTGTCCATACCGATAAAATCGCCATCCCAACCGATAAAGCGGTCCCAGCTCATGCGGACAGCCGCTTCAACCGCAATACGGACCTGTGCTTCACCCAGAATCGCTTTTTGATAATCCGGTGACTGCTTTTCAAACAGTTCCATACACGGCACGGAAATGACCCGTGTCGGGTGGCCGTTTGCTTCAAGCTTTTCACGTGCCGCCAGAGCGATTTCGACTTCAGAGCCTGAGGCAAAGAGCGTGACGACCGCATCATCGGACGCTGTTGCCAGTTCATAAGCGCCATAGGCGCACATGTTTTCCTGACTGTATTCCTTGCGAACCGCAGGCAGGCCCTGGCGGGTGAGCGCCAGTGTGGACGGTGTTTTTTCGCTTTCCAGTGCAAGCTGCCAGCATTCTGCTGTTTCTGTCACATCAGCAGGGCGGAACACATTGTGGTTCGGGATAGCGCGCAGCGACGCCAATTGTTCAACCGGCTGGTGGGTCGGACCATCTTCGCCAAGGCCAATGGAGTCGTGTGTCATGACGAAAATATTGCGGATTTCCATCAGCGATGCGAGACGCATGGATGGACGGCAATAATCGGAGAAGATCAAAAACGCGCCGCCATAAGGAATGATGCCGCCATGCAGCGCCATGCCGTTCATTGCAGCGGCCATGCCGTGTTCACGGATGCCGTAATAGACATAACGACCGGAAAAATCGTCCGGCGTGATCGGGGCCATTTGGTCAGTCTTGGTATTGTTTGACCCTGTCAAATCAGCCGAACCGCCAATGGTTTCAGGCAAGGCGGCGTTAATGACATTAAGCGCCATTTCAGAAGCTTTGCGGGTGGCCACTTTTGGCAAATCTTTGACAAGCTGCTTTTTATAGTCGGCAATTGCCGAGACAAAACCGGTTGGCAATTCACCGCGCATACGGCGTTCAAACTCGGCCTTTTGGCTGGATTCCTCAAGACGCTTTTTCCAATTGATACGCTCTTTGGCAGCGTTAAGACCGACCAGACGCCAGTCATCCAGAATTTCCGAAGGAACTTCAAACGGCTCGGCTGACCAGCCCAAAGCTGCGCGTGTGCCTGCAATTTCTTCCGGTCCGAGAGGCGAGCCGTGAGCGCTGTTTGTGCCGGCTTTCGTCGGTGCACCAAAGCCGATTGTTGTCGAGCAGGCGATCATGGTCGGCTTGTCGGATGATTTTGCTTTTTCAATCGCCGCGGCAATCGCGTCCGGATCGTGGCCGTCTACTGCGTCAGTTGCCCAGCCGGATGCCTCAAAGCGGGCACGCTGGTCGGTTGAATCTGATAGTGAAACCGCGCCGTCGATGGTGATTTTGTTATCGTCCCACAGCACAATCAATTTGTTGAGCTTGAGGTGACCGGCCAGCGAAATGGCTTCCTGGCTGATACCTTCCATAAGGCAGCCATCGCCAACCAGCGCATAGGTGTAATGATCGACAAGATCGCCGGTAAACTCGTCGGCAAGCTTGCGTTCTGCCATTGCCATGCCCACGGCATTGGCAACGCCCTGACCCAGCGGGCCGGTTGTAGTTTCGATACCGGCAGCGTGGCCATATTCCGGGTGACCGGCTGTTTTCGCGCCGAGTTGACGGAAGTTCTTGATTTCGTCAATCGTGATGTCTTCATAGCCTGTCAGATAGAGCAGGGAATAAAGCAGCATCGAGCCGTGACCGGCAGAAAGCACGAAACGGTCGCGATCGGCCCATTTCGGCGTTGTCGGATCAAATTTCAAAAACTTTGAAAACAGGACGGTTGCAATATCGGCTGCGCCCATCGGTAATCCCGGGTGTCCGGAATTGGCTGCCTGTACAGCATCCATAGACAAAAAGCGGATTGCGTTGGCCATCCGATCATGTTTTTCACGTGTCATATTTTAGATCCATTTTCACTGGGACGGCAATTCTGATGTGCCTTAAAAATTCCTGCGTGACATAGCAGGTGGGCGGTTTGAGTCAACAAATGCGTGTTGCAACGCATCATTTTGGCTGTGAAGACTTATTGTCGGCTTGTCGTTGTAGAGCCACAAAAATTGTTGATCAAGCCAATGATTGCTTGAAATCGTCGCCAATCAAAGGCTAGTTGAAGTTCTGTGTTATGGGACCATGCTAAGGCCTTATTGCCATTCAACAAACATCGGTGCCCAGAGCCGACTATCTGCCGGATTTACGGCGAAAGGATATGATCGTTCGACAATGGCTGCGCCTCAAACATTAACCCAGGCACTCAACCGCTTGGACAAAGCTTTGGCAAAACTGGAAGATGCGGTGGACCGCACTGTCGAAGTGCGCGCCGAATTCAAAGACGCCGAAGAAGAAGTGCAGCGCCTGAACTCTGACCGCGCACGGCTTGCCGGTGAGCTTGATACGTCAGAAGGGCGCGCTGAACGGCTTGAGGAAGTCAACAAGGAAGTTTCGCGGCGTCTGGTGACGGCGATGGAAACCATCCGTGCGGTATTGGATAAGTAATGGCACAGGTCAACGTAACAATTGATGGCAAAAGCTACCGTATGGCCTGCGATCCGGGGCAGGAAGAACATCTGGAAGCGCTGGCGGCCAAGTTCGATAAATATGTCGGCCATTTGAAATCATCCTTCGGCGAAATTGGCGACCAGCGCCTGACTGTTATGGCCGGTATTATGGTGATGGATGAACTCACCGAACTGCAAAAGCGCGTCAAAGGCATCGAGACCGAAATGGAATCGCTGCGCCGCACCCGCGACGATGCTTTAAGCAAAGCCGACAAGCGCGATGAAACGCTCGTGGACCGATTGACACAGGCTGCCGACAAGATCGACGATATCGCGGGAAAGCTGGGGTAGGGGGGAGTTTTTACTCTGACCGTTAATTTCTATTTAGCGGATCAATTGCCAACGTGTTCTTTAGGTTTAATAAACGCAAATGCAGCATTTCGATAGATCTCAATAGTTCGCCTTAAGTATAACGATCAAGTCTAAAGAAATCTCCCATATCGGTTGCAAAATATTCATCACGCGCTCCCCAAACTTCTTTAGGTGCTGAACTACTTGCATTGGGGTTATGGACAACACATATCGGCCATTCACAACCACAAGCGGCATCGAGGCCAGCGTTTGTACCTATTATGGCGCTAACTCTATTATAGTTTTGATCGAGAAAATTACCCGTGTTTATTTCGGCTCCTGTCGATGGTTTAATAATTGCCGGTCGATGTTGGTGATTAATATCAGATACCTCCATTGTTTCACGGTCGATCACGACCTGGTTTGGACCGATGGGGAACACTGCTTCAACAGCCATAGGAAATTGGGAAATACCTAAGTAGGTTAGCAACCCCATGCCTAGTTGGGATGAGCTAATAGCTACCACATAAGCGTCATTTTCCTTAACTATGCCTTTTTGAATGTAGCCGGCTTTGCTGTTGGTGCCTATGAGCTTATCGTTTTTCTCTTTGAGAACAGAGGTCCAACGCAATAGCATTTGCTCATGCGGGATGCTTGAGACGTGTGGTCCATCATCCAACTCAAATGGATTTAACCACTGTTGAGATAAACCTACTGGTGTGGGGCAAACAGCTTCAACCCAGATACGTTGTCCGTCCTGCTCAAAGAGGAAATCCGGTCCCGCATCCTCTGATTTAATATCAAAGCCTAAATTTTTTAGGTGCCGTGCAAGTACCATTTCCCAAACGCGAGAATGAAAGCGGTTAGGATCATTATCAGTTAAACTTTGATCAAATGTGCTATCTTTAACACCCCAACTAGAAAAGTCGTTATATAGACTTATCAGACCTTCACAAACTTTGTTGTTATCAGGATACTTTTGTTTCAAAAAATCTGCGACATCAGTCAAAGAAAACTCCTCACCGTTGGACCTCTGAAATACTCTGTATGGTTTAGATTTCGATCATGTCTTTTCATATCAACTCAAGTATTTACAGTGCAATATCCGGAATTATATTCATTCGATTATGTTGCAAGCTTCTTAGGTCAAAAATGGCCGCATGCACTTTCACATCTTTTCGTTGAAAGTCATGACGTGTTAAATTTTGACAATGCTGAATATGAATTGCCTAGATGACGTGTGACCTTGTGCCAAGTTGAGCGCAATGTTTGGTGCGATGGACAATAAATGCTATTGATTCAGTGCGTTTGGTAGATCCTTATATGGGCAGATATCATCTTCAAACGGCACGTGCTTTCGCGGTAATGAAGTGCCGCCTGCCTGCTCCATCAATGACAGACGCTATAAGTAATTATAATTTTGCACTTTGAATGGTGCGGTGTCAGATCGATCCGAGATAATACCCGATGGCCTCTGCCAGTTCGGTTTCCTCATAGCCGAAATGGGAGCGTACAACTTCTTCCAGTTTTCTGAATATGTTGGCGGCTTGAGCGAAATTTTCTTCCGAGGGGTCTTGCGCCAATGTATCCGCCGCACTGGCAAGGCGGATAATCAATTCATGGACGACTTCGTGCTCGGCTTTCAGCTTTGCGACAACCGCGCGGAACATGCCGCCACCTGCTGCCTCTATCCGCGGGAACATGTCCGCGCTTTCAATATCATGATGAAATTTGAGCACTTGGCATTCACGGCCGCAAAGCGATCCGAACGCCCGAAAATTCTCGGCCATATCGAGTGAAAGGACAAGCTGCTTCAAGTGCTCAGGCGGCGCATCCCGCGCTTCGATCCTGGCGAGCACCGCGCCGATTTGAGCCATCTCTCTTAAATAATGACGATGGATTGCGGCAAGTTGCCGACCTTGGCGACGATGTATGTCTGTGGCCTCCGGCACTGGTGGGGCTTTGGGCCGCCCGGCCTCATCAACGCTCAGTTCATCCAGCGATCGGGTCGAAAAATCTGTCATGGCGCAGATATTGGGCGAACGTAGTCCAAGTCAAGAAGGTTCGCTCCCGGCTTAACGTGGCCCTTATGTTTGAGACAATGCTGATCAAGCGGTGCATGAAATAGCGGCACCCTAATGCCATTGCTTTCTTAAGCCGAACCCCTAAGTACTTCTTAGCTAAAACCAAAGGGGATTATTATGCGGGTTTTGTTTACTGGCGGGTCGGGCAAAGCGGGCCGCCATGCTGTCGAATATCTGATCGAAAAGGGTCACACGGTACTGAATGTTGACAAGGTTGCGCTTGATTTGCCCGGTGTTGAAAACCGTATCGCGGATATCACCGATGCCGGACAGATGTTTGACGTTATGGCAAGCTATGCCGGATTTGACGAACTGGAACCCGGCACCGGCGTGCCGAAATTTGACGCTGTTGTGCATTTTGCAGCCGTGCCGCGTTTGCTGATGACGTCAGACAATGAATGTTACCGCGTCAATACGATTGGCACGTATAATGTTATCGATGCTGCGGTGAAATTCGGCGTGAAGAAAATTATCTTTGCCTCATCAGAAACCACCTATGGTGTTTGTTTTGCCGATGGCGAGCGCAAGCCGGAATATTTGCCCATCGATGAAGAACATCCGGTTATCCCTGAAGATAGTTACGCCATGTCCAAGGTTGCCAATGAGGTGACCGCACGCAGTTTTCAACGCCGCTCCGGTTTTGACATTTACGGCCTGCGTATCAACAATGTGATTGAGCCACATGAATATGCGCAAAACTTCCCCGCTTATATCGCAGATCCTTCTTTGCGCCGCCGGAATATTTTTGCCTATATTGATGCGCGCGATCTGGGGCAAATGGTTGACCGCTGCCTGAAAACAGACGGGCTTGGCTTTGAAATTTTCAATGTATCGAATGACGACCATTCTGTTGCTGACAGCACGGCTGAATTGATCGAGAAATTCTATCAAGATGTGCCAGTAAGTGACATGGGCGAGAATGAGACATTCTATGCCAACAAAAAAGCCAAAAAGCTTGTGGGCTTCAAGCCGGCGCATCATTGGCGCATGTATGTGGATGGATAGGACGCTGTACGGATTGGCGTGGGGCAAGCAAATTCAATAGCGGTCAAGGAAAAGAAAACGGGGCCATTTTGACCCCGTTTTTAATTTTAAAGCGCAATACGGAAGCGGGCGAAACCGTCGTCGCCTTCACCGGCTTCTTCGTATGCCCTGAAGCTATTTCGGCAAATCATTGTAAGGGCAGACATCATCTGCAAACGGAACGTGTTTTCGCCGGAATGAAGTGCCGCTTATCGGGTGCGGGTTGCTGATCCGGTCCATTCGGAAATGCCGGAAACCAGCGCGCTCCGGGTCCCAAGCCACCAAATACCACAAGGGCGGTAAAATCAGCATGGCTTGCGGCTCGACTTTACGCTTTGTCACGCAGCCCTTTGCGTCTGTGTAATCAAAGTGCAGCTCTTGCTTCTCCAGAAAAGCGGTTTCGAAAGCTGGCAGCAATGCTGCGTCCATCGGGCCGCGCCCTGAAATATCTTGCTGCGGCGACAATTGACCAATGTGCAGGCAATCGAGCAGGCGGCGCAAATCACGTACTTTGTCCGGTGACAATGATTTTTCGATCTTTGCCAGTCCCGCATCGGCCAGATCGGAAAATGGCAGGTCTTGCGCGATCCGCATCGCTGTTACGCTTATCAAGAGCGCGAACACTTCTGCGACTGACAGGCGCGCGCTTGTCTGCACCGACTGTGGGTCAAGTTGCAGCCCGCCGCCGCGCCCTGTTTCTGAATGAATGACAAAGCCCTGATCGCGCAAAGCAACAATATCGCGAAGCACGGTTCTCCTTGAGGTGCCAACATCCTCAGCCAGCGCATCGACTGTCGATGTTCCATTACGTCGCAAGGTGCGAACGATGCTGTCCTGACGTGTTCGAATATCCATAATTCACCTTAAGCGTTTTTGGTGACAATAAATGGCACTAATTAAATTTACACGGTTTGCATCAATGTCAATAGGAGATGATGACGATGCAACGCACCCCTGTTAACCCTTGGAACTGGTCTTTAAAGCTTGGCTATAATCAAGCGGAAATTATTGAAGGCGCATCACGCCAGTTGATTTGTGCGGGGCAAACCGCCGTTGATGCAAATGGTAATCCGCAACATGCTGGCGATATGCGCGCACAGATGGATTTGGCGCTCAATAATCTGGAAGCAGTTTTATCAGACGCGGATATGAGTTTGCGCAACATTATCAAGCTTGGTGTTTATGCCACCGATGTTGATGAGGCGCTGAAAAACTTTGATCTGCTCGGCATGCGTTTCGGACCGATTGAATGTGCGCCGCCAATGACATTGCTAGGTGTGACACGCCTAGCCATTCCCGGATTGTTGTTTGAAATTGAAGCGACTGCTGCTGCGTAAGGTGGAATGAAATCACATAGCAAAAAGCGGGGCCGTCTTTCCGGCCCCGATGTTCAGTTTTAAAGATTGATACGGAAGCGGGCGAAACCGTCATCGCCTTCACCGGCTTCTTCAATTGTAACGCCCTTTACATCACCGGCATATTGCTTGGCGTTTGGTCCCGTATCGAACACAACCGACGTGCCTTCCAGTTCCTTGAACGTCCAATTACCGTCCGCGCTCGGGCTGATTGTGCCTTGGTCCACAATGTAACGCACGATCACATCGCGGTTGGTGTCCGGTCCTTCAAAGATGATCGTGTCGCCCAATGCGCCGGGGAAACTGCCGCCGCCACTGGCGCGGTAATTGTTGGTTGCCACAACAAAACGCGCTTCGGGATCAATCGGCTTGCCGTCAAATTGCAAATCGACAATGCGGTTGGCATCTTCGTTGATCACATTGCCGTCGCTGTCAAATTTGGATGGTTGCGACAGGTCAATCTTGTAGGTCACGCCGTCCATCACATCAAAATTATAGGACGGGAATTCAGGGTTGAGCAGCGGCTGGTCGGCCTGGCCCGGGTCCACCTGATTGAACATGCCCGCCGAACGCTCCAGCCAGTCTTTGACCTGAGCACCGGAAATTTCCACCGCGCGCACCGTGTTTGGATAGAGGTAAAGATCGGCCACATTTTTGATGGCGACATCGCCCTTGGCAACATCGGTATAATAATCCGGACCACCGCGGCCACCTGCTTTAAACGGCGCTGCCGCCGACAGAATTGGCAGGCCTTCCCATTTCGTGCCCTGCATCATTTCCGCAATATACCATTGCTGCGCCTGACTGACGATCTGCACCGATGGATCATCGGCGACAAGCGCGAAATAGGAATGCAGCGGTGCATCGGTTTTACCAACGGAACGGCGCACATAGGCGAGCGTTTCATCATGTTCTTTTTGAACACTGGCGAGTACATCTTCCTGGCTTTCAACAAGCGCTGTCACCTTGCGGTCATCGCCGCGCTTGGAGATCGGACGCGCTTCTGTGGTGCTGGTGACGACTTTCCATTCATTGCCGTCTTTCTCCAACATCAGGTCAATCAAGCCAAGGTGGGAGCCCCAGAAGCCGCCCATCGCCGCCGGTTTGCCGTGGATTGTGCCCTTGGCAATGTCGACACCGGCAAAACCGCTAAATTTTTCGCTTGGGAAAACAAGGTGGTTATGGCCTGTCATCAGCGCGTCAATACCATTGACTTGTGCCAGTGGCACAGAAGCATTTTCCATGCCGTCTGTGTGTTTTGCCTCGCCAATACCCGAATGCGAAAGTGCGATAATGATGTCGGCGCCCGCTTCTTTCATTTCCGGCACATAGGCTTTAGCTGATTCCACAATATCGCGGGCCTGAACCTTGCCTTCCAGATGTTTTCGGTCCCAGTTCATCACTTGCGGCGGTACAAAACCAATCAGGCCGATCTTGATGTCGTGCTCATTACCGGCCCCGTCTTTGACCTTTTTAGCAAGGATAACATAAGGCTTGAGCAGCGTTTTGTCGGCGCGCGGATTGGCACCCATTTCCTTGGCAATATTGGCGGACACAACCGGGAAATTGGCGCCGGCCAGCGCCTTCATCAGAAAGTCGAGGCCATAGTTAAATTCGTGGTTGCCGAGTGTTGATGCTTCATAGCCAAGTGTGTTCATGGCTTGGATGATCGGGTGCATGTCACCCTCTTTCATGCCGCGCTCATAGGCGATGTAATCGCCCATCGGGTTGCCCTGAAGAAAATCACCATTGTCGACGAGTATCGAATTGGTGGATTCAGCGCGGATTTCTTTGATGATGGAAGCCGTGCGCGCAAGACCTACAGTATCGGTCGGCTTATCGCTGTAATAGTCATATGGGAACACGTGCACGTGCAGATCGGTTGTTTCCATAAAGCGCAAATGCACCTGATTTGCGGACGCATTGGCAGAGAACGGATGTAAAACGGCGAGTGCGGTTACGGCAGCAGCACCACCCAAAAACTGGCGGCGTTTTATGAGCATGATGTCGGACATATTGTTCTCCTGATTATTGTTTTTGCGGTAAGCAAATTGGGCACCGGATGATCGGTTTTGTCAATCGCCTAAGCCGGTTGTGTGACAGGTGTATTACACATGAAGAGGTATCATGCGGCTATATTGGAACGGTCACATAATTCCGCCACAACTCGTCTCTAGCGCAGCTTCATGCGTGTTTTATCATCTTTAAAATCTTTGCGATATTTGTCGGGAATTGTTTTCCTGACATTGCTTTTACCGGAAACTGTTTACGGGCAGGAAAAAGCAATTTCCTGGAAGCAGGAAAAATGTGTGCGCTATAGCGCGGCATGGGATGAGGCGCTGACGCTGTTTGATAAAAGTCAGATGACTGCGGATTTCGTCAACGCGCATGAGCGTTTCATTGAAACAAAATGTGATCATGATATTCACGTCTGCCCGGTCAGTGATTATGATCTGGAGGTCGCCAACGCTATGGTTGTCGCCTCGATGAATGCGGGCACGGCAAGCACCTTTCCGCCATTTACCTGCCGCGACGAGAACAAAGAACTTCCCAACTATAAGGGCGATCAATGAGCCGGATAGCGCTTCTTTTCACCGTATTGATTTTCGCGGCTCTTCCGCAGGCAGCGGGTGCAAAAACAATTTGTACGATTGTGCTGGATGCCGGTTCTTCGGACGTGCTTCACGAAAAAGGTGAGTGCGACAGGCGGGCAACGCCTGCTTCAACATTTAAAGTCGCGCTTGCCTTGATCGGTTTTGATGCGGGCTATTTAAAAGACGCGCAATCGCCAGTGCTGCCCTTTAAGGAAGGCTATGTGGATTGGGCGGGAAAAGAATGGCGGCAAGACACCACGCCTGCGCGCTGGATGCGTTATTCGGTTGTCTGGTATTCGCAGCAGATTGCCAAAGCCTTGGGGGCGCAGCGCATTTCCGGCGATTTGCAGAAAATCGGTTTCGGTAATGCCGATATTTCAGGTGACAAGGGTTACAATAATGGATTGGAGCGCGCGTGGATTGCTTCATCGCTGGAAATTTCACCGCGCGAGCAGGTCGTCTATTTATCGCGTATGCTGCGCTATGAATTACCGGTTAGCGCCGAGGCCGTTGATCTGACAAAAAGCATTGTGCAGATCGATCAGGGGCAAGGCGGCTGGACCGTTCACGGCAAGACGGGACTTGCCTTCCCGCGCAATGCAGACCGCAGTTTTAACCGCTCGCGCGGCTTTGGCTGGTATGTGGGCTGGGCTGAAAAAGGCGGGCGGCAGGTCGTTTTTGCAAGGCTTATCCAGGACGAAAAACGCCAGAAAACAACGCCGTCAACCCGCGCAAAAGCCAGCCTTCTGAAAGATCTGGACGGCCTTACACGGTAGCGGCTGACCGGCGGCGCGCCAGCCATTTGTCCAGGGCAATGAGCGCGAGGGCGAAAAGGCAAAATACAATTGCGATCACAATTGTGTTGCGGATGAATTCAAACCCTGACAACTGGTTCAAATCCAGAAACCAATAGGCGTACCAGCCGTCAAACGCGCCACGTATGACGGCGTATAAAAGATAGGCCACCGGCGCGGCGACGGCCCATAAAGCATCGCGCCAGACAAGCTTTCCATGATCAGCGATGAACCATGCCAGCAAAAACATGATCGGTGAAACATCGTGCAGGCCACGGTCAGCGACCAATTGCCAACCGGTCGGTGACCAGATGGCGCGCAGTGCAACCGAATAAACGAAACCAACCAGAGCAATTGATGCTGCCGTATATAATCTGGCGCGGGCGCCGTTAAAAATAGTCGGTTTCGGGAGCAGCATTGCGGTGGAAACCACGCCAACGGCGATATTGGTCAGGATCGTGAAAAATCCGAAAAAACGCCAGACAGCTTCAACAATTGTTGCGCCTTCGCCTGTCATCCGGTCGACAGTCAGCACCAGCTGCAAGCCAAGGCAAAACCAGACAACAAGCGCTGTCATGGCCGGTATTGATTTTTGCAATGGCATCCGCATTAACAATCAACCTTGATTAATGTCCGCTTCACGTTCTTCTTCGTGTATCTTACGTCGGATGGCGTTCTTGAGGCCAGAGCTTTCTTGGTGGATTTTATTATGTTCACATCGGATAAACTGGAATTGCCTTCATGGAAATTTCATACCGGTTTCCCCTTTCATCATGAACCATATGCACCTATATCTGCCAAGCTGACTGCGCTCTGCGGCAGAAGACAAAATTCTCGGGACCTTACGCATCTTCAGGGAGCTGGCGCTGATTAGGCTCGTGGGCTTTTTCAACTGGCACCCACCTACATAGTTAGGTTCACCGGGATGCAGCTCTTCACCGATTGTCGTGGTTGGCATCTTTCAGGCACTGGTTTCCTGTGCCAATGTCACTGCAATTCCGGATGCTTTTCATGGCTGCCAGTCAACCGCTCAGCAAAAACGACATGCGCAAGACAGCATTGGCAGCGCGCGATGCGATGAGCGAAATCGAACGCATTGAAGCAGGACTTTCGCTGACAGATTACGCCGGTGCGCTGGATGTTATGGCGGGGCAAATTGTGTCCGGCTTTTTTCCCATCCGGTCCGAGATTGATATCCGGCCCCTGATGTTTGAACTGGCTGCACGGTTCAACGCCAGGCTTTGTTTGCCGGTTGTTGTCGACAGACAAACAATTGAATTTCGCCATCTTGAACGCGGCGGCGAACTGGTGCCAACCGGATTTGGCACATATGGGCCTGGCGGTGATGCGGAAATTCTCGACCCGGATATTTTATTAATACCGCTTGCCGCTATTGATCCTGCCGGTAACCGTATCGGCTATGGCGGCGGCTATTATGACCGTGCTATCGAAAAGCTGCATCTTAAAGGCAAAAGCCCGCGGTTGATCGGCGTTGCATTTGAAGCCCAGCGCGTGAAACATATCAATGCCGAGGCCCATGACATTGCGCTCCACGCCGTGCTGACAGAAAATGGGTTGCAACTTGTTGGCTCTGACAAGTAGAACCCCGCAATGCGTATTTTATTTTTAGGCGATATGGTTGGCCGCTGTGGCCGTACTGCGGTGTTTGACCAGCTTCCGGGCTTGATATCTGATCACAAGCTCGATTTTGTGATTGTGAACGGTGAAAATGCCGCTGCGGGATTTGGTATTACCGCCGCTATTTTTCAGGCCACGATAGATGCCGGTGCCGATGTGGTGACCACGGGCAATCATGTCTGGGATCAAAAGGAAGCTTTGAGCGTTGCCGCGCGCGAGGACCGTTTTTTGCGGCCCGGCAATTATCCGTCCGGCACGGCCGGTCGCGGCATGGGCGTTTATGAAGCACGCAATGGCGCCCGCGTTATGGTTTCCAATATTATGGGCCGCGTGTTCATGCACCCTGATCTTGACGATCCGTTTGCCTGTGCCGCCGCGCAGCTTGAAGGCGGTGCGCTCGGTTCAGCTTTTGACGCGGTCGTGTTTGACTTTCACGCGGAAGCGACCTCTGAAAAAATGTGTTTTGGCCATTTTGTAGACGGGCAGGCCAGCCTTGTTGTCGGCACGCACACCCATATGCCAACGGCAGACCATCATATTATGGAAGGCGGCACCGCCTATATGAGTGATGCGGGAATGTGCGGCGATTATAATTCGTCGCTGGGTATGGATAAGGAAGAGCCGCTCAACCGTTTTTTGACAAAAGTGCCCAAAGGCCGGTTTGAAGCCGCCGAAGGACCGGCAACAATTTGCGGTGTATGTGTGGAAACATCGGACCGCACGGGGCTTGCGGAAAAAATTGCGCCGCTGCGCATCGGGCCGATTTTAAGTGAGACAATGCCTGACTGGTGGTAAAATCGATATCAGGCAGTGAGCGGAAGCGGGTCGCTTGCTCTTCTTCGTGATCTTGCAGCGGCACCAAAGATTACGCGGTTGCGGCCCTCATTTTTGGCGCGGTAAAGGTTTCTGTCCGCCTGCTTCATGATTTCTGATACATTATCTTCTTTCGCAGCAAATACCGCGCCTATTGAAACTGTGAAGGTCAAAGGTTTTTCCAAGCCGACATCGATTGGAGAACGGGCAACCCGCTGGCGGATGCGTTCTGCAATTTCATACGCCTGATCTTTGTTCAGCTGGCGCAGATAAATACCAAATTCTTCGCCACCCAAGCGCCCGACCAGATCGTCTTCCCTGATGGTTTCGCGGATCACGCTGGTAATGGTCATCAATGCCGCATCGCCGATATCATGGCCGAATGTATCATTGATTTTCTTGAAATTATCGGCGTCCAGCATCAGGAAGTAGCCTTCTTGTATTTCTTTCTGGCGGCTGGTTTCCACATTGCGAACGAAATGCACACGGTTCAGCACGCGGGTCATCGGATCAATGGATGCTTCATAGCGTGCAATGGCGGTTTCACGCTCTAATGCATCATTGGTTTCAAGTAATTGCTGGTTTGTTTTGGTAAGATGTAAATTCTGCCGGAAAAAAGCATATCCAACGGGTGCGGAGACGATTGCAGCGACAATCGGAGACACCGCAATCGCACGATCAAGTATCTCGGGTATGAATGCCTGAAGGATAGCGTAGGTGACGACTTGCGTGCCTACAACTGCCCATCCCATGACGAGAAGCATTTGCTTTAACATATTGAACATTACTCACCCTCTTTAGAGTGAACGTAACGTAAGGTCTTGAACGTTAGTTTAAGCTGTAAGGTAAATTATTTCTTACTTTTTGGATAAAATGCTTATCAATCAAAGAGTTCTATGATTGGCTCGTAAGGCTCGCACAGCAGGACGCGGCAACTGGCGCCATCTGCCGATGGTACGGAGGCGGGCTCGGCTCTTTCATCTCTGCGGCAAAACCGGTCACCAGCAACATAGCGGTCATACAGCGTATAGTTTGCAACGCGCTCTGACGGATAACGCAGGATGGCCGCGCCATCACGCTGAATGACGCTCTGAATTGCGGCGCAACTTGTTTGAGGTGTGTTGATGCGCTCAATGGCAAATGCCGGCACGGTTACAGAAAATGCCATCATAAATGTAAGTGCGGTGCGGCCTGAGTAAATTTTCATTTTCAACCTCTGGAACGTAAACTGTATGGAATCATAACGGTCGGGCGTTTGGGCAGGCTGCGTATATTAACTGTAATTGTGTCGTCTTTCAGATATTCGATCTTCCACTCGTCACCCATTAGGTTGGTGAAAGACGAAATGGCATTGCCGCGCAGGTGCATTGGCAAAACGATGGAAGAGCGTAGCCGCGTTGTCAGTTCCGCCATGCGTTCATGCGAGAGGGTCAACCCGCCGTCGACTGGCACCATTACGATGTCCAGGCGGCCAATGTCTGCATAATGCTCTTCGGTCAAAGGATGATGCAGATGCCCCAAATGACCGATACAAAGACCGGCAACTTCAAAGATAAAAATTGAATTGCCATCCGCAATCATCCCGTCGCCAAAGCTGCGAACGTCCGTGGTGACATTGCGCACATAAACATCTTCCACAATAAGATCGTGATCAATCGGCGTTGGCGCCCCCAAATTCCAGCCGGTCAGCACATACTCGATAGCCGGATCAGGGTTCATGGTAAAATGGCTTGAATGGGCATTGTTCATGGTCGCAATGCGCGGCGGGGTAGGTTGCGATCCGTAAAACCCGCCGAAATCAGTTGCAGCGACAACACCTTTCGGCGTTTCAATGCGGTAAGTTGAATGGCCCGAAAATGTGATAGTGACATCATCATCAATGGCGAGCGGGCTGGCCGATGCGGATGCAAAGATCACATTGGGCATTTTTTGGGCAATTGCCAGACATTGCGACACCGGCGTATCGTCAGATTGCGCGATCACAGGTGTTGGCAGAAGTGTAAAAGCTGCCAAGGCAGTTAGGGCAAAAGCTATCGATGGTTTCATGGCGCACCTCACTTGCTTTTAAAAGTGTAGCGCACAATGGACGATTACCGAAGTAACATATTGGTGCGCAGATGCGCTGCGGGCATAGACCGGCGTAATCGCCGATGGACTTGCTCTAGTGTTTCATGCCTTTCTTGCGTGCGGCGGCGACAAGCTTCATCTGCTTGCCATTGTAGTTCTCATCGAGAAATTTCATTGTTCCATGAATGATCGCCGGCGGAATCTGGTCGAAGGGCGCACTGGCGGCATGGTTGGCTTCTTCTTTGGTTTTACCGCTATCCAGCGCGGTCAGGAAGATGTAGCCGCGCACGGTCAGATGACCACGGCGCGTATTTTCTTTCAAAAACCACCAGATACATATGCCGATAACAAGTGTTGTTAGGACGATTTTCGAGAGCATATGTCAATTCCGCTGGTAGGCTTGAGTAAGAGCATCATAATTATCAGGCTGGCCATCATAGGTTAAATCGCCTTGTGGCAGTACAACCCAATCCTGCTTGGAGCCGATCCATATATGACCGGCAGGTTTTATCCAAGCTGCATCATCAAAACTGCCGCCTTTAATATTCATCATCTGCTCATAGGCGGGACGTTTGTGAAAAAGCCGCGATCCACAGGACGGGCAATATTCGCATTCAGTGAGTTTATCGCCGGATGATTTTGTAAAAGTGGCGGTTTTGCCCTTTATTTCAACGGATGCTTTTTCAACGCGAACGGAAATACCAAAGGCGCTGGAAGACTGTTTTTGACATTCTGTACAATGACAGGTGTAAATGACTTCCGGCTTTTTATTCAATGTATAGCGCACAGCACCGCACTGGCAGCCACCTGACTGTTTAAAATCACCCAATTTAAAATCCTCGTTTGGACGCTGGACGTTTCGCCCGTTCTTTTCTACAAGCAGCCATTATAACCAATCGCTAAAATAAGAGACTTTTATGGCTGGTCATTCGAAATTCAAGAATATTCAACACCGCAAGGGCCGTCAGGACAAACTGCGCTCGAAGATATTCTCGCGCCTCTCCAAAGAAATCACGGTTGCTGTTAAAATGGGTGGCGGCACAACCGATCCGGATATGAACCCGCGCCTGCGTCTGGCTATCCAGAACGCCAAAGGCCAATCCATGCCGAAGGACAATATCGCGCGCGCCATTAACAAGGGTTCTGGCGGTGATGCCGAGGACTATAAAGAAATGCGCTATGAGGGCTATGGCCCAGGCGGCGTTGCTATTGTTGTTGAGGCGCTCACCGACAATATCAATCGCTCTGCTTCCAACATCCGCGCCTGTTTTTCCAAAAACGGCGGCGCGCTTGGCGAAACCGGTTCGGTTTCCTTTATGTTCGACCGTGTCGGCGAAATCACCTACAAGCCTGACGCCGGTGATGCGGATGCTGTGATGGAAGCAGCTATTGAAGCGGGCGCTGAGGATGTTGTGTCCGAAGAGGAAGGCCATACCATTACATGTGCGTTTGAAGATCTGGGATCCGTGTCCAAAGCTTTGGAAGAAACGCTTGGCGAGGCAGACTCGGTCAATATTATCTGGAAACCTCAAAACCTGACACCGGTTGACGAGGAAAAAGCAGCGACATTGATGCGTCTGCTTGATGCGCTTGATGAAGATGATGATGTGCAGAATGTCTTCTCGAACGAAGATATATCTGACGAGATTATGGCCAAGCTGGACGCATAGGCCACAACTTCGTTCAATCATCGCGCGCGCGAGATACGACTATAGTATTATGTTTCGCAGCGTAAGGTGACAAGCTCCGCGCAATCGTCCGCATATATTCTCATGACATATGCGGCATTGCGGGGAGGCGATAGCAATGATTGAACCTATGCTGAAGGACGAGGAGGCAGATGCCTGCCTTGCACCGGATGTTGCGCTATCTACAGAAAATTTGAATGCCGCAGGCAATCTAAATACAGATGGCATGGCCGATGTGATTGCACATGTCGGCGGACAGATCAGCACCTTGGCGGTCAATATTGCTGACACATCCGGTACGGTTGGCGATGTGGCCGGCGCGATGGCAAAACAATCGGATGCGTTTGCCGAGGTTTATTCTTCTGCTGAAGAAATTGCGGTCGCCAATGTTCAATTAACCGATGTTTTAAGCCAGGCAACAAACATTGCAGATGGTGTTCAGCAAGGTTTGAAATCAACAACGGCATCTGTTGAAGACATCTTTACCGCTGCTTCCAGCGATATTACGGCGATGGCGAAATCCGCCGATACGGTCAATAGCGAGTTTGCCGGTGTCAAAGAGAAGTTATCGGAAGTTTACGACTATTCAGAATCCATTCAGAAAATCGCCAGTGAGACGCAGATGCTGGCGATCAATGCCGGTATTATTGCGACACGGGCCGGTGAGGCCGGTAAAGGATTTTCAATCATTGCCGGTTCGGTGCGCGAATTGGCCGTTCAGACATCGGAAGTGTCAAAAAACATTACAGCCCGTCTAAACGCACTTGAGGCGACGGTGACCGAGCTTCTTAAACATGGCGAGATGAGCAGCAAGCTGGCTGCCGAAGCGGTTGTCCGTTCTGAAAAAATTGACGAAGAGTTTGGCCGGTTTCGTGAGTTCGGCGATCAGGTTGATACGCTCACGGCTTCTATCGGGCAAATCGTTGGTCCTGTGAAGCGCAATTCGGAGCTATGCGGCCAGATCATCGAGACTATGGGTACGCTCAATAATGAAGTAAAGGTCAACACATCTGCGTTAAGCGATACGTCGAACAAGTTTGATACGCTGGTTAGCTTTACCGAAGAAATGATCCTGTTGATCGAGCAGAGCGGTGTTGAGACAGAGGACTCGCACATCATCCGCCATTGTGTGGATGCGGCAAACCGGACAGCGGCGATTTTCGAGCAGGCATTGACCGACGGCAAAATTGGCATGTCCGCTTTGTTTGACGAAAACTACCAGCCGATTGCGGGCAGTGATCCGCAGCAGGTGCTGACACAATTCACCGAATTTACCGACCGCGTGATGCCGGATATTCAAGAAGCATTTTTGGAATTGGATAAGCGAATTGTGTTTTGTGCGGCAATCGACCGGAACGGATATTTGCCGACACACAACCATATTTATTCAAAGCCGCAATCAAGGGATCCGATCTGGAATGCGGCCAATTGCAGAAACCGGCGTATCTTCAATGACCGGACAGGACTGGCTGCAGGGCGCAATACGAAACCGTTTTTGATGCAAACCTATCGCCGTGACATGGGCGGCGGTGTCTTCTCGCTGATGAAAGATCTGTCCGCACCGATATTTGTGCGCGGAAAGCACTGGGGCGGGTTCCGCGTTGGCTGTAAAATTGCCGGTTAAGCCCTAAATTAGCGCAGTGCCGTGTCCAGCAGCGGCAACGCTAGAATGGCCGCCGCCAAAATCATCGAAAATGCAACATTGCGGTACAATCGTTCGCTGGCGCCGGAAAAACATTTCGAGCCGATAAAAATGCCAACAAGATATGGAAGCATGGCCAAAAGGCCGAGCGCTGAAGCGCTGACTGTGAAAATATCACCCAGAAAGTAACCTGTGATAATGATAATGTCGGTCAGGAACAGATAAAAAATCATATTGGCGCGTACTTGCGCTGCCTTACTGTCTCCGGCCATCCAATATAGCAGCGCGGGCGGTCCGGGCAGTCCGGCGGCAGCGCCCATAAAGCCGCCGCCTGCGCCAACGCTTAAAGATACCGCAGAGCTTCGCGGCCCGCGATATTTATAGCCGCCCCATAATAGTGTGACCGCTATTAGGATCGAGAGGCTGATGAACCAGCGCAGGGCTGAGGGGTCTGCGGTTTTAAGCACATAGATGCCTAGCGGTACCAATATGAGATAACCCAAAACCATGGGCAATACTTCGCGCCACTGTGTTTGTTTGCGTGTGGTCCAGGCCAGTGCCATCGACGGCAGGCTGTCGACAAAGGCAAGAACAATAAGCGCGACCTTAGGGGTGAACAATGCGGCGGTTGTCGGACCAATAAGCATACCGCTACCGAAACCGGAAAAGCCGCGCACAATGCCCGTTACGAACACGACGCATAAAACGATCTGGCTTGCCGGGTTTGCCAGATGTTCATAGATGAGTTCAATCAATTCACCGCTTTCCAAATCCTGTCGGCGACCATCAGATCAAGATGAGCGCCGCCGCCATTCTTAAAAACTGTGATCTCATCTTTAGACTGTCTTCCGGCTTTGTTTGGTACCAGATCGTAAAAATCTCCCAACACAGCGCTGCGTTCGATGGCGCCGGAGGCGAGCGGTATCATTAATTCGCCGATATGCTCGAGTGTCGTTTCGAAACTGTCGACAAAAAGGCGTGATTTTTGCAGCAGAGCATCATCCGCCTCGCGCATATCGGCTTTGAATGCACCGATCAGATCAACATGGGTGCCGGGCTTAATCCACGCGCCTTTGATAAGTGGTTCCAAGCAATAAGTCGCAGCCGAAACGATATCATTGCGGCCGCAAGCCTCTGCCAAATTCTCAACGGCGACAGCATCTTTTTGAGCGGCCAGTTTTTCAGCGTTTTTAAAAGTGCGGTTCCAGATGGACACATTTTTGATGGATGGAAAAACCGCGCGATAGGCATCGATCAGATTGTCGCCCACGGTTCCCGCGCCAACGACAAGCAGGTTTTCCGGCTCCGGATTTGCCAATAATTTTGCGCCCAATACGCTGTCACCGGCGGTTTTCCATTTGGTGACAATATCGCTTTCAATCATGGCTTTTGGCGTGCCGGTCTCATCATCAAAGATCAGCATCGCACCTTGCACCGTCGGCAGATTGCGCTGCGGGTTGTCAGGGGTCACCGTTACCGTTTTTACCCCTTGGCCAAGACCGGGAATAGCAGCGGCACGTGAAAGGACCGTCTTGTCACCGCATTCTAAGAACTGGTCGCCCAGTTGCGCTTTGGGCAGCTTATGGCCTTCGATAATTGCATTACAGATCATCTGCCAATTAAGGAGGTGGTCCGCATCGGTCGATTTGATAAATTGTATGTCCATGCGAGCGAGAATGCATTTGGCGTTTGAAATGTAAAGCCGTTAAAATGTTTCTGGTTTGTTCACTTTTGCGCTTTATTGGGTTAAGGGGAATAAAACAGGTTGGACCATGACAGAAGCGATTCGCATTATCGGCATTGACCCAGGACTTCAGCGTACCGGCTGGGGGATCATTGAAACCATGGGTAATTCACTGAAATTTATTGCTTCGGGCACGGTAACATCGACATCGAAACTGGATCTGGCTTCGCGTCTGCGCGAATTACACGATGGTCTGGCGGATGTTATTCACACCAACATGCCACATGAAGCTGCTGTGGAGAACACGTTTTCAAACGTTAATCCGGCCTCGACGCTGAAGCTGGGACAGGCGCGGGGCGTTGCGATGCTCGTACCGGCTTTATCCGGATTGCCGGTTGAGGAATATGCGCCCAACCAAGTCAAAAAATCGGTCATCGGTGTGGGGCACGGTGATAAAAAACAGATAGCCATGATGGTGAAAGTTTTGATGCCGCGCGCGCAGTTTTCCACCGAAGATGCGGCCGACGCATTGGCGATTGCCATTTGTCATGCACATATGCGCAAATCGCGACGGTTGGAAAAAAGGTTTGCATCGGCATGATCGGAAAACTCAAAGGCACGGTGGATGACATTGAAGAGGACCACATTGTTCTGGATGTGCATGGTGTGGGCTATGTCGCATTCTGTTCGGCGCGGACATTGTCGAAAATGACAGCGGGTGAGGCGGCTGTTTTGCACATCGAAACCTATGTGCGTGAAGACCAGCTCAAACTGTTTGGTTTTTCCACGCTGCTTGAGCGCGACTGGTTTCGCCTGTTGCAAAGCGTGCAAGGCGTGGGCGCGAAAGTTGCGCTGGCAATACTCTCCACTTTAACGCCATCTGATCTGGCCAACGCGATTGCGCTTCAGGACAAAGCGATGGTGGCGCGCGCGCCCGGTATCGGCCCGAAGGTGGCGCAGCGCATTGTCACGGAGCTTAAAAACAAGGCACCGGCATTTTCCGGCGAGGCGGCAGGTTCAATGGGCCTGAAGCAGGAGCTTGGCGAAGGGGTTGCCTCCAGTGCGGTAACCGATGCGGTGTCCGCGCTTGCCAATCTGGGATATTCGCGCGAGCAGGCGGCCAATGCTGTTGGCGCGGCCATGCGCGAAGCCGGAGACAATGCCGACAGTGCAAAGCTGATAAGGCTTGGCTTGAAGGAATTGGCTAAATGAACGCTTTCAAGCGTGCTGGAATAGAGAAAATTCACTGGCGTGATTTTTTTATTATTGTTCTTGGTGCAACAATTATCGGTCCTCCCATCGGCGGTTTCATTCTGGGTATAGGTTTTGATGTTCTTATGCTGGGCCGTGCATTGCTTGAAATGTTGAGCATGGACAATCGATCACAGCCAAGCCTTGAAGACGTGCGTGGTTTTCTTCTGGTTCCATTTTTATTTGCGGCAACATCTCATTTCTTGGGTGCAGTGCCTGCCTTTTTTTCAGGGTTGCTGACGTGGATCTATGCTGTTTATTTCAGGAAACTTCATTTTAGCGTTATTTGTGGCTTCGTTTTTTTAACGTCATTTTTTTGGGCATGTTACCTGTTCGTCGGTGACGAATGGGACGTGGGCGCAGAAAGCTTGACAATGTTCGCTGTGTTTGTGGCATTAGGCTGGATTTCAGCCTATTGCCTTGTTCGCCTGTTTGGCCGGTTCCTGACAATTGCTCCATCCGGCAAATTAAGACAATGACATTCTCACAAAAAGTCAGATGTGTGCTGGTTTCGGGTTTTGTCGGATCGCTGATCGGCACAACTATCTATCATGCCATTTATGTTGGCTTTTTTGCGTATGATTTTATGTTTTGGGGCGCATTTATCTATTTGGTATTGTGCTTTGTGCCATGCGGCTTGCTTGGCGGTTTTATTATGGTTGAGTGGCGAAGGCGCTCCGGTTCAATGGATATGCCGCGGGCGGTTTTCAGCGGATTTTTAGGCGGGCTAATCCCGGCCATTATTATGTTGGGATTGCTTTTGCCCGAGTCTTTATTGATGGGGACACTTTTGATTAGTAGCTTGGGCGCCGTGACAGCATTTATCCTATGGTGTAGCCGTGGACTATTCGGACTAAAGGGACTTTGATGAACGACGCTGACCGGATAATTGATGCTGAAAAAAAAGGCGAAGATTTTGACACTTCGCTGCGCCCGCAAACACTTGATGATTTTACCGGCCAGAAAGCTGCGCGGGAAAATCTAAAAGTGTTTATCGAAGCGGCCAAGAGCCGCGGCGAGGCATTGGACCATGTGCTTTTTGTCGGGCCGCCGGGGCTGGGTAAAACGACCTTAGCGCAAATTATGGCCAAGGAGCTGGGCGTTAATTTCCGTTCGACATCCGGTCCCGTGATTGCCAAAGCGGGCGATCTGGCCGCGCTTTTGACCAATCTGGAAGAGCGCGATGTGCTGTTTATCGACGAGATACACCGGCTTAATCCGGCAGTAGAAGAAATCCTTTATCCGGCGATGGAAGATTATCAGCTTGATCTGATTATCGGTGAGGGGCCGGCGGCGCGTTCTGTCAAAATTGATTTATCGAAATTTACGCTCGTTGCGGCGACAACGCGTCTGGGGCTTTTGACGACGCCCCTGCGTGACCGTTTCGGCATACCTGTGCGACTGGAATTTTATACAGCAGAGGAGCTTGAACAAATCGTGCGGCGCGGTGCACGCATTATGGGCCTGAACATCAATGATGAAGGCGCGATGGAAATTGCCCGCCGTTCGCGCGGCACGCCGCGTATTGCCGGACGTTTGCTGCGCCGTGTGCGTGATTTTGCCGATGTGGCCAAATCCGATCTTGTGACCAAGGAGATTGCGGACAAGGCGCTTTCGCGGCTGGAGGTGGATTCCATTGGACTGGATTCGCTTGACCGGCGTTATCTTAACCAGATTGCCCGTAATTTTGGCGGCGGGCCGGTTGGGATTGAGACCATCGCTGCCGCGCTGTCCGAACCGCGCGATGCGATTGAAGATATTATCGAGCCTTATCTTATCCAGCAGGGGTTTATTCAGCGCACACCACGCGGGCGCATCATGACGCCGCGTGCCTGGGATCATATGGGATTAAAGGCACCGTCTGACATGGCGGCGGTGCAATCGGGCCTTTTTGATGACGAGGCGTAAGGTGCGTCTTTTCTCTTTTCCGCACAAATTTTTGTGACTGGCTCTTGTGAACAAAATTAGTCAATGAATGTTGTCTGTGCAAAGGAGACACCATGCAAAACGACATTCAAACTCTTATCCCGCGCCAACCGGTGCCAGAGCTGACATTACCGCTTGTCGGCGGCGGTGAGTGGAGCCTGACCAACGAAGCGCCTGACACATTTTCAATCCTGATATTTTATCGTGGCTGGCATTGTCCTGTTTGCCGCAAACAGCTTGAAGAAGCCGAAGCGCTGGTTGAAAAATTTGAGCAGAAAGGTGCCATGCTGACGGCTATTTCCGTGGACGGCGAAGACCGCGCTAAGGAAATGCATGAATCCGCCAAGCTCGATAAATTGAAGCTGGCCTATGGATTGACCTTGGAGCAGGCGCGCGAGTGGGGTTTGTTCATTTCGACAAGTCGCGGCCTGACATCTGTTAATGTAGAAGAGCCGATCAAATTCGCCGAGCCGGGGTTCTTTCTCATCAAGCCGGACAATACCCTATTCTATTCCAGTGTGCAGAGCGCTCCGTGGGGGAGGCCGGCGCTTGAGCCATTCTTGAACACAATCGACTTTATTGTTGATAAGAACTATCCGGCACGCGGCGAGATCGTCACGCTGGATTAATTGCCGCTAGGCAAATCGAGCTTTTTCAAAAGCTCGCCCGGCATGGTCTCACCACCAAAAGTTTGGGCCATGCCGAATGCCCCGCCAAAGGACCAGATGGACCAGCCGAACTGATATTTGTCGGCAATAGCAATCATGTCTTTTAAGTAGGCAATGCGCCATGCTTCAGGTATTTTGAAGTCCTTGCCATATTCCTGCGCGATGAAGCCAAACTCGCCCAGATATATTTCATCGGGTGTAATGTTATGGCGGGCGGCCCATTTCGCCACTCTTTTAAAGGGCGCTTCGAGCATGTCGGCCAGATTATCGGCGTCACCCCAATCTTCCAGCTCGTTGCGGATATACCAGCCTGCATTGCTTCGCGTTAAGCCGCCAAGCGTGTCGTCGATGTAGCGATCATTGTTTTTTGGCAAATCGCGAATAACGGAAGGGGCAAGCTGCGATGGCGGGTAGGGCAGGTTCTGAAATGCGCTGACTGGTTTGCCGATCCAATTTGCGCTCTGATGGGTTATGATGAACGGCTCATAGGAATGAAATGTCCAGATGATGTTCTCATCGGCAAATGCAGCCGGATCAAGCTGTGTCAGCCCCTTTGCGGACGCATAGCAAGCGCCGGGAACAATCAGCGTGATATTCTCATTCGCCTTGCGCGCGGCGCTGTGAAGCTGTGTCGCCTGCGCCTGCCAGATCTTCATTTCATCCGCTCTGCCGCAATCATATTGAGGCTCGTTGATAATTTCCAGCGCAAGAGCGGACGCATCATATTGGGACAATGAGCGCGCCATATCGGCGACAAAGGTTTTGTATTTTATAAATGCCAGATCATCATTGAGAATTTGGTCAATGCCGATGACCTTCCTGTCTGCGCTATAAGATATAGTGTGAAGATCGACGATAACTTTAAGGTCGGCATCCATGATACGCCCGATCGCGTTATGCAGACTTTGCAGTAAAGTCTGTCGGCGTTGCTGATCATCATCAAAAAGGAAGATCGCTGTATCGACGGGAATACGCACGGTTTCCATGCCGTTTTCACGCAAAGATTTTATAGCGTCATCATCGACAAATTTTTGCCATTCGGGAAAATTGTTCAGCACATCCGGATCATTCCATTGGCTTTCATCGGGCCATGTGACCCATTGATCCATGGAGATACCACGTCCGGTTTTGAAAGTGGCGGCATGGGCCGGTAGACTGTAAAAACCGACCGCAATCACCAAAGCGGCGGCAATAATTCTTGCAATTGATGTCGGTTTACTTTCAATCATGGGTTTAAATATCATCTAAAACCGGACTGCGACATGACAAACTCTCAAAATGGTGAACGCGGAGAAACTGTCGCGCTTGCCGGACAAATTGATGAGAAAACACATTTTCTGACCGCGCGGGTATATTTTGCCGACACCGATTTTTCAGGTGCGGTTTATCATGGACGCTATCTTGAGTTTCTTGAACGGGGACGGTCGGACTTTCTGCGCTGTATCGGCGTGCATCATACTGATCTGCTGAAAACACCGGAAGGGCCGCTCTTCTGGGTGGTGCGGCGCATGGAGATTGATTTTAAAGCCAGCGCTGCGATTGACGATATATTGCAGATCGAGACGCAACTTACATTTGTTGGCGGTGCCCGCTGCATGATGGCGCAGAAGATTGTGCGCGCTGACGATGTGCTGATCGAAGCGGAAATCACGGCGGCATTGATCAACAGTGAAAGCAAACCAAGACGTTTTCCGGAAGACTGGAAACAGGCATTCGGCGCGCTTGTGGTCAGTGATTCTGCCTGAATAAACAAGAATCCTAAGACTCTTTTAAGGATAATGAGTTATTAATGCACCTGAATGAGGCTGTGTCACGCTTGTGCCATTGTTTCACCTAATTTGTGCTCGAAGTGCCTGCTCATAATAAAGCTTGGCGTATTGACTTCACACAGCGCGCAATTTGCCGCCCGGTGACGTAACGCCGGGCGTTTCGATTCGAAGGACTTTGAAATGGAACACGATGTCTCGATTCTAGGCCTTTTCCTACAGGCCGGTTTGATCGTGAAAATGGTGATGATCGGGTTGTTGGCCGCCTCTATTTGGACGTGGGCGATCATTGTTGATAAAACAATTGCCTTCAAGCGTATACGCTCGCAGCTCAACCGCTTTGAGGAGACTTTTTGGTCCGGCCAGTCATTGGAGGAGCTTTACCGCACCTTGTCTGACCGCAAAACATCCGGCATGGGATCGCTTTTTGTTGCTGCCATGCGCGAGTGGAAAAAATCCTATGAGCGCGGCGCGCGTTCACCGATCAGCCTGCAAAGCCGCATTGACCGCGCGATGGATGTCGCGCTTGTCCGTGAAATGGACCGTCTTGAATCGCGGCTTGGCTTTCTGGCGTCGGTCGGTTCGATTGCCGTTTATGTCGGCCTGTTCGGAACGGTTATCGGTATCATGACGTCGTTTCAGGCGATTGCCGGTTCTGATTCAACCAACCTTGCAGTTGTCGCGCCGGGTATTGCCGAAGCGCTTCTGGCGACAGCAATTGGTCTGCTTGCCGCTATTCCGGCACTGCTTGCCTATAACAAGCTGACAACGGATGCGGGCAAAATCGGCTCGCGCCTTGAAGCCTTTGCCGATGAATTTTCGGGCATACTCTCACGCCAGATCGATGAGCGTGCCTCACAGCAACAGCGCACAGCTGCGGAGTAATCTTTATGGCTGGTTCTGCCGGATATGTATCACGCCGCAAACGCAACCGCCGCCCTGCCGGTGCGCGTCCGATTGCGGAAATCAACGTAACACCGTTCGTCGATGTTATGCTGGTGCTGCTTATTATCTTTATGGTAGCCGCGCCGCTTTTAACGGTTGGTGTGCCGATTGATCTGCCTGAAACGCAGGCAAAAGCGCTTAATTCCGACACACAGCCGATTACAATTTCGGTCAATCAGGAAGGCGAAATCTTTTTGCAGGAAACCGCCATTCCGATCGAGGAAGTTGTACCGAAACTCGAAGCAATTGCCGAGACCGGTTATGACGAGCGGATTTATATTCGCGGCGACCAGACTGCCGACTACGGCACGATCATGAAGGTCATGGGCCGTATCAATCAGGCCGGATACAGAAATATCGGTCTTGTAACGCTTCAGGAAAGCGACGGATAAAACACATGCGCGCGGGTTTAGCCACATCGGTTACACTACACGTACTGGTTCTGGGTTGGGGACTGGTCAATATTAGTGCGCCTGCATCCTTTGAAGTGGATGATGTTGAGGCATTGCCGGTTGAACTGGTGACAGCAGCCGAACTGACCCAAATACAGGAAGGCGCGAAGGATGCGCCCAAGGACGGGCCTTCATCTGTTGCGCCGACCGAACCGCCTGAACCTGATCCGGATGCGGTCAATATCGGTAATCAGGAAAAAGACCAGTCAACGCCGGAAACCGAAACACAAAAAGCGGTTGAAGTGGAAGAAGCACGTTTGCCGGACCCGACAGATGTGCCGTTGCCACGTCCTGCACCGCGCGAAGAGCCAACACCGGTTGTAGAAGATACACCGGAGCCGGAAGCAACACCTGCGACCGAAATCGCGCCAGAGCCAGAGCCGAAAGAAGAGGTTGTTGAAGATCCGGTTGAAGAACTGATAACAGAAGCCGAGCCGGAAACAGCGTCGGTGCCTGAAGAGGTGACTGAAGAACCTGCACCGGAAGCTGAGCCGGAACCGGCACCTGAAGAAACGCCTAAGAATGTGCAATTGCCTGATCAGTTGCCGACACCGCAGGCGCGTCCGGAAAGACCGCAGGCACAAACGGCCAAAACGCCGGAGCGCAAGAAGGAAGAAACCCAGCAGGCCCAGTCATCCGCAACGCAAGAAGAGACCGAAGAAAAGTCTGATGAGGTTGCATCGCTTTTGAACCGTGAACAAGGTTCGGGTGGTGGCTCCAAGGCCAATAACCAGCAGGCATCTGCGGGCGGAAGCAGAACGACAACGGGCAATACACTAACACAGAGCGAAATGGATTCGCTGCGTGGCCAGATTCAAGCCTGTTGGAGTATTCCGGCCAGCGCGCAAGGCGAAGTGGGCTTGAAAGTTTCCGTTCAGTTCCAACTTAACCAATCAGCGCAACTGGAAGGCAAGCCGCGCGTGACGTCATCATCAGGCAATCGCCAGCTTGATGACAGTGCAGTGCGTGCTGTGGCACGCTGCGGCAGCCAAGGCTTCCAATTGCCAGCCGATAAATATGACAGCTGGCGTGATGTGGTCGTGAACTTTGACCCGTCCGAGATGTTTAGATGACACAATTGACCGCTACACAAAATAGAATGCGTGATAAAACGCTTGGTCTAAAGAGGAATAGTTTAATGTTGAAAACAGCATCGATACGTTTGCTACGTCCGATGGTTATGACCATCGCAGCGATCATTATGCTTACGCTCCCGGCGCGCGCGCTGGTCGAAATCGACATCAATAAGGGTAATATCGAACCGTTGCCGATTGCGATTACCGATTTTATTTCCGGTGACGGGATTGGTGCAAAAATCAGTCAGGTCGTCGAAGCCGATCTTCGCCGCTCAGGACTGTTTGCTCCGATTGATAAAGCAGCCTTTATTGAAAAGGTCAGCAATCCTGATGCGTCACCGCGTTTTGAAGACTGGAAAGTTATCAATGCGCAGGCGCTTGTTACCGGCCGTGTGACCGATGAAGGTGGTCGCCTTAAAGCGGAATTCCGGCTTTGGGATACATTTGTCGGTGAACAAATGGCCGGTGAGCAGTTTTTCACCACGCGTGAAAACTGGCGCCGTGTCGCGCATATTATTGCCGATGCCATCTATGAGCGTTTGACAGGTGAAAAAGGTTATTTTGATACCCGTGTTGTTTTCGTCAATGAATCGGGTCCGAAAAACAACCGTGTCAAAAAACTGGCGATCATGGATCAGGACGGTGCGAATGTGCGCAATCTGACCAATGGCGGTGATCTGGTGCTTACACCGCGCTTCTCGCCGACACGCCAGGAAATTACCTATATGGATTTTGCCGGCGGGCAGCCGAAAGTTTATCTCTTGCAGCTTGAAACCGGACAGCGCGAGCTTGTCGGGGATTTCCCTGGCATGACGTTTAGCCCGCGCTTTTCGCCTGACGGTTCAAAGGTCATTATGAGCCTGCAGCAGGAGGACGGTAATGCGAATATTTACTCAATGGATTTGGGCTCGCGCAACACAACGCGTCTGACCAATTCATCATCCATTGATACGTCGCCTTCCTATTCACCGGACGGTAGCCAGATTGTATTTGAATCCGACCGTGGCGGACGTCAGCAACTTTATGTCATGGGCGCAAATGGCGGCGGTGCAACGCGTATCTCTTTCGGCAATGGCTCCTATTCAACGCCGGTTTGGTCGCCGCGCGGTGATCTGATCGCCTTTACAAAACAGTCCGGCGGCCAGTTTTCCATCGGCGTAATGCGCCCTGATGGCTCCGGCGAACGTATTTTGACAACAGGCTTTCACAATGAAGGACCGACATGGGCACCCAATGGCCGTGTCCTGATGTTCTTCCGTCAGGGTTCGGGTTCATCCGGTCCGCAGCTCTATTCAATTGATTTGACGGGCCGCAATGAACAGAAAGTCGAAACGCCAAACTTTGGCTCTGATCCGGCATGGTCGCCATTGCTCGATTAAGGCGCAAATTTGCCGTGTGCCGTTAATTTGCCGCATTTCTCGCACAGGGCGATGCGGCACCACTGTTTCTTGGCCCATGAGGTTTTAGCCGATCTGATTAAGGTCTTGCTAACCATCTCTGTTGAGTGGCCGTTAATGCAAATAAGGTTATCAAAAGATAACCAAAACCGATAAGATTGAAGAGGAAAAGGCCATGCGCCTGACCCAGACACAACATTTTTCTACTTTTTCTGCGATGCGTTCACTCGCATTGGTTCTTATGACAACGCTTGCTGTTGCAGGCTGTGCAAAGAAGAACACTTTGCCTAACAATGCAAACGATCTTGGCCTTGGTGCCAATGGTGCACAGCCCGGTACGACACAGGACTTTACAGTCAATGTCGGTGACCGCATTTTCTTTGACACGGATTCATCTTCTATCCGCAGCGATGCACAGCAGACATTGGCGCGTCAGGCACAGTGGCTTAACCGTTATCCGAATTACCAGATCACTGTTGAAGGTCATGCGGACGAACGCGGTACACGCGAATACAACTTGGCACTTGGTGCCCGCCGCGCAGCCGCAACACGCGACTATCTTGTTTCGCAAGGTGTTCCGCGCAACCGCATCAAGACTTTATCATTCGGTAAAGAGCGTCCGGTTGCCGTATGTGATGACATTTCCTGCTGGTCACAAAACAGACGCGCAGTTACCAATCTGGGCGGCCCAAGCGGCACCTGATTTTCAGAACTTTTCGGAAAAAAGCGGCTTAGGCCGCTTTTTTTATTTAAGCTGATGGGAAAAATGACATAGTTTTGCCGTGGAAGCAGCGTTCACTTTATGACGTCTGTAGGGGCAAAGATTGAGGGCTAATATTTTATGTATCGCGTTATTGTAACTTTAAAACTGGCAGTGTTTACGGCGTTGCTGTTAACGGGGGTGACCCACGCGCAGGTGGGCGATCCACGCGTGACCGAACTTCAGGAGCAAATCCGTCAGCTCAACGGACAGATCGAAGAGCTGAATTTCCAGCTATTGCAAATGCAGGAAAACATCCGCAAGCAGCAGGAAGACATGGAATACCGCATTCAGGAACTTGAAGATCAAAAGCAGGGCGCTGTAGAGCCGTCCACTGATGAAAAGACACGTAATGTCGCAGAGGCGCAGCCGGATAACAGTCCGGCGCTTACCACGACAACAGAACCGCGCCTAGGCGGTTCCCAGGCGGCTGAAGCCGGTGCGCCGCCGCGCAATTTAGGTGCGATCACACTTGATGAAAACGGCAACATTGTTGATACGTCCATTGATTTTTCGGCACAAAGTGTCGAAAGATCAGTGGACGGAGCGCAGGTTGCAAGCGTTTCGGGCGAGATGAATGCCGAAGAACTCTACAAGGCCGGATATGGCTATATCCTGTCGGGAGACTACAAGCTTGCAGAGGGCGTATTCTCCACATTTTCAAGTACATATCCGGACGATCCTCTGATTGCCGATGCGCGCTTCTGGCTTGGTGAAAGTCTGCTGGCGCAAGGCAAATATGAAGATGCGGTGGACGAGTTTATCGACGTGCGTACACAATATCCCAATGCGGACAAAGCGCCTGAAACGATGTATAAGATCGGCACGATTATGGCTGCCCTTGGTAATCGCGAAGTTGCCTGTGTGACCTTCGCCGATGCGGTTCAAACCCATACCAATATGTCCCAGCCATTGCGTAAAAAGATCGATGAGGAACGTGCGAAGGCCAAGTGCTAGATCCGCGCGTCCGGCATCGGGATATGGAACATTGGGACGTCTTTTATCATCAACTGGACCGGTATGACTTTGCAAAATTCAGCAAAGTTATTGTCGGACTTTCCGGTGGTAGCGACAGCCTCGCGCTCACGCTTGCGGCAAATTCCTATCTGGCTGAAAAACATCCGTCGTGTGAATTGATCGCAGTGACGGTTGATCATGGTTTGCGTGAGGAGGCCCGCGCGGAGGCGGTTAAAGTCGGCCAAATTTGCCAAGCGCATGATATCCATCACGAGATTGCACCGTGGGAGGGCGAGAAGCCTAAGTCCGGTATTCAGCAAAAAGCCCGTGAAGCCCGTTACCGGTTGCTCAGTGCCGCAGCACAGCGGCACAACACAGCGCTCGTGCTCATTGCCCATAATAGGGGCGATGATCTTGAAACCAGAGCGATGCGCGCTCAAAGACAAAATAAAAACGAGGTTGCACACGGCATCAGCGAAGCCACGCTTTACCGTTGTGAAACATGGTTTGTGCGGCCTTTTTTAAATCTGGAAAAGGCACAGCTTCAGGATTTTTTGCGGGCGAATAATGTGACGTGGATTGAAGATCCATCTAACAAGGACCGCCGCTTTGAACGGGTACGCACACGGCAGGATATGGGCGAAACCGCATCCGGCGATCATTTGCAGACGTCTGATGTTTATCCTGAGAAAGAGCTCTGCGCCTTTATGGCTGATGCAGACAATGTTGACTTTCACGATGGGGATCGCCGCGTTGTTGTTCAGAATTTCAGCGCCGATAATGCGGTACATTATGAAGCGTTGCGTATTTTGTTGTCATTGGTGGGTGCAACGGCCTATCTGCCTTCTCAAAACGCTGTGCGTGAAGCGGTGGCCACTCTTTTTCAATTTTCGGATAATGGCCGTAAATTCACCTTAAATGGATGCTTAATGACAAAAGACAGGGGCGGAATTGCGCTGCAATGCGAAGCACGAAACCGACGTGATGGCCAATTTGGTTTTGATCACATTTTAACGAGCCGCTATTACGAAATTGCCTTGGTTTTGCGCGAGCGGCGCGGACTATCGCGCTTGCCCCCTTTGCCGATGCGCTAACCATTATATTCATTTGTGTGCGACGCGTTGACCAATATGGTGTATTTTGTGGCCTAAGCGCTTGGCAAAGCGGCTTCTGGCTCCTATCTTTGTCTAAACAATGAAGTTCAAGTGCGCCTGTGCGTGCAAGTCTGGAAAAGAAATGAACCCCAATTACCGTAATTTTGCCTTATGGGCCGTAATCGCAATTATGCTGATCGCCCTGTTTAACATGTTTCAATCGCCCAGTGAGACGACTGCGACACGTGACGTTTCGTACACTCAATTTCTGGAAGATGTTTCATCTGGCCGTGTGAAATCTGTGACGATTACAGGCGAACGTATTGTTGGCACATATGGTGATACCAATGTGACTTTCCAGACATATTCGCCGGGCGATACCGGTCTTGTTCAGCGCCTCGAAGACCGGGGCGTGGAAATCCGTGCGCGGCCTGAAAATGACGGCTCCGGCTCTTTCACGGCAATTTTATTGTCATGGCTGCCGATGATCATCATTCTTGGTGTCTGGATTTTCTTCATGCGCCAAATGCAGGGCGGAGGTTCCAAGGCAATGGGCTTTGGCAAATCCAAGGCCAAGCTTTTGACCGAAGCGCATGGCCGCGTGACATTTGCCGATGTTGCCGGTGTTGATGAAGCCAAGCAGGATCTTGAAGAGATCGTCGAGTTCTTGCGCGACCCTCAAAAATTCCAGCGCCTTGGCGGCAAGATTCCGCGCGGCTGTCTGCTTGTCGGCCCTCCAGGTACAGGTAAAACCTTGCTTGCGCGTTCGGTGGCCGGTGAAGCTGAAGTGCCGTTCTTCACAATTTCCGGTTCTGACTTTGTTGAAATGTTTGTCGGCGTTGGCGCGAGCCGCGTGCGCGATATGTTTGAACAGGCCAAAAAGAACTCGCCTTGTATTATCTTTATCGACGAGATCGACGCTGTTGGCCGCCATCGTGGTGCGGGCCTTGGCGGCGGCAATGACGAGCGCGAGCAAACGCTCAACCAGTTGCTGGTGGAGATGGACGGCTTTGAAGCCAATGAATCTGTTATTCTGATTGCCGCGACCAACCGTCCGGACGTGCTTGACCCTGCGCTTATGCGTCCTGGCCGTTTTGACCGTCAGGTGGTTGTGCCGAACCCGGATGTTGATGGCCGCGAGAAAATCCTGAAAGTGCATGTGCGCAATGTGCCGCTTGCGCCGAATGTCGATCTGAAGGTGATTGCACGCGGAACGCCGGGCTTTTCCGGTGCCGATCTGATGAACCTTGTCAACGAATCTGCTTTGCTGGCCGCACGCCGTAACAAGCGTCTTGTGACCATGCAGGAATTCGAGGACGCAAAAGACAAGATCATGATGGGCGCGGAACGCCGCTCCAACGCGATGACAGAGGAAGAAAAAACGCTGACAGCTTATCATGAGGCGGGTCATGCGATTACCGCTGTTAAAGTGCCATCTGCCGATCCTTTGCACAAAGCAACAATCATTCCGCGCGGCCGTGCGCTGGGTATGGTGATGCAATTGCCTGAGGGCGATAAATATTCAATGAGCTACAAATATATGATCTCGCGTCTGATCATTATGATGGGTGGCCGTGTTGCCGAGGAAATCAAATTCGGCAAGGAGAATATTACATCAGGCGCATCATCGGATATCGAGCAGGCGACAAAGCTTGCACGCGCTATGGTCACGCAATGGGGCTTTTCCGACAAGCTCGGTCAGGTTGCCTATGGTGAAAACCAGCAGGAAGTGTTCCTTGGCCATTCGGTGGCGCAGTCCAAAAACGTGTCTGAATCAACAGCGCAGATTATCGACAGTGAAGTGCGCCGTCTGGTGGATGACGCTTACGCCGAAGCGCGGCGCATTCTGACAGAGTATAAAGATGAGTGGATTGCGATTGCTGAAGGTCTGCTGGAATATGAAACGCTGACAGGCGCGGAAATCCAACAGATCATGGCCGGTGAGAAACCTTCCCGTGATCAGGGCGATGATTCGCCGCCATCACGCGGCTCTGCTGTTCCCAAGGCCGGTAAAGGCCGCCGTAAGGGCGATGAGCCGGATGCAGGCATGGAACCGCAGCCGCAAAATTAACAATCGTCACATTTCGTGATTGATATTTACCGTATTGGATGAATTAGGCCGCGAAAGCGGCCTTTTTCGTATATATTGGCAAAACTTGATTTTTAGATTCGATCTTTTGTATAGCGGGAAACCGGCAACATCTCGGGGAAATAAATGACACGGAAATATTTTGGTACGGATGGCATTCGTGGCAAGGCTAATACTTTCCCTATGACACCTGAAATTGCGATGAAGGTCGGTATGGCGGCCGGTGTTGCGTTTCAACGCGGTAAATATCGCCACCGTGTTGTAATTGGCAAGGATACGCGCCGTTCAGGCTATATGCTCGAAAACGCAATGGTTGCAGGTTTTACCGCTGCAGGTATGGACGTCTTCCTGCTTGGTCCGGTGCCTACGCCGGCCGTGGCCATGCTGACACGAAGCCTGCGTGCGGACATCGGTGTGATGATTTCCGCTTCCCATAATTCGTTTGAAGACAATGGTATCAAGCTCTTTGGCCCTGACGGCTATAAGCTTTCTGATGAGCTGGAGCTAAAGATTGAACGATTGCTAGATGAAGATTTGTCCGGCTATTTGAGAGAGTTCGGCGATATTGGCAAGGCGCAGCGTGTTGAAGGCGATCTTTACCGCTATATCGAATTTGCCAAGCGCACATTCCCGCGCAAAATGACATTGTCAGGGATGCGTGTTGTTATCGACTGTGCCAATGGTGCCGCTTATAAAGCCGCGCCTGCTGCTCTTTGGGAACTGGGTGCGGAAGTCGTGACCATCGGCGACAAGCCCAATGGTATCAACATCAACGAAGATTGCGGATCAACAAAACCCGGCGCTCTTTCACGCAAAGTGCAGGAAGTGCGCGCCGACCTTGGTATCGCGCTGGACGGCGATGCGGATCGCCTGGTGCTGGTTGATGAAAAGGGCACTGTTGTCGATGGCGATCAGGTCATGGCAACTATCGGACAGAGCTGGCACAAGGATGACCGTCTTCAGGGCGGGGGAATTGTTGCCACGGTGATGTCCAATCTCGGGCTCGAGCGCTTCTTAAAAGATGAAGGCATTAACCTTGCGCGCACGAAAGTCGGTGACCGTTTCGTGGTCAGCCATATGCGCGAAAACGGCTATAATGTCGGCGGAGAGCAATCCGGCCATATTGTTTTGTCTGATTACGCAACAACCGGCGATGGTTTGATTTCTGCTTTGCAGATGCTCGCTTGTCTTAAAAACTCGGACAAGCCGGCAAGTGAAGCGTTCCGCAAATTTGAACCGGTACCGCAACTGTTAAAGAATGTGCGTTTTGACGGTGGTACACCGCTTGAAGACAAGCTGGTTAAAGATGCTATTGAAACCGCGGAAGCCGAACTTGGCGACACCGGTCGTTTGGTTATCAGGGCATCGGGTACCGAACCTCTAATCCGCGTTATGGCGGAAGGTGATGACCGCACGCTGGTCAATAATGTCGTCACATCGCTTGCTGATTTGATCGGAACGGTTAAAGCTCCTGCGTAAGATTGCCTGTTCTAAAACGGGATAATTGCTTCGTTAAATGCTGCGCGGAGCAGATTTCCCATGCCGCTTCGTTTAATTCTGTCATTTATTGTGACAGTCACACGCGTGCGTGATTTTCTGCAACTATATGTAATTAAACATCAAAAACCATTATAGGTTATAAATGCATAAGAAACATGGTGAAGAATTACAGTAAAAAAACACGGTTAAGTGCGTTTTAACCATTCCCCATCATGATGTCCTCAAGCGCAGCTATTTGCCCGTTTGTAAAGTTTAGGGCTTTTGAGGAATTGATTATGAAAAACGCAGTTAAATTACTGACCGCTGGTTCAGCCATTGCAATGGTCATGACCGCTTCTGCATTTGCAGCGGATATCTATGAGCCGCCGGTTGTCGAAACGCCCGTATATGAAGTGCCTGAAAGCCTGCCGGCAAGTGTCTCCGGCTGGTACATCCGCGGTGATGTCGGCTATTCATGGAGCGAGTATCGCGGTGCCATTTATGGTACGCCAGGCGGTACAAACAGACTGTACGGCGAAGTCGACGAATCCTTCTTTCTTGGCGGTGGTGTCGGTTATCAGATCAACAGCTATCTGCGCACGGATTTGACACTCGATTATGATTTCGAGTCAGACTTTAACGGTTACACGCGTGGCACATGTGGTGCTGCTGGCGGTGGTGCTTGTGTATCAACCGACATCTCAAGCTTCTCTGCCCTGACAGTTATGGCCAATGCCTATATCGACCTTGGCACATATGCAGGCTTTACGCCTTATGTGGGTGCCGGTATCGGTGGTGCTCATGTAAAGTGGAATAATTTGAGCAACACAGCGTGTGATGCGACAAATGCAGCAAACTGTGATCCTACCGTTATCCATGACGGTGAAGCTGAATGGCGCTTTGCCTATGCGTTGATGGCTGGCTTCTCCTATGACATTTCCCATAAGCTCGCTGTTGATCTTGGTTACCGTTATAAGAAAATTGAAGGCGGCGGCCAGTTTGGTTTCGCCAGCGGTACCGGCCCTGGCTACGACTACGGCTTTGAACAGCATCAGATTCGTGCGGGTCTTCGCTATAAATTCGGCGGCACCAGCTATCAGGAACCAGTTCCGGTGTATCAGCCTGAGCCGGCCGTTTACAAATAATATCACTTAGGTGATCCAAAAGCCGGTTCTTTGAACCGGCTTTTTTCGTTTCTGGCAGATGAAACGCTCTTTTATGAATAAGTTCAAAAGTCATCTTGACGGCGCTTGTGCTTTCGCAGTATCGGGAGGGCAGGCCACCTCTCCCTAACGAGAGGCTTACTATCTGGAAGGATAGACAGATGACAAAGACGACTACACCGGACAACCGTCCGGCGAACCCTAATTTTTCTTCAGGACCATGCTCAAAGCGTCCTGGCTGGTCAGCCGCTAAACTTGATGCGCAGGCCCTTGGAAGATCCCACCGCTCCAAAATCGGCAAGTCAAAACTCGCGCAGGCGATCGATCTGACGCGCGACGTTTTGCAGGTGCCTGATGATTACCGCATTGGCATTGTTCCGGCATCGGATACTGGTGCCGTGGAAATGGCCATGTGGTCATTGCTTGGTGAGCGCGGCGTTGACATGGTTGCATGGGAAAGCTTCGGCGCAGGCTGGGTGACCGATGCGGTCAAACAGCTCAAGCTCGATAATTGCCGCAAGATCGAAGCCGGTTACGGCGATTTGCCGGATTTGAACCAGATCAATTTCGACAATGACGTGGTGTTTACTTGGAACGGAACGACCTCCGGCGTACGGGTTCCCAACGGCGATTTCATTCCCGCTGACCGCAAAGGTCTGACAATTTGCGATGCGACTTCTGCTGCATTTGCACAGGATCTGGCATTTGACAAACTCGATGTTGTGACATTTTCCTGGCAAAAAGCGCTGGGCGGCGAGGGTGCGCATGGCGTTCTGATCCTGTCACCGCGCGCTGTTGAGCGGCTTGAAAACTACACACCGGCATGGCCGTTGCCGAAAATCTTCCGCCTGACAAAAGGCGGCAAGCTGATCGAGGGTATCTTCAAAGGCGAAACCATCAACACACCGTCAATGCTGGCTGTTGAAGACGCCATTGATGCGCTTGAATGGGCAAAATCCGTTGGCGGCCTTAAAGGCATGATGGATCGTGCGGATGCCAATTTTGCGGCCATCCAGAATTATGTCGACAGTGTTGACTGGTTGGAAAACCTTGCCGTTGATCCGGCCACACGGTCGAACACATCAGTATGTTTGAAAATCACCGATCCTGCTGTTCAGGCTTTGCCGGATTACGAGCAGGCCGCATTTGCCAAGGCGATTGTGTCGGCGCTCGATAAAGAAGGCGTAGCCTATGACATCGGTGCCTACCGCGATGCGCCGTCGGGTCTTCGTATCTGGGCGGGTGCCACGGTGGAAACATCCGATCTTAAAGCGCTGATGCCGTGGATCGGCTATGCGTTCGAAGCTCAAAAAGCACAGCTTTCGCAAGCTGCCTAATTTTACCGGTGGCCTCTTGGCCGCCGCTCTTCTCCCAAGATAAATTTTGTAATGGAGGCCAAAACAATGGCTGCACCTAAAGTACTTGTATCTGACAAACTGTCTGAAACCGCTGTCCAGATCTTCCGTGATCGCGGCATTGATGTCGATTTTATGCCTGATGTTGGCAAAGACAAAGAAAAGCTTTTGAGCATTATCGACCAGTATGACGGTCTTGCTATCCGCTCGGCGACAAAAGCAACGGAAAAGCTGATTGAAGCGGCAAGCAAACTGAAAGTTATCGGCCGCGCTGGTATCGGTGTCGATAATGTCGATATTCCAGCGGCATCGCGCAAAGGTATCATCGTGATGAATACGCCTTTCGGCAACTCAATCACGACGGCCGAACACGCGATTGCGTTGATCTTTGCCGTTGCCCGCCAATTGCCAGCCGCCGATACGTCGACGCGCGCAGGCAAGTGGGAAAAATCCAAATTTATGGGTGTCGAGATTACCGGCAAAACGCTCGGCGTTGTTGGTTGCGGTAATATTGGTGCTGTGGTTGCGAGCCGCGCTATCGGTTTGAAAATGAACGTCGTTGCGTTTGACCCGTTCCTTTCAGAAGAACGTGCCGTGAAGCTTGGCGTTGAAAAAGTGGAGCTGGATGAGCTGCTTGCGCGTGCCGATTTCATCACGTTGCACACACCGATGACGGACAAAACGCGCGGCATCATCAATGCTGACGCATTTGCAAAAATGAAAGACGGTGTTCGCATTGTAAACTGTGCGCGAGGTGGTCTGATTGTTGAAGCCGATCTGGCCGAAGCGCTGAAATCGGGTAAAGTAGCCGGCGCCGGTATTGATGTTTTTGAAACGGAACCGGCAACGGAAAACCCGCTATTCGACTTGCCGAATGTTGTGTGTACACCGCATTTGGGTGCGTCCACATCTGAAGCACAGGAAAATGTTGCTTTGCAGGTTGCCGAACAAATGTCTGATTATCTGCTCAAAGGCGCTGTTTCCAACGCGATCAACATGCCTTCCATTACGGCTGAAGAAGCACCGGTTCTCAAACCATTCGTCAAGCTGGCAGAAGTGCTCGGCTCGTTTGTTGGTCAGGCAACCGAAAGCGCCATTCAGGAAGTTGAAATCCTGTTTGACGGTTCTGTGTCCACAATGAACACGAAGGCGCTGATCAGTGCTGCGCTTGCCGGACTTATCCGTCCGCAGGTTTCTGATGTGAACATGGTTTCCGCACCTATCATGGTCAAAGAACGCGGTATTCAGGTTTCGGAAGTCAAGCGTGACAAGTCCGGCGTTTTCGACGGCTATATCAAGCTGACTGTTAAAACCGCCAACCAGACGCGGTCTATCGCGGGTACATGTTTTACCGATGGCAAGCCTCGCTTTATCCAGATCAAGGATATCAACCTTGAGGCAGAAATCGGCCAGCACATGATCTACATGACCAACAATGACACGCCGGGCATTATCGGTTTGCTGGGTACTATTTTCGGTAACAACAACGTCAATATCGCGAACTTCCAGCTTGGCCGTAAGGATCAGGGCGGTGATGCAATCGCTCTCCTTTATGTCGATGGGCCGGTGCCGGAATCAGTGCTGGATGAAGTGCGTGCGCATAAACAAATCATCTCTGCGAAGGCATTGAAATTTGATGTTTGACTGCATCTGATATTGCGATGCACAAAAAAAGTGATCGGCGCTCCTATGTCAGGGGCGCCTTTTTTATGCTATGAAATTTGTGCTTGGTGGTTGCCCGGACGCAAAATAAAATGGGCATAATTATACTACCTCAGTTTGCGGTCTGACGTCAGCCGCCAAGCTTATTTCATTGCATCAGTATAGCTTTTGCGCCGCGCGCTTTATTGGCTTTTCATGAGCGAACTCACATCGATTATTGTTCCGTCCGGGTCTTTGACCAGCATTCTTCGCTGCCCATAAGGGGTGTCTGCAGGCGGTTCGATGATTGGTGCGCCAAGGCTTTGGGCTTTTGCAAATATCGCTTCGACATCTTCCACCACGAACGTGATGATGACACCTTGGGGCGCGGCGGCGACTGACGTTGGAACGATGGCGTTGTCGCGGTCAAGAATACCAAATTCCAGATTTGGCAAATTGGCGTGGGTCAGAATTACGAACCAGTCGGAGTCAAAATGGCGTTTCATGCCAAGAAGCTCCTGATAGAAGTTTGCAGACGCGTTGACGTCAGAACTTAAGATATTGGTGAATGCCCGGTTCATCACTAATCTTCCCATTGATGCCCGATCTCAAGAATGAACGCGGTACCGCGCTTGTTCTAATGCATTAACGCGGTACATCGGGTGCATTTCTATGTGCTTTGCGCCCGCTGGTTTCAGCGATCCAAATACCGCCAATCACCAGCGCCATGGCGATGGCGTGATAAAGACCAAAAACCTCGCCAAGCAAAACGACAGCCAGTACGGTGCCGATGATCGGCACCAGATTGATAAATATGCCCGCACGGTTGGCACCAATAAGGTCAATTCCTTTAATCCAGAGCACCTGTGCAATAATGGCGGGGAAAATCGCGGTGTAAAAGCCGATTGCCCATCCTTGTGCATCGGGCAGGATGCCGATAGGGCTTTGCAATTCGAAATAGGCAAAGGGCAGGGATACGATAAAGGCGGCAATCGCCATCGTGGTCATCAGGGATTTCCAATGTAAATCCGGTTTGTAGCGCAAGATCACCGAATAGGCGGCATAGGCAAGAACGCCGATCCCCATGAACATATCGCCCTTGTTGATCTCAAGTGCAGCCAGACGTTCCAAGCTGCCGTTTGAAGCCACTATAGCAACGCCGATCAAAGACAGTGTGAAACCGAAGATCTGCAGTGCGCTGACGCGCATTCGGAACAGGATAAAATTGCCGATGAAAATAACCGCCGGTACGGCAGCCTGTTCGATGGCCACATTAATGACTGACGTATGATTGAGCGCTGAATAAAGGCTGACGTTGAAAACGGTAAACCCCAATGCGCCATAAGTGAACAGCAGCGGCAAATGCGGCCTGATAATATGACGGTCCTGCCAGAATTGCTTGCCGCCGATTAAGAGCAGCAACGATACGGCCACGCCCCACCGCACCGTGGTAAGAACCATCGGTGAGATATGTCCGACAGCCAGCTTTCCAGCAACGGCATTACCGCCCCAGAACAAGGTTGTCAGCAGCAGGAAGATGTAAGCGTTTTTGTTGTTTTGCACGGAGTGGCCTTGCGTCTGGCAGGAGGAAATATGCTCTAAATGACATTTATGCCTGTTTATGCCAGAAAAAACAGTGTTGAAAGTGCCTGAACAAGCGCATTGGACTTACGCTTTGCTTTAATGAAAGCTATAGACCGCGCGTTAAGTCTTTTTAATGAATTTTTACGCCGGAGTTTTTGATGGCAAATGTTGTGGTGGTTGGCTCCCAATGGGGTGATGAAGGTAAAGGCAAGATTGTCGATTGGCTTTCGGAACGCGCTGATGTTGTCGTACGTTTTCAGGGCGGTCACAATGCCGGTCATACCTTGGTTGTAGGCGGCAATGTCTATAAGCTCTCGCTCCTGCCTTCCGGCGTGGTGCGCGGAAAACTGTCGGTGATCGGTAACGGTGTGGTTTTTGACCCGCACGCTTTTGTGGCCGAAGTAAACCGTCTGGCAGAGCAGGGCGTTAAGATAACGTCCGATGTTTTGAAAATTGCCGAAAACACACCACTGATTTTGTCTTTGCACCGCGAATTGGATGGCTTCCGCGAAGACGCCGCGTCCAATTCGGGCACGAAGATCGGCACAACCCGCCGTGGTATTGGCCCTGCCTATGAGGACAAAGTAGGCCGCCGTGCCGTGCGCGTGATGGACCTTGCCAATCAGGATACGCTACCTGCCAAGGTGGACCGTCTTTTGACCCACCATAATGCGCTGCGCCGTGGGCTTGGCCATCCAGAAGTCACGCATGAGACGATCATGGAAGAATTGATGTCGATTGCCGACGAGATTTTGCCTTATATGGATAAAGTCTGGAAAGTGCTCGACGACAAGCGCCGCGCCGGTAACCGTATTCTGTTTGAAGGCGCGCAGGGCACACTGCTTGATGTCGATCATGGCACATATCCGTTCGTGACGTCCTCGAACGTGGTGGCGGGGCAGGCGGCGGCCGGTTCCGGCATGGGGCCGAACGCCATTGATTATGTGCTCGGCATTACAAAGGCTTATACAACTCGCGTGGGCGAAGGACCGTTTCCGACTGAGCAGCTTAACGATGTTGGCGAACACCTTGGCACCAAGGGGCATGAGTGGGGTACGGTGACATCGCGCAAGCGCCGTTGCGGCTGGTTTGATGCGGTGCTTGTGCGTCAGTCATGTGCCGTCAATGGCATTACAGGTATCGCGCTGACCAAGCTTGATGTGCTTGACGGTATGGACGAAATCAAGGTCTGTGTCGGTTATGAACTTGATGGTGAGCGGATTGATTATCTTCCGGCCAGTCAGGGCGCGCAGGCGCGTGTTGTGCCGATTTATGAAACACTGGAAGGTTGGAGCGGTACGACCGCCGGTGCGCGCTCATGGAACGATCTGCCCGCTCAGGCCGTTAAATATGTGCGCCATATTGAAGAATTAATCGGTGCGCCGGTCGCTTTGTTGTCAACTAGTCCTGAACGTGACGACACGATACTTGTTACGGACCCGTTTCAGGATTAGGTTTACCCTACGAACGAGAACCTTACCGGATTGAATTTATGGCAGATTTCGCAGCAGTAATCAGAAAAACACTCGGTAATATGAGTGAGACAACACCTGAATTGCGTGCAAAAGTCTATGACAAGGCGCGGGCAACTGTAAGAAAACAGATCGATGCACTGGAGAAAACACCTCCACAGGCAGCGATTGACCGTCAGTTTGCCAAGCTTGAAGATGCAATCCGTGCGGTAGAGGCAGACTATAGTGCGCCCGCAGAGCAGGAAATTGCGCCGGAACCGGTAACTGCAGCGCCCAGCGTTCCGCAGCCGGAAGAACCTGCGCCTACCGCTCCGCCTGAAGTTCCGGTCGAGCCGGAACCGGCGCCCGTGGTGCCTGAGCCGGAAGTACCAACCGAGCCAGAGCCGACACCTGCCGAGCCTGAACCGGAGGTGCCGACTGAACCAGAGCCAACACCTGCCGAGCCAGAGCCTGAAGTTCCCGCCGAACCGGAGCCCGCGCCCGCAGAGCCTGAGCCGGAGTTTCCCGTCGAACCTGAGCCAACTCCGACTGAGCCGGAGCCCGTCATAACGCCGTCATATGATCCGCAGCCGGAGGTGCCGGATACAAGTTCAGAATCAGAAACTGATGCGCCACTTCCTTCGCGTTTGGAAGTCAATGAAACAGATCATGTGGTGGCGCAGGATCAGGTTACAGATATCCCTGAACTTGCAGAAGAACAAAATGACGAAGCTCTGCCTGCTGATACTGTTTCACCGGAATACCCTGATGCTGATCAGCCGGAAGACACTGTCGAAGCTGTTGATGATGTTTCCGAAGGCAATATTATTGCCGATGGCGCTATCAGCGCGGATAAGGCAATTGACGATGTCTCATCTGCTCCGGCCGAGACTCCGTTCTCAGATTTCGTTGAAAGTGCCAATGCAGAAACCGATGATAGCGTCGATGATGCAGGCGCCAGCGTTGACGAAATCAACAAAACCATTGGCGAATTGTTTGCCGGTACTACACCGGAACCGGAACCCGAGTCTGAAAAATCAATGCCGGTGGCAGACAGTGATCCGCGGGCCGAGTTTTTAAAAGAGCAGGAAGCTGACTACAGCAACGATACGCAGGATTTTGCCGTTTCGGTGGATTCACAAACCGATGATGTTACCGCCAGCTTTGAGCCGGTGGTGGAAACCGGTAGTGATGATCCGGGTACGGTTGAAGGCGAGCGCCGCGAAAGCGCTGCTGGTATTCCGCCTTTGGTTCCTTCTGATCAAGAAGAGAAAAAAGGTGGCGGTACCAAGAAAGCGGCAATCGCGATTGTCGTTTTGGCGCTGCTGGCTGGCGGCGCATATGCCGCTTATGAGAAGAGAGACCAGCTTACTGCCTTCTATAATGAGTCGGCTTTGCCATGGTGGCAGGATCTAACCGGCGGTGAGGCTGGTACAGATATTGGTGATGCGGCAACGACAGGCGAAGAGGGCGGTGTTCCGGTTCGCACGGTCACGAGCACACCGGTAGAAAACGGTGAGCAAGCGAGCCAAGAGGAAGTCGCAGCCGCAGAAAACGAGGTAACGCCTCCGCTGGTTGAGGACGTGAGCGAAGCGGACGAAACGACAACCAAATTCACCCAGCGTCTGACAGAGGATGGAACGGAGATCGACGAAGGCCCGATTGAAGGTGTCGCTGACGACAGTTCCAACGAAGGCAGTTCCGTCGCGTCTCAAACAGCCGGTACAGCAAACAATGATCCGCAGAGCGCAGACGCTACGGACGATGCAAATGCGCCCGATGCAACGGCTGAAACGCCGGCAACGCCGATTGGCCAGCGGGCAATTTTTTATGAAGAGCGCACAGGCTCGCAGGACGGTACCGCGCTTGCCGGTGCAACTGTGTGGACTGTTGTCAATGAATCGCCTGGCGGAGAACTGCCAGTCGAACCTGCGATCCGTGCTGAAACGTCCATTCCTGAGCTTGGCTTGAAGATGGAAATGACGATCCGCCGCAATGGGGACAGCACATTTCCGGCAAGTCATATCATTGAATTGTTCTTCCGTGTGCCGGAGAATTTTGCCGGACGCGGCATTGCCGATGTTCAGCGTGTGACGTTCAAAACCAATGAGCAGGATCCGGGCAACGCCTTGATTGCTGTGCCTGCACCGCTTGATCAGAATATCTTCCTGATTGCGCTGACCGATGCGACAACGGCAGTTGAAACCAATGTGCAATTGATGACACGTGAAAACTGGATTGATATTCCGATGCAGTACACGAATGGCCGGCGCGCGCTGATTACTTTGGAAAAAGGTATTCCGGGCGAGCGGGTTTTCAACGAGGTCTTTGCCGCTTGGGAAGCTGCCCCGATCGAGAATTAAGGCTTAATTACAAACTGATATAAAAAGCCCCGCATGATGAAAATCAGCGGGGCTTTGATTTGTTATGAGGCAGTTATTGTTTTACTGCGCTTCGATCTGTTTTTGCGGCGCGGCCAATTCTGCTGCGGCAGCGACCATTGCTTCCTGAACTTTTTCGAATGCGCGTACTTCAATCTGGCGTACGCGTTCACGCGAAATGTTGAACTCTTGGCTCAAATCTTCAAGCGTAACAGGGTCTTCGGACAAGCGGCGCGCGCGGAAAATCCGCTGCTCGCGTTCGTTCAGAACCTCGATCGAATCGTTCAGCATTGAACGGCGGTGATCCAGTTCGTCTTCTTCAACGAGCATTTCCTCTGCACTGTCTGATTCATCAACCAGCCAGTCCTGCCACTGACCGCTTTCACCTTCTGCATTACGCAGTGGCGCATTAAGCGATGCATCGCCGGAGAGGCGCTGGTTCATAGACAGCACTTCTTCTTCTGTCACTTTCAGATCAGTCGCGATTTTCTGGACCTGTTCTTCGTTCAGATCGTGTTCGCCAAGGGCCTGAATACGGTTCTTGGCTTTGCGAAGATTAAAGAACAGCCGCTTTTGGTTGGCAGTTGTGCCCATTTTCACAAGGCTCCAAGAGCGCAATACATATTCCTGTATGGAGGCTTTAATCCACCACATGGCATAGGTTGCCAATCTGAAACCCCGTTCCGGGTCGAATTTTTTAACAGCCTGCATCAGGCCGACATTGCCTTCGGACACAACTTCGCCAATCGGCAGGCCATAGCCGCGATATCCCATCGCAATCTTGGCCACCAAGCGCAAATGGCTTGTCACCATGCGGTGCGCAGCCTCGGTATCGTCATGTTCGTGATAGCGTTTTGCCAGCATATATTCTTCATCAGGCTGTAGCATAGGAAACCGGCGGATTTCCTCCATATAACGGGCCAAGCCGTCTGCGCCGCCTGAAAGGCTGGGTAAAGTGTTTGGTTGGGTCAATGCAGCACCCCTTTTCTTCTATTTTTGCTTCCGCCCGATTGCGGCAAGCACCGGTCATCGCGTCTGTCAAAGCCCGCTAAACCGGCAAAATGTTTACTAGCACATTATGTTCATTTTGAGATGTAATATCTCGTGAACACTCATTCAATGTTTTGTGAACTGTTTTGTTCCCGCTTGTTATCAATGGCAGTGGTGGCCTCTTACCTTAATCCGGTAATCGCACCTGCATCTCCATTTCTATCAGCAAGTCGGCGCCGGCAAGCGCCCCAACTCCGATGCCCGTCAGTGAAGGTGCCGCATCGCCGCAGAACGCTTTAAAATGGTTCACGGTGCTTGCTAGACGTTCATCATTAAGGCCGACTACATATACGCGCGCGATAGCAATGTCTTCGGGGGCCGCGCCTATTGCTGCCAGTGCGTTTGCTGCCTTACGCATGACTTGTGCAGCCTGACCGTCGAAATCCTTTGGTGTAGGCAAGCCGTTCTCGGCTGTGGCGACCTGTCCCGATACAAAGGCCATTTTCCCGGCCTCTGCAATTGATATCTGGCTGTAGCCGATTGAACTGGCGTCTGGGAGTTCCGGCGGATTAAGGCGTGTCATTTGTGCTGTCATGTTTTTTGCTCTTTTTGCAGGGCAGGCGTTGTTGGCTTTGCATCTTTTTCAAAGACAGCCGGATAGATAACATTGTAGATAAGTGATAGAAGATCATTTTATTGATCAGTGCCATGAGCATAATTCATGAATAAGCGAAATCAACTTGATGCGTTGGCGGCTTTACGGCTGATTGTGGACAAAGGTAGCTTCACGCGCGCGGCAGCAGAGCTGGGCATTACCCAGTCGGCGCTTAGTCATTCAATCCGTAAACTTGAAAAGAGTTTGGGCCAAAGGTTGTTGGCGCGTACCACACGCGCAGTTTCGCCAACAGCGGCAGGTGCAGCGCTTCTTGGCCGTCTCGGTCCGGCATTTGATGAGATTGATCTGGCGCTGCATGAGTTGGAGGCGGGGGAAGGTCAAATTTCAGGACCGGTTCGCCTGACGATGGGGCGCGATGCGGCAGAATTGCTGGTCATGCCGATGCTGGCAGAATTTCGTCTTGCGCACCCTGCTGTCCAGATTGAGATTTCAGTCAGTGATGCGCTGATAGATGTGGTTGAGGGGCGGTTTGATGCCGGAATACGTCTTGGTAGCAAGCTGGAGCAGGACATGATTTCCCGCAAGTTGACAGGTGACGTTCAGCCGGTTGTTGTCGGTGCACCGTCCTATTTCGAACAATATGGGCGGCCGCAGACGCCGGATGTGCTTGGCAGCCATCTTTGTATTGGTTACCGCATGCACAGCGCTGGCCGGATTTTTCCGTGGGTCTTTCAAGGCGCGACGGGCAGAGTTGAGCAAAGGGACGCCATGCAACTGGTTTTTAATGACGGCGCTTTGGTGAGGCAGGCCGCCGTTGAAGGGTTGGGGCTGGCCTATCTTTGGCGGCACATGGTGCGGGACGAACTTGGATCCAAACGGCTGGAAGCTGTTCTGGATGATCAGCTTTCGCCCTTGCCGGGATTTTACCTATATTATCCGGCGCGTGATTTGTCGCCCGCCATGGCGGCTTTTGCCGATGCGCTTACACAGCATAGCCGCAAGATGTTCGGTGAAACACTTTGATGCGCCGGTGTTAATTCCAACTCACTGAAAATGCCTGCATGACTTCCTGCATGTCTTCCGGCGGATCGCTTTCAAGGGTAAGTATTTCGCCCGTTTTCGGGTGCTTAAAAGCCAATAGCCGCGCATGGAGGGATTGCCTGCGGAATTTATTTGCGGCTGACTGCGCCGGTTCAGGCAATATATTGGCTTTCGTGCGAAAGCCTGCGCCATAGACATCATCCCCGATCAGCGGGTGGCCGATATGGGCCATATGAACGCGGATTTGGTGTGTCCTGCCTGTTTCCAGTTCGCAATTAATAAGGCTAGCGACCTGATCTGTTCCGTCTTTGGGGCCATAGCGCTCCATGATTTGCACATGTGTGACCGCATGGCGTGCGCCCGGCCTGTTCTCATTGACAACGGCCTGTTTTGTGCGGTCACCGTCGCCGCGGCCCAGATATGTTTCAATGCGCAATTTTTGCTGCTGGGGCGCGCCCCAAATGATGGCGGTGTAGACACGGCGCATTGCCCCGGTGCGGCCATGGTCTGCAAATTGGGATGATAGATGCCGGTGTGCGGCGTCATTTTTGGCAACGACCATCACGCCGCTGGTTTGCTTGTCGAGCCGGTGAACAATGCCCGGCCGTTTGATGCCGCCAATGCCGGATAGTGTATCACCGCAGTGGTGAATGAGCGCATTGACCAATGTGCCGTTTAAATTGCCTGCGCCGGGATGCACAACCATGCCGGCAGGCTTATCGATGACAATAAGGTCATTGTCCTCAAACAATACATTTAGGGGAATGTCTTCAGCTACCGGATCGGGATCGCCAGCCTCCGGCACGACAAAGAGCGCTTTATCGCCAGCGGCAATTTTCTTTTTTGGCTGCGTGACGGTTTCACCGTTTAATTTGACATGGCCGTCTTCAATAATCGCTTTGATGCGGTTACGCGAGATGTCCTGATGCGTGATCGCTGACAGCCACTGATCCAGCCGCAAGCCATTATGTGCATCTTTGGCGATGAACTCTTCCATTTTACTTCAACCTTGCTTAAGTCAGCGTTCTTATATCGGAAAAGTGACATAGAGCTATGGCTGAAATTAAATTGGATAAAGAAGAAGAAAAACCGCTCGATCCGGCAGCCGAGCGGCTGCGGCGGAAGATGGTGCGCCTGATGGCGGTCTCCATTGGTACGATGTTTATTGCGGTTTTCGCGGTGCTTTTTGCCATTGTTTACAAGATGAATAATGCGGCTGATACAGCGCAAATGATTGAAGCGGATATAAAAATACCTGAAACTTTCGTTGTAGAAAGCGTGGATGTGGATGGTGATTTGGTCATTATTTATGCAAAAACGCCGCAAAATGGCGCAAAAATACTCTTTTTTGACAAGTTTTCGGGTAGTCCACGTGGAAATTTAAATCTTCGCTAGACATCTGAAATTCATGCTCTACGTTGACGCTGAGGGCGTGAGAATGCGGGGGCCGTTTTGGCTATCTTTGCTTCGAACGAATTTGTGGATTATGTATTGAATCCCACAAGGGCAGCAGGCTTTGATGCTGCGGGAATGGAGAAGAATGTCAAATACAAGAGGTGCGTCAGTAGTTTTTGACGGCGTGCAGAAAAGTTATGACGGCGAAAACCTCGTCGTAAAAAACCTTAATCTTGATATCGCCCAAGGCGAATTTCTTACAATGCTCGGGCCATCAGGCTCCGGAAAAACGACCTGCTTGATGATGCTCGCAGGCTTCGAGCCCGCCACACACGGCGAAATCTATCTTAATGGTAATCCCATTAATAATGTGCCGCCTCACAAACGCGGTATCGGCATGGTTTTCCAGAATTATGCCCTTTTCCCCCACATGTCAGTGGCTGAGAATCTGGCGTTTCCGCTAAAAGTGCGCGGTATGGGTAAATCCGAAAGCGAAGACCGGATAAAACGTGCTCTTGAAATGGTGGAGCTGGGTGAATTCGGTTCACGCCGTCCGGCGCAATTGTCCGGTGGCCAGCAGCAGCGTGTTGCTGTTGCGCGGGCGCTGGTTTTTGATCCCGAACTGGTATTGATGGATGAGCCTTTGGGCGCGCTTGATAAGCAGCTGCGTGAACAAATGCAGTATGAAATCAAGCATATTCATGACAATCTGGGTGTCACTGTTGTTTATGTTACGCATGACCAGACAGAAGCTTTGACCATGTCTGACCGTGTGGCGGTCTTTAATGATGGTATTATCCAGCAATTGTCACCGCCGGATGTTCTCTATGAAAGCCCGGATAACTCTTTCGTTGCCCAGTTTATCGGTGAAAACAACAAGCTTGCCGGCAGCGTTGTGGAAATTAACAAGGACATTTGCACCGTCAAACTTGATGACGGCACGCTGGTTAAGGCCGATCCGGTCAATGTTCATAATGTGGGCGACAGAACGTCCGTATCATTGCGCCCGGAGCGTATCGAAGTTGCACCGGATAATTCTCCGAACAACCTCGTGGACGGCAAGATTGAAGAGATGATCTATCTTGGCGACCACATTCGTGTTCGCATGAATGTTGCCGGCAATAATGAATTCATCGTCAAAGTGAGAAACCGCCGTGACAAACGGCCGATCTCGGCAGGCGATGTTGTGAAGGTTGGCTGGGATGCCGCCGACGCTAAAGCTCTAGACGAAGCTGTCTAAGCTTTTATCAAACCTGTTTGCGGCAGGTTAGCCGCAATCAACCAACTACAGACGTATAACTTCTAACTGTAGAAACTATTGGGAGACTTTTATGAAACATAAATCATTACTACTTGCAGCCGCTGCTTCAACAGCACTGTTTTCATCGACAGCAATCGCGCAGGAAAACCTGGCTGAAGCGCCATGTGAAGGCTGTGCGGAAGAGATGACACTTGTCTCTTGGGGCGGTGCTTACCAGCAATCACAGCTTAAAGCCTATGTTGAGCCTTATGTTGCTGCGACAGGCGTCAAAGTTTCTTTTGACGAGTCTTCTGCTGAAGCGACAGCGAAGCTTCGTGCGATGAATGAAGCTGGTAACGTGACTTGGGATGTTGTTGATGTTGTTGCATCTGACGCTATCCGTCTTTGCGACGAAGGTCTTGCGGCTGAGCTCGACCCGGCAACGGACCTTGCAGAGGCACCGGACGGCACATCAGCTGAAGATGACTTCGGCAACCTACGCGTGAACGAGTGCTTTATCCCGCAGATCGTTTACTCAACAACAATCGGTTACCGCACAGACATGGTTGGCGACAACCCGCCAACAGAAATCTGCGATATCTTCGATACAGAAGCATATCCAGGCAAACGTGCTCTTCAGAAGCGTCCAATCGACAACCTTGAGTGGGCAACTTATTGTAACGGTACGCCAAAAGAAGAAATCTACGAAGTGCTCAGCACAGATGAAGGCGTTCAGGCTGCTTTCGACAAGCTTAGCACAATCAAAGATGATGTTGTCTGGTGGACAGCCGGTGCGGAAACACCACAGCTTCTCGCTGACGGTGAAGTTGTGATGGGTTCAACATTTAACGGTCGTCTTTTCTCTGCGATTGTTGAGCAGGACCAGCCAATCGGCATGATGTGGGACATGCAGTCATTTGACCTTGATGGCTGGATCATTCCTGCAGGTCTTGAAGAATCACGCATGAAACGCGCGAAACACTTCCTGAAATTTGCGACTGACACACAGCGTCTCGCAGACCAGGCCAAGTACATTTCTTACGGCCCTGCGCGTAAATCTTCTGCACCACTTGTTGGCAAGCATGAAGAACTCGGCATCGACATGGCACCACATATGCCAACAGATCCGGCTAACGCGGGCAACGTCCACAACTATGACTACACATGGTGGGCTGACAACCGTGACGATCTGGATGCGAAATTCCAAGCGTGGCTTGCTCAGTAAGCTGATTTGAAAATCGGGATGCGGCGCCTCAGCCGCATCCCAAACTGTTAATGCAATTTAGTTAGGTATTCCATGAGCAGCTCCGAAACCTTGAGTGTCGAAGAACAGTTGGCCGCAGGCCAGTCTGATGACGGTATTGTGCGGGCTGCTGATGGAACTCCTTTAAAGGCACGGCTTGCAAAAGCGTTGCGCCGCGAAAAGCTGCGCTCGTTTCTGATGATTTCGCCTTTGCTGCTGTTTATTGTTTTTAGTTTCCTTTTGCCAATTGGCGATATGTTGTTCCGATCAGTTGAAAACCAGATCGTGCAAAACACACTTCCAACGGTGGTTGAAGAACTTGAGCGCTGGGATCCGGCTTCCGGTGAACTGCCCGATGAGGAGACATTTGCCGCGCTTGCCAAAGACCTTAAAGTTGCTGTCGAAGAGCGTATCCACACCCGTTTAGGCAGCCGCTTGAACTATGAGGAATCCGGATTTTCCGGCCTTTTCCGTACAACTGGACGTGCTGTGAAGAAAATGGAATCCGGGCCATACAAAGCCCAGTTTATTGAGGCGGACAAAGATTGGGGCGAGCTTCGAACCTGGGTTATTCTGGACAGTTTTAAAGCGCCTTATACATCGGGTTATTTCTTAAGCGCTGTTGATGCTGAAAACACGGCTGAAGGCGTGCAGATGAAGCCAGAAAACGAGCGCATTTACTTACAATTGTTCATGCGCACGCTCTGGATGTCTCTGGCGATTACATTCATGTGTCTGCTTCTTGGTTATCCGGTGGCTTATCTGCTTGCGCAATTGCCCGCACGCACATCCAATTTGTTGATGATCCTTGTGCTGCTGCCGTTCTGGACTTCGTTGCTGGTGCGTACATCCGCGTGGAAAGTGCTGCTTCAGGGGCAGGGGGTTATCAATGACATATTGGTTTGGATCGGCATTGTAGACGATGCAAGCCGACTGGTTTTGATCAATAACCAGCTGGGTACAATCATTGCGATGACGCATATCCTGCTGCCGTTTATGATCTTGCCGCTTTACTCGGTTATGAAGACGATCTCGCCAAGTTATGTGCGCGCTGCAAAAAGTATGGGTGCCAATGACTGGACCGCGTTCTGGAAAGTCTATTTTCCGCAATCAGTGCCGGGCATCGGTGCGGGCGCGATCCTCGTATTTATTCTGGCGATTGGTTACTACATCACGCCGGCACTCGTGGGCGGTACGAGCGGTATCTTTATTTCAAACCGTATCGCGTTCCACATTTCGACGAGCTTGAACTGGGGCCTGGCCGCCGCATTGGGAGCCATATTGCTGGTTCTCGTTCTCCTGCTCTTTTACATCTATGACAAAATTGTCGGCATCGACAATGTGAAGTTGGGGTAAACAAAATGGCTGCTCTACCTCCTTATGCATCTAATACGCAGATTGCCTGGCACTACGGTTTCCGTGTGCTGTGCGCGATGATCTTTTTCTTCCTGATTTTTCCGATTCTGGTGATCATTCCGCTGTCGTTTAACGCACAAAACTTTTTCACTTTCACACCGGAAATGCTGCGCTTGTCGCCTGAAGGTTATTCCCTCAAGCACTATGAGGACTTTTTCACGAGCAGTTCGTGGCAAAGTGCGATGTGGAATTCGTTGACGATTGCGCCTCTGGCGACACTTTTGGCGACTGTATTGGGCACATTGGCCGCTATTGGTCTCAGCCAAAGCCATGTGCCTTATAAATCCGCAATTATGGCGATCCTGATTTCGCCGATGATTGTGCCGCTGATTATCTCTGCGACCGGCATGTATTTCTTTTATTCGCGTATCGGTAATTTCCTCGTCAATGATGTGGGCTTGCCGCTCGATGCGGTGAATTTTGCCAAGATTGTGCTTGCGCACGCGGCGCTCGGTACGCCTTTTGTGATTATTACCGTGACAGCGACAATGGTTGGTTTTGACCGGTCGCTGACACGCGCTGCCGCTTCCATGGGCGCAAACCCTGTGACCACTTTCTTCCAAGTGCAGATGCCGCTCATTTTGCCGGGCGTTATATCCGGTGCATTGTTTGCCTTCATTACTTCATTTGATGAAGTGGTGGTTGTGCTGTTCCTTGGTACGGCATCGCAAAAAACACTGCCTTGGCAGATGTTTATCGGGTTGCGTGAGCAGATTTCACCGACCATTCTGGCCGTGGCCACGATTATGGTGGCGCTGTCGATCATGCTTTTGACAACGCTTGAATTGCTGCGGCGGCGTTCGGAGCGATTGCGCGGTCTTTCGCCGAGCTAGGCTTTCTTCAAATCAAAAAACGCCGCTTTCGAGCGGCGTTTTTGTTTTGGGCAGGGTGACTGGCCGTTAAGCCATCAGTGCTTCTGCTGACTTTTTGTCCAATGCTTCCGGCCGCTCACAGCTTGTTGTCATTTCAACAAATCCGCCTGTCTCACCGGATTTCAGAATGCCGGTCATGACATCAATTGCATGCAGCGCCAGTTCCATCGAGCATCGGTGCGGTCGGTTTTCGGCAATTGCGGATGCCATATCGGCGAGACCTGCGCCGCGATAGTTTGCATTGTCACCTTCATTTACAATACCGAAAGGGTGATTGCTCGCCGCGACTTCCTTGATTTCCTGATCTGTGCCGGCGATTTCTATTGTACCGCCGAAAAAGTTCGGATCCGGCACAAAGAGCGAGCCATCCGTGCCATAAAGTTCCATATTGGCGTGGCGATGCGCCCAAATATCCCAACTGGTGGACATGGTAATGGTCGCGCCATTTTCGAACTCCAACAGCGCATGGATATTGGTCGGCGTGTCCACCGGCACCTTTTCACCATTGCGCGGTCCGTTGGAAATGGTGCGCTCTTTGAAGGTGGTTGTCGTCAGAGAAACAACCCGCTTAACAGGGCCGATCAACTGAATGAGATTGGTGATATAATATGGCCCGATATCCAGAACCGGTCCGGCGCCGGGCTGGAAGAAAAAGTCGGGATTGGGGTGCCAGTGCTCCATGCCATGGCTCATGACATGGCAGGAGCCTGCAATGATTTTTCCTACCGATCCATCATCAATCAATGCCCGTGCCTGCTGATGTGCGCCGCCCAAGAAAGTGTCGGGTGCAGAGCCGATGCGCAGCCCCTTGCTTTTGGCAAGCTCGGATAATTCCTTACCCTGTTCAAAAGTCAGCACCACCGGTTTTTCCGAATAGGCGTGTTTGCCTGCCTCCAAAATGGATTTGGTGACGGAGAAGTGCGCATTCGGAATAGTCAGATTAACTATGATGTCGATGTCATCTGCGACAAGCAATTCCTCAATGGTGGAACTGCGAACGCCAAACTCTTCAGCACGCGCTTTGGCCGCGTCCGGATTGATATCTGCAACTGCACGCATATCGAGGGATTTGAACAGCGGCGCTAGCCTTAGATAGGCGGAAGAAATATTGCCGCATCCGATTATGCCGATTCCAATTTTAGTCATTAATTATGCTTTCCAAAGTAAATTGATTGTTGCGATGGAGCGCTTTGCAAAACGCGCATCATCGTTTGGATTGTCGTGTTCGGCAATCACATATGTATTGGATGTCTTGTTGATGGCATCGTAAATCGGGTACCAGTCGACGGTGCCGTGACCCACATCGGCCCAGCCATCTTCATCGGCACATTTGCCTTCCTGCGCAATATCCTTGATATGTACGGCTGCAATGCGGTCTGAATATTTTTCAAGAAAGCTGATCGGGTCTTTGCCACCCTTGATGACCCATGCCAGATCAAGTTCAACTTTCAGGTCGGCCCCGCCCTCAAGCAGGGCATCCAGCGCAGTAGCGCCGCCTTCATATTCTTTCATTTCAAAGTCGTGATTATGCCATCCGGTGGTCAGCCCTGCATCTGTTAAAGGTGCAAGCGCCGTTTGAACGCGTTTGCCGAAAGCGCGCCAGCCTTCCAGATCACTGGGGCGTAAATCGGCTTCAATGTGCGGTATAAACACAGCTTCGAGACCGAGAATTTTTGCCATTTCGACGCATTTTTCCGGGCTCTCCTCAAGGTTGGCAAGGCCCATATGGGCGGTCGGCATTTTAAGGCCATTGGCCTCAATATCCTTTTTGAGTGCGGCCGCGCTTTCAACGTCTGTGAACAAAGCGCCGTAGCCTTCCACGTTTTTATAACCGGCTTGAGAAAGCATCTGCAATGACTTGCTGATCGGTCCAAAGTTGCGTGACGAGTAAAGCTGGTATGAAATGATAGGCATTTTCTTATCCTTGAAATTCTAGAGTCGTAATTCTGTATCAGTGTCAAAAAGGCTGGCTTTGGCAGGATCAAAGCCGATTTTTACTTTGTCCCCGGGGCTGACAATTGCCGTGCCTTCCATGCGGAAACGGAAGGGTTGTTTGGCGAAGGTGGACCAGACAAGCGTGTCTGCGCCCATCGGTTCAACCAGTTCAACCTCGACACTTTCTGTAACCGGCATGGCCTCTGCATGATCGTTGACCGCAACCTGTTCCGGGCGAACGCCCAGAATAGCGCTTTGTGCGCTGGAGCGGTTTTGTTCGGAAAACGTGTAGCCGGAGAGTTTTATTTTCTTGTCGTCCGTTTCAAAAATATCGGCTTTGGCGCCGCTCAGACTGCCATCCAAGAAATTCATCTCCGGCGAGCCGATAAAGCCTGCAACATATTTGTTTGCCGGCCGGTTATAGATCACGTTCGGCGTATCAAGCTGGAGGATGATGCCCTGGCTCATAACAGCAATACGGTCGGCAAGCGTCATGGCTTCCACCTGATCGTGCGTGACATAAATCATGGTGTTTTTGAGTCTCTGGTGCAGGCGTTTGATTTCCACTCTCAAATCAGCGCGCAATTTTGCATCAAGATTGGACAAGGGTTCATCAAAAAGGAACACGTCAACATCGCGCACCAATGCGCGGCCAATGGCAACGCGTTGTCGCTGTCCGCCGGAAAGCGCAGAGGGTTTGCGGTCCAGCAGGGGTTCGATCTGCAACACGCTGGCGGCGCGCTCAATGCGCTTTTCGATTTCGGCCTTGGGAAGTTTTGCGTTTTTCAACCCGAAGGAAAGATTGCCCTTTACCGTCATCTGCGGATAAAGCGCATAGGACTGAAAAACCATGCCTATGCCACGGTCTTTGGGTTCCGACCAGGTAACGTTCTTGTCGTCAATGAATATCTGGCCGTCGGTTACATCAAGCAAGCCTGCAATACAGTTCAGCAATGTTGATTTGCCTGAGCCTGACGCGCCCAGCAAAACAAGAAACTCACCCGTTGGAATGTTAAGATTAAGGTCGCGCAATACTTTGACCGCGCCGAAATTGAGAACGAGATCTTTGACCGAAACGGTGGCCATGACTTATCCTTTCACTGCGCCGGCTGCGATACCGCGCACAAATAATTTTCCTGAAATGAAATAGATGACCAATGGCACAAGGCCGGTCAGCAGGGTCGCTGCCATATTGACATTGTACTCTTTGACACCCTGAACCGAGTTCACGATATTGTTGAGCTGCACCGTCATCGGGTAGGTATCCGGCTTGGTGTAAATCACACCGAACAGGAAGTCGTTCCATATGCCTGTGACCTGCAAAATGATCGCCACCACGATGATGGGCAGTGACATCGGAAGCATGATCTTGAAATAAATGCCCCAGAAACCGGCACCGTCCACGCGGGCTGCTTTGAAAAGCTCATCGGGGATGGATGTGAAATAGTTGCGGAACAGGAGCGTCAAAATAGGCATACCGAAAACTGTATGGACGAGTACCAGTCCCCAGATGGAGCCCATTAGCTTTATTTCCCGAAGCATGATCACAATAGGGTAGAGCATGGTCTGGTAGGGAATGAATGCGCCGATAATCAAAATGGTGAAGAAGGTTTCAGAGCCTTTGAATTTCCAGTTTGCAAGCGCATAGCCGTTGACGCTGGCGATCAGGATTGAGAGCGTCACGGACGGGATCAGGATTTTCACCGAGTTGGAAAAGCCGCGTGAAAGCCCGTCGCAATTAATGCCTGTACAGGCCTCGGCCCATGCTTTCACCCATGGCTGGAATGTCGGCTCTAATGGTGGGCCAAACACATTGCCGAGCCTGATTTCGGGCATGCCTTTGAATGAGGTCACAATCATGACGTAGAGCGGTAACAGGTAGTAGACCGAAACCAGCAGCAGCGTGCCATAAATGAAAATATTGGCGCGGCTGAAAGCTTTTTTGGGACGCGGGCCGCGCGCTTCCGCGACCGGATTTAAAATAGTATCAGCCACGCTTGCGCCCTCCAAATTCAAGATAAGCCCACGGGATCAATATGATGATGACGGAAAGGAGCATCATGGTTGATGCCGCAAATCCCTGTCCCAGATTTTGGGCACGGAACATGTAGTTGATGACGTATTTTGCCGGTACTTCCGATGCAATGCCGGGGCCGCCATTGGTCTGGGCAACCACCAGATCATAAAGTTTGATGATGCCGGAAGCGATCAGCACAAGTGATGTGATGATGACAGGGCGCATCATCGGTAAAATTATGCGCAGATAGGTTTTGACCGTGCCGATGCCATCAACGCGTGCCGCTTTCCAGATGTCCTCGTCAATGCCGCGCAGACCTGCCAGCATAATGCACATGATAAGGCCCGACCCCTGCCAGATACCGGCAATCAGAATGCCGTATATAACTGTGTCGGGATCGTTGAGCGGGTTAAAGGTGAAGCTTTCCCAGCCCCAATTGCGCACGACATTTTGAAGGCCGAAATCGGGATTTAAAATCCACTGCCATGTAAGGCCGGTCACAATAAAGGAGAGGGCGAAGGGGTAGAGGAAAATTGTTCTGAATGTGTTTTCAAAACGTATTTTGCGATCCAGCAAGGCGGCTAATGTAAAGCCGATTACCAATGTCAAAATCAGCGAGCATATGCCGTAAATCGCCAGATTTTCGATAGACACCATCCAGCGGCGCGTACTCCACAGCCGTTCATATTGATCAAAGCCGACGAAATTGGTGCGCGGCAGCAGTTTTGAATTTGTGAATGAATAAACAATGGTCCAGATCGTGCCGCCAACAAAGACGACCAGCGCTGTAATAATCATGGGAATAGAAGCAAACTTTGCGCTTAAATTCCTGAACAGTGGATTGGGCTTGCCGTCAGGCGCGGGATCGCGCGCGGCAGATGGCTCTGTCGTTGCGGACATAATCAACTCCATTGGATGAAGAAAGGCATCCGGCGTCTCGGGAACGCCGGATGCAGGGAGTGCTGTTTTTACTCAGCGCGCTCTATGATATCGGCATAGCGTGACTGGGCATCTTCAGCGCTCATGTCGCCTGACCAGAATTCGGCCATCAGATCTTCGATCTGGGTCTGTGTATCCGGTGTCAGATTCTGGTCGCCCGATGGCATGATGCCGCCGTCCGCCAGAATTTTCAGGCCTTTCTGCATGCAATCATTGGCAGATGAAAGGTCAACGTCTCCGCGGATCGGAAGCGAGCCTTTTTTCAAGTTGAAAGCAACCTGCACATCTTTGGAAATGATCAGCGAAGCCAGACGCTTTTGCGCCTCAGTTGTTTCCGGATCATCTACTTTCGGGAAGTAGAAAGCATCTCCGGCAGTGTCGAGAATTTCATTGTCACCAAGACCCGGCAGGCAGGTGTAATCCTCACCGGCAACCTGACCGGCAACCTGGAATTCGCCTTGCGCCCAGTCGCCCATGATCTGACCGCCCGCTTTGCCGGTGATCACCATATTGGTTGCCTGGTTCCAATCCTGCACGTTGGAATCTTTTGCAAATTCGCGTGCATTGACCGCAGCTTCAAATACTTTTGCATATTCGGGGCCGCGTGCGACTTCGGCGTCCTTTTCGACATTGACCTTTTTCCAAGCGTCAACACCGGCAATGGCTACAACCATCACGCCAAATGCGCCGTTTTGTTGCCAGCCCTGTTTGCCCATCGCCAATGGAACAATGCCTGCCTCTTCAAGCTTTGGCGCAGCGGCGGTGAACTCTTCCCAGTTTGTCGGCACGGGCACGCCTGCTTTTTCATAAGCTGCGTTGCTGAGCCAGATCCATTGCCATGAATGGATGTTAATCGGCGCGCAATAGATGCGTCCGTCAAGTGTGCACGATTCCAATAGGGACGGCGGATTGACGATGTCTTTCCAGCCTTCTTTTTCTGCAACATCAGTCAAATCAAGGAGCAGACCCGCTTCGATCAGCTCTTCAGCCTGACGTCCATGGTTAAGCTGTGTAGCGCCCATCGGATCGCCGCCCAGAATACGGGAAATGATGATTGGACGTGCGGTTCCCCCCGAACCGGCAATCGCGCCATCAACCCATTTGTCGCCTGATGCGTCAAACGCTTTGGCAAGCTCGGCAACCGCGGCTGCTTCACCTCCCGATGTCCACCAGTGTGTGACTTCCAGTTCTGTTGCATGTGATGCTGCAGGCAGCGCTGCGGAGACCGCCAAGGCGGTCAATATTCGCTTGAGATACATGGTTTCCTCCCTACTGTATCGTTACAGTAAATTAGGTAATCTCAATAATGTCTAAAATGCAAGATGGCGTACGAAAAAAATGGAGGGTGTTAATTGGCTTGAATTTATATTTCTAAACAAGGATTTATGAAAATAACTTGTGCGCGCGCTTTTAATTTTTGTCGAAAAAGATTGCGCAAGTTTTCCGCAAAGCCTAACTTTATCGATATTGCTGGAGTGTTGTTTTACTCTTTGCCAGGGGCATTTTTATGAATAAAGAAAGTCGGCCGCCGACTTTAAAAACAATCGCATATATGACGGGTTTCAGTGTTACCGCTGTTTCGCGTGCGTTGAAAGATGCGCCTGACATTAGCGCACAGACAAAAGAGCGCGTACGACTGGTCGCTAAGCAAATTGGTTACCGTCCGAGCCGTGCCGGACTGCGTTTGCGCACGGGTAAAACCCAAGTGATCTGTTTGATTCTCAATGTCGATGAAAAGATCATGAGCCTGACGTCGCAGATGGTCATCGGTATGTCAGCGCGCCTTAAAAACAGCAATTATCATCTGGTTGTCACACCATATTCTGACCGCGATGACCCTTTGGAGCCGGTGAAATATGTTGTCGAAACCGGTTCAGCCGACGCTGTTATCATTTCAAGAACAGAGCCGGATGATATTCGCGTGCGTTATCTCATGGATAACAATATGCCCTTTGTTACCCACGGCCGCACCATGTCGACAATACCGCACGCATGGGTTGATTATGACAATGAGCGTTTTGCCTATAAGGGGATGGAGCGGCTCAGTCTTATGGGTTGCAAGCGCATTGCCAAGGTTTTTCCTGTTCCTAATCTGAACTATTCCCGTGATTTGGAGAGTGGGTTTGAAAACGGGCTGAATGATTTTTCAATGACAGAGCGCCGCCTGCAAAACCTATATCTTGAAAACACGATGGATGAAATCGAAGAGGCGATTGCCCAATTGATGAGCGCGCCTGACCGTCCTGACGGAATTTTAAGTGCGGCGGGTTCGGCCTCGATTGCCATCACATCAGGCATTGAGCGTGCAGGGCTTCAGGTCGGGCGCGATGTGCAGCTTGTGTCAAAACAATCAACACGGATTTTGGAGCGTTTTAGGCCTGCTATCAATGTGTTCTTTGAAGATGTGCCGGAGGCGGGGCGGGTTCTTGCCGATCAGGCATTAAAACTGATGCAGGGCCATGATCCGGCTTCTTTGACGTGCCTTATGTTTGAAGAATACTGCGAAGATAAGACCGGGCCGCACAGGTCTGTTTAATATCTGCCGGGAGCAGGCGGTTCATCTATTTATAGTTGTTCAAAAGCGATTGAAACGCATTGCCTTTATATCCTGCGGCCAAAAGATTTGTTATAGATCAGGGACTGGCTGAAATACCGATTGGCAATCATGTTTGCTCTTTAAGGAAAAGCTGTGCGGGCGGAAAATGAAGTGCCAAAGCATGACAAATTAAGCGACATTTTCGGTGACAGCTTTGATGCTGAAAGAGCTTCTGACGCGCTTTCAATTATTTTTGACGGCTTTCAATTCACCAATGTTGGTTTGTTCTTTGCGCCGGTAGATATTCAGTTCATGAGTGCGGAAGAGGCAAGCGCGGAAATATGTAATGCGCGATCCAATAGTCAGCGTATCGATCCGCATATCAGGAACTCTCTCAAGGAAATATTATCGGCTGTTACGGAGAAGGGCGCTTCGACATTGCCGCATTATTGGGATTCGGCGCTTCGGCAATGGGAAAGGCTGCGTTCGCTTGATGCGCTAAAAAATGAGAAACCCGTAATTATCGGCGTTTTCTCGCTTGATAGCGTTGGCGAATTGGTCGGGATCGTTGTCGAAACGACGAAGTCCGTTGCTATGATGCAACTGCCAGCTTTTCATCACCACGCCTTAATGGTTTTAGACAGGGTTATCGCGCTTCGCAGGGTTGACTTAACGTCAGTATTAACCGAGAGCGAGACCAATGTTCTTTTATGGTGTGCGAACGGAAAAACGAGTTATGAAATCTCAAAAATACTTGATCTTTCGGAGCATACGGTAAACCACTATCTAGCGGGTGTTTGCCGGAAGCTTCACGCGACCAACCGCGCACAGGCAACGGCAAAGGCAATCAAGCTGGGTATCCTTCCTATCAGCTTTATTCATTGAAGCTTTTATTTTCTGTCCGAGGACCCGAAAATGAATATCAATAATAATGTTTGGCCCAAGGCTGTTCTGTTTGACCTGGACGGCACACTTGTCGATTCTGTTTATGATCTGGCATCTGCGGTCAATATTTTGCTCAAACAGTATGATCAGGAGCCTATTACCCTGCTGCAGGCGCGTTCGATGATCGGCAACGGCCTCAAGAAGCTGGTCGAGCGGGCATTTGCGGCGCGCAATATTCAACTGAGCGGCGCCGAACTTGATGTGCGGTCCGGGCAAATGATGGAAATATATGGCCGCGATCTGACCACGCTGACAGTGCCAATGCCCGGCGCGGAAGCCTTGTTGCGTATGTGCAAAAACAATGGTTGCAAGGTGGCGGTGGTGACCAACAAGCCGGAAGATCCATCACGCAAGATTATTGCGCATTTTGGCTGGGATGAATTTGTCGATACAATTGTCGGTGGTGATACCTGCGCGAAGAAAAAGCCTGACCCGATGATGCTTCAATTCGCGTGCGACCAGCTTGGCGTTGCTGTCAGTGATACGATTATGGTGGGGGACAGCCCTGCGGATATCGATTCAGCGAATAATGCCGCGATGCAATCCATTGCTGTGAGGGGCGGCTATACCAATGTCGAGCCGGGTCGATTGGGAGCCAGCACCGTGATTGACACGCTTGAAGAGTTCGACGTAGGTCTTGCTGTCATAGGTTCGCTTTAAAGCCCGACCGGGATGTTTTGCGTATCTTTGAGGGTTTCCAGCGAGATCGCTGTTTTCACGTTCTGAACCGCTTCATGCGCAAGCAGCTTGTCATTGATAAAAGATGACAGGGATTTCAAATCCTTGGTGGCTATCTTGATGTAATAGTCCATCTCTCCAGTCATCGCGTGCGCCTCAATGATTTCCGGCAGACTGTTAAACAATTCCCGTATGCGCTTGGAATTTTCCGAATTGTGCGTCGCCAAAGTTACAGAGATAATTGTCGTTAGCCCGAAGCCGGTTTTCTCGCGGTCAAGTTTCGCGTGATAGCCAACGATAACACCGTCCTTTTCTAGCTGCGTGCGCCTGCGCGAGCATTGGGACGCTGACAGGCCAACAATGTCGGCAAGTTCATTATTGGTCAGCCTTGCGTCATTTTGCAAGGCTGCAAGGATATTACGATCTGTTTTGTCCATGCGCTTAACTCATGCGTATAATTGTATATATGTGATCACTTTGTGCGAATTTTCGCAATTTTGTGCCTACTATGCAAGCACCTTGCATGGGTTTTGCGTTATAGTTGTGAAAAGAGGAGCAATATTATGGGTCCATTTCCACACGATGCGCCAAAAGCGCAGATTACAGAAAAAAATCCAGCCGGTACGGACGGCTTTGAATTTGTTGAATTTGCCCATTCCGAGCCTGAGAAGCTGGAAGAGCTTTTTACAACGATGGGCTATGTGCCGGTTGCCAAACATAGGACAAAAGCAATCACTGTATGGCGTCAGGGCGATATCAATTACATCGTCAATGCAGAGCCAAACAGCCATGCCATGAAGTTTGTTGACGAGCATGGTCCATGCGCACCATCTATGGCATGGCGCGTTGTGGATGCGCAGCACGCTTTTGATCATGCTGTTGCAAAAGGCGCGACGCCTTACCTTGAAAAAGACCGCACGCTGGATGTACCGGCGATCGTCGGTATTGGCGGCTCGATCCTTTATTTCGTTGAAAAATATGGCGACAAAGGTTCTGCCTATGAGGACGAGTTCAACTGGATCGGCGAGAAAGATCCAAAGCCGGAAGGCATCGGTTTTTATTATCTCGACCATCTAACGCACAATGTTTACCGCGGAAACATGGATAAATGGTGGGGTTTTTACCGCGAATTGTTCGGTTTCACGCAAATCCACTTCTTTGACATTGAAGGCAAAATGACCGGCCTTGTCAGCCGTGCGATCACATCGGCTTGCGGCAAAATCCGTATTCCGCTCAATGAATCAACTGATGACAAAAGCCAGATCGAAACATATCTGCAAAAATATAAGGGCGAAGGCATTCAGCATATCGCTGTTGGTTCCGACGCGATTTATGATGCGACCGACAAGTTGGCTGATAACGGTCTGAAATTTATGCCGGGCCCGCCTGAGACCTATTATGAAATGTCGCAAGAGCGCGTGAACGGTCATTCAGAGCCGATCGAACGGATGAAAAAACATGGTATTCTGATCGACGGGGAAGGCGTTTTTGATGATGAAAACGGCGACCGGATGACGAAAATCCTGCTTCAGATTTTCTCTAAAACAGTCATCGGCCCGATCTTCTTCGAGTTTATTCAACGCAAAGGCGATGAAGGCTTTGGTGAAGGTAATTTCCGCGCATTGTTCGAAAGTATCGAGATGGAACAGATGCGCAATGGTGAACTGCCTTCAGAAGCGGCTGAATAATTACACCGGCTGTTTAATCAGCCTTTAATCCTGCGAGTATCGCCAGATTGCGCTTCAGTGATCTGGCGTTTTCTTCTCCAAGCTGCTCCATCAGGGACTGATCAAACGCCTTGGCGCGGCGCTGAAGATCTTCCAGAACCTGCTTGCCTGACTTGGTTAAAAACAATTCCTCAAGCCTGCGGTCATTTTCCATCGTCCGGCGGGCGATGAAACGCTTTTTCTCAAGGGCTGCGACGGCGCGGCTGATTTTCGTTTTATGAATATTGGCGCGGTCGCAAATCTCTTTTGCGGTCATTTCGCCAAACTGTCCCAAGTGGAAAAGCACGCGCCACTCCGTGCGCAGCATCCCGTAACGCTCCTTGTAATATTGCCGAAAGCCAAGGCTTGCCGCTTCCGCTGCCTGATTGAGCAGATAGGGCAGAAATTCGGTTGAATAAAACGTGTCATCTTTTGTCATTTTATCGACTGAAGCTGTTGTTAGTTACATTTTCAACTAATACGCTTATTTTCATGGAGAGACAATCATGAACAAGCAAACATCTGCAGATGCGCTCAAAGACAGCGCCGCGCATATTGATCTACATGCGGGCTATATGCCCGGTTTTGGTAACGATTTTGAGACAGAAGCGCTGCCGGGTGCTTTGCCTCAAGGTATGAACAGCCCACAAAAATGTAATTACGGTCTTTATGGCGAGCAATTATCCGGCACTGCTTTTACCGCGCCGAGCCATCAGAACGAGCGCACATGGTGTTATCGTATTCGTCCGTCGGTCAAACATACGCACCGGTTTGAGAAAATTGATCTTCCATACTGGAAAAGCGCACCGCATGTTGATCCTGACGTTGTGAGCCTTGGCCAATATCGCTGGGATGCGGTGCCGCATTCATCCGAAAAGCTGGACTGGCTGACCGGTATGCGCACAATGACAACCGCCGGTGATGTGAACACGCAAGTCGGCATGGCAAGCCATATCTATCTGGTGACAGAGTCGATGCAGGATGCCTATTTTTATTCTGCGGACAGTGAACTGCTGATCGTGCCGCAGGAAGGTCGCTTGCGCTTTTGCACCGAGCTTGGCGTGATTGATCTGGAACCGCAGGAAATTGCGATTATTCCGCGCGGGTTAGTTTACCGTGTTGAACTGATTGACGGTCCGGCGCGCGGATTTGTATGCGAGAATTACGGACAGAAATTCGATCTGCCAGGCCGCGGCCCGATTGGCGCGAACTGCATGGCCAATCGCCGTGATTTCAAGACGCCGGTTGCAGCTTTTGAAGACAAGGAAACACCAAGCACAGTGACGGTTAAATGGTGCGGGCAGTTCCACCGAACCAAAATTGGTCACAGCCCGCTGGATGTTGTGGCGTGGCATGGGAATTATGCGCCGGTTAAATATGATCTGAAAACATATTGTCCGGTTGGCGCCGTGTTGTTCGACCATCCCGATCCGTCGATCTTTACGGTTCTAACTGCGCCGAGCGGTGTTGAGGGAACAGCCAATATCGATTTCGTTCTGTTTCGCGAGCGCTGGATGGTAGCGGAAAATACATTCCGTCCGCCTTGGTACCATAAGAATGTCATGTCCGAATTGATGGGTAATATTTATGGCCAATACGATGCCAAGCCGCAGGGCTTTGTGCCCGGCGGTATGAGCCTTCACAATATGATGCTGCCGCATGGACCGGACCGCAACGCTTTTGAGGGTGCCTCCAATGCGGATCTTAAAGCGGTAAAACTTGATAATACGATGTCATTTATGTTCGAAACGCGCTTTCCTCAGCATCTGACAAAGTTTGCAGCGAGCGAAGCGCCGTTGCAGGATGATTATATTGATTGCTGGAGCGATCTTGAGAAGAAATTTGACGGCACACCGGGCGAAAAATAACGCCAGACAAAGGATAGATATTTATGAAATTAGCAACGCTCAATAATGGCAGCCGTGACGGTGTGCTGGTGGTTGTTTCAAAAGACCTGACACAATGCACGGCGGTCGGCCATATCGCGCCGACTTTGCAGGCGGCACTTGATAATTGGGCCAAGGCTGCACCGCGCCTTCAAAGGGTGGCGGAAATGTTGGAAGTTGGCGCCGAACCTGTGCAGCGTTTCCATGAAAGCGAAGCTCTATCGCCGCTGCCGCGTGCCTATCAATGGGCGGACGGGTCTGCCTATGTGAACCATGTAGAACTGGTACGCAAAGCACGAAATGCCGAAATGCCGGACAGCTTCTGGACCGATCCGCTGATGTATCAGGGCGGTTCAGATACATTTCTTCCACCGCGCGCACCGATCGTCATGGCCGATGAAGCCTATGGTATCGACATGGAGGGCGAAGTCGCTGTCGTGGTTGATGATGTGGCGATGGGCGCATCGCGCGAGGAAGCGCTGGATGCAATCCGTCTTGTCATGCTGGTCAATGATGTGTCGCTGCGCGGGCTTATTCCGGCAGAGCTTGGCAAAGGGTTCGGCTTTTTCCAGTCAAAACCTTCATCGGCCTTTTCACCAGTTGCGGTAACGCCGGACGAATTGGGTGATGCTTGGAAGGACGGCAAACTGCATTTGCCACTTTGTGTGGATTATAACGGCAAGCCATTTGGCCGCGCTGATGCCGGTATTGATATGACTTTTGATTTCGGCACTCTGATTGCCCACGCCGCCAAGACCCGTGCGCTTGGCGCCGGTGCGATCATCGGCTCGGGCACAGTCTCCAACAAGCTAGACGGCGAGCCGGGCAAAGCAATCGCGGATGGCGGGGCTGGTTATTCCTGTATCGCGGAAATCCGCATGATCGAGACAATCAACAATGGCAAACCGTCAACGGAATTTATGAAGTTCGGCGACACCGTCCGCATTGAAATGAAAGACGAAGACGGCAAGTCCATCTTCGGCGCAATTGAACAGACAGTGGAAAAATACAATGGCTAAGGCATTCGCATCACAAGGTGACATGAGCGAGAAAAAGATCACGTTCGACGAAATCGGAAAGGATCTTTGGGCATTCACCGCAGAAGGCGATCCGAATTCCGGCGTTATCATTGGCGATGACAGTGTGATGATCGTGGAGGCGCAGGCAACGCCGCGCCTTGCCAATAAGGTGATCGAAAAAGTTCGCTCCATCACGGATAAGCCGATCAGCCACGTAGTGATGACGCATTATCACGCGGTGCGTGTTCTGGGCGCATCGGCCTATGAGGCTGACCAGGTTATCATGGGCGATACTGCGCGTGCGATGGTGGTCGAGCGCGGGCAGGAAGATTGGGATTCTGAATTCCAACGCTTTCCGCGCCTGTTTGAGGGCCATGAAAGCATTCCGGGCCTGACTTATCCCACCACCACATTCAGCGACACGATGACGGTTTATCTCGGCAATCGCCGTGTTGACCTTACGCATCTTGGCCGTGCGCACACGGCCGGCGACATCGTTATCCATGTGCCGGATGAAAATGTGATGTTTACCGGTGACATCGTCGAAGATCATTCAGCCTGTTATTGCGGTGACGGGCATTTTCATGAATGGGGACACACACTGGATAATATAGCAGCGTTTGATGTGGATGCGATTGCGCCGGGACGCGGCGGCGCGCTGGTTGGCAAACAGGCAGTCGAGCGGGCTATTGAAAGCACCCGCGATTTTGTGGACAGCACCTATGCGCCGGTTGAGCGTATTGCCGCGCGCGGCGGCTCGCTGAAAGACGCCTGGGATGCGGTGCGCGCATCGTGCGATCCGAAGTTCAAAGACTATGCGATTTATGAGCATTGCCTGCCGTTCAATGTGGCGCGTGCTTATGATGAGGCCCGCGGTATCGAGCATCCACGGATCTGGACCGCACAGCGTGATCTGGAAATGTGGGAAGCACTTCAAGGGTAGATTATGGCGGGCCGCTATCAGACAGCTTTCAAGCTTTATCCTTATAAAAAGGTAGCGGCGCAGGCTAGCGGTAAGATCGTGCGCCATCCGGTTGTGATCGTTGGCGGCGGTCCTGTCGGTATGACATTGGCGCTTGATCTTTGTCAGCGCGGCACACCGGTTCTGGTGCTGGATGACCATGACGGTGTCGGGCTTGGCAGCCGTGCCATTTGTTTTGCGCGGCGCACCTTGGAAATAGCGGACCGTTTGGGCTTTGGGGCCGCGTTGCTTGATAAAGGAGTGCGCTGGGAAGTCGGCAAAGTTTTTTACGGCGCTGATAAGGTGTTTGAATTCAACCTGTCGCCGGAGGCGGGGTTTAAAGCGCCTGCCTTTATCAATTTGCAGCAGCCTTATTTCGAAAAATTTGCTGTCGAGCAAATCCGCAAGGAGCAGGCGGAAGGTGCGCCCATAGAAATTCGCGGCTGCAATGAGGTCGTCAGCGTTGAGGATAGAGGCGATTATGTGCGCCTGTGCGTCGATACACCTGATGGCGAATATGAACTGGAAGCTGATTGGCTGATTGCCTGTGACGGTGCGCGCTCACCGGTGCGCGAAATGCTCGGGCTGTCATTTGACGGACGTGTGTTTGAAGACAATTTCCTGATTGCCGATGTGATGATGAAAGCGGATTTTCCGCCCGAGCGCTGGTTCTGGTTTGAACCGGCTTTTGAGGGGGCAGGGCAATCGGCTTTGCTGCACAAGCAGCCGGACGATATCTGGCGGATCGATTTTCAACTGGGCTGGGATATTGACCGTAAAGCAGAACTTGAACCGGCAAAAATCCGCGCCCGCGTTGATGCAATGCTCGGGCCTGATGCCCAATATGATCTGGAATGGACGAGCATTTATACATTCCAGTGCAGGCGGATGGAAAAGTTCCGCCACGGGTCTGTGCTTTTTGCCGGTGACAGCGCCCATCAGGTGTCACCGTTCGGTGCGCGCGGGGCTAATTCCGGCGTTCAGGATGCGGAAAATCTCGCCTGGAAGCTTGATCTTGTTGTTAAAGGTTTGGCACCGCAATCGCTGCTGGACAGCTATGGCGAAGAGCGTGAGCATGGCGCGGACGAGAATATTCTCAACTCGACCCGTGCGACGGATTTTCTGACGCCGAAATCCGATATGAGCAAGATTTTCCGCAATGCGGTGCTTGAGCTTGCCGGAAAATATGCGTTTGCGCGCACCATGGTCAATTCAGGGCGGTTGTCCGTGCCGTGCGTTTATGACGGTTTAAGCTTAAATGGCGATGATGAACTGGAAGGGCCGCACATTTCGCGTGTGGGCGCGTCATGCCCCGATGCGCCGTATGACGGGGCTTTTTTGCTTGATGCTTTCAATGGCGATTTCACGCTTCTGGCAATCAATGCCGAAGTGCCGGAACTGGTTGAAGTGGATGGTATATGTGTCAATTCAATCAGAATTGAAAAACCGGATGATGCGCTTGCCGTGCGTTATCTGGGAAGCCAAAAATCAGCAGTTTATCTGATCAGGCCGGATCAGCATATCTGTGCGCGCTGGCCAGTCTATAACGAAGCAAAGGTAAGAGCGGCGCTTAATCATGCCTGCGGGAGAGAATAGATGCGTGACCTTAATCTAGAACCGAATATTGCCGATCCCGATGGTTTTTATGATGAACTGATTGCCGCCCATAGCGCGTTATCGAAACAGGAAAGTGACGCGTTTAACGCGCGGCTTATTCTCATTCTTGCCAATCATATCGGTGATCGTGCTGTATTACGCAAAGCGCTGGAGGCCGCGAAATGAGTGTTGTTCTTTATGATTACTGGCGCTCTTCGGCCAGCTACCGCGTTCGTATAGCGCTCAATCTGGCCGGCATTGCCTATGAAAGTGTCAATATAGACCTTTTGAAAAAAGATCATAAATCGGCGGCGCATCTGGCGCGCAACCCGCAAGGGCTGGTGCCTGTGCTGGAGATCGACGGGCATTCATTGACGCAGTCTCTGGCCATTCTGGATTATTTGAATGAAACGCGGAACATGGGCTTGCTGCCGGATGATCCGGTTTGGCGTACCAAGACACAGGCGCTCGCCCATTCCATCGCTGTCGATATTCATCCTGTTTGCAATCTGTCCGTCGTTGGCTACGCCACAAACGGCGAAGAGCCTGCGCGCACAAACTGGATGAGGCGCTTTATCGAGCCGGGGCTTGCTGCTTTCGAAGCGCAATTATCACAGTTTGACCAAGCCCCGTATTGTACAGGCGCGGCGGTTGGTCTCGCGGATATTTGCCTGATGCCGCAGCTTTATAATGCGCAGCGCTGGGACGCTGATTATTCCGGCTGTCCACGCATCATTGATATCGCTGCAAAGCTTTCAGAAATTCCGGCATTTCAGGCCGCGCATCCGGACCGGTGCAAGCCTTAGAGCGTGTCTGCTTTTTACTCAATCGCATCCACGCTCTAACCCTTTGATTTGCCACATGTCCGGGCGGAAAACCGGTCCCCACTTTTCCTGACATGCTCTAAATAGCTTTAAAATGTAATGCGCAGTTTTATCGCCCCGCCATAGGTTTGATAAGCGGATTGGCCGATACCTTGATAAAAACCGGAAAAGTCCAACCGGCTGTTCTGGTTGAAATTGACGCCTAGTCCGGCATCAATGCGGGCACTGAGTTTATCGCTATTTGTGCCGAGCGCTGCCCCGTCATCAATGTTTTGTAGGCCGGTGTCTTTGAAATTCCAGATACCTTTAAGACTGATTTGTGGCGAAAGACCGATACCGTTTTCCATGTAAAATTCGCGCGATAAGGATGGGCCGAATGTCATTTGACCCAGTTCGACAGTCTGCGGCGCAATCAATATGTCATTGTCATCCACATAGGCTTTCTGCTCCTCGCGAATGTAAATCATCGACAGAGCGGGCGTGAGCGTCCAGTCACCCACATTAAAATGACCTGTCAATTGACTACGGGCCAAGAGACGCTCTGTTTCGAACTGATCAACATATGTGCCGAGCGGATTGACGGTGTTTTGTGACTTTCCGTAAGCGATACGACCATCGAAAACCAGATTATCCGCCAAGCGAATAACGGCGTATGGGCCAACCATCCAGCCGTGGCCGGATGCTGAAATATTATCTGTCTTGTAATGGTCTTGTGCCCAGTCAAATTGAGTTATCGCACCCACAATTAAATTGTCGTTGATGCGGTAATCAACGCCAAGATGAAGGATTGCAAAGTCCTGATTTGCACTCGCTGACGATGATTTGCTGAAGTTGCCACGTATCCAGATGTTATGCTTTTGATCTTCTTCTCCGAATGAGGGCGGCAGTCTTTCAAGAAGGCGGTTGATACTGCCTTCAAAACTGGCAGAGATTTCTCCTTCTCTGACCTTGGCTTCATAAGAGAATTTTTCTGTCGCACCCAAACCGCCGCTTTCGGTCAAGCGTCCACTGAGGTCTGGTTCATTTGCGGCAATCTGTTTAACGCGCCGGTTCAGAAAATTATTGATCACTGCGCCGGTGCGCGTCTGCACATAGGCGTGGTCAGCATAGGTGGCGTAAAAGGTGTTAGACGCGGCGTTGAAATTGCCTGACGCGTCCTGTGCGGCGTTACCGTTGACACCGACAGACAAATGTCTCTGCGAGAGAGGCGTTGCAATGGCTGTAAAAATGCTGGCGTAACCGGCAGCTTCATTCGTCGGAACAACCGAGCCGACATTCATATTACTCAGCGATAAATCAGCATGATTGAAGCCGGTAACCGGTTCGGAAAATGTAAAAGTCAGTGTGAATGGCGTAGCTGAATCGAGCATCGTATCACTTCCCAAATCGCTGCTTATGGTCACATTTGGTGCCGTGCTGTCGCTCATGTTCGCAGTAAGCTGCGCTGCGGCGAGGCTCAGATTTCCGGCATTATCTGTCGCGACCCCCGCTGCAATATTGATCGTCACGTCGCCGCTGCCATCGGGGGTGATGGTGAACTGGAATATGTTTTGCGGATCAGGAGCGTTTGTGTTGAGGGATGCGGACGCATTGGTGACTGTTATGCTGCCTGAGGTAAAGCCGAAAACCGCTTCAGAGAACGTCACAGTAATATCAAACGGGTCGAGCGTTTCTTCAGGAAATGACAAATCGCCGGAGACAGTTGTCACACTAACCGTTGGTCCGACATTATCGATAAGAACAATGTTGATGATATTGGACAAAATATTGGTGTTCAGATGTAGATCGAGCAGTGTTCCGCCCAGCAGACCAATACTGATATTGCCGTTACCATCGGGCGTTACTGTTACACGGTATTCAAGCGCAGATATGCTGACAAGATTGCTCAGTGTTGCATTTTGAACATCAAATATTTGAGTATCATCAAGGCCCGTTACCGGCTCGTTTAAAGAAACGGTGATGTCGAAAGGGGCCGGATTGCTGGCATTGATCGGGCCAGCGAGTGAGGTGCTGAGTGTTGCCGCCGGCAATATATTATCAATGCTGACGGATGAGCCATCTGTTGTTGATGTCACGGCTGAGATGATATTACCCAGTAAATCGACAAGGCCGGACACTGAAATTGAAACAGCACCCTGTGCGACTGCACCGCTGCCAATGGTTACCGATGCCGAAAATTCCGTCATGCCGTTCTCGTCGATAACACTTGCCGGTAATCCTGCGATGGTCACCACGGGCATGTCGCGAAGAACGACAGATGATTCAAAGCGAAGCCGGATTGTATCGCCCGCGCGGGCTTTTGTGGCGCCAAGGTCTGCACTGTCTGACTCAATGGTGACAGATGAAAGCGCGCCCAGCACGGTATTGGTTGCAAGGGTTAGCGTGTTGGACACGGTATTTAAATTACCTGCCGCATCACTGACAGTTCCCGCTGCAATGCTGATTGCGGGGTTGAATATGGGCGTAACAATTGAAGTGAAATTTTGGTTGTCCCCGCTATAAACGGGCAGGCTAGTAAGGCCGCCGAGCAAAGAAATGATACCAAGACCGGAAAACCCGCTGATAGGTTCTGAAAAACTGTAATTGACCAAAAATGGAGCGCTGACCGGCGCAATCGCTGCTGTTGAGATTGTTACGCTTGGCGGTGTCGTGTCCACGCTGACAGTCGAGCCGTTTGTGCTAGCAGTCATCACTGCGGTGCTGTTGCCCAGCAGATCAACAACGCCGGATATATTGATTGCCTGCAGTCCTTCCGGACTTGCCAGTGAGACCATAACGGTTGCTGTGTAATTGCCGGGCGCACCGGCGCTCACAGTAGCCGCTATGCCGCCAATGGTAACGGTTGGCGCGCCGGTCAGCGGTTCGTCAAACACCATGGATAAAGTGATCTGATCACCGGCTTTTGCCAGTGAAGACGCCGGATTGTTAGACGCGATATGAAGTAGCGTTGCCGATGGTGCTTGGGAATCTATCGTAAAAGTCTCATTGACGGATGGCACAACAGTGCTGTCCAGTAGAACCCCATTATCCACGGCGTTTATAGTTGCGGCAGGATTGATCGAGATACCGAGCGATCCGCTATAATTGGCAAGACCAGCACCTGCAATTTCCACTGTCCAGACATCGCCGCCGGCATTGCTGCTGACTGTATCGACGGCGATGGGGGTAGGGCCGGAAAGCATAAAGTCGTTGGCACCGACATTAATCACCGGCTTGCTGAATATGACGGTAAATGCCGGTGTCGCGCCTGCGCCGAGAATTGCGGCACCTTGCCGCTCGATGGATAGTACAGTTGGCGCTTGGGGAACAAAATCAACCTTGTTCATTGTCAGTTGCGGTACATTGTTTGCGGCAGCGGCAAAGATATGCCCATGCCATCTTTTCCATACACCGCCTTCCTGTCCGGTGAACTCCAGCTCATAATTGGTGGCTGAGGAATAAGAGATGCCATTAGCTTCATTTTTTGTGATGGACACATTGGTCAGGCCGCATTCACTTTGTAAGAAATTAACATCAATGGCCGGCACACCGAGCACGATATCAGCACCGGCGACCACTTTTTGATAATAGCGACCTTCCGGCGTGGCGCGGTTCAACCCCTTTTCGACGAAAAGCCAGATGGATGACAGTACGATTGTGTTGGTGGCTGAAACACCGAAATCACATGTGCCTGCGCTTAAGGTTGGCCCCGATGCGCTTAAGCCAACGCCGAAAGCATGGGCTCGGTCAGCCGTATAGGTGAAAAAAGCTGAGGCGAGCGTTAGCAATGCGTATATAAATGAGAGTGAAAGAGATTTCAGAGAATTCATCGACCTTTCTCCATTTCATCGAGCGGCGCTGCCAATCTGAAAAATGAAGCAAGATCGGTCGCCTAGCAGACCTTGTTTGCGGGCCTGCTGAGCGAAGTGAATCAATTTATGGTTAGTAATCTAACGCCACGAAATGCAATCTAAAGTTGTGTATAATTGTGCAAGTTGTACCGCGTGAGGGATTTGGTTTAAAATCAGGCGGACTTCATTTAAACGCGGGTTCTGGTCTCTGATGGTCTCGGACGCGACAGGGTGGTCCAAATTGCCGATGCGACGATCAGAGCTGCGCCAATTGCAAATGTGATGCTTGGCACTTCATCAAAGACAAAATAACCGATTGCTGTTGTCAGCAGCAGGCTTAGATAGCCCAATATTGCCAGAAAGCCTGCCTCTGCCCTGCCGTGTGCTTGCAGGAAGCAGAATTGGGCGCATTGCGAAAACGCACCGATTGCAAGCAGGGGCAGCAAATGTTCCGAAGTGATAGGTGTCCAGAAATAGAAGGCGAGTGGCGCGGTAAGCAGCGTTAAGCCGGCAGTATAAAACACCATCATGACAACAGTTGGCGTGCCGGAAAGTTTGCGCGTCAGGATGATCGCCGATGTGCCAAACAGCACTGTGAGGAACATTGCGGGTAGACCCCATGTAAAGGGCAATGTGCCAGGTTCAACGGCGATTAGCACGCCGATAAAAGCAATGGCCGCAGCGATCCACCGCCGCCCGGCCACGACTTCTTTTAGAAAGAAAACAGCCATGATCATTGTGATGATCGGGCGCGTAAAACTAATCGCAGTGACCAGCGCAAAGGGCAGGCGGGAGATTGCAAAAAAGCTTGTGGTGAGCGCCAATGTCGAAAACAGGACACGAAAACCATGCAAGTGCCAGCGGTCAATATGGGCAAAGGAGCGCCGCGCATACCAAGCCCAAGGCAGCATGAGCAAAAGACCGATGCAGGCGCGCAGGAACACAATTTGCGCCGCAGGATAGCCAAGCCCCAAAGCTTTGACGATCGTCAAAGCCCAGATGTTGAGCGACATATCCGCCAGCAGCCAAGCGCCGCCGGACAGGTTTCGCGGTGCTGGTTTAGCTGCGTTTTGCAAGTAAATTGGCCATCAAACGAAAGGCACCGGGAACCAGTTTTTCCATCTGGTGGTGCAGGATTAAAGCACAATGCGTGTGCCGGCCCTTGCCAATGTCAGCGGTAAGCAAAGCACCTTTGTGCGGTGCTTCATCTGGGTCAGACATTTCCAAGAGCGGTTGATAGGCATCTGCCCACGCTTTTGCAAAATAAAGACCGCGTTCTTTATGCCAGTCCTGCCAATCCTGCGGACCTATCTTGTTGGGCGTAGTAAGCAGCGGATGATCGCAGAGATATTTGACGTCAGAGGCTTCGTCGGTCACACGCCAACGCAAAGATGGCTGTCCGATTTCCAGCATTTCGGGCGGGATGGTCTCTTTGTCCCAATTATCCCAAGGGCGGTGATAGAGCGTGAGCAAGGTTCCGCCTGCGTGCGTCCATTTGTGCAAGCGCGGCATTTGCTCTGCCAGACCTTTGCGGAACTTCATCGCGAAAATACCGATGACAATCGTGTCAAACTTTTCCAGTTGCGCATCGGATTGCAGATCCTGATCGCTTATCGCCGTGACATCAACGCCCATACGCTCCAGCCAGTAATCAATACGGTCATTACCGCCGCCAATATAACCGACTTTTACATCCGGCAGTTCAGCATCGATGACTTGAACCTGCATTTGCGCGGGACGGGCCAATGCGCGCGGTTCTATATGATCATAGTCGATCATTCGTACAGTCTGAGCGTCATTGCCATTTAAGCGTAAAGCAATTGTGTGACGTCCGGTGGCAATATCATCCGGCAGGTCAAGATCGAAGCCCGATTGATTTTGCGTTGCACGCCATTCATCCGGCGTTTGAAGGGTTGCCTGACTATCTGCGGGCGCAATATTGCTGACATGAAGTTTTATCGAGCGGCGTTCTGCGTGCCTGTTCACAACGTCAGCAAGCGGCGCAATATCGGCTGCCTGATCAGGCAAGACCAGCGGCGTGACTTCAAACGGGATGCGCGTTTCAGTTTTAACGCCGTGCGTCTCAAGCGTCAGCAAGGCGCATGGTGCTTGTGGTTCGCCGGGCAAATATACGGGCGGGTATGGATCGGTGAGGGCGGCACCATTAAGAGCGACGCCATTATCTGTTGCGCGCCATCCACCGGGTAGGCTCAGCGATGTTTCGCAATTGTCTGCCGCGCCTTGGCGCAGTTCAAATTCAATTGCTGTATTGTCATTGGAACGCAGATTGGTCTTGCTTGCGCGTGCGGTAAGCTGTGCGCCCGCCGCAAGGCGAATGACATGGGCCAATTGTTCGCGTTTGCGCTCAATCTTGTGGGCCAGTTCATTTGAAACGCTGGCATTTTCGAGTGCTTTATAGGCTGACGAGGCGTGCTTTAATACGCTGTCAAAATCAGGAAAAGCGGCACATGCGGCATCAATATGTGTTTGCGCTTCGCTTAAACCCAATGCCCCTAGATCATTGGACAAACCGGAAAATAATGTGTCGTCCGGACCGTCAACATGGCTTTCCACCAGATGCAGCGGCCAATCACGCTCTTGGCCAACAGGTACCCATTTTCCCATGGCCTGAGTGCGGTGAAAAGCGCGGCTTTGCTGGCCGATATGGGCGTAAGACCAGCCGGTCACGGGGTCTGTATCTTTCGCCTCGATGGTCAATGTGGCAGGCGGTGGCGGCGCATCATCATCATAGGCCTGACCTGCGCCCGACCATGCAGGCAGATAGAGTTTCTTGACCTGCCAAGGCGGTAAATCGCTGCCTTTGTAATCGGGGTCGGCGGCAAGCGCCATAACGAGATGGGCGGCTTCTGTCATCGCGCGGTGGTGGCCGTGCTGACCGGAAATATCCAGAAAAGTCGGGCAGATAATGTCGGGTTTTTCGGTGCGCAAAATATCGACAAAACGGGCCAGTGTACGCTCACGTCCCCATTTCCCCATTGTCTCAATGCCGGATTTGGAAAAGCCGAAATCAAATATTGCATCATTGGGAGATGTGGATAGCCAATACATGCGCAAGTCTAAGATGTCGCAGGCGCGCTCCATTTCCGCTGTGCGCAAAACGCCAAGCGCTTCGGTTGCTTCAGTGCCGATATCGTTCTGTCCGCCTTCGCCGCGTGTCGAGCACGCATAACTGATATCAATGCCGTCACGATAGCGCATAGCCGCAAGCATTTCCGATATTTCATCATCGGGATGGGCGCCTGTGTTCATAAAGGAGACAATGGTTTTCAGTGATGTCAGCGCGCGCCATAGCCCGATGATGCGCGGCTGTAATTGTTCGCGGGCAATACGGGTTTGATCGGTCAATGGCATGAATATTCCTCGGTCAGAGCGATGTCGCGTTCGGCGTGAAAGCGCGGTTGAGAATGAGTGATGCTGCTCCCAGTGTCGCGGCCATGCGCCCGCACGTGCCAATTTGCAGTCTGGGGTGCGGATTGTCCTCGCGATTGGAAACGGACAGCGTTGGCAGCACTGTGCGGGTCGTTAGATATTCCAATAGCGGGGCAGGCATGGCACCGCCCAAAATAATCGATTGCGGGTCAAACAGGTTTTCGATCAGCGCTAATGCCTGTGATAGGGCATCCGCGCCTGCGTCCAGCCATTGCATGAGCTTGGGGTCTGATTGATTGAACAGATATTCAATCGCCGTAATATCAATCGTATTATTGGCGTTCATGTGCTTTTGAATGGCCACACGGCTTAGCTGGCTTTCAAGCGATTGTGGACCGTTAGCAGTCATCACCTGCACATGACCGATCTCGCCCGCATTGCCAAAAGCGCCTTTGACGAGCTGGCCCTGATTGATCAGTCCGAGACCAAGTCCGGCACCAAAATACAGATAGGCAAAGTTGTTCAGCCCTGTCGTAATCTGCTCCGACATTGCGGCTGCGTTCGCGTCATTGCTCAGTTCCACCGGAAGCTGGAGCGCTTCTTCGAAAAGAGCATGAGCATCCAAATGTTGCCAGCCCGCAAGGTCAGAACCCAGACCGGACACACCTGTCTGACCGAAAGGCCCCGGTATCACAATGCCCGCACCCATAAGCCTTTTGTCATCAACCCCGGTTTTCTCAAGCATTTCGGCGCGAAGCTTAAGCAGCATATTTATCAGATATTCCGGCTCATTGTTCTTCAAGGTCCGCCGGCGGGTGGCAGTGGCATTACCGTGAAGATCCACAATCGCGGTAAAAATCGCATCGGGACGGATTTCGACGCCAAGGGCATATCCGCCTTCTGCGTTAATGCCGTATTGCACCGCAGGCAGTCCGCGCCCCTGTGAGCGGGTGCCTGCTTCAACAAGCAGTCCATCGGCTTGCAGGTCGGCAATGATGTTGCTGACGGCCTGTGTCGACAGGCCAAGATTCCGCGCGATTTCGGCTCTGCCCATCTGTCCCGCAGAGCGGATTTGCCCCAATGCTGCCTGTCTATTCGACATGCGGGAGCGCTCTGCATTGGTGCCTGAAATCAAGGGTGCTGGTGTCATGATCATTAATTAACTCAACTCACTTGATAACTCAAGTCATTTGAGTTAATAAGAATATGAAATTTATATGCGTCATGAAAAAAGTGCCGCGTCACGCGGAAAATCAAATCGGAGGAACTATCAATGAAACGCAAGATTCAAGCTTTGGCTCTGGCCACACTAACCAGTACTGCCGCTCTGTTTTCCAGTTCAGCGCAAGCTGTTGAAATTGAGTATTGGCAATATTTCTTTGATGCGCGTGTTGCTGCGATGGAGCAGTTGATTGAGGGGTTCGAGGCGGAAAATCCGGACATCACCGTTAAGATGACGCATTTCCCGTATGCCGATTACCGCACAAAGGTTGCCGCTGCTATTCCTGCTGGTGAGGGGCCGGATGTTGTGCAGTTGTTCTATGGCTGGCTGAATGATTACAAAGAAGCCAAGCTGATTCAGCCGCTGCCGGCATCGGAATTTCCGGTTGATCAGATCGACAAGGATTTCTTCCCGATGGTTCAGGCCATGAAAGAGGGCGATAATTACTGGGCTCTGCCGACAGCTGTGCGCAGCCTTGCTCTGTTCTATAATGAGCGCTTATTCGATGAAGCTGGCGTGGAAAACCCGCCGGAAACGCTGGACGAGCTGGTTGAGACAGCCAAGAAACTCACCAAAGTTGATGGTGCGGGTAATATTACGCAGGTTGGTATTACAGCCGGTATGAATGCACAGGACCACCATTGGTTCCGCGAGGTTCTTGTGCGCCAGATGGGCGGCGATCCTTACAAGGACGATTACAAGACCGTCAATTACAACACCGAAGCAGGCCAGAAGGCGCTCGAATATTATGTGGGCCTGGCAAAGGACGAGAAAGTCACATCATTCGGCTTTATGGACGAGCCGCAGGCCGCGTTTAAAGCTGGCCGCGCTGGTATGCATATTGATGGTTCATTCCGCATCGGTTCGCTTGAAGATACGCGCGGCTTAAAATGGGGTGTGGCTGAACTTCCGGCCGGTCCCGACGGCACAAAATCGAACTATTCTTCGTACTGGGTGAATGCGATCACATCAAAAGCCGAAGGCGAAAAATACGATGCTGCGGTCAAGTTCATGACATATATCACTTCTGACGAAGCGATGCAGATCTGGCTCGATACAGTGGGCGAACTACCGGCCAAGCCATCTGTGGGTATGACGGAAGAAAATGCAAATAATGAGATTTTCGGACCGTTCATCCGCGGTTTGGAATACGCGCATACGACGATTTTCGTCAATGAATCCGCGCAGCGCCAAGCCATGATGGATATGGTGTCACGCATGGATATCGAAGGCCAAAGCGCTGCCGATTCCATCGCCATCGCTGCTGAGGAAGAGCAGAAAATCCTCGACGAATATTACGCAAAATAATCTCGAAACAACCACAGCTATGCCATCCCTGAAACTTCGGGGGTGGCACACTTCCAGCATGGCGGGTGACACCGGATGACATTTTATCGAAATCTCACCATAAAACAAAAACAGATCGTGTGGGCTTGGGCGTTCCTTGCATTGCCGGTCCTGTTTTATGGCCTCATCCGGTTCTACCCGACCGGCACGGCCTTTCTTATTTCATTTCAGGAATGGAACCTGCTTGGCGCGCGCACATGGACGGGTTTGGATAATTATATCAAGCTCTGGAATGATCCGGTATTCTGGAAAGTGTTCAAGAACACATTCGCCTATCTTTTGATCGGTACGCCGGTCTCGCTCGTCCTGAGTTTTATCATTGCCTATCATCTGGATAAATTGCGCTTCATGCACGGCTTTCTGCGCATGCTTTACTTCCTCCCGTTCATGACCTCTGCGGTTGCCATGGCGTGGGTGTGGCGCTGGTTTTATCAGGACGTGCCAATCGGTCTGTTTAACAATCTTCTTGCCAGTGTGGGTATCGCGCAAATCTCGTTTTTAAATTCGACAACCAATGCTTTGCCTGCCGTTTTGGCACCGGCCGTATGGGCGGGGCTTGGCTTTCAGGTGATTATTTTTATGGCCGGACTGCGCGCTATTCCGATCAGCTATTATGAAGCCGCGAAAATTGACGGTGTCGGCTGGTGGACAGTGCTGACGCAAATTACCCTGCCGCTGTTAAAGCCGACAATGGTTTTCATTGTTGTGTTCTCGTCAATCGGTTTTCTGCGCATTTTCGATCATGTGTTCAACATGACGACCAATAATCCGGGCGGTCCGCTCAATTCAACCAAACCACTCGTTCTGATGATTTATGACACCGCGTTTAACGGCTTTAATATGGGCTATGCAGCGGCACAAACAGTTGTTCTTTTCATGATCCTTCTCATCGTTTCACTGTTGCAGCTACGCCTTTTGAGGAGTGAATAATGACCATAGCTCCTGATGTTCCTGCAGGTATCCGCCCGACAACCGATGCCGCGTTAGCCGCGCCAAAGGGCAAGCCGAAAAATCTGGGTCAGATCATTCGCTGGCTGCTGCTTTTCGCCGGCGGTATTCTCATGATCATGCCGATTGTTTACATGATCTCGACGTCGCTGAAATGGCCGCATGAGGTTTACAATGTGAACCTTATTCCCGAAGAGCCGACAATAGAGAACTATACATATGTTCTTGAAGACGGGCGGTTTTACTGGTGGTTTGTCAACTCGCTGATTATTGCGGTGATCACCACCATATGTAACCTGCTGTTTGACAGCCTTGTCGGGTACACATTGTGCAAGTTCCGTTTTCCGGGCCGCCAGCTTGTGTTTATCGCGATCCTATCCACGCTTATGATTCCGACCGAAATGCTGGTTATTCCTTGGTATCTGATGTCACAATCATTCGGGTGGCTGGATACGTATTGGGGCATTATGTTCCCCGGCTTGATGACAGCATTTGGCACTTTTCTGATGAAGCAGTTCTTTGAAAGTGTGCCGGACGATTTTATCGAAGCGGCGCGTATTGACGGGCTTAACGAGCTTGAAATCTGGTGGAAGGTGGCGATGCCGCTCGTCAAACCGGCTTTGGCAGCGCTCGCCATCTTCGTTTTCCTTGGCAATTGGACTGCGTTCCTGTGGCCACTGATCGTTACCAATTCGGTTGATATGTACACCATTCCTGTTGGCCTGTCCGGCTTTGGTGACGAGGTTGATGTTGCATGGGAACTGATCATGACAGGCGCCGCGATCAGCACAATTCCGACACTCATCGTATTCCTGATTTTCCAACGCTTCATCATACGCGGCGTCGTGATGGCAGGATTGAAAGGATGATTATTGCACTGCGTACCGTTTTCAAAAAGCCGGTGCAAAATCGCCAGAGGACATTATGAAAGACACAACGACATTTCCTGATCCTACCTACAAAAAAACGGTGCTCGCGCGGCTTTTTGAAGGGGTAAAGCAGCACTATGCGCAGCATATGGCCGCGATCAATAAAGCGCATCTGGTTATGCTTTCGCAAACCGGTATTCTTGAAGCTGAGCAGGTGGGCAAGATTGCACGCGCGCTCAACGAGATCGAGCAGGAAACGGACATAGCGGCGCTGCAATATACAGGCGAGTATGAAGATTATTTCTTCGTGGTTGAAGCCGCATTGCGCAGCCGTCTGGGTGATCTTGGCGGCATGTTGCACACCGCGCGTTCACGCAATGATATGGACCACACTCTATTCAAGCTTGCACTGCGAACACGCGCGGCGAGCCTGCTGGAGCAGATGGAAACGCTTACCGCCGCGCTGATCAAAAAAGCGGAAGCGGAAGCCGATACGCTTATTGTTGCCTACACCCATGGCCAGCCGGCACAGCCAACGACATTTGGCCATTATCTGGCGGCGGTCATTGAAGTTTTAATCCGCGATATGGAGCGGCTCAATGCGGCGGCCGATAATCTGGAACATTGCCCGATGGGCGCGGCTGCAATCACAACGTCAGGCTTTCCGATTGACCGTGACCAAATGGCTGACCTGCTTGGATTTGACGGTCCGCTTGTCAATTCTTACGGCTGTATCGCTTCGGTTGATTACATCACCGGACTGTATTCGGCGATGAAACTGGTGTTCCTGCATATGGGGCGGGTCATTCAGGATATGGGTGTATGGTCCAGCTTTGAGGTCGGCCAGCTTTATGTACCAAATTCGCTGGTTCAGATCAGTTCCATCATGCCGCAAAAGCGCAATCCGGTGCCGATCGAGCATATGCGTCACCTTGCATCCGTTACCGTCGGACGCTGTGACATGATGGTCAACACCATGCACAATACGCCGTTTACAGATATGAATGACAGTGAAGGCGAAGTGCAGCAGGCAGGCTACGCAGCCTTTGCATCCGGCGGGCGGGTGCTTGAATTACTGACGGCATTTTTGCCCGCCTGTTCAATCAATGCGGACAATGTGAAGCGCAATACCGATGCGGCCTGCATCACCATAACAGAGCTTGCCGATACGCTTGTGCGTGAAGAAAAACTTTCCTTCCGGCAAGCCCATGAAATTGCGGCGGCAACAGCGCGTGCGGTGATTGCGGCGGGCAAACCGCTTAGCGAAGGCTTTGCTGATTGTGCGGCTGCTTTTAGAAAAGAAACAGAGCGCGATCTGGCAATGAACGAGGCGCAATTTGCTGTGGCGACATCGCCTGAGAATTTTGTTGCAGTCCGTAATAGAACCGGCGGCCCTGCGCCCGAAGCGCTTGCAAATGCACTGGCCGGTTATTCCTCCGCTTTAAGTGCAGTTTCCGATCAATGCGCAACGCGTAAAAATCGCCAGTCAAAGGCCGGTTCGGACCTTGATGTGGCCTTTATTTCCCTTTTGGAGTATTAACCCATGGCCAATCTCGCACTGCGAAATCTGACAAAAGCTTTCGGCAATACCGAAGTGTTGCATGGCATCAATCTTGAAGTGGCAGACGGTGAATTTATCGTTTTTGTTGGTCCTTCCGGCTGCGGCAAGTCAACGACATTGCGGATGATTGCCGGTCTTGAGGAAGTCACTTCGGGCGAGGTGATTATCGGCGACAAAGCCGTGAATAATCTGGAGCCGAAAGAGCGCGATATCGCCATGGTTTTCCAGAATTATGCCATTTATCCGCACATGTCGGTTAAAAAGAATATCGCGTTCGGTTTGCGCTCTTCCAAACTATCCAAGGAAGAAAAAGAGGCGCGTATTCTGGAAGTGGCGGGCATTCTTGATATGGTGCCGCTGCTCGACAGGAAGCCCAATGCGCTTTCCGGCGGGCAAAGACAAAGGGTGGCGATTGGCCGTGCGATGGTGCGCGATCCGGCCGTGTTCCTGTTTGATGAACCGCTCTCGAACCTTGATGCCCAGCTTCGCACGCAAATGCGGCTTGAAATCAAAAAGCTTCATCAAAGGGTAGGCAATACGATTGTTTTCGTTACGCACGATCAGGTCGAGGCGATGACAATGGCTGACCGTATCGTGATTATGAAAGACGGCCATATCCAGCAGATCGGCACACCGGCGGAGGTATATCATCAGCCTGCCAATGCGTTTGTCGCACAATTTATCGGTGCGCCATCCATGAATATGCTGCCCGGCACTTTGAATGGCAAAGGCCTTAAACTCGGCGCGGGCTCTAGTCTGAAAACCAAATGGAAAAGCGACAGCGCGCTTGATGTGATGGTGGGTGTGCGGCCTGATGATTTGACCGTGGGTAAGGGCGATCCTATCGTTAGTGGCAAAGTCACCGTCAGGGAACCGCTTGGACCGGAGACGCTGATTTATGTTGATACACCGTCAGGTGAGGTCATCGCCAAAGCGTCCGGACGAACGCCGCCGGAGCTGGGTGAAAAAGTCGTGCTTTCAGCCGATCCGGCCAATCTTCATGTGTTTGATGCAAAAACGGGAATGGCAGTGCAGTGACTTCACCAGCTCTCTCCAATGCAATCTTGTGTGCCGGACGGCTTTATTGCGATCTGGTGTTTACCGGCGTTCCAAAAATGCCCGCCATGAACACGGAGATATTTTGCGATGATGTGTCACTGCATGCAGGCGGCGGTGCCTATATCACGGCGGCGGCGTTCAACGCTTTAGGGTGGGAGGCCTGCCTTCTGGCCACATTGCCTGCCAGCCCTTTTGATACGATTGTGCTGCGCGATATCAGAAAATCCGGCGTGGCGACAACACATTGCAAAGCTGCCGCCTATGGCGACAAGCCACAAATTACGGTTGCGATTACAGGCGATGATGATCGTGCTTTTCTCAGTCATAAAACAGGTGCGGCTTTGCCGGATATCTCGATCGCGGAAGGTACGTTCAGGCATCTGCATATCGGCGAACTGCGCAGCCTGATCGAACATCCTGATCTTGTTGAAAAAGCGCGGGATAACGGAATGACCATTTCCGTCGATTGCGGCTGGGATGAAGCCCTTATGAAACAGGGCAGTTCTCTACAACCGCTTCTGGAAAAAATTGATGTCTTTTTGCCCAATGAATCCGAATATGCGCATCTGGTTGAATCCGGTCTTAGAGAAGGTGCGGTACCGCTGACGGTTGTAAAATGCGGCGGCGATGGTGCCCGCGCACTTCGCGGCGGAAAATGGATATCCGAGCCGACGGTTAAAACAACTGTTGTCGATGCGACCGGTGCAGGCGATGCTTTTAATGGCGGGTTTTTATCAAGCTGGTTATTGGGCAAGGTGCTTGATGAATGTCTGGCAAATGGCAACCGCTGCGGCAGCGCGTCTGTTCAGCAGGCAGGCGGCACAGGCGGCCTTTCGCGCCTGCGTTCCGAGTTTGGCAATGCCACCATGCGCGCGGCGCAGTAAACAGCGGTAGCCGAACACACGTTATTCTTTGCCTGCCAGCATGACGGTTTTCAAAGTTTGAAAAGTTTGCGAGTTCGACATCTGGCTGACATTAAAGCGCATAAATTGCGCCATGTTTTGTGAGGGGCTGAACACATTGCCGGGAGCAAGCACGACATTTTGTTCAAGCGCAGCGCTTGCGATCCGCGCTGAATCCAGACCGTCCGGCAGGGTGCACCAAAGGTAAAATCCGCCGCGCGGCATCAGCCAGGGTTTGATGTTCAGCGCCTCCAGTTTTGTTGCGATTTCCAAACGCTTCTTTGATAATTTTTGCCGCACATCTTCCATATGTTTGCGGTAGCTGCCGTCGCTTAAAACCTGAAAAAGCAATGCCGATGCCATGGGGCTTGGCCCGCCAAAATTGGTCGCCACCTGCAGGTCAACCAACGCTTCAATCCACTCGGGCTTCGCCGCAATATATCCGCACCGGACGGATGCGGATAGCGTTTTGGAAAAACTACCGATTCTGATCACACGTTCCAAACCGTCAAGCGCAGCAAGGCGCGGAGAAGGCGAGGGTTCAAACGCCGAGAAAATATCATCCTCGACAATGGTAACATCGTGCTGCGCGGCAAGGGTTAGAAGCCGGTGGGCCGTTTGCGGCGATATGGTTGCGCCCGTTGGATTATGCAGGGCTGAATTGGTGATATATAAACGCGGCTTGTGCGTACTCAATGCTTCAGAAAAGCGGTTTATGTCCGGCCCCGTCACAGTATAGGGAACGCTTATCACCTTCACATCATGCGCCTTCAGCAAAGCCTGAAAGTTGAAATAGCACGGATCGTCGATGACAACGCTATCGCCCGGACGCAGCAGAAAGCGGCAGATCAGATCAATCGCCTGTGTGCCTGACACTGCCAGCATGATCTGCTCCGGCCGGATGGTTATGCCTTCGTCGGAAAGATGGCGCGCGAGCAATTGGCGAAGGTTTCTCGCGCCGCGTGTGCTGCCATATTCGGACAGTAAATTATCATCAGCGCGGGCAAGCTTGCGAAGGGCTTTGCGAATGGCATCGTTGGGCATCCAGTCCGGCGGCAGCCACCCGCAGCCGGGTTTCAGCATTTCGGCCTCAGCGTCAAGCGATTGGCGCGATACCCAAAAGGGATCGATCTCGCGGTCAAGTTTCGGGCCTAATGTCGCCAGATCAAGCGGTGCCAGCGTGCTGCAAACATAAAAACCGGAGCCCGGCCGCGAGCGAATAATGCCCTCGCCAGCCAGACGGTCATATGCATCGACAATTGTCGATGGCGACACATTCATGCGTGCTGCAAAACTGCGAATGGAGGGCAGCCTTTCATCGGGCACAAGCGTACGGTTGCTAATTCTCTCGCGGATTTCATCCATAATTTGCGCAGTGCGGGTGCCAGCCATAGACCAGTTCTCCGGCTTGAGTGATCAAGTGTATGGTATTTTGTTGCCATACAGTTTGATCAAATTGTACTGTTTTGTCACTGTTCGCGTCAACGCTTTCTGGTAATCCCTGTTCTTTCTTTTCAGGGATAGGATTATGCAATTATCAACAGTTGGATGGGGCAGCGGCCTGCTGGGCGTTATCATATTTAGCGGCTCTTTACCGGCAACACGTGTTGCCGTTGATGGATTTGACCCACTATTTTTAACATCCGCACGCGCGGTTATCGCGGCTTTGCTGGCCGGTTTTCTGCTTTGGGCACTCGGCCAGAAAAAGCCATCGCGTAGTGATCTTGGTTCTTTGCTGATTGTTGCTTTAGGGGGCGTTGCCGGATTTCCATTGCTGACTGCGCTGGCGCTTCAACATGTGACGTCAGCGCATTCGATCATTTTTATTGGTCTGCTGCCGCTTGCAACGGCATTCTTCGGTGTCTTGCGCGGTGGTGAACGGCCCAAGCCGGCATTTTGGGTGTTTTCAATGACGGGGAGTCTTCTGGTTGCGGGTTTTGCATATTTCCAAGGCAGCGGCGGTTCTCTGAAGGGTGATCTGTTTATGACCGCGGCAATTATCGTGTGCGGGCTTGGCTACGCGGAAGGGGCAACACTTTCGCGGCGTCTTGGTGGTTGGCAGGTGATTTCATGGGCCTTGGTTTTATCCATGCCGGTCATGTTGATTATCGCGGCGATGACACTGCCTGCGACCGTGCAAAATATCAGCGCACAAGCCTGGGTTGGTTTGGGCTATGTGTCGGTGTTCAGCATGCTGGTCGGTTTTGTATTCTGGTATCGCGGTCTGGCTCTTGGCGGTATTGCCGGTGTCGGGCAATTGCAATTATTGCAGCCGTTTTTCGGTCTGCTTTTAGCGGGCGTCCTGCTTGGCGAAACCATAGCAGCATCCATGATTGTTATCGCTGTGCTGGTTGTTTTCTGCGTGGTGGGGGCAAAGCGGTTCGTTTAAGCAATGTTTTGCTTTGCCCAAATTAATGAGCAAAGCTTTTGCATGTGCGCCTAGCGCAAAATCGCGGCAATGTTACCGCCATCAACTGTCGCCACATTACCGGTTGTTTTACTTGCCAAGGCTTGTGACAGGAAAATTTCGGCAACGTCACGTGCGGTGACTTCCTGCTGCAAAAGATTGCCAGCCATATAGTCGTCGACGCTGACCCCTCTGGCAGAAGAGCGGCTTGCAATCATATCATTGTCCAAAAGGCCGGAACGAATGCGGTCGGCATTGACGGCGTTCGAGCGCACGCCGATTGCGCCATATTCCAATGCGTATTGACGTGATAGAAACAGTGTTGCTGCCTTTGGCAGGCCGTAAGCGCCGAAATTCGCCCCCGGATTGATCGCCTGTTTCGATGTATTATAGAGCAGGCAGCCGCCTGTGCCTTGAGCCTTGAAAATTTCAATGGCTGCTTGTGAAATTGTCTGATGGCTAAAGAAGTTTAGCTCGAAACTCTTGCGCAATGTTGCATCATCAAGTTCACCGATTGCGCCTTCCCATGCAGCGCCTGCATTGGAAACGATAATGTCCAAGCCGCCATATTGAGTGCTTGCTTTGTTAAAGGCAGCCGCGACCGATTTTGCGTCGGTGACATCACATGCCAGCCCCAGATGGCCGTTGCCCAATGCTGCGGCAACTTCTTCTGCTTTGTATTGTTCAAGGTCGGCAACAACGATTTGTGCGCCTTGCTCGGCAAAGACCTCACAAGTTGCTTTGCCGATAGCGCCTGCGCCGCCGGTAACCAGCACGACTTGTCCATCAAGCGGCCGCTTCTTTGCTGTGGCAAGCTTTGCCTGTTCCAGCGACCAATATTCCAGTTTGAACAATTCGCCCATTTCCACCGGCTTGAATGCGCCGTGTGCTTCTGCGCCCGATACTGTTTCGATGAAAATTTCACCGACATCGCCAGCAATTTTGGCGTCCTTGTAGGTTCGCCCGAAGCCGACGAGGCCGAAGCCCGGGATGAGTGCAAGGCGTGGCATCGGGTCAAGCATTGTGCGCTTGATATCGTCCTTGGCGTCATGCTCGCTAAAATATGCGGTGTAATCTTTGACGAACTGTTCGACGGCCTGTTCAACCGCTTGGCTAAACTCTGTCATTTTGCCTGCTTCCGGCGCAGGTAAGATCACAGGCTTGTTTTTAATCCGAATGGAAAGGTCCGGTGTTGGCATGCCTCTGGTGGCAAACTCGGCCAGATCGGCAGCATCGACAAAATCCCTGACTTTATCATTCGTGCGATAGTCACAAATAAAACGTTCATATTCGCCGCCGCCCAAAACATGTGCGACCGCGCCGCGAATGATTGGCAATACTTTTTCTGGCGCTTCAATGTTTGCGGGTAAGTCTGCTTTTGGAAATGAGGTAAATTTCCTGTTTTTCTCAACATAGTTTTCAGCAGCAGTAACCGCGTCAATCATCAGGTCGTAAGCGGTTTTTGCATCATTGGCGAAAGTGAAAATACCGTGCTTATCGAGGATCAAACCGTCGACATCGGGGTTTTGCTTGTAAACTTCGGCGGCTTTTTTGGCTAGATCAAAGCCCGGCATAATGTAAGGCACAAAGCCGAAGCGCTTGCCAAAAATCTCTTGAGCCAGATCGAAGGAATTTTCCTGATCGATGATCGCAAGCACGCCGGTCGAGTGGGTGTGATCGACGAATTTATGCGGAATAAATGCATGAAGCAGCGTTTCAACCGATGGGTTGGGCGAACTGGAATTGATGAGGTTGGAACGCTGTAATTCAACCATCATTTCATCGGACAGAGAATCAAAGTTGCGCGTGCGTAGCAACGGTTCGATCTTAACCGCAGGCAAGCCTTCAGGCTCGATGACGCCCATGTCCCAGCCGCTGCCTTTCACGCACAGAACATCCCATTCCTGACCGGTAATGTCTTTGGCTGTGGTTTTAACCGATGTATTGCCACCGCCGTGGAGTACAAGTTGCGGTACACGGCCCAGCAAGCGGGTTGTGTAAACTCTTAAGGCCAAATCCTCGTTGACGCCTTTTTTGGCAAGTTCTTCAACAAGGGCTGCCGCGTCACTGTCGATCCAATTGTTCTGCATTATCTTCTTTCACTTAATTCAAATGTCATGCGCGCAGGAAAATTTGCGCGCGCGTTTACGGCTGTGCCGGTTTATGCGTTGGCTTTTTTGAGAAGCATCATCGCGGTTTCATCGCAGGTCGCCAGATGAGTCGCGTAGCCACCACGGATGGCAGCCAGCATCGGAGCCACCCGCTTTTGGCCCGAGCCGACGAGCAAGCTCATTTCTTTATTTTTCATTTTGTCGAGTGTAATGCCGATCATACGTTCTTCGACATCTGTAGGCATGTGGTTGCCATCGGCATCGATTAATCGTCCGCAGATGACGCCTGTTGCACCTTGCTCTTTGTATTTTTCCATCTGCTCGAAATTCATAAGGCCGGTTTTCATAATGTGGCTGTCTTCGTTGCAGGTGCCGCAGGCAAAAATGGTTTTGTTGCAACTGGTCACGGCGGCCATTTGTTCAACAATCACAGGCTCGGCCAAAAGTTGCTGCACCAGATTTTTATCGGAAAGCAAAAGCGGTACATGCAGATTGACGCAATGCGCGCCAAACTGACGGGCCAGCATGGCCGAACAAATTTCGGCTGCAAATCCTTTTGATGCCGGTCTTGAACCAACAAGCTGGACAATCTCCAGATCTTCTATGGTTTGGTTGGGCGCGGCTTCGGATACCTGAAAAATGGTTTCGCCCCAGGCAACGCCCAGTCGGTCGCCTTTTGTCAAAAGATGCGGCAGCCAATCAGCCGCCATTTTTGCAACACGCGCGGCGCTTGAACCATTGGAGGAGGGCGCGATGCTAACTTCTTTCAAGCCGAAAGTGTTGGCAACTTTGCGTGCCAATTCATGCTCGGTGAAAATACCCGGATCAAGAGAGATGCGGATGTAGCCGCGCTTGCGCGCCTCGGAAAGATAATTGACGACCGACGCTCTGGAAATATCGAGCTTGGTGGCAATCTCGTTCTGGTTAAGCCCCTCGTGATAATAACACCATGTTGCATCCAAGATCGCCCGTTCCTGGCGATCAAGGCGAATGTCATCATTTGCGCGGGGCTTACTGTCAGGCAAATTAGCCTCCTGCCTTCATGGCCGTTGCTGCCGGCTGTGCAAACTCAGGGAACATCGATTGCAGCCCTTCTGTTGTTGCCGGTGTCACGCCCCGTTCCGTAATCAAGCCTGTGACAAGATTGTTCGGCGTCACATCAAAGGCCGGATTGCCGCCCGGTGTTCCTTCCGGCGTGACCTGCACCGTCTGAATGCATCCATCCGGCATAAGCCCCTGAATATGGGTTGTTTCTTGTGCGTTGCGTTCTTCGATCGGAATATCGGCCACACCGTCTGCAATTGTCCAGTCAATCGTTGGCGACGGCAGTGCGACATAGAAAGGAACATTGTTTGCTTTGGCCGCCAATGCCTTGAGATAGGTGCCGATTTTATTACACACATCGCCGCGGCTGGTTGTTCTGTCAGTGCCGACAATCACAAGATCGACCATGCCATGCTGCATGAGATGGCCACCGGCATTATCAACGATATAGGTGTGCGGCACGCCGTGACTGCCCAGCTCCCAAGAGGTGAGCGCGCCCTGATTGCGCGGCCGTGTTTCATCCACCCAGACATGGATAGGAATGCCTGCATCATGGGCCTGATACATCGGGCTTGTCGCTGTGCCCCAGTCAACGGTTGCAAGCCAGCCCGCATTACAGTGGGTCAGGATGTTGATTGTCTCGCCCGGTTTTTTAGATTTGGCGATTTCCTGAATGATTGCCAGACCGTGCTTGCCGATCTGCGCATTGATCTCGACATCCTCATCGGCAATCTCATGCGCCAGTTCCAGCGCTGCATCTGCGCGCTGATCTTCAGAAAGCGGCAGCAGCACATTTTTGCAGCGGTCCAGTGCCCACCGTAAATTGACCGCTGTCGGGCGTGTTGCGTTGAAATATTGCCATGACTTTTCAAGATGGTCATTGGACGGGTCTATTTTCATAGCCAGTGCCATTGCATAGGCTGCTGTTGCGCCAATGAGCGGCGCGCCGCGCACACGCATTTCCACAATAGCGTCGGCAAACTCTTCCATCGTGCCGACCGTTTGTGTTCTGAAATCATGCGGCAACCATCGTTGGTCGATAATTTCTAAAACGTCATTTTCAGCGTTCCACCACAGCGAGCGGTAGTGTTTTCCGTTTACCTTCATAGGTAGTCTCCTGTGTTAAACTGTTCGGCCATCGTCGTTAGGGATTCGATGTCCTTAATGTTCTCGGCATTCAAAATGAGTTTCGCGCCCATCATGATGTTCCGCGCTTCCAAAGGCGCTCTTACTGCCGTGTCTTCGATGGTCTCGAAATCTGCATTGTGGGCCAGAGACAAAACGCGCCGGTGCATCTCGATGCCGCAGATCGCAATCGCGTCTTCAAAGATATGCTCAAGCACATCGTCACAGGCTGCGTCTGATGCGTGTCCCTGATCTTCAAACAGTGAAGCGGGATAAAGCATACCGGTTCGTTCAGTCTGCCATAAATGACGGAACTCGGCATAGAAATGTTCGAATATCTCGGTGATCGTTGTCAGTATCCAGCTTTGATAGTCTTTCAGATCATCCTGGCTGCGATGGCCGGGCTGGCTGAAATAGGCCATAAGGAAATTGGCCGTCAGCATGCCGATATCAAAACCCATAGGGCCGTATTGCGCGAACTCCGGGTCGATAACGCGGTTGTCGCTGTCGGTGGACATGATCGAGCCGGAATGCAAATCGCCATGAACCATTGTTTCAGTGTTGGAGGCGAATTTCATCAGCATTTTTTGAACGCGGGCTTTAAGAGCCACATCGCCGCGAAGCTTCTTGACGATGCCGTCAAGCTCAGGCGTGAAATGGTTCATTTCCGCATCATAATAAGGGTCGGTAAAGACCAATGCTTCTGTAATGGCCGGAATTTCGACATTGCCGGAAAAAAGACCGACATCGGCTTTTTTATCAGCGCTTTTCATCGACAATTCTGAGCCGCGAAATGCTGTGCGCGCGCAGAATTTACCCATTGTTTCAGACAGGTTGGCGACTTTTTCACCGGCGATCAATTTGCCACGCAAAATGACATGGGGCTGGAGAAACTCCATAATAATAAGCGCCTGCTCATTATCAAAATGGAAGATTTCAGGCACCATGCCCGGCGCACGTTGCTGCTGGCGCACCAATGCTTCATGCTCGTAATAGGCGCGGTAAAGAGGCAATGGCCATGAATCGCCGACAAGGCGCACATAGGGCAGGGCCTGTTTTACGATCAGGGTTGCGTCAGGTGCCTCCACAATAAACACCAGATTCAGGTTGCCGTCACCAACCTCTTTTACCTGCCATTTTGACCCGTCAATGCCTATCCGGTCCGTGACTGCATCTATGGTTTTAAGCCGTGACGCAATCGTTTCAACCGATAGCTCCTGATAATTGCTAGCCTTTTCCATGGGTACCTCCTGCCCTTTAAAGAAAATAAAAATAGTCAATTGTCAAGGCTGTTGACATAAGAATAAATAAGAGTCACGATAGCGCTTCAAAATACACCATCGGTGCTCTGGGAGGAGCAATGACAACAACCGTTCTAACAATTGAAGGCGTGCGCAAAAGCTTCGGCAGAAACGAAGTTTTGAAAGGGATCGACCTTGCGTTGAATGCCGGCTCTGTGACGGTTCTTATGGGTGCTAATGGTGCCGGTAAGTCGACTTTGGTCAAGGCTATCTGCGGCATTCATTCGGTGGATGCAGGTGATATGAATCTTGGCGGGGCGTCCTATGCGCCGGCAACGGCTGCTGAAGCTTTGTCACAAGGTGTGGTGGCTGTTCACCAGAATATCGATGATGGCGTTATTCCAGATCTGGATGTTGCAACCAACTTAATGTTGGACCAGTTGACAAAAGCGGATGCCAAAACCTTTGTGCGCGACAGAGTGCTGCGCGAGCAGGCCAAAGAAATTGCCAAGTCTATGGGCCTGAAAATGGACGTGCGGGTTCGGGTGAGCGACCTTGGTGTCGCGGACCGGCAGATGATTGCTATTGCACGCGCGATGGCCCACTCGCCGAAAGTTTTGATTTTGGATGAGCCGACATCTTCGCTTTCAGCGTCGGAGGCAGACCGTCTTTTTGCTTTGATTGACCGGCTGCGCGATCAAGGCGTTGCGGTTCTTTATATTTCGCATCGCATGTCGGATATCAGACGGGTTGCCAATCGTATTATTTCCATGCGCGACGGACAGGTTTCAGGCGTCTTCGAGCAGGATAATCTTGATTACGAAGGCGCTGTTACAGCGATGCTCGGTCACAAAATGACCGAAGTGAATATTGTGCCGAAAGTGTCTAACGCACCGGTGCTTCAAATTGAAAACCTGTCGCTTAAAAGCAATTGGCCGGCATTTGATCTGACGGCGAATGAAGGTGAGGTTATTGCGGTAACCGGTTTGCTTGGCAGCGGCAAAAGCCAGTTGGCAGATATCATTTTCGGTTTGCGAAAGCCTGCAAGCGGCACCATGAAAATTGACGGCAAGCCGTACAATCCGGCAAATGCAAGCGCTGCGATTGATGCAGGCGTCTTCATGTCGCCAAAAGACCGGGGCAATAATGCTGTCGTCGGCGCGTTCAATATTTCAGACAATATGAGCCTGCCGTTCTTGCGTGCCTTCAGTCATTTTTCTTTCATTAACGGGCGTCAACAACGCCGTGCGGCAACTGAAATGATCAGCCAGATCGGGGTTGTTTGCCAGTCTGAGGAAGATTCAATCGGCACGCTTTCCGGCGGCAATCAGCAGAAAGTCATGATTGGCCGCTGGCTGTTAAAACCAAGCCGTGTGTTGCTGCTGGATGAGCCGTTTCAGGGGGTTGATATTGGCGCACGCCGCGACATTGGACGCCATATCCGCGAAACCGCGGCCAAGCGTACAACCATAGTATTTGTTGCTGAAATCGATGAAGCAATTGAAATTGCTGACAGAATTGTTGTTCTCAATGAAGGAAACATTGTTGGGGAACACACCAATCAAAATATAAATCTGGGCGCCCTGGTTGCACAAATCACAGGCGAAAAAGCTGCATGAGGAACGACACTAATGCGCAATGAAGACTTGCGGTCATTTGCCATACGGTATGGCTTTATTATTCTATTGATCGGACTGTCGGTCTATTTCAGCCTTGCAGCAACGGGCTTTTTTAGTGCGCGTTCGGCTGTTTTCGTTTTCCAATCGGTTGCGATTACGGGTATTTTGGCGCTCGGCGTTACATGTACGCTGGTTGTCGATGGCTTTGATCTGTCCATCGGTTCTGTGGCAACCTCGGCATTGATGCTTTCAGCCTATTCGATGGTTGTGCTTGAACAGCCTGCCTATGTTGCCGTTCTTTTATGTCTGGTTATGGGCGCTGTTGTCGGTCTGGTGAACGGGCTGCTGATTGTTAAAATGAAAGTGCCGGATCTGCTGGCAACTTTGGGCATGATGTTCCTGCTCATCGGTCTGCAGCGTATTCCCACACAAGGCAATTCAATTGCAACGGGTATGAGCCTTGCAGACGGAAGCACAGCGGAAGGCACATTTTCTGCCGCTTTCCTTTGGCTTGGCAGGCACCGTTTCGATTTGGTTCTGGAACGTCTTGTGCCGGTTCCTGTTGTGATCTTCCTGCTGGTTGCATTGGCGGTCTGGATTTTCCTTGAATATACCCGTCATGGCCGTTTGATGTATGCGATTGGCTCAAACCAGCGCGCGGCTGAACTGGTGGGTGCCAATGTGCACCGCTACAAGATCATGGCCTATGTGATCTCCGGCGTAACGGCTTCTATCGGCGGCATCTTGCTTGCTGCGCGTTTGGGCCGTGGGGACATCGCGTCGGGCAACAATTTGCTGCTCGACAGCGTCGCTGCCGCATTGATCGGTTTTGCTGTTCTTGGTGCTGCACGACCCAATGCTTTTGGCACGGCTATCGGTGCTCTTTTTGTCGGCATTCTTTTGCAGGGCATGACAATGCTGAACGCACCTTACTACACCCAAGATTTCGTTAAGGGCGCCGTTCTGGTCTGCGCGCTCGTATTCACTTTCTATCTTTCGTCGAAAAGTTCGGCGGCTCGTAAAGCTTAGGAACACTCAGATAAACCCATGGGAGGATTTGATATGCTGAGAAGACAAATGTTGAAACTAATTGGTGCCGGAGTATCGGTACTTGCCATTGGCGCATCAGCGTTTGCCGCTGATATGCCGGCACCATTCGACAAGCCGGGCGATGTTAAGATTGCGCTCGTGCGCTATCTGTCGACCGGTGACTTTTTCCAATCCTATCTGTCAGGTGTTGAAACTCAGGCAGAGGCTCTTGGCGTTGACCTTCGTGTCTTTGACAGCCGTCAGGATGCGGCGCTTCAGGCGGACATGGTTGATCAGGCGATTTCACTTGGTGTGAATGGCATTATCATCCAGCACGGCCTTACAGAGTCGATGAAGGAAGCAGCGCAGCGCGCTGTTGATGCAGGCATCAAAGTTGTCGCTTTTGACGTGAATGTTGAAAACGAGGCTATTCCGCAAGTCGAACAGTCAGACTACCAGCTTGGCAAATTAGCGCTAGATCAGGCAATTGAAGACAACGGCACCGAATTCACAGCGGGCTATGTTTATGTGCCTGGTATCGCGCCGCTTGATCGCCGCGATGTCGCTTGGAAAGAAGTCAAGGAAGCTAATCCGGGCATTACAGAAGCTGCCATGTTCGGCACTATGGATAACCCGATTGCAAACTCGGTTGCCAACCAGGCACGCTCCGTCTTGCAGGCAAACCCGAATATCAACGTTGTCTTTGCGCCTTATGACGAATTTGCAAAAGGTGTGAAAATTGCGGTTGATGAAGCCGGTCTGACAGATGACATCGACATCTATTCAGCGGACGTTTCGACTGCGGATATCTCTGCTATGCGCGAACCGGGTTCTGCGTGGGTTGCAACGGTTGCAACAAACCCTGCCGTGGTTGGTGAAGTATCTGTGCGCACATTGGCGCTGATGCTGGCCGGTGAAAATCCGGGCGCGTCTGTGATCGTTCCACCTACATTGATTACACAAGATTTCCTGAACGAAAACGACATCAAAAACATGGACGATCTAGGTTCTAAAATGCCCCAGTTCCAACATGCTGATGTTTCTGTTGCGGACTGGATTCCACTTCCAAAGCGCTAATCCTTTGCTGAGGTAAATAAAAATAGCCAAGGCCGCTTATGGCCTTGGCCAACCATACGGAAACTGGACAATGTTAATTGGCATAGACGGGCGTATATCGCCGGAGTTGCTTTTTGTACTGGCAAGCATGGGGCATGGTGATGAAATCGCCATTGTGGATGCAAATTTTCCAGCGGCATCGACCGCCGCACATTGCCAAGTGGACAAGCCGATTGATTTGCTCGGTATTGATGCCGTGAAGTGTATTGAAGTAATTACCGGCATTATGCCGCTCGACTCTTTTGTCGACCATTCTGCGCTTCGCATGGAAATTGACAATGCGCCGGATGAATTTGGCCCAGTGCATCAGGAAGTCGCCAATGTGCTGAATAATATTCCCGGCAACGAAAACAGATTTGGCTCGATTGAGCGACAAGAATTTTACAAAAGATCAAAGATGGCATTCGCTGTTGTCCAGACAGGTGAAGCGCGTCCTTTCGGATGCTTTCTGCTTCGCAAGGGCGTGATTTTTTAAGAATACGGTCAAAACCATCATGAATTTATATCCATGTAATTCGGGGTGCCGAATTGCGAGAAGAGGGCTGAACTATGCGCAATAAGAAAACATCTGAAGAAGTTGCACTGGGCATCAGGCGCCGCGTTTTTGAGCATTCCATGCGCAATAATGGCGGATATTTGTCTCAAGCCTGTTCGGCGGGCGAGCAACTGGCCTGGCTGTACAATGAAGAGCTGAAGCTGGGTGATCCAACCCTGCCGATGATCCCGAAACCGTTTGAAGGTGTGCCTTCGGCTGATAATCCTGATTATCATACTGGCGCGGGTTATAACGGTCCGTTCGAGCCGCAATATGACCGTCTTTTCATAGCGCCGGCGCATTACGCTCTGGTTGCCTATGCCACCCTTATTGAGGTGGGACGCATGGCGCCTGAAGGGCTGGAGATGTTCAACAAGGACGGCTCGTCGGTTGAGATGATTGGTGCGGAACATTCACCGGGTATGGAAGTTCACAACGGCACATTGGGCATAGGTCTGTCGACAGGCGCGGGGCTTGCCTATGGCCGCAAACTCAAAGGCGAGCCGGGCCGGACATGGGTCTATATGTCCGATGGTGAAGTGCAGGAAGGCCAGACATGGGAAGCGGTTCAGGCCGCAAGCTTCCACGGCATTGATAACCTTTATGCGATCATGGATGTGAATAAGCAGCAATGCGATGGCGCCATGGACAGCGTGATGGAAGTGGGGGATATTAAAACCAAATTCCAGAACTTCGGTGCTGTCTGTGTCGAAATTGACGGCCATGATATCAACGCCATGCGTGATGCGGTCAAAGAACCGCATGAGGGCAAGCCGCTCATCATTCTGGCCAATACAAATCCGTTTCATTCGATGCCGATTTTGGAAGAACGTTTTCCGCGGCTTCATTATGTGCGCTTTAAATCCGAGGACGAGCGCGCCCGCATGAATGTTTCAATTGCTAAAGATCTGGGCGTTGAGCCGATCGATTACAGTCACTGATTTTACTGATGCGTGTGCGCTCCTGTTTGGAGCATACGCAAGATGGAGCCTATTATGGTAGAAATGGTATCACGCCCTTATGCGTCTGCTTTTGAAAAGTTCGCAGTCGGCAAGCCGGAAATTTTATGTCTTTCAGCCGATCTGACATCATCATGTGAAGTCGATGGTTTCCGTGACCGGCACCCTGATCAATTCCTGTCGCTGGGTATGGCAGAGCAAAATATGATGAGTTTTGCCGGCGGGCTTGGTCTGGCCGGTTTCCGTCCGTTCATTCATACGTTCGGTGTGTTTATGTATCGACGCCCCTATGACCAGCTTATGGCCTCGATTGCCTATCCGCGGCGCAAGGTGCGTTTGATGGGCTTTTTACCGGGCATCACAACGCCGGGTGGTATGACTCACCAGTCTATCGAAGATATTTCGGTGATGCGCTCCATTCCGAACATGACGATATTGGAAACAGGCGATGCAACCGAGGTGGAAAGTATTTGTGAAGCCGCAGATTCAATCGACGGTCCTGTCTGGTGCCGTGTGTTGCGCGGTTCTGTTCCGCGTCTGTTTGATACGCCGATTAAAGTGGGTGAAATGCGTGTGCTGTCAGAAGGTGATGACATTCTGGTTGTCACATCGGGCATTACGACAGAAGAGGCCATGCGTGCGCGCTCTGCACTCAAAGAGGCCGGACTATCGATCCGTCACATTCACCTGCATACGATCAAACCTTTTGATCACAAGCAATTGCTCGACCATATCGGGTCGGTCAAGCATGGTGTTGTGACCATTGAAAACCATGTCACTGAAGGCGGCATTGGCTCGCTTGTTGCCGAAACAATGGCGGATGCCGGTGTCGGCAAACGCCTTGTCCGTCTGGGCTTAAAAGACACTTATGCACATGGCGGATCGCGCGCTTATCTGATGCGTTATTACGGCTTGGATGCGCTTGCACTTGTCGGCGGCATTGAAGACATTATGGGGCAGAAATTCGGTATCACTGAAGAAGATATGGAAGCTGCGCGCGTTGATGACGTTCACTCTCTTGTCAAAGCCGAGGCGCTGTAATGGACCGCTTCAGTGTAACCTATCGTCTGTTTGCAGACACGCAAGGCGAAGCACATGATTTTGCGGCAGCGATTGCGCTTGAAAACACCGTAGAGATTCCGCGCGATGTCGTGCCATCCGGTTACATTGAAGATGTCGTGCTGGGAAAAGTGGAATCTGTTGAAGCTGAAACCGACAGGACGTGGCGCGCGCGCATAAGCTATCATATCGATGCTGCGGGGGAAGAATTGCCGCAGCTTCTCAATGTGATGTTTGGCAATGCGTCTATTTTGAAAGGCGTCAAACTCATCGAGTTTTCTTTCAATGAAGATGTGCGTTCACTTTTCCCCGGCCCACGATTTGGCGCAGATGGCGTGCGCAAAGTGATTGGCAAGAAATCGGGCGGGTTTGTTTGCCCCGTTATCAAGCCGCAAGGCTCGACGGTCGAGGATCTTGCCGAACTTTGCTATCAGACCGCATTGGCCGGCGCGGACATTATCAAAGAAGATCACGGGCTTTCAAACCAGAAAAACGCCTTGTTTAAAGACCGTATTCCTGTCTGTGCTGAAGCGGTTGAAAAAGCCAATGCCGAACGCAAGGCCAAAGGTGACACTAGTCAAGCGATGTACCTGCCCAATATTGGCGGGCATGGCGATGAGGTTGAGGAACTGGCGTTTTATGCCAAAGAACATGGCGCGCAAGGCTTGCTACTTATTCCCGGATTGTTTGGCTTTGACGCCATGCAACGCTTAGCGCGCAATGACAGTTTCGGCCTGCCAATTATGGCCCATCCGTCATTCGCCGGACCTTTTGTTTTATCTGAAGATACCGGCTACTCTCACGGCTGCTATCTGGGTGATCTTATGCGCTTGGCAGGTGCTGACATCAGCGTGTTTCCGAACTATGGCGGCCGGTTCGGCTTCAACAAGGAACAGTGCCTGGAAATTGTTGATGCCTGCAAATCCGGTACCGGTATCGGCAAGGCAATCCTGCCAAGTCCGGGCGGTGGAATGAGCATCGATCGCTTGCCGGAAATGTATAATACTTACGGCGATGATTGTGTGTATCTGGTTGGCGGATCACTGCTGCGCTATGGTGCAAAAATCGGTGATGCAATCAGGGAAATGAGCGCTGCCTTAAACAGCGCTTCTTAAAGCCGCTACGATTATTGAAGGCCTGCATCCGGTGTAACCGCACAGACCATTTGCAGTTCATCAATTGCTGAATTGATGGTCAGTTTTGCGCGGTCAAGCGCGAACTGATCACCGAATTCAGCCGAAATGCGCAATGGAAATATCCACGCTTCAACTTCCTGCATAGCGGCCTTGAATGCAGCGCCTGCCGCGCCTTCGGGCGCTTCTGCGCGCATATATTGATCGATGATAATCTGGTCGACATGATCGCTGTTAGTCAGCTGGTCAATATAGGCGCGTAGTTTGGGAAAACTGGTCATGGCACTGGTTTTGGCAAAAGAATGTCATGTTGAATTGCGTGGTCATTCTTTTGTAAAATTCAGCTTTGTTGTTTGCAAAGGCGCTGTACTTCTACACACAGCTTTTTGCGCAAACAGCAGACCGATAATTTATGCGGCGACTAAATCTGTCGCCTGAACCATTTGATCGCGACCATTATTCTTGGCTTGATACAATGCTTGGTCGGCTTCACGGATTGCCTGCCAATATGCGGTGTCTTTTGCCCAGAATTGAGAAACACCGGCGCTGACCGTTACGGGGAAGCTGCGTCCATTAGAGTGGATAGGTGTTGTTCTCACGCTTTGCAAAATACGTTTGGTAATTGTCGCAGCCTGCTTGGCGGTTGTATCGCGTAGAAACAAGGCAAATTCCTCTCCGCCAATACGCACAGCAACATCTGTTTCACGCGCATTGAGTTTCAAAATGGTCGCAAATGAGACCAGAGCCTGATCGCCGCCTTCATGGCCGTATTTGTCATTGACGGATTTGAAATGGTCTAGGTCGAAAACGACGACGGAATCAACCTTGCCTGAATTCTGTTGTGTGCTGGCAATGGAAATTTCAAGTCCGCGGCGGTTCATCAACCCTGTCAATGCATCCGTATTGGCCGCTGCTTCCAGTTTGCGTGCAGATTCAATGAGTTTGCGTTCGCGCTCAATAAGTGTGCCAAGTACGACTGCCGATGTGATGTAGGCCGGTAGCAATATCGGGTAAACACTCATCACAAGTTTATTCGCCAGTTCAATGGGAAGAAGATATACAGCGAAAAACTGGAGCGAGATAAAGGCGCCGCCAAAAAGAAGATGTTGGAATTTCGGGCGCTTGTTACACGCGCTCATCTTCATCCAGATCAAGCCCAACGCTGCCGCAAGCAAAATACCGACAGTGCCCGCTATCGCCCCGTTGCCGCCGATATAAAGACGCGCTGCGCCGGTTGACATTGAAACGATTATAGCTGCGGGTATCCCGCCAAAGGCAGCCCCAAGTCCGACCATGATGCCGCGGCCATCGATAATGATGCCGGGTGCAAATTCGACAGGCGTTAGCATGGCGAATATCGCGGCAAAAGAAAATAATACCCCGATTATCATCGATTTTTGTACAGGCGAAAATGCCGTGCGAATGATGATTCCGAACGCCAGTGCAGTCAGCGCCATTGTGCCGGCTGCCTGAACAAATGCTACTATCAATTCAGTTTCAAACATAAACCATGTGCCCCATTGTTTTGTCTGCGGCGAAACTAGCGGGGCTTTGTTAATGGAATCTGTAAAATTGAAAGTGAGTGGTGCTAGCCTTAACGCCCGGTAAATGTATCAATACAAATTTTAATGGTTAGTGCTTTGCGCATTCTTCTTTCAAGAATTGATAGAGGCGATGATTGCTTGACTTGGAATGTTTTGTATTATTAAAAACATTATAGATATATATCCCGCCGCAGGCATTAAGGAACTTTGCACGATGCACCCCACGCCGATTTTACAGTTTGGAACGAGCCGATTTCTGCAAGCGCATGTCGACCTTTTTGTCTCTCAGGCTATGGATCGCGGGCAAAATGCCGGCCCGATCACAATTGTGCAAAGCTCCGGCGATCCGTCGCGTTCAAAACGGCTTGAAGGACTGGTCGGGTCTTATCCAGTGCGCGTGGAGGGGCTTGATGAGGGGAAAAAAGTACAGGAAACAATCAAGGTGCGCAGTGTCGCGCGCGCATTGACGACAGCGGTCGACTGGCAGGAAGTAGCGCGGGTTTTTGTCGAAGAGGTCGAATTTGTTTTATCCAATACCGGCGATAAAGGCTTTGCCCCGCAGCTATGCGATATGGACAGGGCGTTTGATCAGGCAATGTCTTATCCTGCAAAACTAACCCATCTGCTGCGCTTGCGCTTTGAAGCCAATAGAAAACCAATCCAGATTATGCCGATGGAGTTGATTGCTGAAAACGGCGCTGTGCTGAAACAGCGCGTGGCCGAAATCGCGCAAAATGATAGTGCAGCATTCAAGCAATATCTTGAAAAAGAGGTGATCTGGGTCAACTCACTGGTGGACAGAATTGTCTCCGAGCCGCTTGAACCGGCAGGTGCCGTAGCCGAACCCTATGCTTTATGGGCGATTGAAAACCAGCCAGGTTTGAAAGTGCCGTGCGAGCATGAAGGCATTAAAATTGTCGAGTCGCTTGATGAAATCGAAGCGCTTAAATTGTTTGTGCTTAATCTGGGGCACAGCTTCTTTGCAGACCGTTGGCTTGCTTCGAACGGTGCTGCTGATGTGCTTGTGCGCCACTTGATGGATGATGAGCAAGAACTTACCGCTTTGAAAAAAGTGCTGGCCGAGGAAGTAAGACCGGCTTTTTGCGCTGCGGGACTTGAAGAAAAATTCGACGCCTATGTTCCGGTCACAATGGACCGTTTTGCCAATCCGTTTCTGGATCACAAAATTGCTGATATCGCTCAGAACCACCAGCAGAAGGTGCAGCGCCGGATAAGGGCCATGCTCGATTGGGCAGCAGAAAAGGGCGACCATTCTGACAAACCAATTCTACAAAATATCGTTATCCGTAATCGGGAGGCAGCATAATGAAGATTGAAACCAAACCTGTTGGCAAGACGGGCATTTCAGTAACTTCGTTGTCTTTTGGCGGCGCGAGTATCGGTAATCTGGGCGGAATAGTCAGTGATGACGATGCGTCTGCCGTGCTGGATTATGCATGGCAGTCCGGTATCCGGTATTTTGATACGGCCCCTCATTACGGGCGCGGCTTGTCAGAACAGCGCATGGGGCAATTCTTTAAAGACAAACAGCGTGATGATTACGTTATTTCCACCAAGGTGGGCCGCGTTTTATCGGCCGGTGAGCCAATGGAAGAAGCGGACGGATTTGTGCAGCCTCTGCCAAATAATGTGCGCTACGACTATTGTGCGGACGGTATTCGCGAGAGTTTCGAGAATAGCTGCGAACGATTGGGGACGTCTCGCGTCGATATTATTTACGTCCATGATATCGGCGATTTAACGCACGGCGCTAAAGACGGTGCGCGGCATATGAATGACTTGCTCGGCTCTGGCATCGGCGCGCTGCATGATCTTAAACAATCGGGCCGTATCGGTGCCATCGGCTTGGGGGTCAATGAATCGCAGGTTTGTATTGATGTGATGAAGGAAACGCCGCTTGATGTGATCTTGCTGGCAGGGCGTCTCACATTGCTGGATAGGCAAGCCGAAGAAGGGCTGCTGGCATTGTGTGAAGAGCAGCAAACAAGTCTTGTGCTGGGCGGTATTTTTAATTCCGGTATTCTGGCCACCGGTCCGGTGCCGGGGGCGTGGTTTGATTATAGTCCTGCATCGGAAGAGATTGTCGGCCGTGTCAATATTCTTCAGGAAAAGGCGCAAGAGGTTGGGCTGACACTGGCTGAGGCCGCATTGCAGTTCGGCTTGAATCATCCGGCAGCTTGTTCGGTGTTGCTCGGTACCGGTAAGGTTCGGTCATTGCAGCGCAATCTCGATGCGGCTCAGATTGATCTTACTGATGCGGCACGCGCGTTCGTGACAAGTTAGAGCGTGTCTGCTTTTCACTGAATCGCA
>NZ_JXMU01000013.1 GCF_001293565.1 Ahrensia marina | reverse complement strand
TATCGCGATCGTCAATCATCGTCGTTTGAGATTGAATCGCCTTATCGCGATCATCAATCATTGCTTCGGCTGATAAAAGCTGCTTTTTTAAAAGCTTACTTTCCGCTTGGTAGCGATAAATATTTAACCACCCACTATGATTTCCATTGTTAATTTCATGATGCCATAAATCCCCCTTTGGAAACAAAACACCTAGCCCCCAACTATGATGTAAAAACTCATAATGGGGAAATTTATGTTTAATTTCAGACCAGTATTTTGCACTACCATAACCTGTATCAGGAGCTATATCATGGAAAAGCACTACACCATCTTTTGCAAGTTTTGGTAGCCAAGTTTCAAAATCGTGCTTCACAGCGTCATAGGTGTGCAGTCCATCAATATGAAGTAGATTAATACAACCGTCTTGAATATCACTGAGCGCTTCATCGAAACGTTTACGCAACATGACAGCATTTTGAGACTTGAAATGTTGAAATACTATTGTTTTTACAAGATCGAAAACATCATCCCCGTAGAACCCTGCATGCTCATCTCCAACCCAACTATCAATCGCATAAATAGAGACATCAAGGTCGAAATCTTTTGCGGCCTGAAGAAAGGCAAAAAAAGAACAGCCATAATGCGTACCAAGTTCCACAACAACTTGTGGCTGCATAAATACCATGAGATCAAAAGCAAATTGACGGTGTCCCGACCACGGCGATGTCGCTAAATTTGGATTTAGAAGATCAGATTCAAATTGAGAATCTAAACATAACCATTTATTGCACGCACTTTTCTGCTTCATTGGCTCGATTCTTTTACGGTGAGTTGTGAAATTTCAACATTGAATAAACCGTGGACATCAACATCCGATGAGGAATCCAAAATGATTACATTATGTGCCCAACATTCAATACTATGAGATAGGGCATCATAACCAGAGCCGATCCCTAAGGTGACAGCATATTTTCCGGGCGCAACGATCGGCCAATCGAACATCAAACTAAATCTCCACGTCCCGGCGTCTAAATTTGGCAACGAAAAATCAGAACTCATACTATTTTCACCAAAAATCACACTACCGAACCTATCTTGCACCTGATAACCAACAATCACCTGATCTAAATGTCCTTCTATTGACGCTTCAAAATCAATCACTAACTGTTGCCCGCTACCTATCGCCCCCACCCCCGAAACACCATCAACTTCATAGGCACATTTGCGAATTCTAGCGCGTAAACTGCCACTGAGAGTATGTTCATTTATAGTGATCCAGTCGCGTTCTGCATACGCTTTTAAAATATCCTCATTAGACTTCTCGCTGTTATCCGCATGTTTATCTGACGCAATATGTGTTACATGCTTCCCGCCCCGCGCAACGATTTGATATTCGCGAATAGCACTTTGCGGATCCCCATCGTAAATTAGCTTACCTTGATGAAGCACTATTGCGCGGTCAGCCATATTCGCAACAGCAGCCATGTCATGGGTAACCAATAATTTAGTAACATCCGAGAACTGTTCCTTCATAAAGCGGCTGCACTTTTGCTGAAACAAAAAATCCCCGACAGCCAGCGCCTCATCTATTATCAAAACTTCAGGCTGACAATGAATAGCAACAGCAAAGGCAAGGCGCACATACATGCCACTTGAATAAGTTTTAACGGGCTGATTTAGAAAATCTCCGATATCTGCAAAATCAATAATCGACTGAAAGCGAGCATCCATTTCAGACTTTTCCATACCAAGAATGGCACCGTTTAAATAAATGTTCTCTCTTCCAGTGAACTCAGCATTAAAGCCCGCGCCCAACTCAAGAAGGGCAGCAATTTTGCCTCCCACTTGAACATTACCGCGCGTCGGCTCCAAGGTATTACATATTAACTGCAATAGCGTAGACTTACCTGAACCATTTCGACCGATAACGGCCACCGTTTCTCCCTTGCGAACATCAAAAGTAATATCCCGCAGCGCCCAAAAGTCCCTAGACCAAGCCTTTCTGGTGCGCCATAACATTTGCCAAAGCCGATACTCTGGCTTGTCGTACATCATGTAGCATTTACTTAATTCATTTACACTGATCATTGTTTCAGAGGACATCGGCAAATCCTTTCCGTGTCTTTTGAAACCAGTAGAAACCTAACCATGCCACAATTATAGAGACTAAAGTGAACAAGCCAAAGGCTATAGGATCAGGAAGGCGGCCAAAAAACAACACATCGCGCGCCATTTCAACCGCAGTGGTGACTGGATTAAGCATATACAACAGCCTAAATCTCTCCGGCACAACTGAGACTGGATAAAAAATAGGTGACATAAAGAGTAAAACGGTCACTACGATTGCAATCACCTGCGATACATCTCTGAGAAAGACTCCTAACGACGCTAAAAACCAGCTTAACCCAAGAACCACAAGCAAATATGGGAGCAGCACAATCGGTAACATAATACCGCTTATAGGGGGCATACCAAAGATAATAAAGTGAGCAACTAGCCAAACTAGCAGGCTAATTGCTGCCTGAAAGAGAGCCACAATCAAAATCGTCAGAGGCAAGACCTCAAGAGGAAAAACAATTTTCTTGACATAGTTTACATTGCCAGTGATCAAAACTGGTGCACGACTAATACATTCAGCAAATATATTGAATACAATAAGCCCAGCAAAAAGAATAAGAGAGTATTGATTGCCATCCCCTCCATCAATTCCCCATCGAGCTTTAAAGATTACTCCAAATACAAATGAATAGACCAACAACATCAATATTGGCATCACGACAAGCCAAAATAAGCCTAAAACGGAGCCGCGAAACCGTGCTTCTAATTCACGTTTAGCGAGAGAGTAAATTAGGTTTCTGTGTTTATAGAGATAATTCATATATTTTACTATTTCTTTCGAAATGATATGGTTGAGCTTGTTTCTGTTATAAGGGAAAAAATAGGAATTCTACTAAAAACCGAATACGCCCTACGTTTTGACCACAAGCGACAGGTATTCGCGTCTATAGTCATCCACGACGCCAATACACGGAACCGCCAGGCGTCTGCGAATGCATCTGACACGAAACCCAAGCTCCAGACTAGGGACTCACAGCAGCTTCCAACCTAAAACTGTGGACACCAAAATTTGAAAATCTAAAGTGAGCGTGCGAATTTTAATATACTTTTCATCTTCTTTGGCAAGATGTTCTACACTAGACATATCAATATTTTTTACTTGCGAATACCCTGTAATTCCAGGCAAAACTTCATATACGCCGCACTTCGAGCGCACTTCAACAAGTTCATATTGTGACAACAAGCATGGCCTTGGACCAATCAAACTCATATTCCCTTGTAAAATATTGAAAACTTGGGGAAGCTCATCAATCTTTGTCTTACGTAAAAACCTTCCAATTTTTGTTACTGAATTGCTTTTAATCTCGTGCGAACCGACTTGCTCTGTACCGTCTAACATGGTGCGAAATTTGTAAAGAAAGAAGGGTTTACAATGAAGTCCAACTCGTTGCTGTACAAAAATACCTGGACCTTTAGATGTCATCTTGACTGCAAACCATACTAATAACAATAGCCACCAAAAAACGACGATAATAGAGAGTGCGAAGCTTATATCTAAAGCGCGGCGCACTATTGCATAAACCAAATTATTTTCTTGTTTGTCGGATAACATAACTTCGTCAGATGAAACCAGCTTTAAATTAGTATCGATACAATCGACCAATGCACTAATATGGAGTGTGACTTTAAAAGCAGCCAGAAGTTTGAAAAAATAACGAGCAAGCCGGTGTGGCATACCATTCAGGAAGCTTAACTTTCCTGAAAATTTTTCGCCATAAACAAATGGCAAACGCAAAATTGTAATGTTCATTGTTTCTAGTTTTTTTAATATATGCTCAGCTTCCTTTTTCGAACTAGTATAATGAGATGCCCCCACGTTTTGGTGTATAGTCGCCGTATAAATGAGCTTCTCTACTTTTGCTTTTTTTGCTTTCAAAACAACCGATTTAAGCAGTCAATATTGGCAGACTCAAATTCTTTTGAAGTCGCTACGGCATTATTATTTAGCACTGCAAGGTGTAAAATTGCATCGACTTGGGTCAATGCAATATCTAATTCGCTATAATCAAAGGCAGGGCGGCCAGGAAATAAAGCAGTGAGCTTGTATTTATCACGACCGATCAAGGTCAGTTCATATCCTTTATCTTCTAATAAAGGCACGATTTGACTACCAATAAAACCACTAGCACCTGGAACAGCAACTCTTCTGGTCATGGAATATTTCTAACCTTCCGACTATAGGTTTCGTAATTGATCCGCTGATAAAATTAATAATGAAAGTTATTGTCCAACGAAACAAAAAGTTCATGATTAAACTTCTTGAAAGTTCCACTTTTTCGTTAATTTTAGTCAGGGCCTTCGGCTCTTATTGACTTGCATGCAGCCGAATTGCTGTGCCGCCCAAATTCCAATACTTTCTGCTTACCTGTATCAAGTAAGAGGTCTCTCAACATAGCATTCAATAATTTCCCTGATTGAATAGCTATTTCTTTCTTGCAAGGCTTTTTTCAGCCGATCTATCATATCCCCCGCTTCAGCTTCAGTTATCTTTCTTTCATTTGCTAGAAATATTTTTTCGTGGGGAGACGTATTTTTTGACACATTGTCGATTAGCAGTTCTTCATATAGTTTTTCTCCAGGGCGCAATCCAATGATCCTTATTTCGATTTCTCCGTACGGGTCATCTTCATCACGCACTGAGCGGCCAGCAAGTTCTATCATTTTTCGCGCTAATTCTATTATTTTGACCGGCTTACCCATATCCAAGACAAATAGATCATCGCCCTTCGAATAGGCACCAGCCATAAGCACCAACCTTGCAGCCTCAGGAATTGTCATAAAATAGCGTGTTACGTCGGCATGAGTGACGGTTACCGGTCCGCCCTTAGCAATTTGCTTATTGAATAGCGGAACGACAGACCCAGATGAACCTAGCACGTTACCAAACCGCACCGTAGAAAACTTAGTGATCTTAGATTTACTTTGAATACTACGTATCAACAGCTCAGCTAAACGCTTCGTTGCTCCCATTACGTTTGTAGGGCGCACAGCCTTATCAGACGAGATCAAAATGAAACGTTCTATTTTGGCTTTACAAGCCGCGTCCGCAACTTCAAATGTTCCCAAGATATTGTTTCGTGCGCCCTCGAGCTCGTTCTCTTCAATTAACGGAACATGTTTATAAGCAGCCGCATGTATTATAACGTCCACGCTTTCGTTTTTTATAACAGCATCCACTGCGGGCCTGTCGGTGACTGAACCCAAGCAGCGAACTAGCTCTACTTTTGCTAAATTAGCTAGCTCCCGTATTTCTAAATCTATTTCATATAATGCACGCTCACTACGCTCAAACATTACTATTTTTTTTGGTTTACATGAGAGCAGCTGCTTACAGAGTTCAGACCCAATCGAGCCCCCCGCACCCGTCACCATAACAGAACGATCGACGTAGGTTTGCCGACTCTGTGGACTATCTAAATCCACCATATCGCGACTAAGAATTTCTTCAGGCGTGACTGTCCGCAAATCGCTGACTTTGCTTCGCCCGGAAATCAAGTCAACATATGAAGGCACAACCTGAATCTCCGAACCTAAATCAGAAAGCTTTTTAACTAGTCTAATACGATCCCTTCCAGATAATGACGGAATTGCAATCAATATGCGCTGAACCGAACCATTTTTTACGAGTTTTTCCAAGCTATCAGGCTTGCGGACTTTTAAGCCACCAATAATAAGCCCAGTCAATGCTGGATTGTCATCGATGAAACATAGAGGTTTGACTTCTCGTGATTGCTTCAATGCTGTAGCTAATTGAATACCCGCAGCCCCCGCACCATAAATTGCAACTGAATCTACAGATGAATATTGACCGAAAAAGCTATTGATAAATCGAATCGCGCAAATGCGCGAAACGATAGCAAACATAAAGAAAACTGCACCGTACAAAATTGGCACTGATCGTGGTAGTCCAGTATATGTGAAAAAATCGACTAGCCCTGCGATCGCGACCAATGAAAAAGAATACTGGGCAAGTTTGCTTATTGCGGTAATATCAAATGCATTCAATTTTAATCTATAGAGACGAAAAAATACTAATGTACAAAAGGAGATGACTAAAATAGCGATCAAGTCACCGGAATTCACATAGGTCGTTGGGTCGATAATTCCTAGCCGAAAGCCGAATGATGCCCACAAGCTAAAAGGAAGCAAAAGACCATCCAGAACAATAGTCATAGCGCCCTTAGTGCGTCTGGATAACTTCGCTGGGTCAGACGCCAGAAATCGTTGCCAAAAATTCTTCATGAATCTCAATCAAAAGTACCTGCATTACACCGTCTCAGGAGCACTACATCCTTAAAGCAGCAATTTCTACTACAAATAGCTCCACTAAACCGGCGCTCTAAAATATTATCCAAGCTAGGATGGATCCGTCTGATTTCCAAATGGCGTAGACTTGTAATTTTTGAGTTAGCAATATTTACGGGCACTCACAGATACTAACGCAACCGTCATTTCAAACAAAAAATCAGCCGTGTTTTCTTTTAATTGAGGAAGAACAGAGCGAACACCGGTCACCTGTTGGCAGACCCACTCAAACTACTGAGTATATTCTCAGGTGTCGCAGGTGTTTTAAGATCAAAGTTTCTATCTTTATTTGATCCAATAGCATCTTTTAAAGCCAAGTAAACGGAAATTGCCAGCATCAGCGGCGGCTCACCAACAGCTTTTGAGCGGAAAATAGTTTCCTCGATATTGGAAGCATTGTTGAGCAAGGACACGTTGAACTCAGGCGGCACATCGCGTGAGCCCGGAATTTTATAGGTAGATGGCCCTATTGTGCGTAGCCTGCCCGCTTTGTCCCACCAGAGCTCTTCACAAGTCAGCCAACCCATACCCTGTACAAAAGCACCTTCAATTTGACCCAGATCGATTGCCGGATTGAGGGATTCACCGCAATCCTGCAAAATGTCTGCCCGCAAACAGCGGCTTTCACCTGTCATTGTATCAATCGCCACTTCTGCAACAGCAGCGCCATAGGTGAAATAAAAGAAAGGTCTGCCCTTCAGAGTTTTTGCGTCCCAATGAATTTTCGGTGTCGCATAGTAACCCGCTTCAGAAAGCGAAACGCGATGCGCCCAGCTTAATTTTGCAAGCTCGGAAAATGGTATCGACTGCCCCTTCGCATGGACCTGATTATCTTTAAAAGTGACATCCGTTTCATCTGTTTGAAAATGTTTCGCTGCAACACCCAACATGCGCGATTTAATGGCGGATGCGGCATTAAATGCGGCCATGCCGTTCAGATCAGATCCTGTCGAGGCAGCTGTTGCGCTCGTATTGGGTACTTTACCTGTCTGCGTTTCTGTAATTTTTACACGGTCAACATCAATCTGGAATACTTCCGCCACCACTTGGGCAACCTTCATGAAAAGGCCTTGCCCCATTTCGGTTCCGCCGTGGTTCAGATGCACAGAGCCATCCTGATAAACATGTACCAAAGCCCCCGCCTGATTAAGCGATGGCAGGTTAAAAGAGATACCGAACTTAACCGGCATCATCGCCAAACCTTTGCGAATGACAGGGTTGGTGGCATTGTGACGGTCGATTTCAGTGCGGCGGCGATCCCAGTCAGCAGATGCCAGCAGCGCTTCGGTAACTGGCACAAGCTGGTTCTGTTCTACCTGTTGGCCGTAAGGCGTTACCTCTCCGTTATCGGGTGCATAATAGTTGATGGCCCGCACATCATTCGGGGCAAGATTTAATTCACGTGCGATCTGGTCGATAATCGCCTCTGAGGTGATAACACCTTGCGGACCGCCAAAACCGCGAAACGCTGTATTTGAAACCGTATTTGTCTTGCACGCATGACCGACAATGCGTGCATTCGGCACAAAATAAGCATTATCTGTATGCGTGATAGCGCGGGTAATCACAGGGCCTGTCAGATCGGCGGAATAACCGGCGCGCGCCAGATATTCCACGTACATGCCAAGAATTTTGCCGTTAGCATCGACACCGACACGCCATTTGGAAACCATGTCATGGCGCTTGCCTGTGGCTGTCATGTCGAGCGCACGTTTCAGGCGTAGTTTCACCGGCTTTCGCGTTTTATGGGAAACCAGCGCAGCGGCAGAAGCAATAATCGTTGCCTGACTTTCCTTGCCGCCAAAGCCTCCGCCCATACGGCGCACTTTTACATCGACCGAATTGGCCAGATTACCCAATACATGAGCAACATGGTGCTGCACTTCGGTCGGATGCTGTGTTGAAGAATAGACCAGCATGTCGTCATCTTCGCCGGGAACCGTGTACGCTATTTGTGTTTCCAGATAGAAATGATCCTGCCCGCCGATTTCCAATCGCCCTTCAAACACATGGGCCGCGTCTTTTAATGCTGCATCGACATCGCCTTGAATGAGTTCTTGCGGCGGCAGCACATATTCTTTGCGCTCATGTGCCGTTTCCACGTCCAGAACAGGCTCAAGCACCTCATACTCGACTTTCACCGCATGTGCGGCTTTTACCGCCAACTCGATATTATCGGCGGCAATAACGCCAATGGGTTGGCCAAGATGCTCAATTTTTTTATCGGCAAAAAGCGGCTCTCCCGACATGATCGGTGCAATATCATTGTGACCGGGAATGTCTTTTGCGGTCAGAAACAAATGCACGCCCTGCATCGCGAGAGCGTCTGCCGCATCGATAGATTTGATTATGCCATGGGCAATTGTGGATACAACCAAAGCAGCATGAAGTGTGCCCGGCAGTTCTGCCATATCATCGATATAAATTGCTTGCCCTGCGACATGCTTTTTCGCACTATCATGGGCAATACCTTTACCGACCGTCGAACGTTCAATTGATGACGTTTGCATGTGTTTATTCATAATGCCATCACCTCCACTGTTTCGCCGTTCAGATCATGCATGAAACGCTTTATGAGGGCCGTCGCAACTTGCTCGCGGTAAGTTGCACTGCCACGCCAGTCAGTAAGAGGCGTTAAATCTTCACCCAATAGCTGGCCTGCGGCAAAAATGTTTTCTGCGGTCAAAGGTTTGCCCTTCAAAGCTGTTTCTGCCTGGCGCGCACGTTTGGGTATCGCCGCCATGCCGCCAAATGCCAAGCGTACATCTTCAATATTATCACCGGACATCTTAATCCAAAACGCGCCGCAAACCGTTGAAATATCCTGATCATACCGTTTGGAGACTTTATAGACGCGAAAATGCTCATCCGCCTTCGGTTTAGGAATATGAACACTCACGATGACACCGTTTTGCGGTAATTCAGTTTTCCGGTAATCCAGAAAGAAATCTTCAAGCGGCATCGTCTTTTGCGCGCCATCCACTGAGGCAAATGTAATTTTTGCACCAAGCGCGATTAATGCCGGCGGGCCGTCGCCGATCGGGCTGGCAGTGCCAATATTTCCGCCGATTGTACCCATCGAGCGAATTTGAGTAGAGCCAAACCGGCGGATCAATGTGCCGAAACTCGGCAAGGCTTCACCCACATGGTTCAAAACTTCCTGCCACGTAACCGCCGCACCAAATGTCCAGCCTGTTGCGTCTTCCTGTGTCTGGCGCAGTTCTTTAACATTGTTGGTGACGATAATAGACGACCAATCCTTCTCGTAGGCAGCGCGTGCGACACCAAGGTCTGTTCCGCCTGCTAACAGCGTTGCATTGGGCAATTCACGGCGCGCTTGAAGCAATTCGGCAAGAGAGGTCGGACATCTTGCAACCGCACCATCGAAACTGATTTCTTCGCTGGAGGCTGAATGCGATGTCTCGGCCGAAGCCGCGAGTTGAATTTTGCCTGCCGCTTTTTTCGCAGCTTCCACAATCGGGCGATAGCCTGTGCAGCGGCATAAATTTCCTGCCAATGCATCATGTATCTGCTCTTCGTTCGGTGCGGAATTATTTGCAAGCAATCCTGTGAGTGCGACGGCAATGCCCGGCGTGCAAAAACCACATTGTGAGGAACCGTTCTCTGCCATCGCTTCCTGTAGCAGGTTCAAGACACCTTCATGTGCCAGACCTTCAACTGTTGTGATTTCAGCGCCATCAATTTGTGCGGCAGTCATAATACAGGCATTGGCCGCATTGGCGACGCCGCCATTGATACCTTCGCGCTTGAGCAAAACAGTACAAGCACCGCAATCGCCTTCCGCGCACCCTTCCTTGGTGCCCGTTGCACCCAATGGCCCACGAATAAGATCGAGCACAGTTGTATCCGGGCGAACAGAAACCCGCACCGGTTTACCATTCATCGTAAATGATATTGCTTGCGCCATTGGCACTCCTTGTTGTCCCTTGCATCGGAACATATTTATTATTTTTGAAGCCGTAGCAGACTATATTATGCCCACCATGCTACCAGTGAGCAAATTATTCAACGGTAAGATGTTGCTAATCAATAGGCTACGCAACACTTCAATAAAAAACCGCGCCCCAAAAGGACGCGGTTCTAAAGTGGATGTAGTGGTCGTTATTTGCGGCGGAAAAGCGCGGCAACCGCAGGAATAAGCGCAGATGAAAGCGCCGCTTTTGTAAGCTCGCCCAAGGCAAATGGCGCAACGCCATAGATCCATGCTTTTTCTGCACCAATCAAACCTGCAAGCCAAAGGTAGCCAATGCCCATCAACAGAACAGCGCCTAAAAGTGTTGCGCCAAACAATTTAAATGCGTTTGCGCCCCAGCCGCGATCCACAGCAGAACCGATAACAGCAGCAGCAACAAGGAAACCGGCAAGAAATCCGCCTGTTGGGCCAGCCATGTAGGCGAGCCCTGCACCACCTGTAAATACAGGCAAGCCAACAGCGCCTTGCGCCAAGTAAAGTGCAACAGTCGCAACAGTAAGATTACGGCCGTAAACTGCGGCGATCATAAATACAGCCAATGTCTGAAGCGTTGCTGGAACCGGATAAAACGGCACTTTAATCTGTCCGGAAATTGTCAGTAAAAGCGATCCCACGATTGCCAACACGACCAAACCTGCAATACGCGTTGCACTTGCATCGGGCAACGCACGGTAAATCAGCGCCTGTGCAGAAGTTGAAGTTGCCATTATAATAATCCTGTTTACGTGAATCTATTTATAGCCATTGCGCGCATCTTCACACGTCAATAAGCAAAGATATAACTTCCATTGTGATTTACGGCAAGCAGAACGAGTAAACGTCCCAAAATGTCTACAAAAGATATGTTCAGCACGAAATTCGACCCGCAGCACGGCAATGCTGTTTCAGTCGCTCCCGGCGTCATGCGGGTCACATGCGGCAATACCGGACCTTTTACCTTTCAGGGAACCAATTCTTACATTTTAGGCGAGGATGTGCTTGCTGTTATCGACCCCGGCCCGGAAGACGAAGCCCATCTAGAAACCTTGCTGCAAGCAATTGGCGGGCGGAATGTCAGCCATATTGTTATCACCCATACACATATTGACCATTCGCCGCTGGCCGCAAATCTAAAAGGCCGTACAGGGGCAAAAATTGTCGGTGCCGCGCCGCATTTTGCTGCAAGAGAACTGCATTTGGGTGAAATCAATGCCCTCGATGCCTCAGCGGACCGAAACTACAAACCTGACGATATTTTAAATGATGGCCAGCGCGTGCACGGTATCGGCTGGACCCTAGAGGCCATCGCGACACCTGGCCATACGGCCAATCATCTGTCTTTTGCCCTAACTGATACCGGCATTGTTTTTACCGGTGATCACATCATGGCGTGGGCAACATCCATCGTCGCGCCGCCCGATGGTTCAATGAGCCAGTATATGGCTTCGCTCGATAAAATGCTTGCGCGCGATGACCGCATTTATTTTCCCGGGCATGGCGGCCCCGTCAACAATCCGAAACAGTTCGTGCGGGGATTAAAGACCCACCGGAAAATGCGCGAGCGCGCGATTTTGGAACGCTTATCAAAGGGCGATGAAACCATTCCTGAAATGGTGAGGCAAATCTATCGTAATACCGATCCAAGACTGCACGGTGCGGCGGGACTGTCCGTTTTTGCCCAGTTAGAAGCGTTGGTTGATAAAGGACTGGTTTCCTGTGACGGAGATCCGTCATTGGAAAAACGTTTCAAGCTTATTGAAAGCATAGATTGATGCGCCAACCGGAAGCCTAGCCGCCCACCTGACCAACCAGCGTCAGATCAATTTCGCGCAAAAACTCAGTGATAATGCGCGCATTAGTGCCAAGATCATGAATAAGATCAGGCATGTTAGACCTTATATCGAGATAGCTTGTATCGCCCTCATCCGTGATGCGGACAACTGTCTCGATTGGAAAAGCCAATAGTGTTGTATGATGCATAAACTCCACCAGCAATTCGTCATCCGCGCCGATACGTCCCGAACGGTCGACAACACGCCACCCGAACAGCTCTCCTTGCGTTAAAACCGCATCAAGCACAATTTCCAACGGTGCCTCGTATTGACGTCCTGTAATAGCCGGATAACCGTCGCGCAGTTCACCGGCAACAATACTTGCGGCACTGTCACCATATTCAGCGAGTTCCGAACGAAAAACCGGCGGGTCGATTAAATCTGTCGACAGATCGGCCTGCAATGGCGCTGTGAACCATAATGTCGCTGCGTACACAAAAGGTGCCAATACAATAGCCGTCAGTATCAGCGCCCAAGTGGCACGGCGGCCGCCACGTTTTCCATACGTCCAAAGGCTGTGAAAAGCCACAATGACAAGAACAAGCGTTATAAGGCCCAGTAATGCAATGACGGCCAAAAGGACAAGAAAACCGAACGTGTCCACACTCGACCCACGGTGTGCAAGAACGGATAATATGGCTAAAACAGGTGTGAAAAGCGCAACACGCATCGCCCATTTTGCCGATCTTGAAGGCAGTCGTCTCGGCAATGGTCGCATACTTTAATTCCAACTACCCGATTTGGCCGCCGATGCGGCAGTGTGCTGCACTGGATTTACCAATCAATCTGCAAAGGCGCAATCACGATCCTATTCAGGCTCTGAAAGCTGAAACTAACCCGCCTTTTTGGAGATTGCGGCCTGTGCGGCGGCAAGACGTGCAATTGGCACGCGATATGGCGAACAGGAAACATAGTCGAGCCCGAGCTTCTCACAAAAGGTGATAGATGTAGGGTCGCCGCCATGTTCGCCGGTAATTCCCAAGAGTAGTTCAGGTTCTGTTTTGCGGCCACGTTCAGTCGCGATACGCATCAATTCGCCAACGCCCTCGACATCGAGATTGATAAACGGATCAAGCTGGATAACGCCTTTACGCAGGTAAGTTGACAGAAAAGTCGACGCATCATCACGCGAAATGCCAAGTGTTGTCTGCGTCAGATCGTTTGTGCCGAACGATAAAAAGTCCGCACTTTGCGCGATCAGTTCAGCCCGAATGGCTGCACGGGGCAATTCAATGATGCAGCCCACCAGATATTCAATCTTCTGATCATGGCTCGCCATCACTTCATCAGCAATCTTATCGATGCGCGTGCGGATATATTCAAGCTCGGCATTATAAGCGACAAGCGGAACAACGATTTCAGGCACAACCAGTTCGCCTGACTTTTTACCGGCTAGAATTGCAGCTTCAAAAATGGCACGGGTTTGCATTTCAGCAATTTCCGGAAAACAAATCGCAAGCCGGACACCACGGTTACCAAGCATGGGATTGATTTCGCGCAGTTCTTCCACGCGCCGCATCATTTTTGAGCTGTCTATACCCAAAGTTTTTGCAGATTCTCTGATTGCCTCTTCTTCTTTGGGTAAAAAATCATGCAAAGGGGGATCAAAAAGCCGAATGGCAATCGGGTGCCCCTGCATAATTTCAAACAGCTCGATAAAATCGCTGCGCTGCATAGGCATCAACCGATCCAACACCGCACGGCGCTCCTCTTCGGTTTCGGCGACAATCATTTCGCGCATAATGTTGGAGCGTTCACCTTCGGCAAACATGTGCTCCGTGCGGCAAAGACCGATACCGTCAGCCTGAAAATTACGGGCAACACGCGCTTCGGTTGGTGTGTCGGCATTGGTGCGGACTTTTAGCCGGCGCTCGGCATCACTCCACTCCATCAGCGTTGCAAAATCGCCCGACAACTCGCTATCAACCATTGGCAGTTTGCCTTCAAGCACCTGCCCCTGGTTACCATCCAAAGTCAGATAATCACCGCTACGCAGCATAACGCCGCCTGTCACAAGCGCTTTATTGTGCTTGTCGATACGCATTCCTCCGGCACCGGTGATGCACGGCTTGCCCATTCCGCGCGCGACTACGGCTGCATGGCTGGTCATGCCGCCGCGCGATGTCAAAATACCGACAGCCGCCTCCATGCCTTGAATATCGTCAGGGCTTGTCTCCGGCCGCACCAGAATAACATCGCGCCCTTCCGCCTTTGCAGCCACAGCATCCGCAGACGAAAAAACAATCTCGCCGCACGCTGCACCGGGTGATGCTGGCAGACCGGATGCGATAATTTTGCGCTTCGCATCAGGGTCAATTGACGGGTGCAGCAATTGATCAAGCGAGGACGCATCAACGCGCATTAATGCGGTTTGCCGCGATATCACATCGCTATTGGCCATTTCAATGGCGATACGAATTGCAGCTTTGGCCGTTCTCTTGCCCGCTCTGGTCTGTAAGAGCCACAGTTTTCCCGCTTCAACGGTAAACTCGATGTCCTGCATATCACCAAAATGCTGCTCAAGATCATTGGCCAGACTTGTCAGAGCTTTATAGGGCTCCGGCAGCCGTTCCTGCATCGAAGCGCCGGGCTTGTCATCAACGATGCTGAGCGGATCAGGCGTTCTGAAACCGGCAACAACATCCTCACCTTGAGCATCAACGAGAAACTCTCCAAAAAGAACATTTTCGCCGGTGGAAGGGTTTCGCGTGAAAGCAACACCTGTCGCAGAATTACGGCCTGAATTTCCAAATACCATGGCCTGCACAGTCACTGCTGTGCCCCATTCTACCGGAATGTTGTGCAAAGCTCGATATGTGGCTGCGCGCGGATTGTTCCAGCTTTTAAATACGGCCTCAACTGTGCGCCACAATTGTTCTTTCGGGTCCTGCGGAAAGGTCTCGTCTAGATCATCCTGAATGGCGTTTTTGTAGGATTTCACAATGCCGCGCAATTCTTCGGCGCCAAGTTCATTGTCTCTCGAAGCGCCGGCATTTTCGCGTGCAGCATCCAGTATGTCTTCAAACAATGCGTGATCACACCCCATGACCACCGTTGCGTACATTTGAATAAAACGCCGGTAAGTATCGTAAGCAAAACGCTCATCGCCGCTTTGCTCGCTTAAGGCTTCAACGGTTTCATCGTTAAGGCCCAAGTTCAACACCGTGTCCATCATGCCCGGCATGGACACACGGGCACCGGAGCGCACCGATACAACCAACGGATTTGTGATTGCGCCAAACTTCTTGCCGCTCATGATTTCGCAATGACGGAGCGCCGCATCAACCTGTTCGCGCACGCGCTGCGGAATTTCGCCATCCTGCAATGCGCGGTTACAAGCATCAGTGGTGATTGTAAATCCGGGAGGAACCGGCAGTCCGATGCGGCTCATCTCGGCGAGGTTTGCGCCTTTACTGCCCAGCAGCGCTACATCAGCAGCTGAACCTTCGGCCATACCGTCGGCAAATGTGTAAACCCATTTTCTCATTCAGTGCAATTCTTTGTCCGGGTTACAGCTTCAACGACTTCCAAATACGGCACTATAAGCCTCAATACTTCAAATGATAGAGCTAGCTTGCCTCACGAAGCTCTTCAGCCTCTTGAAGGTCAACGGATACCAATTGAGATACACCTTGCTCTTTCATTGTAACGCCAAACAGGCGATCCATTCGGGCCATTGTGATCGGGTTGTGCGTGATAATCACAAAACGCGTGTCAGTTTCCGCACTCATTTTGTCCATCAGGTCGCAGAAGCGCTCCACATTGTGATCGTCAAGCGGCGCATCAACCTCATCAAGAACGCAGATTGGCGCGGGGTTAGTCAGGAACACGGCAAAGATCAACGCCATGGCTGTCAAAGCCTGCTCACCACCTGAAAGAAGCGTCATCGTTTGCGGTTTTTTGCCCGGCGGGCGTGCAATAATTTCCAGTCCGGCTTCCAGCGGATCGTCGCTCTCGATAAGCTGCAATTCTGCTGTGCCACCGTTAAACAAATGCGTAAACAGACGTTTGAAATGGTCCTGCACCGCTTCGAATGCGACAAGAAGGCGTTCACGCCCTTCCTTGTTCAGCGATGAAATAGCCGAACGCAGCTCTGCAATAGCCTGAACAACGTCTTCGCGTTCGGAAGTGATCAAGCCGAAACGCTCGGACAGTTCGTTTTGCTCTTCTTCCGCGCGCAGGTTCACTGCGCCCAAACGCTCACGTTCAATTTTCAGGCGCTCAAGGCGTTTTTCAGTTGGGTCCATCTCGGGCATCGCATCGTCAACCGCCAAGCCGGTCTGTTCGAATGCTTTATGCGGCTCGCAATTGAGCGCTTCATGAATTCTGGCTTCAATGTCCGAACGACGCTCAGATGCGGCGGCAGCGCGCTCTTCCGCACGTGCGCGGCCTTCGCGGGTTGTTGACAGATCCTGAATAGTCGCCGTTGCCGCGCGGTCTGCCTCACCGGCAGATGTTTCCGCCTTTGCAAGCCTGTCGGCTGCTTCATTGCGCTTTGCTTCAGCAGCTTCAATCTGGCGTATCAGCTCACGCTGGCGGGCTTCAAATTCGCCCGGACTATCAGCCAATTCTTCCAGAAGCTTTTGGGTTTCTGTTTCCCGCGCACGCAGAGTTGCAATCTGGCTATCTGCATTGGCGCGCCGTTCTGCCCAGCTTTTGGTTTCGCGTTCAATCGCGTTTAACCTGTTGCGTCTTGCCTCCACTTCACGGGCCAAGCCCTGGTGCTCTGCACGCAGTTCAGCCAGAACGGCACGGTCTTTTGCAACGCCTGCCTGCAGGCTCTGAAGACGCGCATCAAAAGATGTCACCTCCGGCTCAGCGGCCAAAGCGGCTTCCGCCTCGGCCAACACGCCGACAGCTTCGTTTAAATCAGTTCGGATACGCCCGAAGGACTCATCCAAAACAGCGCGGCGACGCGACAATTCACCTGACGAACGTTCGGCAGCAGCCAGTTCATCGCGGGCCTTGCGGGCGTCATTCTGACGTTCTTTCAATGTTTGACGGGCAGCATTTTCAGCTTGTACAGCGTTACGCGTTGCCGTCTCGGCGGTCTGCATAGATGTTTCTATCGTCGTTTTTGCTTTGGTGGCTTCGACGATTTCTAAATCAAGCTCGCTTAAACGGTTTTTCTGCGCCAGACGCTGCGCTGCCATTGTGGGTGCATCGGTTGCCGCACGATATCCGTCCCATCGCCAAAGCGCGCCTTGCTTGGTGACAAGGCGCTGACCTGCTTTAAGTGCGGGCGCAAGAGAGTTGCCGGCGGCTTCATCGGCAACAACACCAATTTGCTTCAAACGACGTTCAATGGCTTCGCCGCCACGAACATGGTTTGCCAGCGCTATTGCACCGTCAGGCAATTGCGGATCATCAGCAGCAGCGTTCGCACCGGCGAAATAGACAGCAGCACTTGAATCTGTCGGCACATCCAGATCATCGCCGAGCGCCGCTCCCAATGCAGTTTCAAAGCCCTTATCAACCTTCAGACTTTCGATAATCGCCGGAAACAGATCATTGCCGCCGGCATTTAACAGCTTTGCAATCGTACGGGCTTCAGCCTCAAGCGTGTTGAGCGCCTCACGCGCCTCTGCAAGATCAGGGCGCAATGCGGTTTCAGCAGCACGTGCTTTGACCACATCATCTTCTGTTTTTGTGACAGCCTGTTCCGCCTCAACTATCGCTGCTTCAGCCTTCTCAACAAGTGCCTGCTTTTCAGCAGGATCATCCAGCTTGCTGATTTTCTCGTTGAGCGCCGTTAGTTCAGCATCGACATTGCGTTCCTGTGTTTCAAGCCGTGAACGGCGATCACTCAGTTCGCTGATGCGGCGTTGTAATTGTGTACGCAGTGCCTGGGCTTCGGCGCGTTCAGCGGTAATTTTAGAAAGTTCCGCTTCTGAGGCTTCCAGCTCTGTTTTGGCAGTCTCTACCTTTGCAGCTAGTTCGGCCTCGCGCTCGTCAGTGCCTTCATCCTGTGCCCGTAGCGTTTTTTCTTCTTCACTTAATTGGGCCAGAATATCAGCATTTTCGACAAGCATACGTTCTTCACGCTCAATGTCCGTCGCTAATTGCGCAATACGCTGCTCATATTCGCGCTTTCTTGCCCGCAGACGCTCTGCTTCTGTATCGAGTTGATCACGCGCGATTGTCAGTCGCTGCAATGCGGCGGCGGCCTCGGCTTCGGCCTCACGTAAAGGCGGCAAAGCTTTTTGTGCGATACCTTGCAGGCGTGCCGCTTCCATCTGCAATTGCGCACGTTCGGCAACTTCGTTAGTTGCCTTGGAAAGAATGGACTGGCTCTCTGCCTCGGCGGCCTTTGCCTGCACCCATTTCAAATGGAAGAGCGTGGCCTCTGCCTGACGAATATCCCTTGATAATGTACGGAAGCGATTGGCCTGACGCGCCTGACGCTTCAGACTTTCGATCTGGCTTTCCAGTTCGGATGTCACATCATCCAACCGTTCCAGATTGCTTTCAGCGCCGCGCAAGCGCAATTCGGCTTCATGACGGCGCGAATGCAGGCCGGAAATACCCGCAGCCTCTTCTAGCAGTGCGCGTCGTGCCTGCGGTTTCGCCTGAATAAGCTCGCCAATGCGGCCCTGCCCGACCATTGAAGGCGAACGGGCGCCGGTAGACTGGTCGGCAAACAGCAATTGCACATCTTTCGCGCGTGCATCCTTGCCGTTGATCCGGTAAGCCGATCCGTTTTCGCGCTCGATCCGGCGCGTTACCTGCAATAACTCGCTGTCATTGAACGCGGCGGGCGCTGTGCGATCATCATTATCGAGGAAAAGGGCTACTTCGGCAGTGTTGCGTGACGGGCGTGTGCCCGAACCGGAGAAAATAACATCGTCCATGCCCGAAGCGCGCATGTTTTTGTAAGAGCTTTCGCCCATTACCCATCGCAGCGCTTCAACCAGATTGGACTTGCCGCACCCGTTCGGGCCGACAACACCTGTCAGGCCACGCTCAATCGCAAATTCTGTTGGTTCAACAAATGACTTGAAGCCAAGAAGGCGCAGTTTGTTAAATTTCATGCGCCGCTGCCCCCGCGCAAAGTCAAGCCGCCTTGCGCGATGATTTTCTGCTTAGAGCAGAGGGTCAATAATGGCAGACAGTTGATCAATTGTCAGCGCTCCGGCGTATTTTTCGCCATTGATGAAAAATGTCGGTGTCGCGTTCACACCAAACTCGGTCTGACCACGTTCCCGCACCTTATTCACATCATTCAAAAGCTGCTGGTCGGTCAAGCATTTCTCGAACGACTCCTGTGTAAAACCGGCCAATTTGGCAATGTTTTCCAATGGAGCGCGTGCATTTTCCGCCCGGGCCCATGTCGACTGCTGTTTGAAAAGCACATCAACCATTGCGAAATAAGCATCATTTGGTGCGCAGCGGGCCAACATAAATGCCGCTGCCGCGCGCGGATCAAACGGAAATTCACGTATGATCAGGCGTGCCTTACCAGTGTCGAGATACTTTTCTTTCAACTCAGGATACGTATTGTTATGGAAGTTCGCACAGTGGCCACACGTCATTGATGCATATTCAACGATTGTGACCGGCGCATCTTCTTCGCCTTTAAACATCTCCGGCAAAGCATTGTCAGCCAGCAATTTATCCATATCAACGCTGCCTTCAGATGCCGGTGCGCTCTGTGCAAAAGCGGGCAAATTGGTTACGCTCAGCGCGGCAGGTATTGCTGCCATGGACAGAAGGGCATTACGGCGGGAAATCAGCATTGACTGAGACATTAACAGCTCCAAGATTACTTTGTTTTGTGATCTTATAGCTGGTCAAATCAGGCAGGACCAAGGCAAAATATTGCTTCATCTACAGCCTACTCTTCACGAAAACGTTATGTGAGCGAGCTTATATTTTAGTTTGGGCAGAAATACTCGCCGCTTGCACCGCGCAAAGCCGGTGAATAGGAACCGTCCGGATTTAAGCAGCTCGGCGTATTATCGTCATAATCCTGATAGCTTTCCCCTGAATAGGCATAATCGTTGTTCGAAGTATAGCCACCGCCGCCTGTTACCGTTCTTCCAACGGCTTTACCACCGCGGTAAACCAGTTTTCCTGCACCTACCGTACCTTTGACTGCGACTTTCGTAACCTTCACCGTTGATCCTACAACCGTACCGGCCACGGAAGCAGCCGCACAACTTTGAACCAAAACAAGTAATGCCATTGCTGCGATTCTGGCGTGGTGTCTGTGCAGTTTTTTCATGACGATAAAATGCACTTGAAACAATTAAAGTTTTATTAGGTATTGCCGGTCAAATGCAGCACGATTTGCCGCGCATGGGGCCTGTCGCGATGCTCGAACAGATAGATCCCTTGCCATGTTCCCAGCATCATCTCTGCGTCAATCACCGGAATTCCAATCGAAGTCTGTGTCAAAGCGGCTTTGATATGCGCGGGCATATCGTCCGGTCCTTCATAAGTATGTTTGAGATATGACATTGAGGGGTCGCTGGTTGGAGGCACCAGACGCGCAAAAAATGCTCTCATATCGGATTGCACTTCGCTATCCGCATTCTCCTGCACAAGAAGCGAGCACGATGTGTGCCGAACAAAGAGTGTTAGCAAAGCATCGGCGGGCGCATACGTTTTTACAAAACGTTGCACATCTGACGTAAATTCATACAGCCCTTGCCCGTTTGTGTTCAGCTTTACGATTTGATGTGGCATATTTTCGCTTTCAGTAACGGTTAGAACGAAGCTAACCGAGCTTAAACAAAATAGGCAATTGAGTGAACATGGTCCATTTACATGAAAGCTGGCTTAAACATCTAAGCCATGAGTTTGACAGTGATTATATGCAAAAACTCAAAGCTTTTTTGCAATCAGAACGTGATGCCGGAAAGCAAATATACCCACCGGCAAAGTTGTGGTTCAACGCACTGGATACGACGCCGCTTGATCAGGTTAAGGTCGTCATATTGGGGCAAGACCCTTATCATGGTCCAAACCAGGCGCATGGCTTGAGTTTTTCGGTTTCCGAAGACGTTCGCATACCGCCGTCACTGATCAACATCTTCAAAGAATTGCACAATGATCTTGGCATTGAACCCGCCAGTCACGGAAATCTCAATGCGTGGGCAAAGCAAGGCGTTCTCTTGCTCAATTCAGTTTTGACGGTTGAAGCGCATAAAGCAGGCTCCCATCAGAACAAAGGCTGGGAAAGATTTACCGATGCCGTGATTAAACTTGTCAACGAGCAGTCCCGGCCAATCGTTTTCATTTTATGGGGCGCCTATGCACAGCGCAAAGCATCCTTTGTCGATGAAAGCAGGCATCTGGTTATCCGTTCGGTGCACCCGTCACCTTTATCTGTTCACAAGGGCTTTTTTGGCACTAAGCCGTTCTCTAAAGCCAACAGCTTCTTACAAGAAAACGGAATCACGCCGATAGATTGGTGCTTGGACTAATTTTCATCAACCAAAGATAACGGCTCTTTGAACGTCATTGTCCGATATGGGAACGGAATTTCAATTCCAGCATCATCAAGAGCTTTTTTAACAGCCTCAACCACCTCGTCTCGTGAGGTGCGGATATCGACAGGCTTTGAGCCGGGCCACCAAGTAATTTCAAAGTTAATCGAACTGTCTGCGAATTCCTGCGCAAATATCTGTATAGGACGGTTATCTTTGATCACAGTTGAGCATCCCTCAACAGCCTTCTTAATGACTTTGCGACCCTCCGCAACGTCCTCATCATAGGCTATGCCACATATGATTGTCGCGCGGCGTTGGTCCAGATCAGTGCGGATTGTCAGCGGATTTTTAAAAAGTACCGAATTCGGCACAATCACCAATTGACCGTCGGTCTGACGAATATGGGTTTCCCGAATTGCAATATCCTCGACTTTTCCTTCAAGGTCTTCGCATTCAATGTGATCATTAATACGCATTTCCTTGCGCAGTAGGATGATTATGCCAGCTAGAAAATTTTCAAATGTATCCTTGAAAGCAAAACCGATCGCTACGGATCCAAGGCCGAGGCCTGCAAGCATAGAAGCCGGGGTCAGGTTCGGGAATAGGATAATGGCCGCAGACATAAGGCCGAAAATCCAGACAGCCAAACCGCTCAACATAATCACCAGACCACAAAGACTTGGCCGCATCTTCGATTTGTTGAGCGTTTGCTTAACAATAAAACGGACAAATTTTGCTATTAGCCAAGTAAGTAAAATGACAACCAGTGCTACGGCCAATTCTGGCAGCAAAGCAATTGTCGCCTTGATCATGCTGGTGATCTGATTGGTTAAAATTGTCAGCGGATTGATATTTATTTCGTCCAAGTGCCTGCCCCCGGTTACACTAACGTAATGGTATTGGAGACAGATAGTTCCCATGAAACAGAAAAACCCGGCTCAATGGCCGGGCTTTTGTTCTTACTGATCTAGGAATGAGCGCAATTTGCGGCTTCGGCTTGGATGCTTCAGCTTGCGAAGCGCTTTTGCCTCGATCTGGCGAATACGCTCGCGGGTAACCGAGAATTGCTGACCCACTTCTTCGAGCGTGTGGTCAGTGTTCATACCGATACCAAAACGCATACGAAGAACGCGTTCCTCACGCGGTGTCAGTGAAGCCAATACGCGAGTCGTTGTCTCGCGCAGGTTTGCCTGAATAGCCGCATCAATCGGCAAAATTGCCTGCTTGTCTTCGATAAAGTCACCAAGATGTGAATCGTCCTCATCACCAACCGGTGTTTCGAGCGAAATCGGCTCTTTGGCGATTTTTAGAACCTTACGTACCTTTTCAAGCGGCATTGCCAGCTTTTCAGACAGCTCTTCCGGTGTTGGTTCGCGGCCAATTTCATGCAGCATCTGACGTGATGTACGCACGATCTTGTTGATTGTCTCAATCATATGAACCGGAATACGGATAGTACGCGCCTGGTCAGCGATTGAACGGGTAATCGCCTGACGTATCCACCATGTCGCATAGGTCGAGAATTTGTAGCCGCGACGGTATTCAAACTTGTCGACAGCCTTCATCAGGCCGATATTGCCTTCCTGAATGAGATCCAGGAACTGCAAACCGCGGTTGGTGTATTTCTTTGCAATTGAAATCACGAGACGCAGATTGGCCTCGACCATTTCCTTCTTGGCAATACGCGCTTCGCGCTCGCCTTTCTGAACCTGATTTACGATGCGGCGGAATTCCGGAATCGCAATACCGGTTTCTGTCGCAAGTTCCTGAATTTCAGCGCGCAGATTTTCAATTGAGACCGGTTCTTTTTCAGCAAACGCTTTCCATGCCTTGGAATCGATCTGGGAGATTGTCTCAACCCAGTTCGGATCAAGTTCAGAGCCTTGATAATGTTTCAAAAATGCTTCACGGCTAACACCGTAGGTCTCTGCAAGGCGCAGCAAGCGGCCTTCATTTTGCACAAAGCCGCGGTTAATCGAGTAAAGCTGCTCGACAAGAGCATCAATACGCTGGTTATTGAGCGACAATGATTTAACGAGTGTGACCAGATCATCCTGAAGCTGTTTGTAACGGCGCTTCTGACTGGATGAAAGATCGCCCTCATCGGCCAACGCGCTTTCAACCTGCTGGTCCTGAAGTTTACGTAGCTTGCTGTAAACATCGGCAATATTGTCGAAGATTTCCATGACTTGCGGGCGCAACTCGCCCTCCATCGCCGCAAGCGACAAGTTCACTTCGTCTTCTTCATCCTCGTCATCTTCAATCTGGCCTTCACCACCGACATTCGTGATATCGTCATCACGGCGGCGCGGCTGGCGCAGCAAGCGCTCTTTTTCTTCGCGTTCCTTACGCGCCTGATCAATTTCCTCTGGCGTCGGTACTTTCGGCGTCGCCTTGGCTTCAGGGCCAGCATAGGTTGTTTCAAGATCGATAATATCGCGCAGGAGGATGTTTTCCTCCATCAATTCATCACGCCAGATAATAATCGCCTGAAAGGTCAGCGGGCTTTCGCAAAGACCCGCAATCATGGTTTCACGGCCGGCCTCAATGCGCTTGGCAATGGCAATTTCACCTTCCCGTGAAAGAAGTTCCACCTGCCCCATTTCGCGCAAATACATACGAACCGGATCGTCTGTACGATCGGTCGGTTCTTTCTTCTTTACGGTTGTTGCAACAGCGCTGCCGCTGGCCGTTGCCACTTCCTTTGAGCCGGAAGTTTCGCCTGCATCGCCATCACCATCATTGTCGCTGTCTTCATCTTCTTCCACGACATTGATGCCCATCTCTGACAGCGCAGACATTACGTCTTCAATCTTGTCAGGATCAGTCTGGTCGGAAGGTAAAACAGAGTTCAGTTCATCGACAGTAACAAATCCACGCTTTTTAGCAGCGCGTATCATTTTCTTGACGGAATCAGCCGTCAGATCCAGCAATGGTCCATCGGCGCTTTGCACTTCTGGATTAGCCCCAGCTTCAGGATTTTTTTTTGTTTTAGTCGTTGTCGCCATAGACGTTTGTTCTCCGGCGTATTAAGGCTATCAAGCCGTCGCCTTTTTCGCTTTGTTTGTTCGATAAGCACCGAATCAGCCACATGTTGCCGAAAGCTAGCAACCGCACCTTAAGCATTGATTAAGTGTGTTTATCTGAAAGCCATATTTATGTTGCTTCTCTATTGAGGAAATAGTGCTGCCCTCTGCCGATTTCCACCTTCGCGTATAATTATAACCCTGATTCCCGTGATTCGGCTTCACGTCAAGCTTTTGTGACGTTTAATTGACATGATTCTTTTGCCGAGAACGCGATTTATGGCTTAAAAGTTACGGCTTGGACGTCCGGATGAGACACCAAAGCCTTCCACAAGCGCATCAAGCCCTTGTGTGCGGCGGACCTGCAATTGAATATCCTGAAACCGCGCCCAATTTGCTTCCGAGCCATCAAGAGCCAACGCATCTTCCGCCGCCTTTAACTCTCTGTTGAGGCCCCGGGCGCGCTGGTAAAGCTGAACGGCCTGCTCAAATGCAGACAACGCATCTTCAAAAGCGGCTTCTTCAGTAAAAACCCAAAGCCGTGAACGGCTGACGACCCGGTCTACTTGAGCGATAACATCTGTGTAGGCCAGAAGCGCCGGATGGCGCACCAAATCAGCCCGCAACCGTGCAGCTGTTTCGCCATGCGCCTCAATAACAGCGCTGCGAAGGTCATTCAGACTCTTATTATCAAATTCAAACGACATGAACCTGTCAAATGAATCGACGAGAATATCCGGATGGCAGATGATCGCGCTCATTAATGCCGCTTCACGTACCGGCATGTCCGAGACATTCACAACGCCAGTCTTGGTCAAGCGGGAATTTGCAAGCTGTGATGTTACAGCAATACGCCCCTTTAAACCGCCGCCTTTTGCACGGTTGTAACCGCCGCCCCCGTAATTGCTTTTACCGCTGCCGGTCCGGTTATTGCCGGCAGGCGCTGTGCCAAAAAACATCGCCACCCGCTCACGCATGTCTTGCGCGTAATGACGGCGAACGCTTTCATCCGCGATCTGGTTGGTGACCTCACGCATTGTCTGTTCAAGTTTGGCACGGCGCTCAGGCGTATCAAATGTCTGGCCACCGGTTTCGCGAAGCCAAAGCATGTCAGCGGCAGACTTTGCAGCGGCCAAAACATCCTTGAAGGCAGCTGGACCTTCTTTTTTGACAAGGTCATCCGGATCCTGCCCATCAGGAAGCAAAGCAAAGCGGACGGATTTTCCGGGCTTTAATTCACTAAGCGCCATCTCTAGGCCGCGGAATGCAGCCCTTAAGCCCGCCTTGTCACCATCAAAACAAAGAACGGGTTCATCCGTGGCACGCCACAGTTTTGCAAGCTGGTTTTCCGTTAGCGCCGTACCAAGCGGGGCAACCGCATTTTCAAAGCCCGCCTGATCAAGTGCGATCACATCCATATAGCCTTCAACAGCAATCACTGTCCCGCCTTGCTTGGCCTGAACCGAACGCGCGCGCTTGAAGTTAAAAAGAATATCGCCTTTGTGAAACAGTTCTGTTTCCGGCGAGTTTAAATATTTGGCAGGCACGTCAGCGCTCATTGCGCGCCCGCCGAATGCGATAATTCGGCCCTGCTGGTCTTCAATGGGAAACATGATCCGGTCGCGGAAACGATCATAGGATACGGCGATATCCTCGCCATGCACGACCATTCCTGTCGCTTCGATCTGCTCTTTGCTCGCGCCTTTGGATGCAAGAAACTCTTTGACACCGCTGCGATTGTTGGGCGCAAACCCCAAGCGAAACTTGTTAATCGTTGATGCGCTTAAACCACGGTCACGAAGATAAGCGCGCGCAGCAGCACCGCCCTGCATTTGCAACTGCTCTTCGTAATAAGATGCGGCCAGATCCATATATTCATAGAGGGTTTTACGCTTTTCTTCGCGCTTTTCGGCTTCAGGATCAGGCGTCGGCATCGCCACACCGGCCATACCGGCAACGCGCTCCACAGCTTCAGGAAAACTGACGCCTTCCAGTTCCGTCAGAAAACGAAAATGGTCGCCTGATGCACCGCATCCGAAACAATAGTAGCGGCCTTTTTTGTCCTCACAGTGAAAACTCGGCGTGTTTTCGCCATGTATCGGGCAGCAAGCCCAATAATCTCCGCGTTTCGTATTTGTTTTTTTCTTGTCCCACGTCACATAGCGCTGAATGACGTCAGAGATCGGAACGCGATCCCTAATTTCATCCAAAAATGACTGGCCAAAACGCATTTAATTTATCCGCGGGTGTTAAAGAGCACTCTTATAAGACGCAAAATGCATTCAGCGACGCTCATTTTCAATGAACTGCGACGCTAATTTGCAAATTGTGGATAAGTTGAGTGCTCTCGGCGGCGATTTAAATTTTATCGCCTCAGAGAGGCAGTTCAGCCTGCCTGTTAACGCAACATATTTTTCACAATGCCGGATGCTTTTGTAAAATCCATCTGACCTGGATATTTGGTTTTTAGCGCATTCATGCATTTACCCATGTCACGCAGACCTTCAGCACCGGTATCTTCCACGACTTCCGCACAAACTTGCTTAACGCTGTCTTCGCATAATTGCTCAGGCAAAAACTCTGCAATAACAGCGCTTTCGACACGCTCAAGTTCGGCAAGCTCCAAACGGCCGCTTTCTTCATAGGTTTTGGCCGATTCTTTGCGCTGTTTGATCATTTTCGTCAAGATTTCAGAGATCTCGACTTCTGACACAGGGTCTTTTCCCGCGCTTCGCGCAGCGCTATCACGGTCCTTCACAGCTGCCTTGATCAGGCGCAATGTGCAGACTCGTGTTTTATCCTGTGATTTCTCAGCTTCTTTAAGCGCAGTTTGAATTGCTTCGCGCATATTTGAACCCTATTTCGACAGACGGAACATACTGATACCAATCAGCAATGGCAAGCCATAGCTCCGACCTCAACTTATTGAAATAAAACAACAAAAAAATAACTTCAAATCAAAGACTCCAGTTTACCCAAGGAGAACAAAGTTACAATACACATTGTATGCTTTCAAAAATCACTGATTTTTGATTGTTCCTTACCAGTTGCCTTTACACACAATATGGTGTTTGCACTCAATTGCAGCAACCGCACACCCAATATAAAAACGAAGGTCAGTTATGACAAAACTGAATGATACAGGAAACACACCTGCGCCTTGGACTGAGCAAACGCCTACAGCGGTCCTGGTATTGGCCGACGGCACGGTTTTTAAAGGCAAAGGCTTTGGCGCGACCGGCGCTGTTGAAGCCGAGGTTTGCTTCAACACCGCCCTCACCGGCTATCAGGAGATTATGACCGATCCGTCTTATACCGGACAGATTGTGACATTTACCTTTCCTCATATTGGTAATGTAGGAACCAATGTGGAAGATATTGAGGATCTGACACCAGCTAATCGAACCGGTGCAGTTGGCGCGATCTTCAAAGCGCCCATTACTGATCCATCAAACTACCGTAACGCCGAGCACCTTGATTTATGGCTGAAAGCACGCGGTATCATCGGCCTTTCAGGCATCGATACCCGCGCCCTAACTGCATATATACGCAACAATGGCGTTCCAAATGCTGTTATTGCCCATGATGAAAATGGTGTTTTTGACATTCCGGCTCTGAAAAAGCGTGCTGCGGACTGGTCAGGGCTGGTTGATCTTGATCTGGCAAAAGATGTGACGGTCGGCCAGACATCATCATGGACCGAAAAACCATGGGTATGGAATGAAGGGCACAGCGAAAACGCAGACGATGCTATTCACATCGTAGCCATTGATTATGGTGTAAAACGCAACATTCTTCGTCTGATTGCAGCTCTCGGCGCCAAAATCACAATTCTGCCGGCTAAATCCACGGCTGAAGATGTGCTTGCGCACAACCCTGATGGTGTTTTCCTTTCAAATGGCCCGGGCGATCCGGCTGCGACCGGCGAATACGCCGTACCGACGATTAAAAAACTGGTTGAAAGCGGCATTCCGCTTTTCGGTATTTGTCTCGGTCACCAGCTGCTGGCACTGGCCGTCGGCGGGAAAACTATCAAAATGCACCAGGGACACCATGGCGCAAACCATCCGGTCAAAGACCACACCACCAACAAGGTGGAAATTGTGTCGATGAATCACGGTTTTGCTGTTGATTCAAAATCTTTGCCAGACGGCATCAGCGAAACACATGTGTCGTTATTTGATGGCACGAACTGTGGCCTCGCGGTAGACGGAAAGCCTGTTTTTTCCGTTCAGCACCATCCGGAAGCATCGCCCGGTCCACAGGACAGCCATTACCTCTTCCGCCGTTTCTTCAACTTGATCCGCGAGAAACAAAGCAAAGAAAAGCTGGCAGAACGCGCTTAAATGACAGACCGCCTAAGCAGATAATAGGAGATAGGATTGAAAGGCTTCCAATGCGTGGAGTTTCGGTTAATCTGAAATTATGGAACCGAACCTAGACACAATTTGGAACTCTTTCCTCATCTTCTTTTATCAGGCCAAGAATTACCTGACAGAACCTTGGGCCGCCTATCAGCTTGCCATTATTGGCGGCTGTTTTGCGGTTGCATGGCTATTATCATTCAAGATTGAACCTATCGTTGAAAGCCGGGCGCGCAATATCAAAGGCAATCCCGGCCTTCTGCGTATCGTCATTGCGTTTATGAGACGCCTTGAGTGGGTCTTCTTCCTGATACTTGTATATATTGCGCGCGAAATTGTTCTCTTAAATACGTGGCCAAGCCGCACATTCGTGCTCACCGCAGCGCTTGTCTTAGGGTCGGCATGGCTTGCGCTGGCTGTTCTGACAAGAATAATTCAAAACCGGACAATTGCGCGTGTTATTGCCATCGGCGCTTTTGCCTATATTGCACTCGGTGTCTTGGATATACGCGACCCTGTGGCACAAGCGCTTGATGATGCTGCAATCAACTTAGGCGATTTCAAGCTTTCGATACTCTTTGTATTACGCATCATATTTTTAACGTCGCTATTCCTGTGGCTTGCGACCTTGTTTGGCACATTTTTCGATAACCGCATTAATGCCATTTCCGACCTGTCGCCTTCGTTCAAAGTGCTTTCGGGTAAAATTGTCAAAGTCGGCCTTATCGTTATCGCGCTTGTTGTGGCGCTCACCGCTGCCGGCTTAGACCTAACCACCCTGACCATTTTTTCCGGTGCTGTTGGTATCGGTCTTGGTTTCGGTCTGCAAAAGGTTGTTTCGAACTTTATCTCCGGCGTGATCATTCTGGTCGACAAATCAATCAAGCCAGGCGACACAATCGAGCTTGGCGATACATTTGGCTGGATACGTGAATTGCGCGCCCGATTTGTTTCCGTGATCACCCGCGATGGCCGTGAATATCTTATTCCGAATGAGGATTTTATTACCCAGCAGGTCGTAAACTGGTCATTCTCCAATAAGCTCGTGCGCTTGGATGTAGAGTTTGGCGTTTCATACGATAGTGACCCGCACGAGGTGACCAGAATTGCGATCGAGGCTGCCAAAGACCTGCCGCGTGTGCTTAACCACAAAGCGCCTGTATGCTGGATGACCGCGTTTGGCGCATCTTCGCTCGACTTCAAACTGCGTTTCTGGATTGGCGATCCGCAACAGGGTTTAACCAATATCCGTGGTCAGGTATTGCTTGCTCTGTGGGATGCTTTTCAGGAAAACGGCATCGGTATTCCTTACCCGCACCGTGAAGTCATTTTCAAAACGCCGCTGGAAACGAAGCAAGGCAATTAGTGTCTATTTGCTTTGCCTGTTTAGAGTTTAAACATCGTTGTTGAATGTATCGCAGGCTTCTAGCTTGCCGCTTTCAAAGCCGCGCGCGAACCATTCGCGGCGCTGCGCCGATGTACCGTGGTTGAAGCTTTCAGGCACGACATAGCCTTGGGTACGACGCTGAATTGTATCATCGCCGATCTGTGTTGCGGCATTAAGCGCCTCCTCCAGATCACCACGCGACAACAATCCTTTTTGTTCCGTGTAATAGCCCCAGATGCCTGCGAAACAATCGGCCTGAAGTTCCACACGAATTGACATCGCATTGGATTCCGCTTGGCTCATGCGCTGGCGCATCTGGTTAAATCGCGGCAAAACACCGATTACATTTTGAATGTGATGACCAACTTCATGTGCAATCACATAGGCTTGTGCAAAATCGCCGCCTGCATTGAACCTTTGCTCCAGCTCGTCAAAGAAGTTCAGATCGATATATAATTTTTTGTCGCCCGGGCAATAGAACGGCCCTGAGGCCGCGCTGGCAAACCCGCAAGCAGAACGTACCTGACTGGAAAAGAGAACCAAAACCGGCTCAGGATATTGGCGGCCATTGGCCTGAAAAATACCGTTCCAAACGTCTTCGGTTTCGGCAAGTACACGGCTGACAAACTCGGTTTGCGCATCTGTTCTCGGCGTTGCGCGAGGCGTCGGGTTTTGCCTTTGTGACTGCGGAAGCATTTGCTCGAAACCGCTGCCTGCCCCGCCGCCGGCCAAAATTTGCAGCGGATCTATGCCGCAGCTGCGCAGAACGAAAAACAGAATCACAAGCAAGACAATTCCGCCGATGCCGCCGCCGGATGAACGCATTGTTCTTCCTCCGGATGGCAAGCGCACACGCCGTGTCGGTCTTCCAAAGCCACCGCGGTTACGTGAACCGGAACCGCGCATATCCTGTATATTCGTGCTTTTGCGACGTCCACCTAAACGCATGGTCAGCTCCAACTGTCATACTTATGCCTGTTAAAGACTTTGTGCCGCAAAAGGCTGAACTGTTCAACAAAGAAAGCGGGCGCCCATTCGGGCACCCGCAGAAACGTTCGTCATTTATATGCGGTGTTAAGCAGCTTTAATTTCCCGGTCGTGGCGACCTTCTTCAACTTCTTCAACGATTTTAGTGTTAAATGCGTCCAAGTCGCCCGGGTTCCGCGATGTGATAATCGCGTTAGAAACAACGACCTCTTCATCAACCCAATCTGCACCTGCATTAATCAGGTCGGTTTTAATGGAAGGGTATGAGGTTGCCTTGCGATCACGCAGAGCGTCTGCTTCAACCAGCAACCAAGGTGCATGACAAATCGCAGCAAGTGTTTTTCCGCTTTTAGCAAATTCCCGTACGAACGAAACTGCATCATCGTCTACACGCAAAAGATCGGGATTGATCTGACCGCCCGGCAAAACAAGGGCATCATAGTCAGATACGGCGACATCTGATACGAGTTTGTCCACAGCTACGCTGTCGCCCCAGTTTCCATCGTCCCAGCTTTTAATCTCACCGGATTTTATGGATATGATGTGAACTTCTGCACCTGCATTTTTGAGATGATCCAACGGCTTGCGCAGTTCAGATCTCTCATAACCGTCTGTTGCAAGGATTGCAATTTTTGCGTCTGAAATATTAGGCATATTTTTCTCCTTTCGCTGTTAGATGGCAAATGTCCGAGTGCAGCAAATGTTCCGAAGATGATAAAATAGTCGCTAGGCCTTGAATCTATGTTGAAAGCCTAAATTTCCTTGTCTGATGGGGTTACATCGCGTGCGCAGATGAATATAAGACAGCCTTAGCCAGAAAATAATTGCGTTAGCGCCGGTTGTCTTTGCATCCGGCTTTTCGCGTAAGCTAAACGGATGCCCCATGCCAAAGCGTAATGATATTGATACCGTCCTCATCATCGGTGCAGGACCGATTGTGATTGGCCAAGCCTGTGAATTTGATTATTCCGGTACACAGGCCTGTAAGGCGCTGCGCGAAGAAGGTTACCGCGTCGTTCTCGTCAACTCCAATCCGGCAACCATTATGACGGACCCTGAACTGGCGGACGCGACCTATGTAGAGCCAATCACTCCAGAGGTGGTTGAAAAGATCATTATCAAAGAACGCAAAGAAAACCCGAACGACAAAATGGTTGTTCTTCCGACCATGGGCGGGCAGACAGCGCTCAACACAGCCCTTTCTCTCAAGGCAATGGGCGTGCTGGACAAATGGGACGTCGAGATGATCGGCGCCACACCGGAAGCAATCGACAAAGCCGAAGACCGTTCATTGTTCCGCGAGGCGATGGAACGCATCGGTCTTGAATGTCCGCGCTCAATGCTCGTCAACGCAACAGCCATCAAAGACAAAGACCGCACCGAGCACGAAGCCAAAAAGGCAGAGCTGGCAAAGCAGCTTTCTGGCGATGAACTTGATGCCGCGCTAGATAAGCTGGAACTGGAGTGGCGTCACAGCACATCAGAGCGCAAACAACGTTATATGAGCCATGCAATGGCACAGGCGGCAACAGCGCTTGATGAAATCGGCCTGCCGGCTGTCATCCGGCCATCGTTCACACTTGGCGGCACAGGCGGCGGCATTGCCTATAACCGCTCTGAATTCATGGCTTATGTCGAAAGCGGCCTTGATGCCTCGCCGACAACCGAAGTGCTGATTGATGAAAGTGTTCTTGGCTGGAAAGAATATGAGATGGAGGTTGTTCGCGATAAAGCAGACAACTGCATTATCATCTGCTCGATTGAAAACGTCGATCCAATGGGTGTTCACACCGGCGACTCGATTACTGTCGCGCCCGCGCTGACACTTACAGACAAAGAATACCAGATTATGCGTAATGCTTCGATTGCGGTGCTGCGTGAGATCGGTGTTGAAACGGGCGGTTCAAACGTACAATTCGCGGTCAATCCGCAAGACGGGCGTCTGGTCGTTATCGAGATGAACCCGCGCGTATCGCGCTCATCGGCACTGGCGTCGAAAGCGACCGGCTTTCCGATTGCAAAAGTCGCAGCAAAGCTCGCGGTTGGTTACACGCTTGATGAACTTGAGAACGATATCACAGGCGGTGCGACACCTGCCTCGTTCGAACCGTCAATTGATTATGTCGTTACAAAAATTCCGCGCTTTGCCTTTGAAAAATTCCCCGGTGCGGAACCGCATCTGACGACAGCCATGAAATCCGTTGGCGAAGTCATGGCCATCGGCCGTACATTTGCCGAGAGTTTTCAAAAAGCGCTACGCGGCCTTGAAACCGGACTGACCGGATTGGATGATATTGAAATCCCCGGCCTTGGCGAAGGCGACGATAAAAATGCGATCCGTGCCGCTATAGGCGCACCAACCCCTGACCGTCTGCGCATGGTTGCACAGGCTATCCGTTTGGGCTTTAGCCTTGAAGATATTCATGCGGGCTGCAAAATTGATCCTTGGTTTCTGGAACAATTCAAGCAAATCATCGATACAGAGGCGCGTGTAAAAGCCCACGGCCTGCCCTTGGATGCCGGCAATATGCGTATGCTCAAATCAATGGGCTTTTCGGATCAGCGTATGGCCACGCTTATCGGCAAAAATGAAAGCGATGTCGTTGCAGCACGCCGCGCTTTGGATGTGCACCCTGTCTATAAGCGTATTGATACGTGTGCGGCAGAATTTGCTTCACCGACAGCCTATATGTACTCCACTTATGAGCAGCCATTTATCGGCGAACCAGAAAACGAAGCTCAAATTTCCGACCGCGAAAAAGTCGTTATCCTGGGCGGCGGCCCAAACCGCATTGGTCAGGGTATCGAGTTTGACTATTGTTGCTGTCACGCAGCCTTTGCACTTCGTGATGCCGGTTATGAAGCTATCATGATCAACTGTAACCCTGAGACGGTTTCAACCGATTATGATACGTCCGACCGTTTGTATTTCGAGCCTTTGACGAATGAAGATGTGCTTGAAATTCTCGAAATGGAGCAAAAATCCGGTAATCTCAAAGGCGTTATTGTTCAATTTGGCGGCCAAACACCGTTAAAGCTTGCCAATGCGCTTGAGCGTGCCGGCATTCCAATTCTCGGCACATCTCCGGATGCTATTGATCTGGCTGAAGACCGTGACCGTTTCCAAAAACTGCTGATGAAGCTCAACCTCCTGCAGCCTAAAAACGGTATTGCCCATTCGGTCGAGCAGGCAAGGCTCATCGCAACCGGTCTTGGCTTCCCGCTCGTTGTGCGCCCGTCTTACGTTCTGGGCGGCCGCGCGATGCAGATCGTGCGCGATGAAGCATCTTTGTCCACTTATCTGCTGGATACAGTTCCAGAACTTATTCCGGAGGATATCAAGGCCCGTTATCCGAATGATAAAACGGGGCAGATCAATACACTTCTGGGCACGAACCCGCTATTGTTCGACACCTATCTTCAAGGCGCAATTGAAGTTGATGTTGACTGCTTGTGCGATGGCGACGAAGTCTATGTTTCAGGTATTATGGAGCATATTGAAGAGGCCGGTATCCACTCAGGTGACTCGGCCTGCTCCCTGCCCGTAAACACGCTCAGCAATGAAATTGTTGAACAATTACAACTTCAAACGTCGGCCATGGCAAAAGCGCTCAATGTCGGCGGCTTGATGAATGTTCAATATGCGATCAAAGACGGCGAAATCTACGTTCTTGAAGTCAATCCGCGCGCTTCGCGTACGGTTCCGTTCGTTGCCAAAACCATTGGCCTGCCGATTGCAAAAATCGCAGCACGCATCATGGCAGGAGAAACACTTGCAGATGCTGTCGCGCATTATGGCAGCCGCAAAAGCGCTTCGGACATCAAGCATATTGCCGTTAAAGAAGCGGTGTTCCCGTTCTCCAAATTCCCAGGCGTGGACACTTTGCTTGGCCCTGAAATGCGCTCAACGGGTGAAGTTATTGGTCTCGACACTGATTTTGCGATGGCATTTGCAAAAGCGCAGCTTGGTGCCAGTGTGGTTCTTCCAAAAGACGGCAATGTATTCATTTCCGTAAAAGACGAGGACAAAGCCGGCGCACTTGCATCTGCCAAAGTGCTTGCAGATTTGGGCTTCGGTATCATCGCAACCGGCGGCACACAGCGTTATCTGGCTGAAAACGGTGTTGAAGCACGCAAGATAAACAAGGTTTTGGAAGGGCGTCCGCATATTGAGGATGCTATTCGCAACCGCGAAGTACAGCTTGTCATCAATACAACAAGCGGGAAGAAAGCACTTTCCGACTCCAAATCCCTGCGCCGTGCCGCACTTGAGAACAAAGTGCCGTATTACACAACAATGGCAGGCGCCAAGGCGACAACACAGGCGATCGAAGCCTTGTCAAAAGGTGAAATCGAAGTTCGCCCGCTGCAAGCTTATTTCGAGTAATTTGAGTCCAGCCCATAAAAGGGCTGGAAATCAGCAAGAGACATTGCCATATTGATTGAAGCGGTTTCGGAACGCAATTTCCGGAACCGTTTTTATTTATAGATCAGGACCGGTTAAAAACCGGCAGGAAAGGATGGACCATGGTTGATAAGGTCCCAATGACAAGCAAAGGCTTTGATGCGCTGAACGAAGAAATTCGCTGGCGGCAGCAGGAAGAGCGCCCTCGCATTATCGAAGCTATTTCGGAAGCGCGCGCGCATGGCGACCTTTCGGAAAATGCCGAATATCATGCGGCGAAAGAAGCGCAATCACACAATGAGGGCCGTATCTCCGAGTTGGAGGGATTGATTGGCCGTGCTGATGTGATTGATGTTGCGACGATGACTGGTGATACAGTCCGTTTTGGCGCGACAGTCACTTTAACCGATGATGATACGGGCGAAGAAGTCACCTATCAGATCGTTGGTGATCAGGAAGCGAACCCGAAAGAGGGGCGAATTTCAATATCCTCTCCAATTTCGCGCGCATTGATCGGCAAAACTGTCGGCGATTCAATTGAGGTCAAAGCCCCTAAAGGCGACCGCGGATATGAAATCGAAGCGGTGAAGTTCGTCTAATAAAGCGGCCTGATGTTATGGAAACTATTTCCAAATACACCTTCACCCCTGACGATCTGAATATTTCCAAACGGCAAAACGGAATCAGCGCCTTTATGCGGATACGCAATGGCGCTGATTTTCTTGAGCCAACCATACGATCACATATTGATCATTTTGATGAAATAATCGCGGTTTACAATCAGTGCACTGATGCAACGCCGGATATTCTTGGCCGGCTGACGCAGGAGTACGGGACGCGCCTGAGAGTATTTCATTACATAGACCGCGTATTTCCGCCCGGCAGCAAAGACCATGCGTTCACCCCAGCCGATAGCCCCAGCAGCTTGGTGAATTACTCTAATTTTGCGTTAGCTAAAACCCGTTATCGCGTTGTCACTAAGCTTGATGATGATCATTTTGCCCGATCCGAAACATTGGCGAAAGTTGTCAAGAATATTCGCTTAAACGGTATAGCCAGACATAAAATTCTTGGCTTTTCTGGCATCAATCTGAAGCTGAATGTAGATAAGAAACTCTTTGTTCCGCTCGCAGACCCCGTTTCGGGCAGCGGAGACATTGGTTTTTTCAACATTGATAATGAAACAAGGTTCACATTTGACCGGCGCTTCGAAAATGCGCCCGGTAGAAATTTGCACCGCCAGTTTTGCGGCTTTCTTTATTGGCATTTAAAGTATCTGAAAACAGGCGGCGGGTTTGCCAATTATGAATTGGACACAAACCCGAACAGTCGTTTTATGCGCAAACAAAAACGCATGAATGACTATGCAGACGGCGTCGGCGTTTCCGAATTATCAGATATTTTAAGCCCTAAAATTACGGATCAACTCCTGGCTGTGTTTTCATCAAAAAAGCGCTTTATTGCGCAGCGAAATAGAGCCTTGAAACAATTTAAATCTGTGTCCACGAACGCAGAGCTACAAGCCATTATTAATATGCTACCCAACACGTCATGAAGATTCTTCAAATCAATTTATGTCGTGCGGTTGGCGGCTCATCATATCATCATGCAGACCTTGCTTTAGGGTTGAGTGAGGCCGGTCATGAGGTTTGCGTCATAGACCGGTTGGGCGATTTTACGCCGCAAAACACCAGCCGTCACGTACAGCATGTATTAACCCGCCGCGGGGCATTTCATATTGATATTTGGCGGACGCTACGTGAGTTCAAACCGGATATTGTCCATGCACATCAAAGTCTTGCAGCGCGTCTTGCGAACCGGTTAAGCAATTCTGCTCCGGTAATCTCAACAATACATGGTGCCTATAAGGCCCGCTCATACAAATCCTCCGATGGTATTATCCGCGTGGCCGATCATCAAAAAGCAGCCATGCAAAATTATACAGGACCAAGCGTTACTATATGGAACTGGCTTCGCAAGTCACAACAGGAACCGCTTTCAAAACACGATGCGAGGCGCGTTCTGGATATCCCACAAAACGCTTATATATTTGGTTTTGTCGGCCGTATTCTGGAAGCCAAGGGTATTTTTGAGCTGATTGGTGCGTTTCAATCAATTAAGGATACAAATGCCAAACTCGTGATCATTGGCGATGGACCTGACCGCCCCCGAGCAGCAGAAATGGCAAAACACGATCCGCGTATCACATTCACCGGCTTTCGAAGCGATGCCAGTACACTGATGTCGGCATTTGACTGTTTTGTCATGCCATCACATGCGGAGGCCTTTCCCTTGGTGCTCATTGAAGCACTCAATGCCGGTTGCAATATTATTGCTACGGAAACCCTGGGTGCCAAAGAGATGTTGGCTGAGACTTCTGCAATTCTTTTACCGTTGAAAAACAAAGAGAGTCTTGCAAAAGCAATGGTCAAGTCCATGACGTACTGTCATAATGAAGATAACAGATCTCTTTTGAGCGCTTTCGAAAGAGCCGGACAAATTGACCGAACCATCGAATTTTATAGAGCGATAATCAGCAATGACCAAGAATGAAAAAGCTCTACCCATATTGTTAGTAAATCTTGACCGTTCTGAAGACCGCTTGATCAGAATGAAATCTATTTTTGACGAAATGGGTTTGTCATTTTCCAAGGTGCCTGCCGTTGACGGGCGAAATATGAGCGATGTGGAAATCGATAGCTGGCTAGATGCAGACGAAAATTTTTACCGCTTGCGGGCTGGCGAAGTAGGTTGTTTTTTAAGTCATCGCGCCTGTTGGTCCATTGCAGCAGCAAATGAGCAACCATTTACGGTCATTTTTGAGGATGATGTTCACATTGGTGAAGCCGCTGTCGACCTCCTTGGTGACGTTAACTGGATCCCTAAAGATGCAGACATAATCAAATTAGAGACTAATCAAAGAAAGACTTTTATTTCCAAAAACGACCTTAAAGTGCCGGCGGACCGTTCTCTGAACCAACTAACCGGTGAACATACAGGTACTGCCGGATATATTATATCCTCTCGGTGCGCTCAATATTTGTTGGATAACACCGCAAGGTTCAAAGATCCGCTTGATCAATATTTGTTCAATCCGATTTCACCTATATTTGCATCACTCAAAATTTACCAACTTTTTCCGGCCTTATGTGTGCAGGATGAAAATCTGAACAAAGGCGGCTCCTCGGAAAGTCTGAGAAGTACATTACATGAAGAACGACGCCTCAACCGGTTAACTGGCCTCGCAAAACTTAAGCGGGAACTTAGCAGGCCTTTGAAAAAAGCTTTTCTTTGGTTATCAGCACAAAAGAAAGTGTTATTTCATAGCCAAAAATATCAAAGGATACCCTTCAAGTGACCCAAAGTACGCTTCACAAGCGAACAACAAGCCCGAAGGTAATTCGTTACCTGAACTATTTTTATGATGAAATTAGAGGCTACGCTGAACCGCACGGCGTCAAAATCCCCTTTGATCGGCAATTATTGACATACACAATGCGCAAAGTTCTGTCTCGATGGGACTACGAAACAGATGAATTGAATCTCGCATTACCCTACATTTCGTCAGCAAAAAACGTCTTGGATCTCGGCGGAGGTATCGGCTTCATATCCGCGCGCCTTCAACAGATGAATAATGATCTACATGTGACGAGCTTTGAAGCAAATCCGGCAGTTGCCACGCACTATCTAAAGGTTATGGAGACAAACAAGCTCAACCGCTTTGAGCTTATGAAAGGGGTTTTGGGAGATCGCACGAAGTCAAGCTCTGTCAAATTCAATGTGCCGAAAGAGTTTTGGGGCGGTTCGCTGACACGCGAGAGCGACAATCAGAAAACTGTCGATGTTGAGGTTTTTGATCAGTTAAAGTTTCTTGAAGATCACCAGTTTGACCTTCTAATGATGGATATTGAAGGTGGTGAATATGAAGTTGTTGACTTAATGGATAAGGCCTATTTTAAAGCCATCATTGCAGAAATCCATGACGATATACTTGGTGGCGAGAAAACTGAACGCTTGTTGAAAAAGCTGGAAGCTCTTGGATATACATTGCTAAACCCGTCGCCTGAAGGGCTTCATTCGGTTTGCGTATTTGAAAAACGCTAAGATGCACTCAATATAAGCATATAAATTACTGGAAATACCTATGACAAAAACTATTCACTCCAAAATGCTTATCATCGGCTCCGGTCCTGCGGGCTATACCGCTGCGATATACGCTGCGCGAGCGATGCTGAAACCTGTCATGGTTGCCGGCCTTCAACAAGGCGGCCAGTTGATGATCACAACAGAAGTCGAAAACTATCCAGGTTATGCCGAAGCTGTCGAAGGTCCATGGATGATGGAACAGATGCGCCAGCAAGCGGAAAATGTCGGCACACAGATCGAGCAGGACATCATCGTCGAGGTTGATCTTGATAGCCGCCCGTTCAAGGCTATCGGTGATAGCGGCACGATCTATACCGGCGATACTCTGGTGATTTGTACCGGCGCACAGGCAAAATGGCTCGGCCTTGAGAGCGAGCAAACTTATATGGGCTTTGGTGTGTCAGCATGTGCGACATGCGATGGTTTTTTCTATCGCGGCAAAGAAGTTGTCGTTATCGGCGGCGGAAACACAGCCGTCGAAGAAGCCCTTTATCTTTCCAACCTTGCCTCCAAGGTTACTCTTGTTCACCGCCGCGATGAACTGCGATCTGAAAAAATTCTAGCAGACCGTTTGTTCAAAAAGGAAAATGTCGAGATCCTGTGGGATACGGAGCTTGACGAGATTGTGGGTGAAAAAACAAACCCTGCCCTTCCTGCTTCTGTCACCGGTGTTAAGCTGAAAAACAGAATCACAGGCAATGTGACCGAAATGGCGACACATGGTGTGTTTGTTGCAATCGGTCATGCACCTGCGGTATCGCTGTTTGAAGGCAAGCTTAAGCAGAAGTCGAATAACTATCTCTGGACAGCTCCTGACAGCACGGCAACATCGATTGAAGGCGTCTTTGCGGCAGGAGATGTAACAGACGATATATACAGACAAGCTGTAACAGCCGCCGGAATGGGCTGTATGGCTGCTTTGGAGGCCGAAAAATTTGTGGCTGCAATGGAAAGCCAGCTTGAAGCAGCCGAGTAAGATTAGCGGGTAAGATTGGATTGAACCGTGTCGCTAGATTGGGACAAATTACGCGTATTTCACGCTGCGGCACAGGCAGGCTCCTTCACCCATGCCGGTGAAATGCTGCATATCTCCCAATCGGCGGTCAGTCGTCAAATTTCAGCACTAGAGCAGGAAATTGGCGCTGCGCTTTTCAATCGGCACGCCCGCGGCCTGATCCTTACTGAACAGGGCGAGATGCTTTATGCCACCGCGCATGAGGTCTTTCTAAAGCTGGAATCTGTCCGCTCCGAGTTAAAAGAAACAAAAGACAAGCCGTCCGGCATTTTGCGCATTACGACGACCGTCGGCCTTGGAGCCGGCTGGCTTTCTTATCGCATTCAGGAATTTATCGAGCTTTACCCCGACATTAATGTCAAATTGATGCTGTCCAACGAAGAGCTCGATCTCAATATGCGTGAAGCGGACTGTGCCATTCGTCTTCGACAGCCACAGCAGCCCGATCTCATTCAACGCCGTTTGTTTACCGTGCATCTGCATGTCTACGCGTCACCGGAATATATCAACCGTTTTGGCTTGCCTGAAACACTGGCAGACCTCGAAAACCACCGCATCATCAGTTTCGGTGAACCTGCGCCCAATTATTTATCCGATCTCAATGCGCTATTGACGCTTGAGCGCGAAGGCAAGCCACCCTTAAAGCCGACACTGGAAATCAATGCAGTGATGTCGGTCAAGCGGGCCGCGCAGATCGGTGTCGGTGTTGCATTGCTGCCAGATTATGCGGTTGAACGTGATTCCGGCCTCGTACGGGTTTTAGAAGATGTCGCGCTTCCAAGCTTTGACACTTATTTTGCCTATGCAGAGACAATGAGAAATGCAGCAAAGCTTCAAGCTATAAGGGATTTCCTGTTTGCCAAGGCCAGAAGCTGGGAATTCTAGAAGATTAGCCATTTCAACAACTAAGCTATGCATTTTTTGCATGGCAGCATTGCAAATTGCTGCATTGCACAAATTCATTAAAAGGCGCATATCTCTTTTCAACAACAGCACATAATTCCTCCCAGATGGTGTTGTTGGTCAGGGTCAAGCATCCTCCTCCCAGCTTGATCCAAGAATTATGACCGGACTGCATCCTCCTCCCGCAGTCCGGTCTTTTTCATTTTTGGGTCTTGTTTTCTTTCCATCCAATATTTTGACGAATGCTCTAGCTCTGCTTACGGGCGGAAGCGTTGAGCAATTCATACCAATAAAAAACCGCCGGTCTGAATAAACAAACCGGCGGCCTAATTATGATATATATGATGTTAGCGCGTTAGCTTTTTATAGGTAACACGCTTCGGGTTTACGCTTTCAGGTCCGAGACGGCGAATCTTGTCCTTCTCATAATCCTCGAAGTTACCTTCAAACCACTCAACATGGCTATCGCCTTCAAATGCAAGGATATGTGTTGCCAAGCGGTCAAGGAACATCCTGTCGTGGCTGATGACAACGGCGCAGCCAGCGTAGTTTTCCAGCGCCTCTTCAAGCGCTGCCAAAGTTTCGGTGTCCAGATCGTTGGTCGGCTCGTCGAGCAACAACACATTGCCGCCCGCCTTGACCATCTTGGCAAGGTGAACGCGGTTACGCTGACCACCGGATAAAGTGCCAACAGGCTGCTGCTGATCTCCGCCTTTGAAGTTAAACGCGCCGCAATAAGCACGGCTGTTCATTTCATGGTTGCCGAGCTTGATTAGATCATTTCCACCCGAAATCTCTTCCCAGACAGTTTTCTTCGGGTCGAGCGCGTCGCGGCTCTGGTCAACATAAGAAAGATTAACAGTTTCACCGATTGTGATTGTACCGCTATCTGGCTGTTCCTGCCCTGTAATCATGCGGAACAGCGTCGATTTACCTGCACCATTTGGCCCGATCACACCGACAATACCGCCCGGAGGCAATTTGAATGACAGATTATCAATGAGAACACGGTCGCCATAACCTTTGGTAAGCCCTTCGGCCTCGATCACGACATTTCCAAGGCGCTCACCGGCCGGAATGATAATCTGTGCATCACCCGGCTTGCGCTTGTTGGCTGTTTCCACCAGTTCATCATATGCCTTGATACGGGCTTTTGATTTTGCCTGACGTGCTTTTGGTGAGGACGCGATCCATTCCTGCTCACGGGACAGCGCTTTTTGCTTGGCCGCTTCTTCGCGTCCTTCCTGCTGCAAGCGCTTTGCTTTGGCTTGCAAGTAAGCGGTGTAGTTGCCTTCGTATGGAATGCCACGGCCACGGTCCAACTCGAGAATCCAGCCCGTTACGTTATCAAGGAAGTAACGATCGTGGGTAATCATCAGAACAGAGCCCGGATATTCACGCAAATGCTTTTCCAGCCAAGCAATTGTTTCAGCGTCCAAATGGTTGGTCGGTTCGTCAAGCAACAGCATATCAGGCTGGCTCAACAGCAATTGACAAAGGGCGATACGGCGAATTTCACCGCCGGAAAGGTTTTCAACTGACGCATCAGCCGGAGGACATCTTAGCGCGTCCATTGCCTGCTCGACCTGACTTTCCAAATCCCAGAGGTTTTGGCTGTCGATCACATCCTGAAGCTTTGCACCCTCTTCGGCTGTCTCGTCGGAATAGTTCATCATCAACTCGTTATAGCGATCAAGAATAGCTTTCTTGTCCGCCACGCCGAGCATAACATTTTCCATGACGTTTAGATTTGGATCCAATTGCGGTTCTTGCGGCAGATATCCACGGGTCGCACCTTCAGCAAGCCATGCTTCGCCGGTAAATTCATTATCCAAGCCAGCCATAATGCGCATGACTGTGGACTTACCCGCACCATTTGGCCCCAAAATACCGATCTTGGCATCGCCATAAAATTGCAGGTGAATGTTCTCTAGAATTTTCTTTGATCCATAGACCTTATTGAGGCCGGACATATGATAAATGTATTGGCGTGCCATCTTAACTCGGTTCCAAATATTTGAAGTTTTGCCGATCTCTATGGGAAAATCTGCGGCGGGGCAAGGTAAGCATTCAAGCGATACCAGAATGATGTCATGATCCGGCAAAAGCGTTGGCTTCAAAAAGCTTTCTCATCTTTGAAACCATTTTGCGCAGGAAACCGTCATTACTTTACAGAGTAACTTGGGAGAATGAAATGAACATTTTACGCATCGTCCTGAGCGCGAGCATTGCGACATTCACGCTCAATTCAGCCATGGCTGCCGGATCATCAAGCGAACCTGCCGCAAAAGTTGAAAAATGCGCTGATGGCGAAGTTTATGACAAAAAGGCCAAAGAGTGCGTGAAAGAAGAGGAATCATCTCTCAACGATGCTGATCTTCTGGATAATGGCCGCGCCCTCGCCTATGCCGGACGTTTTGAAGAAGCTGTGAAAGTACTCAATAAAATCGAGAACAAGCAAACGGCCGAAGTGCAGAACTATCTTGGCTTTTCCAGCCGTAATGCCGGCAATATCGACAAAGGACTGGCGCATTATCGCACCGCACTTTCAATTAATCCCGATTACACACTGGCGCGATCCTATATGGGCCAGGCATTGCTGAAAAAAGGCGACCGCGCCGGTGCGGTTATCCAGTTGTCAGAAATCAAGGATCGTGTCGGCACTGAAGCCCGAGAATACAAGCTTCTGGCTGCTTCACTGCATGAGCACTATGTAAATGGTAGTATTGTTTACTAACGCTCTATCTTAGACTTGACTGCATAAATAACGACGCGCACCTTATATTTAAGGAGCGCGTCTCAAACATGACCGAATACAAGTTTGACAAGACCAAAAAAATTGCAAGCACCTCAGGTACGGACATAAATTGTTATGTCAAACACGCTGCCAGCAGCGGACATTGCATCGTTCATATTAATCATGGTCTTGCCGAGCATGCTGAACGCTATGCCCGCTTTGCAACCATTTTGAGCGAGTCCGGCTGCCACGTCTATGCGCATGATCACCGTGGCCACGGTCGCACAACAGCCAAAGATGCTCCTCAAGGCGTTTTTTCACTTAACGGAAATGGCGTGGAAAAAGTGCTGCTTGATTGCGCAGCAGTGCAAGAAAACGCCCGCGCGCAACATCCGGACCTTCCGCTTGTGATGTTTGGTCACTCAATGGGCGGTTTGATTACCATGAATTATGCGCTTGCACATGCCGAGCGGCTGGCTGGCGCGGCGGTCTGGAACGCCAATTTTTCCGGTGGAATTGCCGGCCGCCTGGCGCAAGGCATATTGCATTATGAACGCTTCAGGCTTGGTTCTGACATTCCATCGCGTTTATTGCCTAAATTGACTTTCGATAGTTGGGTCCAAAAGATTCCGAACCGGCGCACCGATTTTGACTGGCTTTCCCATATCGACAACGAGGTCGACGCTTATATCGCTGATCCGGACTGCGGTTGGAACGCTTCGGTTTCAATGTGGCAGGATATTTTTGAATTGGTGTTCAAAGGCGGCGATGTACGCGGCGCCAACGGAAAAGCAAAAGCACTGCCTATCCAGCTTCTTGGCGGTGGCCGGGATCCGGCAACAGATAATTCGGCTGCTACCCACCATCAATTCAAGCGGCTTCAAAGCAATGGCTTTACCGCAGTGAAAAAAATTGTTTTCCCCAGCGCCAGACACGAAACTTTAAACGACACAGATCAAAGTGCTGCGACTGAAGCATTTATTGATTTTTTGCACGCGTGTACTGACAAATAGTTTTGACGCTCTATTTTCCACCGCAATCAGACAAAGCTAGGGTGACGACCATATAGCGCTCTGCTAATACTGCATCAAAAGTTTCTTGGAGAAAACGCAATGGAATTGTTCGCCGGTCTATTTACGATAGACAATCTGATTACTTTTCTCATTCTGACAGCACTTGAGACAGTGCTCGGTTTTGACAATTTGCTTTATATCTCATTGGAAGCAAAGAAAGTCGGCGCGCAGCATGAAGCGCGTGTGCGCCGTTTGGGCATTATCCTTGCGATTGTCTTCCGTATCGTTCTTCTTTTTGTTGTTCTCCAACTGATCAAGATTTTCCAAGAACCGTTCTACACATTCAACTGGATAGGTATTGCTGAAGGCGAAGTCAGCGGACACGCCATTATCGTTTTGGCCGGTGGTGTTTTCTTGATGTACACCGCCATCAAAGAAATTACGCATATGCTGGCACTGGACGACATGGACCATGATATGGGTAAGCGTGCCATGACCTCTGTTACCAGAGCGCTGTTCTGGATTGTCGCGATGAACGTTGTATTTTCTTTCGATACCGTTCTTTCGGCTGTTGCCCTGACAGATAATTTCATCGTGATGGTAACCGCCATTATCATATCGGGCGTATTAATGGTCGTCATGGCGGAAACAGTCGCAAACTTCCTGAACCGCAATCGCATGTATGAAGTCGTTGGCCTTTTCGTTCTTCTTCTGGTTGGCATCTTGCTAACGACAGAAGGCGGACACTTGGCGCACCTTAAATTCTTCGGCTACTCGGTCGAAGCGATGAGCAAAACAACATTCTACTTCGTGCTTGTCACAATGGTTCTGGTGGAAATTGTTCAAGGCCGTTACCAGCGCAAACTCATGGCTGAAAAGCAGATGATGCAGCGTAAAACCGGCACGACAAATCTGGATGCCTAAGCCGCTCGAAGGCATACGCGTTGTCGAACTGGCGCGCGTATTGGCCGGCCCGTGGGCAGGGCAACTGCTCGGTGATTTTGGTGCCGATGTCATTAAGATAGAAAATCCCGATGGCGGCGATGAAACCCGCCATTGGGGGCCTCCTTTCATAAAAGGCGCAAATAGCGAGGATTTATCCGCCGCCTATTTCCATTCGACAAACCGCGGCAAACGCTCAGCGGCGCTTGATCTGAAAAATCCTGAACATCTCGCGGCACTTAAAAAGCTGATCAATTCGGCAGATGTTGTGATTGAGAACTACAAAGTCGGCGGCTTGAAAAAGTTCGGCCTCGACTATGAAAGTGTTTCCAAAACCAACCCAAAGCTCGTCTATTGCTCGATAACCGGTTTTGGGCAAAACGGGCCATATGCGCACCGTGCCGGATATGACTTCATCATTCAGGGAATGAGCGGCTTTATGTCGATTACCGGCGAACCGGATGGACAGCCCATGAAAGCCGGCGTTGCCATCACTGATATTCTGACAGGGCTTTATGCGGTTGCTGCAATCAACGCAGCGCTCGTCCAGGCACTCAAACAAAACAAGGGTAGCCACATCGATATTGCATTGATGGAGGTGATGGCCGCGTCTCTCGCCAATCAGAATATGAACTATCTTGCGACCGGTACGGCACCTTCCCGCCTTGGCAATGCACACCCCAATATCGCGCCATACCAAGTCATTCCGGTGCAGGATGGACACATCATATTAGCAGTCGGAAATGATGGCCAGTTTGCCCGGCTATGCGAGATTTTGAAAGTCGGTGAATTGGCACGAAATCCACTGTTCCTGACTAATCAGAGCCGCGTAGAAAACCGCAGCGCTTTGACGGAGCAACTGGCTGCAATAACGTCAAACTGGAAACGCGATACATTGATTGAAGCTTGCGAAAATCATGCCGTTCCTGTCGGTGCCATCAACACGATCGAGGACATGTTCAACGACCCGCATGTCAAAGCGCGCGAACTGCAAATCGCGACATCACTGGGCGTGCCCGGTGTTCGCTCTCCATTTTTCATTAATGGAGGAACAACATCAAACAATGCGACAGCCCCCGCATTAGGCGCGGACACAGAGAGCATTTTGCATGAACTGACGGGCGGATGGCCAGCTAAAAGCTGAAGCAATAAATGAAGATGCTCACAAATTGATTCAACGATAGTCAAGCTTTAGCCAACCGCTAAAGCTTGTTTCTTTTGAATCACTTACGCTGATTGGTTAAGTCAGGCGACCTGACGGGCCAAAGCGCACTGAGACCACAGTTCACTTAGTGAGCTTACCAGATGTGCAATGTCCTCAGGCGAATGAGCCGGTGTCGGCGTAATCCGTAAACGCTCTGTGCCAACAGGCACTGTCGGGTAATTGATCGGCTGAACATATATGCCGTGCTGCTCGAGCAGAATGTCGGAAATCCACTTACATTTTGCAGCATCACCAACCATAACCGGAACGATATGGCTCGGGTTCGGCATATGCGGAATACCGCGTTTATCGAATGCGGCACGCACAGCTGCAACATTACGTTTCTGCGCTTCGCGCTCAATACGGCTTGCTTTCAGATGTTTGATAGAGGCCGTTGCGCCCGCGGCCACTGCCGGTGGCAAAGCCGTGGAAAAGATAAAGCCGGAGGCAAATGAACGGACGAAATCAATAAGGTTTTTAGAACCGGTTATGTAACCGCCCATCACGCCGAAAGCTTTACCGAGTGTGCCCTCGATAACATCCAAACGGTGCATGATGCCTTCGCGCTCTGCAACGCCGCCGCCGCGCGGGCCATACATGCCAACAGCATGAACTTCGTCGATATATTTGAGAGCGCCAAATTTATCAGCAACATCGCAAATTTCTTCAATCGGCGCGATATCGCCGTCCATTGAATAGACGCTTTCAAAGGCTACAAGCTTCGGCGCATTCGGATCATCCTGAGCCATTAGCTCTTCAAGATGAGCAACGTCGTTGTGGCGGAAAATACGTTTTTCGCAGCGCGAATGGCGGATGCCCTCTATCATGGATGCGTGGTTCAGCGCATCTGTATAGCAAATGATATTCGGAATTTTGGTCAGCAAAGTTCCAAGCGCTGCCCAGTTGGACACGTAACCCGACGTGAAAATAAGCGCATCTTCCTTACCGTGAAGATCAGCAAGCTCTTCTTCGAGTTTTACATGGTAATGATTGGTACCGGAAATATTGCGCGTGCCGCCTGCACCTGTGCCGCATTTGTCAATCGCTTCATGCATCGCGGACGTTACAGACGGATGCTGCCCCATTCCAAGATAATCGTTAGAACACCACACGGTTACTTCATGGGTCGTACCGTCTTCACGGTGACGCAGCGCTTTTGGAAATGCGCCGGCCTTGCGCTCGAGGTCAGCAAACACGCGGTAGTTGCCTGCTTCGACCAAGCCTTCAAGTTTCTCGGCAAAAAAGCGATTAAAATCCAAAACTCTAACCCTTCGTCCGCAACACTTAAATACCAGCGCCGCTTTCATTCAATTTTCTAAGGACCCTATAACGGGGTATCACCCAAATTGGAATAGTTCGAAACTGACCGATTGTCGCAACCTGTGAAAAAGAAGCGCACTTGTCAATCAAGCGCATGTGATCGCTTTTAGCGCCTGAAAAAACGAAAATACCCCAGATACATCATAAATTGGAATTCCATTCCTTATACACGTACATCCGAAACCCTATTTTCCGGACTGTTGAAAAGGAAAGCCTATGCGTCATTTTCCAGTCTTTTTAAATGTTGCCGATCGCCGCGTTATTGTGTCCGGTGCAGGTGAATGCGCCATTGCAAAACTGCGTTTGCTGCTGAAAACAGAGGCTAACATCTTTGTTTACGGTACCAACGCGGAAACTCAAGTGCGTGTGTGGTCTGCCGAAGGCAAACTCACGCTTGTTGAGCGCGCGCTTAAAGCAGGTGATGCAGATGAAGCTGCTATGCTCTATGCAGCGAACGAAGATGATGTGGAAGATGCCCGCGTCGCTCAAATCGGCCGTGATGCAGGTGCGCTGACAAATATCGTCGACAATCTTGAAGACAGTCAATTCATTACGCCTGCCATTGTTGACCGTGATCCGGTCACAATAGCAATCGGTACCGAAGGCGCTGCGCCCGTTCTTGCACGGCGCATTAAAGCCGATATCGAAAGCCGCCTGCCCGCTTCGCTTGGTATTCTCGCCCGTATCGGTCAGGCTTTTCGGGGCCGTGCAGATATGTTGCCTCAAGGTCGTATCCGCAGGGATTTCTGGAGCCGGTATTATGAAGGCGCAGGCGATGCCGCCCTTCAAGCTGGCGGCGAGAAAGCAGTCAATGAAACACTTAACGACCTGCTGACTGACGCTATTGAAACACGCCCGCGTGAGGGACACGTTTCTTTAATCGGCACAGGCCCGGGCGATCCGGACTTGTTAACGCTTAAAGCACGCCGCCTTCTGCATGAAGCCGATGTTGTTTTGCACGACCAGCTTGTACCGCAAGCGATTTTGGAACTCGCCCGCCGCGAAGCGATCGTGATCGAAGTTGGTAAAAAAGGCTATGGCCCTTCCTGGAAGCAGGAAGATATCAACGCGCTTATGATTAAGCATGCAAAAAAAGGCGCACAAATTGCACGTCTTAAATCTGGTGATCCGGCGATTTTTGGCCGCCTGGATGAAGAGCTTGATGCGCTTGATGAAGCCGCCATTGCTTTTGATATCGTGCCGGGCATCACATCCGCCTCGGCTGCGGCAGCAACCATTGGCATCTCGTTAACCCGCCGTGGACGCAATTCTTCGCTGCGTATAATTACCGGCCGTGAGACACAAGGCTTTGCGGAACATGAATGGCGCGAACTTGCCAAAGAAGGTTCGGCAGCTGCGATTTATATGGGCTTGCGCGCGGCGAGCTTTTTGCGTGGCCGTTTGCTCATGCACGGTGCCAGCGCCGATACACCTGTGACAGCCGTTGAAAACGTATCACGCAGTAACCAGAAGATAATATCAACGACTTTGGCTGAACTGCCTGATGCGCTTAACGCCGCTTCAATCACCGGACCGGCGGTTCTCTTGTATGGCCTTTCGCCGCGCGATGCCGTTGCCGCATCAACGGCACTTGAAACAACACCAGAATTATACACTGCAGGAGCGTTGTAATGGCTCGCAAATTTGTACCTCAGATCATCACTGCCAACGATCTTTTCGAAGGCGATGTGATCTATCTTAAAGCGGACGGCACTTGGTCGCGCGAGATTGCGAAGGCACATATTGCCAACTCACCCGAACAGGTTGAGACGATGCTCGACATCGCAAATGGGCAACCGGGTTCTATCGTTGGTGCTTATGCCATGCAGATTGAAATAAACGAAGACGGCACGCCAGCCCCGAACCATTTCCGCGAGGAGTTTCGCACGCGCGGTCCATCCAATTATTTTCACGGCAAGCAAGCCGACATTAAACAAACCGGAGCGTAAGCATGTACGCGTATTCAGAATTTGATGAATCTTTCGTGCGCAACCGTGTTGCCCAGTTTCGCAGCCAGGTTGCCCGCCGCATTGACGGTTCATTGACCGAGGATGAATTCAAGCCGCTGCGCCTGATGAACGGCCTTTACCTGCAATTGCACGCTTACATGCTGCGTATTGCGGTGCCTTACGGCACGTTAAACTCGCGCCAAATGAATCAGTTAGCCTATATTGCTGACAAATGGGATAAGGGCTACGGCCACTTTACAACGCGCCAGAATATCCAGTTCAACTGGCCAAAATTGCGCGATGTTCCGGAAATTCTGGAAGCGCTTGCCGATGTTGAAATGCATGCAATTCAAACATCGGGCAATTGTATTCGCAATGTAACCGCAGACCATTTTGCAGGCGCTGCGGCAGATGAAATTGAAGATCCACGCCCAACGGCAGAGCTGCTTCGCCAGTGGTCAACAGACCATCCGGAGTTTCAGTTTTTACCGCGCAAATTCAAAATCGCTATCACCGGTTCGCCTAATGACCGCGCGGTTACAAAGGCGCATGATATTGGTTTGCGTATGGTTCGTAATGAGGCGGGTGAGCCTGGCTATGAAGTGATTGTTGGTGGCGGTCTTGGCCGCACACCTATGGTCGGAAAAGTGATGCGCGAATTTCTGCCGAAGGCCGATTTGCTGCCTTATATGGAAGCGATTTTGCGCGTCTATAATTTGAACGGTCGCCGTGACAACAAGTACAAAGCCCGCATCAAAATTCTGGTCCATGAAACCGGAACCGATGAAATCAGGGCGTTGATTGAAGAAGCATTCATCGAGCAGAAGAAATTTTTCCAAGCTCCACCGGCCGAATTGGTTGAGGGACTGGAGGCTGCTTTTGCGCCGCCTGTTTTCGACAACACGCAATCACTTGCTTTTGAAAAAGAGCAAAGTGAAAATGCGGCATTCCGATCATTCGTTGAAACCAATGTCGCTGAACATAAAAATCCGGCGTATGGAATTGTGTCCGTTTCACTGAAACCTGTTGGCGGAACACCAGGCGATGCGACATCAGATCAGATGCGTGTGCTTGCCGATCTTGCCCTGAAATATGGTCACGATGAGCTGCGTGTCAGCCATGAGCAGAACATTATTCTGCCGCATGTGCGCAAGGCTGATATTCCAGCCGTATATGCCGCGCTCAAAGAAGCAGGCTTGGCGACTGCCAATATCGGCTTGCTGTCTGATATTATCGCCTGCCCCGGCATGGATTATTGCGCGCTGGCGACAGCCCGTTCTATCCCTGTTGCGCAGGAAATCGCAGTGCGGTTTGACGAACTAAAGCTTGAGCGTGAAATCGGTCCGCTGAAAATCAAAATTTCAGGCTGCATTAATGCGTGTGGTCACCACCATGTGGGGCACATCGGTATTTTGGGACTGGATAAAGCCGGTGTCGAAAATTATCAAATTACGCTTGGCGGCGACGGTACTGAAACAGCGACGATCGGTGAACGTACCGGACCTGGTTTTGCGGCAGAAGATCTCGTGCCTGCGATTGAAGCCATTATTCAGGCTTATCTTGAGGTTCGTGACTCGGATGACGAAACATTCCTGCAGGTATATCGCCGTTTAGGTGCCGCGCCGTTCAAGGCAGCAATCTATAAGGATGAAGCTAATGCCCGCGCTGCATGATTTGCAAGAAAAAGCCATTGGCCTTCTTCACGATGCTTTCGTGACGAAGAAGCATGGCAAAATTGCTGCGGTTTCTTCGTTTGGCGCAGAGTCGTCAGTACTGCTGCACCTCTTATCGCATGTCGACAAAGCAGCACCGGTTCTGTTTATCGACACACGCATGCTGTTTGAAGAAACCTTGCAGTATAAAGCCGATTTGATACGTCATCTGGGTCTCGAAAACGTGCAGACAATTTCACCATCCGCACAAGCGATTCGTGAAAAAGATGTCTGGGGCCGGATGCACAAGGACAATACTGATAAATGTTGCGATTTTCGCAAAACCAGCGTCTTGGCAGAAGCGCTCAGAGATTACGATGGCTGGATAACCGGCCGGAAGCGCTTTCAAGCCTTCACACGCAGTAAGCTTGATGCAATCGAAAGCACGGCAGATGGCAAGATCAAAATAAACCCGCTGGCTGATTGGACGCCAGACGATTTGGAAGAATATATGGAGTGGTTTGATTTGCCGCGCCATCCGCTCGTCAATCACGGTTATGCGTCGATCGGTTGCGCAACCTGCACATCGCCCGTAAAAGCCGGTGAGGATCCACGTTCCGGCCGTTGGCGCGGTATAAATAAAGTCGAGTGCGGTATCCATTTTGAGAATGGCAGTGCCGTTCGGGAAAGTAAGCAGAATGTCTGAAGAACAAGAATACATTATCGTTGGTGACGAGGGTTTTGCCGGCACGCAGAACAGCAGCAATGCTGTGTTGTCTTTGGAAAACACAGCCGATGCAGATGAAGTCGTCAAAAATCTAAACGGTGTCGAGCGCATTGATGTTGCGTTCCCATCGTTTGCTGACGGCCGCGGCTTCTCGCTTGCAATGGATTTGCGCCGCGCAGGCTATAAGGGCCACTTACGTGCTGTCGGGCATCTGATTGCGGACCAATACGCACATGCCCGTCGTTGCGGCTTCAATGATGTGGCAATTTCCGCAGCCGAAGCCAAGCGTCAACCGGAAAGCCAGTGGCTTGAGCAAGTCCCCCGCATCAACACAACGTATCAAACACGATTGCAACAAGCCGCATTAGCTGTTTAAGAGAGTTTATGAACATGAATGATATGACCCCCATCGCTGATAAGTCGGCGGCGTTGCTGCCTGACGGACAAACAGTGACCGAAGTAAAGCATTACACGGACCGATTGTTTTCTTTCCGCTTAACGCGGCCACAATCGCTGCGTTTTCGCTCCGGTGAATTTGTAATGATTGGCTTGATGGGTGAGCCTGTTGGTGACAAGCCTGCACGTCCGATTTTGCGTGCTTATTCTATCGCTTCGCCCTCATGGGATGAAGAATTAGAATTTTATTCCATCAAGGTTCCGGATGGCCCGCTGACATCAAAGCTTCAGAAAATTCAGGTCGGCGATCAGGTTATCTTGAAGACGAAGCCTGTTGGCACGCTTGTTGTGGACGCTTTGCTTCCCGGCAAACGTCTTTACATGCTTGCGACAGGTACGGGTATCGCGCCGTTTGCATCGCTTATCCGCGATCCGGAAGTGTATGAAAAATTCGACCAGGTCATACTCACGCATACCTGCCGCGAGAATGCGGAGCTTACTTACGGCAAAGAGCTAGTTGATAATCTTCGCAATGATCCTCTCATCGGCGAGATGGTTGAAGGTAAACTTGTCTATTACCCTACAACGACGCGCGAAGAATCAGACAATATGGGCCGCGTTACCGATAAAATCCGTTCCGGCGAGATTTTTACGGATCTTGGCGTACCTGCTTTCAACCCAGAGGAAGACCGCGTGATGATCTGCGGATCAATGGGCCTCAATATCGAAATCAAAGAGCTTCTGGAAGCTGCCGGAATGGAAGAAGGCGCAAACTCCAAACCCGGGCACTTTGTCGTGGAAAAAGCTTTTGTCGGCGAGCCGGACAATTCATAAGCTTCAAGTGACATAATCGTGCCTTTTACATAATAAAGAAAAGCGGTACGCAAGTGCCGCTTTTACTTTTCAAGGACACAGTAATTTGTCAGATCAAATCATAATCGTCGGTGGCAGCCATGCTGCGATTTCTGTTGCAGATAATTTGAGAAAGCAAAGTTTTGATGGTCCAATTAAGATCATCAATGCAGAAGACGAATTACCCTATCAACGCCCTCCTTTGTCAAAGGCCTATATGTCCGGTGACATGACGCTTGACCGGCTGCATTTGCGCCCGGCCGAATGGTACGTTGATAATAATATCGATCTGGTTTTAAGCACGCGCGCGACCGCAATCCATCGCGATACCAAGCAGCTTGAAATAGAAGGTGGTGCCTTAATCGCCTATGACAAACTTGTTTTGGCCACCGGCGCGTCGGCGCGCAAGCTACCTGCGGCAATCGGCGGTGAACTCGACAATGTCCATGTTATGCGCGACCTTCGCGATGCCAATATTTTGATGGAAAAAATGGCTGCGGGCAAAAAACTCGTTGTTATTGGCGGCGGTTATATTGGTTTGGAAGCGGCAGCCGAAGCCTCAAAAAAGGGATTGTCTGTAACCGTTTTGGAAGCCGCGCCACGCATTTTACAGCGTGTTGCATGTGCTGAAACAGCCGATACTTTTCGCGCTCTGCATGAAAAACATGGCGTTAAGGTTCTGGAAAATGTCATTCTGAAGAATATCAAGGATGATGGAAACGGCGCTTGTGCAGGTGTCGTTCTGGATGACGGCACGGTAATCGACGCTGATATTATTATTACCGGCATCGGTATTTTGCCCAATATGGAATTGGCTGTTGGTGCTGAATTAAAAACCGGCCTTGGCATCATTGTGGATGAGTACGGCCGCACGAGTGATGCTGATATATACGCCTGCGGCGATGTCACGGTGCTTCCCTTTGAAGGCCAGCCTACACGTCTGGAATCTGTTCAAAATGCTCACGATCAAGGGGCGATTGTTGCGAGCAATATTGCCGGTGCGAACGAAGCTTATCATCCAGAGCCTTGGTTCTGGTCGGACCAATATGACATGAAACTACAGATCGCAGGCCTTAACCGCGGCTATGACCATGTGGTTATCCGGCAGGGCAAACGCGAAGGTAGCGTTTCGCATTTCTATTTTTCCGGTGACAAGTTCATTGCGGTTGACTGCATGAATGATGCGGCAACCTACGCTATGTCAAAGCGTATTCTCGCTTCAAACGCGCAGCTTACAATCGAAATGGCCTCGGATCCGTCTTTCGTTTTAAAGACGCTTTTATCTTAGGCCACTTTACCGGGCATATTCAGCACATCTTGTGCTGAAGCGCGGCCAGATGCGTAGTTCATCATAAACTCCATGAAATGAGGGTGTGGCATTGGCTTGCCGCAGAAGTAACCCTGTATTTCATCGCACCCTTCTGAGCGGAGGAAGTCAATATGGCTTTCCTGCTCAACGCCTTCGGCCACGATACGCAGATTTAAATTTCGTCCCAACCCGATGCATGAACGGATAACGGATTTTAGCTGCTCGCGTTTGTCCATATCCATGATGAATGAGCGGTCTATTTTCAGTTTATCAAACGGGAATGAAATCAATGACGACAACGATGAAAAACCGGTTCCAAAATCATCCATAGCCAAACCGACTCCAAGATTTTTAACACCGCGCAGTACGTGCAACGCATGTTCGAAATCTTCGATCAGAACGGTTTCTGTTATTTCAAGCTCCAAACGCCCTGCCGGAAATCCCGTTTGAAAAAGTATGGCTTGAATATCATTGACAAGATCTGTGTGCCGAACCTGTACAGCGGAGATATTGACGGCGACCTTGATATCTTCATGCCATTTGCTCCCCAAAAGACATGCTTTACGCAAAACCAGCTTGCCAAGTTCCTCAATAAGACCGCAATCCTCAGCGATCTGGATAAATATATCCGGGCGAATCGGACCATCTTCTGGATGTATCCAGCGCGCAAGCGCCTCACACCCAATCAGATTTCCCGTTTTGAGATCAAACTGAGGTTGAAAAAACACATCCAGTGCGTCTTCGCGCAACGCTTTTTGCAGATCATTGGTGAGGCGGCGCTGTTCGCGCACAGCTTCATCCAAGCCGCAATCATAGTATTCTATTTTTGAGCCATCTTTGGCTTTTGCGCGATACATTGCTATATCAGAGTTCGATAACAGCTCCTGTGCGGTTTGTGCATGTTTAGGAAAACTTGCCACGCCAACACTGACCTCAATGTTGAGCTTTCGCCCTTCAACGATAAGTTCATTGGCAAATTGTGCCAGTATACGATTTTCCAGATTGTCGCAATGCGTGTCGTTTTCATCATGCATCTGGATTGCAGTGAACTCATCGCCGCCAATTCTGGCAATATAATCCCCTTCCGCGCAGACCTGTTGAAGCACGTCAGAGACTTGTTTTAACAGTGCATCGCCAAAAGGATGGCCATAGACGTCGTTGTAAGTTTTAAACTTGTCCAAATCGAAATTAAGCAGGCTGAACTTGCATCCATTCTGAATAAGTTTATCCAGCTTTTCACTGAACGCGAGGCGGTTTGGCAAACCGGTAAGAAAACAGGTTTTTGCCTGATGAGCGGCTTTTTCTTCCGCCAATTCGCGTTCCCGCAGCGCGCTTAAATGTTCCGAAACATCGTAAAGCATAATCACGTTTCGCCCATCCGGCAGGCGCGTCAGTTGCTTTTCATGTTTGATTTGCGCGACCAAATCCACTTGCTCAGTTTTCTCAACATGCGCTGAAAAATCCGCAACAATTGCGGCGTCCTCAGCAAGAGGAGAATTCGCTTTAGCAATTGCCAAAAATTCCGGATTCCAGATTTGCGGCGTACCTTCGGTATCGATTACACAGATCGCGGCTTTCACATTACAAAGCACCGAAGAAAACAATTCCTGCCTTCGCGCATTGGCAATCGCATAACGAATGGACCGGTCAATCAGCGGGCCCTTAATGTCTGACTTGCTGAGATAGTCCGATGCACCTGCGGCAAGCGCTTTTTCATCCAGCTCGCGCTGCGATACACCTGTCAGAAAAATTACCGGCGTCGTCAGCCCTTTAGCACGAATTTGTTTGATCAGATCAACACCGGTGTAAGCGCCCATCCGGTAATCTGTCATGATCAGATCGAAATTTTTACGTTCCAGAATTTTTAGCGCAACCAGCGGGTCATTCGCGATCGTAACACTATATTCTTCATCTGAAATATCATTAAGCGCTTCACGGATGAGAAAAACATCATCGGGATCATCATCAACCATCAGAATTGATTTTACTGCTTGGTACACGAGGCGTCTCCTATCACCTGACCAAACTGACGGTTAAAACCAAACAAACTCTGAAGAACGGATGCCAAGAACTATCTGATAAGAAGCGCGGTTAATCGCACTTTAATTGAACTGCTAAAATGCAAAACAAAGCCGCAAGAGTTTGTTCAACTCATGCGGCCCCATCTTAGAATTTTTAGAATACCCGAAATGCTTACATGTAGCGGTTTACTAGATTTTCCAAACGCTCCTGCTTGCCTGAACGTGGCTCTGGATTCACATCGCCTTTACGCACATATTCTTCTATGCCTTCCAATGAATATCCGCCTTCAAGCATTTTCTTTGCTTCGCCTTCATTCCAGCCGGCATAGCGCGCATCACGCTCTTGTTCCAATTTGCCGTCCTCAAACATCGCAGCAGCTTTCTTAAAGCCCAAGGCGCAGACATCCATAGCGCCAACATGGCCGGCGATAAGATCAACCGGATCAAGGCTCTGACGGCGCAGTTTTGCATCAAAGTTGGTTCCACCTGACTTAAAGCCGCCGGCTTTGATAACTTCATAATATGCAAGCGCTGTTTCCGGAACATTATTCGGGAACTGGTCTGTGTCCCAACCTGACTGATAATCATTCCGGTTCATATCAATCGAACCGAAAATACCGAGCGCCGATGCCATCGCAAGTTCGTGCTCAAAAGAATGGCCTGCGAGGATGGCATGGCCCTGCTCGATGTTCATTTGGACTTCATTTTCAAGGCCAAAGTCCTTCAGGAAACCATAGACGGTAGCAACGTCATAATCATATTGGTGCTTTGTCGGTTCCTGCGGTTTCGGCTCGATGAGGATAGCGCCTTTAAAGCCGATCTTATGCTTGTAATCGACGACCATCTGTAACATGCGGCCTGCTTGCGCCCGTTCCTTCTTCAGATCGGTATTAAGCAGCGTTTCATAGCCTTCACGCCCGCCCCAAAGAACATAGTTTTCGCCGCCAAGCTTCAGCGTTGCATCCATGCAGGTTTTGATTGTCGCTGCCGAATAGGCAAAAACGTCAGGATCAGGGTTTGTGGCTGCACCAGACATAAAGCGGCGGTGCGAAAACAGATTTGCCGTTCCCCAAAGCAGCTTTGTATCCACACCTTCCATTTTGGTGCCTATATAATCAACCATATCTTCAAGATTGCGTGTGCTCTCAGCAAAGCTGTCGCCTTCCGGGCGCATATCCGCATCGTGAAAACAGAAATATGGCTGGCCGAGAATTTTGAACATATCGAAGGCAACATCAGCCTTTAATTTGGCCATATCCATCGAACTGCCAAACCAGGGGCGGTCGAATGTGCGGCCACCAAACGGGTCTCCCCCTTCCCAGGCAAAACTATGCCAATAAGCGACGGCGAAACGCAGATTATCTTCCATGCGTTTGCCCATAACAATTTCATCAGGATCATAATGGCGAAAGCAAAGTTCGCTGTCGCTCTCCGGGCCTTCATATTTTACAGCTTCGATACCATTGAAAAAATCTGTCACGTCAAATTCCTTATAGATTGATAGGCTTCGCGATAACGCTGGTGCGCATCAGCAAAAGCGCCTTCTAGTTGCCGGGATGGCTCGATGGTTTGGGCAACATCAGGCCGTGTTACAATGTCCTGCTCCGCGCCTGCCGCCATCATGCCCAGACGGGCAGCACCCAAAGCACCGCCAAAATCACCGGCAACAGGTACATCAATGGGCATTTGTAGGGATGTTGCCAAAGCAGAGAGCCAGTAAGCTGACTTGGACCCGCCACCTACAGCCATAATGCGCTCGATTTTGGTGCCGGTCGATGTAAGCGCATCAAAACTGTCGCGAAATGCGTGGACAACGCCTTCAAGCACTGCACGCGTTCCGGCATTCGTATCAGTTGCATGTTCAAGACCAATAAAGGCACCGCGTACAGAAGCATCATTATGCGGTGTGCGCTCTCCACCAAGATATGGCATGAACAATGTCTTTGCCGGAGCTTCGAGTTCACCGAGCGCGTTTGTCAATGCAGCAGCGTCATGACCAACCAACTTTGCGTACCAGTTAAGCGAATCTGTCGCTGACAAAATCACCCCCATCTGGTGCCATGTTTTGGGCAATGCATGACAAAAAGTGTGAACAGCGGACGCCGGATCGGGCGCATAGCCATCACTGGCAGCGAAAAGCACACCCGACGTGCCAAGCGATACAAATGCATCACCGGCATTTGCAACGCCGACGCCAATACCGGATGCGGCATTGTCACCGCCACCGCCTGCAACAACAACCTCTTGTGTGATGCCGTATTGCTGACAAAGCGCAGGACGAAGCGTGCCTGAGACTTCACTTCCCTCAACTAGGCTGGGCATCTGATCTCTTGTCAGGCCGGTTTTTTGTAGCAGATTATCCGACCAGTCACGCTTGGCCGTATCAAGCCAGCTCGTGCCTGCCGCATCAGACATTTCCGCGACGTGTCCGCCTGTCAGCCACAAGCGCAAATAGTCTTTAGGCAGTAGAACTTTCGCGATCTGTTTGAAAATTTCCGGTTCGTTGTTTTTTACCCAAGCGACTTTCGGTGCGGTAAAACCGGGAAATACAATATTGCCGGAAACGTCACGAAATTCAGAATCGCTATCCATTTCCGCTGCTTCGACATGGCTGCGTGTGTCATTCCATAAAATACATGGACGCAGAACGTTGTCGTTTTTATCAATCAGGGTCGCGCCATGCATATGGCCGCTAAGCCCAATAGAAACCAGTTTTGACAAATCAGTTTTTTGGGCAAGTGATGCAAGTACACTTTCAGCGCCCCTTACCCATTCGGCAGGGTCTTGTTCTGACCAACCATCTTGTGGGCGGGACACAGCCATAGGTGCTGTTGCTTCTGCAATAATCGCCTGATTATCATCGATCAACAGACCCTTTATACTCGACGTACCCAGGTCTAATCCCAGATGCATAAGTTACTCCTACTCTTGGATTGCGCCTGGACCAGGGATGGCGCCGGGAGGGCATTTGCCCAAAATGATCATGCCAAGAACTTCATCCTTGGTAACATCACCTGTTTTTGCGCTGCCGACCATTTGGCCGTTCTTCATCACCGCAACGCGGTCAGCAAGGTCAAACACATCTTCAATGTCATGGCTGATCAGGAATATGCCGATACCATCTTTTTTCAGCTGTTTGATCAGTTCGCCGACTTGTGCCGTTTCTTGCGGGCCCAGAGCCGCGGTCGGCTCATCCATAATCAAAATGCGCGCATTGAAGAGGATAGCGCGGGCGATCGCGACAGACTGACGCTGACCACCGGACAATTGCTTGACCGGATCTTTGAAACGCTGAAAGTTCGGGTTCAAGCGCCCCATTACTTTGCGCGCTTCAGCTTCCATGCCGACATCATCAAGCGTTCCCCAACGTGTGAGCAGTTCACGTCCCAAGAAAAGATTGGCTGCGGCATCCACATTGTCGGCAAGCGCCAATGTCTGATAGATTGTTTCAATGCCATAATCCTTGGCATCGCGCGGGTTGGCAATCGTCGCCTTTTCACCGCGCACATAAATATCACCGGCATCACGCTTATAAGCGCCGGAAAGAATTTTGATGAGCGTTGATTTTCCTGCGCCATTGTGTCCGAGCAAAGCGACAACTTCGCCGGGAAACAGGTCAACGGAGGCTTGATCAACCGCCTTGATACCGCCAAACGATATTGAAATATCGCGAAGATCAATAAGCGGTGTTTGTGTATCTTGCTGTGTCATAACTAGCCCCACTTATTGCGCGCGTTTGCGGTAAATTGTGTCGACCCATACGGCGACAACAAGAACTGAACCAACCACGATCTGCTGGACAGCGGCATCAAACCCAATCAGGACCATACCGGCCTGAAGGCTTTGCATAACCACCGCACCGAGGATGGCGCCATAGATCGTTCCGATACCGCCGGCAAAGGAAGTTCCCCCGATAACAGCAGCGGCGATCACATATAGCTCATCCAGTGTTCCCAGATTACCGGAAGCAGAGTTTAATCGGGCGCTGGCAACCACGGCGGAAAGACCGCAGAGAAAACCCATCAATGCAAAGATTTTAACCGTCACCCAGCGCGTGTTAATGCCTGCAAGTTCTGCCGCTTCGGGATTGCCGCCAATAGCGAACACATATCGGCCAAACCGCGTCCGTGTCGTCAAGAATGTCATGGCCAGCCCGACAAGTATCAAAATCAATACGGGAATTGCAAAGCCATGCGAGATGAACAGACCGCCGTCAGGGACCTCGATATTATTGGCCGCCGCATATTGGCGTACAATTCCGCGCGGCCAAGGGTAAGAGTTCACCAGCATAACAAAGCCGAGAACCGCACCGCATCCGACGACACCCAGGAACGTATCGGCCCAAACCGGACGTAGTGGAAATTGAAAGCGCTTGCGTTGTTTGCGTCCGGACAACAGCATGAACACGATACCAACGCAGGCAACCACGCCAAGTATCCAGCTCCAAGTTGACCCCACAGCCCCGTATGGACCGCCGCCCAGCAGCGCGAAAGTGGAGTCAAGCGGTGCAATCGTTTCGCCGCGCGTTGTAAGGAAGGTTGCGCCGCGCCAAACCAGAAGACCGCCAAGCGTGACGATAAACGCCGGAATGCCTAGATAAGCAATCAACCAGCCGTGAAATGCACCAACAAGCATACCGACCAACAAGCCGACAGCGATTGCGATAATCCAAATTGCCGGATGACCGAGCCCCAGAAATTCAGGCAAGATATTGACTTGCGTGACCGCCATCATCATCGCTGCGAAACCGAGTATCGAGCCCACGGAGAGATCAATATGCCGGGTCACAATGACCAGCACCATGCCTGTTGCCATAATGCCGATAGACGATGTCTGTACTGACAGGTTCCACAAGTTGCGCGGCGTGATAAATGCAGCAAATCCGTTGACGATACCGCCGTAAAGATGAAATCCGATCCAGATAAGAACCAGAGCGCCGATCATACCCAGCAACCGGCTGTCTATCTCAGTCGCCTTCAAAAAACGTGAGACCGGTCCGGCCCGTGCATCGTCGGACAAGTGTTCTAAATTGGGGCTTGCCATTGCTTTCTCCCGATGTGGATCATCGCCAAGCGCATAAAATGCGGATCAAAGAATTCAGATTTATTATGATTTTTGTATAGCGCCTTTTGAACCAAAGCCCGCCGATAGCCGGCGGACTTTGTCAATTTAAGGCAGATTAACGCGCTGCTATCAGCAGCCGTCAACACCGTCCATTGCGCCTTCGCAGACTTTGTCTTTAGCGATGTGGCCAGCGTCGATAACAACACTAATGTTGTCTTTTGTAATTGGTGTAGGCTCAAGGAAGATAGCGTTCATCTCAACGCCCTTCGCGCCACCTGACCATTTTTCAGCATCCGGAATTTCAGCCATGTCTTTGCCATCAGCCAGCATTGCCGCAATGTTACCGGCTGCCTTACCAAGCTGACGTGCGTCTTTCCACACAGATACAACCTGTGTGCCACGTGCAACACGGTTTAGCGCTGCATGGTCACCATCCTGACCGCCAACCGGTACATTCATACCCTGAGCCTGCAACGCAGCAATAACGCCGCCTGCCATGCCGTCATTCTCAGACAGAACCGCATCAACATTGTTGTCGTTGGCTGTCAGAATCTGCTCCATGTTCTTTTGAGCATTGTCAGGCTTCCAGCCGTCAGTGAAAGCCTCACCAACGATGTTAATTTTACCGGCTTCAACATCCGGACCGATCACTTCCATCATGCCTTCAAGCAGGAAGAGAGCGTTCGGATCACCTTTATCACCTTTGATGATTGCGTAGTTGCCTTCAGGCTGAACAGCCTTGACGCTTTCAGCAATAATCCGGCCCACACCTTTGTTGTCAAAAGTCAGGTAGAAAGCACGCTCGTCTTCAACAAGACGGTCATAACCAAGAACAGGAATACCTTCAGCGGCAGCAGCATCAACTGCAGCACCTACAGCACCGGAATCAACTGACAAAATAACCAGCGCATCAGCACCTTGAGCGATCAAGCTTTCAACATCAGTCAACTGCTTGGCAGCAGAGGCCTGCGCATCGGCAGAGATATACTCATCGCCATTTTCTTCGATAGCAGCTTTCATCGCCGCTTCGTCTGTTTTCCAACGCTCTTCCTGGAAGTTTGACCAGCTTACGCCGATCTTTTTACCCTCAGCCATAGCAACTGTTGAGACAGACGCCATCGCCAAAGCAGCAAATGCTGCCACAGAAACAAGTTTACGCATTTAAAAATCCTCCCGAGATTAATATGCCATGCCTGGCCACCTCGATACCTACATCGAGCATACAGACATCATGGATTTATTTTTTTCGGTTGTCAAAAAATAAATTGACCTTTTTTCGAAAAAAATGATAATTATTGTATTCAAATGGGAGGTTACTGGAATTATCGGTGAATTTTTCGCCTTTTAATTTCAGTTGTCAAAATTAATGTTGCAGCACAACAATGATGACATTGACAACAATGCCGGCGCTAAAGGCGTAGGGCCGCTTATTGCCCAATCATCTGAAATCAGTCGCACATTAAAGCAACAAATTTTTGAACATGTTCGCGGCGCCGGACTTTGCGCCCGCGTGGATATTTCTAGCAGCCTGCAAATAAGTCCGGCAACCGTAACATCTATAATCAATGAGCTCATACAAGCCGGATTTATTCACGAGGTAACAACACCGCCGCGCGAAGGCGAACCGGTGCGCGGGCGGCCGCCGGTTTCAATCGCTATACGTAACGATGCTTTTTATGTGGCAGGTATCAAAACCAACGACAAAACCCACACGGCGGTGATTATGGACTTTGCCGGCAATATGCTCGGCTCAGCCGACATTGCCCACAACAGCGCCTCACGCAGTGCCTCCAATATCTTAAACGAAGTAAATGCCGTTCTGCAGCATGCATTAAACGCAAGCGGCATTGAACACACCCAATTATCAGCCATCGGCCTGGGTTTGCCGGGGTTAATCGATTGCGCTGCAGGCAAAGTAATCTGGTCGCCAATGCTGGATCAGCAGAACATCGCCTTTGCGTCCCTTGCGAGCGATGCACTGGGCTGTCCCGTTTATATCGACAACGATACAAATCTTGTCACGCTTGCCGAGCTCTGGTTTGGCAAGGGCCGCACAGTTTCCGATTTTGCTGTTGTTACAATCGAGCACGGCATCGGCATGGGGCTCGTCGTCAACCACCGGATCTATCGCGGCGCACATGGCGTTGGCATGGAGCTTGGACACACCAAGGTTCAACTGGATGGCGCACTATGCCGGTGTGGTCAGCGCGGATGCTTGGAAGCCTATGTAGCCGATTATGCGCTTGTGCGCGAAGCATCGACTGCTCTGAACTTTGACCCCAGTGAAATGGGCGACATTGGTTTGGTCCTTGATCGTCTTTTTGATGAAGCAAAGAGCGGCCATGAAGCTGCAACCACAATATTCAAACGTGCAGGACGCTATCTGGCAACAGGACTTGCCAATGTCATCAATCTCTTTGACCCCAGTCTGGTAATCCTATCAGGCGCGCGCATGCAGTACGACTTCCTTTATGAGGATGAAGTATTACATGAAATGGAACGCCAAACGCTTGACTGGCAACGCACAAGACCGGACATTGAAGTCCACACTTGGGGCGATTTACTATGGGCGCAAGGTGCCGCAGCATTAGCGCTTTCAGAGCTTACCGAAACTCTGCTCGGGGTGAGCTATACCAACCAATCGGCCGGTGCAAATTGAGACAGATTACCCTCATTCTGACGGCTATCTTTGCCTCATCATCTGCTCTTGCCGGCGATGTTAGATTCGAACCGCGCTCAAAAAATTTCGACTTCAAACATATTTACAATGGCGGCTGGGAGTTTTTTGTCGGCGGCGGCATGGCAACATTTGACTGCAATGATGATACCTTTCCGGATGTGTTTCTGGCTGGCGGCGAAAACATGTCGCGTATCGCGATGAACACGACGCAGCAATCCGGCGCTGAAGTTCAGTTTGAAAATCTGGACAACACTGGCGCTGAGTTCGACCTTGTTACCGGTGCCTACCCGATCAATATCGACAATGACGCGCACACAGACCTGTTTGTTATGCGTGTCGGCGAAAACAAAGTTCTGCGCGGCTTGAAAAACTGTCAGTTTGAAGAAGCAAATGATCTTTGGCATTTGGACGGGCTGGACCGTTGGACAACATCGTTTTCAGCGACGTGGGAAAAAGGGTCGGCAATGCCGACTTTGGCTGTTGGTAATTATGTTGATCGGGACAATCCCGAAGGGCCATTTGGTGCCTGTGATGTTAATCACCTCTTCCGTCCGGAAGGCGCGCTCTATCAGGAACCGACAATACTTGATCCAGGTTATTGTGCGCTGTCGATGCTGTTTTCGGACTGGACCCGAAACGGGCGTCGCGATCTGCGCATTTCAAACGACCGTCACTATTATCTGCGTGACGGCGAAGAACAAATGTACCGCTTGGATGAGATGCGGTTTCTGGGCCGCGAGGATGGCTGGCTTCCTATTTCCGTGTGGGGAATGGGCATTGCCAGTCAGGACCTTAACGGCGATCAGGCACCCGACATCATGCTGACTTCCATGGGCGATCAACTGATCCAGTTTTATGCGGGCGGCGCAAAGATGGAAAACGCGCCCTATAATATCGGCGCTTACGCGCAGCGGCCCTATACCGGTGATGACGGGCGCCCGTCTACCGGATGGCACGCAGAGTTCGGCGATGTAAACAATGACGGGTTAGCGGACCTTTTTATCGCCAAAGGCAACGTCGACCAAATGCCCGGCATGGCGATGAAGGACCCCAATAATCTTCTTTTGCAAAAACCGGATGGCACATTTTTCGAAACAGGGCTTGAAGCCGGACTGGCCGATACCGCCCGCTCACGCGGCGCTTCTATTGCCGATTTCAACCTTGATGGAAAACTTGATATTGCGGTTATGAACCGGCGCGACACATTCGCAATTTATGAGAATGTCAGCACGAAAAACGGCAATTTCGCTTCCATTGAACTCCAACAAGAAGGCAGCAATGTTGATGCGATAGGTGCGTGGATTGAACTGCGCACCTTGCCTGATAACAAAATTCAAACGCAGGAAATTGTCATCGGTGGCGGCCATGCCAGCGGGAAAATTGCTCCTGTGCACTTTGGCCTGGGCACCAAGAAAAAGGCAGAGATACGCGTTACATGGCCCGATGGTACTTTAACAGGCTGGATTGCAATCGATGCAAACAGCAGATTGATTGCCAAACGAGGAAATGATGATCGGCTCGAGCTAAGTGCTCAACCCGCCCGATAATTCGGGCGCTCTACTCACTTATCGACTGGCAGGCCGCTTGGCACCGTATCCGGCACACCAAAACGAAGCGTCAAGCTTTTCTCATCTTCCAGTGCTTTTAGAAAAGCCAACAGGTCATCTATTTCATCAGCGGATAATATGGGACCTGACCAACTGACCGCACTTTTAATAGCTGTATTTTCATTTGCATCATCAAGCGCAGCCCAGTCATTTTTGGGCGGCGTGTAACCGGCAAACAAAGCTTCGCTTCTGTCATAATTTTCAATGGCGGTTGACGGTTCGAGATGCGCTTCTACGAATTGGCGCAAATCACGATAAGCACCGGAATGCCCATATGGTGCTGTCAAAGTAACATTGCGCAGCGACGGCGTGCGGAAAGCATATGCATCTTCCGGCTTACCTGTGACGCGCATACGACCGGTGTCCTGACTGTGACTTTCAAACCGTTCGGCTTTTCCCGGACCAATTTGCGGCACACCCATTGCGTGAAATTTATGATCTGTCTGGAAAGGCCCCGAATGACAATCTGCGCAACTTGCCTTGCCATAAAACAAATCCATGCCGCTTTGTGCCTTGGCATCAAGTTCAGTGTTTCCGCGCAAATAGTTATCGAAAAGGCTATCATCCGAACGCCATTCAAACGCAATGAACGCCGCAAGTGCATCGGAAATATCCGTGAAATCAATCGGCCTACCCTCTGCGATTTCAGGATCAATTGCGTCAAACATCGCCTGATATTCGTCAATCGCTGCCACGCGTTTTGAAATAATATCCCAAGCGCCGCCATCACCCGTTATCAACCCGCGGCGCACAGCCTTTGCAACATCGTTCTCGCTGTAATGTCCGGCCATTTCATCCGGTGACAAAACAGGAAACATGGACTGCGCCGATAACACACCGGAAAAGCCAACCGTCATATCGTCATCAAGCGGCGTTCGTAATCCGGACTTTTTTGTTTCATCGGCCTCAAGCCTGCCATCATGAAACATGACAGTGAATTCTTTAGCGCCCAAGTTGAACAAAGCCGGCGCATTGCGCGGTATGCGCTGCTCGGGAAGATTGTTTTCATCGACACCGCGATCAGCCCCAAGCCCGACCCCGCCCTCACCGATAGATAGTGAAACACCGTCGGCTGTACCCAGCTTGGGGTGGTGACATGTACCGCAGGAAATATTCTTATTGCCGGATAAAATTGGATCCCAAAACAGGAGCTGGCCCAGCCGCGCCTGGTTTATGTCAACGTCAACAAACAAATCATCGCTGACTGCTTTCACTTCAATAGATGTCGACGTTACCGGCCAAAGCGACAAGGCAGATACGGTCAAAAAGAGAGCCTGTTTTTTCATGCTAGAATACTGCCATATAAGGCACATCTTGCAAAAGAAATTATAGCCAAAATCTGGAAAATGAAGGCGATTTTCTCCTCTAAACTTCTAAGGTGACCTCAGCGCATCTAAATAGAAAATAAGAAAATTGACGCAAACCAATACTTCCAAATTGAAAGTCCATTATGCAAACGTAAAATATTCTATGCGGGAACATATTCAGCTAGTTGTATGAATTAGTTTTATAATGTCGATTATATATTACATTCAACGTTCACCACGAGGTTATTAATATACTCGCTTGAAACTAATATTCACGCTTCTGAAGTCTGTTTTATGAGAAATATGCTTAGTAAGATTCACCTTCCCCTCCCCAGACTGCGAAATAGGTACACAACGTGGCATAGTCACTCTTTCGACGTGGATCTGCATGAAAAAGTTTGGAAGATATTGCTATAGGGCAAATAGGGCCGGATAGAAGAATCTTATAGTTTTCGCCATCTTTACGAATTAGAATATCCTGCAATTTCCTTGCTGTTGAGGAAAGCTTCATGTACTCATCACGCCAGACTAAAGTTGCATCATGAAAACGCTCTGTGTCTGGTAGCTTAATCTGACTTTCAGCTTTATCTAACTCGATTTGCAGCCTGTCAACAAATCCCTTTAATTCTTCAGCAGCTTTACGGGCTTGTTTTACATCCTCAGCCGGCAATGAATATCCGCCAATGGCAGTCGTTATACGGTTAAATCCAATTGTGTTACCCACCCATAGAAATGCGGCGATACACAACACCAAAACAAAGCATCCTCCCAAAGAAAATACTTTCATAAAGTGTCTATCAGCATCCAACACAGTAGCTGCGGAGTGAGGCTCTTCCTTCAGTTCTGACTGTTTTTCACGTCTGAAACGAGTGTTGATCACACCAAACAACAAAGCGTTTGAATAAACAAATCCGGCGTCAATCGCATCATGCCCAAACCCAATATTGAACAATGAGCCGGTAGTCTGGACGGCCCAAATACCCAAAACACCAAATGTTAAACCTTGAGGTATGTCTCCTAACTTCCGTGCTCGTGAGATTAATAATATAGGAAGAAACAACAATAATATGGCAGATAGAACACCGACAACACCGCTCTTTGCAAACTGATCAATGAAAAGGTTGTGAAAATGTGAAAATTCAAAAACGCGATCTAACGAACTAGATACACAAGGCCTCATTTTATCAAGAGCGTAGTCATGACCACGACCCAAAATCGGCGCCTCACCGCCAATTTGAAGACCACAACCCCAAACTGCAATACGTATAGGATCAAACTCCATAATATTCATATCTGCTTCGATAACGCGATCCAGAAACTTCATTGTGCGATCACCGACATTTGTAATATTGATTAGTAATGCAAAAATCATAACTAATATCGCAGCAGCAAATATACGGGCCCAAACTTTTCCTCTTGGACCATAACCCCAAACCATAAGCAGGGATATTATTACAATTGCCAGTATGCTTGTTCGCGATCCAGAATTGGCAACGAGTAGAGCGCAAAACACCAAAGCGATACACGAAGCAAGCTTGGTAATTTTATCTGGAACCATCACAATTCCTAAGCACAAAAATACGAAGAGCAGGCTACACATATACCCGAAAACATTGGAATTTTCGCTTAATCTCATCGCTAGAGACAGATTCAGATAGTTTACTGCCCCCCATTGGGCAACCGCCATGAGAACTCCGCAAACTGCGCCTCTAACTACCCATAATAATAATTTCTCCGGATTAGCCTGGCTAAAAAAATGCAGCAATACTGGCAAAAAAAGTAGAGGTATTCGTTCGAAAAGCTGGGCAACGCTTTCACTATCAGACGGATTCATAGCTGCGGATAAAGCGCCTGCGCCATAATATGTGATTACAGCAGCCCAAACCAATTGTCTTAGCCCCCTAAAACTGTGCCATAGTTTGATAGAGATTGGAGATCGGATTTATGGCTCGCAAACGTCATTCGGACGAGGATATTTTACGTCTTTTGCGTGAGATTGAAGTACATATCCATAGCGGTATGGATGTTGTTGGTGCGTGCCGAAAGGCAGGTGTTTCAGACAAGACCTATTATGCCTGGCGCAAGAAGTTTGGTGGCATGGGCCGCTCTCAGCTCAGTGAGATGAAGTCACTGCAAAAGGAAAATGATCGGCTCAAGAAGATTGTGGCTGAGTTGGAACTGGATAAGCTGATTTTGAAGGAAAGCCTTGATTTTTTAAAACCGAAGGTCTGACGAAAGATCAACAACGTCAGGCCGCTATCCATACAAGACAGAAGCTCAATACATCTGAGCGACGAACGTGCAAAGTGCTGGGTGTCGCTCGTTCTACGCTGAACTACAAGCCTGCTCAGCAAGATGATGAAGCTTTGCGCTTGGCCATGATTAAATTGGCCAAGCGCTATGGCCGATATGGTTATAGAAAGATTGCTCAGCTACTTCGCATGGAAGGCTGGCAAGTCAATCACAAACGAATTGAGCGTTTGTGGCGCGAAGAAGGTCTGCAGCTACCCCAAAGACACAAGAAACGAAAAAGGCTGTATCACAAGGACAGTTCTGTCATCAGGCTACGTCCACATCACCAGAACCACATTTGGTCGATTGACTTTGTTCATGACAAGCTCAGCAATGGCAGAAGCTACAAGATGCTCACAGTCTTAGATGAATATACCAGAGAAGCGTTGTGTGTTGTTGTTCGACCCAAGTTGGATGCAAATGATGTGCTGGACGCTTTGTTTGATCTCATTGTCCAACGCGGCAAACCAAAGTTTATCAGATCGGACAATGGCGCCGAGTTCATTGCCAAACACCTTCAAACATGGCTCAGAAAAGTGGGCATTCAACCCATCCAAATCTACCCAGGCTCACCTTGGGAAAACGGGTATAATGAGCGTTTCAATGGAACCCTGCGAAACGAAGTGCTTAACGCAGAATGGTTCTGCTCAATACGACAAGCTCAGACCGCCATCAATATCTGGCTCAAACAATACAATCATATTCGACCGCACCACGCCCTAAACATGCGACCACCCATGCCAGAAACCTTAATAGAGAAAACCAAAATCAGTGGCACTGAAAATTGGGGCTAGACAGCAGAAAAATGCTTCAATACCGGGATTCCGTTAATCGAAGCACGCGCCGATTCAGTGATTGAAATGGACAATGTCATTATTGGCGATGGGGCTTGCTTATCTCCCTTTGTAACCTTGACCTCCAATATCCGCATAGGCAAATGCTTTCACGCCAACCTTTACTCTTATGTAGAACACGACTGTACAATAGGCGATTTTGTAACCCTTGCACCTGGCGCCAAAGTAAATGGTGATATTACAATTGGTGACAATGCTTATATTGGCTCAGGGGCCGTTATTCGTCAGGGTATCACAATAGGTTCAGGCGCGACGGTGGGAATGGGGGCCGTTGTGGTTCGCGATGTTCCTCCTGAGGCTACAGTTGTCGGAAATCCTGCCAAATTACTTGTTAAAAACAAGCCTGAATCAAGTATTTAGAACTTTATAGCATGTGGTTGCCAACTTCGGTGTCCAGCAGCGGAAACGGAGAATCACGAGGCTCCATCAAGTAGAGTAGACAAACCTTATGGCGAACTCGTGCTTACAATTTTTACTGTATCGTTGATGGTGGGCCCGGAGGGACTCGAACCCCCGACCAAGCGGTTATGAGCCGCCGGCTCTAACCAACTGAGCTACAGGCCCCACCTTCACGTGCGCTGCATAACCCTTACACAATCGGGTCAATAATCTTTAAAAAAGAGAACCAACCACATTGCAAAGGTACAATGCTATGGCGGTTGGTTAGCCTATTCTTTTTGCCACGACAAGCACCCAAACTTATATCTTGGAAATATTTTCAACACGCCATAATCCCTACACATCTGCCATGGATAAACCTGCCGAGGGATGAATTTTTTAAAGGCGTTTAACAATGAACTTTTTGACGATACCTGCGGTTGCCGGATTAGCTATGATTGGTATGGGTGCAGCAACTTTGCCTGCCATGGCGGAGGCAGCACAGACACCAACGATCTCTGTTACCGGTAAAGGCACCGCAAATGTTGCTCCGGATATGGCTATCATCTCAATGGGTGTGACCAAAGAAGCTGAAACCGCCCGTGAGGCTTTAAATGCCAATACCGAAGCTATGAAAAAAGTGCTTGAAGAAATGCAAAACGCAGGGATTGAAGCGCGTGATCTTCAAACATCCGATTTTTCAATTCAGCCACAATATGTCTATCCGAACAATAATAATGGCGAACAAAAGCCGCGCATTTCAGGTTATATTGTCCGCAACAGCCTGACCGTTCGCGTGCGCGATCTGGAAAAAGTGGGTGATGTGCTTGATGCATCGGTTTCACTTGGCGTCAATGATGGCGGCAATCTTGTCTTTACAAATGACAAGCCTGATGAAATCGTCAATCAAGCGCGCTCAAAGGCCGTAAAAGATGCAATGGCAAAAGCCAAAACGCTGGCCGACGCTGCCGGTGTTACGCTGGGCGCGATTAAAACAATAAGTGAGCAGGCACACAATGACATACCGCGCCCGATGGCAAAAATGCGGACTATGGAAATGGCAGTAGGCAGCGCGCCCGTTCCGATTGCAGCGGGCGAGAATAGCTACGACGTCACAGTCAATGTGACATTTGAAATCGTGCAATAATTTATTGCGAAAGCGAAGGCCAATTGCGATCGCCAGTGGCAATGTTGCCGCTGGCATCTGCTGACCAGCGCTTACGAATTGATTTTGAATAATTGAGATAAAGCTTGCCCTCAACGATACTAAAAGCTTGCGGGTCAACTGGCGCCAAGTCTCCGTAAGACACCGCAAAAGCACAATAGCCGCCATATTGCGGTGCATATTTTGACGGGTTGGCCAGAAACAGATCACGGTTCTCCGCATTCTTAAACTGGTATGTCGAACCGTTATATTCAGCCGTCACAGACGCCTCACCCTTTACCGCTGCATTTTCGCTAAAGTAAGCAACCGGATCATATCCCTGAACAGCAACACCATCCGTCACATTTGTTTTTTCAGCCAAAGCGGCATTTGAAATCAAAATACCCGCCGCAAGCGAGGTAAGAAAAAATGCACGACGGGAGATTGTGTTTTTGCTGCGTCCCATAGATCAACTCCATATGGTTTAACTGTCCCAAGCATGGCAATTAAATCCTGCAAGATCAAAACACAGCTTGTGCCATGCTTCTCAACTTTATGTGAGTTCACGCCAGATTTTTTACCCAGAAAGCCATTGGTTTTTCTGTCTCATGGTCTTCATCGATATCTTTCCAGGCAAATCTGGTTTTAACATCTTTGATCTTCTTAAACCCGATGCGCTGCCAGAAATTATCAAGAGGCACATAGCTTGCCGGTTTTTCCGATGCATCAGAATCCCTGATGACGGCGCTGAAGACAGCTTTGTCAAAACCCTGCCTTAAAGCCTCTTTCTCACGCAATGTGAAAAACGCCCTGCCGGCACCTCCGCCACGGTATTGGGGCAAAAGAACAGATTCGGCAAAATAGAAAATCCGGGAAATATCGTAACCCGCATCCTGAAGCGGTTTGGCAAATGCCGCATCATGATCGGCAAGTGGCATTGCAGTAGAAGCACCCACTATTTCAGTTGCTGAAAACGAACCGACCATAAATGCACGATCATTATTCAGATATGAGCGCAAATAGGTGCGTTCATAAGCTTCATCACCATCATAAAGATAAGGCCACTCGCGGAAAACCTGCATCCGCAAACGCGCAAGATCATCAATATAGTGAGAAAAGTCTGATTGATTAATCGGGCGAATTTCGAATTTTCTATCCATCAGATCAGGAGACCTGCGCGATCCAGTCTTTCAGATTATAGTAAGTGGTCACGCGCGTAATCAGCCCGTCATCAACTTCGAAGAAGATGCCCGCGGGCAGATCATAGTTTTGCCCGTTTGCTTCCGGTAAGCCGTCAGCGGTCGCAAGGTATTTTCCGCGCACCGTGAATTCGGCTGCGGCACGCACGCCGCCCTCTGCGACCATGATCGCAATATCTGTCAGTTCTTCGCTGTAATGACGCGCCATTTCGCCATTGAACCAACGGAACTTTTCTTTACCGATCTGGCGCTCGCCCTGATTGATATCATGCGCCACATCCTCATGAAGCAAGGCAAGCATTGCTTCGCTGTCGCTTGCATTAAATGCAGCAAGATATTTCGAGATGATTTCGTGGGTCGTTTTCTCGCTCATAAGATGTCCAATCAGCTTAGTATGATGCGCAAATTTAAATCCTGCGCGGAACAATCATGCAAGCTTAAAGCGAACCATCAACCAAATGTTCCAAATATTCGCCATCATGCGTCATGTGATGCTCAAAGGCGCTCACGGCCCCGCGCATGGAAATATCTGCTTTGTGAACACTTTCAGGATCGCCGCTAATCAAAGGATGCCAATCAAAAAGCGGTTTACCTTCGTTCAGCAAACGATAAGCACATGTTGCTGGCAGCCAAGCGATTTCGCCCACATTTTCCGGCGTTAGCTTCACGCAATCGGACACTTTTTTCTGGCGGTTTTCATAGTCTGCACATCGGCAGGTCACTGGATCGAAAAGTCTGCACGCGACTGTCGTGTAATAGATTTCATCCGTATCATCATCGATCAGCTTCGACATGCAGCATTTGCCGCAACCATCGCATAGGGATTCCCATTCACCGGCTGTCATTTCAGCCAGTGTTTTTTCTTCCCAAAATGGTTTTTCTACAGTCACTTTGTTTGCTCTGTTTTTGGTAGGTGTGGCGATTATTTCTTATCGCGGATGACGCTTTGTCCAAAACGCTTGAGAGATTCTTTCAGCGCTTCGTCTTCGATACCGTCTGCAAGCCTGTTGATTTTCCGTTTCTCACCTTCAGTTATGGGTTTCAAGCGCTTTTTCGGCTTTTTCTTCTCAACCGGCTTTTGCGTGAGTTTGATACGCGCGATAGCGCGGTATCCCATGAAAGCATTGACGCGATCAATCACTTCGCCTGTCTGATGCTGTAAATGAAGGGCCGCCATCCCTTCTGCTGCGACAAGAAGTGTGCCCGGTTGAAACGCATCATCTTCATCAATTCGGGCGGGCCAACGCACTTTGACCGGCATCGACATTTCGGCCAGATCATGGCCTACAATCTCACCCCAAGCGGTAATCAGCGCCGTTGACACCCCTGCCCGCTTTGCCAACAAAGGATCGAGAATCTTATTGATATATCCGGCTGCCGATTTCGACATCGTGATGTTCCTTGGTTTGGCCCTCAATAACGCCCGCGCAGGATTAGCGCAAATTAGAGTTGATCTTTGTCCAACGCTTTCGATACACCCGCAGCATGAATAGTTCTCCTGACATCAGCACAAAACTGCTTGATTGGTACGATGTGCATGCGCGCGAGCTACCTTGGCGTGTATCGCCAAAAGACCTCGCGCTCGGCATTTTGCCTGACCCTTATCGTGTTTGGATGTCGGAAATTATGTTGCAGCAGACAACTGTTGCCACTGTGAAAGACTATTTTTCGAAATTTACCGCCAAATGGCCCAACATTGCGGCGTTATCAAGCGCGAGTGAAGACGAGGTTTTGCGCGCTTGGGCGGGACTTGGCTATTATTCGCGAGCACGCAATCTGAAGAAATGCGCCGATATGGTCGTCACCAGTCATGACGGTCATTTTCCTGCCGATGTGCAAGCACTTAAAGCCCTGCCGGGTATAGGCGACTATACCGCCGCGGCGATTGCATCGATTGCATTTGATATTCCCGCCGCCGTAATGGACGGCAATGTCGAACGAGTATTTAGCCGTCTTTTCACCATTGAGACGCCACTGCCTGCCGCAAAGCCGATCATCAAAGCAAAAGTAGCAGAAACACTTAGCCAAACGAGACCCGGCGATTTTGCACAAGCCACGATGGATTTAGGCGCAACAATCTGCACACCCAAAAAACCGGCCTGTATGCACTGCCCTGTCCGCGAAAATTGCAAAGCGCTGGAAAAATCAGATCCAGAGCTGTTTCCCTATAAGCTTGCCAAAAAAGAAAAGCCCAAGCGCGTTGGCGCTGCCTTTGTTGCCACGTCACCTTCCGGTGATATTCTGCTTGAGCAACGCCCATCTAGCGGTCTTTTGGCATCCATGACGCAAGTGCCGACAACGGGATGGAATTCACGTCAGGATGGTGACACAAATGTTCATGCGGCTCCTTTTAATGCCAAGTGGAAAAACTGCGGCACAATCCGTCATGTGTTTACGCATTTTGAGCTCGAATTGACTGTATGGCACGCTGAAAATGTGCGTTCTGACGGTCAAAATTATTGGTGGGCAACGCGCGAAAATATATCTGAGGAAGCCTTGCCCACTGTCATGAAAAAAGTAATTTCCTGTGCGATACCGGAACTCTTCCAAAAGCAATGATTGAGCAATTATGACCGAGATAAAGCATATCGTTTTCGATATTGGACAAATTCTGATTCACTACGACCCGAACATTCCGTTTTCCCGCCTCATCAAAGATGAAGAAAAGCGCCAGTTCTTCTTTGAACGGATATGCACCAGCGCATGGAATATCGAGCAGGACCGTGGCCGGACATGGCCGGAAGCTGAAGCATTGCTGATTGCGGAATATCCGGATTGGGAAACCGAAATCCGCGCATTTCGCAAACACTGGCATGAAATGGTTTCCCATGCTCTGGATGAGCGTGTGGGCCATCTCCTGCGTCTTCAGGATGAAGGACATGACGTTACCCTCCTCACAAATTTTGCCTCCGATACCTTTCGCCAGGCACAAGAAATGTATCCGTTTTTGAAAACCGGACGCGGCGTTACCGTTTCCGGCGATGTGAAACTCATCAAACCGGACCCTGCCATTTATGAGTTGCATGCAGAAACATTCGGGCTGGAGCCGTCAAAAACATTGTTTATTGATGACAGTCTGCCCAATATTGAAGCCTGCCGCGCACTGGGCTGGCAAGGCATTCATCTGACACCCGATATGGACCTTGCGCCCGAATTGGAAACGTTTGGTCTTTAAAACTGAAAACGCTCCGACATTGCTGCCGGAGCGTTCTCTCAGTAGGCTTGGTACGAGATACTGGAGGCCAAGCTAAGCTGTAAATTGCGTTTAAGCGCCCGCTTTGGACATTTGATCGCGCACGATCTGGCGAAGACTGTCGATCGGCATAAGTTTTTTGGATTTCGGGCAATCGAAATGCCAGAAAGTCCAGCCATTACAAGCGTCAAGTTCCTGAACTGTTGCACCCATTTTGTGAATAGATGCCTGCACACCGCCATGGGATAGCGAACCGTCAGCCTGCACCGTTGCGGTCCAGCGTCGCTTTGAATCGGTCAATTTCATACCTGATTTAACAAGTCCCGCATCAATTAACGCCGAAAAAGCGACGCGAGGTTCGGCGCGTTTGCCTGTTACAATTTTCAAATCATGTGCGGGCAGTTCTTTTACAGAATTTATACGTGCAGTGGCTGCATCGATATATTCCTGCTCGCGCTCAATGCCGATAAAATTCCGGCCTAAACGTTTTGCGACAGCGCCGGTTGTGCCTGTGCCAAAAAACGGATCAAGGATCACATCGCCCGGCTTTGATGCGCTCATGAGAACACGCGCCAGCAGAGCTTCCGGTTTTTGTGTCGGGTGCACCTTGCTGCCGTCTTCGCCTTTCAAACGCTCACCGCCATTACAAATCGGGAAAAGCCAGTCTGAGCGCATCTGCACATCATCATTGGCGGCTTTCATCGACTCGTAGTTGAATGTGTAGCCTTTGCCTTTTTGATCTTTTGTGGCCCAGATCATAGTTTCATGGGCATTTGCAAAACGGCGGCCACGGAAATTCGGCATCGGATTGGTCTTGCGCCAGATAACATCGTTCAAAATCCAGAAACCCAGATCCTGCATCTTTGCGCCAACGCGGAAAATATTGTGATAAGAGCCGATAACCCAGATCGTACCGTTGGGCTTTAACACACGGCGCGCAGCCAAAAGCCATGCGCGTGTGAAATCATCATAGGCCTGAAATGATGCGAACTGATCCCAATGATCATCTACCGCATCGACCTTTGACTGGTCAGGGCGCTGGAGGTCGCCCTGAAGCTGTAAATTATATGGCGGATCAGCAAAGATCATATCGACGGAATTATCCGGCAATTTATCCAATGCCGCCACGCAGTCACCTTTCATGATTGTGTTCACATATGATGGGACTGCTGTGACAGCTGGTTTGGCCGAACGGGCCAGGTGTACGCGAGACATGAAGCACCTGATTACAAAATTACTCTATGCGCCTATGGTTACTGATCAGGGTAAATGTCTGGTGAACGTTTATGGTTAATGGCAATTAAATTGTGTTAATTTGAACTTTATGAATGCGCGCTCCCGCCCTGCCCAAAATTTAAGCAGAAAAGAAAACATTTGTGCAGCGCCTTGGCTGGACAGTTTGCCTCTACTGCTCCCAAATGTTTCAATAATTGAGTAGATGACGGAGTCGTTCGTGCTGAAAACGCAAACTGAAAAAGTATCACAGCGTTTAATGAACAATCTGGCGCAGCTAATTTCGTCAATTTATCCTGACCACGACACAGCAGCGCTCAGCCAAGAAGTCATTGACCGTTTCTGGCGCGATGGACAGCGCCCGCGCATGCGGGGACGTATTGCCGGCAATGCGCAATGGAGTGAAAAAGACAACTACTTGATTGCTTACGGTAATACGATTGTGGACGGTGAACATAAGCCGCTGGATCTATTACGCGATTTTGCAGAACAACATCTGGAAGGTACGATAAACGGAATTCACATTTTACCGTTTTTCCCCTTCACCTCTGATGACGGCTTTGCTGTAACCGATTACCGGCAGGTCAATAGTGAACTGGGTGCCTGGGAAGACATCACCAGAATCAGTGAGCATTTCCGCTTGATGTCTGACTTGGTTTTAAACCATGGCTCCAGTCAAAGCGTCTGGTTCAATGAATATTTGCAAGGGCACCCGCCTTACGACAAATATTTCTTTGAAGCATCGCCGGACGATGATTTGAGCGATGTTGTCCGTCCAAGGGCACATCCTCTTTTGCGCGAGGTCGAAACGGCGAATGGTACAAAATATGTCTGGTGTACCTTTAGCCATGATCAAGTGGACTTTGATTTCCGCAATCCGGAGGTTTTGTTAGAGTTTCTCGAAATATTGCGGTTTCACATCGACATGGGTGTTCGCACAGTGCGTCTTGATGCCGTGGCATTTGTTTGGAAACAGGCTGGTACAAGCAGCATTCATCTCAAGCAGACGCATGACATTGTAAAAGTGATGCGCTTACTTTGCGACTATTGCGAAGAACGGGTTCTCCTCATTACCGAGACGAATGTGCCGCGCGCGGAAAATCTTAGTTATTTCGGCAACCGCAATGAAGCCCATATGGTCTATAATTTTTCATTGCCGCCATTAGTCCTTCACGCCCTTCTAAAAGGCACATCAAAATATTTAAAAGCATGGCAAATGAGCATGCCGCCTGCCCAGCTTGGATGTACGTATTTTAATTTTACCGCGTCTCATGACGGTATCGGATTGCGGCCGGCCGAAGGTATCATCCCCAATGATCAGCTGACCGAAATGCTCAATACTGTACAAAATTATGGCGCGCGTATTTCAATGCGTGAGACAAAAGACGGCCCGAAACCCTATGAGTTAAACGTCGCCCTTTATGATGCTTTTAAAGGCACCGTCGATGGTGTTGACGAATTCCAAGCAGAAAGATTCATATGCAGCCAGACGATTGCTATGGGGCTGGAAGGCATACCGGCCTTTTATCTGCACTCTCTGGTTGCTGCCGGTAATGATACAGAAGGCGTCGAGCGCCTTGGCTATAACCGCGCCATCAACCGCACACGGTTTAATTATACCGATTTGCGCAAGGTTCTTGAAGATGAGAACGAACCGCGGGCACTCGTTTTCAAAGAACTTAAGCGCCGGATAAGAGTGCGCAGCAAACAACCGGCCTTTCATCCAAATGCCACACAGTTTACGTTACATCTTGGCGACGAAATTTTTGGTTTCTGGAGGCAAAGTCTTGATCGGGCGCAGTCAATTTTTGCGATTTCCAATCTTACAAAAAACGAGATTGCTTTGCCTGCGGTTTCGCTCAACCTTATTGACGGTAATGACTGGATCGACCTGCTTACAGGTGATCCTATTGAATCACTGGAAGGCGACCTGACACTGGCGCCCTATCAAACCATGTGGATCACCAACCGGATGCCGAATTAATGGCAGATCGCAAGCTACTCGTCTTTACTGATCTTGATGGCACATTGCTGGATCATGAAACCTATAGCTATGATGCCGCCCTGCCCGCGATTGAAATGTTACGGCAACACAATATCGGGCTGATATTGGCGTCCTCCAAAACGGCTGCCGAAATTGCGCCTCTTCGCGCAGAACTAGGCTTTACACATTGCCCTGCAATTGTCGAAAATGGCGCAGGTCTTTTATCTCCAAATGCGCAGGCAAGCGAACAGGACGGGCGCTATCAAGAAATCCAAACCAGACTTGATAGTTTGCCTGATGATCTACGCTCAAGGTTTACCGGCTTTTCACAAATGACGGTTGAAGATGTCGTCGCCGCGACCAGCCTTTCCCACGATGCTGCGCAGCTTGCTAAACAGCGTCAATTTTCAGAGCCTGGTCTCTTTCATGGCACTGACAAGGAACGGCAAGCATTTATTGAAGCGGCAAAATCTGCCGGGCTTTTGGCAAAACAAGGCGGCCGGTTTCTTACATTTTCGTTCGGAGGCGATAAGGCCGAACAAATGCGGGCCATTATAGCGGAGCAAGAAAATGCAACATTTTCAATAGCTCTCGGCGATGCGCCAAACGATATCGGTTTAATTGAAGCCGCAGACATTGGTGTCATCATTCCAAATCCTGCTCATGGCGGTATAAAGCCTCTCGCCGGAGAAATGAGCGGACAAATTATAGGGGCAGATAAAAACGGTCCCGAAGGTTGGAACCTGACTGTGCTTGAACTTGTTAAAAAATACGCGACTTTAAAACCAATGCATGAAAAGGATTAGATGATGGGTGACTTCCACCAGAATGGAAGTGTTGCAACACTTCATAACTTGTCAAAAATGCCGGTTAAAGAAATTGAAAATCAACTGCGCTCTTTTGCAAGAAACCGGAAGATCACACTCATATTACCGTCTCTCTTTTCCGAACTTCAAACACCGGCTCTGGCAGGTATTGTCGATGAGCTGTGCAATGCGGACTATATCAACAACATTGTTATCGGTCTGGATCAGGCGAATGAAGACGAGTTTAAATTTGCCAAACAATACTTCTCCATTCTACCGCAACAGCATGACATTTTATGGAATGACGGACCGCGCTTGCGGGCCATTCACAACCGGCTGGAAGAGGTAAACATCGCCCCCAAAGAGGCAGGTAAAGGCCGTAACGTCTGGTATTGTATCGGCTATACACTTGCCTCACAAAACTCGGATGTGGTCGCTCTGCATGATTGCGATATTGTTACCTATAAGCGTGAAATGCTGGCGCGCCTGATCTACCCCGTTGCCAATCCCAATTTTCCCTACCAGTTTTGCAAAGGCTATTACCCGCGCATCGCGGATGGCAAACTGAACGGACGCGTGACACGCCTTCTCGTCACGCCTTTGCTGCTCGCCTTGCAAAAAACATGCGGTCACAGTGATTATGTCGAATATTTGCAAGGGTTCAGATATCCGCTGGCCGGTGAATTCGCGATGCGCACCTCAATTTTACCGACCATGCGTATCCCGTCTGACTGGGGGTTGGAGATCGGTGTTTTATCCGAGGTCTGGCGTAATTTGAACCGCAACTCGGTTTGTCAGGTCGATATTTCCGATGCTTATGATCACAAACATCAGCCACTTTCAAAAGAAGATGCGAACAAGGGCCTTTCGCGTATGTCCGCAGACATCGCCAAAGCACTATTCCGCAAATTGGCTACAGATGGCGTCACATTCAGCAATGAACGATTCCGCAGTTTAAAAGCGACTTACTATCGTATCGCACTCGATCTGATTGAGATGTATTACAATGATGCGGTCTTTAATGGTTATCATGTTGACCGCCACGCAGAAGAAGAGGCGGTCGAACTTTTTGCGGCAAACATCGTCGAAGCCGGACACGTCTTTCTCGACAATCCAATGGAGACACCATTTATCCCCAATTGGAGCCGTGTCCAGTCGGCAGACCCTGATATTCTCCCCAACCTTCTTTCTGCTGTTAAAGCAGACAAAGAAGGCTAGTTTTCCGATTAAGGTGTTGTGTACGGGCCTTCGTCAAAGCCAACCAGAATTTGGATATTGCGTACGGTAGGTTCCGGCAGAACAATCTGGTCGTCCTTGTAAATAAATTGCGACGCACCGGCACCGGGCGTGACAGCAACTTCAAACTTGCCGAGCCGCGAATATGGCAGACCCTCGCCTGATTTAACCGCAACGCGAATTGGCATCGTAATATTACCGCCCGTACCCTTCGGACCGTTTACAACGCGTCCGGCCGCAGCAACTGTAATGAAGAGTTGGCCGTTGCGATATTTACAGGTTCTGGTGACATCAGAAATGATTGCCTGATAGATAATTTCATCGGCATTGCCGTCATTACCCTTTGTGTAGGTTCTGAAATAAGCGGTGCCTTCATTTAGCGTGACCCGTGGGCAGTATGCACGCAGATCGTCTTCGGTAACCGGGTCTTCAGCAACATTTAAAGTGTCTTCGGTTGTTGCTGTCTGGCAAGAAGCCAATGCAATTGCCGATACAGCCAATATTCCGGCACGAACGAACTTACCTAAGTCAAAGCTCTTACTACTCACCAACAATGCCATTTTTAAACCTCTGCCTTCACTTGCAACGCTTTAGAGCGGACATGAATTCTTCTGCACTCTTCTATGCGCAATTGGGCAGCATTAGGTCAACTCTTGTTCTCGCTATTGCCACAAGCCATTTGATGTCATTTTTATGTGCAAACCTTTGCAGCACAGCATATTTTACGCTAATGAGCGGCAGATTGAAAAATGGGAGCAAGAAATGCTTCCGCTTATCCTAAAAGGTTTTAACAGCTGTGAAATATGTTTCGACGCGTGGCCAGTCTACTGCCTTAAGTTTCCGTGACACAATGCTTGCCGGTCTCGCCTCTGATGGTGGCCTTTTTGTGCCTGAAAGCTGGCCCCAGTTTTCACAAACCGAAATCGCCAAAATGGCAGGCAAGAGCTACGCAGATGTTGCCATTCAGATCATGTGGCCATTTGTGGAAGGTGAGATAGACCGTACAGCTTTTGAAAGCATCGTTCGGGAAAGCTATGCGACATTCAGGCACGATGCGGTTTGCCCGCTGGTTCAGACTGGCGACAACGAATTTTTGTTAGAGCTTTTCCACGGTCCAACGCTGGCGTTTAAAGATGTGGCTATGCAGTTGATCGGCCGTTTGATGGATCATGTTCTCACAGAGCGTGACCAGCGTGCGACAATTGTCGGGGCGACTTCAGGCGATACCGGCGGCGCGGCCATTGAGGCGTTTGCCGGTCGTGACCGTACAGACATGTTTATCCTGTTTCCGCAAGGTCGTGTCTCGCCTGTCCAGCAACGCCAGATGACCTCTTCAACAGCGCCGAACGTCCATGCGCTGGCCATTGAAGGTAATTTTGATGATTGTCAGGACCACGTCAAAGCGATGTTCAACCATGTTGAATTTCGCAATAGCGTCAGCCTTTCCGGCATCAATTCGATTAACTGGGCGCGGATCATGGCCCAGATTGTTTATTACTTCACAAGTGCTGTATCACTGGGCGCCCCGCACCGGCCCGTGTCGTTCTGTGTGCCGACAGGCAATTTCGGTGATATTTTTGCGGGCTATGCCGCAAAACAAATGGGCTTACCGGTTGATAAATTGGTGATTGCGACGAATGACAATGACATTTTGGCGCGCACGCTGGAAACCGGCACTTACTCAATGTCCGGTGTTGTGGAGACAACCTCACCTTCTATGGACATTCAAATTTCGTCAAACTTCGAACGTCTTCTATTCAAGGCATCCGGCGATGATGACCGGGAAGTCACAGCCTATATGGGAACGCTAAAACAATCAGGCGAGTTCACCATCAAACCGGAAACGCTTAAAGCCATCCGTGCCGGATTTCTTGCTGGGCGGGCAGATGTTCTGGCAGCAGAGGAAACGATCAAAGCTGTTGCGGAACAATGCAGCTATACGCTTGATCCGCACAGCGCCGTGGGCGTTCATGTTGCACGCGCACACAAGCAGCAAGGCATACCAATGATCGTTCTTGGTACTGCTCATCCAGCCAAATTTCCTGATGCGGTTAAGCAGGCAACGGGCATTGAGCCACGCCTGCCGCTTTGGCTGGGTGACCTGATGTCACGTAAAGAAAACTTCACCCCCCTTTCATCTGACTTAAAAATAATAGAAGATTACATTTCAAAGCACACACGTGCTTAATAAAGAACAAGCCGGCACGGCCTTGCAAAGGCCAAGATGACCGGCACGGGAGTACATTAATGACGGTGCAGACAACCGTATTGGCGAACGGCATTACCGTTGCCACTCAACATTTTGAACATGTCGAAAGTATTTCACTTGGCATGTGGGTTAAAGCCGGTTCCCGCAATGAGCTGGTTGATGAACATGGCATAGCTCACCTGCTCGAACATATGGCCTTTAAAGGCACAACAAACCGCAGCGCCCAAAAGCTAGTCGAGTCGGTGGAAAATGTTGGCGGTGATATCAATGCCGCTACCAGTGTTGAAACAACGTCCTTTTATTTGCGCATGCTTAAAGAAGACACTGAACTTGGTGTCGATATTCTTGCTGACATCCTGCAAAACTCCAAATTTGACGAAGATGAGCTTGCCCGCGAAAAGCACGTCATTCTTCAGGAATTGGGCGCGGCAAACGATACGCCTGATGATTGTGTGTTTGACCGTTTTACCGAAGCTGCTTACCGGCATCAGACACTGGGCCGCTCCATTCTCGGTACCAGAGCAACGCTGAAATCTTTCACACCGGACATGATACGCGGCTATATTGACCGCGAATATTCCGGTGAACGTATGGTTTTTGCAGCCACCGGCGCCGTGGACCATGACAATATCGTTAAGCTTGTCGAATCCCGTTTTTCCTCCGTTCAAAAAAGCGCAAAATACTCAACTTCACCGGTTGCCCACTATGTCGGAGGCGACTACCGCGAACCGCGCGCACTTGAAGACACGCAGCTGGTCTTAGGGTTCGAAGGCCGCGCCTATCACGTGCGCGACTATTATGCGAGCCAGGTGCTTGCGATGCTATTGGGCGGCGGTATGTCTTCACGCCTCTTTCAGGAAGTTCGCGAGAAACGCGGCCTCTGTTATTCCATCTATGCTTTCCATTGGGGCTTTTCCGACACTGGTATTTTTGGCGTTCATGCGGCGACTGAACCTGGCGATCTACCTGAACTTGTTGAAATTATTCTGCGCGAACTCAAACGCGCGTCTCAGGATATCAGTGAAGTTGAACTTCATCGCGCGCGTGCACAGTTCCGTGCCTCCTTGCTTATGTCCGGCGAGAGCGCGCCTGCCCGAGCGGGACAAATTGCACGCCAAATTCTCTTGTTTGGCCGGCCGATTCCAAACTCTGAACTTTTATCGCGCTTGGACAATCTGGACACATGGCGCATTAACGACCTTGCCCAGCGCTTGTTTACAGCATCCAAACCGACGGTCTCTGCCGTTGGTCCGGTAGACAATTTGCTGGACATGCGCGAAATTACTGAGAAACTAGCTCAATTCGGTGACAAGGGAACGGTTCATCATCGCGCTCCTTCCGCGGCTGAATAAAACCGCAAGATGGTGTGCGTGTGATTTTATCTATCATATCAGGCGCAGATACTGACCCGGTCACCAAAGGAAAAACCGTACAACTGCGCTATCCTACCGCGTCTGACTATCCGGCCTGGTCACGTCTTCGCGCTGCAAGTGCCGATTTCTTGCAGCCGTGGGAGCCTCGCTGGCCGAGCGATGATTTATCGCGCGATTCTTACCGCAAAAGGCTCAAGCGCTACGTAAGAGAAACCAAGGCGCAAACCGGCTATCCCTTTTTCATTGAACGCCGCTCGGACAAAGTACTTTTGGGCGGGATAAGTCTTGGACATGTCCGTCGCGGTGTTTCCCAATCAGGCCAGATAGGCTATTGGATTGGAAAGGATTTTGCAGGCCAAGGACATATGAGTGAAGGGCTGGAGCTTTTATGCAATTTTGCATTCTCCAGTTTAAATCTTCACCGTTTGGAGGCGGCCTGTGTTCCCTCAAATATACGTTCAATTGGCCTCCTTGAAAAAGCCGGATTCGAGCGTGAAGGACACTTAAGATCATATTTGAAAATTAACGGCAGTTGGCAGGACCATATTTTGTATTCACGTATTCACCCATTGCATGGCGCGGACTTCAATCTGCGATCTGAATCAGGGGATACGTGAATGGCATTGGTCAAACCCGCTTCTGTAAAAATAGTTTTGCAGGCTCTGCTTGTTTGCGGCGCATTGCTGTTATCCGCGTTAAATGCCTTCAGCGCCGAGACGATTTCCATCAACCGCGACGACACCGCGCTTGACCTAACGAAAGCGATTTCAATTTTCAGAGACCGCGGCGAAACGTTTCAGGTTTCCACGGCTCCGGATTCCGAAGGCATTGTGCGCACGATTGAAGTGCAAGCGAGTAACCGCGAAACAGCCGGAGACTGGGCTGTTATGGTTTTGGCCAACACAACCGATCAACAGATTGACCGGCTGATTGTCGCCCCGCATTTCAGAATGGCAGGGTCAGGTCTATTTTGGCCGGATCTGGGATCAGACCGCATTGTTGCCATGACACCCAGCTCGGGCTTTTCCCTTGACCGGGTAATAAGCAATGATGCGGATATCTTCTCGATCACATTAAACCCCGGATCGGTTGTTACACTCGTCGCAGAGCTTGCTTCACCCAATTTGCCGCAGGTCTATTTGTGGGAAGAAAGCGCCTATAAGGAAATCGAAAACTCCTACACGTTCTATCGCGGTATCGTGCTCGGGATTGCGGGGCTTCTGGCGCTGTTTTTGACTATCCTGTTCGTTGTTCGCGGCACATCGACTTTTCCAGCAGCGGCAGCTCTTGCCTGGTCGGTTCTCGTTTACATCACCATCGATTTTGGTTTTATCGAACAGCTTATTCCGCTTTCGAACCATGATTTGCGCACATGGCGCGCATTATCTGAAGTCGCTATCAGCGCAACACTCGCACTGTTTTTGTTTACCCATTTAAGCCTCAACAGGTGGAATGATTCATTGCGATATGGCGCGATTGCGTGGGTCATCGCGATTGTCTTGCTATCCAGCATTGTCCTTTATGACGCAAGAATTGCAGCCGGTATTGCGCGGCTTGCAATGGCAGCAACAGCAGCGTTCGGTTTTGCGCTGATCATTTTACTGAGCCTGCGCGGCTTTGACCGTGCGATCATGCTTATTCCTGCATGGGCCTTGCTGATGGCCTGGATTTTCGGGGGATGGATGACCGTCACCGGCCAAGTTGATAATGATATTATTCAACCGGCATTGGCAGGCGGTCTGGTTCTTATCGTGCTGCTTATCGGATTTACCGTCATGCAGCACGCATTTTCCGGCGGTACGTTTCAACAGAACCTGTTTTCCAATGTTGAGTTACAGGCTCTTGCGGTCACAGGTTCCGGCGGCATCGTATGGGACTGGGATGTCGGAAGAGACCGGCTCACCACGACACCGGATTTAGGGCGTAAACTGGGTATTGGCGTTGGCGCACTGCAAGGTCCGGCGAAAAACTGGCTAAAGCATATTCATGCAGATGACCGCGATAGTTTCCGCACGGCGCTTGACGCGGTGGTTGAGCAGCGGCGCGGGAAAATCAATCTCGATCTACGCCTAATGACGCAAGAGAACCAGTTCACTTGGTACAAGGTGAAAGCGCGCCCTGTTGCCGGTGCCAATGGTGAGGTTATCCGTTGTATCGGCACTGCCAGTGATGTCAGCGGCCAAAAACGTGCGGAAGAGCGCCTATTGCATGATGCTGTGCATGACAATCTGACAGGTTTGCCAAACCGGGAACTCTTTTTTGACCGCATCCGCAGTGTGATGGCACTGTCTGAAATTGATCCTGAAATTCGCCCGACAATATTCATTATTGATTTGGATCGCTTCAAGGAAATCAATGATAATGTAGGCATTTCAGCCGGTGACACGCTGCTTATAACAGTGGCGCGAAGGTTACGCCGCCTGCTGCGTCCTCACGACACTTTGGCCCGTATTGGCGGCGATGTGTTTGGCATTCTGCTGCTGTCAGAAACAGACCCGACAGAAATCGCCAACTTGGCCGACCAACTGAAAAAAACCATCAAGGCGCCGATCAGTTTTGCTGAAAGGGAATTTGTTATCACGCCGTCTGTCGGGCTGGCTGCTTGGGCGCCGTCACGCACACAGGACGAAGACCTGTTCAAAGATGCAGAATTGGCATTGCATCAAGCCAAGCGCTTTGGCGGTGACCGCGTAGAACCGTTCCGTCCGGCATTTCGTGATACTGCCGGTAACGAGGTACAATTGGTTGCCGATTTAAGACGCGCGATCGAACGCTCAGAACTTACGCTGGCCTATCAACCGATTGTGCAGTCAACCACAGGCCAAGTCGCAGGTTTTGAAGCGCTATTGCGTTGGAACCATCCAAGACGCGGCGAAATATCGCCGTCCGAGTTCGTTCCTCTTGCCGAGAAAAACGGGCTTATCAATGATTTGGGCCGCTATGCGCTTGAGCTTGCTGCCATGCAGTTGATGGACTGGGATGCGACGATGGCGGACACGCCAATCTTCCTGTCAGTCAATGTTTCCGCCCAGCAAATTGGTCAACGTGATTTTAACAGCATGATCAACGGTATTCTTGCGCGCTACCCTGTTCGCAATCATACATTGAGGCTCGAAATCACAGAAACCACCTTGATGCAAAACCCTGAGCAGAATTGCCGTGTTCTGGAAAGCATCAAAAAGTCGGGCATAAAACTCGCAATTGATGATTTTGGCACGGGGTATTCATCACTGTCATATCTGACGCGTTTTCCATTTGATACGTTGAAGATTGACCAGTCATTCATGCGGAGCCAACCGAACAACCGCGATGTTATGCTGCGTTCAATTGTGGAAATGGCCCACTCGCTTAACTTGGACGTGGTGTGTGAAGGCGTGGAAGATGATGCCGAAGTCACCCTGCTTCGCAGCTTAGGCGTTGATTATATCCAAGGCTATGTTGCCGGCAGTGCCATGACTGCGGTTGACGCAGCCGAGATTGTCATCCGGCAAAATCCTCTGATTGCAACCGACGTAGCTGCCGAGTAAATTTAATGGTTCAGGCGCTGCCGGCCTCTGCAATAAAATGAGCGGGCGTAATGCCCATGGCAACGAGCATGCGCTCGTACTTTCCCTCATGGCGCTGGTCGAAAATAACCTCCGGATCAGCATCAAGTGTTAGCCACGCATTATCGGCCACTTCCTGCTCCAGCTGCCCTGGGCCCCACCCTGCATATCCGAGTGAGACGACTACGCGCGATGGTCCCGTTCCGTTCATAATAGAACGCAAGATTTCGATATTGGATGTCAGATAAACATTCTCACTGATGGGGATTGTCGTGTCGCTGTGATAATCACCCGAATGCAGTACAAAACCGCGATGTTCATCCACCGGCCCGCCATTGCGCACGAAATTCGAAACCGCGGCTGAATTTTTAGCCACAAATCTCGTATCTTGCGCGATGTCCGTCTTTCCAATCAGTTCTTTGATCGTCATGTCGGAGGATTTATTGACCTGAAAACCCATCGCGCCATCATGTGAGTGAGCACAAATATATATGATTGAGCGGTCGAAAAGTGATGTCTCAAGCGTCGGCATGGCGAGCAGAAACTTGCCTTCAAACTGGCCGGATTCAACGTCTTTATCATTCACCAATGTATCGACACCATATATGCTCATGTGAAAAGCGTAGCATTCTTGGACGAAATTGATAGCCTAAAACTGGTGCTGGACTTTCACTGCATTGGCGCTTAGCAGTTACACAAAAGCCCTATTCACAAATAAATGATCTATTTTTCAAGATGTTGATTTGCGATTTATCCGCCACAGACAAATAAGAACGCATGAGATATTTTATGAAATCAACGGCGTTTTCCGCCGCATTGCTTATGTTAAGCGGCAGTTTTTCTCTTGCCGGCGAAAGCGAATGGCTTGAAACAGATGGCGGCAATATTCGCCTCGTTACAGAGCCCTATATGGAAGGCGCGAGTGAAATTCGCGGTGTCATAGATATCCAGCTAACCGATGGCTGGAAGACATATTGGCGCGATCCGGGCTCCGGCGGGATTACGCCCAGCATTGAAATTTCTAATACGACGCTGGTAAACGGTGTTGATATCCATTTTCCTGTGCCGACATGGGTGGAGAGCAAATATGGCGACTATGCAGGTTATATAGAACCGGTTCAAATTCCATTTACAATGGAGCTGTCCAGCCCTGCCCACGATACTGAAATAAATGCCCGTTTGATGGTGGGTATTTGTGCGGAAATCTGCATTCCGGCATTTCAGGATTTTACTATACAGATTGAAGAAGCGACCGGTTCAACAAGGGCCAGTGCGATTGTCGCAAACGCATTTGCCGCTTTGCCCAAGTCACCCAAAGAAATTGGCATCAAAATCACAACTGAAAAGCTTGAAGACCAAGGTGCATATGAACTAGCGGTGGAAGGGAAGTTGGCCCCACAGCAATTGTTCGTTTCAAGCGACAATAATGTTCAATTTAAAAAGCCTCAGCTTATTAGTATTGACGGCGGAAAAAGCACGTACCGTATTGAGCCATTACATGCGGTGGAAAGCGGCCAGGAGGTCAAACTCATTGTTACCGGTAGAACACCTCAAGGTGATTTTGAGTTTAATGCTTACAACGCCTCACAAAAATAAATCTTTGTGATAGCCACACTTCTTATTTTCCTGGATATACCTATCTTACGAAAAGAATGACATACACCAATTGGAGAACTTCATGATTTCGACAGGCGATAAACTACCCTCAATGGATTTGATGGTCATGACCGATGATGGTCCGGCAAAACAAGCATCGTCAGAAATTTTTGATGGTAAAAAAGTTGTTCTGTTCGCCGTTCCGGGTGCATTTACGCCAACATGCACGCTCAATCACCTGCCCGGTTATGTGGAAAATGCCGAAGCCATCAAGGCAAAGGGTGTGGATGAGATTGCAGTGATTGCTGTCAATGATCCGTTTGTCACCAAAGCTTGGGCCGATCAGGCAAATGCAAAAGGAAAAGTTACGTTTCTATCCGATTGGGATGCAGGCTTTACCAAGGCAATTGGCATGGACACAGATCTTTCTGCGGCCGGACTTGGCCAGCGCTCAAAGCGTTTTTCGATGATTGTCGATAATGGTGTGGTCACAGCACTTAACATTGAAGAAGCACCGGGCGAAGCAACAGTCTCCGGCGCAGCTAAAATGTTAGAGACCTTATAAGTACAGCCTTTTTCAAGTTTCGTTTGCCGGTCATTAGTTCATAATGGCCGGCATTATTTTTTCTTGTAAGGCTCCATGCCGGCACGCGCCAACTCATCGGCACGCTCATTTTCAGGATGTCCGGCGTGGCCTTTCACCCAATGCCACGTCACTTTATGCGTCTTTGTTGCAGCATCAAGCGCTTGCCATAGTTCAGCATTCTTGACGGGTTTTTTCGCGGCGGTCTTCCAGCCATTCTTCTTCCAGCCATGTATCCAACTGGAAATACCGTCTTTTACATAGGAGGAGTCAGTGTAAAGCGCGACCTCATGCGGTCCGCCTTTAAGAGCGTTCAGAGCCATGATTGCGGCCATGAGCTCCATACGGTTATTCGTTGTTTCGGCTTCGCCGCCATTGAGCTCTTTTTCGTTATTACCGGCTTTCAGAATTGCTCCCCAGCCGCCTGGCCCGGGATTACCTGAACAGGCACCGTCCGTAAAAATTGTAACCTGTGCCATTAGCGGGACAACCCGTAACCGGAGATATCGTCTATTTTTGCGTGAAACCGCATTTTCCGGATGTATTCATTAGGATCTTTCTTCACGACCAGTGAGCCTTCAGGTGTCGTGACCCAGTCATAAAAACGCGTCAGCATGAAGCGCAAAGCTGCCCCTTCACATAGCGTTGGCATCGCTTGGCGTTCTTCTTCAGATAATGGCCGCGCAGCATTATAGGCTTCCAGCAATGCCGCGCCTTTTTCGACATTGAAACTATGATCCGGCTCGAAACACCACGCATTGATGCATACCGCAATGTCATAGGCTAAAGCATCAGTGCAGGCGAAATAGAAATCAATTATGCCGGAAAGCTTGCCACCTAGAAAGAACACATTATCCGGGAACATGTCAGCATGAATGACCCCGCGCTCCAGATCGGACGGCCAATTGGCCTCCAGTTTATCGAGCGTTGCTTCAACTTCAGTGCGCAAAGAAGCTTCCATTTCAGGATCGGCTTCCATGCATTTATTCCAGAGCGGACGCCAGTCATGCAAGGACAATGAGTTTTTGCGCTCCATCTTAAAGCTTTGGCCAGCTTCATGCATCTTGGCAAGCGTGGTGCCGACTGCGCTGCAATGCTCAACTGTCGGTTCACGCATCCAAACACCCTCTAGAAAGGTGATCATCGCTGCAGGGCGGCCTGCCAATTGACCAAGCACTTCGCCGTCCTTGCGTGCAACGGGTAAAGGGCAATTAATGCCGCTTTGTGCCAAGTGCTCCATCAAGTTCAAAAAGAACGGTAAATCATCCGGATTTACGCGCTTTTCGTAAAGCGTCAGAATGAAATTCGCCTTCTCGCAATGAACCAGAAAATTTGTGTTCTCGACGCCCTCGGCAATCCCTTTATAGGAAAGCAATTCTCCCACATCATATTGCGCTATAAAGGCTGTTAGTTCGGCTTCACTGATATCGGTATAGACAGCCAATTATGCACCCGGTCCATTCAAAAATGCCATATCAGATGGCAAGAGTTCAGTTTCGCGAAGGTCGCGCATGACGGGAAAGTTCTCATTTTCCTCAGCCGTCAAAGCAATGTCGATTGTAACGTCAAAATGCTGGCGGAAAGCATCGATGATTTCATCGACGACAATCTCAGGTGCTGAAGCGCCTGCAGACATGCCAAGGGTGCGAACGTCTTTCAAGCGGTCAAAATCAAGCTCTGACGCGCGCTGAACCAGCATTGAGCCCTTTGCACCGTGACGTTTTGCGACCTCGACCAGACGCATGGAATTCGAAGAATTAGGCGCGCCGACAATGATGAACATATCTGTTCCTACGGCAGCCTGCTTTACGGCTTCCTGCCGGTTTGTCGTCGCATAGCAAATGCTTTCAGACGACGGCGGCGTCAGGTTTTCAAAACGTGCTTCCAATGCCGCAATCACATCGGCTGTATCATCAACCGACAAGGTGGTTTGCGTCACATAGCCGACATTATCCGGGTCCGGCACTTTCAAGCCTGCCACCTGTTCAGGCGTCTCGACAAGCGTGACATCTCCCGGCTCAAGCTGGCCCATCGTTCCGATGACTTCAGGGTGGCCTGCATGGCCGATAAGCAGAACGTGGCGTCCAAGGCGCTGGTGACGCATTGCCTGCTTATGCACTTTTGAAACAAGCGGACATGTTGCGTCCAAATAGAAGAAATTTCGTGCTGCCGCATCGGCAGGGACAGATTGAGGAACGCCATGGGCGGAGAATACAACAGGACGATCCTTGTGTTCCTCCGGAATATCGCTCAACTCTTTTACAAAAATCGCACCGCGGTCCCGCAGGCCATCAACGACAAATTTGTTATGCACGATTTCATGGCGCACATAGACCGGCGCACCGTATTTCTTAAGTGCCAGAACAACGATCTGAATTGCGCGGTCAACGCCTGCGCAAAAGCCACGCGGTGCACAAAGACGTATCGTTAAAGGTGGTTTGGAAGGTAAAGCCATTGGTGTTTACTGCCTTGGCAAAGTAATGTTGTAAAGAGCTAAGAACCTCTACGGTATCTTATCAAATAGTAACCCAAAACACCCACAAGCGTGAGCGCCAATCCGTACCATGTAATCGCATATTGAAGGTGATTGTTGGGCAAGTTGATTATGGTCACACCGCCATAGGGCAATTGTGCGCGATTGGCATTCCGGTTTTGATCGATGAAGAACGGAAGAAACTGCTCTGCCGGCTTGCCTGTCCGACCGATCATGGCATCCAGATCTTTCCAATGGAAAATATTCTTCTCAAGATCATTTTCAGGCACGACCCAACCTGCTTTATCCTTCGGCGCTTTGCGGGCCAAACCGACAACATCCTGAGAAAATGAAACAAGTGTTTCCGGACGTGCGTTAGGCTCTTTTAATTCAAAAGGCACAAAACCCCGATTGACGAAGATATAACGGTCCTTGTCGATCATGAGCGGGCTATAAACATAATAGCCGGACATACCATCGAAGGTCGCGAAGAAATGCTGTTCGTTATCGTGATCGAAATAACCTTCGGTTTCTACCGGAAGATATTCGATATCTTCACCGGCTTCATAGCGTTTGAGAAGCTCAGATAACTCGACAGGCTTTGCCTCTGTGCGCTCTTCAATTGTTGCCAGAAGATTTTCCTTCCAAGCGAGCCGTTTGACCTGCCAAGTGCCAAGACTAAGCAATATGGCCAGAACGATTGCGCCTGATATCAGCGCCAGCCATAGCCATGTTTTTGATTTTTTCTCTGTCGTGGCCTGTGCAGTCATTTATCCAATCCCAAATGCAAACGGGCGACCATGTTGCCATGCCCGCCCGTTTAACAAAATTCAGATCATGTTTAGCCGTGGTAAATCGGCGCGCCCCATGAACCCCAGATATAGATCACGAAGAACAGGAAGAGCCATACCACGTCAACAAAGTGCCAATACCAGGCAGCCGCTTCGAAGCCGAAATGCTGTTTAGGCGTGAAGTGACCAGCCATAGCACGCAGCAAACATACAATCAGGAAGATTGTACCAACGATAACGTGGAAACCGTGGAAGCCAGTAGCCATGAAGAATGTCGCGCCGTAAAGCGAATCGGAGAATGCGTATGGCGCATGGCCATATTCATAAGCCTGAACACCTGTAAACACGAGGCCGAGGCCGATTGTAAGCGCCAAGCCCCATTTCAGACCAGAACGGTCATTGTGCAGCAACGCATGGTGTGCCCAAGTGATTGTCGTGCCTGACAACAGCAAAAGCAGCGTATTGTACAAAGGCAAGTGCAAAGGATCGAGAACTTCCATACCTGCAGGCGGCCACTGACCACCGGTGTAGCTCATGCGACCGACCTGAATAGCCTCGTCGTAGAAAATGCTGGCATCGAACACAGCCCAGAACCATGCCACGAAGAACATGACTTCCGAAGCAATAAACATGATCATGCCGTAGCGAAGGTGTATCGATACAACCCGCGTGTGATGACCTTCATGCGCTTCTTTTACAGTGTCGGACCACCAGCCAAACATTGTGTAAAGAACAATGGCCAACCCGATGAAGAAGAGCCATGGGTTTGCGAGCGGCAAGCCGAGCAAAGAGAAGTCATTGCCCTGTGCAGCCTGCATCCAGCCAACTGCGCCAATCATCATTACCAATGCGCCAAATGAGCCAAGAAACGGCCAAGGGCTTGGGTCGATGATATGATAATCGTGATTTTTTGCGTGTGCGTCAGCCATAAAGACTACCCCCGGTTTCCAGCGATGTCAGATTCTTCATCGCCAAGCTTTGGTGTTTTTGTACTCGGTTTTTCTGTTGGTGCAAGTGTTTCAACAGATTGATTTTTGCCGGCAGATACCGCGCTTATTTGCGCAGGTTCGTCAACTTCATAAAAAGTATATGACAATGTGATCGTGCCAATATTCTTTGTTTCAACTGCGTTGACAATTTCCGGATCAATGAAAAAGACGACAGGCATTTCCATGCTTTCGCCCGGCTGCAACGTTGTTTCAGTAAAACAAAAACATTCCATTTTATTGAAATAGGCGCCTGCCGCTTGCGGTGTCACATTAAAGGTGGCTGTACCTGTCGTCGGCACAGACAATGTGTTTTCAGCGCTGTAAGCAATCTGCTTCTGTTCGCCTATCTTGATTGTGACTTCGCGCTGCAATGGCTTGAACTTCCATCCAAGGGCGCTGTCTCCAATGTTGGAATCAAAACGGACATTGATCGTCTTATCAAGAATTGTCTGAGACGCTATTTCTGAACGCTGTGTTGTGCCGCCATAGCCGGTTACCTTACAGAACAAATTGTAAAGCGGCACAGACGCATAAGCCAGACAAAGCATACCTGTGAAAAAAGCCAGACAAGAAAAAGCAAGGCGCGCATTTTTATGCTTGCTGCTCTTATCTGTATCGGTCTTTTGGACTGAATCATTCATTATTGATTAAAGCCCCTATTCTGCATGATTGCCGGACCAAACTTCACAACCGTGGCAACATAGAAAACACCGACAAATGCTGCCAGACATAGTGCTATGGCAATATTGCGGGCTTTGCGGGATTTGAGCTGCTTTTCGCTCAAATTCACGCGTTCGATCTTTTCACCTTTTTTGTGACGAACTTCGGCCATTAGAAAATGTCTCCGAGTGTCAGGGAAAGTCCAAAGCTGCGAAACACAACCGCCTCGATCAGCAATGTGGCAAATACCGCAAACAAAAAGAATATCGAAAAGCCGAACAGATATTTTTCCGCTTTCAAATTCGGATCAGCACCAGCAATTGCCCATACTTTGTATGTTAGCGCCAGAAATGTTCCGGCAAGAATGGTTGAAACGATGGCATAAGCCACACCGCCGAAACCTAGAAATGCAGGTGCGACAGTCACCGGCAAAAGGATTGCCGCATATATAAGCATTTGGTCGCGTGTTTTCTTTTCGCCAACAACATTGGGCAGCATTGGTACGCCCGCATTGTCATAATCACGCATTTTCCAAAGCGCCAACGCCCAGAAATGCGGCGGGGTCCAAAGAAAAATAATTGCGAAAAGAACCGCGCTTTCGATTGTCAATGTACCTGTCACACATGCCCAGCCGATCATCGGCGGGAAAGCACCGGCGGCACCACCAATGACGATGTTCTGCGGAGTCGAGCGCTTGAGCCAGACAGTGTAAATCACTGCGTAAAAGAAGATTGTGAAAGCCAGAAGTCCGGCGGCAACCCAGTTGGCGACAAGGCCAAGTGTGAGTACCGATAGAGCTGATAGAATGACGCCGAAGATCAGCGCTTCGGACGGCGTTACACGGCCTGATGGAACCGGACGCTTGATCGTGCGTGTCATCACGCCATCAATGTCGGAATCATACCACATATTCAATGCGCCGGATGCACCGGCACCGACGGCGATGGCCAGAATTGAGAAAACAGCCAGAAACGGATTGATTGCGCCCGGCGCTGCCAACATGCCGACAAGGGCTGTAAACACAACAAGGCGCATAACTTTTGGTTTTAACAGCTCAAAATAATCCGCCGGTGTCGCTTCAGACACACGCGCATCACCCGAAACTATATCTTCAACCATTGCCATGTGGCTTCGTTCTTTCAAGATTATCTTGTTTCTTTTGCTACTGCCCGAACCATTCACATGATCCGGGCAGTGGAAGTTTTCAACTTGCCTGCGTTTTTACTTAATGCGCGGCAATTGTTCCCACTGGTGGAACGGAGGCGGTGAAGGCAACTGCCATTCAAGTGTTGTCGCACCCTCACCCCAAGGATTAGCGCCTGCTTCACGCTTGCGGGCAAATGCTTCGAACACACCCCATAGGAAGACCAGAACACCCAAAGCGGACATGTAGGAACCGTATGAAGAAACAAGGTTCCAGCCTGCATAGGCATCAGGGTAATCAATGTAACGGCGCGGCATACCTGCAAGACCAAGGAAGTGCTGCGGGAAGAACAATAGGTTCACGCCGATGAATGTAACCCAGAAGTGAATACGGGCGATCATGGATGAGTACATGTAACCGGTCATTTTAGGGAACCAGTAGTACCAAGCGGCAAAGATCGCGAACACAGCACCCAATGACAGAACATAGTGGAAGTGGGCCACCACGTAATATGTGTCATGGAGCGAACGGTCGAGACCCGCATTGGCCAATTGTACGCCTGTCACGCCACCAACAGTGAACAGGAAGATAAAGCCGATAGCCCAGAGCATTGGCGAGCGAATTTCAATTGAGCCGCCCCACATTGTGGCGATCCAAGAGAAGATTTTCACGCCTGTTGGCACGGCAATCACCATTGTTGCGAAAACAAAATAACGCTGTGTGTCAAGTGAAAGACCGACAGTGTACATGTGGTGCGCCCACACAATGAAGCCGACAACACCGATCGCAACCATAGCGTAAGCCATGCCAAGATAACCGAATACCGGCTTTCTTGAGAAAGTTGAAACAATGTGGCTGACGATACCGAAAGCAGGCAAAATCAGAATGTACACTTCCGGGTGACCGAAGAACCAGAACAAGTGCTGGAACAGGATCGGGTCGCCGCCACCATCGGGTGCAAAAAATGCCGTACCGAAGTTACGGTCAGTCAAAAGCATTGTGATCGCGCCTGCAAGAACCGGCAATGAAAGAAGCAGCAAGAATGCTGTGATCAGAACGGACCATGCAAACAGCGGCATTTTGTGCAGGGTCATGCCCGGCGCACGCATGTTGAAGATCGTTGTAATGAAGTTGATCGCACCAAGAATGGAGGATGCACCCGCAATGTGCAGAGACAGAATTGCAAAGTCCACAGCCGGCCCTGGCTGACCTGATGTTGAAAGCGGCGGATACATAGTCCAACCGCCACCAACGCCGAATGCGCCCGGTGCAGATGGCATGAACATTGAAATCGCAAGCAATATAAATGCCGGCGGCAACAGCCAGAATGAAATGTTGTTCATGCGCGGGAATGCCATATCCGGTGCGCCGATCATAATCGGCACCATCCAGTTGGCAAAACCGCCGATCAGTGCAGGCATAACCATGAAGAAGATCATGACCAGACCGTGCCCTGTGGTGAACACGTTATACATGTGCTTACCGGCATCAAGGGCAGCGTCACCCTCTACACCGTAAACCATGGATGCGAGACCGTGAAAGATCTGGATACCCGGCTCAGCGAGTTCCCAGCGCATCATAACGGACAGAAAACCGCCAAATACGCCAGCGAAGATCGCAAAGATCAGATAGAGTGTACCAATATCTTTATGGTTCGTTGAAAATAACCAGCGGCGAATAAAGCCCTGTGGTATGTGATCGTCATGTGCACCATGTGCTACTGCGTCAGCCATGTAATTGTGCTCCTAAAAGGTCTTTAAACTAATTTCTATTCGGCGCTTGCGAGTTTGTTTTTCGCATCGATTGAAGCCATGAGATTTTTATTGGCCTCTTCGACGCTTGCTTGTGCGGTACCGGCCCACGCTTCGTAGTCGGCTTTCGAAACAACGCGAACAGCGATCGGCATATAGGCATGGTCCTTGCCGCACAGTTCTGAACACTGACCGTAATAAAGGCCTTCTTTATCAACATTGAACCAAGTTTCGTTCAAACGGCCCGGAACAGCGTCCATCTTAATACCGAATGCAGGCATTGCCCAGTTGTGCAACACATCACCTGCAGTCACAAGAATACGCACTGTTGTGTTTACCGGTACAACAACTTCATTATCTACAGCCAAGAGACGCGGATATACAGAACGGTCTTCCTTCTCGGCAGGACGGCCTTCTTCAGGCAACAAAATCGCATCAAACGAAATCGCGTCTTCTTCTGTTTCGCCGACCTGATATTCATATCCCCAGTACCACTGGTAACCGGTCGCTTTAATTGTCAGTTCAGCTTCGCTTGGAGGTGTAAATTGGCGCTCAAGAAGCTGAAAAGACGGAACAGCCAAGAACAGGAGAATGATAACGGGTGCAACAGTCCATACCACTTCAATCATTGTGTGGTGGCTGGTGCGTGAAGGCACAGGGTTCGCTTTGGCGCTAAACTTCACGATTACGTAAACAAGAAGTGCCAATACCAACAAGGTAATCGGTATGATGAACCACAATGTGTATTCTTCGAACCAGATGATTTCCCGCATAATGTCGGTAGCAGGCTCTTGAAAACGATATTGCCAAGGCTGCGGCTGATCTGCCAGCGCCGCAACAGGTGCGAAAACACCTGCCAAAGATGTGAGTGCCAGTGCGGCACGGCGAGTCGTAGAATTGAACACGCTTTATTCTCCCGAATTGGACGGAATCGGATTCCGGCCACGTTTACTCGATTTATGGTAGGTCTTTACACTCTAAACCAATCCAATCGCAACCATATGTGTGGCCAAATTGTGCGTCATTTGATCGCTACGCACCAGTTTTCCCACAGAGTGACGACTAATCGGCCTTTGTAAATGCTGCCTTAATCACTTTTCATGGCTTTGTGCCATCTTTTTGCCGTGCTCGCCAACGCATAACGCCCCATGACAGAGCGGCAAAGGAAAAGCGTTATCAACTTGCGGTTTCTTTTAGTCTTTTCTCGTCGTAAAAATAACTGTGGCGATTCGCGGCAATTGCCTTTTGGTCAGTACCAACCCACAATATGGTTATTCGCTTAATGATAAAATCGCTTACCAGTTTCAAATCTCTTTTTACATCATTTGCAGCAGGCGCAACTTTTCTAACGGTTGCACTGGCCCCGCAAATCGCCAGCGCGCAACAGGGCATCGTCCGCTCGACACATGGCGCGTGGTCAATCATCTGCGATACACCCGCCGGCGCCTCAAGCGAGCAATGTGTTTTGATGCAAAACGTTATTGCGGAAGACCGTCCTGAACTCGGCCTGTCGGTTATTGTGGTGAAAACGGCTGACAAGAAAGCACGTATTTTACGTGTGCTGGCACCGTTAGGCGTATTGTTACCAAACGGCCTCGGCCTCAATATTGACGGCAAGGACATTGGCCGCGCTTATTTCGTGCGCTGTTTTGCCGATGGCTGCTATGCTGAGGTCATCTTGGAAGATTCCCTGCTCAGCAACTTCCAGAGCGGTACAGCGGCAACATTTATTGTATTTCAGACGCCGGAAGAAGGTATCGGCATTCCTGTCGACCTGTCAGGCTTTACCGACGGCTTTAAGGCGCTGCCATAAGCAAACCGCGGTTTATAATATTGACTGATGTCAGGCTTTAACCGGCTTGCATGTGGTTTTATGTTGTTCGCCAACGCTGCGGCAAAAGGCTTTCCACGCGGGCAACAAAACGGTTGGAAAATTGTGTACCGCGCCCTTCCGCATCCAATCCGAACAGAAGCCTGCCCCAACCTAAATGACGTATGATGAAATGGTACGACAGAAGTGAAAGCAGTGCTGTGCCAACCGTTACGACACCTAAGCTTGCTGAAAATCCGAGCCCGCTTTTGATTGTAAAATAAAGCAGACCCACAATAATTGTCTGATGAACAATATAAAGCGGGAAAATCGCTTTATTGAAATAGCGGATAAAGCCGTTACTGAAATTCAGGAAACGCCACGATACGATCAAAAATGAGTAAATCATAAGCAGCGATAAACAGATCGAGAATGTCTTATAAAGAGCTGTTTGGTTTGAGATATTGCCCAAATTCAAATTAAATACGTCGCTCCAGAACAGAACGTACATCAATACGGACACTATTATCGTTAATGTAAAAATTTCGGCAGCGTGATGAACAAGCGATCTCATTGCCACTTTATGGTTGCGCGCAAAAAGATAGCCAAAACCAAACCACGACAAATAAACAGCCAACCACGCAAAATCATTGTAAAGCGTATTTGTCGCGCGTGGAAACCATGGCGACAATGCTAAATTCATAGCCAGCGGCAAAACAAACAGAAGATATAAGCCGCGTGTTTGAATAATACTTTCGAAAAGAGCGTTTAACTTATCGCCAAACCCCGTACCAAGCAGCTTCATGACGGGTAAAAACAGCACTGTCATCGTAAACAAATATCCGACGAACCACATATGCGCCCATGTGAAGTTTCCGGTCGGATATTTACCTTCAAGGAAATAGCGCTCTGTCCAAAACTGCCAGAAATTGCCTTGATAACCATCAACAAGCATTCGCTCGTACCAAACTTGCGGTGCACAAATAAGCGCCATTGCAAACAATAATGGGACGACAAGTCTTACGGTTCGCGCTGTAAGAAATTGCACATCAGATTGTTTGCGGAAGGCGAAATATGTGCCCGCTCCCGAAATAAAGAACAAAAGCGAAAGCCGCCACACACGCGGATGCTCCATAACAAGCTCCAGCGTAGAGCTCGTATGCGGGCTGGTAATCAACCAAAAATCGTTTGGGAAAAAGCCAACTGCTGAATGATAAATGATCAGAACGGCAAATGCGATCACCCGCAGCCAGTCAAGATAATGTAAGCGCTCATTGATAACCATAGACCCGACTCTAATTCGGCAGCCCTAGCCCTGCCCCTCAATTTATTTTGTAATTGCCTGATGATAGGCGCCTGAACAAGTAAGTTCGTTTTGCATAGTTAATCGAAACAGTAACAAAATTGCTGTCTACGGCGTCATGAAGCCTCGAAATTGAGCTTAATCCGGCCTATGTAGGTTGATAATATACAATCAGCCGGAGTGCTTCATGTCAGCCGTACCAAACTTGCTCGACCAATTCGATATTTCAGAAGAACGCGTAAAAGCATTGGTCTCCAATGCTCTTGCAAAGGCCGATGACGGCGAACTCTTCATGGAGTACTCAGAGGGCGAAGTGCTCGGTTTTGACAATGGCCGTTTAAAAACCGGCTCTTTTAACACATCCTCCGGTTTTGGCCTACGCAGCGTTGCCGGCGAAGCCGTGGGCTATGCTGAAAGTGACAATTTTTCTGAAAGCGCACTTTTGCGCGCAACCGATGCTGTCGGCGCAGTAACCGCCAACCACTCAGGCACCTATTCCGATGCCCCGCAACGCACCAACAAGAAGCTTTATGTGGACGGGAACCCGATTGGTGAGCCTTCATTCGAGACCAAGGTAAAACTGCTACAGGATATCGACGCCTATCTTCGCGGCAAAGATGAACGGGTACGGCAGGTTTCAGCATCGCTCGCCGCCTCCTGGCAGGTTGTCGAAATCCTGCGCGCCGACGGACATTTGGCAAAAGACATCCGGCCGATGGTGCGCGTCAACGTATCTGTTATTGCGGGCGAAGGCGACCGCCAAGAGACCGGTTCACACGGCATGGGCGGACGCCAGTTATTCGGCGATTTTATCGCGACAGACACATGGCAGCAGGCTGCCGACAATGCACTGCGCCAGGCGCTGGTCAATCTTGAAGCGCGCCCTGCTCCAGCCGGCACGATGGATGTTGTCCTTGCCAATGGCTGGCCGGGCGTCATGCTTCATGAAGCGGTAGGTCACGGGCTGGAAGGCGATTTTAACCGCAAAGGCACATCGGCTTTTGCCGGATTGATGGGGCAACAGGTGGCAGCCAAAGGCGTGACAGTTGTTGATGACGGCACGATTGATAACCGCCGCGGCTCATTGTCGATTGATGATGAGGGAACACCCTCCGGTTACAATGTCCTGATCGAAGACGGTAAACTTGTGGGTTATATGCAAGACCGGCAAAATGCACGGCTGATGGGCATGAAACCAACGGGTAACGGCCGCCGCCAATCCTATGCGCATGTTCCCATGCCGCGTATGACCAATACCTATATGCTTGCCGGTGACAAAACCTCGGAAGAGATCATTTCATCGGTTAAACGCGGCCTATACGCTGTGTCCTTCGGTGGCGGACAGGTGGATATCACATCGGGTAAATTCGTTTTCGGCGCGACAGAAGCCTATATGATCGAAAACGGTAAAATCACCCACCCTGTCAAAGGCGCAATGATGATCGGCAATGGCCCTGACGCCATGCATCGCGTATCCATGATCGGCAATGATCTGGCGCTCGATAACGGTGTTGGTACGTGCGGCAAAGCGGGACAAGGCGTGCCGGTTGGTATTGGCCAGCCTCATTTACGCATGGACCAAATGACGATTGGCGGCACTGAAAAGTAAACAGGTGATGCAGGTTTTGTGATCACATCAAACCGGTTGGTGGCGTATAAACGGCGTCACACTTTCGGCATCGGGCTTTAATTGGCCATTTTCATCAAAGTCGTCATCGGCATTAAATCTGATGAGTGGCAATTCATCAAACCCGGCTATTAACTTAGCTTGATTGTCAAGCACCCCGGTCAATTTCGCCTGAAGTTCCGTAAGGCGGTCGCCGCGATGATAACCATGTACGCGGTGCGCAAAAACCGGCTTTAGAACATCGAAGCCGCAATAACGTAAAGTGTAAGCAGAGGGCCACAATAGCATATTTGCATCTGCTTCCTTGCCGTTTGGCGAACTTTCAAAATCACTTGACCCTGTTGTGACGCAAAACAGTGCCTTTTTGCCCTGGTTCATGCCCTTATCAAAGCGTTGATCAACATTATGAAGCGCGCCGTGGGCCAAGACACGGTCGAACCAGCCTTTCAATATAGCCGGCGGCCCGAACCACCACATTGGAAAATGAAAGATGATCCGGTCAGCCTGTTTGATCTTTTCGATTTCATCAACAATTGCCGCAGGTAGAGCATTTTCAGCGGCTGCGCTTTCCTGTGCTTTTAGCGGGTCAAATGGTCCGTTGTGATCTTCATAAAAATCCGCACGTTCGGCGGGATCAAAATTTAACCGGTAAAGATCCGACCACAGAACCTTTCCGCCATTTTCCTGCACGGCATTGGCCGTAGCATTGGCCCAGCTACCGTTAAAAGAAGTTACTTCCGGATGCGCGAGAACGATAAGTGTAGTAGTCAAGAGTCACTCCTTTATACACCGGTAAATAGCATTCGTACCGCAAAGTACAATGCACCTGTCAAAGCAATGTAAGAACTGTTCTGTGTCATTCAAAAGCTGACTTGCCACGCCGCCAAAGTTGCTAGCAAGGGTTTGCGATAGATAACAATATGTGTCATCTCAAATCCTTCTATAGGACAAGAATATGAATTACATCATTCCCGCTTCATCCCAACCTGCTCTTGCGATCAACGGTTCGGATAAAACATTTCCCGCCAGACGCATTTTTTGTATCGGACGCAATTATGCGGACCATGCACGCGAAATGGGTCATGACCCTGACAAGGCACCGCCGTTCTTTTTTGAAAAACACCCATCGTGCCTTGTGACTGGCAACGGGCCCCTCACTTTCCCATATCCTTCCGCTACAAATGATGTTCATCATGAAGTTGAGCTTGTTGTTGCATTGAAGTCAGGCGGAAAAGATTTGAGCATAAGCGAGGCCGAACGCGCTGTTTTTGGCTATGCGGTGGGCATTGATTTCACCAGACGCGATCATCAAGCAGAAGCAAAAAAGCAGGGACGGCCCTGGACCGTGGCGAAATCATTTGACTATTCCGCCCCCTGCTCTGCCCTCACCAGCATTGATGATTTGCACGATACGGCAAATGCAAAAATCTGGCTCGATAAGAATGACACCCGTGTGCAAGAGGGAACTCTTGACCAGATGATCTGGCCTGTGCCTGAAGCCATAGCCTATCTTTCGACCTTGTTCGCGCTTTTCCCCGGCGATCTGATTATGACGGGAACGCCTTCCGGCGTTGGACCGGTTGCAAGCGGTGATACTCTACACGGCGGCATCGAAGGGATTGGGGAAATCCAGCTCTCGGTAAAATAGAACTTACCGCATATAACCGCATAAGAAAATGGCCGTATTTAAACGGCCATTATTGTTTCGAAATACAGCTTAATTTTATTGGGCGTTAAGCCATGGCTTTAAGCGGAACTACATTTGTATCGGCCTCTGCCTCAATATAATCGTCCCATAGACCGGCACTGATTTGCTGTGTCAAAAGCTCCTCAAACATGTTGTTCGGCATCGGCTTGCCAAACAGGAACCCTTGCACCAGTTGACAGCCTTCAGTGCTCAGAGCGGCCAGATGCGCTTCCGTTTCCACACCTTCTGCAAGAACCGGAATTTTCAAGCTGTTGCCCAAAATCATAGTCGACTTCAAAATTGCGGCGGAATGTTCGTTCTGGTCAATATCCTTGATAAATTCGCGGTCTATCTTGATCTTGTCGAACGGGAAGTTGTGCAATGTTGCCAAGGTCGAATATCCCGTCCCGTAATCGTCCATCGCAATTTGCACGCCGATTTCTTTCAGCTTGCGGATTACTTTAAGTGCCTGTGAGGCGTCACCAATAATCCCGCTTTCAGTAACCTCGAGCTCAAGACGCGAAGGTTCTAAACCTGTCTCTTCCAAAACTGTTTTCACAGTATCTGCGAAGAACGGATCAGCAAGCTGTTTAGCTGCAACGTTAACAGCAACTTTTATCGGCATTCTCCATTGTGACGCCTGAGTACACGCCTCTCTTAAAACCCATGTGCCAAGCTCATTGATAAAGCCAGTTTCTTCCGCAATCGGAATGAAAACATCCGGCGTAATATTGCCACGTGCAGGATTGTGCCAGCGCAACAAAGCTTCAACACCGGTTATCTTGCGTGTTTGCGCATCATTTTGAAGTTGATAATGAACGGAAAGCTCTTCGTTTTCTATTGCAGATGCAAGCGCGGTGGCCAGCGTTGTACGCTCTCTATTCTCGCTATCCATTGCTTTATTATAGCCCACAACGCAATCTTTACCGTTGCTTTTGGCATAATACATCGCCAGATCCGCCTGCTCGAGCAATTGGATTGGATTTTCGCTATCCCATGGAAACATCGAAAAGCCCAAGCTGGCTCTTGTTGAAATATCAGCGTCATTCCACATAACAGGCTGACGGATAGCTTTTAAAATTCGCTCTGCGAACTCTGAAGCATCATCCTTACCACCAATATTTGATTTTAGCGCGACAAATTCATCGCCGCCAAAACGGCCGATCATTTCACCTGGCTGAAGTATCTGTGACACATGCGAGCTTATTGTTTTGAGCAGATGGTCTCCAGCGGCGTGGCCATGAACATCATTAATGCTTTTAAAGCGGTCCAGATCAATACCTACGATTGCAACACCGCGGTTTTCAGGCAGTGGTGCCAGAATGAAGTCTTTCAGATATTTCTCACAACCGTGGCGGTTTGGAATGCCTGTCAGCGGATCGTGCAATGCGAGATATTTGTAATGTTCTGATGTCGCACTTTCATTCTTCATGTCGATCATGCTCGTGATGAAAGTCGTCAGATATAAACATCCCATCAGGACAATAATACCCGAACCAAGAGCAGTGTTGGAAATGAGCTTTTCAACCTCAATGCTCATATTCGCAGGTACAAGCGTCAGACCACTCATGCTCGTAAAGTGCATCAGAGCCACAGCGACGACGAAGACAAGCGCGCCCCAAAGATTGTAGTACTTGGTAAACTTTCTGGCGGTGATTGATACACAGGCTATGCCGATGAACGCTCCGAGTAAAACCGACGCGACCACCGTTGCCGCATCCCACTGAACGCCGCCTTGAATTTTCATTGCAGCCATGCCGGTGTAATGCATCATGCTGACACCGAAGCCAAGAACTGCCCCGCCCAATTCGATGAGTAACGAATTTGTTTTTAGTGACGCAATGGCAAAACCAAGCATTGTGCTACAAACAACAATGATCAACGATGTAATAGTAAGTGTCAGATCATAGCCAAGGATAAGATCACTCTTATAGGCAAGCATAGCAACGAAGTGTGTACTCCAGATAGTGCCGCCGCCGATCATGCCAGCGAGAATAAGCCATAATCTTTGAATGTCATTCTTAGTATGCCGCGCCCGCGAGAACAGGCGCATTGTTACTATCGACCCGACCAAAAGAATAAGTACTGCGCAAGCCAGTAAGATAGGGTCATGTAGATATACGACACAATTGAATAATTTTTGCATAGTCCCACCACTTTGTTTCGTGTGGCTTGCAATGTCTCAAGTAAATTCAATGTTAAAAAACCTGCCAAGTTCTTCTAAACCGTGCCCGAACAGAACTATATTGGCGGTATAAAAAAAGACATAGTTTATAAGAGTTTAAGCGGGTTGTTCAAATGCCTTGTAACTACCTCTGCGAGCGGGAAGTGTGTTACATTTGGATGGCGTCGATATTCAAACTACTGTTTTTGGATTCAGCCAGGCTTCCAGATAAGGCACCAAAATCTCGACAGTGGATTGACTATTGTGAAGCGCACAGAATTTCAAAGCCATTGCCTGAATTAAAAATGCCTGGACCCCATCTGCCAAAAGCTGCGATGATACATCATTCCTGAATGGCCCATCTGCAAGCCAATCTGCCAGTACTTTACCTTGCCGGTCAAACGTCATCGCAATGGCACCTATTTCTTCGACAGCGGCGGCGCCGGAATATCTTAAAATCACATCAAACACATAGCGCTCACACGTCATAAAATTTAACAGCGGCAAAAGCCCGTCAACCAGATCCGTGACATCTTTGGGCTTCAGCTTTGTTTCGACTTGATCAAGAATGGCGTCAATTCTGGTGCCAATACACAGCTCCATCAAGGCATCTTTATCTTTAAAATGAGAGAAGAATGTACCCTTGGCGACACCGGCTCCGGTGACCACGTCCTCCACCCGCAGCGCTTCATAGCCGTTCTTCTTGATGAGTTCGGTTGCAACACTGATCAAGCGTGAACGTGTTGCCTTTGATCTGTTTTGAACAGGCTTTTTCATAATTCTGCTTTCACACAATTTATGACCACAGTCAAATTAGGTATTGACCGCGGTCACTTTTTATCCAATAAATGACCTTGGTCACTTTTTTAGGATTATATTATGAAAAAACGCATTTACATTCTCAACGGTCACCCTGCAGAGGCTTCACTTTCCAAAACCTTTACCGAAATATACGCCAAAACAGCGCGTGCTGCCGGTCATGAGGTCCGCCTCACACATTTGCACGATTTAGAATTCGACAGTGATTTCGGTCACTCTAATTTCAGTGATACGAAACCGCTTGAGCCGTCACTCGAACAGCTCATTTCCGACATTGAATGGAGTGAGCATGTCGTGCTGGCTGCGCCATTGTGGTGGGGCGGTTTACCGGCAAAATTGAAAGGCGCTATAGACCGCACGTTTTTGCCGGGACGCACATTTGATACCCGCGTTAAGGAAGGAACTTTGCCGAAGCCCATGCTGGGCGGAAGGACTGCACGTATCATAATCACGTCAGATACGCCGGGTTGGTACATGCAGCTGATCTATCGCAACGCTATTTTTCAGCAACTTAAAAAGCAGATATTTGGCTTTGTGGGCTTAAAACCTTCGCGCTTTACGCACTTTACAGGCGCCAGCACCGCGAAGCCGGAGAATGTCGCACGGTGGATTTCGAAAGTAGAAAAAATCGCACTTTCTGCAAGCTAGTATTTCTGCGCGCTCAATACTTATTTGTCAGGTTTGCAGCCGCATTTACTTAAGGCTGAGTGTATCGGCAAATATTGCAGTAATTTAAAATGTCAGGAGATTTTGAACTTTCGCATGGCGCATAATTGTTTTGCTGCCTCGAGCACCTAAATAAGCGGTTCGAAGGGGACATTGCATGACCGATAACGCCGATATTCTAATCGATATAAAAAACATCACCAAAAAATATGACAACGGGTTCACAGCGCTGGACGATGTCAATTTACAAATTAAGAAGGGCGAGATTATTGCCCTTCTCGGTCCAAACGGGGCCGGAAAAACCACACTCATATCAACTGTTTGCGGAATCATTACACCAACCTCCGGTACCATTAGCGTTGGCGGCTTGGACACAATAAAAGACTATCGCGACACACGTAAAATGATCGGGTTGGTTCCACAGGAACTTACCACGGATGCTTTTGAAACGGTATTCGACACCGTTTCATTCACGCGCGGTCTGTTTGGCAAGCCGCGCAACCCTGCCGTTATTGAGAAGATACTGAAAGACCTTTCCCTTTGGGACAAGAAAGACAACAAGCTGCGCGAATTGTCCGGCGGTATGAAAAGACGTGTTCTGATTGCAAAGGCATTGTCTCATGAGCCGGATATTTTGTTCCTTGATGAACCGACAGCGGGCGTCGATGTCGAACTGCGCAAAGACATGTGGAATGTGATGCGCAAACTTTCCCAAACAGGCGTCACGATTATTTTGACGACCCACTACATCGAGGAAGCCGAGGAAATGGCCGACCGTATAGGTGTTATTTCCAAAGGTCGCATATTGCTGGTTGAGCAGACCTCAGAGCTCATGCGCAAACTGGGGCATAAGGAAATGCTGATTGAGATCAGCGAACCTTTAAGCGCATTACCCGCTTCATTGAGTGATTTTGACCTGACTTTATCTGATGATCGCAAGCTGATCACCTATTCCTATAATGCCAGCCACGAGCATCCCGGCATTACCCGCCTGCTCAAGGCACTTATTGATGCGGACATTCGCACGACCGACATCTCAACCAAGCAAAGTTCACTTGAAGACATATTCGTCAATTTGGTGAGGGACGCAGCATGAACATTCACGCAATATCCGCAATCTACCGGTTTGAAATGAACCGCATGTGGCGCACGATGGGCCAGTCCATCGTTTCACCGGTGATATCGACCTCTCTTTATTTTATTGTATTTGGTGCAGCCATCGGCCAGCAAATGGGTGCCATTGACGGCGTGTCCTACGGCGCTTTTCTCGTTCCGGGACTGGTCATGCTTTCGCTGCTGACGCAATCGGTATCAAACGCAGCTTTCGGCATATATTTTCCGAAGTTTACCGGTACAATCTATGAAATTCTTTCAGCGCCGGTTTCAGCTTTCGAAATTGTCCTCGGTTATGTCGGTGCGGCGGCCACCAAATCGCTCATTCTCGGCATTATTATTATGTTGACCGCGACATTGTTTGTTGATCTGAAGATTGCCCATCCATTCTGGATGTTGTTTTTCTTGGTCCTAACAGCAATGACATTTTCGCTGCTCGGCTTCATCATTGGCATTTGGGCCGACGGTTTTGACCAGCTTCAGATTGTACCGCTTTTGATCATCACACCGCTTACATTTCTTGGCGGCAGTTTTTATTCAATCAAAATGCTGCCGGAGTTTTGGCAAACTGTAACGCTTGCCAATCCCGTGCTTTATCTTGTTTCAGGTTTCCGCTGGAGCTTTTATGAAATTTCGGATGTGAGTCCGCAAATTTCTATCGCTATGATCTTGGTTTTCTTAGGGATTTGTACCGGCATTGTATATTGGATATTCAAAACCGGTTACAGGATCAAAAGTTAAGCTGCTTGCGATTGGCCGTTGACCGCGTTTTCAACGGCCTTTCGCGCCCAGAGTTTAATCTCTTCTTCAAGCTGCTCATTGTGCTTGCGCAGTTCTTCCAATTCGCTGTCAACCTTATCGCGCTCCGCCTGATGAATGGCATCAAGTTCGGCTTTTAGCTTTTTGTTTTCTTCAATGAGCGATTCCTTGTCGGTGCCGCTCATCATATCAATCGTGTTTTCAAGAGAAGCAAAGCGTGATGCCGTTTTGCTTTGAAATTGCGTAAATGACGCAATCACATCTTCGCTATTTTCTGCTACTGCGCCGCCACTACCTGCTTTCGGCATTGTAAAGATCGCTGCGATGGAAAAAATTGCGAATGTTACGACCGGGATAACCGTCAGCGAGCCGAGCATCGGTGCCAGCCCCATATGTCCGACATCGAAAGTTGCGGCAAATAAAAATGTCGCGCTCAAAACGGCTAAAACGCCAGACACTTTATGTATAAGCGGGCCCAAGCCGGACTTCTTTTTCTCGTTGTCAGCTACAGGTTCTGCTTTTTTCTTCGCGGCCATTTACAATACTCCAGACAGTGCGGCAGCAGCGCCGACTGACATTATCAACTCTGTTTGTTCAACATACCGCACTTTGAAAATGAAGCGGTCACGAGCTTGCATCATGCTTTTAAAAGAAAGCTCAAAGTCAAACTATGTCAGCGGAGTTGATGAAGCGTTAACCATAGCGTCGTGTCCGTCAAAAATTATGGATAAAAACGCGTTTTATCCCAGTCTGAACTTCCGTCCGGACGGCTGAAAATAATCCGGTCATGAAGCCGAAATTTTCCGTCTTTCCAGAACTCGATATAAGTCGGAATGATACGGAAGCCGCTCCAATGCGGCGGCCGTGGAATTTCGCCAATAGCGTATTTGGCTGTATATTTCGCAACCTCTTTTTCTAGCGCAAAGCGGCTTTCTAAGGGACGCGATTGTTTGGAGGCCCAAGCGCCAATGCGGCTGCCACGGGGGCGTGACGCATAATAAATATCGGCCTCTTCGTCGCTGACAATTTCAACTTCACCGCGCACCCTCACCTGCCGGCGCAAGCTCTTCCAGTGAAAACACATCGATGCTTTCTTCTGTCCGATGATTTCCTCACCTTTCTGACTTTCAAAATTAGTGTAGAAAACAAAGCCCCGTTCATCAAACCCTTTAAGCAAAACCATGCGCACATTCGGCAGGCCATCGGCATCAACAGTTGCAAGTGCCGTGGCATTGGGATCATTGGGTTCAGATTTCTCCGCTTCTGACAACCATTCCTGAAATGTTACAAATGGATCGGTTGCTTCTGAAATGTCACGACTTGTTAACTTAGTTTCGGTCATACTTAACCTTGGGCTTATTTTGGGTTAATGCGAGTAATGCAATCCACACATAAATGCGATCTATTGTCGACGAAGGTCAAGGTTTCGATTGTCTCTACGGCAATTTTGTGTGCTGCGTTCACTCTTTCCGGTTGCGCGTCCGGAACCAATGCAATTGATGACGCGATTACAACATCCGCAATTTCCATTGCAGACAGCACGCCCACAATTTCAACTGCCCCTTTTAACGAGCCTGATGTGCAAACAGATGCATCAACCTCCGACAAACTTCTGGATGAAGACACGATCCGCCTTGCTGTCACAGCCGCCGATTTGTCGAAAATTCCAGGTGATGGTCTTTATTGGGCCAATGAAGCAACTGGCTCGTCCGGCAGTATCACAAATCTCGCACAGCGCGTTGAAGCAGGCCAGACATGCCGCAGCTTTAACGCAACCCGCACATCTTATGATGGCGTGACATTGTACCAAGGCGATGTATGCCTTGACAAAAGGTCGGGTTGGTGGACGCGCTCGCTGGAGCCTGTCACTTAAAAGGAACTGTGCATGATGCACTGGAATTTTAAGAACACTACCTCCATATAGAGTTTGATATGTTCAAAATTAAACGGGTAATTGTCGATGCGTGATCCTTACGCAGTATTAGGTGTGTCCAAACAGGCAACGTCAGGTGAGATTAAATCCGCCTTTCGCAAGCTTGCCAAAAAATATCACCCCGATGCCAACAAAGATGATCCCAAAGCGCAGGAACGGTTTGGTGAAATCTCGTCCGCCTATGAAATTTTAGGCGATGAAAACAAGCGCAAGCAGTTTGATCGCGGTGAAATTGACAGCTCAGGGCGCGAAACACATGGGTTTGGCGGCGGCGATCCGTTTGCCGGCTTCCGCCAGCGTGGCGGGTCCAGTGGCGGTGGTTTTGACGCAGAAGACATCTTGAAGACGATGTTTGGCGGCGGAGCCTCCACACGCGGTGGTTTTGGCGGCGGCGACCCATTCGGCAGCGCGCGCCCGCGCCAAAGGCAAGCGCAGCCACCGAAAGGCAAGGATATTGAAGTAACATTACCTGTTACGGCTCTTGATATATTGGATGGCGGCAAAGCCAGACTCAAACTGCCGGACGGACGCGCTGTCGCTGTGACTATCCCTGAAGGTGTTGAAAACGGCCAGACCATCCGGCTGAAAGGTCAAGGCCATCCCGGTCCGGCAGGCCATCGTGGAGACATATTGGCGAAAGTTTCCTTCAAGACTGAAAACGGGTTTCGGATCGAAAGCCCCCATGTCGTGATGGATGTCGATGTGCCTCTGGCAACAGCCGTTATCGGTGGAAAAGTTACAGTGTCGACACCGCAGGGCAAAATTGCACTAAAAGTTGCGCCTTGGTCCAATTCAGGCACAGCTATGCGGCTAAAAGGACGTGGTTTGCCGAAAAAAGCGAATGGAAACGGTGATTTGATCGCGATTTTACGCATTGTCATGGACGATAATGACCGTTCTACGCTGGAATCCATTTTTGACCGGCGCAATGAAACGGTGGAACCTTAACGTAAATGCTTGAACTTGCTTGATGCTTTGAAAGCTCTATGCGATATGCTCCTCAATTCTTAAACAATTGGCATAGCAGGAGAACCGCATGTCTATCGGCTCTGGTATTATGAAAGGCAAGCGCGGCCTTATTATTGGGCTTGCGAACAACCGTTCAATGGCATGGGGCATAGCGAAAGCTTGTGCCGATCAAGGCGCTGAACTCGCACTGACCTATCAAGGTGATGCAATCAAGAAACGTGTTGAACCGCTGGCTGAAGAGCTTGGCGCGATGCTGGCCGGACATCTTGATGTAACCGATGCCGATAGTGTTGAAGCCGTTTTCAGCCATTTGGAAAAAACATGGGGCCGTTTGGACTTTCTGGTTCACGCCGTCGGTTTTTCCGACAAGAGCGAACTCACCGGCCGCTATGTCGATACATCTCATGATAATTTCATGATGACGATGGACATTTCGGTTTACTCGCTTACACGCCTTATCAAACGCGCCGAACCATTGATGAGCAATGGCGGCTCTGTCGTCACATTGACCTATTACGGTTCTGAGCGCGTGATGCCGCACTACAATGTGATGGGTGTTGCCAAGGCCGCACTTGAAGCAAGTGTGCGCTACCTTGCCGTTGATCTTGGTCCGAAAAATATTCGCGTGAATGCAGTTTCGGCTGGACCGGTCAAAACACTGGCAGCTTCCGGCATTGGTGACTTCCGTTATATTTTGAAATGGAACGAGTATAATTCACCATTGCGCCGTACTGTAACAATCGATGAAGTTGGTGATTCAACTCTTTATCTGCTGTCCGATCTTTCACGCGCAGTGACTGGCGAATGTCACCATGTAGACAGCGGCTATCATGTAGTTGGCATGAAAGCTGTCGATGCTCCGGACATTGAAAAAACATAAAATTTCAAAACCGTAAGGCCATTCCCATGTTAATCCCACCACATCCGTTCTTCATGATCAGGCATGGCGAAACGGATTGGAACCGCGAAGGCCGTTTCCAAGGTCAGGTTGATATTGATCTGAATGAGCTTGGCCGCAGTCAGGCAGCGGGCAACGGCAAGGCACTTGCCAGCCTTATTGATCCGTCTCAATGGGCTTTTGTTTGCAGCCCGATGTCGCGCACACGCGAAACAATGGAGCTGATCCGTGAAAATATCGGCCTTCCCCGTGAAGGTTACTCCGTTGATGACCGGCTCATTGAGGTGACATTCGGTGACTGGGAAAAGCACACTTTAGCCGACATTGAAGATACATGGCCTGATCAAGCAAAGCTGCGCCAGGAAAACAAATGGGAGTATGTGCCGCCAAATGGCGAGTCGTACCGTTCAGCCGCAGAACGTATGCGCCCTGTTCTTGAAAGTTTAAAGCAACCGACTGTCATTGTTACACATGGCGGTATCATTCGCGGAATGCGTGTTTTCATTGAAGGGACAGACCCCGATGACACGGCGCATGGCGCGACCCCTCAGGATCAGCTTTATTTTTATGACGGTGATGAGGGTGGCTGGCTCGATAAAGACGATGGGACAGAGGTTTAATCATGTCACACAATAGTTTTGGTCATCTTTTTCGTGTTACAACATGGGGTGAAAGCCACGGTCCGGCGCTGGGCTGCGTTATTGACGGCTGTCCTCCCGGTATCGAGTTTACCGTTGCGGAGGTTCAGGCTTATCTCGACAAGCGCAAACCGGGCCAGTCAAAATTTACTACGCAGCGCCGTGAAGCCGACGAAGTAAAGGTTCTGTCCGGTGTCCTGCCTAAAGAAGATGGTGTCACGCTTGTAACAACTGGCACGCCTATCTCGATGATGATCGAGAACACCGATCAGCGTTCAAAAGACTATTCGGATATCGCCAAACGCTACCGTCCCGGCCATGCCGATTATACCTATGATGTAAAATATGGCATTCGCGATTATCGTGGCGGCGGACGTTCGTCTGCGCGTGAAACCGCCGCACGCGTTGCAGCGGGTGCAATTGCCCGCAAAATTGTGCCCGGCATGATTGTGCGCGGCGCTATGGTTGCAATGGGCACCGAGAACATTGACCGCAACAAGTGGGATTGGGATCAGGTTGATCAAAATCCGTTTTTCTCCCCTGATGCCAGTTCAGTGGACCGTTTTGCCGACTATCTTGATGGCATCCGCAAAGACGGCTCATCGGTTGGCGCGGTCATCGAGATTGTTGCTGAGGGTGTTCCTGCCGGTCTCGGCGCTCCGGTATATTCCAAACTTGATCAGGATATTGCCTCATATCTAATGAGCATTAACGCGGTCAAAGGTGTTGAGATTGGAAACGGATTTGAGGCTGCGCGCATTACCGGCCCTGAAAACGCCGATGAAATGCGTATTGGCAAAGACGGCAAACCAGAATTTTTATCGAACCATGCCGGCGGTATCCTAGGCGGCATTTCAACGGGCGAAGCTGTTATTTCGCGCTTTGCGATCAAACCGACCTCATCCATGCTGACGCCGACGAAATCTATCAATTCTGACGGCGAAGAAGTCGAAGTCGTTACCAAGGGCCGCCATGATCCCTGTGTCGGCATTCGAGCAGTGCCTATTGGCGAGGCGATGGTTGCCTGCGCTATTGCGGACCATTATTTGCGGCACCGCGGACAAACCGGACGTATTTAGGGACAATCATGAGTATTGAATTTCTCATCACATCACTCATTGTTGTTCTTCTGCCCGGAACAGGCGTTCTTTATACATTGGCGATTGGCTTGGGACGCGGATTTCGCTCCTCAATCATTGCCGCTGTTGGATGTACTATCGGAATTATACCAAGCGTAATCGCAACGATTGCCGGACTGGCCGCTATTTTACATACAAGCGCCCTTGCCTTTTCAATCATCAAATATCTCGGTGTTATTTATCTTCTATATATGGCCTGGAGCATAATTCGCGACGGTAGTCCGCTGGATGTGAAAGAAGATAATAAAAAGCGTTCAAACTGGCTCATTATTCGTGATGCGATAGCGATCAATGCGCTGAACCCCAAGCTTTCAATCTTTTTTCTCGCCTTTCTACCCCAATTCGTGTCCAGCGATGCGCAGCATCCCACATTGTCCATGCTTGTACTTGCCGCAACATTCATGGCGATGACTTTTCTTGTCTTTGTGCTTTATGGGGGCCTTGCTTCATTGGCGCGGGATTATGTAATCAACAGGCCAAAAATCACAATTTGGCTTAAACGCAGTTTTGCCGGAGCATTTGCGCTACTCGGTTTACGGCTTGCCCTTTCGGAGCGATAATAATGTCTTACGATCAAGCAAAAGTTGTTGAAGCCATTCGTGCTTTCGAACGCGGTGAAGTGGTTATTGTCATGGACGATGACGGCCGCGAAAACGAAGGCGATATGATCTGCGCCGCAGTTCACACAACGCCGGAAATCATGGCGTTGATGGTGCGCCATACGTCCGGCATCATCTGCGCGCCGATGACCGTTCAGGATGCCAAACGTCTCAATCTTCAGCCCATGGTGGCCGAAAACACCGATGCTAAAGGCACCGCCTTTACGGTCTCTGTGGACTATAAGCACGGCACAACGACCGGCATTTCGGCCGATGACCGCACGCTTAGTGTTCGCAATCTGGCAAACCCAAATGCAGGTGCAGAGGATTTTAACAGACCGGGTCACGTATTCCCGCTTGTAGCGCGCGAAGGTGGCGTTTTGATGCGTTCGGGCCATACAGAGGCCGCTGTCGATTTATGCAAACTGGCAGGTTTGCCAACGGTCGGTGTGATCTCTGAATTGGTGAATGATGATGGCAGCGTTATGCGCGGTCCCCAGGTTTCTGCCTTTGCCAAAAAACACGGATTTTTAGAAGTCTCTGTTGCCGATTTGATTGCCTATCGCCAGCGCAAAGAGACACTTATCGAACATATTGAGGAAGATGAGGTTGAAACGGCAGTCGGCAAAGCTGTCGCGCGCACTTATCGCTTGCCTTGGGATCCGATGCAGCACCTTGCCATCATCGCAGGTGACATCCGTGACGGGCAGGATATCCCCGTCCGCCTGCACCTTGAAAGCGTTGTCGATGATGTGTTCGGTAAGAAACACGAACCAATCGAACAGCTTAAATCTATGGTTGAGAAATATGGCCGCGGTGTCATTGTCTATCTGCGCGAAGGCTCTGTCGGCGTGGCAAAAGGCGGCGGCCGTCCGCATGGTGAAGACCATGCAGAGGCACAGGCGCGCGAAAATGAATGGCGAGAAATTGGTTTGGGCGCTCAAATCCTCAAAGACTTGGGCGTGACATCAATCAAGCTCTATTCATCGCGTGAACGCCGCTATATCGGCCTTGAAGGTTTCGGCATTGAAATTTCGTCGACAGAAATCATGGATAGCTAGTGTTTAAAGACTAAGTCTGGCACAATTTTTGTCACCGCTACGGAATAGAGAGCGGTGGAAAGAATTGTACAGGCTGGTTCCCTAACATCAAAAATACGCTATGTAGATTTCATGGCCACGCGATATTACGAACACGATATTTTCAAAGAACATGTCACACCGCCGGGACACCCAGAGCGCGTGGACAGGTTACGTGCGCTCGAAGCTGCGCTAACAGCCGAACAATTTACCAAGCTTGACCGTCAACAGGCACCTATTGCTGATGAAGGCGCTGTTCTTCTTGCACATCCGGAAGAGTTCTTGCTTCGCGTAAAATCAGAGATACCCGAAGAAGGCATTGCCCGCATCGATGCTGATACCGTTGTATGTCCGCAAAGTTTGAATGCCACATTGCACGGCGTTGGCGCGTCCATGGCGGCGGTTGACGATGTCTTTTCCGGCGCAGCGGACAACGTATTTGTTGCTTCGCGCCCGCCCGGCCACCATGCGGAAAAGAATACCGCAATGGGCTTTTGTCTCTTTAATAATGTGGCCATTGCTGCGCGCCATGCACAAAAGAAACATGACGCTGAACGTGTCGCGATCTTTGATTGGGATGTTCACCACGGCAACGGCACACAGGATATTTTCTGGGACGACCCGAGCGTTCTTTATTGTTCCACGCACCAGATGCCGCTCTATCCGGGTACGGGTGCAAAAGATGAAACCGGCACACAAAACACGATTTGCAACGCCCCGCTTAATGCAGGCGATGGCGGAGATAATTTTCGCGCTGCATTCAAAGACCGCATTATGCCGGCAATACAGAATTTCCAGCCGGATCTGATCATAATTTCCGCCGGATTTGATGCACACTACCGTGATCCGCTTGCACAGCTTAATCTTGATGAGGAAGATTTTGATTGGGCAACGGGGCGGATGATGGAGCTAGCCGACCGGTTTTGCGCTAACCGTTTGGTCAGTGTTTTAGAAGGCGGGTACGATTTAGAAGGGCTGGCTGTCTCAGCCGCGGCCCATATACACAGAATGATGCGAGGCTAAATGAACGAACAACAAAAACCAGCCGACCCTTCCACACTTTCTTTCGAGCATGCTTTGAAAGAACTTGAAGGCATTGTTGACCGGCTTGAGCGCGGTGATGTCGAACTGGAAGAAAGCATCACGATCTATGAGCGCGGCGAGGCATTACGCAACCGCTGTGACGCTCTGCTCAAATCAGCTGAAATGAAGATTGAGAAAATTAAAGCCGGCCGCGACGGGCAAGCCACCGGCACCGAAGCTCTGGACGATTAAAGCGCCCTCAAACGGTGAGCGTTAGGGTTCTGATAACTGAAAGTTTTCAGATTCTTTTAGCCCCGTTTCTTTGCATCAAAATAACCCGCGTCATGTAAACCAATTCCCGACTAAGGGGTTGGTATTATGACTTTCAAGAACGCTACAAAAAGCGTCGGGCTGTCAGTATTCGGAGCATTGGCTGTATCTGTTCTAAGCGGAACAGCAGTCCAGGCGGAACCGAAATATGATGAAACGCTTGCGCGAAAAATTGCAACACATGTTGCCGACAAGCTCGGGGGCTTACGAACAGGTTTTGACTTGAACGAAAAACCGATGTTTGTCGAAATCAAAAGCATCAGGCAAAAACGCATTGCCGACACACTTGAACAAAAAGGTATGACGCTGATCAAGCCGGTCAGCTTCTATTCTGCACCAAAAAACAATAGCGATATTGTTTATGCAAGCTACAAGCCGAGTTCGGTGCGTGTTATCTATGATGGCATCATAATTCAGAACTGAGCGTAATTTACTTGCCTTTGACTAGCGGCGTCTGCCACTAGTCCAATATGGCATATACAGATACGACAGATCACATCCGGCTCGATAATTTACTTGTCGAACTCAATCACTTTCCAAGCCGCAGCCGTGCGCGGGACGCGATCAAACGCGCCACCGTCTATGTGGACGGAAAAGTGATGCAGAAAGCTTCAGTGCTGGTGCATCCCAAAGCTGATATTCGCATTGACGACCCGGCACAAAAATATGTCTCACGCGCAGCTTTGAAACTTGTGACGGCGTTGGATCATTTCAAAATTGATCCGGCAGGCAAAAATTGCCTTGACGTTGGCGCGTCAACAGGCGGATTTACTCAGGTTCTGCTTGAGCGCAATGCAGCGCATGTCATTGCGCTTGATGTCGGCCACGACCAGTTAAATGACGCGCTAAGGGCGGATGAGCGGGTCACCGTTTATGAAGGTCTTAATGCGCGTGATCTTAACGAGGATCATCTGGGCACTCATTTGCCGGAGATTATTGTCTCGGATGTAAGCTTTATCTCGCTGAAACTTGCCTTACCGCCCGCACTTGATTTAGCAGCGCCGGGTGCGCTGTGCATCCTTCTGGTCAAGCCGCAATTTGAAGTTGGGCGCGACAATGTCGGTAAAGGCGGCGTTGTAACGCCTGAACTTGGAAAAGCGGCATCTGAAGATTTGGAAGCCTGGCTTAATTCACTATCCGGCTGGCAAAGCACAGGCATCATCTCATCGCCCATCGCCGGTGGTGACGGTAATCAGGAATATCTTTTGACAGGACGGAAAGATGGCTAGTCAGACACTTGAAATAAAGTCACTGGGCGCGCTTGGTGACGGCATTGCCGCAAACGGTGTTTTTGTACCTGGTGCTTTACCCGGCGACGTGGTTGAAGCCGATATGGATAATGGCCGCGCAACCATTTCTTCATGGCAAATCAAAAGCGACCTGCATGTCACGCCTGTATGCAAACATTTTGGCGATTGTGGCGGCTGCAAGATGCAGCATTTGGATATGGCTGCCTATAGCGCGTGGAAAGCGTCACTGGTTTCAGATGCACTGGCACAGGAAAGCATTGATATTGACCTTCAACCTATCGTCACTTGCGTACCGAACTCGCGTCGCCGTGCCGTGTTCTCCGTGGTTGTAAAAGACGACGGCGTTGATGTCGGGTTTCAGCGTGCCGGTTCAAACCATGTTGTCGCCATCGAAGAATGTCATGTCATTACACCGCGCTTGATGAAGTCGAGCCGATTGGTAGGCCAACTGGCCAAAACCTTTCAGCCACGTGGCAAAACAGCAAGCTTTACAGTTCTGGACAGCAGAACCGGTTTTGATGTGAGCATTTCGGCTGACTACAAGCTGAAAGATAATGACCGCCGCGCCATCAGCGCCTATGCCGTCAAAGCCAAATTGGCCCGTGTCACGGTAAATGGTGAAACAATCATCGAAAACATTCGGCCAATGCTCAGCTTCTCCGGGTTTGACGTTGCACCGCCGCCGGGCGGATTTGTACAAGCTGTACAATCGGTTGAAGAAGTGATGGTTGAGCTTGTCTGCAACCATCTTTCCAAATGCAAACGTATCGCCGACATTTTTGCGGGAAGCGGCACTTTCTCGCTTCCGCTTGCACGTATTGGTTCTGTCGTTGCCGCAGAAGGTGAAGCGGCAGCACTTGGCGCATTGGACCGCGCATGGCGCGAAGCTGCGGGCAAGGGTCTAAAGCCGGTTAAAACCGAAAAGCGCGATCTGCACCACCGCCCTTTTATGGCGAAAGAACTGGAGTTGATGAAAACGCAAGGCGCGGTTTTTGATCCGCCACGCGCCGGTGCTGAAATGCAGGCCAAAGAACTTGCAAAATCCAAAGTAAAGCGCATCGCTGCGGTTTCATGTAATCCAACAACATTAGCGCGCGATCTTCGTATTCTGATTGATGGCGGCTACACTCTGCAGTCTGTCACTCCATTGGATCAGTTCTTATGGTCGCCGCATGTTGAGGCGGTGGCACTTCTCGTACGCGGCAAAGGATAATTCATGCACTGGTTTTATTTGGCAGTAGCGATAACCGGCGAGATTATCGGCACGACTGCTCTCAAATCATCGAACGGTTTTACCAATATGGCAGGCAGTCTTGTTGCAGTGGCAGGATATGCAGTCGCGTTCTATTTTCTGGCACTGGTTCTAAAAACAGTTCCCGTTGGAGTTGCCTATGCCATTTGGTCGGGTGCCGGTGTCGCAATTGTTGCGCTTATCGGTCTTGTTGCCTTCGGCCAGAAGCTGGATTTAGCGGGTATAATAGGCATTAGCCTCATTGTGGCCGGTGTGATTGTGCTCAACGTCTTTTCGAGCACAACCGCACACTAACAACTTCTGTCGCGCTATTTCTTGCGTGTCATGAAAGCCATGAATGCCGCTTTTGCTTCGTCAGACTTGAGCTGCTCCGCAAATAGCTTTCCTTCTTCCAGGATGCGCGCTTTTATGGTTTCAGTGTCAGGCCGCATAAGCCTTTTGGCATGAGCCATTGCCTGCGGTGCGCGTGCGGCAAGTTTTTCGGCAGTGTCTGCTACCGTGCTTTCCAAGGCATCTGCCTCAACAACTTGATAAATCAATCCCGCATCGCGCGCCTGCTCGGCAGATAATGGTTCACCCATTGCCAGCAACGCATAAGCGCGTTGATGCCCCATAATCGCTGGCGCAAGCAGGCTGGATGCGGCTTCAGGAACCAGCCCCAAGTCCACAAAAGGTGTTTTGAACAATGATTGCGGAGTGGCAAATGTTAAATCGCAGTGCATGTGGATTGTCGTGCCAATACCAATCGCCAGCCCATCGACGCCTGAAATAAATGGCTTTTTCACACTTGACATACAATTCAGGAAATCGAACACTTCAGTGCCCATGTCTCCTGATGCGGCAAAAGCCATAAAATCCTGCAAATCATTGCCGGATGAAAATGCGCCCGGTGTGCCTAAAATAACATGGCAGCGTATGGAATCGTCAGCCTCACCGGCCGATAAAGCTTCTGTCATTTGTCCGTACATGGCACGGGTAATCGCATTTTTTTTATCCGGACGGTTGAAGCGAATTGTCTGAACCGCCCCTTGCGTCGAAACCAGTATGTGATCGCTCATGATAAACCTCAATCTACAAGTGAAGCAGCCGCGCTCTCAAAGCTGTCAGCACCCTGCTCCACACGGTTTTGCAGCGCCACGGCGCCATTGACATGATTTTCCGCAAAGAAACGGCAAAGCGCTGCACGGTCTTTTGCTCCCGATGAAGCAAGGGCCGATTTGGCAAGATAGATACCACCGGACACCAGACCGAAAAGCGTCTGATATGGTGTTGCCGCAGCCAGCACATGTTGCGTTTCGCCCGCTTTTGACTTCTCAGTGAGCCAGTCTGTTGCGGATTTTAAAGCCTTCAAACCGTCAGAGAGGATAGCGGTTGAATTGCCAAAGGCCGGTTCGTTCGATGTGCGTAGCTGTTCCAAAATGGAATCAAGCTCATCAAAGTAAGCTGCCACACATTGCCCGTCAGACATAGGCAGCTTGCGCTGTACAAGGTCAATTGCCTGAATACCGTTTGTGCCTTCATAAATCTGCGCGATACGCGCATCACGCATGAAGATTGCAGCGCCGGTTTCCTCAATGAAGCCCATCCCGCCATGCACCTGCACACCGATTGAGGCGACATCCGAGCCAATATCAGTCGAATAGGCTTTCGCAACCGGCGTTAAAAGACTGGCGCGTTCGGACCAAAATTTTCTGTCCTCATCCGAACCGGTTTTTGACATATCAATCGCATGGGCACAGGAATAACAAATTGCCCGCGCGGCTTGTGTAAGCGCCTTCATTGTTAAAAGATTGCGCTGAATGTCAGGGTGATAAACGATCGGCGCCATGCCTTCACCATCCCAAGACGGTGATTTGCCCTGTTTGCGCTCATTGGCAAACGCTATGGCCTTTTGCGTGGCAGCTTCGGCGATCGCAACGCCCTGCACACCGACAGCAAGGCGCGCATTGTTCATCATGGTGAACATGCAGTTCAAACCGCGGTTTTCTTCGCCAATCAACCAGCCTATCGCGCCCGGCTTGTCACCAAACTTTCCATCGCCATAAATCATGGTGCAAGTTGGCGATGCATGAACACCCAATTTATGTTCCAGCCCGCTGCAAAACACGTCATTGCGCTCGCCCAGCGACCCGTCCTCATTGACCAAAAACTTGGGCACGGCAAAGAGCGAGATGCCGCGTGTTCCGGCAGGCGCATCAGGCAAACGCGCCAGAACGAGATGCACGATATTATCGGTCATATCGTGTTCGCCATAGGTGATATAAATCTTCTGGCCAAATATCCGGTAGCTACCGTCATCCTGCGGTTCAGCGCGGGATTTAAGCGCGGCAAGATCGGAACCTGCCTGCGGCTCCGTCAAATTCATCGATCCGGTCCACTCGCCCGAAACCAGTTTTTCGAAATAGATCGCCTTTAGCTCATCACTCGCATGTGCTTCAAACGCTTCAATGGCCCCCATCGTCAGCATCGGGCAAAGGCCAAATGCCATTGAACCGGCATTCCACATTTCTGTTGCGGCCATGGCAAGTGTCGAGGGCAGATTTTGACCACCGAACTCTTCTGGGCCGGACAGCGCGTTCCAGCCGCCATCAATCCAGTTCCGGTATAGTTCTTTCCACCCGGGTGGCGTGGTTACTGAGCCGTCTTTTAAAGTGGAACCATGCTGATCGCCAACCATCAGCATTGGCGCGATCTCATCCGAGGCAAATTTTCCGGCTTCTTCCAAAATAGCGTCGACAAGATCTTCGCTCAACTCACCGGCGTGACCATTATCAATTGCATTGGAAAGACCAGCAACATGTTTGATCGCATGGGCTATTTCATCAACGGGTGCACGATACATAGGCAAATTCCTCCATTTGGAAATGGCTACCTGCTTTTTACGTAAACGTCAATTATTCAATCATCTATTGCGTCACTTTATCCAGACATTCGTTGCAGAGCCAAACGCCAATCCCTTAGCCCATAGCGGTATAGCGGGAATGAGCACATTTCCAGTTTGTTAACCATAAAGCGCAACTATATCCTATTGTCTGACAGTTGGAGTCACTGCTGTGAACATATCGGGTTTAATCTGCGCCAGTTTTGTAACAGCATTAATGACGCTTGGTACGATCCCTGTTCTTGCTTCTGAATTTAATCAGGCATGGCGCAACAAAAGCAGAGCGCTTATTCTGGATGGGTACGAATTCAATCAAATTGACATCAAGAAAGTCGCTCAAAACAAGCGCATTGCAGCCTTTATACACAAAGCGTCAGACGGCTTGCCTGCGCCGTATCGCTGCTCCGGCAACAAGGCCGAGAAAAGTCTTTGTGTTGAAAAGTGGCGGCGTTATTCTGTAGCGCGTGAACTTTACCATACGCGCCGCGCGCTGGCTAAAAAGTCCGGACTAAAATGGGGTGCCTATCACTTGGCAAGAGCAGGCAATCCGCTTGAGCAAGCCCGGCATTTTCTGGATTATGCCGACCCTTCAGAAGACGAAACAATCGTCATCGATATTGAAGACATTGATCCTGAAAAATGGATGTCGCTTGATGACGCGGAGATTTTCGTCCGTTACATCTATCGCAAGCTGAAACGCTGGCCGATGCTTTACACAAACGGAAACACGGCACAGCATATTGCTGATAACCGCGATCAATACGAGATATTGTCCCGTCTGCCGCTATGGTATGCGCGCTATAAACCGGATATCGGCAGCCATTTTCCAAAAGGCCATTGGGAAACATACAATATCTGGCAATTTCAGTCGCAATTAAACTGCTCGCAGAAAAAGTGCCCTTATCGGGTGAACGGCACCAATAATGACATCGACATCAATGTGATCGATATGACGCCCGAAGATCTGCATGCAGCATGGCCGATTGATCAACTTATCGAGGTCAACGAACCTGAAATGCCGGATGGTCCGCTTTTGGTTTCAACACCGCAAAGCAACTCGGGCGACGAAATGGCTCCGCCAGCAGGCTTGGACAATACAGTAACGGCTTCGACCAAACCGCCACGTATCAACGACTTGTATTAAGTCTGAATTTTCAGCACTGATACCGAATTCTGCGCTCAGACTATTGCGCTGCCCTGATTGCTGCTTACATGTGAGAAAAAGCAACTCAAGAGGCTCTACCCGTGAAAAAAGCGCTTAAAAAGCTCGTACCAGCAAAGTTTCGCAAAACGAACCCTGTCGTACCGGTGGTTCGGTTAAAGGGGGTTATATCTGCCGGCGGCAATGCTTTTAATCCAGCTTTATCGCTGGCAAGCTGCGCAGAAATGCTGGAAAAAGCATTTAAAGAAAAAGAAGCGCCGGCGGTTGCCATTTCAGTTAATTCACCCGGTGGCTCACCGGTGCAATCGCGTTTAATTTTCCGTCGCATTCGTGACCTTGCCGAAGAGCACAAAAAGAAAGTGCTGGTTTTCACCGAAGATGCAGCCGCATCAGGCGGTTACATGATTGCAGTTGCCGGTGATGAAATCATCGCTGACCCCTCCTCGATTATTGGTTCAATCGGCGTCATTTCGGCTGGCTTTGGCTTTGTGGAAGCGATTGACAAGCTTGGCATTGAGCGCCGTGTTTATACTGCCGGTCAAAACAAATCGACGCTGGACCCGTTCCGACCTGTCAAGGAAGAAGACATCGAACGGATCAAAGAGCTTCAGCTTGAAATACATGACGTTTTTATAAACCTTGTTAAAAGCCGCAGGGCCGACAAGCTGAGCGATAATCCGGATCTTTTCACCGGACGTTTCTGGGCAGGTCAATCAGCGAAAGAGCTGGGGCTTGTCGATGAAATCGGCGATATGCGTTCATTCCTGAAAAAACGCTTTGGCGATAAAACCGAACTTAAATTAATCACACCGCAACGCGGTCTGTTCGGCCGACGCCAGCCGTCTTCAACAGCATCGCTTTTTTCCGGCGTCAATACTGCGCAACTGTCAGCGGATATGCTAGAAGGTGCTATGCACACGCTTGATGAACGAGGCTATTGGAGCAGGCTTGGCCTCTAGATTGGGAGAGACAAATGCCACAGCTTTTACTTCTTGCAGCGGCGGCTGCGGTCGGCATTTGGGGATATAAGAAATTCCTGAACGAAGCAGAACGTGTGTCCAAAAGTGTGCGGCGCGCGGAGAAAGAACAGGCCAATCAGGCGCACGGCACTTTAATTGAAGATCCTGAGACCGGCGAATACCGGCCAATGCGCGAAGATGAGTTCCAGAAATAATCCTACCGCCGCATCACATCTTGACGCTTGGCGTGTCTCATGCGACTTCGGTTAAAAATCACGCCAACGGCAGAATAAAATGACCGCGCATACGAAAATTGATCCGACACATCCATCCCGTTCATTTCAAGGGTTGATACTGACGCTCCATAATTACTGGGCGCAATATGGTTGTGCGATTCTTCAACCCTACGATATGGAAGTTGGCGCCGGTACGTTTCACCCGGCAACGACATTGCGGTCATTGGGGCCAAAACCCTGGAAAGCAGCCTATGTGCAGCCTTCACGGCGCCCGACAGACGGCCGGTACGGCGAAAACCCGAACCGTTTACAGCATTATTATCAGTATCAGGTTATATTAAAGCCTTCACCGCCCGACTTACAGGACCTCTATCTAGGCTCTTTGAAAGCAATCGGTATTGATCCGCTTCTCCATGATATCCGTTTTGTGGAAGACGACTGGGAAAGCCCGACGCTCGGCGCTTGGGGTTTGGGCTGGGAATGCTGGTGCGACGGTATGGAAGTCTCCCAGTTTACCTACTTCCAGCAGGTTTGCGGTGTTGAATGCTCACCCGTAGCGGGCGAACTTACCTATGGACTGGAACGTCTTGCGATGTATGTTCAAGGTGTCGACAATGTCTACGACCTGAATTTCAACGGAATGGAAGGTGACGAAACGATCACCTATGGCGATGTATTTCATCAGGCAGAGCAGGAATATTCCCGCCATAATTTTGAATACGCCAATACAGAAATTCTGCTCCAGCACTTTAAAGACGCAGAACAGGAATGTGTTGCTCTTTTAGAGGCTGGCGCACCGGCTGAAGGCTCGAATGACGCTTTGCATAAATGCGTGTTTCCAGCCTATGACCAGTGCATCAAGGCATCGCACGTGTTCAACCTTCTGGATGCACGCGGCGTCATTTCTGTGACAGAGCGCCAGAGCTACATTTTAAAAGTTCGTGATTTATCAAAGTCCTGCGGCGAAGCGTTCCTTAAAACCGATGCCGGTGGCGCAAACCTTTAAGTTATGGCCGAACAAATATTCGATCTCGCTATAGCTGCTATGCAGTTCATTATGGCAATCGGATTTGCTGTTCTTGCTGTATTTTTGTTCTGGCATTTCAGGCGTATCAATAGGCCAGTTACCGCTTTTATATTCTGGTGCATCATATTCCTGACATCGCTGATGCCGATGTTCGAGCTCTTTCAATCAGGAATTCCTCTTGGCAATATAGCCATATGGTACTTTGCAATTATCAGCCTTTTGCCGATTGCGGCCATATGCGCTTATCTTGTCAATCCGCTTGCCACCAAGCGGTATAACTATGAAGATGACGAGATTTAGCGGCGTCTCCGCTAGATAATTTCCAAGATAATCAACTCATTGTGACCGCTTGCGATGGAAATTTTTCCCGTCCGGCGCGTTGTTGATTAGGTGGTTCTGTACGTCAGACAGCAAATTAAACGATAGGCATACCCCGAAACTGACACCCCTCGTCAGTTGAGGGGCGAGCACCCCGCGCTATTAATTTCGTGCGGGGTGCTCACATATCAGATCAATGACAGTAATGTGTAAGCATCTATTCACACGTCAAAAGCACGTGACAACTGAGGCATAGCTGTCTACTTTCGCCATATTGCTTAAAACTGAGGGGAAAATCATGTTTGGTGGCGGCACAATTACACTGATCATCGTTGTAGCTATCGTGGCTTACGCAATCATTATTTATAATGGCCTTGTTCGTCTGCGCCAGATGGTTCAGGAAGCATGGAGCGGCATCGACGTACAGCTTAAACGCCGCGCGGACCTTATTCCCAATTTGCTCAATACCGTTAAAGGCTATGCAAATCACGAGCAAGAAACGCTTCGTGAAGTGACCGAAATGCGCACCCGCGCCCAAGCTGTACCGGCCAACGATATCGCCGGTAGAGCAGCAGCAGAGGGTATGCTCAGCCAAGCTCTTGGCAAATTGTTTGCCGTTGCAGAAGCCTATCCTGATTTAAAAGCCAACGAGAATTTTAAGGATCTACAAGATACGCTTGAGACGATTGAAGGCGAAATTCAAATGTCGCGGCGCTATTACAACGGTTCAGCCCGTGACCTGAACATCAAGGTTGAAAGCTTCCCGTCCAATCTGGTTGCAAATACTTTCGGTTTCACGCAGGCGGCCTATTTCGAGCTGGAAAATGCCAGCGACCGCGCTGTGCCGAATGTCGACTTCAGCAAATAGGTTTTCCATGCGCCGTTTTCTTGCACTGATCGCCATATTCCTGCTGGCCGCAAGCCTGCCGGCGGGCGCTGCAGAACGTATTCTCAATTATAGTTCTGATATCATCGTCGAGGATGACGGTGCTTTTCTGGTAACAGAAACGATCACCGTCAATGTTGAAGGGAGACAAATCCGGCGCGGTATATTCCGTGATTTTCCCACCGTACAAGCGGCTGATAATGGGCGCGAGCGCAAAGTCGGCTTCGAACTCATATCGGTTACCAGAAACGGAAAACCGGAAACAGCAAAGGTCGAAAAAGGCTCACGGTCTTTAAATATACGGATTGGTAACGCCGATTATTTATTACCAACCGGCCGCCATACATATGAAATAAAATACAAAACGACACGTCAGCTAAGACGTTTCGAAAACTATGATGAAGTCTACTGGAACGCCACGGGGACAGAATGGGCTTTTCCAATCGACAATGCGCAAGCCACAATTACACTGCCCGAAGGCGGAAAAATTGAAGATATTTTAGCCTTTACGGGCGGTTATGGCTCAAGGGATCAAAATGCCCGTACTTCAATTGCATCAAATCAACGCTCGGCGCGCTTTGAAACGACACAACCTTTGCGGCCGCGCGAAGGTCTAACCGTTGGCATCAAGTTTCAAAAGGGTCTTATTCCAGAGCTTTCACAACAACAGGCCATGGGATATTTTTTGCAGGATTATATTGGCGAGATCATTGCCTTTGCCGGTCTGGCGATAGTCTTTCTCTATTACATTTTCATGTGGCTACGTGTCGGGCGCGACCCCGCCAAAGGCACCATTGTCCCGCGCTGGGATTTACCAAAAGAAATATCACCTGCCCTTTCTCACTACATTTATCACCACAGCCTCAAAAAGCAGGGCTTTACTGCGATTTCTGCGGCGGCGTTATCGCTTGCGGTCAAGGGTATTGTTACGCTGGACAACGCCCGTAACACATTGACGATCACGCAAACAGGTAAAAGCCCCGATGAAAAGCTCCCCGTGGGCGAAGCAATGCTATTATCGCGGGTTGAGATGGCTGGCGGGACATTCAAAATTAACAAGTCGAACGGAAAGTCCGTTCAAAGCATGGCCAAAGCATTTCGCAACGGCATTGAAAGCGAACATCGCGGCAAGTTTTTCAAGCAAAATCTTGGCTATGCTGTTCTGGGCATTTTTCTGTCTGTTTGTGTTTTTGTTTTAGCTCTTTCGCTTGGCGGATTAGGTGAAGAAGCAATCGTTACTCTTGTTCCTGCGCTTATCGTCGGCGTTGTCGTGACATCGCTTATCGTCAGCTTTGCGAAATCATTAGGCGACGGCCTATGGGGCAAAGTGAAAAAGGTCTTCATTCTGTTTTTTGTTGTGATCATGGTGGGTAATGTTGGCGGTGTAGTTATCAGCCAGATTGAATATATCGATGTGCCGATACCTTTGATCCTGGCACTCGTTTCCATTGTGATGATCAATATCCTGTTTTTCTATCTACTGGGCGCGCCGACACAAATCGGACAACAACGTGCCGCTGAAATTGAAGGATTGCGGCATTATCTTTCGGTCGCTGAAGAAGACCGGATGAATATGCTCAATTCTCCTGAAATGTCGCCTCAGCACTATGAAACGCTGCTGCCCTATGCCGTTGCGCTGGGCGTTGAAAAACCATGGTCCAAAGCGTTTCAGGGATGGCTTGCAGCGGCAGTTGCCGCCGGTGCAGCCGCTGCTGTTGCCTATCGCAACAGAGGTCCGGGCTGGTATAATGGCACAGGATTTTCGACAGACCGCATCAGCGATACTTTCGGCAAAATTGGTGATGATATGTCGAGTACGATGACATCCTCTCTGCCTGCACCTAAAAGCTCCTCTTCAGGCTTTTCCAGCGGCGGTGGTTTTTCCGGCGGCGGCGGCGGCGGTGGCGGCGGTGGCGGCTGGTAATGGTAGACAAAGCAAAAATGATCGGCACAGCCTGTATTTTGCTCGTGCGCGATTTTAAACAGAGCTTAAACTACTGGGAAAAATGTCTCGGCTTCACAGGACAAGTCTGGGGAGACCCGCCCGATTTTGCGATTATGGAGCGTGATAATATCCGCATCATGCTCTCCCATGCCCCAGACCATGCCAACAAACCCAATTGGGAAGTCGGCAATGGTATATGGAACGCTTACTTTTGGGTGGACGACGCCAAATCAATTTATGAAGAGTTTATAGCCAACGGCGCCAAGATAGATTACACGCTGCATGAAAAGCCTTACGGAGTCTTGGAGTTCGGTATTCAGGACCTCGACGGGCATGACATCGCCTTTGGTCAATTACTTGACTAAGGGCCAAAACTATCTGGACTGATAATGCCTGATTTATTGCTTGAACTGTTCTCAGAAGAAATTCCTGCCCGTATGCAGCGTAAAGCTGCTGGTGATTTGCGCGCACGCGTAACCAACGCTTTGGTCGATGCCGGCCTTACCTATGAAGGTGCAAAAGAATATTGGACCCCGCGTCGCCTGACCCTTGATCTGCGCGGCCTGACTGCCCGATCAGCCGATATTTCTGAAGAACGCAAAGGCCCGCGCACCGATGCGCCTGAAAAAGCGATCGAAGGCTTCCTGCGCGGCGCCGGACTTTCCTCGATTGATGAAGCAACCATCAAAAGTGACCCTAAAAAGGGTGATTTTTATGTTGCCATCATCAAGAAAGAAGGCCGCAACGCGCAGGATATAATTGCGGATATTATGCCGGATATCATCCGTGATTTCCCATGGCCGAAATCAATGCGCTGGGGCGCACAATCGGCAAAGCCCGGCTCGATGCGTTGGGTGCGTCCATTGCAGTCAATTCTATGTACGTTCGGTCCCGAGACCGAAGAGCCGGAAGTGATTGATTTTGAAGTTGCAGGCATCAAGTCCGGCAATACCACACGCGGACACCGTTTCCATGCAGGCGAAGCATTCACAGTCAAACGTTTTGACGATTATATTGCCAAGCTGGAGAAGAATTTCGTCATTCTGGACGGCGAACGCCGCAAGGAAATCATCGCCAATGATGCGAAAAACCTCGCATTTGCCAATAGCGTTGATCTAGTCGAAGATGAAGGCCTATTGGAAGAAGTGTCTGGTCTCGTCGAGTGGCCCGTTGTGCTGATGGGCGAATTTGAGGAAGATTTTCTGCAAATCCCCGACGATGTGACACGCCTGACAATCAAGACAAACCAGAAATGTTTTGTCTGCCGTGCGCAAGGCTCTGACAAGCTGACCAATAAATTCATTCTGGTCTCCAATATTGAAGCCAAGGATGGCGGCGCGGAAATTTCACACGGCAATGGCAAGGTTGTGCGCGCGCGCCTTTCCGATGCGCTGCATTTCTGGAAGACAGACCAAGGCAACCTGCCGGACCTCGCGCAACTTGAAGCGTCTGCCGCAAAATTCGATCTTGATCTGAAGAAGCCGCTTGATCAACGCATGGCCAAACTCGACAATCTGGGCGTGACATTCCATGCCAAAATCGGCACACAGGGCGAGCGTGTTGCACGCATCGCTGCGCTTGCGGAGGAACTCGCGCCTATCGTCGGCGCAGACCCCAAGCAAGCAAAACGCGCCGCGCATCTGGCAAAGGCTGACCTGCCGACCGAAGCAGTGGGTGAGTTTCCCGAACTGCAAGGTGCAATGGGCCGCCGCTATGCGGAACTGCAAGGTGAAAGCAAAGCGGTCTCCGCTGCGATTGAAGATCATTATAAGCCGCAAGGCCCGTCCGATGCAGTGCCGACCGATCCGGTGGCGATCGCCGTCGCACTGGCCGACAAACTCGACACGCTGGTCGCGTTCTGGGCGATTGATGAGAAGCCGACAGGTTCAAAAGACCCTTACGCGCTTAGAAGAGCGGCATTGGGCGTCATTCGGATTGTAGTGGAAAATGCCATACGCCTAAATTTGTGCAAGCATGGAATGACGAACGACCTCCTCTCCTTCTTCCATGACCGCTTGAAAGTTTATTTGCGTGACAAAGGCGCGCGGCATGATCTGATTGATGCGGTGCTTGCTGAAGGCGATGATGATTTGCTGCTTGTCGTGCGCCGTGTCGAAGCATTGGGCAAGTTGCTCGCAAGCGATGATGGCGCGAACATGCTGGCCGGTACCAAACGCGCGCTCAACATTCTGGCCGCTGAAGAAAAGAAAGACGGCGAAGGCGCATTTGATCAGGACATTGATCAAGCATTGCTGAGCGAGCAGGCTGAGAAAGATTTGTCAGACACCATTCTTGCGGTGCGTGATGATGTTGCCCACTGTATCAAAGCAGAGGATTATGAAGGCGCGTTTGCAATTCTCGCGCAGCTTCGCCCAAGTGTGGATGCGTTCTTTGACGGTGTGATGGTCAATGCGGACGATCCAGCGGTACGCGTCAACCGTTTGCGTCTTCTGGCATCGTTGCGCGCTACAACACAGAGGCTCGCTGATTTCTCCAAAATCGCCGGTTAGTAGGTGTAAAATTTGAACATTAAAAAAACCCGCATTGCTATCGCCATGCGGGTTTAATTTTAAGCTAAATTCGTTTTAGCGCAGTGGTGCGCCATCAAGCAATCTTTCTGCAACGGCATCTTCGATAATGTCATCTTCGAAGTCTTTGTCGTTTTTCTTTTCCAGATCAGCAATCGCATCTTCAACACGCTCATTGACGGACTTAGATTTTTTTGCCGGACCGCCAAGCGACGCCTGAGTCTTGGTCTGCGAACTCTCTGGCTCACTTTCAGCAGGCGGCAAAGCCGGGTCCATTACAGACACACTATTTGATGGTGCTCTAATGATTTTTGGCTCAGCCGCGTCACCGCTGAACTCAACAAAGATGACAGATGGCAGTGAAGAATCTTCCATCAAGGAATAGTCCGCTGAAGCCGGAATTGCGTTCAAAAATGTTAGCGCAGAAGCCGCGAACAATGTCTTATATAAAGTGTTCATATCAGTTCCCCGTGTCTATATCTGACGGGACAATACCTAAAACCTGTGTACGTCCGGTTTGAAAAGCTGGTTAATCTGCCCTTAAAAAAAGGTGCATTGCCGTGCTGTCATTTGCGCGATAGAAGGCCTTCATGAAACATGAAAACGGCAATCAAATCGTAGCTGTCAGTGATGATGCTTTAACGCAGGCATTGGTCATTTTGGGCAATGGCGGTCTTGTTGCTGTTCCCACTGAAACTGTTTACGGGCTTGCCGCTGACGCCACAAATGGCGAGGCTGTCGCGGGCATTTTTTCCGCCAAGGGTAGACCTCAATTCAATCCGCTGATCTGTCATGTTTCCAGCCTGGAAATGGCTCAGGAATTTGCCGTCTTTGACGAAGCATCTTTAGCCCTTACAAATGCGTTTTGGCCGGGACCGCTGACACTGGTTTTGCCGCTTAAAGACAACACCAAAATCCACCCTTTAGTGACAGCCGGACTAGACACAATCGGCCTGCGTTTTCCCAAGGGGTTAACAGCAGAATTGATCGCGCAATATGGCAAGCCGCTTGCCGCGCCCAGCGCCAATGCATCGGGAAAAATCAGCCCTACCACCGCATTGGCCGTGCAACAAAGTTTGGGAAACAAAGTAGACTTAATTCTGGATGACGGTCCATGTGCGGTTGGACTTGAAAGCACGATCGTTAAAGTTGCCGGTGACACAGCCACTATTTTGCGGCCCGGAGGAATTACTTTAAGTGACCTTGAAAAGATGAGTCATTTGAATCTGTTAGAAGCAGAAGCCAATGCATCGATTCAAGCGCCCGGTATGATGACTTCCCATTACGCACCCAATGCACTTATGCGGCTTGATGCTGAGAAAGTGGTTGAAGGCGAAGCGCTACTTGCATTTGGATCAAGCCGTATTACCGGCGCGGATCAGGCGGTCAAAATATTGAATCTATCTCCGACAGGGGACCTGATTGAAGCGGCTTCCAATCTGTTTTCAATGATGTCTGAACTGGACAATTCAAATGTTGCGCGCATCGCCGTTGAACCGGTCCCGATGAGCGATATTGGTATTGCAATTAACGACAGACTTAAGCGTGCTGCTGCGCCAAGGGGATGAAAAGATGAATGACGATTTACGTGAGAAATTTATTGCGATTGTTGGCACAAAAAACGCCCGCGTAAATCAGGAAGATATTGCCCCCTATTTGCGTGAATGGCGCGATCGTTGGGAGGGAAAAAGCGAACTTGTTTTGCTGCCTGCCAACACGCAGGAAGTCAGCCAGATTCTGGCGTTGGCAACAGAAACCAAAACACCGATTGTTCCGCAAGGCGGCCACACAGGACTGGTTGGCGGCGGTATGCCCGACATGAGCGGCGATGCCGTTATTTTGGCAATGGGACGCATGAACAAAGTGCGCGATATTGATACAGCAGGCAACACGATCACAGTCGAAGCAGGTTGTATTTTACAATCTGTTCAGGAAGCAGCAGATGATGTCGGAAGACTCTTCCCGCTTTCTCTTGCAGCAGAAGGCTCTTGTCAAATTGGCGGCAATTTATCATCCAATGCAGGCGGTACGGGCGCACTGTCTTACGGTGTTGCGCGTGATCTTGTTCTAGGGTTGGAAGTGGTTTTACCGACCGGTGAAATACTGAATGATCTGAACGCTTTGAAAAAAGACAATACGGGCTACAATCTCCGCCATCTATTTATTGGTGCTGAAGGCACGCTCGGCATTATCACCGCCGCAGTTGTAAAACTATTCCCGAAGCCCAAAGGGCAGATCACCGCTTTTCTCGGTTTGGAAACACCCGCCGCTGCATTGGAACTCTTTCAGGCGGCGCGGGATTTTGCAGGTCAATCACTCACTGCCTTTGAGCTTATGCCGCGTCTTGGCGTAGAATTTACCACCAAGCATGTGGACGGTGTTCGCGATCCGCTTACCACGCCCTACCCTTGGTATGTGCTGCTTGAAGTTTCATCAGGGGAAAGCGAAGACCACGCGCAATCCCTGCTTGAACATTTGCTGGAAAACCAAATGGAAGCCGGTTCGGTGCTTGATGGTGCCGTTGCTTCCTCTGTTTCACAATCAAAGGATTTTTGGCACTTGCGGGAATCGATGTCAGAAAGCCAGAAGCCTGAAGGCGGTTCCATCAAGCATGATATATCGGTTCCGGTACATGCGATCCCGTCTTTCATGTTAGATGCCGAAAAAGCCGTACTCGATATTGAGCCTAGCGCCCGTATTTGCGCCTTTGGTCATTTGGGTGATGGCAATTTGCATTACAATATTTCCCAGCCTGTCGGCGCAGACAAACAAGAATTCCTGGCGATGGACCGCGTCATCACGCCGGCCGTTCATGGTCTTGTATTAAAATATAACGGTTCAATTTCCGCCGAACATGGCATCGGTGTCATGAAACGGGATGAAATGGCCAAGATAAAAGACCCGACAGCGCTCGACCTTATGCGGCGGATCAAGAAAAACTTCGATCCGGCGGGCATCATGAATCCGCAAAAAGTACTCTAGGCCCGCACCTCTTATGGTTTACAAAGAGCATATATTAACGTCTTCGACATCTATCCTACCATTTTGTTACAGGTGGTAGAAAATCGGTAACCATCTCTAAAATCAGTATTTTCTTAACTCTGTCTGTTAGTTCGATTTTGTCGTCTTCCCCCTAATTTGGTTTTTGACGAGGTGGCAAAGACCATCCGTTTACAGGGACTTTAAGTGAGATGAGCAAAGAGGCAAAAGCCCGCGCTCTTGAAGAAGACAGGCGAGATGTCAAACATGTCAACAGTTGCGCAGCCGGTTTGGGCCGGCCAAGAATTCAGACTTGATCCAACACGGCTACCACAGCAGGTGTCTTATGCATCACGTGTAAGCGGTGATGCGGTTGAGATAACAGTCAATAAGCGCGGTGCCGTTTTGAAACATACCAGCGATGCGAATCTCGCTGATTTCAACATTGCACTGCCGAACAACTCTTTTCGCGGTGTGGCCGCGCGTGCAACTGAAACAGGGCCTGAAACGGCGCTGGTTACCCTTGAACTGCTGCACGAAGATGAAGCGCTTTGCGTGCCATTGCGTGTTGGCCACGAACTTGCGGATATCGCAACTGACTGGCAATTGTGGGCCGAGCTCTTGAAGCTTCCGATGATGATTATCGATGCAGACGGCGTAGCACGCACGCTGGAAGAAAGCGCTGCCCATGCTGTTGTGAATGATCCGGAAGGACGCGGGCACACGAAAATGTTCGCCGACAGCCGCCCGCCATATTCAGCGCGTCGCCGCTTGGGCAATCTGGGTGTGCGTCTGAGCGTTGGCGGTCAGCAGATTATCGCCAGCAATTAACAACTGAAAAGTTAGATAGCGGTAGAAAGTCCTGCCGCTATCAAGCCTGCAAAAATAATCCAGCCTACGGTTCTGTTGGATTTAAACAGGGCCAGACATTGATCTGCATTATCAATATCAATCACGATAATCTGCCTTGCCAGATGAATGGCAGCAACGGCCAGCCCGATATAGGAAACCCAAATCACGCCCGCCGTGTAAAATGCAGCCGCAAAGAACAGCAGCATCAACACATAGAGTATGCCAAGCGCCAGCTTTGTTTTTTCGCCAAACAGCCGCGCGGTTGATCTAACGCCAACCAAAGCATCGTCTTCCTTGTCCTGATGCGCATATATCGTGTCGTACCCGATCGTCCAGAAGATGCATCCGAAATAAAGCAAAAAGGGTGTAATCGTCAGCGCACCGAAATATGCGGCCCACCCCATGAATGCTCCCCAAGAGAACGCAAATCCGAGAAATAATTGCGGCCAGTCGGTCACACGTTTCATAAATGGGTAAATTGCCACCGCACCAAGCGAACAAAGGCCGACAATAATCGCATAATTGTTGAACTGTAAAAGCACCAGCAAACCGACTAGCGCCTGTGCGACCAGAAATGCTTTCGCCTGCAGGCGTGTAACCTGCCCTGACGGCAAGGGGCGCGAACGGGTGCGCGCGACCATATCATCGATCTTCTGGTCGACCAGATCATTATAGGTGCAACCGGCACCGCGCATGGCAATTGCGCCGATGAGAAACAAAATCAAATGCCAGACATTAGGAAGTGCGACCGATCCATTCAAACTGTCTGCCAATGGTGCCAGTGCTGCTGACCACCAGCAGGGCCACAGTAACAACCACCACCCGATCGGGCGGTCCCATCTGGCAAGTTGAGCATAGGGCCACGCACGGCGCGGCAGCAATTTATATGTCCAATGACCCGATGGAGAGTCCGCTACGCGCCCTTGCGCATTATGTGATTGAATCGAATCCATAATCTTGAGTTACAAAGCGTGGACAAAAGGTCAAGTGGCACCTGAGATATTGACCTGCGTCACGGCAACGCTTAGCCAGACCGTAAGATACAGGAGAGTGATGATGAATGTGCTTTTGATCGGTTCCGGCGGCCGCGAACATGCCTTGGCATGGAAGCTCGCACAATCGCCCCTGCTTAAGACGCTGTTTTGCGCGCCCGGCAATCCCGGCATCAGCGATGTGGCAACGAATGTTGTGCTGGACCTTCAAAACCATCAGGCTGTTATTGATTTCTGCCGCCTGCAAAATGTAACGCTGGTTGTTGTCGGGCCGGAAGCGCCATTGGTTGATGGTATCGCCGATAGTTTGCGCGCCGCAGATATCGCCGTATTTGGCCCTTCGCAAGCCGCATCGCAGCTTGAAGGATCCAAGGGCTTTACCAAAGATCTTTGCGCCAAATACGACATCCCGACAGCGGCCTATCAGCGATTTAACAACGCACCAAAGGCTAAAGCCTATATTCGTGCGCAAGGCACGCCAATCGTTATCAAAGCAGACGGTCTGGCGGCAGGCAAAGGCGTAACCGTTGCCATGACAATGAGCGAAGCGATGGACGCTATTGAAGATTGCTTTGAAGGCGCTTTTGGCGAAGCGGGCGCAGAGGTTGTTGTCGAGGAGTATCTTGAGGGACCGGAAGTCAGTTTCTTCTGTCTTTGTGACGGTAAAAATGCGGTCCCGCTGACTTCGGCGCAAGATCACAAGCGCGTTGGCGAGGGTGACACCGGCCCGAATACCGGCGGTATGGGCGCTTACTCCCCTGCTCCGCTTTTTGACGCTGCGATGCAGGCCGACGTCATGGCAAGAATTATCGAGCCGACCATGCGCGGTATGGCCGAAATGGGGCACCCTTTTTCAGGTGTATTATTCTGCGGTATCATGGTGACCAAAGACGGCCCAAAACTGATTGAATATAATGTTCGCTTCGGTGACCCGGAATGCGAAGTATTGATGCTGCGTCTTGAAAGCGACCTGCTTCCACTCCTCAAGGCATCAGCGGAAGGCGATTTGTCAGATATAAACCTGAAGTGGAGCGACAAAACGGCGCTCACAGTGGTCATGTGTGCGCCCAATTATCCCGCCACACCGGAAAAAGGATCGCAAATAGATCTTGAGGCAGTGGCTGCCATTAAAGATGTGACCGTGTTTCATGCAGGGACAGCTTTGAAAGATGGCAAGTTGATCGCCAATGGCGGGCGTGTTTTAGCCGTTTGCGGCTCAGGCAACACCGTAAAAGAAGCGCAGAATAAAGCCTATGAAGGGGTTAAAGCCGTTCAATGGCCGGAAGGCTTTTATCGCAGTGATATTGGCTGGCGCGCGGTTTAAAGAGACGCCAATCCATTGATCAACGCATCGGCGCGGCGCGTAAAGCCGCGCCCGTCATTTTCATGCAGAACAAGCGGCGCACTCATTTCCAGTTTTTGTTTCGAGCCTTTTTTGCCCGTCACTAAAATGCGAATTGCATCTTCATCAGCGCGTGCATGAACAGGCGTTATGCGCAAGGCACCGAAACGCCCCATAAACCCTGCCAGAATTTCACCTATGGATTGCGGGCGTACAATCATTGAAAAATAGCCGCCGGGCTTTGCAATGGAAGCAGCTGTGCGTGACCAAAGCTCAATCGTCTTTCCATCCATCACATGGGCAAATGAACGTTCACTGTGGGGAGACCGGCGATCATCTTTATCATTGAATGGCGGGTTTGCGATCACCCAGTCAAAGCTGTTCTGCTCAAGTCCGCAGCGCGAGCGAACCTCTCCATTGGCGGTGATATCGGCTTTGCATATTCTTGCCCGGGACGCGAAAGTTTCATTGTCGCTGTGGGCCAGTGTTCTATTCGCGCAATCCAGCATCGCGTCAGATATTTCAAATAGAGAGGCACTTGCCTGCGGGCAGCGGCTTAAAACGGCCAAAGCACCTGCACCGGCACCCGCACCAAGGTCGGCTAGCTGCCCGTCAAAGCCACCAGCAACGCAAGCGGCAAGAAGCATCGCATCGATGCCTGCACGGTGACCGCCTTTTTGAGGTTGCACCAATGTAAATTTTCCACGGTGAAATGTGTCCGTTGTCAGCTCAGTCGCGGCCATTAAGCGTCATCCCGCAACTCTTTTTCCAAGCCGACCTCAACGATAATCTGCCGTGCTTCTTCCAGTTTAGCCGCATCCACAAGAATGCGCTGCGGAATAGCGCCCACAGACCCTTCAAGGGTACTCATATTTTGATCGGCCCACAAACATTCAATGCCGGCATCACGCATCAGCGATTGAACGAAGGAAAGCGTAATCATGTTGTTGGATCGAAGCAGTTCTTTCATCGCAATCATATAGGCATGTTTTTACCCAACTGCAAAACACAACAGATCACATATTTCTAACTTTTGTGTTTGACCAATTGCCTGCCGCGCCAATTCGCCACTTGCCCCGCAGCGCGCAAGTTTTTAAAGTGGTCCGGCAACAAAGGAGAAATATATTGGGCGTTGTCGTATCACTCAATGAGACACGTAAAAGCAATGGCATTTCTGCACTGACGGAGCTTTGCGCCGATGGCATGAACAGCGTAAATGAGCTTATTCTGTCCAAGGCCGGTTCCGATGTCGAAATGATACCGGAAGTTGCGCGTCATTTGATTTCTTCAGGCGGCAAGCGCCTGCGCCCAATGTTGACTTTAGCCGCTGCTGATTTGTGCGGGTACAAAGGCGACGGGGATGTCAAACTGGCAACCAGTGTTGAATTTATGCACACCGCAACGTTGCTTCATGATGATGTGGTTGATGAAAGTGACCGTCGCCGGTCCAAACCCACAGCCCGTATGATATGGGGCAATCAGGCATCTGTACTGGTTGGCGATTTCTTGCTTGGGCAGGCATTTAAAATGATGGTTGAAGTCGGCTCGATGGAAGCGCTGGACGTCCTCTCGACAGCCGCCTCCATTATTGCTGAAGGCGAAGTGATGCAGCTTGCTGCTGCAAAGAACCTCGGCACAACCGAAGACGAATATCTCGCCGTTATTAACGCTAAAACAGCCGCTTTGTTCTCCGCCGCTGCTGAAGTCGGGCCTATTATTGCCGGATCTGCAAAAGATGAGCGTGCGGCACTTAAATCCTACGGCACAAATCTCGGTCTTGCTTTCCAGCTTGTCGATGATGTTCTGGACTATGGCGGCAATGCCAAAGATTTGGGTAAAAATGTCGGCGATGATTTCCGCGAAGGAAAAATCACGCTGCCCGTCCTTTTGGCTTATCGCCGCGGCAATGATGAAGAACGAACGTTCTGGCGTGAAAGCCTTGAAGGCGACAACAATACAGATGAGCGATTGGAACATGCCCGTGCGCTCATGTCCAAACATGGTGCATTAGCCGATACAATTACACGCGCGAAGCACTTTGGTGCGATTGCCCGTGATGCGCTCGGCCCGTTTAAAGATTCCAAAATGAAAAACGCCATGCTGGATGTTGTGGATTTTTGTATATCGCGCGTTAATTAAGCTGATATTCCTTGCCATTGCGGGTTCATCTTAAATTGGCCATTGTGCGTGCTATATTCGTCAAAACGATTCACATCAGGTATTTTAATGGCCCATTTTTCTATGCGTAAATCTATTGTCGCTTCTTTTCTTAGCGCAACATTATTGGCGTCGCCCGTCTTTGCGCAAGAAAATCTGGAGCTTGAACTAAAATCAGCATCAACATTTGCCGGTGCTTTTCTAGCAGGCGGGGCCGCGCTGCAAGAATATGATTTTGAAGCTGCGGCTTTTTATTATGCCGACGCATTAAACTACGACCCTGAAAATGTTGATTTGCAGCGCGAATTAATGATCGCTTACATCAACACGGGTAAATTTGAGCAGGCCATACCACTTGCCGAAAAACTGAAAGATAAAGTCGAAGTCGAGCGCATTGCACGTCTGGTTCTGGGCGTTCAGGCAATTCGTGAAGGCCGTTATGACGAAGCGCAGCCTATTTTAATTTTGAAACAGGCTAATGATATCGAGCGCCTTATAACCGGCATTATGCGCGCCTGGGCACTTCAAGGTGCCGGTAACACGGAAATTGCGCTCAAAACCGTAGATGAATTAGCCGGTCCCGACTGGTTCGACATTTTCAAAGCCTATCATGGGGCGCTTATTGCCAATGCTGCCGGTCGCGATGACACTATGCAGCGCTTTGAAGAGGCTATGAATGATGCAAATGGCGGCAACGCATCTCCTCTGACCTATCTGCGTATTGCCGAGGTTTACGCTGCCAAACAAGCAGCAAATGGCGATATAGAAGATGCACGGACCACCATTGAACGCGGTTTGGCGATTGCGCCCAACAATCCGCCCCTGCTCCGGCTGGCCGATACGATAGATAGTAATCCTAAAACATTGACGATCGACTCGCCGATTAAAGGTGTCGGGGAAATACTTCTGAACCTCGCCTCTGCAATAAACCGGGAAGGCGCAGAAACATTTGCGACGATCTATCTGGAAATGGCTCGTGTTGCGACGCCGGATGAGCCGCAAATATTCTTTGAACTCGGTGATATAGCCGAGCGGTTAAATCTGACCGAAAGAGCTATCGAACTTTATGCATCCGTGCCGGAAAGTTCAGCTTTGTTCCGGCCTGCCTCTTTGCAACAGGGACTTGCTTTATCGGCGCTTGACCGGAACGAAGAAGCCGTCAAAACGCTCAAGACGCTGGTTAAAGAAAACCCGTCAGATTACGCCGGCTATATGGCTCTTGGCGGCGTTCTTTCTACCGAAAAACGGTATGACGAATCTATCGACGTCTATAAACAAGCTCTGACGCAACTTGATGCGGATGACCCGCGTTTCTGGCCCCTGCACTACCGTCTCGGCATATCCTACGAACGCACAAAACAATGGCCAAAAGCCGAAGAAACATTTTTACACGCGCTGGAGCTTTCGCCCAATCAGCCAGATATATTGAACTATCTCGGCTATTCATGGGTGGATATGAATATGAATCTTGATGAAGGTTTGGAGATGATCCAGAAGGCCGTCGAAATGCGTCCGCGCGATGGCTATATCACCGATTCTCTGGGCTGGGCCTATTACCGCCTTGGCGACTTTGAAAAAGCTGTCGAATCGTTGGAACGCGCAACCGATTTGCGTCCGCGCGATGCCACGATCAATGATCATTTGGGAGACGCCTATTGGCGTGTAGGCCGCAAGCTGGAAGCCATTTATCAATGGAGCCAGGTTCTTGGCATGGAAGGCGAAGATATAGACAAAAAGCGCGTTATCGAGAAGATGAATGCGGCGAACCAAGGTGATGCATCCAAATTCATTGCAGAAAGCATTGATGACAATATGGCCAAGGATTCAGAAGCTGCGACCGGCAATAACAGTGCAGCTTCCAGTGCCGCCGATGACGGCTAAAGCAGATGCAATTACTTAATGCACCTGCGAAAATTAACCTCGCACTGCACGTAACCGGACAACGCGATGATGGCTATCATCTGCTTGATACCATTGCTGTATTTTCCGATACGGCTGATACATTCGATACGATTATCGTCAGCAAATCGCAGGTTGACGGCTTCGGTGTAAGCGGTTCTTTTGGCGCAGAGCTTGGCGATCAGGATGCCAGGGATAATTTAGTCATCAAAGCACGTGACCATGTGCGTCTTGGTGCAATTAAAGCGGGTATCTCCGTGCCTGCGGTTCATATCAGCCTAGAAAAACGGCTACCGGTAGCTTCAGGTCTTGGCGGCGGTTCATCTGACGCTGCCGCAGCGTTGATGTTACTGCACCGGCACTGGCAGGTTCCTTTTGATCCCGACCACAGCGGTCCAATTGCCCTGTCACAAAAACTGGGAGCCGATGTGCCGATGTGCATGCTCAAAACGCCTTTACGGGCCGTGGGCATCGGTGAAAAAGTTATCCGATTGACGAATTTTCCGGCGCTCCACATGGTGCTCGTTAATTGCGGGCAGCACATATCAACACCAGAGATTTTCTCCGCACTGAAGCACAAAGATAATCCTGCGATTTTCGACATTCCGGATACGGCAGAGAAAGTGGTGTCTTTCCTCAAAGAGCGTACCAGAAACGATTTGCAGGACGCTGCGATTGAGCTTTGCCCGGATATTCAGAAGTCACTCCATCTACTGTATAATAAAGGCGCCCTTCTAGCCCGAATGAGCGGATCAGGCGCAACATGTTTCGGTATCTTCAACACCGCTCCTGCCGCAAGAGCGGCAGCGCAGGCCATCAGCGAGGCAGAGCCCGACTGGTGGGTGAAAGCAACGCGTACCACTTCTTCATAACAGGGATTTTCAATGAGCAGGATTGATGAAAGCCGCGCGTTTATTCCGGTTCGTATCGCCGTTCTTACGGTGTCCGATACGCGTACTATCGAAGAAGACAAGTCAGGCAACACACTGGCCAAGCGGATTGAAGAGGCAGGTCATATTTTGGCTGCACGCACCATCTGCCGCGACGAGACAGCCGACATTGTCGATCAGGTTATTCAATGGTCAAAACAGGAAGACATCGATGTGGTGATAACGACCGGCGGTACCGGCTTTACTGGACGTGACGTTACGCCCGATGCTCTCGAACCACTGTTTGAAAAACGGATGGACGGCTTTTCGATCATGTTTCACAAAATTTCAGCCGAAAAGATCGGCACCTCGACCATTCAGTCACGCGCAACGGCTGGCTTAATCAACCAGACCTTTGTGTTTGTTTTGCCCGGCTCTCCCGGTGCCTGCAAAGATGGTTGGGATGGCATCTTAAAGCATCAGCTTGATTACAGGCACATGCCCTGCAACTTCGTGGAAATCATGCCGCGATTGGACGAACATTTTAAACGGGGAGCAAACAAGTCCGCCTAGCTTGTTAAGCAGGAATTATTTTTGCCCGTAAGCGTTTGACCGCAAGCCCGCGCACAAGTTCAACCGGCGTTTTCTGCTTTTTTGAATTCGCGCGTACCTGGCGCTTCGATATGAGAAGACCGCGCGCGAGCGGCTGTTTGAATATCTGCGGTGCCAGAAACCTTTGCCACAACGGGCGCGCCTTGCTTACCGAAAGTCGAAATGATGCCGCCCCGCCATCGGCGTTCGCATGGGCATTGACTATATCGGCCCAGCCGCTTGCAAGCGTTGCACCTGCCTCCATAAACAATAGCCAATCACCGCGCGCATTTGCGCAGACCGATTGAATATCGTTGGCATCTTCAACAAGGTTGCAACCGGCCTCTTCGGCCAAATAGCGCGTTGTTTCATCAAGCCCTGAATGCAGAACCACGACTTCCTGCACAAACCCTTCCACCGCATAAGAAACCAGGTTCTCAAGTGTTTGAGCCAGCTGCTGGGTATCGCTCTGTTTGACTGTCACAATTACCGTAATCATGCGCACTTAATAATGCATGTTGTGCTGCAACGCAAAACGCAAATATGTTCTTGTTATGTTCTATTTTTATGATAGGAATATTGTCATCAAACAACAGAATCGGTTTCACGATTGGAAAAATCATGAAGTACACATTATTGGATTCTATCAAATTGGCAGACAAAGCTGCATTTAGCCGTTCAGGAGAAGCCGGAACCGAACTCGCCAATGGCCTGATTGCAGAGGCAAGCCTGCGCGTTCATGAACGCCGTTCACGCGGACGCGGCTCCTCCATTAATCCGTCAGGCCGTTTTGAAGCATTTTCACGTACAGACATTGATGATGGCTGGCAGACAATTGATGATCTTCCGCCTTTCAAGACCGAGATTGCGGTTGAACGCGCCCGCACGATTATAACCAAGAATACATCACCGGATATTTCCTTTGATAAGTCTATCAATCCCTATCGCGGCTGTGAGCACGGATGCGTATATTGCTTCGCGCGGCCGAGCCATGCCTATCAAGGATTGTCAGCCGGTCTTGATTTCGAGAGCAAACTTTTTGCCAAGCCCGATGCGGCAAAACTGCTTGAACGCGAGATTACGCGCCCCGGCTATAAGGTCAAACCGATTGCTATCGGAACGAATACGGATCCCTACCAGCCGATTGAGCGTGACTGGCTTATCATGCGTTCAATTCTGGAAGTGCTGGAGAAATACAATCATCCTGTGGGCATTGTGACCAAATCTGCGCTTGTGACACGTGACATCGACATTCTGTCGCGCATGGCTCAAAAAGGTTTGGCTAAAGTGGCCCTTTCTGTCACCACGCTTGACCGCACTTTAGCACGGACAATGGAGCCGCGCTGTTCAACGCCGTCCAAGCGCCTTGAGGCAATCAAGCAATTATCCGAGGCGAACATTCCAACTTCTGTCATGGTGGCGCCCATCATTCCCGGGCTTAATGACTATGAGCTGGAGCGTATTTTAGACAGCGCCTATGCTGCCGGTGCGCGCGAAGCAGGCTATGTATTGCTGCGGCTACCTCTGGAAGTTGCGCCCATCTTTAAAGAGTGGCTTTTACGCCATTATCCGGAGCGTTATCGGCACATTATGTCCCTCATCCGCTCAATGCGGGGCGGCAAGGATTATGACGCCGATTGGGGCAAGCGGATGCGCGGTACCGGCCCCTATGCCTGGCAAATTTCCAGACGTGTCGAGATGACATGTAAGCGCCTTGGCATGAATACGAGCCGGTATAAATTAAACACTGATCTTTTTATCCAGCCTAAGCCAGATCAAGAGCAGTTGGAGCTTTTGTAGCACCACCATATCTGCGCAGTTTTTCTCCCCCCTGAGATGCTGTGCGGTTGGTGTCCAATCCCTGTTTGCCTGCGATGCCCCACTTCGTCGCTGAGCTTGATTATCCCGATCCACTGGTTTCAAGCGAATACATTGATTGGACACTTGCAGAGAGCTGGCTGTCATGCCAAGCCAGATCATCATGAAGATGAACAAACGCGACGCCGGCTCTCTGCCCCTTTTTCAAACAACCCAAGGTGTCAATGAACCTTTTCCAAATTTTCCTTTCGATAGCAAAACAGTCCCGGATTATCAGTTTGAAGCTTATTTGGTTGATCAGGGTTTTAATTTTATCGCCGGAACAGATGAAGCCGGACGCGGGCCGCTGGCCGGTCCGGTTGTTGCAGCCGCCGTCATATTACCGCTTAATGCGAAAATAGACGGGCTGAATGATTCAAAAAAGCTGAGCATCGCAAAGCGCGATGCCCTTTATGATGCTGTAATGGAAACGGCCCTTGCGGTGTCTGTTACATCGATCTGCGCTGAAACAATTGACCGGACAGATATCCGCAAAGCTAGCTTGGAGGCCATGCGCCGCTCCATCGTGCGGCTTTCTATTATTCCTGATTTTGTCCTTGCGGACGGGCGCGACATACCCCCTGCCTTGCCACCTCAAATGCAAGCCAAGGCAATCGTGAAGGGCGACGGGCGCAGCATGTCGATTGCAGCAGCCGCTATCATTGCGAAAGTTACACGTGACCGGATGATGGCACAGACTGGCCATGAGAATGAAGGCTATGGCTTGGAAAAACACATGGGATATGGCTCTGCGCAGCACCGCGCGAAAATCGCATTAGATGGTGGCATCAAGCGTATACACCGGTATTCGTTCAAGCCTTTACGCCGAGACACGCCTTAGAGCGTGCCAGCTTTTCACTGAATCGCATCCACGCTCA
>NZ_JXMU01000012.1 GCF_001293565.1 Ahrensia marina | reverse complement strand
CGCCTTAGAGCGTGCCAGCTTTTCACTGAATCGCATCCACGCTCAAACCCTTTGATTTGCCGCATGTCCGGGCGGAAAACCGGTCGCCACTTTTCCTGACATGCTCTAAACATTTGAGATTTCCTACCGGCAACAAAAAACCGCGCTTAGAATACCAAGCGCGGTTTACGAAAATGATTGTAATGACTTTTAGTTCAGGCCCGATTTAACCTGTGCGATAGACTGTTTGAATAGATCGCCGGATGACTTTGCAGTCATCTTTTCAGATAGAAGTTTTTCCGTTGCGGCCACAGCGACATCGACAGCTGTTGAACGTACAGCATTGATAGCGTCTGCCTCGGCCTGCGCAATTTTTTGCTCGGCCATTTTGGTGCGGCGTTCGACATATTCTTCCGTCTTGGCGCGCGCCTCTGATGCAATTGCATCAGCTTCACGCTTGGCGGCGGCAACGACATTTTCAGCTTCTTTTTCAGCTTCAATGCGCTTGCGCTTATATTCTGCAAGTACGCCTTCAGCTTCTTCACGAAGCTTGCGCGCCTCTTCCAGCTCATTGCGAATTTTGTCCGCACGATCATCAAGACCTTTTGTGATCATCGCCGGAACTTTGAAGTAAGCCAAAACGGCCAGAAAGATGATTAGACCGACGAGTGCCCAGAATGTTGCGTCCATGTCCGTCTCCTTTACTTACCGGAAGCCGCTACGGCTTTAGCAAGATCAGCTTTCGTGACAGTACCACCAATAAGCTGTGTGTAAATTTCTGATGCTGTTTCTTCGGCTATACCACCAACTTCAGACATCGCTTTTTCGCGGATTTCGGCAATACGTGCTTCTGCAGCGGCAAGTTTTTCACTTAGATCAGCTTCAACTTTTTCACGCTCGGCACTTGCTTCGGCATTGGCCTTGTCACGTGCTTTTTGGCCAATTTCATTGGCTTTTGATTTTGCTTCAGCAAGCTCTTGTTCGTAAGCCGCGATAGAAGCATCAGCCTCATCACGCAATTCCCGCGCCTTATCCAGATCCTGCGCAATGCGGTCCTGACGGGTTTCAAGAATATTTCCTATGCGTGGCACAATGACTTTGGACATGAACCACAGGAAAAATCCGAATGTGATCGCAAGCCAGAAAAGCTGCGATGCAAAAGTGGATGAGTCGAATGGCGGGAATGCACCGCCTCCGCCGTTCTCTCCTGCAGCTTCCGCTCCGGCTGCCATTGCCTCGGTGATAAACATTGCTATCGATCCCAAATCTTAAAATTAGATGATTGCACGGCGTATGCCCGCAATCTCGGCGAAGAAAGTCACCGCGCTTTGTCAAGATGACTGCCGCTACAGTGCAGCGACAGTCGATCCAAAGGTGTCTCTTGCAGAATTAAACCGCGAAGAGAAGAAGAAGTGCGATGAGCAATGAGAAGATGCCCAAAGCTTCAGTAACGGCGAAGCCAAAGATCAGGCGGCCGAACTGACCGTCTGCTGCTGACGGGTTGCGCAATGCACCTGACAGAAAGTTACCGAAAATTGTACCAAGACCGATACCAGCGCCTGCCATGCCGAGACATGCGATACCTGCGCCGATGTATTTTGCTGCTTCCGCTTCCATTTTAAGCTCCTTTGGATGGTAGTGTGCAGATTAGTAGTTCAGTTAAACGGGTCGCCCCGCTATCCTCATTAATGTGACGGATGCAATGCATCATTCAGATACATGCATGTTAGAACCGCAAACACATAGGCTTGCAGGAATGCCACGAGAAATTCCAGGCCAGTCAGTGCGACAACCATCAGCAACGGCAATAGTGAACCGCCGATACCAAGTGCGCCAAGGCTGGACATAGAAACGATAAAGCCGGCGAACACTTTCAGTGTAATGTGACCGGCCAGCATGTTCGCAAACAAACGCACGGAAAGTGAGATTGGACGCGACAGGAATGAAATGACTTCAATCATAATGACGAGCGGCATCAATATTCCTGGCACGCCTTCCGGCACAAACAGCCCGAGGAATTTAAAGCCGTGTTTTGCCACACCGTAGACAACGACAGTACCGATCACGAGCATCGCAAGTGCGAAGGTTACGATAATGTGTGAGGTGACAGTGAAGAAGTACGGGAACATGCCCAATAGGTTTGCGACAAGCACGAACATAAACAGGGAGAACACAAACGGGAAGAACCGCATGCCTTCGGTCCCTGCAGCATCGCGCAACATCGAGGCAACAAATTCATAAGCCGATTCGGCAATTGATTGGCCGCGTGACGGGATCAGACCGCGGCTGGCCGTTGCAAAATAAAGAAATGCGGAAGCAACAGCGACAGTGCCCACCATAAACAAAGATGAATTGGTGAATGAGAGGTCAAGACCAGCAACATTCTCCAGGGGAATGATCTTGTTGATCTGAAACTGCTGGATCGGATCGTTTGCCACTTCAGTCTTCCTAAAATTTACTGCCTGTCGGCATCGTTTTCATCTATGTTGGTTGCCTTTTCAGACATCCGGTTTTCGGGTTCGGCAACTTTACCGGAAGCCCGCATTACGTTTAAAGTCCCGGCGGCAAAGCCGAGAAGCAGGAACACAATCAACCCCCAAGGGCTGGTTCCCGCAATTTTGTCGATCAAGTAGCCGATTCCGGCACCAACCAAAACCCCGCCGATAAATTCGCTCGAGATTTTAACAGCTGCGCCCCAACCGGCACTGTCACGTCCTTTTTCATTCCCGGCCTGACCGTTTTTCTCGCCAGTCTTCTTGGCAAGTGCTGCGTCCAACTTGGCGCGCCGTTCGTTCAGACCATCATTCTCAGAACCGCTCATCACACCTCACAAACCGCATTGTCACGCAGCATATCATATTGCTTGCTGCTGTGTGCTGGATGTTCATTCGTTGCTAGAAAGCCCTTTTGAATTTGGCGGCAACATAGTTTCGTGCCCCCTGCTAGTCAAGGTAGTTTGCGACGAATAGAAAAAGCCTTATAAGCTATTTAAATCAATAACTTATAAGGCTATTAGCAAAAGGTCGCAGGTGAAATTTAGATTAGGTCAACGCCGTTTCAATGATTCCGGGCCGATTAACTCCAGCCGCCGCCATAGGTACGGTAGAAGATATGAAGGCCAATCTTGCCGACTCGCTTCATATGACGCGCCCAGCGCGGATTAACGTAAGTCGCATGATAATGTGTGGATGAACCAACCTCTTTGAACCAGATTTTGCCTGCAGAAACAGCAATGGCAACATCCTGTGCAGTTTTCCATGAACGCGGCGAATTGATGCGGTCACGGATACCGTCGCATGCAAATGAGAACTGGCAGCGATTGCGCCAGCTTTTATTCTGGTAAACGACACCGCAAATTGTGTTTGGATATGCCGGATTGCGCACGCGGTTCAGGACAACCTGCGCCACGGCTGCCTGCCCAGAAACCGGCTCTCCGCGTGCTTCAAAGTAAATACCTTCTGCGAGACATTTTTGCTCCCGCTTGGAAAAAGCATAAGCAGGCAAAGGCTGGCGGGCCCAAGCGTGATCATTCTTCTCGATCGGCGGGAAAAAGCGTCCGCGTTTTTCATTCTCGCTTTTCAACAAGCTGTCAAATGGGGATTGCGCTGAGAAATCCGGCTTTGGCGGGGCGTAAGCAGTTGCAAGAATGTCCGGATTGTCGTTCGTGACCAAACTGGCAAGCATCTTTGGAACGCCCGGCGATGCGTCTTTCGGTTTTTTCTTAAAGAATGTTTTTGCGATTTGAATTTCTTTGCCCTTAATTTCGGGCTTGATGAACGCCATTTTCACTGAGCGTTCGACTGTCGGGCGCAAAAGATTGCTTTGACGTTCAAAAACTGATCCGGCAGAGAAATCTTTTGGCGGTGCGGCTGGAATAATTGCTGCAACGCGGCCTGATTTTCCCTTTGTGTTGATACGCATTTCGTCAGGCGTTTCCGGCAAAACTGTTTTGGCCGTGTTTAGCGTGATGTCGCCAACACCTTTGGCGCGAACCCCAACAGAACCCGTAACAGTCGGATCAATACCAAACGGCACCTCGCCCTGATGGATGGAACCGGAGGACGGGCGCAGCATTGTCACCTTCCAACGATCTGCAGAAGCCTCGCCGCCTGAAATCAAGCTCGACATATCCTGCAATGCAATTGAACTTGGATTGGCAATAAAAAAGGCCGTGGCAAAGAACGCCGGTGCGGCAAGCCGTGCCGCAATCCCGCGGCCGGCATTCAAACGCAATTTACGCAACACTCATACTCCAGAACAGAAACTCAAAACGCTGTTAACTATATTGGAGAATGAAGCATTAACCTTGATGTCCGGTTAATGACGCGGTGAGAATTTGTTAATTAACGCCCGAACCGGCGAAATTTGTGAAACGCACCCTCCCGCTCTGTGCCAAACAGGCACATCGGGAGAGCGCTTAGTTCTTGCGCTTTGCTTTATGCGCAAAAGGATTGTCGCCGCCGCGCAGCATCATACGGATTGGAACGCCGGGCATGTCAAAATCTTCGCGCAGAGCATTGACCATATATCGTTGATAGCTGTCAGGCACAGCATCGGGCCGTGTGCAGGAAATCACAAAGCCGGGCGGCCGCGTTTTTGCTTGCGTCATATATTTGAGCTTGAGACGACGGCCACGAACCGCAGGCGGCGGGTGATGCGCCGTCACCATTTCCAGCCAGCGGTTCAGTTTCGCCGTGGAAATGCGTTTGTTCCAGACTTTGTGGGTCGCAATGACCTCTTTCATTAAAGTATCGAGACCAGCGCCGGTTTGGCCGGAGATTGGCACAGCACGGATACCGCGTATCTGCGGCAGGAGCCGTGTAGTTTTTTCTCTCAGGTCAGCAAGCACTTCCTGCCGGTTTTCAATCAAATCCCATTTATTGAAAGCAATGACAGGTGCCCTGCCCTCACGTGCAATCAAATCTACAATCTGCAGATCCTGCTTTTCAAAAGAAATGGTTGCGTCAAATACGATGATAACAACTTCGGCAAAACGGATCGCACGCAGGCCGTCACCAACCGACATTTTTTCCAGCTTTTCCTGAACGCGCGCTTTGCGGCGCATACCTGCTGTGTCGAATAGACGGATTTTGCGCCCCTGCCATTCCCAATCTACAGAGATACTATCACGGGTGATACCGGCTTCCGGCCCCGTCAGAAGCCGTTCTTCCTGCACCATCTGGTTGATCAGTGTCGACTTTCCCGCATTCGGACGCCCAACGATGGCAATCTGCATCGGCTTGCTATCATCATATTCCGGCTCATGGTCGTCATCTTCAAATTCGTCATCATGAACTGTGACATTAACCCGTGCTTCAAAGGTTTTGCCGCCTTCGGCATAGGCAACGTCTTCACCAACAGCCTCGACAATCGCCTGCCGCAGATCGGTCATGCCTTCGCCATGCTCGGCAGAAATAGGTACAGGCTCGCCTAAGCCGAGGCGAAACGCTTCATAATAGCCCGCATCAGAATCCTTGGATTCAGATTTATTGGCCACAAGAACGACAGGTTTGTCCGCACGGCGCAAGATATCGGCGAAGGTTTTATCGTCAGCAGTAAGCCCCCATTTGGCATCCACCAAAAACAAAACCATATCGGCTTCTTCAACGGCGGTCAGCGTTTGTGTCCGCATCCGGCCGGAAAGTGTTTCCGCCGCGCCTTCTTCCAGGCCCGCCGTATCGATGACCTCAAATTCCAAATCGAACAGACGCGCATCATGGCGACGCCGGTCACGCGTTACACCCGGCTGGTCATCGACAATGGCGATCTTGTGGCCGACAAGTCGATTAAATAAGGTTGATTTGCCGACATTGGGACGCCCGACAATGGCAACGGCAAAGCTCATCCTTGTGATACCTTGCCGCTGGCCGTGATGAGTTCAAGCATAATACGCGCGCGCTGCGTTACACCGGCTGGTGCTTGTTCATCATTTACGATGTCGCTGAAAAGAGATTGCGCGTCTGCGAATTTTTCTGTCCGCCAAGCTGAAAGCCCCATAACTTCCCGCGCGGCATGACGCAATGTGCTTTCCGTTGAGGACAGCACTTCAACGCGTTTTGCAACTTCCGCATAATCGGCAGTGTCTACCAGTGCGTAACCTGCACGCAGTTTTGCAATATCGCGAATGGCAACCGGCACCGAACTGTCGGCTGCGACAGCGTCGAACATGCTCACGGCTTCATCAATTTTACCCTCATTGGCCAATACAGTCGCCGCACGCATACGGGCAAGAACCGGATATTGTCCAAATCCGTCTTTTTCCAGCTCTTGAAGCGCTGCAAGCGCCTCGTCGGATTTTCCGTCATTGGCAAGGTTGAGCGCAATCAGAAAGCGATCGCCTGACGCATTTGCCTGACTTGATGTGTAATAGTCATAAAACCGCGTTGCAGCCGTTGCGACAACCAGCAAAACAGCAGCGCCAATAATGAATGCGCCAAAGCGGCTCCAAAATGATTTGAGGCGGTCGGAGCGTAGCTCTTCCTCAACTTCACGAATAAAACTGTCGTCAGACATCAGTACACCTTTGAATAATATCGCCTGCGTTTAACGATAAATGTGTCGAAATGTAAGGGGGTTTTACCTTTGGTTGCGAATAAAGCGCGCAAACACGCTCTTTTGAATGTCAAAACAACCGCCCAATCATATATTTTTTGATCGGGCGGTTCATTGAGTAAAATCTTAGGCGTTAGACGGCGTTGTCCACTTCGCCATTATTCTCCAGCCATTCCTTGTCGATGTCCGGCAGATCTTCATTATCAATTGCAGCTTCAAATGTTTTCAAGCGCTTATGAATCGACAGTAAATCAACCACAGTCGGCCAGGAATTCACCAGATATTGGAACGAGTTGGAAACCTGGCCAAAGGCGGTCAATATCTGCTGCAAGACGCCAAAGGTAAAGCCAATCGCAGCACCGGCAATGATACTTGGAATCAACAAGAGCATCGCAAAAATGCCATCGGCCTGCAGGTAGGCAAAACGGAAGACGTTAAAGTACATATATTCGAGATAAAGCCTGAAATAATTGCGGCGCACATCATTGAACAAATCATACATCGTCGGCAGTTGAGCGCGGTCGTAATCATCCTCGCCATAGACCAGTTCTTTTCGGAACGCGGCTTCAACGCGCTGGTTTTTAAATTCCAGCCCCGGCAAACGGATACCTGCAACGGCGAGCAATATAGTACCGAAAAGCGACCAGAAAATTGCAGCCCATACAAGCGCTTGCGGCACGGCACCAAAAAATGGAATTTCCGGCACATATTGCGACAGGCCCCACAAAATAGGCAGAAACGCAATTAGTGTCATGACCGCGTCAACGGCGGACACACCAAGCCCTTCCATGATCGAGGCAAAGCGCATTGTATCTTCCTGAACACGCTGCGAGGCACCCTCGATATGGCGAACCTGTTTCCAGCGTTCAAGATAGTAATTATTCATCGCTGTCCGCCAGCGGAAAATCCAATGGCTGACGAAATATCTGAACACGACGATCACAGCGATGAATAGAAAGGCAAGTTGCGCGAATATCCAGATATAGGAGAATAAATCGGCCGCCGTGGTTGTCGAATTTTCACTCAATGCGTTTTGGACCGCATCAAAGAAAGGTCTGCGCCAATTGTTGATTGCGACCGAAACCTGCACATTAAAGTAAGTGACAAACAAAATCACGGCAGAGCCGGCAACCGACCAAAGCTCCCACGGGTGGTTCTCCTTAAAATGCCAAAACAGTACGAACAGGCCTGCAACCAGCGCGAAATAGATATAGAACCAAAGAAACTCAGGTGTCACAAAATGACCGAGGCCGATAGTAGGTCCGGCTTCCGGATCGCTCGCGCCAAAGAGAGCAATTCCCAGTTCAGCCCCGCCCCCATACCAAGCAGCAACAGATACCGCGCACCATATCACAAAGGATAAGAAGAACAGCTTGGGAGACGGAAAAAATGATTTGAACACGGAATAAAATACTCTCAATTATTATGATTATAATCAAATGGTGTTTCGAACCACATTGTAGTTTTTATGGCATAGTTCATAAATGAACAGGAAAAAATTATAAACTCTCCTCACTCTCTTGTGTTTGGCAAGAATAAACCCGCAAAGGCAAGCATCAAATGGAAGTCATTCAAGCAAACCTTGGCGCAGTCGGCATTTATGCGGCGCTTAATTTTCTCATTTTGCTTTGGATTGCCAACGCAACTGGTACTTTGCGCCGGAAACACAAAATTGCGATTGGAAGCGGCGGCAACAGACATCTGGAACGCATTATGCGGGGTCATGCCAATGCCGCCGAGAACATGCCCATATTTCTGATCGGCCTGACGGTTGGCGCACTGATCGGCATGCCACTGATCGCAATTCACATCTTAGGGCTTGTCTTTACCATTGGCCGGGCCATTCATGCACACCACTTCATTCAGGAGAGCGCACCTTTCAAATCCAGAATGATCGGCTTTGGACTTGCGCTTCTCGCTATGACGGTCTTGTTCGCCGGTTTGCTGGTGCACGGTCTATGGATTTTGTTTGAATGAAAAAGTTCTCAAAGCCCTTCACGCAGCAAGAAGCCATTCCGGAAGATGCCATTAGAGCCGCAGTATCTGTTTTAGAATCCGGACGTCTTCACCGCTACAATACCGCAAAGTCTGAAACAGCGGAAACCGCTTTATGGGAAGCCGAATATGCCGCCTATCAGGGCTCAAAATATTGTCTAGCGACATCTTCGGGCGGAGCTGCCATGCAGATAGCGCTGCGTGCATGCGGCCTCAAGCATGGCGAAAAGGTTCTCACCAATGCCTTTACGCTTGCCCCTGTACCCGGCGCAATTGCTGCTGCGGGCGGTGTTCCGATATTTGTTGAAACCAATGAAAATCTGACCATTGACCTGAACGATCTGGACGAAAAACTCGCGGATACCGGTGCCAAGTTTCTGATGCTGTCGCATATGCGTGGCCACCTCGCGCCCATGGACGAACTGGTTGCACTTACCGATAAATATGACGCCAAAATCATTGAAGATTGCGCGCACACAATGGGTGCAGAATGGCGCGGCAAAAAAAGCGGAAATTTCGGAATTGCCGCCTGCTTTTCCACACAAACCTACAAACATCTGAATTCCGGTGAAGGCGGGCTTTTAACAACCGATGACGATGAACTCATGGCGCGGGCTGTTATTCTGTCCGGCTCTTATATGCTTTATGAGAAACACGGTGCGCGCCCGGATATGGATGCTTTTGCTGAAGCGCGTTTTGAAATGCCCAATTGTTCATCGCGCATGGATAATCTTCGCGCTGCAATTTTGCGTCCGCAGCTAAAACAGCTTGAAGAAAACATCGAGCGGTGGAACACGCGGTATCGCCTGATGGAAGACTATTTATCGAAGGTTGAAGGCATAACCATGCCGCACAGACCTAATGAGGAGCGCTATGTGGCGTCCTCAATACAGTTTCTTACACCCGAATGGGGCGATGAAAGATGCCGCGCATTTGTTGCAGCGTGCCTGTCGCGCGGTGTTGAACTAAAATGGTTCGGTGACAAAAATCCTGTTGGCTTTACCAGCCGTTTTGACAGCTGGCGCTATGCGCCGGAACAGAAGCTCGATAAAACGATCACAATATTAAATCGCGTATTTGATATGCGTATTCCGCTGATTTTTACCAAAGATGATTGCGCATTGATTGCTGAAATAATCGCCGAAGAATTTAAGAAGGTTGCCTGATGAACGCTGTTGTCAAAGAACTGATCACCTATCCGGTCAAAGGACTTTCCGGACAGCAGCTGGAGACAGTCAAACTGGAGGAAAGCCGTGGCTTCCCGCTTGACCGTGCCTTTGCCTTTGCACGCTACGATAGCGGCATGGACCCTGCCAATCCGCGGCCAATGCCCAAGAGCAGATTTCTCGTGCTTGCGCGTGATGCTGCACTTGCACGGCTGAACACTCGGCTGGATACAACGACTAAACAACTCTTCATTCAGGACGGCGGCGAAAATCTCGTCTTTGATTGCGCGACAGACGAAGGCATGGCAGAGGCCGCGCATTTTCTATCGACAGTCGTCGGGCTGGAAGCGGACAAAACACCCAATTTCATTGACGGTGGCGATTTGCGGTTTACCGATGTCTGCATGACTTCGCCGCAATATATGCACGCAATATCGATCATCAATCTGGCGTCCGTTCGAGCGCTATCGGAAGCGATAGGGCGTGACGTCGACCCGCATCGTTTCCGTGGTAATTTGCTCATTGATGGCTGGGAGGCGTTCAGCGAACTTGAAGCGCTGGACCGCGAAGTAGAGGTCAACGGCGTAAAATTACGTATCTTGCAAAGGACAAGGCGTTGTCCCGCGACACAAGTGAACCTTCAAACTGCAGAGCGCGATCTGGATGTGCCTGCCCTTATTGAAGAACATTTCGGCCACCGCGATATGGGCGTATATGCTGAAGTTTTAACCGGCGGCGATATCAAAGTCGGCGACGCGGTTGGCAGCCTTTAACTTCACGGCAACCAGCTGTTTATAAAGCGTTAAACATATTCTGGAATATAAATATGACCACGCTGCAACAGCATGAAGCGGCAGCGCACTTAGTAGCCCGGCTTTCGATGACAGAAAGTTCCCGGCTTTCAGGTGTCATATGCAAATTTCATTGGATTCCCAAAACGTAGCTTCGGTTATTTTACACAGCGTGTTTGAGCAGGCAGTTCGAACACAAACACAAAAGCTGGATGAAAACTTCATCTCGGCGATGAAAAAATCCGGTCACAGCGCGCAAGCAAGAGCCAGCCTCACAGAAGATTTGTTCAGTGTTCATCATGTGGATGCAGCCCAGATGAAAACCCGCATTTTTGAACGATTGGGCGAAAAATTCGGTCTCAAACAGGATGATTTCGAAACGATTGCCAATTATGCCCGCGCTATTCGCAGAGGCGTGGACGACTTAAAAGATAAGCCGGGTGGTCTGCTCGCACTTCAAAAGATTGAAGAAGATCTCGGCTTGGATGAGCTCGGCATTTCTATGGATAGTGTCATCGAAGCAATGATGGACCCTTCAAGTGATGCGGCAAAAGAGCTGAATGAGGCTTTGGAGGAAAAGCTTGGCAAATCAGGTCGTGATGCCGCGCTACATAACGGCCCCGTTAAAATGAATAATGACGGCTTGTACACAAGATAAAGCCGTCATCATCCTTGCTTATTCACATGCCGGCAGCGTCACGATACGCTGCTATTCCCACTCGATTGTGCCCGGCGGTTTTGACGTCACATCATAAACAACGCGATTGATGCCGCGCACTTCATTGATGATGCGGGTTGCCGCATTGCCAAGGAAATTCATATCATAATGATAGAAATCGGCGGTCATACCGTCTACGGATGTGACAGCACGCAGCGCACATACAAATTCATATGTGCGCCCGTCGCCCATCACACCAACGGTCTGAACCGGTAAAAGCACAGCGAAAGCCTGCCAAATCTCATCATAAAGACCGGCTTTACGAATTTCATCGAGATAGATCGCATCGGCCTGACGCAGAATTTCCAGCTTTTCGCGGCTGATGCCGCCCGGACAACGGATTGCGAGGCCCGGCCCCGGAAACGGGTGACGGCCGATAAAGCTGTCAGGCAAACCAAGCTCTTTTCCAAGCAAGCGCACTTCATCTTTGAAAAGCTCGCGCAGCGGCTCCACCAGTTGCATGTTCATGCGTTCCGGCAGTCCGCCCACATTGTGATGCGACTTGATGGTAACACTTGGGCCGCCGGTAAAGCTGACGCTTTCGATCACATCGGGGTAAAGCGTGCCTTGCGCCAAAAACTGCGCATCCTTGCCCTGCTCTGCCAATGCTTTTGCTTCGCGCTCAAACACTTCAATAAACATTCGGCCAATTGTTTTGCGCTTGATCTCTGGATCGCTTTCGCCTTCCAGAGCCGCAATAAATTCGTCGGATGCGTCGATGCATTTCAGGTCAAGATTGTAATGCTCGGTGAACATCTCGACGACCTGTTGCGCTTCGCCCATGCGCATCAGGCCATGGTCAACAAGAATACAGGACAGACGGTCACCGATCGCCTCATTGATAAGCAGTGCGGCCACCGATGAGTCGACCCCGCCTGACAAGGCGCAAATGACGCGCCCTTCCGGCCCCACCTGATCGCGAATGGCCTGTATCGCCTGTTCACGGTAGGCTGCCATCGACCAGTCGGATTTTAGCCCGGCAATTTTGTGAACGAAGTTCGACAACAGCTTGGCACCGTCCGGCGTATGCACCACCTCTGGATGAAACTGCGTTGTATAATAGCGGCGCTTTTCATTGACAGCGATTGCCAAAGGCGCATTGGGAGATGTGGCAATAACCTCAAACCCTTCCGGCAATTCAGTCACGCGGTCGCCATGGCTCATCCAAACCGGATAATCTTTACCAACTTCCCACACGCCCTCGAACAAAGGGCTTTCTTTATGAATGGTAATGCGCGCGCGGCCAAACTCGCGGTGATGTCCGCCTTCCACCTTGCCGCCCAACTGATGCGCGGTCACCTGCTGGCCGTAACAAATGCCCAAAACGGGTATATCGGCCTCAAAAACTTTTTGAGGTGCCAGCGGTGCATTGTCATCATGCACGGAGGCCGGACTACCTGAAAGGATAACTGCTTTTGGCTTCAGACGCTCATAAGCTTCGTCGGCAAGCTGAAAAGGAACAATCTCACAATATACACCGGCTTCACGCACGCGGCGCGCAATGAGCTGCGTAACCTGACTGCCAAAGTCAATGATGAGAATATTATCGGTATGGGAGGTGATATCTGTCATGAAAAGCCTTTACGGCGAGTCCGACAAAGATTCAATCGTTTACCGAAAGAGAAATCACTTAGCACAAACAGCCAAGTGATTTTTCCCCAATTTGTATCAAATAGGAAACGCTGGCGGTGCTTCGTTTAGCTCGTTTTATAAGATGCCTTGCACAACAATCATGACGATACCGATTAAAATGGCATAACCACCATCAACCAATAAGGCATAATTGCTTTTTTTGATAAATGCGCCAGCCGACATATTAAAGGCCGCAATACCTAAAATCGCAACAATGGCTGTTGTTAAAGCGCCGGCCGCTGCGGTCATGCCGATGAATGTTGAAATAAGTAAAAGTGCCAGTGCCTGCAATAGCATTGCCATTTTCGGCATTTCGTCGGCAGTGCCCATTTCCACGCGCGAACCTTCCGCCCATTTTGCGCCAAACAAGATCGGGCTATACCAAAGCCAGCCTGCAACAAAGGCTAGAACAGCGCCGACTATAACAGCGAGCCAATTTACATTTGAAAAATCGTCCATCGTACTCTCCCCTCATAAATCCTAAGGGAAAAATTGCGCTCTTTTGGGAAAAATGTCCAGTTAGTGATGAATTGCGGGCTTCTCTAACTTCCGAGCTGATTTTCGAGTAAATCGACAGCGTGCGCCAGATTTTGATCGACGACATGCAGATATTGTGTCCAGTCACTCAATTTTGAAAGCGTCTCGTTCCCATCAGAAATACCCCGAAGACCGATCATTGGTATATCGAATGCCATACAAGCGCGCATGATTGCGAAGGTTTCCATATCGACCATATCAGCATCAATTTCATCGTAGGCATCACCGGAGACAATATTGGCGCCCGTTGATAACCGCGCTGATTTAATGCCTTCAATATGGATGGGCATGGTAACTTCTATAGGAAGATCGGTGAGCGGCGTCTGCCCTTTTTCAAAGCCTAACGGCGAGGCATCCATATCGCGATAGCTTACCGATGAAGCCTGATAAACTGCACCCTGCTCCAATGTGCGTGAACCGCCTGAACCCAGCGATACCAGAATATCCGGTTTCATCTGGCAAAGCGCTCTGGTGACAGAAACGGCGCTTTCGACAGGACCGATGCCGCACATTAATGGTGTGATGCGCTCTTTTAGATGATCACCATATTCGGGATCAGCCGCCATGACATAAAGGACAGACTTTGAACCGACTTTTTTAGGCAAAATTGAGCCACCACAAGGATATATTCAAAAGAAAGGCGAAGCTTATCCAGCCCAGATATGGAACCATCAACCAGCTGGCCAGGCGGTCCTTGTTCCAAATCCTGGTGATAAAATAAACCGTCAAAGCGATCATCAAAATGATGATGAGCGCGGCAAATAACATCCAGTGATATGTGAAGAACACCGGCGACCACGTGAAATTCAAGGCAAGCTGCGCGAACCAGATTTTCATCAACAAACCATTGGCATCACGCATCCATGTGCGCCAACCGGCAACAGCAATCATTGCGTAAAGAACAGTCCAGACCGGACCGAACAGCCATGCCGGGGGATTGAAAAACGGTTTTGTCAAACCGTCATACCAGTCGCCGGGCAGGTTCTGTGTTCCTATGAACGAACCGCCGCCGACACAAAGAATGAGAAAAGCGGCGAGCGAGATATATTTAGTTTTCATTGTTTGCGTCATACTCCGGATGAACCTAGTCGCTTTTGCCCGAAGCGCTTAATTGGCGCCAAGGCAGCGTGTTTTCCGGAAACATATCGCCTGCCAACTCCAACACCAACATTAAAATTGCGACGACAATTGTTGATATGACAGCGGTGGCAGCGGCCTGCGTTGGCAAGCCTGCATCTTCGAGATTTAACAGTACAACACCGATTGTTTCTGTTCCGGCAGACCAGAGCAGCGCAGACACGGTTAACTCGTTGAACGCAAGCAAGAACACCATCAGAGCGCCAGCCAGCAAGGACGGAAGGATCAACGGCATAATGATGGAGTAAAGCCGTTTTCGAAGACCTGCGCCATCCAAAAGCGCAGCTTCCTCTATGTCGCGGTCCAATGAAGTTATGGCGGCAAAAATAGGTTTAAGCGCAATCGCCATGAAGCTCGCACAATAGGCAAACAAAATAATCCATTTTGTTGCGTAAATTGACACGCCGATAATCGGTAGAGGGCGCACAAACAGTAATATGCAGGCAATTCCGACGACAACGCCGGGAAGCGCATAGGGCATTTCTACAATTGCCAGAACTGTTGATCTAATCCGCGTCAAACGGCGATCCAAGCCATAGGCCAACAGCATACAGAATAATGAGAGTATGACTGCTGCCGAGGAGGCATAGACCATGGAGTTTGAAAACGCTCGGCGCGTAGTATCCTGACGCCACAAAACTTCGACATATTGATCAAGGGTCAGCGTATCAAAGCGCAACAACATGCCGTAGGCGGGTACAATTGAGGTCGCCAATAAAGACATCATCGGAATAAATATCGTCAGCACAAAGAACGCCCAAATGGCGTATTCAATCCAGATGCGCCATCGCCCGGCATCAATAAACGCGGCGAGCTGATCGCCTCCCTGCAGGCGCACAGTATTGCGCGATAATAGTTTTGCAGAGATGACAACGCCTATGCCGGCAATTACGCCAATCATCATTGACACCAAAGCGGCCTCGGCAATCGTGTTGGTGCCGAAACTCGCCAGTTTTTGAAAAATCAATGTCGGAAGTGTCAGATAACCGACAGGAAGCCCCAATAATGCGGGAATGCCGAAATTTCCAACACCGGCAACGAAGGCAAGCAACAGTGCCGATGCCAAATGCGGGCGCACTAAGGGAAGTAGGATTTTTGAGAAAATTTTTAGTGGTTTTGCACCGTCGAGCAAAGCCGCTTCAATAATGGCGTGCGGGACACGCGATAGACCTGCAGCCAATGTGATGGCCACAAGCGGTGCATGTTGCAGCCCCATCACAAGCACGATCCCGCCAAACCCAAGCATTGGATTCGCGGTGCCCGGCGGCGGTGCAAGTCCGATAGCTTTCAGCAAGGGCGATGCGGGGCCGGCCAGGGTTTTAAATGCCAGAGCAGAAATCTGCGGCGAAATCATCAAAGATAGTATGAATATGAATGCCATAAGACGACGTGCGCGCAGTTGCACAGTCATCAAAATCAAAGCCAGAGATATGCCGATCAATCCAGCAATCACAGTTGATGCAATCGCTACTGAAATCGTGTTGAAAGTTGCGGTGCGTATTTGAGCGGAAAACAGGGTTTTAAATGTCGTTTCGACACCATCCGAAAATGAACCAATAGCCGCCAGAACCAACTGCAAAATTGGCACACCGCAGATAATCAGAACGACAAAGAGGGCCGTTGCCGCCAGCGCGTCGCCCTCCTGCAATGCCCAGTCGTCGGCGGTGACAACATTGTTCAGCCGCCGACGGGATATTGTTTTCATCATCATGCCGAGATCATCTCAAACAATGCCTATTGGCCGAAAATTTCCGCAAATTTAGCTTTATCGCTTTCGGCGGATTTGAGCGCTGCGGCTGCATCAAATGACATGATCTTGATATCATTGAGCGCAGGAAAACCTTCAGGCGCAGCGACATCCGGATGGGCCGGCATATAACCTTGTGACGCGGCCAATTCCTGTCCTTCCTTGGAAATCAGGAAGTCGATGAATGCTTTTGCAGCTTCAGCGTTTTGCGTGTTTGACAAAATCGCCACCGGTTCGGAAATAGCTGAAACGCCTTCTTTCGGGAATACGAAATCAACCGGCGCGCCTTTTGCTTTTTCGCGGATTGGCAGGAAATCGACAACCATGCCGTAAAGCTTTTCGCCGCCTGCAACAGCTTTCAGAACACCGCCATTGCCGCCGGATGCCTGCGCACCGTTCGCGGCAAGATTTTCATAATAAGTCCAGCCCTCATCCAAATTATTGATGAGTGTGGCCGTGTGAATAAGCGCTGCGCCGGATGTCAGCGGCGAAGGCATTGCGATTTGGCCTTTTGCGGCCTCATCAAGCAAATCTGTCCATGATTCCGGCTTCATCGTTGCGGCTGTGTTATAAATAATGCCTGTCGTAATCAGCTTTGTGGCGAACCATTTTTTCTCTGCATCGTGAATGCCGTCCGCATAGGCAGAAACATCGGCTGCCTCATGCGCCATCAACAAATCATCAGCCGCAAGGCTTTCCATTGTGACACTGTCGGCAATCAACAACACGTCCGCCGGTGTTGCGCCGGCTTGTAATTCAGCGCGCAGCTTGGCCATGATCTTGGTCGTACCGTCACGCACGAAAGATATATCCACATCGGGATATTTTGCCTTGAAGGCATCAATTGTTTTTTGCGCATCATTGTTGGGCTGACTTGTATAAAGTGTGAGCTTTCCATCAACGGCATGAGCCAAACCCGCGCTTAACAAAACAGTCGTGGCGGTCAGGATCGAAGTGATTAATCTACGCATTTCATGTTCCCTTTGGTGTTTGCATTTAACCGAAGGCCTATGGCTTTTATGTAACTTTAAAATGACAGTGTCTTTCACATTCATCATCATTTCAAACGCTGGAGCACGGCAAAAAAGAAACCGTCCGTGCCTGTTGTCCGTGGTGTCAGCGTTACGCAGTTAAAGTCTGTGGTCCAGGGTTTGGGCGCGTTCGTGCCGAACAATTCTTCCCAGACTTCGCCTGCGCCCAATAAATCGAAATCCTCATGGCGGTCACCAAATGCGTAGACCTGACCTTCATTTTCATCCTGAAAAATCGAACAGGTAATGTAACAGAGATAACCGCCGGGTTTAACGAACTTGCGCGCCGTATCAAGAATGGCCGCCTGCTCCTGCACTCTGGCTTCCAATTGTTCTTCGGTCAGCTTCCATTTTGCATCGGGATGCCGCCGCCACGTGCCTGAACCGGTACAGGGCGCATCGACAACAACACGGTCAAAACTGCCGTGCAAATGATCCAAATCCTCATCGGCGGCATGAACCTGAACATTGCGCGTTCCGGCGCGTTTCAAACGGTCAAAAATTGGCGCGAGACGCTGCTTATCGGCATCATAGGCATGTACCTGCCCCGTATTTTCCATGGTTGCAGCCAAAGCCAAGGTTTTGCCGCCAGCGCCGGCGCAATAATCAAAAATCTGTTCACCGCCTTGCGCAAAAACAAGATCGGCAACGATCTGGCTTCCCTCGTCCTGAATTTCAAACCAACCTTTCTGAAAGGCAGGTTCCGCCGTCACATTCGGCATCCGGCTTGCGCCGCCTTTGGCTGGAATGCGCATCCCGTGACGTGCAATTTTAGACGGTTTTGCGCCTTGCTTTGAAAGCTGCTTGAGGACTTTTTCGCGATCAGCTTTCAGCGTGTTCACGCGCATATCGAGCGGTGGACGCTCCGCCAATGCTTTGGCCTCTTCGACCCACTCGTCTCCGAAGGCTTCCTCCAGATGATCACTCACCCATGCGGGCACATCCGCCTCAATTTCGGAGGGCATGAAAGCCAGATCTTTTTGCGATGCCGCTTCAATACGCGCAACGGGAATTTCCGGCGCGAATTTATCATCTGCCAGCGCTTCCTGAATTTGAGCAAGGCTCATGCCCCATTGACGCAGCAACGTGCCAAAAATCAATGCTTCGGCGTCATCGCCGCCAAACATATATGCGGTCGAAGCGCGCTTGCGCAGTGCATCATAAACAAGGTTGCCGATGGCATTGCGGTCGCCGGAACCGGCAAACCGGTGATTATTGCCCCAGTCTTTAAGCGCTACCGATACAGGCCGGTTGCGGCTCTCCATATCTTGTAAAACTTCAACTGCAGCTTGAATTCGTCCGCCCAGGCGCATGTCGGTGATCCCGTCTTTAAGGTGTTTGCCGTCAGTAAGCCTATCACTCAAAAAGCGCAAGGAATATGCTGCGCAAAGAACGGCAGCCGAATGACGGCAAAGCCGACGAAGTGACCATGTCGTTCATGTTGCAAAACAACAGAAATTCCATATATTCAATTATGCGACTGCCCCCCTAAATGCTAAAGTCATGGTAAGTGATTGTTGGGACGGCTCTTTAGCAAGCCAACATCAGTGAAATTTCTAACTCTGGGAGAAGATTTTGGAGACGTGCAAGAATAGAACATCGGATTCATCCAAATCACCCATCCGCTACCGCGTATCTGGTATGGATTGCGCGAAAGATGCGGCACAAATTGAGCGAGCCGTGCAGTCCGCTGGCATAGCACCTGATGCCGTAAAGGTATCAGCGGCAACCCACATCATGACGCTGAACATCCCCGAATCCCAGCTGGCTGAAATCGAAAAAGCAGCCGCGACAACGGGCTATGGTTTTGAGCGGATGGACGCGAATGACGACGGCACGCAAAGTGCGGCGCATCAAGACCCTGCCTATCGCCGCGCTCTTTGGATAGTGGTCTTGCTCAACGTCGGCTACGGAATTGTCGAAATGGTCGGCGGATTTTTGGCAGGTTCGCAGGCGGTGAAAGCTGATGCGCTAGACTTTCTCGGCGACGGCCTCATCACCTTTTTGGGCTTACTCGCGATAGGCTGGAGTCTCGTCTGGCGGGCGCGTTCTGCAATGATACAGGGGATTTTCCTCGGCGTTCTTGGACTCGGCGTCCTTGGAACAACGATTTGGCGGGTGTTCGCCCAAACGACGCCAGACGCGAACCTGATGGGGCTGTTCGGTTTCATTGCATTGATAGTGAATGTTCTGGCCGTCCTTCCCCTTCTCAAATTTCGCAAAGGCGATGCGAACATGAGGGCGGTCTGGCTGTTCTCGCGAAACGATGCCATCGGAAACGCTGCTGTCGTGGTGGCGGCTGTCCTTGTCTATCTCATGGGCAGCGCTTGGCCTGACCTAATTGTCGCCTTCGGAATTGCTGGCCTCTTTCTTCATTCCTCATGGTCAATTATTCGCGATGCCCGCGCGGACTTGAAAGAAACGTGACTTGTATCGTCCCCTAAGCTGTCAACGAGGATGCTAAAACAACTATCTTGCCTCGTAGGGTAGTCGACACAACAAAACGAGGAATAGCAGATGATGGAAAACGGCATGATGGACGGTATGG
>NZ_JXMU01000011.1 GCF_001293565.1 Ahrensia marina | reverse complement strand
GTTCCCACTTTTCCTGACATGCTCTAAAGCGCAGCGCGGATTTTCTCCGCATGTGCGGCCAGCACATCATTAGCTACCATTACGCCTGTATGCCGTTTGAGCGGCACACCTTCATAGCGTGGAATAATATGAAAATGCAGGTGGAAGACTGTCTGTCCGGCAGGTTCCTCATTAAACTGTCGGATGATAATGCCGTCCGCATTCATCGCTTTTTGAATAGCAATCGCGATTTTTTGAGTAACCACGATCAGGCTGCCCAGCGTCATAGGCGCCGCATCAAGCAGATTGCGCGAGCCGGTTTTGGGAATAACCAGACAATGACCGTCTGATTCCGGCATAACGTCCATAAACGCATAAGTATCATCGTCTTCATACACTTTATGAGACGGAATATCGCCGGCCATGATTTTGGTGAAAATATTATCGGGATCATATTGCGTCATGAATTATTACTCTTTTTAAAGGGACTGTGATTGCTGAGAATCGTGCCGAAATGTGCCACTTCCGCGCGTTCATGTTCAAGATAATCTGACACAGCGCGGCGAAAACTTTCATTGGGCAGGTAATGCGCCGAATGTGTAACGGTTGGCATATAGCCGCGCGCAAGTTTGTGCTCGCCCTGTGCGCCTGCTTCTACGAATTTCAGGCCGCGCTCAATCGCAAAGTCAATCGCCTGATGATAACAGACTTCAAAATGCAAAAATGGATGGTTTTCAGTGCATCCCCAATGGCGGCCATACAGCGTATCACCGCCGATAAAGTTGATCGCACCGGCGATATATCGGCCGTCACGCTTTGCCATCACCAGCAATATATCGTCGGCCATTGTCTCGGCAATCTGGCGATAAAACTGGCGGTTGAGATAGGGACGGCCCCATTTGCGCTGCCCGGTATCTTCATAAAACACAAAGAAAGCGTCCATAATTTCTTCGGTAATGGCGCCGCCGGTCAGCCATTCAATCGTAATATTGTTTTGCAGGGCGCCCGCACGTTCTTTTTTCAAGTTTTTGCGTTTGCGCGAGGCAAGCGTGCCAAGGAAATCATCATAGGATGAATAATTATCATTGTGAAAATGAAACTGCTGGTCGGTCCGATGAAGAAAACCGGCATCTTTCAACGCACTAATGTCGGCTTCCTCGGCAAAGGTAACATGTGCCGACGATAGATGAAGCTGTTGCGCCAATTGCGTTACACCTTGCGCAAGAGCAGCACGCGCAGCATCGCCATTGACTGAATTGGAGACCAACAGGCGCGGGCCGGTTGCCGGTGTAAACGGCACAGAAGCCTGATATTTGGGATAATAACGCCCGCCGGCACGCTCATAGGCGTCTGCCCATGCGTGATCAAACACATATTCGCCTTGGCTATGCGACTTTATATAACCGGGCAGGACACCGTGGATTGTGCCCTTGTCATCTTCCAAAATAAGATGTTGCCCGAGCCAGCCGGTCTCGCGCACAGCACAACCCGATACTTCAAGTGCGTTTAAAAAATCATGACTTATGAACGGGTTATAAGGAAAACCGGATTCAGTTTTTGAAGTGCCGGAAAGCTTGGACCAATCTTCGCGGCTAATGACACTTATCTTTTCCTGCACCCGAATTATAAACTCGGCGTCGGATGGCGACTTGTTTTCGGGGGCAGGTGTTGTCTCGCTCATACAAACAGATTTAAGGCTGCGTGGCGCATGTGCAAGGTGTGCATTATGGCAAAAAGCCTTCAAATGTCATTTGATCTGCATATTGGTTTGTCAGAGCAACATCATCTTGTGTGCGAACGGTCCACGTAATGACCGGCATCTTATGTATTTCGCGGACTTCGGATACAAATGCGTTTGGCAGTTCTTTGACATAGAACGAGACAAATTCGATGCCGTAATCAAGCGCTGCCCGATGCTTTTCAAGTGCTGCATCATCAACGCCCAAGGCGGTAAGACCAAGCGGACATTTTGAACCTGTCGCGCGAAATGCTTGCAGCAGATCATGCTCAAAACTCATCACAGCGACTTCGCCGTTATAATCTTCTACAGCACCCGCAACAGCCCGTGCCAACCGCTCTGCGTCAGCTTGATTGCCATCGCCTTTCATTTCGATCACGACAGACACCTTGCCGTTTACAGCGTGAAGAACCTCCTCAAGCGTATTGACAACATCACTGGTGCCACCAAGCGTAATTTCAGCCAGTTCGGAGGCCTTTAGAGCTTTAACAGGATTTTGATTGGCCGTTACACGACCCAATTTACTGTCGTGAAACACCATGGCGCGGTCATCGCCCGACAATTGAACGTCAAGCTCAATCGCATAGCCGTGCTCGACAGCGGCAAGCATGGCCGCCATCGAATTTTCAAATACAGCCTTGTTGCCATCATGCAGGCCGCGATGGGCAATCGGAGAGCGCGTTAGAAACGATAAATCACTCATTTGACTTCTATAATCGCTTCAATTTCCACTGGCGCGTTAAGTGGCAGGACAGGAACGCCGACGGCCGAACGGGCATGTGGACCGGCTTCGCCAAGCACTTCTGCAAGAAAGTCAGAGGCACCATTGGCCACCAGATGCTGGTTGCTGAACTCAGGTTTAGAGGCAACAAAGACTGTGATTTTAACAACGCGCTTGATGTTTTCCAGATCGCCGAGCGCGGCTTTTGCCTGCGCCAAAATATTGATTGCACATTGCCGTGCTGCTTTTTGCCCAAGCTCCAGATCAACTTCGTCGCCCAGTTTTCCTGTTGTGATCAACGCGCCATCTTCCAGCGGCAACTGCCCGGATGTGAGCAGGAGTTCTCCTGAACGTATCCACGGCAAATAGTTTGCGGCAGGAGCCGCGGCTTCCGGAATAGTAACGCCCATCGCGTCCAAACGTTCTGAAATTGTGCCCGTCATAAAATGCTCCTGTTAATTGGAAGGAAAAATTGATTGTAAATAAAAATCTTCTGCCTCGCTTCTGCCACGAGAATTTCTATATTCAAGTCAAATCTTAGAGGAAAACTATGCGTCCAATTTTTACCAACTATCAAATTGCCTTATCGTGTGCAGCGGCAACAGGCATATTTTTCACAGTCAACAGCGCTTCTGCCGAAGTGAGCTTGGCACCGCATCGTGCTGTTTATGATGTGAATCTGAACGAAGCGTCAGAGCGCAGCGGCATAAATGGAATGAACGGACGCATTGTTTATGAGTTTCGCGGCTCGCCTTGCGAAGGGTATACGACAAGTTTTCGTTTCGTGAACCGTGTAACAGCGCGCGGCGAATCAAATGTAACCGATCAGCGCACATCAACCTATGAAGATGCTGAGGGCGAAAATTTCCGCTTTGTCACGCAGACTTATGTCAACGACAATAAAGATCGGGAAATTGAAGGCAAAGCCAGCACCGGAAAAGATAAAACATCTGTGGCGCTCGACAAACCGGATGAAGTCAATCTGGAATTGCCGACAGCCATGTTCCCAACCGCCCATATTGTTGAATTGCTCAATCGGGCGGATGCAGGCGAGACATTTTTTCAATTGCCGATTTTTGACGGTTCGGATGGCGGCGACCGTGTCATGTCTACGACAATCATCGTCGGTCCGGAAAAAACCGATGGGGAAGAAAACAGGGATGTGATCGGTGATCTGGCCGATGCCGAATACCGCAAAGTGACAATTTCCTATTTCGATAAGGAAGATAAGCAGGAAGCGCTGCCTGAATATACAATCGCCTTCAAACTATATGACAGCGGCATAACCCGCGATCTAGAGATGGATTACGGTGACTTTTCACTGACAGGCAAAATGACTGATCTGGAACTGTTCGACGCCGAAAGCTGCGAAGGCTAGTTTTATCCAGTCATCTATTGCAATTAAAGGGGCTGTGAGGTAAGGCAGCGCCATTCCACACACGGAGTCTGTGTGTTTTGGGGAGAAATCCCAAAGCACCACCGGTTGCAACATAGTGTTGCTTCTCTCCGTGGAGGCTAAACCGGAAAGGAAAATACGATGGCATTGCCAGATTTCTCAATGCGTCAGCTCCTCGAAGCAGGCGTACACTTTGGTCACCAGACACATCGCTGGAACCCAAAAATGGCGAAGTACATTTTTGGTGACCGTAACAACGTTCACATTCTCGATCTTTCACAGACTGTTCCGCTTCTTTCAAATGCGCTTAAAATGGTGTCTGACACCGTTGCAGGCGGGGGCCGCGTTCTTTTCGTCGGCACAAAGCGTCAGGCTTCGGAGATCGTTGCAGACGCAGCCCAGCGTTCAGCGCAGTACTATGTTAATGCGCGCTGGCTCGGCGGTATGCTGACAAACTGGAAAACAATTTCCAACTCAATTCAGCGTCTTCGCAAACTTGACGAATTGCTTGCTGGCGAAGGTCAGGGCTTTACCAAGAAAGAGCTTTTGAACCTGACACGCGAGCGTGAAAAGCTTGACCGTGCACTTGGCGGCATCAAAGACATGGGCGGCGTGCCGGACCTTATGTTTGTTGTTGATACCAACAAAGAAGCGATCGCTATTCAGGAAGCGCACCGTTTGAACATTCCGGTTATCGCGATTGTTGACTCAAACTGTAATCCGGATGTTGTTGATTTCCCGATCCCGGGCAACGACGATGCGGCACGCGCAATCTCGCTTTACTGCGATTTGATCGCGAAATCAGCGCTTGACGGCATTGCCCGCCAGGCTGGCGCATCAGGCATTGATGTCGGCGCAATGGAAGAAGCGCCTGTTGAAGAAGCTCTGGCCGAAGAAGCAGCATCTGCTGAATAAGCGTTCAAGCGCTTGAATCTTATACATGTGCGGCAGCAAAACAGCTTCCGCACATGCACTTTCATAAAACTGATGAAAATCACGGTCACAGAACCTATTTAAGGTCTGATCGAAAATGAAGCCGCACCTAAATGACAAGTCGGCACAAGAGGTAATGAAAATGGCTACTATTACTGCAGCATTGGTAAAAGAACTGCGCGAAGCATCCGGCGCAGGCATGATGGACTGTAAAAAAGCACTTCAGGAAAACGACGGCAATGTTGAAGCTGCGATGGACTGGCTTCGCACAAAAGGTATTGCGAAAGCAGACAAGAAAGCTGGCCGTACAGCTGCTGAAGGCCTGATCAGCGTGAAAAGCGAAGGCAATGAAGGCGTTGTTGTCGAGTTGAACTCCGAAACGGACTTTGTTGCGCGCAACGATGATTTCCAATCATTGGTAACTGGTGTTGCCGGTGCAGCTATGGGTACAGACGGTTCCGTTGATGCTGTTCTTGCTGCTGACCTTGGCGATAAAACAGTTGACGGCGCGATCAAAGACGCTATCGGCACAATCGGTGAGAACATGAACCTGCGCCGCTCGGCAAAATTGAGCGTGGGTTCAGGTGTTGTTGCATCTTATGTTCACAATGCTGTTGCAACCGATCTCGGTAAGCTTGGTGTGCTTGTTGGTATTGAAACAACAGGCGACGCTGCTGCTGCACAGGCAATCGGCCGTCAGATCGCAATGCACATCGCTGCGACCAACCCGCTTTCAATCAGCCCGGACGATCTTGATCAGGATGTGGTTGAGCGTGAGCGCGCAATTTTCTCAGAGCAGGCAGCCGCTTCAGGCAAGCCAGCCAACATTATTGAGAAAATGGTCGAAGGCCGCATCAACAAGTTCTACGGTGAGGTTTGCTTGCTCAAACAGGCATTCGTTATCAACCCTGACCTGACTGTTGAAGCAGCGCTTAAAGAAGCTGAAAAAGAAATCGGTGCACCGGCTAAAATCACAACCATGGTTCGTTTCGCTCTTGGCGAAGGCGTTGAAAAAGAAGAAAGCGATTTCGCTGCTGAAGTTGCAGCGGCCGCAAAAGGCTAAGTACGAAAACCTTTGGTTTGAGTAGAACAATTACAGGGCATCGCGTGACAACGCGGTGCCCTTGTTGTATCGAAATGCACGAATCCATATGCCACATTGAAAGTATTGAAGAACGATGACGGACACACCCCTTTACAAACGCGTTTTGATTAAGGTCTCCGGAGAGGCGCTGATGGGGGATCAGGGGTTTGGCATAGATGTTTCTGTCGCGGACCGTATCGCCGGCGACATTAAGCAAGCCCGTGATCTTGATGTTGAAATTGCCATTGTCATTGGCGGCGGCAATATCTTCCGCGGCGTGGCTGTGGCATCGCGCGGCGGCGACCGTGTCAGCGGTGACCATATGGGGATGTTGGCAACGGTCATTAACTCAGTCGCGCTGCGTACATCACTACAAAAACACGGTATTGATGCGGTGGTGTTGTCAGCCATTGCCATGCCTGAAATCTGCGAGAGTTTTTCGCAGCGAAAGGCAATGGCCTACATTAATGCGGGGCGTGTGGTGATATTTGCCGGCGGCACCGGCAATCCGTTTTTCACAACAGATTCAGCGTCAGCATTGCGTGCAGCAGAAATCGGCGCCGACGCTTTGTTCAAAGGAACACAAGTCGACGGTATCTATTCCGCCGATCCGAAAAAGAACCCGGATGCGATGCGCTATGAAAAACTGACGCACAAAGATGTATTGGACAAAGGCTTGAATGTTATGGATGTGGCTGCGGTTGCATTGACGCGGGAAAATCATATCCCGATTATTGTGTTTTCAATCCATGAAAAAGGCGGGTTTGCCGAAATTTTAAGTGGTCGGGGACGCTCCACACTTGTAACAGAGGTTTAATCCTCATTTTGATCAACATTTGTGCACATAGCTTGTCAATGTCAGACTATCTGCACGAGGCCAAAGCAGAACGATAGGGGTTTAGCCAGATGAGTAATGAATATGATTTGGCGGATTTAAAACGCCGTATGGAAGGCGCAATCAATGCATTTGCAGGCGATTTGGCCGGTTTGCGCACAGGGCGCGCATCAGCCAGCTTGCTGGATCCGATTATGATTGATGCCTATGGCAGTCAGATGCCGATTACACAGGTTGCCAACGTTACCATTCCGGAACCGCGCATGCTTGCGGTGAATGTCTGGGATAAGGGAATGGTATCTGCCGTTGAAAAAGCCATTCGAGATTCAACGCTTGGTCTTAATCCGATGACTGACGGTACAACTGTACGCGTTCCATTGCCGGAACTGAACGAAGAGCGCCGCCGCGATCTTGTGAAAGTTGCCAACCAATATGCCGAAAATGCGCGTATTGCTGTGCGTCACGTGCGCCGTGATGGCATGGACACCCTAAAGAAGCTGGAAAAAGACGGTGATTTTGGCAAGGATGAAGCGCGCGCTGAATCCGAGGCGGTCCAAAAGCAGACTGACGGCTTTATTGAGCGTATTGATAAATTGCTTGCTGAAAAAGAACAGGAAATTTTGCAAGTTTGATGATTTACGGCTTGGCTAGAGCCGTAAACCCGAATGAAAGAGGAGCTTTGCAGAATTGCTGAATGAAACGCCCGCCAAATTGACACAGCCGGTCAATCACCTTGCCATCATCATGGATGGCAACGGGCGTTGGGCTGCGGCGCGGGGAATGCCCCGTACATACGGCCATAAAGCCGGTGTGGAAGCTTTGCGCCGTACTGTGAAGTCGGTCCCGAAGTTTGGCATCAAACATCTGACCCTATATGCATTTTCATCAGAAAACTGGTCGCGTCCCGCCGATGAAATCAAAGATCTTCTCAGCCTTTTAAAACTCTATATCCGGCGCGATCTGGCGGAATTGGCTGCAAACGGTGTGCGTGTGCGTATCATTGGCCGGCGGGAGGGCTTGCGCCCTGATATTCTGGCACTGATTGAATCTGCCGAAGAAAAAACCGCGCACAATACCGAGCTTAATTTGAACATCGCTTTCAATTACGGTGGGCGCGATGAAATCGTCCGCGCCATGCAAACTGTTATTGATGATCCGTCCGGACCGGTAGCTAAGGGCGAGCGTGTGACCGAACAGCATATATCGGCAGCGCTCGACACAGTTGCCAGCCCAGATCCTGATTTGATTCTTCGCACAAGCGGCGAAGTGCGCCTGTCCAATTTTCTGCTGTGGCAGGTTGCCTATGCTGAAATGGTCTTTCTTGATTGTATGTGGCCCGACTTTGACGAGCATCATCTGGCAGAGGCCATAGAGATATTTACACGCCGTGACCGCCGTTTTGGCGGTGTGGAAGCGGTCAAAGGCGCAGCACAATGAGCGAGCTTCGCTTACGTGTCATCTCCGGCATCATCATGGCGGTCGTCTTTTTGTTTGCCGTCTTTGTCGGCGGATGGATTTTTGCGCTTCTGATTGGCCTTATGTCAGCCGTTGTTTGGTCTGAGTGGGCGAATATCATGCTACCGGACAGCGATGACCGTGCGAAGTTTGTCGGTTTTGCCTGTGTTGCAGGCATGACTTTGGCATTTTTATTCTTTTCAGGAACGCTTTTGTTTTTAGCGGTTATTGCAATATTCGGTATTGCAAGCGGCTTATTGCTGTCTTGGGTAGGGGGCACGCGGAGCGTTATCGGCCTTTTATACGCTTGCGGCTTCCTGATTGCGATGGTCAGTTTGCGCGGCGCATTTGAATACACAGTCGGCCTGATTGCGATTCTTTATCTATGCGTCACGGTTTGGTTTACCGACATTGGCGCTTATTTTGTGGGTAGAGCTGTTGGCGGACCAAAGCTTGCCCCGGCGATCTCCCCGAACAAAACAATGTCCGGCGCAATAGGCGGCGTGCTTGCCGCAGCTTTTGGCGCATGGATCATCATCATTCTGGCAGGACTGCACAATCAAGGCGGCCTGCTACTGCTAGCTATTGTGTTATCTGCGGTTTCCCAAATGGGCGATCTTTTCGAATCTGGCATTAAACGGCGCGCTGGCGTTAAAGATTCCGGTTATATTATTCCGGGCCATGGCGGTTTAATGGACCGTATTGATGGTCTACTTTTCGCTGCAATTGTATTGTGGATGTTAGGTGCTATCGTTGGCGGTCTTGCCGCACCGGCATCAGCATTTTTTGTTTAGCGCGTGTGCGCGATATTTATATAGGTAATTTGCATGGAATTTATCTCCAGCCTGATATCAACAGACGGGTTTTTACTCGGCACGCTTTTGCCTTTTCTTTTCGTGCTGACAATCGTGGTGTTTATCCATGAGCTCGGACATTATTGGGTAGGGCGCCTTTGCGGCATCGGCGCAACAACTTTTTCTGTCGGCTTTGGTCCTGAAATTATCGGTATTAATGACAGGCGGGGCACACGCTGGCGGCTTTCGCTGATCCCGCTTGGCGGTTATGTGAAGTTTGTCGGGGACATGAATGCCGCCTCAACGACAAGCCGCGAGCATGATCCTGATAGCAATCTGTCTGAAGCAGATCAGGCGCGCGCCTTTCATAACAAATCTGTATGGCGCCGCGCAGCAACAGTTGCAGCCGGTCCAATTGCCAATTTTATACTGGCAATCATAATATTCGCCGTGATTACAGCAACATATGGCCGCATGGTTGCCGACCCAATTGTTGCTGAAGTGCGTGAGCAAAGCGCCGCAGAAGCCGCTGGCATCGAAGTGGGCGATATTTTTGTTTCTGTTGACGGCGTGTCTGTCGAGACATTTTCCGATGTTCAGCGCTATGTGACACCACGCGCCGAAACGCCGATTGTGATGCGTATGCGCCGCGGAGATCAGGAGCTTGATCTGACCGTTACGCCCGAGCGTCTGGAAATCGAGGACCGCTTTGGCAACAAGATAGAGCAGGGCGTCATCGGCGTGGTCAACAATGCTGAAGTCGGCAATTACCGCACACAGGAATACGGTATTGGCGAATCTCTTTGGATAGGCGTTAGGGAAACCGGCTGGGTGATTGCGCGCACCGGCGGTTATTTGGCCGGCGTTGTGACCGGCCGTGAAAAAGCTGACCAAATTGGCGGGCCGATCCGCGTGGCTCAGGTTTCCGGTCAAGTTGCGACACTTGGTTTTGCCGCATTGCTCAATCTGGCGGCAATTTTATCTGTATCAATCGGACTTTTGAACCTTCTGCCCGTTCCGGTACTTGATGGCGGCCATCTATTGTTTTACCTATGTGAGGCAATTTTGGGTAAGCCGCTTTCCGAGCGGACAATGGAGTATGGATATCGGGTTGGATTCGCGCTGATTCTTGGTTTAATGGTTTTTGCAACGTGGAATGATGTGACTCGCATTTTTGGTGCAAGTTGAGTTAAAAAAAGAGATTTTTAACCATAAGCTATGGAATTTAGTGGCTAAAACGTCACGCAACGGCACAAGGTAAAGGCTTTTTAACCCTAAAGCTTGCGTGTAGGGGAAAAGCCTGCAATACGACTTAGTATCACTGTAAGAAGGTGCGCTTATGCGTGCACACAAACAGACAATAGTGGGGAAGTAACCGCATGAGAGCGGCTCGTAAATTACTAAACGCGGCATCGATATTTGCCCTATCCGTCACGCCAGCTGTTGGCGGCGCTGTTATTCTTCAGGCAGTAAGTGTTTCTACTGCAGACGCAGCGGTTGTACGTTCGATATCCGTAAGCGGTAACCAGCGCGTTGCTGATGCGACGATTGCCGATTTTGTCGGATATCAATCAGGTAAGAATTTTACCAGCGCTGAAGTTGATAATGCTGTTAAAGCACTGTTCCGCACAGGGCTGTTCTCTGATGTGTCTGTAAATACATCCGGTTCAACACTGGTTATCAATGTTGTTGAATACGCAACGGTCAATCAGGTTCTATTCCAGGGTAACCGCAAATTGAAGGACGATCGCCTTGAAGCCGTTGTCCGTCTGCGCTCACGTGAACGTTTTGATCAGCAAGCACTTGATGCCGATGTTGATGCCATCGTTGAGGCTTACAGCCGCACTGGTCGCTCCGACGTGCAGGTTAATGCCAGCGTGGTTGATTTGGGTGAAAACCGCGTCAACGTGATTTTCCAGATCGCCGAGGGTGGAAAAACCAAAATCTCACAGATCAATTTTGTGGGTAACAACGCATTTGGTGATCGCCGCCTTCAGGGCATTATCTCGATCAAGAAAACAAATCTGCTGTCTTGGTTCACACGCACGGACGTTTATGACGACCAGCGTCTTGCCGCTGATGAAGAGCAGCTTCGCCGCTTCTACTTCAACCGTGGTTATGCCGATTTCCGCGTTATTTCTTCCTCTGCCAATGTTGATCCTGAAACAGGCAATATTGCCATCACTTTTGAAGTGGATGAAGGCGAGCGCTATGCTTTCGGCAATATTGACATCGACAGCACAGTTTCCGGCGTTGATCCTGAAGAACTGAAACGTTCCGTTGAAACCCGTGATGGTAAAACATACAGCGCAAAAGATGTTGAAGACACGCTTATCGCGATGTCTGAAAAGTTGGCGGCAAAAGGCTTCCCGTTTGCGGAAGTGACGCCTGTCGGTAACCGTAATTTTGAAAATAACACGATTGACGTTTCTTATATCGTTGATCAGGGCCAGCGCGCTTATGTCGAACGTATTGAAATCGTCGGCAATACAACAACGCGCGACTATGTTATCCGCCGTGAGTTCGATCTGTCCGAAGGCGATGCTTTCAACCAGATCCTCATTCGCCGCGCGCAAAAGCGTCTGGAAGCACTTGATTTCTTCCAGCGCGTAGAGATTACGACACGTCCGGGCTCTCAGCCTGACCGTGTTATCATTGTTGTTCAGGTTGCAGACAAGCCAACAGGTGAATTTGGTGTCGGTGTGGGTTATTCAACCGGCAGCACGGATACATCTGACAAGGGTGTGAACTTTGAGGGTTCTATTTCCCAGCGCAACTTTCAAGGCCGTGGTCAGGCAATCCGCCTTGCTGTAGGTGGCGGTGTTGATTCACGTACTTACAATGTATCGTTTACCGAACCTTATTTCCTTGGCTACCGCATGTCAGCGACATTCCGTGCGTTCAGAAGCACAAACAGCTATGACGATGACGGTTACGATAGCGCGACAAGTGGCGGCTCAGTAAGCTTTGGCTTGCCTATCACAGATAATTTCAGTGCCAATTTCGGTTACTCTTATTCACAGGATGAATACACTGTCACGGATGCAGCACTGCTTCCGTCAGCGATCGATACAGAGATTAATTCGGGTCGGAACCCTTATATCCGCTCTGCAATCAACTACGGTTTTGTATATAACTCGATTGATGACCGTAATGACCCGCATGAAGGCGTATATGTCTCTGTGCAGCAGCAGGTGGCCGGTTTGGGTGGCGATGCCAAGTACATCAAGACAACGGCAGACGGACGTTACTACCATACGCTGTCTGAAGAAGCTGACATTGTCGGGTTCTTGCGTGCAGGCGGCGGTAACATCACAGGCTTAGGTGAAGATGTCCGCGTGTTTGACAATCTTCGCTTGGGACCATCACGTATCCGTGGTTTTGAAACCAATGGTATTGGTCCGGTCGATGCTGCAGGTAACCATTTGGGTGGTACCAGCTACCTTAACTTTACTGCAGAAGCGCAGTTTCCGCTGCCGGCGGTCCCGCGTGACCTCGGCTTTAAAGGTGCTATCTTTGCCGATGCTGCAACATTGTTCGGTAGTGATTTGGCCGATGCGACAGCCGCTTCAACGGATATGAAATTCCGTACTTCTGCGGGTATCAGCTTGATCTGGCAGTCACCGTTTGCGCCTCTGCGCATCGATTATGCCTTCCCGATATCAAAAGAAGATACGGATGAAGTACAACAGTTCAACTTCTCTGTATCGTCAGCATTCTAAATTAAAAAGTCCGGCTAAGTGCCGGACTTTCCACATGTATCTCGTGTCTGCTCGTTGAGAGTTTCTATTGACCCATTCCGCACCAGTCTTCCATAAAATTGATACGCAAAAAGCATCATTATCTTGGATAAAAACATTCTTAGGTGTGGAAGGGGAAAACACAGACGGAGATAATAAAGCCGTTCAAGGCATGTGCGCGGCGAACAATCCCAAGCCTGATATGCTTACTTTTGTTCAGTCGCCGAAAGGTCTGACACTGAACGCACTGTCTATTTGCGCCGCAGTCATATGTCAAGAAAAGCTGGTTGCTCAAATGCCCGAAGGGCCGCAGCTGATCATCGTTGAAAACCCGCAACAGTCCTTTGCTGCTTTAGCCAGAGAGCTTTATCCAACCAGTCTTGGCAACCGGCGCACGGAAACCGGCATCTCGGAATTTGCAATCATCGATCCGATGGCGACAATTGAAGGCGATGTGATCATTTGTGCGGGTGCTGTTATCAGCGCCGGTGTCTCGATAGGGGCCGGATCGTTTATTGGCGCAAACGCTACCATTGGTGAGAACTGCCAGATTGGACGCAATGCTTCGATTGGTCCCAATGCCAGTGTTCAATATGCCATGATTGGCGATGATGTCTCGATACATTCAGGTGTACGCATCGGGCAGGATGGTTTCGGTTTTATTCCGGGCCAAAATGGTTTGGAAAAAATGCCGCAACTTGGCCGCGTTATCATTCAGGACAATGTCGAGATTGGCGCCAATACCACTATTGACCGCGGCGCTCTGGATGACACTGTTATCGGCGAAGGAACAAAGATCGATAATCTGGTTCAGATCGGGCATAATGTTGTTATCGGTCGGAATTGCGCGATTGCAGGGTTTGTCGGGATTTCCGGATCAGCAAAAATCGGTGACGGATGCCTTATTGGCGGGCGTGTCGGCATTTCTGACCACATTACACTTGGCAATGGCGTTCAACTCGCCGCCACATCCAGTGTGATGAACGACATTCCAGATGGCGAAAAATGGGCAGGAACGCCTGCGCAGCCGTTTAAAGCGTTCTTTAGAGAGCAAGCAACATTGCGCCGCTTGGCTAAACCAAATAAAGCTGAAAATCCAAAATAACGATACCGGGAACATCCTGCTATGACAAAACAGGTTACAACGCATGATAATGCGCTGGAAAAAGCCGATCTGCACGAGATCATGAAGCTTTTGCCACATCGCTATCCTTTGCTGCTGGTCGACAGCATCATCAATATTGACGGTAACCGCTCTGCTGTGGGCATTAAAAACGTCACATTTAACGAGCCACATTTTCAGGGACATTTCCCGGGCGAACCGATTATGCCGGGCGTGTTGATTGTCGAGGGCATGGCCCAAACATCGGGCGCGATTGGTATCCGCGATCTCAAACTGGACAAACCGGCACTGGTTTTCTTTATGACGATCGACAATGTCAAATTCAGAAAACCGGTCGTACCGGGCGATATTTTGGAATATCACGTTAAACTCATCAAACAGCGCGGCAGCATCTGCAAGTACGAATGTACGGGTATTGTTGGCGGTGAAAAAGTGGCTGAAGCCGAGGTTCAAGCCATGCTTTCCCCGTCAGATGCGAAGTCGCGGGGAAAATAATGAATAATACTGCCGTAGAAATCCATCCAACCGCTTTTGTAGAAGACGGCGCTGAACTTGCCGCAGGTGTGAAGGTCGGGCCGTTTTGCCATATCGGTGCCGACGCAAAGCTGCACGAAAATGTAGCGCTGATAAGCCATGTGAGTGTGATCGGCCACACGACAATTGGCGCAGGTACAAAAATCTTTCCGCAGGCTGTCATCGGCTCCGATGCGCAGAATACGGCCTATAAGGGTGAAGAAACAACGCTGGTTGTTGGCAAAAACGTTGTCATTCGTGAAGGCGTGACCATGAACCGTGGTACCGGCGATTCACGCGGCACAACGATTGTCGGCGATAACTGTATGTTTCTTGCCTATTCCCATGTCGCCCACGATTCGATTTTGGGTGAGCATGTGACCTTTGCAAACAATGTGATGATCGGTGGTCATTGTACGATCGGTGATCGCGTGATTATTGGCGGCGGAGCAGGGGTCCATCAGTTCTGCACAGTCGGTCACCACGCCTTTATCGGCGGCGTCTCTGCAGTCGTGAATGATGTTATTCCATATGGGATGGTTGTCGGCAGCCGGGCTTTTCTTGCCGGTTTAAACCTTGTTGGTATGAAACGCAGCGGCATGGCGCGTGACGAAATCAATGCCGTGCGCGGCGCGTATAAAAAACTATTCGCGGAAGGCACAGGCACTTTGCGGGAAAATGCCACAGCTTTATTGGCAGAATATAGCGAGAGTGAAGCTGTAAAAGATATGCTTGGCTTTATTTTGGCCGACAGCAAACGCAAATTTATCACGCCGATCACCGGGCGCAAAGCCCGTGAACATGAAGGCATCTAGGCGATGACAGGTCGCGATACAAAAATCAGCGACCTGAAAAGCGATGTGGGCAATAACGGCCGCATTGCCATCATTGCAGGCGGCGGCACAGTACCGATGCAGATTGCGAAACACCTGCGCCAAAACGGGCAAAACCCTTTTGTAATAATGCTGGCTGGAGAAGCCGATAACGCACTTCGTGAATTCGACCATGAAGAACTAAGTGTTACGGCACTTGGCAAACTGATTTCCCTTTTTAAAAAAGAGCATATACAACGTGTCGTTATTATTGGCAGCGTCCGCAGGCGGCCAAAAATAACGGATTTAAGACCTGATCTAGGCACTTTGAAATTTCTCGGCCGCTTCATCTCCGGCCTGGTAAGCGGCGATAATGAGTTGCTTTCCAAAATCGTCAAAACGATTGAGGAGACAGGTGTAAAAGTTGTCGGCGCACACGAAGTCATGCCGCAGCTTCTCGCGCCCGTCGGACAGATTGCCGGATCAATACCCTCAGCCGCTCAAAAGGCATCCATAGCCAGAGGCGTGGAAGCCGCCTTGGCGTTGGGCGCAATAGATGCAGGACAATGCTGCGTGGTTATTGGCCGCAATATTGTCGCGCTAGAGGGCGTTGAAGGCACCGATGCGATGTTGCAGCGCGTAGCGGACCAGAAACAGCATGGACGGCTTTCCAATACACGCGGCGGTGTGCTTGTTAAAATGTGCAAACCGCAACAGGATAAACGCGTTGATCTGCCAACGATTGGTCAATCAACGGTTGCCAATGCTGTGCTTGCTAATCTGGATGGTATTGCCATTCACGGTGGCAATGCCATGATTGTCGATATTGAGGATGTTATAGAAAAGGCCGACAAAGCAGAAATGTTCATAATCGGTATAGACGACACTTATGGAGGCGGTCGCAATGGTTGAAAACCGCGCCTTCAAGATTGGCATCGTCGCCGGTGAGGAATCCGGTCAGCTATTGGCTACAGAGCTTATCCAGGCATTGAATGGCCTTGTCGGCCAGCCTGTAACACTCATTGGCGTTGGCGGTGAAAAGCTCGAGGCCATGGGCTTGAAATCAATATTCGACCCCGCAGAAATTGCGCTTACCGGCGTTTCTGCCGTGGTCAAAACACTGCCCAAACTGATCATCCGTATCCGTCAAACCGCAGAAACGATCATCAATGAAAAACCAGATTGCCTTCTGCTCATTGATAGCCCCGATTTTTCACTGCGTGTGGCTAAAAGAGTCAAGGCCGCGATGCCGGATCTGCCAATCGTGAAATATGTGGCGCCCACGGTTTGGGCTTGGAGACCGGAACGAGCCGCCAAAATGGCCGCTTACATTGATGAAATATTGGCCATTTTGCCGTTTGAGCCGGAAACCATGCAAAAGCTTGGTGGACCAAAAACACATTATGTCGGCCACCGCCTGATGTCTGACAGCGATCTTAATGCGGTGTGGGAACATAACAGCGAAAAAACACTGGCTGGTGATGGAACGGTAAATCTGTTGGTGTTGCCCGGTTCGCGCAATGGTGAAATCAACGCATTAATGGATGAGTTCGGCAATACGGTACAACTGCTCCATGAGCGTGGCAATAAGCTTAAAATCTATTTGCCGACTTTGCCGAGGCTAGAGCAGCATGTGCATCGCTATACAGCCGCTTGGCCCGTATCGCCGATTATCACCACAGACCGCCAGAGCCAGATAGAGGCTTATAAGCAGTCAGATGTGGCGCTGGCGGCTTCCGGCACAGTGACATTGGAGCTTGCTTTGGCAGGCGTGCCGGCAATTAGTTGCTACCGTATCGACCCCATTATGAAGCTTGCCAAATCACTGATCACAACGTGGTCGGCAGCTTTGCCCAATATCATTGTCGACCGGCCGATTATCAAAGAATTCTACGAGGAGTTTGTGCGCGCAGGTGCCTTGGCGCGGTCAATAGAAGAATTGGCAACGCCCGATATTGGCGCGCGGCAATATGTGATGGATGGCTACCGCAAAGTACGGGAAAAAATGGCCGTTGATAAAGATGCCAGCCATCATTCAGCAGAAATTATTGCTAGCTTGCTCAATCATGCAAAACCATAAAAAAAGCCCGGTCACTGCCGGGCTTTATTATTATATGTGATTGCGGTTATCGCTTGTCGACAGGTGTATAATCGCGCTGTGCCGAGCCTGTATAAAGCTGGCGCGGACGACCTATACGCTGGCCCGGATCTTCGATCATCTCTTTCCACTGAGCAATCCAGCCAACAGTACGCGCCAATGCAAACAGCACTGTGAACATTGTTGTCGGGAAACCGAGCGCTTTTAGCGTGATGCCTGAGTAGAAATCGATATTCGGATAAAGCTTCTTCTCGATGAAGTATGGGTCTGTCAGCGCAATTTTTTCCAGTTCCATCGCAACGTCGAGCAACGGATCATCTTTGATGCCAAGTTCGTTTAATACTTCATGGCAGGTTTTCTGCATGATCTTGGCGCGCGGGTCATAGTTTTTATAAACGCGGTGACCGAATCCCATCAAACGGAACGGATCGTTCTTGTCTTTCGCGCGGGCAATGAATTCAGGAATCCGGTCGACATGACCGATTTCTGCCAGCATGTTCAATGCAGCTTCGTTCGCGCCGCCATGAGCAGGGCCCCAAAGACATGCAATACCTGCCGCGATACAGGCAAACGGATTAGCACCTGAAGAACCGGCAAGGCGCACCGTAGATGTTGAGGCGTTTTGCTCGTGATCGGCATGAAGAATGAAAATCTTGTCCATTGCTTTGGCAAGAACAGGATTTCCTTTGTACTCTTCACAAGGAACAGCAAAGCACATGCGCAGGAAGTTTGCGGAATAATCAAGATCATTCTGCGGATAAATGAAAGGCTGTCCTACATGGTATTTATAGGCCATCGCCGCAATTGTCGGCATTTTGGCAATCAAGCGCAACGATGCGACCATACGCTGGTGCTCATCGGCAATATCAGTCGAATCGTGATAAAACGCCGATAGAGCGCCCACAACACCACACATAATAGCCATAGGGTGCGCGTCACGGCGGAAACCGGTGAAAAAGCGCTGCATCTGCTCATGCACCATGGTGTGGTGCGTTACGCGGTAATCAAAGTCTTTCTTCTGTGCTTTCGTTGGCAGCTCGCCATAAAGAAGAAGATAGCAAACCTCTAGAAAATCACCCTGTTCGGCCAATTGATCAATCGGGTAACCACGGTGCAGCAATACACCTTCATCACCGTCGATATAGGTAATTTGCGATTCGCATGAAGCTGTGGATGTAAACCCGGGATCCAGCGTGAACATGCCGGTTTGGGCATAAAGCTTGCTGATGTCGATTACATCGGGACCAATTGTGCCGCTTTTAACTTCGTACTCATAGTCCTTTGAATTGACATTCAGCTTAGACGTATTGTCAGCCATTATTTTCATACTCCTCGTCGTGATGGACATCCGCAGATTTGCGAAAATGCGCAAATCGCAAAGGCCCGTTATCCTCTTGGACATTAGCTAGAACATTTCATTCACGCTGCCAAGCTAGCCCAAAGGGTTATTTGCTGCGTTGCAGCAAGTTCTCATACCTTAGTCTGATGCTTGATCGGAAATACGCGCCAGCGCTTCTTGTTTGCCCAAAACAAACAGGACATCGAAAACCCCGGGTGATGTCGCGCGGCCCGTCAAAGCTGCACGAATAGGCTGCGCAACCCTGCCAAGTTTAAGCTCTTTTCTGTCGGCAAAAGCCCGCACAGCCTGATCAAGAGATTCGACACTCCAGTCTTCCACTTTCTCAAGCGCTTCATGGGCGTCCGTCAATAACTTACGCGCATCCGAATCAAGAATTGAAGCGGCCTTTTCATCAAAATTCAGCGGTCGTTCCGCATGTATATAATACGTATTTTCAATCAGTTGCACTAATGTTTTCGCGCGGCTTTTCAAACCTGGCATGGCAGCGGTCAACCGCTCTTTATGCTGCCCAAACAAGCGCTCTGATAATTCTGCGCCTCCTTCAAGATATGGCAACAGTTTTTCAATGGAAGACACCAGATACATATCGTCGGCTTCGCGAATATAGTGACCGTTGAGCGCTTCAAGTTTTTGAATGTCAAAACGCGCAGCGCCCTTGTTGATATCGCCCACTTCAAACCAGGAAATCATATCTTCGGTAGACATGATTTCATCATCGCCGTGGCTCCAGCCCAAACGCGCAAGGTAATTTCGCAAAGCTTCCGGCAGAAAACCCATTTCGCGGTAGGCTTCAGCGCCCAATGCGCCGTGCCTTTTGGATAATTTTGCCCCATCCGGGCCATGGATAAGCGGAATATGCGCCATTTTCGGCACAGGCCAGCCGAGCGCATCGTAGATGATTTGCTGGCGGGCAGAATTGGTCAGATGGTCATCACCGCGGATAATATCGGTAACACCCATATCATGGTCGTCGACCACAACCGCCAACATATATGTCGGCGTGCCGTCGGAGCGCAAAATAACCAGATCATCAAGGTCTGCATTGGGGAAGCGCACATCGCCCTGTACCGCGTCCGCCACGAGCGTTTCGCCGGTTTGCGGTGCTTTTATACGGATTGAAGGCTTCACGCCTTCAGGCGCTTCGTTCGGGTCACGATCCCGCCAGCGACCGTCATAACGCGGCGGTTTTTTCGCGGCTCGTTGCTCTTCGCGCATTTGTGTCAATTCTTCAGGCGTTGCATAGCAGTAATAAGCCTTGCCTTCGGCAACCAATTGCTCTGCCACTTCACGGTGACGGTCAGCACGTTCGAATTGGGAAACGACATCGCCGTCCCAATCAAGACCGAGCCAGCTCAAGCCGTCTTTTATCGCCTCCACGGCGGCATCGGTGGAACGAGCGCGGTCGGTATCCTCGATACGCAGCAGCATTTTGCCACCGGTATGTTTTGCGTAAAGCCAGTTGAAAAGCGCTGTCCGCGCCCCGCCAATATGCAAAAAACCGGTCGGCGAAGGGGCAAAGCGGGTTACAACACCTGCTGTCATAGAAAGTCTCCAAATTCGGGTGAGCGCATCATCGTGCACTTTGATGTGTGTGATGTAGCACAGACGCCTTGTCGTGCAAGCGCAGGCGGCAAAACAACATCAAGATCAGACAAGATTTGCGCCTGAACCCAAAGTGACGCTAGGTTATTAAATGCGGCCGTAAACAGGGTGATGGCCGGTGCAGGAAACATGCGCCATGGGTGGGGACTTGAAACAGCAAAAGACCGTCGAACCGGATGAACGCCGGTTTTTCTCGCTGGATGAATTGGACCATTTTAATCATCTGCCAGACGCTGATATTCGCGCCCAAAACCCCGCGACGCTCAAAAAAGCACCTTTAGGCAAACCAGCCAAGCGCATTTATGGCGACAAGCCATTTTTCAAATCAGTGCAAATCTGGGTTCATCGCCAATTGATGATTGAAGTCGGGCAGGGCACGGCATTTCTTTTCATTCCCGTTTTTATGATTATCGGCGTTGCGCTCTATCTGGCACTACCCGTCGAACCGGCACGCCATAACATACCGTTGGCGGTTCTTGTTTTTGCAGTTTTGCGGATTGTATTTCGTTCTGCTGCGTTTTTGTTGCGCTATGTGACGAATGCGCTGTTAATCGTTCTTTGCGCAATGGGATTAATGCAATTGCGCACACAGCTGCTTGCAACACCTATGCTTGGTTCGGAAATTTCAACACGTATAACCGGCCAGATCAGGTCGATTGAAATTCGCGCGAATGGTTCGGCACGTTATACGATAGATTTAACAAGAACCGAGCGCCCGAAACTGCGCTATGCGCCTGACCGGATTCGTTTGACGGCGCGAAAGCCGCTGGAAAACGCACAGATTGGCGAAGGTATTCACGGTTATGCGCGGTTACGCCCGCCATCCGGCGCGGTAAGGCCGCTGGGTTATGATTTCTCATTTTATAATTATTTCAGCGGAATTGGCGCCAATGGCTTTTTCCTTGGCCAGCCGGAAACCAGCGAACTGGGCCTGCAATATAGTAAAAGCAGTCCCGCTTTATTGGTAGAACGCGCCCGTTACTGGTTAGCCAACCGCATAAGGGCAGATAGTGACAGTGCCGCCAGCGCGGTATCAGCAGCGCTTATCACAGGCGATAAAGCCGCAATACCGGAAGAAACCAATGAGGTTTTACGCATTGCCGGCTTGGCGCATATTCTTTCAATATCGGGCCTGCATATGGCGCTGGTGGCCGGAACAGTGATGTTCGCCTTGCGCGCAGCATTCGCATTTTCACCGGATTGGGCTGCACGGCGCTCAACCAAGAAATATGCGGCGATAGCCGGGTTCAGCGCGATTATTATCTATCTGTTTCTAGCCGGAGCGAGTGTCGCAACGCAGCGTTCGTTCATCATGCTGGCGGTTATGCTAGGCGCACTGCTGCTGGACAGATCGGCGCTGACAATGCGCAATCTGGCAATCGCCGCGATTATTGTCATTCTCATTGCGCCGGAAGCTGTATTGGGGCCAAGCTTTCAAATGTCATTTGCTGCAACGCTGGCACTTATCGGTGTTTACGGGTGGTGGTCGCGGCGGCAGGCTGGGCGGGAATATGTTCAAAATACCAGTGCCGGAGCGGAAATAACACGCAAATCGCTGGGCTTTCTCATCGGTCTATCCGTGACATCACTGGTCGCCGGTACTGCGACCGGCATTTATGCCGCTTATCATTTCCAACGTGTTGCTGTTTTCGGACTGCTTGGCAATTTGCTGGCCATGCCCATCGTCTCCTTAATGACTATGCCGCTGGCAATCATAGCAACTTTGCTTATTCCGTTTGGCTTGGACAGCTATGCCTATTCGTTGATGAACTGGTCTGTGAGCGTCGTCATTGAGGTGGCGCGCCGTGTATCGCAGATTACGCCGGATGGTTCGACAGGTATGCTGTCACCGAAAGCATTTATATGGTTGAGCGCTTCGCTTTTGATCCTGTGCCTGATGCGGTCAAACTTGAGATATCTCGGACTGCTATGTCTGATACCCGCTTATCTGGCACAATCAACGCTGCAAGTACCGCAACTGGTTATTTCTGAAGATGCCCGACAGATCGCAGTCATTGACCCAAAACAAGGTGCTTTGAGCGTTAACCGCAAGCGTCCGAGCGCGTTTATTCTTGAGCAATGGCAGGCGGCTTATAAAACAAAAGAAGTGATCTTACCGGGCAAAAGCGCGGCCGGATTTCAATGTTATAGCAAACAAAGATGCGACTATAACGGCCTATACCAAGATCAGGAATATTCAGTTGTCTATCTGACCGAAATGCCAAATCCACCTCAATGGAAGGGTATATGTGCCAAGTCCGGTATCATCATCGCTGCATTCGCTCCGTTTACATCCGCATGCCAAAACAAGCAAAACATCATAATTACAGCGCAGCAATTGGCTCTATACGGCAGCGCGGAGATATATGTGCAAACAGAAAGTCAATTCGGCGCAACCACACCAAATTATAAAACAGTGTTCGCCCAAGGGAAGGCGGCGCGACCGTGGCAGTCGCATCGCAAATATTCACGTTCGGCGCGAAATCTCGGGCCTTACAAACGCGACTAGAGCATATTTCGTTTAAATGGAATCGCTTGAACGCTGGGATTTTGTGTTTCGGTTAGGAGCGCAAAGCGACGCGGTGCGCGCACCGTTAGCTTTTCGCGACAACGTCCGAGGCGCAAAAGAACACGTTCAGACGATCTTGATTTATCATTTTCATTCAATGTTTTAAACATCTCTGGCTTGGCAGTCTTTTCCACTTCTTCTGCGTCAAAATCCTCGCACGATGTTCACATCGCGCTGCGGTCTTTTCCTTGCTGAAACGGAAAATCCTTGCCATCAATCCGGTTCCATTTAAGCGAAACATGCTCTAAAATCAGTAATTACGGACCAATCCAACCAGACGGCCTTGTACCTGAACACGGTCAGGCCCGAAAATACGGGTTTCGTAGGCAGGGTTCGCCGCTTCCAGCGCAATTGATGCACCTTTGCGCCTGAAGCGCTTCAAAGTTGCTTCTTCATCATCGACCAGAGCCACGACAATATCGCCCATATTGGCAACATCCGTACGGCGAATGATAACCGTATCACCATCCAGAATACCGGCGTTGATCATGGAATCGCCTTCAACCTCAAGGGCGTAATGTTCACCCTTGCCAATCATGTCCGGTGGCATCTGAATAGAACGCGTTTGATGTTGAATAGCCGAAATAGGAACACCCGCCGCGATTTTACCCATCATCGGAATGCCGACGCCATCATCATTATCCGCACTGTTAAATTGTGCAGCTGAGGATTTGACCGGCGCGGGTGCTTTACCCTTGCTGCCCTCAATAACACTCGGAGAAAACGCTTGCCGCGCACCATTTCCCGGCATCATGGCATCCGGCAGCTTGATCACTTCCATCGCACGCGCACGGTTTGGCAAGCGGCGAATAAAACCACGCTCTTCAAGAGCGGTAATCAAACGGTGAATACCGGACTTCGAAGCCAGATCCAAAGCTTCCTTCATTTCGTCAAAGGACGGGGGAACACCGGTCTCTTTCAAACGTTCATTGATGAAGACGAGCAGATCAAGTTGCTTGCGTGTCAGCATGGCGGTTTCCAGAATCAACAAAACAAATCGTGAACATTATTACACGTTCTATTTGTGTTCTGCAACCTATAAGATTCGGTTAATTATAGTTCAGTCTATGGATGTGAGTGCAATAAACTCAACTTCATCGTCTTTATTTGCAGCCGGCGTATCAATCGGGCGCACAACAAGCCCGTTCGCATTCGCATAAAAAGAGATAATCGAAGAATCCTGATTCTCAAAGACAGTTGCTTCAAAACCATGCGGTGTGCGGCTGATCGTGGCACGCGCATATTGCTCGCGATTGCCATTGGCTTTGATAGGGGCGGTAAGCTTGGCCTTTTGGCGAATCTGGCTATAGCTGCGCCCGCCAAGAGCACAAATAAGCGGCACACCAAAGAGTTGCGTACAAACGAGACTGGAAACCGGATTTCCGGGGAGACCAAGAATACGCATATTGCCGAGTGTGCCGAACATAAGCGGCTTGCCCGGTCGCATGGCGATCTTCCAAAAATCAAGTTTCATTCCGGCGGCGGTAAAAACCGAACGCACCAGATCGTGCTCACCGACGGAAGCACCGCCAAGTGTAATCAACACATCGCATTTTGCATCAATTGCCGCCTGTAAAGCCTGTTTGAGCGATTGTTCATCGTCCCGCGCAATACCAAAATCAACAATGTCCGCACCATGTTCTTTCGCGATTGCGCCGACTCCATAACTATTGGAGGCAATAATTTGTCCTGGCTCCAGTTTTGAGCCGGGTGTGCGCAATTCATCACCGGTTGCCAAAATGCCGATGCGCGGTTTTTTAAGGACGGGCAGGGAAGCATAATTACCTGAAGCAGCCAGACATAAAGCGCCCGCGTCCAGTAACCGGCCTTCGGTGAGCAAAACATCACCTTCCAAGAAGTCCAAACCCGCAGGGCGCACATGAGTCCCTTTGGCAACACCTTCAGACACTTTGATCAGATTTTCACCGGCAGGTTCCGCATCTTCCTGTATCAGGATTGCATCAGCACCCTCTGGAAGAGGCGCGCCTGTAAAAATACGCACACATTCACCGGCATCGATCATACCGTCAAACACATATCCGGCAGCCACTTCGCCAATAACTTTGAGCGCTGCGCCTGCATTGGCAGCATCGCTTGCACGCACGGCATAGCCATCCATGGCAGAGGCGGCAAAGGGAGGCTGTGTGCGTTTGGCAATTAGTTCGGAAGCAAGAATTCGGTTATGCGCCTGTTCGAGTGAAACCGTCTCAACACCAAGCGGGCTGGCGCCTTTTAAAAGCCGTGCAAGCGCTTCATTAACGGGCAAAAGCGGTTTGCGGTTATCGGCCATTATGCGTCACGGCTCCAATTGCCGGACTTGCCGCCTGTTTTGGAAACCAGCTTGATCTCTGAGATTTCCATATCTTTTTCAAGCGCTTTTGCCATGTCGTAAATGGTAAGACAGACAACGGAAACAGCCGTTAACGCTTCCATCTCGACACCTGTCTTGCCTGACAAACTGACGGTTGCAGTCACTGACAGACCCGTAAAATCAACACCCTGTTCAATATCAACGGTGATTTTGGACAGCATCAAAGGATGGCAAAGGGGAATTAGTTCATGTGTCTTTTTGGCGGCCATAATGCCGGCAATACGCGCTGTGCCAATCACATCACCTTTTTTAGCGTCACCGGCCAGAATCGCCGCTAAGGTTTCTGCGCTCATGAGAACTCTGCCACTGGCGACAGCCTCACGGTTTGTGACTGATTTATCGGCCACATCGACCATATGCGCTGAACCGTCACCGCTGATATGCGTGAGCTTATCGCCGCCCGCCATAATCAAACTGTCTCGCGTGTTCGGGTCAGCAATGTGCGTGTTGCCTCGGTAACATCGGCTTGACGCATAAGGCTCTCGCCAACAAGGAATGTACTGATGCCAGACATTTTGAGACGCGCGCAGTCTGCCGGTGTGAAGATACCGCTTTCGCCAACCAGCAGACGATCATCAGGAACCATTTTTGACAAGTTTTCACTTGTCTCCAAGGAAACTTCAAACGTGCGTAAATTGCGGTTGTTAATGCCCAATAGCTTGGAGTCCAGCTTTAACGCGCGTTCCATTTCCGCTTCGTCGTGGACCTCAATCAGCGCGTCCATGCCAAGCGCAAACGCTGTCTCTTCAAGCGATTTTGCAAGATCATCGCTGACGCTCGCCATGATGATCAAAATGGCATCCGCACCCCAATAACGCGCTTCATAGACCTGATAAATATCGTGCATAAAGTCTTTGCGCAGAGCCGGAATAGAAACCGCTGCCCGCGCATTGGTCAAAAATTCAGGCGCACCTTGGAAAGAAGGCTTATCAGTCAGCACAGAAAGACAGGCCGCACCGCCTGTTTCATAGGCTTTTGCCAGCGCAGGCGGATCGAAATCCTCACGGATCAGGCCTTTGGAGGGGCTTGCCTTTTTTATTTCCGCAATCAGACCATAGTCGCCGGCTTCACGCTTGGCATGAAGGGCTTTCAAGAAACCCCGCGGCGCTTCGATATCGGAAACTTTGGCTTTGAGCTCATTAAGCGGAAGCACAGCTTTAGCCGCAGCGATTTCTTCAAGCTTATAGGCTTCAATTTTGCTTAAAATATCGACCATCAGTTCACGGCCTTTCCATTGGAAATAGAAACCACATTGTTAAGAATTTTCAAGGCTGCACCGCTATCAAGTGCCTGTTGTGCCCGGGCAATACCGTCTTTCAATTCAGCCGCAAGACCGGCGACAACCATACCGGCGCCAGCATTCAAACAGGCAATGTCGCGATATGCGTTCTTTTCACCTTTAAGCACTTCCATGAGCGCGGCCGCATTATAGGCTGGCTCACCGCCTTTAAGATCATCCATGGAAACACGTGATAGGCCCACATCTTCGGGCATAATCTCAAATTCGGTGATCTGACCGTCTTTAAGTTCAACAATTTGCGTGGTACCGGCTGTCGTCAATTCATCAAGCCCGTCACCATAGACAACCCAAACATGTTTTGAGCCTAGCTGGCTAAGGGCGTTAGCGATAGGCATCAACCATTTGGGGTCAAACACACCGACAAGCTGGCGCGTCACACCGGCCGGATTTGATAAAGGTCCGAGCAGATTGAAGATTGTGCGTGTCCCAAGCTCAACGCGGCTTGGGCCGACATGGCGCATGGCGGCATGATGCATCGGCGCAAACATAAATCCCAAACCGGCTTCGGCTATGCAGCGTCCGATGGTGCCCGCATCCGCATCAATATTCACACCAAGGTGCGATAACGCATCTGCTGTGCCTGATTTCGAGGAGAGGGACCTGTTTCCGTGTTTGGCGATTTTGACACCTGCACCGGCAGCGATGATCGCGGCGCAGGTGGAAATGTTATAACTGCCGGAATTATCGCCGCCTGTGCCGACAATATCAACAGCACCTTCAGGCGCATCTACTTTCAGCATTTTAGAGCGCATGGTGGATACCGCACCGTTGATTTCCTCGACGGTTTCGCCGCGAACCCGCAATGCCATTAAAAAACCGGCAATTTGCGATGGTGTGGCATCGCCAGACATCATGATACCAAATGCTTCACGGGCCTCTTCAACACTTAAGGAAGCACCGTCAGCCACTTTTGCGATGATAGGTTTTAGACCGCTCATATTCTTCTCAAATATCTGTTTGAAGCCTGCGCCGCTTATTGCAGCAGCGCGGCCTGTATTGCTGATTGATTGATGGAAACCGGAAATTCCTGTTGCAGGCGGCCAACAAGCTGGTCGAGCAAATCATTGCTGACTGCTGTGTTCACGGCTACGGCGTCCTGATCGGACAATGTTTCGCCGCTTCCAAGTGGCGTGTTTATCGACTGCACTTTAAACACCAGGCGGCGGTTGCCCGTTGCAGCCTCTGTATAAGCAACACCATCCGGCCCAACAGAGAAAATCTCACCCACACCGGAACTGCCGAAATCGGCATCATCAGCATTGCGTGCAAGGCCAAATTTGCTGTCTATCGGATATGATTTCTCGCCAGCGAGTGCAGATAGGTCACCACCATTGTTGAGCGCAGCAACCAAACGTTCTGCTTCCGCATCCAACTGCTTTGACTTTTCGGCAGCCAACCAGTCAGCCTTAACGCGGTCTTGGACCTCATCGAAGCTGCGGTCACGCGATTCCTCGATATTTGTCACTTCATACCAGATAAATCCATCACGTCCGGCGTTAAGCGGCTGATTCTCTAGACCTTCTTCGGCTTCGAAAACCGCTTCAATGATTTCCGGCTTTTCCTCGCCCAGATCAACAGGCTGACCACTGGCATCCAGACCTTGACTGTCAACCGATTCAACGGTTCTGACGTCAAGTTTTTGCTTGGCTGCTGCTTCATCTATAGTGTCACCGCCAGCCCGGGAATCCTCATAACCGTCATGAACATTAAGCAGGATATCTTGGGCTTCAACGAGCGCCAACTCGCGCCGTATTTCATCACTGACAGCGGCGAACGGCTGGACATCTTCTTCTTCAATTTCTGAAACACGAATGAGAATAGGGCCAAATAGGCCATCAATCACAGGGCTGATATCAGTCGTTGAGGCAAGTTCGAATGCCGCATCACCAATTTCAGTGCTTGGCGCATCGGCTTTTGAAAAAGAGCCGAGTGTCACATCATCCATTGTCCGGCCTGCGGCTTCGACAGCTTCCTCAAATGTTTCACCGGCAAGAATACGCTCGCGTGCAACATTGGCAGCAGCTTTATCATCAAAGACAAGCTGCTGGATTGTGCGTTTTTCAGGGGAAGAATAGCGCTCCGGATTGTTTTCATATTCAGCGCGTACGTCATCCATGGCAATTGCTTCGGGATTGGCAAGTGTTTGTGCTGTCAAAGTTACAAGCTTGAACGTGCGATATTCGGGCGCGCGGTAATCCGCTTTATTTTCTTCGAAAAAGGTTTTCAGCGTTGCCTCATCGGCCATTTCAATCTCGCCGAGGCTTTGCTCATCTATACTGATATATTGAACATCGCGGGTTTGGCCTTGAAATTGAAATAGCGCATCAAGAAATGTTTTCGGCGCTGCCATACCGTCTGAAACAGCTTCGGCAACTTGCTGACGTGTTGCAGCTTGCTGGCGGCTGATAATGTAATCCTGCTCGCGCATACCAACATTACGCAGGACAGCGCGAAACTGGCCGCGGTCAAACTGACCGTTCAAGCCTTGGAACGCTTCATCCTCTGCAATCAAGCTGGCCAGACGGTCTTCGGACAGACCAAGCTTCATGACCCGAGCCTGTTCATCCAGAACCGCACCGCCGACCAAACGGCCGACAACCTGTCCGTCTATGCCGAACATACGCGCTTGCTCGTTTGAAATCCGTTGCCCCAAACGCTGCGACAAAATCGAAATCTGTCGGTCATAGGCGAGGCGGTACTCGAGTGCGGTCACCTTGGTGTCGCCGGCTTCAATCACAGTTGTGCCGCCAATATTACCATTCAACTGGTCGGCTATGCCCCAGACAGCAAAGCTGAGCACCAACAACAACAATAAAATCTTGGCAACCCAGCCCTTGGACGCATCACGCAGCGTACTTAACATTTAAACCTCTAGCGAATTGATTTGGTTACATGCTTTTATGAATGCTTTGCGCCAGAAGCAAGGAGGTTCGGGCTTTAAAGCCGCTCACAAACGCGCTAGCTATCAATAAAATGCACTTCTCAAGCTCATTAACGCCCATAATTGGATAGAAATAACGATGACGACAACCCCAAAACCACTGATTGCCGGAAACTGGAAGATGAACGGCGTGACTAGCGGACTGACAGCGCTACGAACAATTGCCGAGGGCGTAAGCCAGCATACCGACACATTTGACGGCCTGATCTGCCTACCGGCAACTATGATTGAACGCGGCACACGCTTATGTAACGGCACAGCATTGTTGCTTGGTGGTCAGGATTGTCATTTTGAGCAATCAGGTGCGCATACAGGCGATATATCTGCCGATATGTTGCAGGATGCAGGGGCAAGCTATGTGATTCTGGGCCATTCCGAGCGCCGCGCCGATCACGATGAAACCAATACGGATGTATTGAAGAAATCACTCGCCGCTTATGAAACAGGTTTAACCGCAATAATTTGTGTTGGCGAAACACGCGCCGAGCGCGAAGAAGGCCGCGCGATGGAGATCGTCAGCAATCAACTGGAAGGGTCCATGTCCAAGGATGCCAACAGCCAGAACACGGTTATTGCTTATGAGCCTGTTTGGGCGATCGGTACCGGCTTGGTCCCGTCCAACCATGATATTGAGGCTATGCACGGTCATATTCGCCAGGTTCTTTCGGAACGATTTGGCGTGGAAGGCGAAAGTATGCGCATTTTGTATGGCGGTTCGCTAAAGCCTTCAAATGCGGAAGAAATCTTGCGCACAAAGAACGTCAATGGCGGTCTAATTGGCGGCGCAAGCTTGAAATCCGAGGACTTTCTCGCCATATGCGCAGCAGTGCCGGGCAATTAAGGCACCGTTTGTCACGATAAATCTTGCCGCTACACCTTGGCATTCAAGGATATAGCATGTATGGACGCGCCGGAAATCTAACGGAAAAAGTTTATGGAAAACGTTCTCATAGTCATTCACCTGATCGTCGTTATCGCATTGGTAATCGTCGTATTGCTTCAGCGTTCTGAAGGCGGTGGTCTGGGCATTGGCGGCGGCGGTGGCGGCGGCATGATGAGCGCGCGCGGAAAAGCCGATACGCTTACCCGCACAACAGCGATACTTGGCGCGGCGTTTTTCTTCACCTCTGTGGCGCTGGGCGTTGTGGGCCGTTACGGCTCAAACCCGACAGATATTCTTGACCGCATTGGTAACACACCGGTTGAAACACAGCAGGGCGTGCCAACAGAAGGCGGCGTTCTTGATCAGCTTGGCGGGGAACAGTCCGCGCCCGCAGGCGGTACCGCGGTACCGACCGAGTAAACCAGACAAAATACGTCTCTAAAATTGCCGGTTTTCCACCGGCAATTTTTTTGAGATGTGATTTTTTCTTTGCCAAACAACACAAACCATTTTAAGCGTAAATTCCCATGGCACGATATGTTTTTATTACTGGTGGCGTGGTTTCTTCCCTTGGAAAAGGTATTGCAGCTGCAGCTTTGGGCGCACTCTTGCAAGCGCGCGGTTATTCCGTTCGTCTGAAGAAACTTGATCCCTATCTGAATGTCGACCCGGGCACGATGTCGCCGTATCAACACGGCGAAGTGTTTGTTACTGACGATGGCGCTGAGACTGACCTTGATCTGGGCCATTACGAGCGTTTCACTGGTCGCTCCGCCAACCAGAAAGATAATATCACGACAGGCCGTATCTATCAGGATATCATTACCAAGGAACGGCGCGGCGACTATCTTGGCGCCACAGTTCAGGTCATTCCGCATGTGACCAATGAAATCAAAGACTTCGTGCTCGAAGGCAATGACGGCTACGACTTTGTCCTGTGTGAAGTTGGCGGCACAGCCGGTGATATTGAGGCAATGCCGTTCATGGAAGCCATCCGCCAGCTCGGCAATGATTTACCGCGCGGCAACGCTGTCTATGTGCATTTGACGCTTATGCCATGGATTGCAGCGGCAGGCGAGTTGAAAACCAAGCCGACACAGCACTCTGTAAAAGAATTGCGTTCAATCGGTATCGCGCCCGACGTTTTGCTCGTGCGTGCCGACCGCGAAATCCCGCAATCCGAACGGCGTAAACTATCATTGTTCTGTAATGTGCGTGAATCAGCCGTTATTCAGGCACTCGACGTAAAGTCGATCTATGATGTGCCAAAAGCCTATCATGAAGAGGGGCTTGATCAGGAAGTTCTGTCCGCTTTTGGCATTGAACCTGCGCCTCAACCACGCATGGCTGTATGGAACGATATTTCCGACCGTATCCACAACCCTGATGCGGAAGTCACGATTGCCATTGTCGGTAAATATACAGGCCTGAAAGACGCCTATAAATCACTAATGGAAGCGTTGACGCATGGCGGCATCGCGAATCGCGCACGCGTAAAACTCGAATGGATCGAATCAGAAGTATTCGAATCAGAAGATCCGTCACCACATCTCGAGCACGTACATGGTATTCTTGTACCGGGCGGCTTTGGTGAACGCGGTGCAGAAGGTAAAATCAAAGCCGCACAGTTTGCCCGCGAGCACAAAGTGCCTTATTTCGGCATTTGCTACGGCATGCAAATGGCCGTACTGGAAGCTGCACGTAATCTGGCAGGTATAGAAGACGCGCGCTCCAGTGAATTTGATACTAATGAAAACGGCACCAATGTTGTCGGCATCATGACCGAATGGCTTAAAGGCAACCGGCTTGAAAAGCGTGAAGCGGCTGGTGATCTTGGCGGCACGATGCGCCTTGGTGCTTATCCGCATCCTTTGAAAGAAGGCAGCCACATAGCTGAAATATATGGTAAAAATGATGTCAGCGAACGTCACCGCCATCGATATGAGGTTAATCTGGACTATAAAGATCAGCTGGAAGAGGCGGGTCTGGTCTTCTCAGGCATGTCTCCTGACGGACTGCTGCCGGAAACTGTTGAGTATCCGCAAGATGTTCACCCGTGGTTTATTGGCGTTCAGTATCATCCTGAGCTGAAATCGCGGCCATTTGAACCGCATCCGCTTTTCTCCAGTTTTATTGAAGCTGCACTGAAACAAAGCAGGCTCGTATAAACAGCCATAGTTTTCGATGTAAATTTAGCCATCGCAGTTGTTTTTGCGGCTAAAAACAGTGGATCATCAACGTAAGTCGCATAGATTTTATTTTGGAAATGCGGTTTTCTCTATTCAAGGCTACGAATCTAGCCTGCTGTAACTCGGGAGGGGTTGCAGCCGGAACATAGGGAGGAACTATATGTCCAATTTCCAATTTACACGTCGTGGGTTGATCAAAGCAGCGGCTGCGACAGGCGCTGGCTTGGCTATGCCAACGATTATTTCACCTGCTTTTGCTCAAAATCAGGCAGGTTACACAAACGCGCCAGCCGGCGGCACAGTAACGCTCGGCTTTAACGTACCGCAATCAGGCCCATATGCCGATGAGGGTGCTGACGAACTGCGCGCCTACGAACTGGCCGTTGAACACCTGAACGGTGGCGGCGATGGCGGCATGATGAACACATTCTCATCAAAAGCTCTCAAAGGTAACGGTATTCTTGGCAAGAAAGTAGAATTCGTAACCGGCGATACGCAGACAAAATCTGATGCGGCACGCGCTTCTGCCAAATCTATGATTGAAAAAGACGGTGCCATCATGATCACCGGTGGTTCGTCGTCAGGTGTTGCGGTTGCCGTTCAGGCATTGTGTCAGGATGCAGGCGTTATCTTTATGGCCGGTTTGACGCACTCAAACGACACGACTGGTAAAGACAAGCGCGCCAATGGTTTCCGTCACTTCTTCAACTCATACATGTCCGGTGCAGCGCTCGCGCCTGTGCTTGAAAAAATGTATGGCAGTGACCGTAAAGCCTATCACCTAACTGCCGACTATAACTGGGGTTATACAACAGAAGAGGCTATCAAGTCTTCTACAGAGGCGATCGGCTGGGAAACAGTCAACACTGTTAAAACACCGCTTACGCAGACAGACTTCTCCTCTTACATCGCACCAGTTCTACAGTCCGGTGCTGACGTGCTGGTTCTGAACCACTATGGCGGCAACATGGTGAACTCACTCACCAATGCGGTTCAGTTTGGTCTGCGTGAAAAGCAGGTTAACGGCAAGAACTTTGAAATCGTCGTTCCGCTCTATTCTCGCCTGATGGCGAAAGGTGCCGGCGCTAACGTTAAAGGTATCTTCGGTTCTACAAACTGGCACTGGTCACTGACAGACGAAGGCTCAAAAGCTTTCGTTAAATCATTCGGTGAAAAATACGGCTTCCCGCCATCACAGGCAGCCCACACAGTATATTGTCAGACATTGCTTTATGCTGATGCTGCCGAGCGTGCCGGTACATTTAACCCGTGCGGCATTGTTGAAGCGCTTGAAGGCTATGAGTTCGACGGCTTGGGCAATGGTAAAACTCTATACCGTGCCGAAGACCACCAGTGCTTTAAAGACGTTCTCGTTGTGAAGGGTAAAGAAAACCCGACATCAGAGTTCGACTTGCTGGAAGTTGTTGAAGTCACACCTGTAGACCAAGTGACATATGCTCCGGATCACCCACAATTTGCCGGCGGCAATTTGGGTCAGTGTAACCCGGGCGCATAATCAGCCTTGATGAGTGCCGCGCTGATATTTGGCGCGGCACGACCATAATAAACAAAAATTCAATTTCGCTTCCCGTTCGGAAGCGTCAGCTATGCGTTGGACAGACTCATGGACGCAATCATTCTACAAATACTCAACGGTCTTGATAAGGGCAGTGCCTATGCGTTGATAGCGCTCGGACTGACACTGATTTTCGGAACATTGGGCGTTGTCAATTTTGCACATGGTGCATTGTTTATGCTCGGTGCCTTTTGCGCAGTGACCTTATCCAGACTGCTGACCCTCAGCCATACAGTCATTGATGAAACCAAAACCGATTTTCTGGGCAATCCGCTTAAGGTGGATATGCCTTATGTCAATGATATTTTCGGGCCTGAAATCGGCAGTACGATCATAGACTGGTCGGTGCCCTTATCTATTTTATTTGCCATTCCTGTGATGATTCTAATCGGTGTGATCATGGAGCGCGGGCTTATAAAGCATTTTTACAAGCGGCCGCATGCCGACCAAATTCTTGTGACATTCGGCTTGGCGATCGTCTTGCAGGAAATCGTGAAATACTATTTCGGTGCAAACCCGATTCCAACGCCGGCGCCTGATGTTTTCCGCGGATCTTTTGATTTCGGTGCCGCTGTCGGCATGGATCCGAATGTGATCATCTACCCGTATTGGCGTTTGATTTATTTCGCATTCGCGACAGTAATCATTGGTGCTGTCTTTGCATTCCTGCGCTTTACCACATTCGGTATGGTTGTACGTGCCGGAATGGCAGACCGCGAAACGGTTGGCCTGTTAGGCATTAACATCGACAAACGCTTTACGATTATGTTCGGCATTGCTGCGGCAGTCGCCGGTGTTGCCGGTGTGATGTACACCCCGATCAATTCACCGAATTACCATATGGGCATGGACTTCCTTGTCTTAAGCTTCGTGGTTGTTGTGGTGGGCGGCATGGGCTCATTGCCGGGCGCGGTGCTTGCCGGTTTCGTTTTGGGTATTCTGGAAAGTCTTGCCTCTATGTCAGCGGTTATCGACCTTATTCCAGGTATCAATCAGGTCATCATTTATATGGTCGCCATTCTCATTCTATTGACACGTCCGCGCGGCCTCATGGGTCGTAAGGGCGTCATGGAGGAATAACAATGTTAGGGCTTAGAAAAAGCGATGCAACGCTTCTGCTCTTTGTGGTTGCAATAACCATTCTAGCGCCGTTCATTTTGAACCCGTTTCCAACCAATTCTGCAATGGCGCAATTCAATGGCGGTTATCCTGACCTGATGCAACGCTTTGTTATATTTGGAATTTTCGCTATCGGCTTCAATATTCTTTTCGGACTAACCGGATATCTCAGCTTTGGCCATGCGGCGTTTCTAGGTGTGGGCAGTTATGCTGCCATATGGATGATGAAGCTGCTGACGATGAATGTCATTCCTGCAATTATCATCTCTGTTATTGTTGCCGGACTGTTTTCGCTGGTAGTGGGCTACATTTCCCTGCGGCGTTCCGGCATTTACTTTTCCATTTTAACACTGGCATTCGCACAAATGTCTTACTCTTTGGCATACTCCGTGCTTACGCCTATCACAGGCGGTGAAACCGGATTGCAGCCGAAAAACACCGATCCGCGCATTTTGGACACTTTGTTTGGCGGCGGCGGTGCGGGTGGCCGTGCGAATTTTTTCGGACTGGACATGCGCGACAGCTATTTCTGGTCGGTTGGTGATTGGAGCTTTGTTTTTAACACCGGATATTATGTGGCCGCCATATTGATGATCGCCGCGTTCTACCTTTCCATCCGGATTTTCCGCTCACCTTTCGGACTGATGCTGCGTGCCGTTAAGTCTAACCAGCAGCGCATGAACTATACCGGCCTTAATTCACGGCCCTATACGCTGGCAGCATTCGTAATCTCAGGCATGTATGCCGGTCTTGCAGGCGGACTGCTTGTGGCGATGGACACACAAGTTGGTGCGGAACGCATGTTCTGGACCGCATCCGGTGAAGTCGTCCTCATGGCCATTTTGGGCGGTGCAGGCACATTGATCGGGCCGGTTCTTGGCGCAGGCTTCATTAAATACTTCGAAAACATTGTCTCAAAGATCAATGAGAGCATTCTACAAGGCTGGTTTGCGGCGCTGCCGGACGGTTTGTCAGATTTCATGGTGGCAGTCATCTATCCGTTTATCGGTAAAGGCTGGCATTTGACGCTGGGACTTTTGTTCATGCTCGTTGTGATCTTTTTACCTGGTGGACTTGTCGAAGGTGGACAGCGCATTGCCGCACTGTTCCGTCGCAAGCCAAAAGACAATGATGGCGGCATGTCCGCGCAAGCAACGCCAGCCGAGTAGGGGGATAAAATGGGTATTCTCGAAGTTAAAAACGTCAACAAGCGTTTTGGTGGCCTACAGGCTTTGGGCGATGTTAATCTGGACATTCAGGAAAACACCGTTCACGCGATTATCGGGCCCAATGGCGCGGGCAAATCAACACTGCTTAATTGCCTGATCGGAAAGCTGGAACCGGACACCGGATCGGTGACATTTGACGGACAGCCGGTTCTTGGAAGAAAGCCGCATGAAATCAATCAGATGGGCATTAGCCGTGTGTTCCAGACACCGGAGATATTTAACGATCTGACGGTTATGGAAAATGTTCTGATCCCGTGTTTTGCAAAACGCGATGGCGCGTTTCGAATGCACGCAGTCGGTTCCGTGGCTTCTGAATCAGATGTCATGGAAACCGCTGAGAAAATGCTTTCGGATGTGAACATGCTTGCCAAAAAGGATGTTCATTCGGGTGCATTATCGCGTGGAGACAAACGCCGCCTGGAAATGGCTATGTGCCTTGTTCAGGAGCCAAAACTCTTGCTGCTTGACGAGCCGACCGCAGGCATGGCGCGTGCCGATACAAACAACACAATCGAGCTTCTAAAAGAAATTAAAGCCAGTCGCGACATAACTATGGTAATTATCGAGCATGATATGCACGTGGTTTTCTCGCTCGCGCAGCGCATTACAGTTCTCGCACAGGGAACGCCGCTGGTTGAGGATACGCCTGAAAAAATTAAAGGCCATCCGAAAGTGAAAGAAGCATATCTGGGTGAAGCAGCCGCTTAAAACCGGACGCACTCAATTTGACAATAAGGTTATAGGTAATGAACGCGATGCCGGAATTTGATAAAAACGCCAACCATGCTGCTACGGCGCCAGCCTATCTGTCTGTTCACGAGCTGCATGCCTATTACGGCGAAAGTTACATTGTTCAGGGCGTGAGCTTCAATGTTCATGAAGGGGAAATCGTTGCGCTTTTAGGGCGTAACGGCGCGGGCAAGACCTCCACGCTCAGAGCAATTGCAAGACTTGATTCACCCGAAGCGCGGCGGGGCGAAATCTGGCTTGATCACAAGCCCTTGCATCAAATGAAAAGCCATCAGGCTTCTGTGGCCGGTATCGGTCTGGTGCCGGAAGACCGGCGCATTATTCCGGGCCTAACGGTCGAGGAAAATTTGCAGCTGGCGCAGATTGTCGAACCTGTCGGCTGGTCTATCGACCGTCTCTACGACCTTTTCCCGCGTCTGGGGGAACGCCGCAAGCAGGAAGGTGTGACGCTTTCCGGCGGTGAACAGCAAATGCTGGCGATTGCACGCGCGCTGGCGCGCGACATCAAAGTCTTATTGCTGGACGAGCCATATGAAGGTCTGGCACCCGTTATCGTGCAGGAAATCGAGAAAACGCTCAATGTTATCCGTGATCAAGGCATGACAACGATACTTGTTGAGCAAAATGCCGTCGCTGCGCTTAAACTCGCTGACCGCGCTCTTATTCTGGATACAGGCACGCTTGTCTATGACGGATCAGCCAAAGAAGTGCTCGAAAACGAGCAGCTTCGGAATGAGTATCTGGCGATTTAGAGGATTACTTTAAAAATCTAATTTACATGACGTAGATTGAAAAACGACCGATGGTCGAACCTACATCGTATGATCGCATTATAACAGGCCTTAAAAATGAAGTGCAGATTTATCTGCGCTTTGTAATCAAAGCTTATTGTTTGAAAATGTACACTAGGTATTCTCATACTTTTTAATGCGACACCTAATAAAGAAATCTATAATTTCATCCACAGGCAACGACAACAGCAACAGCATACATATGTATGTTTTTATTTGAGCTATTACCAAAAAACCTATAAAGTTGAGATTACCCCGATCTGCGGAAACAGATCGGGGTTGCGGGTATAGCGCCAGTGGAGCGACAGCGCGTCAAAGTTAATGCTGTCGCCCACACTCTTAAAATAGCTCATGTATTATGTTGATTGCTAGCGATCGATTGAGCAAATAGCAAAAAGACTACATATGGGCAGATTATCCCCCTAATTCACAGGTTGGGGATATTATTTGATGTGAAACGGTTGCTTCTAAATAAGAATCATTGGGTCAAGACGGAGACATATAGGACGCTTAAAACTGCGGCTAAAAAAGATAAATAGCGCATCGAATTAGTCCGACTTGACCTGCAAAATTTGCTTTACCGTTACTTAGAATATAGAGATTTTGGTAGATTTTCGTCCAAATAAGCTACAAGCGGTCTATCTTTGCGTTCAGCTGCTCGAACTGCGTTTGCAAATGTTATAAGTGTATCCATCATCAAGCGGATACTTATATAATGTTCACCAGCAATATTTTCTTCGCTCATTTTGTCTCGAATCAAGACTTCATGGTCTAAAATATCATCGATTCCACGTACCACCCCCGCAGCAATGTAGGAAGCTATAGCTACTTTTTTTGATTCTACAGTGGCGTCTGACATGGCGTATCTCCCGAATTAAAAGATGGAAATTCTAGTTCTAAATAAGTCCTCTAAACTGCAAATATAATGTGACAAGAAAATCGGTAAAAATACTAATTTTAACGTCTTGAGGAACCACGCTCCAAAATTAAAAATAGAGCGTAGCAAAATCTAAAAATTCATCGGAGTGAAATTTTGGTGAGCGCGCAGGGATTCGAACCCTGGACCTACTGATTAAAAGTCAGTTGCTCTACCAACTGAGCTACGCGCTCCCAAAGGGAAACCAATTTTGAAGGGATAAATCAGAATATATCCTTCTGGTCGGCGCGAGGTATAGGGATACATTCTCGCGCGGTCAACCGCGTTTTTGCGTTGCTTTGTAGAAAAATTCAGTATTTTGCTATCCCCGCGAAATGGTGATTGGCTTGTGATCGTTTTAAAGCCTATTTGTGCCGCTAAATTGCACCGGGTGCGCGGTTTGACCACCTTGTAAACACGCTGGATAAGCCGCTTAACCATCAAAACACAGAATCACACGGATCAACGGCATGGCACTGGATATTTCTTACGCAACGGCACTGGGCGCGGGCGCTCTGTCTTTCCTGTCGCCCTGCGTTTTGCCGCTGGTGCCGCCTTATCTGTGCTACATGGCAGGTGTAACGGTCGATGAATTTCGCGGCGATACTGCTGAAAAGAAAACAGGCGCGGTCAGAGGCGCGCTGATAATAGCTTCGCTTGCCTTCGTTTTGGGTTTCACCACCGTATTTGTGGCGCTCGGCGCGGGAGCCAGCACGATCGGCGGGTTTTTGCGTGCCTATCAGCAGGAATTGGCAATCGCCGCCGGTATCGTCATCATTATTATGGGCTTGAACTTTCTGGGCGTGTTCCGCCTGTCGTTCTTATCGCGCGAGGCGCGCTTTCAGGCTCAAGGCAAACCGGCAAGCCCGTTCATGTCTTATATCATGGGACTTGCCTTCGCATTTGGCTGGACTCCATGCATTGGACCCGTTCTAGGGCCGATACTCACACTGGCAGGCGCAAAAGACAGTGTTGCAGATGGCGCAATATTGCTGGCCGTTTATTCTGCGGGTCTTGGCATACCGTTTCTTGTTGCGGCGCTGTTCTCAGGCGCTTTCATGCGGTTCCTGAGCCGCTTCCGCAGTAAAATGGGGCTGGTTGAAAAGACAATGGGCGTATTGCTGGTCATTGCAGGTGTGCTGTTCCTGACCGGCGGTATGCAAAGCATGGCTTTTTGGTTACTCGAAAACTTTCCGGCGCTCGGACAGCTTGGTTAAACCGTCTGGCGCTTGAATTTCTCCAACACAGATTTTGGGAATGTAGCCACTGTCACGCCAACCATAACGCATATGATGCCGATAATATGAAATGGCTGCAGCTCCTCACCAAGAAAGAGAACGGCCATTAACACGCCATAAGGCGTCATCAGATACATGAACAAACCGGCGATAGAAGCACCAAGCCTGCGTACTCCATATTGATAGGCTGAAAATGCTATCAGCGAAGAAATAAGGATAATCCCCGCAACGGCGCTCCACGCCGAGGGTGAATGCGGCAGGTCCGCCCCCGTATAAAAAGCGTAGGCGGCAACCGGCAGGTTGATCAATGCGCCGAAGATCGCAATGATCCCGAACAATGTTACGCTCGAAAGCGCGCTGAGACGGCTTGAGCGGTAAAGAATGGAATATCCGGCCCAAGATAAAGCCGCCAAAGCAATCAACAAATCGCCGGGGTTGAACGCAAATTGGGCAATTGTATCCAAGCTTCCCTTGGCAACGATAATCACTACACCGACAAATGCGACGATGATTCCCAATCCCTCACGCGGTTTTGAACGGCGCGCTGCAAACATCCGCTCCAATAGGATAATGAGAATCGGGGCAGTGGAATAAATCAGCGTTGCATTGGTCGCCGTGGTTGATTTCAGGCCGAGATAAACACCGCTGCCGGAAATCCCCATGCCCAAAAAACTCAAAAACAAAAAGAACGGCCATTGGCTGCGCATCAACTGCATCATTTGCGCACCGCCGTTTTTCACAGCAAATGGCAACAGGATGATTGCGACACACGCCCAGCGTATAAAAGCCAGAATAAAGGGATCTGTTTCCGGCGCGACATAGCGCCCGAAGATCAGATTTGTCGAGAAAAACGCCGGTGAGGCAATCATAACCAGAACCGGCAACCAATTTGGGGAAGACTGTGTGCTCATCCTAGCGAAATCTCACGCCACGCGATATTCTTCAAGCGCATATCTTGCGCTATGTGTTCTCTCGTGAAATCAAGGCGCGAACATAATTGACGGTTGAAATTGACTGTCCAAAACGGGAGCCGTCCCTATGACGCGAACATGCCTCACCATTATTCTTGCCGCAGGCAAAGGCACTCGCATGAAATCTGATCTGCCCAAAGTGCTTCATCCGGTTGGCGGCCTGCCAATGGTCATGCACGCAATCAATGCCGCCAAAACAGCAGGTACCGACAAATTGGCAATTGTAACGGGTCATGGCTCCGAATTGCTTGATGACGCACTAAAAGCAAATGGCATCGATGCGCAGACATGTATCCAGAAAGAACAATTGGGAACGGCCAATGCCGTAGATGCAGCACGTAGCGTCATCAATGAAGGCTTTGATGATGTCATTGTCATGTTCGGCGACACACCCTTGGTCAGACCTGAAACACTTATCGAAGCGCGCGCCAAGCTTGAAGCCGGCGTCGATGTTGTCGTGATTGGTTTTGAAACAGAAAATCCGTTCGGCTATGGCCGCTTGGTCGTTAAAGACGGACAACTCACCGCTATTGTCGAGGAAAAAGAAGCCAATGAGGAAGAACGTGCCATAACGTTCTGCAATGGCGGTTTGATGGCTTTTAACGGCCGCACACTGGGCGGTTTACTCGACAAAATCGACAATAATAATGCCAAAGGCGAGTTTTACCTGACCGATGCCGTGGCCGTAGCCAACACGCAAGGCTTGCAGGTCGAAGCCATGGTCGCCTCCGAAGAAGATGTGCTTGGCGTGAACAATCGCGCGGAACTAGCCAATGTTGAGCAAATTTGGCAGCAGCGTGTTCGTGAGAAACATCTTTTGGACGGCGTTACCATGACAGCGCCGCACACGGTTTTCTTCCATCACGATACCAAAATTGAGGCAGGCGTTATTATTGAGCCGAATGTATTTTTCGGCCCCAATGTCAGTGTCGAAAAGGGCGCAAAAATCAGGGCTTTCAGCCATCTTGAGGGGGCAAGTGTTGGTGCTAATGCCGAAGTCGGGCCATTTGCCCGTTTGCGTCCGGGCGCAAATTTGAGCGAAAAATCAAAAGTCGGCAATTTTTGCGAAGTGAAAAATGCAGACATCGCACAAGGAGCAAAGGTCAATCATTTGACCTATATCGGCGATGCTTCCATTGGCGCGGGTGCCAATATCGGTGCAGGCACAATCACCTGCAATTATGACGGCATGAACAAGTTCAAAACGACGATTGGCGAGGGGGCTTTCATTGGCTCCAATTCGTCCCTCGTTGCGCCTGTTACAATCAACGACAATGCCTATATCGCTTCCGGTTCGGTGATCACCAATGATGTGCCCAAAGATGCCGTGGGCTTTGGCCGTGCACGTCAGGAAACCAAGCCGGGCCTGGCGGTGAAATTACGCGCACGGATTAAGGCAATCAAAGAAGCCTCAAAGAAGGTCTAGCCGGCCTGTAAAAGGCGGATCGCGCTATCGCGCTCAAACAGATAGAGCAGGGTGCGAAGTGCTTGGCCACGTTCTGTTTCCAGTTTCGGATCATTATGGATAATCAGCCGCGCATCATCACGCGCGATTTCCAGCAGATGGCCGTGCGCTTCCATGCGTGCCAGGCGAAAACCGGCCATGCCGGATTGCCGCGTTCCCAAGACTTCGCCTTCGCCGCGAAGCCGCAAATCCTCTTCGGCAATACGAAACCCGTCTTCGGTTTGGCGCATGACATCCAGTCTGGCGCGTGAGGTTTCGCCAAGCGGGTCCTTATAAAGCAGCAAACAACTGGATTCCCTGTCGCCACGCCCAACACGGCCGCGCAGCTGATGCAGCTGTGAAAGCCCGAAACGTTCGGCATGTTCAATAACAATGATCGTGGCATCAGGCACATCCACGCCGACTTCAATCACTGTTGTCGCAACCAGTATGCGTGTTTCACCGGACTTGAAAGCGGCCATTGCAGCATCTTTTTCAGCGCCTTTCATTTGCCCGTGGACAAGTCCGACATCAGTGCCAAAACGGCTGGCGAGATCCTTGTGGCGTTGCTCAACCGATGTGAGCTCCAGATCGTCATTTTCTTCCACAAGAGGGCAAATCCAGTAAATTTTCTGCTCTTCCTTGATGGCATTACCCATACGGGCGATGATTTCTTCGATGCGCCCAAGGGGCAGGGCAACCGTCTTGATCGGCTTGCGGCCAACCGGCTTTTCATCAAGCCGCGACACATCCATGTCGCCATAATGGGTAAGCACCAATGTGCGCGGTATCGGAGTTGCTGTCATCACCAGCATGTCCGTGGCCTGACCTTTTGAAGCCAGAAGCAGACGCTGATGCACGCCGAAACGATGCTGCTCGTCGACAACGGCAAGCCCCAAATCTTTGAATACAACGCCTTCTTGAAAGATCGCATGTGTTCCAATGAGAATATCAATATCGCCAGCCGCCAATGCTGCCAGCATATCGCGGCGCACGGCACCTTTTTCCCGGCCAGTAAGCAGATCAACGCGCAAACCTGCGCTTTGTGCAATCGGCTTAATAGTAGCGAAATGCTGGCGTGCAAGCACTTCGGTTGGTGCCATTAACGCGCCTTGCGCGCCCGCTTCGACAGCCGTGCTAAGCGCGCAGAGGGCGACAATCGTCTTGCCGCTGCCGACATCACCTTGCAGCAAGCGCAGCATACGCTCATTAGACGCCATATCCTTTTGAATTTCATTGATTGAACGTGTCTGGGCACCGGTCAACGGATAGTGGAATGCGTCCAATATGCGGTCTTTGATGACGCCGGTACCGACCAGTTTTCTGCCGGTACTGCGCTTCATCGTTTTACGGACCAAAGCCAAGGCAAGCTGTCCGGCCAGCAATTCATCATATGCCAAACGCTGGCGCGGCAAAGTATCGAGCGAAAGATCAGCTTCACTGTCGGGGTTATGCAAATGTTCGACAGCATCTTTGAACGCTGGAAACTGCTCGCGCACCAAAAGATTTTGATCGATCCATTCGGGCAAATCAGGCACCCGCGCCACCGCCTGCAATACCGCTTTGCGTAATATTTTAGATGAAAGACCTGCCGTAAGGCTATAAATTGGTTCAACTAATGGCAATTCATGAGATTTGCTTTCAAGCACCATATAATCCGGATGAACCATTGATGCGCGTCCGTTGAACCACTCAACACGCCCTGAAACGATGACCTTTTCACCGACCGGCAACGCTCTTTCCAGCCAGTTATTTTTCGCGCGAAAAAAAGTAAGGCTGATCTCGCCGGTCGCGTCATGCCCGAATACCCGATAAGGCACTCGTGGCTGGCCGCGCGGTGTCGGCTGGTGACGGTCGATATGAAGCTCAAGCGTAACAATACCAGCGCCCGCAAACGCCACACCCGGACGCGAACGGCGATCGATCAAAGAGTAAGGCAAATGAAACGCCAAAGCGCTGACGCGGGGCACGGTTAAATCGCCGCTGTTACCCAGCAAATTACCCAAAAGCACCGCGACTTTCGCGCCTATGCCTTCAAGCGTTGTAACGGGTGCAAACAGTGGATCGAGAATGGAAGGGCGCATGGCGTATCTTTGTTTCGAAATTGCTGACAGATCAAGGCTGACAAACCATAAGTGTACGGTTATACCGCCCAGTCTAAGCAAAGATTGAAAAAAGCATATCAATGCGGATTAAAGGCAAAGCATGACCGAATCAATATCACTTGATGCACGGCGAAAACGCGCGCGATTTCGCTCTTGGCACCGCGGCATGAAAGAGATGGATATGATTTTGGGCGGCTATGCCGATGCGCATATTCACGATATGGCAGAATCGGATCTGACGCTCTTTGAGGATTTAATGGAGAACCTCGACCGCGACCTTTTCAAGTGGTTTACAGGCGAGGGGCCGGTACCGGCTAAATTCGACACACCACTGTTTCGCAATATTTGTACTTTTCATAAAATAGATCTGACATGAGCGATAAATCCATTCTTTTTGATCTTCCCCACATCCCCGAAGATGCGGGTGACGTCACGCTCGCCAATGCTGTTGATGGAACAGAAGCGCTTTTTGCGGCGCGCTATGCGAAATCGCTGAAATCGCCCGTATATTACGTTGCGCGTGATGGCACACATATGGCTGAACTGGCGCAGATCATTGAATTTGAAGCACCGGATATTAAAACGATCACGTTTCCAGCGTGGGATTGCCTGCCTTATGACCGGGTTTCACCAAGCGCGGAAATCTCCGCACAGCGCATGATGGCGCTGGCGGCAATTGGCGATCTGAAAGAAATACCGGAAGCGGCTGTTATTATCACCTCGGCCAATGCTGTCTTGCAGCGCATACCCAAGCTTGACCTTGTCACACAGCAAATGTTTTCCGCCAAGCCCGGCTCTGTGATTGCTATGGATGAAATCACGCGCAAGCTTTCAGGTAATGGCTTTGAGCGTGTCAGTACCGTGCGCGAAGTTGGAGAATTTGCAATACGCGGCGGCATTCTTGATCTTTTTGCGCCCGGCAGCGATGCGCCCGTGCGGCTGGACTTTTTTGGTGACACGCTGGAGACAATTCGCTCGTTCGATCCGGCAACACAGCGCACGATCACACAGCTAAAATCATTCTCCCTCCAGCCGATGAGCGAAGTCACCCTTAACGCACAGACGATTGCGCGGTTTCGCTCCGGCTATCTGGAAACATTTGGCGCGACACAGCGCGGTGACGCACTTTATGAGGCCATTACCTCACAAAGCCGCTTTGCCGGCATGGAACACTGGTTACCGCTGTTTTATGAAGAGTTGGATGAGCCGTTACTCATTTTAGAAGGCGCACCCATTATCTTTGAGCATTTGGCCAAGGACTCCATTGCTGAGCGGCGCGCGCAAATCGAAGATCATTATGATTCGCGCAGAACATCGCTTGAAAATGCGAAAAATGGGCAGGGTACACCCTATAAACCGCTCGCCCCTGATCTGCTTTACATCGGCAAAAGTGAATTTGAAGCCAGCCTTACCGCGCGCACCCGCATCAACATAACGCCATTTGATGAACCGGAAAGTGACACGCGGTCAATTGTATCACTGGCATCGAAAACAGGCCGCAACTTCTCTGCAGAACGTGCAACACCCAATCTGAACGTCTTTGAAATTGCCGCACGATATATCGCAGACCGCCGCGCGGACAATAAGCGCACATTGCTGACCGGCTGGTCGGAAGGGTCGCTCGGTCGCCTGCGCCAGATTTTGGAGGAGCATGGTCTGGGCGGTTTTCAACCCGTTGAGCAAAGTGCGGATATTGCAAAGGTACCCAATGGCGTGACGGCCATTGCCGTACTGAATATCGAGCACGGCTTTGAAACGCCAAGCACGGTTGTACTGGCCGAACAGGATATTCTGGGCGACCGGCTGGTGCGCAGACGACGCAAGAAACGGGCTTCTGATTTTATCTCCGAAGTTGCCTCGCTTAATGTCGATGATCTCGTTGTGCATGTCGACCACGGCATTGGCCGCTTTGCGGGCCTTAAAACCATTGATGTAACCGGCGCACCGCATGACTGTCTGGAAATTCGCTATCACGGCGATGACAGGCTGTTTTTACCCGTTGAAAATATTGAGCTATTATCGCGTTATGGCTCTGACAGCGCTGAAGCGCAGCTTGACCGTCTTGGCGGCGGCGCGTGGCAATCGCGAAAAGCCAAGCTTAAAAAACAACTACTTGAAATGGCAGGCGATCTTATTGCCATTGCTGCCGAGCGCCAGATGCGTGACGCGCCGATATTGCGCTCACCTGAAGGCCTTTATGACGAATTCGCAGCGCGCTTTCCGTATGATGAAACAGAAGATCAGCAAAATGCCATTGATGCGGTTATTGATGATCTAAGCGCTGGCAAGCCAATGGATCGCCTTGTGTGCGGCGATGTGGGCTTCGGCAAAACAGAAGTTGCGCAGCGCGCGGCATTCCTCGGCGCGATGAACGGCGTTCAGGTCGCGGTGGTAGTGCCGACGACGCTGCTTGCCCGCCAGCACTACAAAGCAATCTCCGAGCGTTTCGCGGGCCTGCCGATCAATGTTGCACACGCATCGCGCTTAGCAGGCTCCAAAGCTTTATCAGATGCCAAAAAAGGCATTGCCGATGGAACCGTCGATATTGTGGTTGGAACCCACGCACTATTGGCAAAAAGCATCAGTTTTAAAAATCTTGGCGTTCTTATCATTGATGAAGAACAACGCTTTGGCGTGAAGCACAAAGAACGTCTTAAAGAGCTGAAATCCGATATTCATGTGCTTACGCTATCAGCAACGCCGATACCGCGCACCATGCAGCTTGCGCTAACCGGTGTACGTGAACTGTCGCTGATTACAACTGCTCCCGTCGACCGGTTGGCTGTGCGAACCTTCGTGTCGCCGTTTGATTCCCTGATTATCCGTGAAACATTATTGCGCGAAAAATACCGCGGCGGGCAAAGCTTCTATGTCTGTCCGCGTGTGTCAGATATTGCTGATGTCAAAGCATTTCTCGACAGCGATGTGCCGGAATTAAAGGTTGCTATTGCCCATGGACAAATGGCTTCAGGCGAATTGGAAGATGTCATGAACGCGTTTTATGACGGCTCTTATGATGTGCTTTTGGCGACAACTATTGTCGAATCGGGGCTGGATATTCCATCAGCAAACACGCTGATCGTTCACCGTGCTGATATGTTTGGTTTGGCTCAATTGTATCAGCTTCGCGGCCGTGTCGGTCGTTCCAAATTGCGCGCCCATGCGCTGTTTACATTGCCGGTCAATAAAACACTGACGAAAAACGCCGAGCGCCGCCTCAAAGTTCTGCAATCACTCGATACGCTTGGCGCAGGCTTTCAATTGGCGAGCCACGATCTGGATATTCGCGGTGCGGGCAATCTGCTTGGCGATGAACAATCCGGCCATATCAAGGAAGTCGGTTTTGAACTATACCAGCAAATGCTGGAAGAGGCTGTTGCCGAACTTAAAGGCGATAACAGCGCTCAAACATCTGAATGGTCGCCGCAAATTACAATCGGCACACCTGTCATGATACCAGAAAGCTATGTAGCCGATCTTTCACTTCGACTGTCGCTATACAGACGCCTTGGTGACTTTGAAGAATTGCAGGAAATTGATGCATTTGGCGCGGAAATGGTTGACCGCTTTGGTCCGCTCCCAAGTGAAGTCGAGCATCTGCTCAAAATTGTCTATATCAAAGCGCTCTGCCGCAAGGCCAATGTCGAGAAAATTGACGCCGGTCCGAAAGGAGCGGTTGTTTCCTTCCGTGACAAGACTTTTGCTGATCCGGCAGGGCTTGTAAAATGGATTGGCGAGCAGGGTACTTTGGCCCGTATACGGCCTGATCAATCCATCGTCTTTGCACGTGATTGGCCAAGTGCGGAAAAGCGTCTCAAAGGCTCGGCGGTTATTATCAATAAGCTGGCCAAAATTGCCGAAGCTTCCAAAAACTAACCACATAAAAAAAGCCGCCGGAAAATCCAGCGGCTTTATTCTTTGAGTAAGATAGAACGGGTTTATTGAGCGGTCTTCGCCTTTTCCTGTTCTTCTTTAAGCTTCTTCTGAAATTCTTCACGACGTTTTTGAATTTCGGCCTGAAGCTCTTCCTGACGGTCCTGAAGTTCAGACTGTTTGAGTGGTTCACCGTCAAATGCAGCAGTAAAGCCTTCAAGAGTTACCTTGATCGGGTTTGGCTGATTTTGGAAATTGACTGTTGTCAAAGTCAGTTCACCGCCACGCTTCAATGATGACACCAGCTCCGGTGTCAGCGGCGCTTCAGCAACACAGCGATCCGGCAAGCAGATCGAATAGTTAATCTTTTTAGCTGAGCCGCCATCGATCTGCATGCCAACACCGGCAGGAATAACACGGCCTGTTGGTACTGCTACCTGAAAGAGGGCGCGGTTTGTTTTGCCGCTGATCTGGATCAGGTTCACTGCTGTCAAAAGCTGGCCTGTATTGGCCTGACGGATGTTTTGCACATTACAGATGTTGTTTTCACCCTGCTGCGTACAAACTTTAAACCAACCTTGCGGTTGCTGTTGACCGGCGGCTTGCTGTGCAGACGCAGGCGTAAAAATGGAAGTAGCTGCGAGGGCAGCAAAACCGAAAACTGTTTTATTCATAAGTGAACGCATAAGCGAGCTTGTCCTTTTAGATACTTCAAATTCTATTTGCCGACGCTCTGGGCTTGAAATAAGGCCGCAAAATGTCAATTGGCATGCGCACTAGCATAAATAAAGGCGGGATTGCCAGCCCCACAAGCTGACTTGAGAGAATTTATCAGTTTGATTGGACGGCAGCGTTGCGCATGGTAGTGTGACGACTCATTAATATCTGCCTTGGGAGAGACGTATTGCTTACGAAATTTCAAAGCTGCCTGGCGGCTGGCACCTTGTTGCTGGTTACAACAACATTGGTATCGGCGGAGCCAAAACACGGCATCGCGATGCATGGCGAGCCACAATTGCCTGCCGATTACACGCATTTTCAATATGTTAATCCCGATGCGCCGAAAGGCGGATCAATGGCCTATGGCGTCGTCGGCACATTCGACAGCCTCAACCCATTCGTTTTGAAAAGTATGCGTACAACCGCACGGGGAATATGGGATCCCGAGTTTGGCAATCTCGTTTATGAATCGCTCCTGCAACGAAATCGCGATGAGCCGTTTACAATGTACGGCTTACTGGCTGAAAAGGTTGAAACCGACGACGAACGTACCTGGATTGAATTTACGCTGAATAGCGATGCCAAATGGTCGGATGGCGTTGCCGTCACACCGGAAGATGTCATCTTCACCTATGAGCTTCTCACGGAAAAAGGCCGTCCGCCTTATAATGGCAGAATGGCGCGCATTGAAAAAATCGAGAAAACCGGCGACCGTAAAGTCAAATTCACATTCAATGATAAATCCAACCGTGAATATCCGTTGATTATTGGCCTGACACCCGTATTGCCAAAACACGCAATTGATCCTGAAACCTTTGATCAGTCTACGCTAGAAGCGCCGGTCGGCAGCGGCCCGTATTTGGTCGAAGATGTAAATCCGGGCACCAGCATTACATATAAGCGCAATCCGGATTATTGGGGAAAAGATTTCCCGTCGAAAGTCGGTTTTGATAATTATGACGAAATAAAAATCGAATATTTCCGCGATGCAACGGCTCAATTCGAAGCATTCAAAAAAGGTGTTTTCGATATTTATCCTGAAAGCGATCCGGGCAAGTGGGAAAATTCATATGATTTTCCTGCTGTAACAGAAGGAGAAGTGGTCAAATCCACATTCACCTCCGGCGAGCCTGAACGCATGATCGGATTTTTCTTCAATACGCGCCGTGACGTTTTCAAGGACCGTAAGGTGCGCGAAGCGCTTGCCATGTTGTTTGACTTTGAATGGGTCAATAAGAATCTGTTTAATGATCGTTTCACACGTACCGGTTCCTATTGGCAAAATTCTGAAGAGCTTTCGGCGCTTGGAAAGCCTGCGACTGATAAGGAAAAAGAGCTGCTTGCGCCTTATATGGACGACGTTCTTCCCGAAGTTATGGATGGAACTTATGCACCTGCCAAAACGGACGGGTCGGGACGGGACCGCAAAGTACTGCGTGATGCCGTTAAAAAACTGGGCGAAGCCGGATATAAAATTGACGGCGGCAAAATGATGAAAGATGGCAAGCAATTGTCATTTGAAGTGCTCATCGGCGGCGTTATCGGCGCATCACAAAGCGAAATAGAGCGCATGGTACTTGCCTATAAGCGCACTGCTGAGGCAATCGGCGTTGACATCGGAATCCGCGCTGTCGATGACGCACAATTTCAAAAACGCCGGCAAACATGGGACTACGACATGGTTGCCGGTAGTTTATCGGCATCTTTATCTCCGGGCGCAGAACAAATCTGGCGCTGGGGTTCAGAATCGGTCGAGCCGGAAGGAACATTTAATTATTCCGGCGGTTCATCTGAAGCCATTGATGCTATGATTGATGCCTTGGTGAATGCGCGCGACCGCGAGGATTTTGCCGCAGCAGTTCGCGCTTATGACCGTCTTCTCATCTCAGGTCATTATATCGTACCGCTTTATCACTTAAGTGAAAAACGCGTGGCCCATAGAGCACGAATAAAACAGCCCGATTACAGCCCTCTATATGGTTATCAGCTACCAACATGGTGGATCGAAGAATGAGTACAGCCGAAAAGAAAGTAAAACTGGACATCGTCTCCGACGTCATGTGCCCGTGGTGCTTTGTCGGGAAAAGGCGCTTGGAAAAAGCGCTCAAAAACATCGATCAGGAAATTGATGTTGAGATAAAATGGTTACCATTCCAGCTTGACGCCACTTTGCCGCCCGAAGGCAAGGACCGTCAGCTTTATCTGTCTGAAAAGTTCGGCGGGAAAGAAAATGCTGAAAAATTCTACCAGACGATCAAGCAGGCTGGCGACGATGAAGGTATCGATTTCGATTTTGACGCGATTGAGGTCTCACCCAATACGATGGACGCCCACCGGCTGATTGCGTGGGCAGGGCAACAGGGAGACGAACAGCAGGATCGTATCGTCGAGTTGCTGTTTAAAGCCTATTTTCAGGACGGCAAAAACATCGGCGATCATGCTGTGCTGGCCAAAATCGCTGCGGAGGGCGGAATGGATGCACAACAGGTTTCAGGCAGGTTGAAATCTGACGACGGTCTGATTGAAACGCGGCAAGCTGTTGACCACGCGCACCAGATCGGTGTGAATGGCGTACCGTGCTTCATTTTTGATGGAAAATATGGCGTATCAGGCGCGCAGGCTCCTGAAACCTTGGCAATGGCCATTGGCAAGATTGCAAACGGTGAGGGGCTATAAAAGCCCTCTACCTAGATTAATGCCCGAAATTGTCACGCGTTGTGTAACTGCGGTTTTCCGAATTCCAGTCAAATATCTCTTCAACCTGCGGGTGCCGAACCGGTTTGCCTGAATCATCCAGCAAAAGATTTTGCTCTGATACATAGGCAACATATTCCGTATCATCGTTCTCGGCGAGCAAATGATAGTAAGGCTGCTCTTTTGCAGGACGTACATCTTCGGGAATGGCTTCGTACCATTCGTCAGTATTATCGAATTCCGGATCAATATCGAACACAACGCCGCGGAACGGAAACAGTCTGTGCTTGACGACTTGTCCGATACCGAAACGTGTTTCAACAATTTTTGTACTTCTTTTCTGCATATAGATTAAATGACGCGTTCAATAGGGCATTTCAAGGGCTTGACCATCAAAGTGTGGGCGTTTTAAGCCTTTATCATGCTAATTTGCCCTTGTGTGAGGAGAGAAAATGGCAGGCATTATCGCGCTTGTACTGCCGTTTTTTGGCCTGATAGCGCTGGGTTTTGGGGCAGCACGCATTACCAAGCAGCCGCTTGAAGCGCTTGGGTGGATGAACACCTTTATCATATATATTGCGCTGCCGGCACTCTTTTTCAAACTGTTGTCCCAAACGCCGATCGAAGAATTGACGCAGTGGCGTTATATTCTGGCGACAACATTTTCCACCTATATTGCTTTTTCGGTGATTTTTGCGCTCGGCATATGGCGCAGCAAAGGCAATGTGGCCGAAAGCGCCATCATGGGTTTTGCCGGAGCCTATGGCAATATCGGTTACATGGCACCGGGACTGGCGTTGCTTGCATTTGGCGAAGCGGCCGTTGTGCCGGTCGCATTGATCTTTTGTTTCGATAACACCCTGCATTTTGTTATGGCCCCATTGCTAATGGCACTGTCCGGCAATGGAGATCAGAACGTCTCCAAACTGCAGCTCGCGGGGCAGGTGGCAAAACGAATTCTATTGCACCCGTTTATTCTGGCAACAATTGTTGGCGTGTTGGCAGCGATATTTGAAGTGCAACCGCCCAAGGCGATAGGCACATTAATCGACTATCTGGCCAATGCTGCCGCACCTTGCGCATTATTCGCCATGGGCGTTTCATTGGCGCTGAGACCGTTAAAGCGTGTGCCGCAAGAAGCGGTATTCATAGCTCCGATGAAACTGATCATACAACCGGCAATTGCATATCTGCTTGTAACGGCAATTGGTGATTTTCCGCCAATTTGGGTCTATTGCGCAATGCTACTGGCAGCATTGCCAAGCGCAACCAATGTTTTCGTGATCGCGCAGCAATATAATGTCTGGGTGGAACGCGCTTCCGCAATGGTTCTTATCACCACTGTCTTGTCCGTTTTCACCGTCACAGCGCTGCTTTATCTGGCGAAAAACGACCTGATACCTTTGTAACTAGCTGGAACTGGTGGCCGCTTTTCGCTTATCGGTCAAACGGCTGAACAAGTTTGAGAAACTACTGCCCGGCTTAATTCCCTCCCGCATAAAGATGCTGCGAAGCGGCCCGCCATATTTCAACGCGCCCATCCCTAATGCGCGAGCCATATGAAGCGGAACAAAGCCGCTGAGCAATGATCGGTTGAGCAGATCGACAGCACCCGTGCGCAAATAGATGTCTGCGCGGCGTTTGCGGTCATAAGTGTTTGAAACAGTACTTGCGCCCGCATCTTCAGATGCTTTTGCCAAAGCCGCACCTAAATCTTCAACATCGCGGAAGCCAAGATTTAACCCTTGAGCGCCAATCGGCGGGAAAGCATGAGCGGCCTGACCAACGAGAACGCAGCGGTGCTTTGCAAACTGGTGCGCCAGCGAACCCGATAGTGGCCATGTCTGAATTTTCGTCGGGTTGCTGATCTTTCCAAGCATCGAGTGCATCTGCTTTTCAACCGCAAGACATAACGCATCTTCATCCACAGCAAGGAGTGCTTGAATTGCTTCAGGTTTGCGGACCCAGACCAGACTTGAACGTTTGCCGGGCAGGGGAACCTGCGTGAATGGACCTTCAACCGTATGAAATTCAGCCGAAACGAAATTATGGTTTCGGGCATGATCAAAAGCCATCACACATGCGGTTTGCGGGTAATCCCAGCGCCGCACATCAATATTGGCTGACTGGCGCACAATGGATTGCGCGCCGTCTGCACCGACAACAAGCTGCGCTGTAATCTGTTCGCCATTTGACAATGTCAATTCGGCATGATCAGCACCATATTTTACAGCGCTAAGCTGCACATCTATTTGGCGTATAGTCGGCGTGCCATCAATCGCCTTTTGCAAGGCGGCATTTAAAATCCGGTTCGGAATATTATAGCCAAATTCACTCTCGCTTATTTCCTCCGCCTGAAAATCGGTCGTCGGCGCATGAAGCAGGCGGCCGGTATCATCGACAATACGCAAGGTGCGCAGCGGCGCAGCATGCGCAGCACAGTCATCCCACACGCCCATAGTTTTGATCAGATTGATGCTTGGCACCATGAGCGCTGTTGTACGGGCATCGGTGTCTACATGTGATCCGCTCGGTGCAAGAAGTATGACGCTGCGTCCATAGCTGGCACATTCAAGCGCGGCAGCAAGCCCTGTAGGACCACCGCCGACAACAACGATATCTGCATCTGAACCGGACATAAATTCAACTTCCATCATTATTTGGCTATAACTCAAGATGGTGCACACCCGGCGCTATGTCCACCGGCATGATGCCGCACATGAGAACTCTTAATAGATAAAATCGAGCTTTGGATAAAACCAATTGAGTACATAAGCATATTGCACCCGCGAAAGACTTGGGTAAAGTGAAGCGGGGTTTAGGGAGTAAAAGTGTGGCCGCATCAGAAATTGCGCAAAGAAAACAACTCTTGGCAGTTGAAAGCCTGACAAAGGTTTTTGGCACACTAAAGGCGAATGACGGCGTTGATTTTGATATTGACGAAGGTGAAATTCACGCACTCTTAGGTGAAAACGGCGCCGGTAAATCGACACTCGTCAAAATGCTTTTCGGCACGCTGCAACCCGATGGCGGTCAAATCCTATGGCGCGGCAACCCTCAAATTATTACCAAGCCCTCTTTTGCCAGACAACTTGGTATCGGCATGGTTTTCCAACACTTTTCGTTGTTTGACTCACTTAGTGTTGCCGAAAATATTGCTTTATCGCTTGATGCAGCAACACCGCTTTCAAAAGTTTCAGCTGAAGCGGAACGTGTCGCGGACAAATATGGCCTTTCGATCAATGCGGAAGCAATGGTTGGCGATCTTTCGGTGGGTGAGCGCCAGCGCGTCGAAATTATCCGATGCCTTTTGCAGCAGCCTGATCTGATTATTCTGGATGAGCCGACATCGGTACTAACACCGCAGGAATCAGAACGGCTTTTCGAAACTTTGGAATTATTGCGCCGTGAGGGAAAATCCATCCTTTATATTTCGCACAAGCTTGATGAGGTGAAACGCCTTTGTGACCGCGCGACAGTTTTACGGCACGGAAAAGTGGTGGGGCATTGCATTCCTTCGGAAGAAACACCCTCAAGCCTTGCGGCAATGATGGTGGGCGAAAACATTCACACAATACGGAAAGTTGCCGATGAAGCGGCTGGTGCGCGTGAAACAGTCTTTTCGGTCAATAAGCTCTCCCAGCCGCCGACCGGTCCGTTTTCAACAGCATTGAAAGACATCACATTTGATGTTCCGGCAGGTGAGGTTTTTGGCATTGCCGGTGTTGCAGGCAATGGACAGTTTGAGCTTTTTGAAGCTCTGTCCGGCGAACGTCTGCAAAAAGATGCATCCATGATTTTGCTGCGCGGTGAAGCAATCGGCAACAAAACAATCAATGAGCGAAGAATGGCCGGTGCTGCTTTTTCGCCTGAAGAACGTTTCGGCCATGCCGCTGTAGCCACCTTGTCGCTGGCCGATAATGTTTTGTTGTCGCGTCATGCCAGCGACGCCAAAGCCTATTTGTCAGGCGGTCTTTTAAGAATTGCCAAACCAAGTGCTCTAAAATCAACTCTCGCGCGCATTGTTAAGACGATGGATGTCCGCAAATCCGGCGATAATCCGGATGCAGGCACATTGTCAGGCGGCAATTTGCAAAAGCTTATTCTCGGACGGGAGTTTGACCGGCAACCATCATTGTTGATTGTTGACCAGCCAACATGGGGCGTTGATGCAGGCGCTGCAGCTCGCATCCGGCAGTCGTTGATTGATTTGTCAAAGTCAGGTTCTGCAGTGGTGGTTATCAGCCAGGATCTGGACGAATTACTGGAGATGTGTGACCGTATTGCGGTGATGTCGGAAGGCGAAATGTCTGAGCCGCAGCAAGCGTCCACTGTGACGCGCGAAACATTGGGGCTTTTGATGGGCGGCGCAAATGCGGGGCAGGCAGCATGATCCGTATTGAACTTGAAAAGCGGGCTCAGCACTCGGCTATCTTCAGCCTCACATCACCCTTGATAGCGCTTGTTATCACAGCTGTGCTTGGCGCGATCATGTTCCTGATGCTTGGCAAATCGCCGACGGCAGCGCTTTACTCCTATTTCATAGAACCATTGACCGAAATGTGGTCAATCCATGAGCTGATGATTAAAGCAGCACCGCTGATTTTAATCGCCACAGGCCTATCTGTTTGTTTTTTATCCAATAATTGGAATATTGGCGCTGAAGGGCAGTTCATATTGGGCGGCATTTTCGGCTCTGCCTTGCCAATAATGTATCCGGAGTTCACCGGCCCGATGGTGCTTCCATTGATGCTCTTGATGGGCATAGTCGGCGGCGCTGCTTACGCAACAATACCGGCATTTCTAAAGGCACGTTTCAGCACCAATGAAATCCTGTCGAGCCTTATGCTCGTATATGTTGCCCAATTGTTTCTTGACTGGCTGGTGCGCGGTCCGTGGCGCAATCCGGAAGGCTATAATTTCCCGGAATCAAGAACATTTCATGCCGATGCGGTTTTACCGGAAATATGGTTTGCGTCCGGCCGTGCCCATTGGGGATTTGTCTTTGCCATTTTGATCGCAGTTTTAATGTGGTTTGTCTTGAACAAAACACTCAAAGGTTTTGAAGTTCGCGTCCTTGGTTTAAGCCCGCGGGCAGGGCGATTTGCCGGATTTTCAAGCAATAAAATGATTTTCACGGCCTTTATCATTGCAGGTGGCCTTGCCGGTTTGGCCGGCATCAGCGAGGTATCCGGCGCTATTGGCCAATTGCGGCCTGTTATCTCTCCCGGCTACGGTTTTACAGCAATCATTGTTGCCTTTTTAGGTAGGCTCAATCCGCTCGGCATTATCGCAGCAGGGCTTATTCTTGCTCTGTCCTATCTTGGCGGAGAAGCCGCGCAAATCTCGATTGGCGTATCGAACAAAGTATCTGCGGTATTCCAAGGGCTATTACTCTTTTCAGTTCTGGCTTGTGACACACTCATCCATTACAGCATCAAAGTTGTTAAAAGCGCTCGCGGAAAGGCGGCATTATGACCCCTGAAATCGCGACAGCCATTTTTCTAACAATCGCAACAGCGGCAACCCCGCTTTTGATCGCCGCGCTTGGTGAACTCGTTGTCGAACGCTCCGGCGTCCTCAATCTTGGGGTTGAGGGTATGATGGTCATGGGCGCGGTGACCGGCTTTGGCGCAGCGCAGATTACCGGCTCCGCCTATCTCGGCATCGTCGCTGCAATCATATGCGGCGCGCTTTTTTCTCTGCTGTTTGGCATCCTAACCTTGTCGCTGGCAACCAATCAGGTTGCAACAGGCCTGTCACTTACATTGCTGGGGCTTGGCGCATCAGGCATGATCGGTGAAAATTTTATCGGGCTGCCGGGCGTTAAACTAAAAGCCATAGAGATTCCGCTTCTGTCCGATATTCCAGTAATCGGTAAAGTGCTGTTTTCGCAGGATCTGATTTTCTATATTTCTATCCTGCTCACCATTGCCATTTGGTATTTCGTGTTCAGAACGCGGGCAGGGCTGACATTAAGGTCGGTTGGCGACAACCATACCTCTGCGCACGCGCTGGGTATCAACGTTTTAAAAGTACGCTATTTGGCGGTCATGTTTGGCGGCGCATGTGCCGGACTTGCCGGTGCGCATTTGTCACTCGTTTACACACCGCAATGGACAGAGAACATGACCGCGGGGCGCGGCTGGATTGCGCTGGCCCTCGTCGTGTTCGCCTCATGGCGCCCGCTCCGCATTGTTGCCGGGGCTTATTTGTTTGGCGCGGTCACGATTGCGCAGTTCCACGCGCAGGCGCAAGGTGTTGCAATTCCTTCACAATTGCTCTCATCCTTGCCATATATCGCAACAATTATCGTTCTGGTCTTGATTTCAACGAACAAGCGCATGACGATGAAAAACACTCCAGCATCGCTGGGCAAACCATTTGTGCCTGACAGGTAGGATATAAGCGGGGCAAGGCAAAAGCCGCCACCAGAAGGCATTGATAAACAAACGAAATAATACCACAGGGGTTTGAAATGAAAAAATTCACAAAAACAATTCTCGGCGCAGCAGCGTTTTCGCTGCTTGCAGGAAGCGCGATGGCCGCTGATGCCAAAGCCTGCTTTATCTATGTTGGACCAATCGGCGATTTCGGCTGGAGCTACCAGCACCATCAGGGACTTCTGGCTGTAGAGGAAGCATATGGCGATAAGGTTGAGACAGCGTATCTTGAAAGCGTGCCGGAAGGCGCGGATGCTGAACGCGCCATCGAACGTTTCGCCCGCTCAGGCTGTAACATCATTTTCACAACATCATTCGGTTATATGGACCCGACCAACAAAGTCGCCGCGAAATTTCCGGATGTGAAATTCGAGCACGCTACAGGCTATAAGCGTGAAAGCGAAAATGTTGCTACATATTCGTCAAAATTCTATCAGGGCCGTTATATTCAGGGTCAGATTGCTGCAAAAATGTCTGAAAAAGGCGTTGCCGGTTACATCGCTTCATTCCCGATTCCGGAAGTTGTTCGCGGCATCAACTCATTCATGCTCGGCGCACAATCTATAAACCCAGATTTCAAAGTCAAAGTGGTCTGGGCCAACACTTGGTTTGACCCGGGTAAAGAAGCCGATGCTGCAAAATCATTGATCGACCAAGGCGTTGATATTCTAACACAGCACACTGATTCCACAGCACCAATGCAGGTCGCAGAAGAGCGTGGCATCAAGGCTTTCGGTCAGGCGTCTGACATGATTGAATTCGGTAAAAAAACGCAGCTTACAGCGATCATTGATGACTGGGCACCATACTACGTAGAGCGTGTAGGCGCTGTACTCGATGGTACATGGGAATCACATGATGTCTGGCACGGCCTGGCGGAAGGCAATGTTGCAATGGCAGAATATTCAAACATGCCTGATGATGTTGCCGCTATGGCCAAAGAAACAGAAGAGAAGATCAAGTCCGGCGAACTTGAGCCGTTCACAGGTCCGATCAAGAAACAAGATGGTTCTGACTGGCTTGCCGAAGGCGAAAAAGCAGATAACGGCACAATGCTCGGCATGAACTTCTATGTTGAAGGCGTGGACGATAAACTTCCACAATAATCTACAGTTTAGAATACAGATCAGGCGTCGCGATTGCGGCGCCTTTTTTGTTTGCGCCAAATAAATTGCCTATGCGGCTTTACTGTATATGCCGTGGCGCAGGCGTCTTATAATCAAATAAAACATCATTACGGTGAATGCAGGCGCTAAAGAAAAACCTTGCGCCATAGACAGCAACACGAACACGGGCGAGAAATAGGCAAGCGCAAGCACGGACTTCTCATAGGGCAGAAGGCCTTTTTTCATGCCATGTGCGGCAATAAATGCGATTGTCGGCGCAAGCAAAAACATGTCGTAATTCAGCCCGAAGGGCGTCACAACTAACGCAGCAGTGAGCACCAATGCGTTCTTCAATTCGCCATCAAATCTGTTGTGTGGTAGCCATGCCCAAACTGTAATGGCTCCAACACCTGCCGCAATAGTCCAGTGTATTATTGCGGCGAGCTCGTAAGTCAGTCCTAAAACACGCAATCCGGCATACAATGAAATCATTTTCTGCCAGCTAACCAGCCCTTCACGCATTGTTTCGACCGCATAATCACTTTGGGCAAAAAACACGGCCCAGACATCAATGCCAAACATTGCCGCAGAAAGAACAATGAGAAAGAACATTGTAAATCCAGCCGTAAAAATGACGCGCCAATAGCCACCCGCCAGCAAAACAAGCGGAATAAGCAAACCCAGTTGCGGTTTGAAAGTCAGCAATCCAAAACATACACCCGCGATCAGCGGACGGCGGTCCAGCATTAATAAACCGCCGCCAAAAAGAGCAGCGGATAAAAAAGCGTTTTGACCATGCGACACAGTGAGAAATGTTGCCGGAAACGCAAGGGCGAGAAAGAAAACCACTTTTTTGCAACTGATAATTTGTATCAGCACCAAGTAAGCCAGCGCGAAAGTGGCAACCATCCACAGCGCCAACGCGGCGTAGTAAGGCAAGAGGCCAAGCGGCAGTAAATAGATCAAATAATGCGGTGGATAGAAAAACGCGTAATATTTGCTTTCAGGAAACAATGAAGACTGCACCGGCTCGAATAATAAACGTTCATAAGGCGTGTGCGCATTGCCTGAAACAGCCTCACGCGCGGCAGTCCAAAAACTGATGAAGTCCGAACCGAAAGGCGATCCATTCGGCAAGAAGCCGCCATTGGATATAAGAACATAGCTAAGTGAAGCCACAGTCAAAACGACAATGTTCACCGGATAAACAGAAAGGCGGGCCTTATTAATCCAATCGCCAGACTTAATGCTGCTCAGCATGTTCTGTTCCTGCCCGTTTCAACAATGACAAGAGCTTTAACAGCTAGACTTTTACGGGGCGTAAACAGTCGTTTACAACGTTGTGTGATGAAACAAAAAAAGCGTCCCGAGGGACGCTTTAATTTTGGTTCGCCATAAAATGGCAGAGGGGGTGTCACCGTCTGCCATAAACTTGCTGTCCATGTTGACCAAAAAGCGCCCTAAATCATCAAAATAGTTGCATTTTTTGCACACTTCGCCACACTGCGTCCATGCTGCAACGCCTCAATATGGGGTGTCGCATTAGGAACCAGATCGCAACGCGAGTTAGGCAGAGACTTTTTTGAGCAGGCATAAACTCACCGTAACGCAGCTGAACAGCGCGAGCCTTGAACCGGGCAAGTATGGCGACGGTGACGGCCTTTGGCTGCATGTCAAACCTTCGAGATCAAAGAATCCGGGTGCTCCTCATAATAAGAGCTGGGTATTTATATGGATCCGGAACGGCCGCCGGCATGAAATGGGCTTTGGCGCATTCGGCAATGTTGCAGGCAAGCTGTCGCTAAAAGAGGCGCGGGCACGCGCAGACGAGGCTCGCGATATTCTCAAGCACGGCGGCGACCCACGCAAGGAAATGGCATACCGCAAAGCGGCCGTGCCGCAACGTAGTTTTGGCGACTGTCTCATCGCAGTTCATGAAACACTGCTGCCAACATTCAAGAACCCGAAGCATGCTATCCAGTGGCGCACTAGCGTAGAGACGTATGCCAAGCCTTTGCTCAAGATGCCGATCGGCGAAGTCGACACAGACCATATCGTAAGCGTACTGAAACCAATATGGCGCGAAAAAGGAGAGACTGCGAACCGCGTGCGCGGCCGCATCGAAAAGACGCTAGACTATGCAACGGCCCTCAAGCTCCGTTTTGGAGACAATCCGGCACGTCTGAAGGGGCATCTCGATCATCTGCTGGGTAAGCGCACAGACAAAGTAGAGCATTTTGCGGCAATGCCTTACGCTGCAGTGCCAGCGCTTGTCGAACGCCTTCGCATCAACGATAGCATGGCAGCCAAAGCGCTTGAGCTTACAATCCTCTGCGCAACACGCACCAACGAAACAATCGGCGCTGAATGGTCAGATGTTGATTTTGAAAATGCGACGTGGACGATCCCAGCCATCAAAATGAAGGCGGAGCGAGAGCATGTGATCCCATTAACGGCGGATGCCGTTCAAGTTTTTCGTTTTATGGCGGACCGGCAACTGTCGAATTGGGTATTTCCAGGGCGAGACCCCCGAAAGCCCGTGAGCAATATGACGATGCTTAAATTGCTCAAGACCTTAGAACCAGATTTCACAGTCCACGGCTTTAGGTCGGCATTTAGAGATTGGGCAGGAAATGAAACCAGTCAGCCGCGCGACATTATAGAAATGAGCCTTGCACACGTTTTTGGCGACAAGACCGAATTGGCTTATCGACGAGACACAGCGCTCAATAAGCGGCGCAAACTAATGGAAGCGTGGGCGGCATATCTCAATCCTGCTGTCGACGGCGTGGTAAAGCTACATGGTTGAGTATTCTTACGATGCCAAAGTCATCGCCGAAGCAAGGCCACTATTTGCAGGTGATTTCAGCGATCATTTGGAAAACGTCTTGAATCACTTCGCACGACGATTTCTTTACAGTTGGATTGAAAATTCGCAATTTGGAAATGAGCGCAAATTTAGCACTTTTAAAAAGAAGCGAACAGATACCCTGAAAGCAGCTCAAACTGCTCTTGCTCAATTGAGTGCAAGGGGCGAAACAGAATACAGTACGGAAACGGCGGCACAGCTAAAAGACGCGATCAAGGTATCGACTTCGCAGCGATGGGTGAGTTGCAAACAAATGGAAGCCGAATTCATCGTTTCTATTTGGCAAATTCGGTTCAATTCTGCTTATGGCGCCCATCAAGACGGAGCCGTTTATCCCGCCGACACGAATAAAGATTATTTATGGACAGCGACATTGGTCGATCCCGTTTTCCTGAAATTGGACATTGCGATGCTTAGTGCTGATCGATTCAGCAGTGTGGCGCGGCGTTGGAAAGACGAATTCTTAAAGAACTCACCGCCGAGATAAACATGTCAAAATTGGTAGACGAAAACACGTTTCCACAATAGCACACCCAGCACTGGATTTTGCAAGTTGCCACCACGTTCAACAAAAACGGAGTGGCAAAATGGACCAGCCAAAACTCATCAGTATAAAAGATGTATGCGCGCGCACATCGCTAAGTCGAACCGCAATCAATCGCCATCGATCTGCGGGCGATTTTCCTAAAGCAGTAATTCTCGGTCAAAAGCGCGTTACATTCGTTGCATCGGAAATCGATGCTTGGATCAACGCGCGTATCGCGTCCCGCGACGGGGAGGCCGCGTAATGGCAACGTTCGATCACCCAGACCGCGCCCAGATACTTGATTATCTCCACCAGCGCCGAAAGCTGGCCGATCGAGACGAACGATCGATAATCAGCCTACTGAAAGAGAATTTTGGGCTCTCACCGCGGGAAAGCTGCGAAGCAATCGTCGCGGCGCGTGAAGCGCGCGCGGAGGCCGGGTATGAGTAAACGAGCCCAGAAGCACAGAGCAAATGAAAAGGGTTACGAACACTACACTAAGGTTCTGAGGCCAACCTGCGAGACACCGGCTTGGCGAGCTTTGAGTTCCAGCGCGCAGGCTCTTTATCCTTGGATAAAATTCCAGTGGCGCGGTACTGAGCACAATAATAACGGCAAAATTAAACTCAGCGTCCGCCAAGCTGCTGAAGCAATGGGAGTAGGGTCGACCGATACAACGGCCAAAGCCTTTCAGTGCCTTCAGGCCAAGGGGTTCATAGTCGTGAAAGAACCAGGAAGGCTTGGTATCGATGGCGAGGGAAAGTCGCCAGAGTATGAAATTACTGAACTGGCAATGCCTGGCAAAGACAACGCTGGTCGGCCGTTGCAGCCCCGAAAGCTGTACCTACACTGGTCGGAAAACAATGATTACAACATCGTCAAAGCAAATCCAAACAACCCGAATGGACGCAACGGTAAAAAAATATCCCATCCCGAAAACAAGGACGGTCCCATCCCTAAAACTGGGACGGAATTGGAATCCCTATCCCGAAAACTAGGATGGCCTGTCCAGAAAACAGGGACGAATGATGGGGGTGTGCGATGAAAACCGTCCTGATTTCTAGGTTATCTTTATCTATACCATACGATGGGGGTCTGCGATGACCGATCTCCCACTCTTCAACTGGCGACCAACTGCAAAGGTGATTCCGTTTCCAGGCGGCCGCCGCACAGGCAAGGCCCGCCAAGTCGCAAAGCTCTATCTAAGCAAGACGGCCAAACAACGTCGTAGCTACTGGTACAGAATTGCTGACGACTATGTAGCGGCTCAAACAAATGTTGGAATTAGTGAATTTGCAGCGCGTGCTTCTCTTGACGAGTTTCGTGAGGCTGTTGAGCGCGAGATTGCTTTGATCGAAGCGCGCGGGATGCTGCGCAAGTGACAGTACAGCCATCAATAGCAAACTTGCGCCTGATAAGAGATTCATTGCGCATGCATCCAAATGGTGATCGGCTCGCAAATCTCGCGGAATCAGCGCTGCTGGGTAACGTTGAACCGTTTGGTCGCGAAATTGGCTATCTTACTAAACGCGGCGAAAACTCGTTGGCACTTAGTGTCGCCTTGAATAATCGCAACGAACTTATCCGAGCGCTGCGCAAAGAAGTCTTCGGCAATCGCACAACAAACAAAGCAGCCGAAGAAATAAGCCAGCTCTTGGATCGATACCGCTCAACAGTATGGCCACGGACGCGAACCGATCAAACATGCCGACACACAAACCGTAAAGATGAACTCTGTTGGCTCGTACTCAAGGCACGCGACGCCGGGCTTACAACCCGTCAGATATTGAATGTTCTCTGAAATTAGATGGGCCTTTTAAGTTCAAAAGCTTCTGTGGATGCTGGCTGGACTAAGGAGCCTCAAATGTCAAAGTCCATCGTAACTACATTCGCTAGTGACGCACAAAGAATTAAAAACTCGAGCAAAATTTCGAAAGCTCTTGGCATTGAACTGCCAGCGAACGCTGAATTAATTCTTGAATCTTTGTTCGAAGCGCGCGAGGCAGCCCATGCAGTCGTAATGGTTGCAATGGATAAGCTCAAAGTGCTTGCAAAAGAACGCGACGCTCTTGTTCCCCAAATCGGACAGCTTGAAGATGATAATTACAATCAATTCCAGCTCGGGTCTAATGTCAAAAAAATCGCGGCAATTCGTCAAGAAATTGCGAATCTGGATGATGAAATCGCAGAACTTCAAAAGAAAGTTCACTCAAAAGAAGATCAGTTTCAAAAAATCGCAGCCCTTGCTGACCGGGCTTTAAACTGGCTGAAAAAGATCGATCGGGATGATTTCTTGCAGCCGTGCAATGTTGATTTGCCCAAGGGCAGCGACATCTCAAAACTAAGACAGCAGATCGCAGAGCTCACGGCAGATATGCATCAAGTTCAAAGCGCACCATATCCGGCTTCAATGGCTAAGCAAGCGTCCCGAGCAAAGATTGAACGCATGGCGGCGGCAGGCGCCCCAGATATGCTGCACTGCATTGATACAGGCGAGCCCTTCAAATTCAGCTTTCTTGGTGCGGCTGATGAGTTGAGCCTCGTGGGCGCGGACCTTAGGACATGCCAAATGGCCTGGCTTCATAAAGATGCGATGATCGCAAAGATCGAAGCCGAGATAAATGAGCTGGCTGACGATGAAAACGCACTGGATCCGGCCGAGCGTGAAGCGAAGCTGACAGCTCTCGCAGAAGAGCGACTTAAGCTCGAACGCGTCGAATGCGAATTGATTCAAAATAATCCAAATCAATTTGAACACCGACCGGAGGTTAGCATCGAAGCACTGCTGGGCGTGGAGATCATCCACGACGACGGCCGCAGCCCGGCAGACATAGCACTGGATGAATCAAATGCGCGCGAACTTACTCCAACGTCCTGACGCGCAGCGGGCAGGCGGCTGTTCTTGGAAGTCTCCAGCTGCCTGCCCACCCCCCGGCTGGGTCCCTTTTGAGCAAAAAGGAAGAGACGCGGGGGCGCTGCGGCCCGAATATCGCGTGTTTTTCAGATTTGGGTTTTTGCGAGTCCGGTCCCGATTTTCAGACCAGATACTGAGTAAAATAAGGATTTTGAATCAAAAAGTGCGACATAGCGAAAAATGAAAATGTCCGCGTCGCACCCAGATTCACATTTTCTTGAAGAGGACCATTAAATGGCAAGCTTGAGATCAGAATTAGTGCTCTCGATGCGGGACGGAGTTAGTGCTAAAGCGCGTGGGATTGGCCGTTCGTTGGGGTCGTTGCGCCGGCAATCATCAGGCTTTGCCCGATCGCAGGCCGCGACGGGCGCAATGGTTGGTAGTCAAATCAGGAATCTCGCGCTACTTGGTGCGGGATATATCGGCGTCGGTGTCGGCATTGGCGGTTCAATCCGCAATGCAATGAAGTTCGAAACCGCAATGGCTGACGTTGCTAAGAAATCGACACTCAGCGCACGTGAGCTGGGTGTGATGGAACGCCGGATTACAGAGCTGTCCAACTCGATGCCACTGGCACGTACCGAGATCGCAACGCTGGTTGCTCAAGCAGCTCAGTTCGGCATTGCCAACAAAGACCTCGAAGAGTTTGCATTGCTCGGTGCCAAGGCAGCGGTCGCCTTCGATATGATGCCAGAAGACACCGCAAACAGCTTGTCGCAGCTCAAGAACGCGTTCGGGCTTGATATGGCGCAGTTGCGCGGCCTTGCCGATACAATCAACTATACGGCCGACAGCGCGGGAACATCCGAACAAAAAGTCATTGATTTTCTCATCCGCACTGCGGCGACGGGCAAAACATTCGGCGTGACGGCCGATCAACTTGCTGCCTTTGGTGCGAGCTTGAACGAGATCGGTATTGAATCGTCTAAGGCCGGTACCGGCATGAATGCCATGATGACCAAAATGGGCACGATCTCTAAAAACAAGAAAGCACGTGAGGCGCTCGATAAGGTCGGCGGCAAGGGATACTCGCTCAAACTCCAAAAGAAATTCTACGACACGCCTGTCGAGGCCATGAAAGACCTGTTTAAGATGGCGAAAAAGATGGATGCGGAATCCCGCGCCGGTCTTTTCCTCGACATGTTTGGCCTTGAATATGGCGACGATGCGGCTGCAATTACGGAGAACATAGATACGATTGTTGGCCGTTTGGATAAGCTATCCGATGCCAAAAACGCGGCAGGTTCGGTCAACAAAACCTTTGAGTTGTTCGCCAATACCACAGAGCAAAAGCTCAAAGTTCTCGGCAACAATATATCCAATATCGGCGCAATGTTTGGCTCTAAATTGCTGCCGCCGATTGTCGCGTTTTCAGACAAAATTGTTAACACACTCGCCACATTGAGCGATCGTACGACACTGTTTGACAAGATCGGTGCCGGCATGGACGGCTTTGCTGCGGGCTTAGGCTTTGATGATGCGGCGGCTGGCGTTGACGCGCTCAATAGCGGTCTAAAATCACTCCATGACTTCGTGTTTGGCAAGGATGTGCCTGACACCGGCGATATCTGGATTTCGGAAATGTTCCGCCGTGAGAAGCAAACAAGCTTGTCTGCCATTGCGGCGGACTTTCAGACTTTCGGAGATACTCTGAAAAATTTTGGAGAGGCTGCTGGTGAGTTCACTGCAAAAGCAGAACGTTTTATTGGACTGAAACCAGGAAGTGTCGCCGAGTCGCTCGGACAGCTTGGCGGTTATGGACTTACGCTAACGGCTTCGGCTCTTGGTGTGTCAATCATGGCATCGGCTTTGATGAAACTGGGGCGAGGCTTAGCCTTCATCACCGGTGTATCTGCGGCGTTCAGTATCTTGAAGGGTGGCCTGAGAGTATTGCAGGCATTGGGTGGCGGTGCTGCCGTTGCAGGCGGCGGCGTTGCAACCGGCGGTGCGGGAAAAGGTGCTGCGCGCGGCGGTCCGTTTGCGGGGTTGGCAAAATATGGCTGGTTGCTGCGTTGGGCGGGTGCGGCTGGCGCTGGTGCATGGCTTGGATCGAAAGCCGGCGAAGGCGCCGATGCGCTGGGCGGTGTTATAGGCGGCAAGTATTACACGCCTGAAGATCAGGCAGCTGTTGATAATATGAAATCAGAGCTTGATGCGGTGTATGCCAAAATTCAGCAGATTCGAGAGACATCAAAACTGCCAGAACACGCCGAAAACCTTGTGCGTCCTTTGCAGCAAAAAGCCGCTCAATTAGAAGATCAAATCCGGTCTTTCAACGAACTGTCGGTTAGGCCGAATATCGACAGCTCGAGCCTTGATTCTTTTAATTTGAAATTATCCAAAGCTGCGCAGGGAATGCGTTCGTTGCCCGGTGTAACTGTTCGCGGCCCGCAGAGCGGGATTGCAGGCGCACGCGCGAGCGGCGGGCCAATTTACCGCGGCAGCACATACCTGACCGGTGAGCGCGGCCCTGAACTGATTACTGCTAATAAAAACGGTTATGTCCACAACGCTGCCAATACAGCGAAAATGGCCGGCGGTGGAGCTGTGGTCAATATGGGCGGTGTGACGATCGCCATCTACCAACAGCCCGGCGAAAGCGCTGAGGCGCTGGCAGAACGCATTAATCAAAAGCTTGGTGAGATGCAGGCTGATGCGCTGGCAGGCGGTCAATTCGACCAAGAATGGAGTGTTGCTTAAAAAAGCGCAAAATGGAGATAAAACCAATGAGCTCGAAATCTATAAACGAGAGCATTATTCTTTTAAAGAATAACCTCGAAAACACTGCGCAGCTCTATTCAGAACTGCTCCCAGCATCAGATACTTCGCCAAAACAGGAAGAAGCAAACATTATAGCATCGCTGCTCGCGCTGGACGAATATCTGTCCAAGTTAGCACGTGAACTGCACGTTGCTTTACCTAAGACCGACGATTCAATCATAGAAATTCTTGAACAAGTCGTGAACCCGTATGTCTGATGATGAGATTGTAGCCGAGCGCAGCGTGCCTGATTCCCCCTCCAAGAAAACCAACTGAGAAGGACTTTAAAATGCTAGATTATTTCTATTCTTCCGATGCCGGCGGCCAAGTCGCCATGAAGGCAGACGCAGACGATGCGATCGCCGCCAGTCATGCTGACGGTCAAAAAGTGGGTGCCAATGCCGAACGCGCCCGCATCCTATCGATCGCCAACTCCAACAAGCTGGCTGAAAATGCGTCTGCCTTCAAAGCAGCGCTAACGCTTGCAGCTGACGCGCCTGATATGTCGGCGGACAAGGTGATCGAATTTGCTCTCAAGACCGGCAACGCAGAAGCACCGGCGAACAATCCCGCCAGCCTGCAAAATCGTCTCAATGGCACAGACGCGCTGGGTGAGCTGTTATCAAGCGGACAGCAGTCTCAAGCGTCTGAAACAGCCAACACATTGCCGAATGCCTCAGAAGTGTTTGCAAGCCGAAGAAAGGCGAAGGCCGAACCGTTCGACGGGCAGCGATAAAAGATAAAGGAAACTCCCATGTCTACAATGACTGAACGCGCTCGCGACCTTGAAGTTGTTCTCTCTGAGGCCAACGGCTATCGCTCGCGTGACACAATCACAATCGCCGCTGGGGCAGGTGACTTAGATGCTGGAACTGTTCTCGGACAAGTCAGCAGTTCCAAAGAATATGTGCCCGCCGACCCGGACGCAGTAGACGGCAGTGAGGTTGCGGCTGCTGTTCTTCTATACCGAACTGACGCAAGCGTGAATTCTGCAAAAGCGGTCGCGCTGGTGCGTGACGCAGAGGTCAAGAAGCCAGTGCTAATATTCGGCGCTGGCTTCACCACTGACGAACTAAAAACGACCGCGCAGCTACAGCTAATAAACATCGGGATCATTCCGAGATAGCTGCATACAGAATCAGCGAGTCTTGCCAGCCGTTTCGGTTAGCAAGGTTCGCTAATTTAAGATTAGCATCATTTATTAAGGCCAATGCCAGTCAATCCAGCATTTGCAACAATATCCGCACAGCCCAGCCGTGAAATATTAGCAAATCCCGTAAATTGACTGTTTTTCAGACACTTGGCAGCATGTTCTCATCATCAATATGCAATGTAAGGAAACCAAAATGTTGATCGAAAACCCACGAACTGCCGCCCAGCCGAAATCGAACACCACGAGCGAGCTGTTACTCAAAAGTTATGGTCGTGACTTCGAGCGGTTGAGCAAAAAAATGGACAAGGCGACAGACAAAGCCTTCAAAAACAGCACCAAAGACCGCTGGGCAAGGATCAAAACCATCTCAGATGATTTATACGATTTATGCGGACTCATGGCGCGTATCCCCGCTAAATCGCAAGAAACGAAGCAGATTAAAGCCAAGGCGGCTGCTTTCGCCTTCTTTGTGCCAGACGGTGATGAAGATGCGCGCGAAATCAAATTGATGGAAGCGATCGTTGTCTCGGCGCTGAATGACATGATCGACTAAACAAGTTCTTGGAGGACAATAAATGGGCTTTCCCGCGCATCCCTTTCGGGACGATCTTGACGAGGTCTACACGCCGCCAGAGTGGACGCCAGAACACGTCGAACGTCTGATGATCGAAGCCTACATGACACTGCTCGCGCTACCACGCGAGCGCACAGGACCTCGCGGACACGCCAATGCGTGGCCTGAATATGCGGCGACTTTTGAAGACCTTGTGGCGCAGGTTGACAGTGAGCAGCCCGAGAAGCGCATCATCTATCGACCGCGCCCAACACCCGCCGAAATAGCTCAAATGGAAATTGTCTTGGCATGGCCAATCCAATTCCTGCGCGGTTACAGTGCCGAGGCGAGGGCGCTGTGCGCCCGCTCGCTTGCCAAAGCAAAGGAAATGCCTGTCAAGTGTGTCGCACGCTTTCAGTGCATAACAGAGCGCCAACTGCGCAACAGATCGCACTTTGCCGCCAGAGCGATCGCCAACGGTCTCATAGCAAAGAATATCCAAATAACCTGACGACTTCATCCATGTGGCATCGAAATTAAATAGCCTATTGTGCTAATCAGCTTCCGTGTTAGCTTTCTGCGGGGGATGGCTATATGGGCAAAGCGAGCAGCAAAACAGGCTGGTTTGTGATCGGCGCACTTATAGTCGGCTACTTAATTGGCGACGGTGATGATGCGACTGAATCGCCAGCAAACAGAGCGCCTGTTACGCAAGCCCCACAGATTCAGGAAACGGTCAGCTATCCAGTTCCAAAATCCATACCAAATAGACAGGCGCCTACGCCGGATACCAAGCGGTCTGTGCCAGTGCCTAAAGTATCGGTTGAGCCCTCTCAATCGTTGTCGGTTACAACAACTTTGAATGTGAGAAGCAGGCCAACCACAGATTCAAAAATTGTTGGTAAACTTGCGGCGGGAACGCGGATCCTTGTTGCATCACGCGATGGAGCGTGGCGACAAATTCAAATGCCTTCAAACTTTCGAAACGCATGGGTTCACGGTGATTATCTTACTGAACGAGCCCTCGGCGTACCCAAACCACAATCCCTTATTTCTACACCAAGGCCCAAGGCAAAGGTGGCGCGAAGTGGGGCAGGTACACCCGTAAGGAGTCCGAGGACAGGCTCTTGCGATTGCCCGTACGATAGAATGCGTAACGGCGCACGCTGTGGAGGGCGGAGTGCTTGGTCTCGACCAGGCGGCCGATCGCCGATATGTTTCAATTGATGAAAAAACTGATTCTTGCTCTTCTTTTCTTTGTTCCAACTTTGGTCATGTCGTCAGCGTTTGCGATTCCGCTCTGCGAAGGCGGCAATCGCGCAGCCCGCAAGGTTACTTGCTTGGTGGACGGTGATACCGGCTGGCAAAATGGCGTCAAATGGCGCGCCAAGGGCTGGGATACGCCCGAGTATGCCGGTCATGCCGAGTGCGCGAGAGAGCCCGCGATTGCAGCCCGAGCAACGGCGCGCCTGCAGCAATTGATGTCAGGTGGTTATTCAATCATTTGGCACGGCGAGAAGGGTGGTATGAACCGCGACCTCGTTAGCATAAAGCTGCGCAATGGGCGGATGGCCGGCGACGTGTTGTTGGCAGAGCGTCTGGCTGTTCGCTGGCCGCACCCGCCGCGGGTGTGGTGCGGCAATTGATTATCGCGCTAGTGCGTATACATCAGCGCCAGCGCTGCAGAGCCCACGATCGCCAGTATCAGCAAAGCTGATCCCCACCATGTCGGGGCAGGGCCGCCGTAGTCCTTATTTTTATCGTAGCCGGACATGTTCATTCCCTTCGATAAAGAACTTCTGCCGGAGTGTGCGCTGGCTCTTCAAGCGCGTCAAATAGAAAATGAAACTCGAACTTCGCAATTGACGAAATCCAGCCATAGAGAATAACTTCCTATCAGGTGGATTCGACAGTTAAGGAGATTACGAATGCCACCCAAGCCCCGACTCGTCGCCAGCTATGGCGTTCAATCCGGTTATCAGAGAAAGTTTTATCATCGGCCGACCGGATACCACACTATGATCGATGCATAATTATGGCAATCAGTGCCTTGCTCGGGTTATTCAAAAAACCGCCTCGGACAGGGCAGTGGACTTTGTCCTTGTCGTTTGTCGGCATTGAGCGACAAGTTGAGGTCGAAACCCTCGACCAATTGCTTGGGATTGTTAAATATCTGCATCTATTATTTTACAGATAACTAATTGTCAGACAAAAAACTAAGCCGCAGTCAGATAAAGCTCCGTCGCTGCATTGATTGGAATAACGTTTGCTCTACTTCCCAATAAAGTCAAATGAGCAGTTTTATCTCGATCAGTAACAACTGCATTTAGTTGAGTGTTGCGATCGTCTAAATCGGAAACGTCAAGAAATTTACTGATAGCTGAGTTTACTGAAACTGGGCTTGGCTGAACGAGTTCAAACAGTCCTCGCCGCCCACCATCTAATGATACCAAAGCATCAAACTTCCAATTAGCACTCGCGCCTCTATACTCGACATCTTTTTCGACTCTTTCGGGACGAAAAGCTCGTTCAAGCTTCTGCCAAAGCACGTCACGTTGTTGATCAGCACGTTTTTCAGACAAACTTTCCGCGACCTGCTCTACAGCATGTCGCGAAGCATTGGAAACGGCGAGAGCTGCAGCAACGAGTGAATCCTCAGGGATTTCTAGCTCAAAAAACATTTCCGAATCAAAGCGTATGTCAAACTTCGCGGCTGTTTGCCGAGCAATCCGAGTGAAAATTGACGCTCCATTCATTATGTCAGCTTCCCTGAATGCCGACCCTAGGTCGCTGACAAAATACCCACCTGGAGAAGGTTCGATTGTCAGCACGACTCTAGCCCCGCCGGGATAAATGACCGGCGTGACAACGCTGACTCGTCCAGCACGCTCCTGTGTGAATGCGAGTGAACTCGCTAATTCTTTAGCGACGGAGCGGATGTCTTCTCTGCTATTCAAAAGAGCTGATCGTTCCATGGCGGCGCCTCGATTTCTTTTAAACCTGATATATTATAGATCGTCTCAATTTTATTAACAGCCTCTCTGAAGGAGGTGGGCTCATCAATAGGTTCTGCGCAAGGCAGGTTCTCAAAAGGGAGAAACGCATCTTCACCCAGCCTTGAGTTGAGCCGAGTAGAATGCACATGAGAACCCTGCACATTTGCTTGTATTCCAAGCCTTTTCCAATGCTTATTGAAATGTGGCGATTCCGGCCAGAATTCGATTCGAGCAATACATCGAAACTTGCCTTGATACAGAGATTCCAAATTTGCAACTAAATCTTCATTTTTTCTTTGACTTGGAGCTAACATTCGGAGCCTTAAACCTTGGATCAAGAGGCTGGACGCCGTAGCCAATGGCACCACGAACTCATATTTTTCGCAACGCATCGAGGCGAGCCGCGTTTCAGGACCGTGCTTAGCGTCTCGACCACGAGGAGCAATAGCCTCCCATGCTGGCCAGTCCCCAAGTGTTTTGGGAGTTTCTGCGCGCTCAATCCAATCATCTAGAATCGACATATTCTAAGCAGAGCCCTCCAACATTGCTGAGATTAGGATAAAACTCTTAGTTTAGGAATTCGGTAACGCATTAGGACACCGCACAATAAATAACAAAAAAGCCACTGAAATCAGTGGCTTAATTAAGATAAGTGGCAGAGGGGGTGGGATTCGAACCCACGGTACGCTCTCACGCACGCCGGTTTTCAAGACCGGTGCCTTAAACCACTCGGCCACCCCTCCAAACCGCGCTCCTAATGGCATGACAATTCGATGACCGCAAGATCAATCCCGCATTGATGTAATTTTTTTTTGATTTTCTTCAGTTTCAAATGATCCGAACCGTTCTCCACCCGTAAATATCATTAAAAAAACAAATGGAGAGAATAATGCGGAACCGGATTGCAGCGATTGTCGGCATTTTGGGAATCACTTTGACATCCAATTATGTAAATGCCGGTGAACAATTGAGCGGCGCCGAACTGAAGAACTTTGTTTCCGGCAAGCGTGTATATTTGAAAATACGTTTAGGCGGCGAGTTTCCACTTGAGTACCGTTCCAACGGCCAAGTGACAGGAGACGGAACCAAAACCGGCCTTGGTAAATATTTTGCGCCCAAGGAAACCGGCAAATGGTTTGTGGACGGCGAGAAGCTCTGCCAGCAATTTCCGACCTGGTACAAGGGTAGAGTATCCTGCTTTACCATTGAGAAAACAGGGCAAACCACATTGAACTGGACCCGTGATGATGGCTATTCAGGCACAGCACGCATTAGCGGCTGATTAAGAACTGAATAACCTTGTTAGAAAACGTGATTTGACCTGCCGTGTTTTTAACTTGGCTATAAAAAGACTTTTGTGTATGTCACCTAGCGATGGTGGACAATCTATACAAAAACAGAATCAAAGTTTTGGCATGCCTTTTCATAGGCAGCGCTATGCTTTCTGCATGTTCATCTTCCACGTCGAAAATTGGCACCGAATCCGGTACGCCACGCGCTAAAATGAATTTCGCCGCGCCAGGCCCGTTGGATAACGGCGCGACATCCGGTGCGGAAAACTTCACAGAAAGCGCCTATGGCGTTTCGGCAAGCCCGATTGTCGCGACAGGTACCAAGCTGCCACGCGGTGGTGGTTATGCCAAAGTCGGCTCATCCTATGTTGTAAAAGGACGCCGCTACCACCCGACGAACACACCAAAGCCGGTCCAGTTTGGCCGCGCTTCCTGGTATGGCAAGGCATTTCACGGTCGCAAAACCGCCAATGGCGAAGTCTATGACATGAACCATTTAACGGCAGCGCACAAAACAATGCCGCTGCCAAGCTATGCGCGTGTAACGAACGTGAAAAATGGCCATTCCGTCATTGTTCGCGTCAATGACCGTGGTCCGTTTTCCAATGATCGCGTCATAGACCTGTCAAAGCGCGCTGCTGAAATTCTGGACTATACCTTGCTCGGTACAGCCGAAGTGAGAGTAGAATATGTTGGCCCTGCGCCATTGCACGGGCAGGACGATGCATATTTGATGGCGTCTGTACAAGGACATAGCGGCAACCCGGCAATGCCATTGCCCGGAGTTGATGCAAATATTCTAACAGCATCTGGCTCGGATATCACCGCACCAAGACCACACGTGCCTGTTTCGGCTTATGCATCACAGCGGGTGAATGCGGCTTTTGACGTTTATAAAACCGAAAAAACCAGCCTTTTGTGGAAACGCATGAACAGCCGCGACTAATACCAACGGCCATTGGCATAATACAATCTTAAATTGACATTTGCATTGCTGATCTGGCACGCGCTACAAGGAAAGCTCCTTGTGTTTCAAAGTGTTCCTGATTGATGATTACCATTTCAGTTAAGTCCAGTTTTCAAAATCCGGCGTTTCCGCTGCAAAAAGTGGCTGCGATACTGTCGATCGTTGTTTTCACACTTTTTGCAATGACTTGTGCTGCCCAAGCGCAACTGTTTGAAACACGCGCCAAACAGGCAATGCTGGTGGATGTCGGAACCGGCTCTATTTTGTTTTCAAAGCAGGAATCCGAGCAAATACCACCCGCATCGCTAGCCAAATTGATGACAATGGAAGTTGTGTTCAATGCGCTGAAAACAGGCCGTCTTACTTTGACGGACGAGTTTTATGTCAGTGAAAACGCTTGGCGGACAGGCGGCGCGCCTTCGGGCACATCGACGATGTTTGCAGAGCTCAAGTCTTCGATTCCTCTTGAGGACTTGATAAGAGGAGTCATCGTGCAATCGGCCAATGATGGCTGCATCATCATTGCAGAGGGGATGGCAGGTTCTGAGGCGACCTTTGCGGGGCTTATGAATGATCGCGCCAGACAAATCGGCCTGCAGGATTCCATTTTTTACAATTCGACCGGCCTGCCGCATCCGGAGCAGAAAGTCTCAATCCGTGATTTGGTGACATTAACGCTTCACCTGCAAAGGGAATATCCGGACTATTACAAATATTATTCTGAAACCGAATTTACCTGGAACAAGATACGTCAGCGAAACCGCAATCCGTTAATTGGCATGGACATCGGCGCTGACGGCTTGAAAACCGGCTATACCGAAGCATCAGGCTACGCAATTGTCGGATCCATTAAACAGGACGGGCGTCGTTTGGTTGTTGCTATGAGCGGTCTTGAAAGCGAACGGGAACGAGCCGAAGAGTCCCGAAGAATGCTTCAGTGGGGTTTGCGCGCATTCGAGCCATTTACATTGTTCGACAAAGATGAAGTGGTAGGGCAGGCGCGTTTATATGGCGGCGCATATCTTCATGTCCCACTAAAAACCAAGGATCGAGTGACAATTCTGGTGCCGCTCACCAATCGCGATAAACTAAAGGCACGGATTACTTATGAGGGTCCGATTGCGTCTCCGGTGAAAGAGGGTCAGGAAATTGCGACGCTGAATGTCTATATCGGCGATCAACTTGCACAGCAGGCGCCATTGCTTACTGCTGCGTCCATTGCAAAAGGACCAATCCATAGGCAAGCACTTGATGCCATTACTGAACTAGCGATCGGTTGGATCAAGAATTGAGCACGACTAAATCAATTCGTAAGGGGCCGGGCTTTTTCATCAGCTTCGAAGGCGGAGAGGGCGTCGGCAAAAGCACGCAGATTCGCAAACTCGCCGAACGATTGGCTGAACTGGATTTCTCACCAACGATATCGCGGGAACCGGGCGGGACAGCCGGTGCGGAGGCTGTACGCCATGTCGTGCTGGACAAAGCGGCGGCGGAACCGTTCGGTCCACAAATGGAAGCTCTTCTTTTTGCGGCGGCTCGGCTCGATCATGTCGAAAACGTCATCAAACCGGCATTAAAGCGCGGCAATGTGGTGATTATTGACCGTTTTATGGACTCGACTCGTGTGTATCAGGGTGCGTCGAACGATCTGGACAGTGATTTCCTGCGCACGCTGGAGCGGGTCGCAATTCATGAGACAAGCCCCGATCTCACGCTCATTTTGGACATGGATCCTAAGATTGGTCTGGACCGCGCTGCCGAGCGGCGGGGGGCGGATGTGGACGTTGACCGGTTTGAGCGCGAAACACTGGCAAAACATCAGGCGCGCAGGGCAGCTTTTCTGGAAATTGCAGCGGCCGAGCCGGATCGTTGTAAAGTTGTCGACGCATCAGGAACGATTGAGGAGATTGCTGACGAGATTTGGACCGTTGTTCAAGAAGCACTCGGCAATGCCGGTTTCGAATTCAACCGTAGCGACGAAAAAGTCCACCATTCATAAAGGCTTCAACTCTGTCTTGGCCAATTGCCACAGCGCTTCCATTTCATCCAAACTTGCATCTTTGATCGACTTTCCGGCCTGATCCAGCTTTTCCTCTATAAATGCAAAGCGCCGGCTGAACTTTAAATTGGTTCCGGCAAGTGCAGCTTCGGCCTCGATGCCCAAATGCCGCCCCAGATTGACCATCACAAAGAGAAGATCACCATATTCTTCTGTAATATGTTTTTCATCGCCGCTTTGCATCGCTTCGCTCAATTCGCCGATTTCCTCATGTATTTTATCAAGAATCGGCTCCGCTTCAGACCAGTCAAAGCCAACAGTGGCTGCTTTCTTTTGCAGTTTTAGCGAACGCATAAGCGATGGCTGCGCGCGTGGCACATCATCCAACAAAGAGGGCCGTTTGCTAATTGTGCCAGCTTCAAGTTGCCTTTTGGCTTTATCGGCCTTTTCTTGTGCTTTGACTTTTTCCCACATGCCTTTAGCCATTGTCATGCTGCGGGTGTTGTCAGGACCGAAAACATGCGGATGACGGCGGATCATTTTATCTGTTACCGCATGAACGACATCACCAAATGCAAACAAACCGGCTTCTTCAGCCATGCGCGCGTGATAAACAACCTGCAGCAACAGGTCTCCAAGCTCGTCAGCCAGATCATCCATATCGCCGCGTTCAATGGCGTCTGCGACCTCATATGCCTCTTCAATTGTATAAGGCATAATGGTTTCGAATGTTTGCTCGACATCCCAGGCACAACCGTTCTGCGGATCACGCAAACGCGCCATTATGTCGACGAGACGTTTAATATCGTTTGAAGGTTCCATTCCTTTAGATTGACGAATTTATTGCACTTGTCACGCCCAAACACGCTTTGTCCAAAGGCCAATGTTTCCTCATATGCAATCTATCACGACCGAACCAAACAGCGGCCAACAGACCTTGTGAATCCGTTTTTTAGAGTATCAACAATGCTATTTAGAAACAATTTGGGCATCCGCCATTAGATGGAAAAAACAACTTTAGTCAAAGCCGCACTTATTATGTGCCTTGGGATGATGTTTATTCCAGCAGGCGATACCGCTGGAAAATGGATGACATCCGGCATGACAGATCAGGGCGCTATTGCGCCGGTCTTCGTCGCCTGGAGCCGGTTTGCACTCGGCTCAATATTGATCATTGCAGCATATGCGGGCAGGCAGTTTGATTATAAAATTCTATCCAACTGGCGCGTATGGCTGCGCGGTATTTTTATTATGCTCGCCATCATATGTATATTAACCGCGCTTTCAACAACGCCTATTGCAGATGTATTTGCAGCCTTCTTTATTGGACCAATCATTTCCTATTTTCTTGCCGGTTGGCTTTTAAAAGAGGAGATTTCCGGCGTAAGGACTTTTTTGCTTTTTATCGGCTTCTGCGGTGTCTTGCTTGTCGTCAAACCCGGCTTTGGTCTGACTGTCGGACATTTATGGGCGGTGAGTGCCGGTCTTTTCTATGGCTGTTTTCTGGTTGCCACAAAATGGCTTTCGCATCTGTCAAATTCACGAAGCCTTCTTTTGTCAAACCTTATTGTTGGCGCTGTCATTCTGGCACCTTGGGGCATCCCTGCAGCCCCTCAAATGGATATGGATGTCACTATACTTGTACTCTTGAGCGCCGCTTGTTCAGCCATTGGCAATTTGCTTTATGTGACTGCAACCAAAATGGCCGACGCTTCACGCTTGGCGCCACTTGTGTATGTTCAATTGCTTTCCGCGACTATTTTGGGCGTCATCGTGTTTGATACATTGCCGGATAGTTTGAGTTTGCTCGGACTGGCGCTTTTACTGGCAACCGGCTTTATCGGCTTTGCCCTAAAACAGGCCGCACGCAAATCATAGTCTCAGACTCGGGCCACAGCGGTTCTATTTGCTGACTTTGGCATTGTCATAGCCGGATGCGGCGACGTCAGTACACAAATCGTGCCATTCACATCTGGTACAGGCCTGCCGGATTGAGCCAGCAGCAAATGATTTTCGCATTTTATTGAGAGTGGATTGGCTCAGAGAAAGTCTGAGGCCAGCATCAATCGATGTTTGAAGCTTTTCGGTGAGCGCTGCGGCGGCAGCTTTGTCGCGAATGGTGATACTGTCCCGCCAGCAATGTGCCTCAGCATCATCAAGAAGCGGAGCGCAGATATCATCAGGCCCCGCAACAATCTCGATATCTTCACCGTCTGAAAGGCGCGCTGCAATCCTATCGTAATTCGCGATAAATTCAGCGCTATATCCTTTGCCCACATAGGTTAGCAGGCAAAGAAGATGGTGTGGACGAAGTCGAACCGTCATGAACGTTGACGTTCAGCGCCCCATTTAAAGAGTTTGAGCGTTGCTGCGCCCAAACCGGATTTTAAAACTGCGCCCAAAAGGAATGGCGTTACGCCAAAAGCAATCGCTTTTTCTACGCCGATCATGAATGACAGCCAGGTTGCCCCCACTACAAGACAAATTGCATTACTGATCAGCATTGCCAAAAACGCCAGAAACAGGCGATCGCCATTCCAGCCTTTTTCGATAAGCCAGCCGGCAGCAGCGGCAGCAAACGGGAACGCAAATAAATAACCGCCCGTTGGGCCTGCAAAATGAGCAAGACCGCCGGCACCGCCAGCAAGAACAGGAAAGCCCATAGCGCCTTCAACCAGCCATGCCGTGACTGTGATTGCACCCAAACGCCAGCCGTAAAGTGCGCCAACCAAAGCGACAGCAAATGTTTGCATCGTAATTGGAACAGGTACCATTGGCACTTCGATATAGGAGGAAACCGCGAGGAATATTGTACCAAGAACGACGGCTGTGATTTGCCAGGCGAGGGACCTTTGCTGAAGGTTGAGCGGATTGGATGCTGTCTTCAGTGTGCTTGATTGAGTCATAGAAGTTCATTCTCCGATGTGTGAATTTCCGCCAAGTCTTTAACGGCACTTAGGTCTCATTGCAATTCATTGCAGCCACCGCAGAACGGTCGTCCAAAGATAAAAATTGTGCTGTTTTGCACTCGGCATAGACACATTTGAGCTATACGGCGTGATGACAAATACACTTTCTTGTCTGTCTGTTCTCACACATTGCATCAGCGGGTTAACATGCGGAGAAACACCTTTTTGAAAAAAGCTCTATCCTGATAGTGCTGCCAAAACATTGGTTTGCCGCCCTAAATATGCAGCGGCAAAATATCTTGAAATTTCCAATTTCTGACCATAGGTAACAGCTAGTACAGGACGACCTGCACTCAAGCGAATTATTCGGGGACGACCCCAAAAAGGGGTCAATAATGGCTTGGATATATCTCGTACTCGCAGGTTTGCTGGAAATTGTTTGGGCGTTTTTCATGAAGAAATCCGAAGGCTTCACGCTTTTGGCGCCAAGCTCCATCACCATCATCACAATGATTGCTAGTTTTTCTTTACTTGCGCTAGCTATGCGCTCACTTCCACTAGGCACAGCTTACACTGTATGGACCGGTATTGGCGCAATAGGGGCCTTTGCCGTTGGTATTTTTGTGCTTGGCGAAAGCATAAGCCCAATGCGGCTAACTGCTGGCGCTTTGATACTGGCTGGCATAATTCTCATGAAAGTCTCAAGCACAACGGTATAAAGCGCATATCGGCATTTGCACAAAGCAAACCTTGCTATCTTTCAAAGAAGCTCTTTAGCCGCTTTGCAAATTGCTTCTGTGACCGGAAGCAGTGCTCTTGCTGTGAGCCGATTAACTTGCCATGTGAGCGGTGTTTCAAGCGGTTGATCGGCCACAAGCGGTATGAGACGACCTTTTTGAATATGCTGGTCAACCAGTGCAGTCGGGTTCATTCCCCAACCTATGCCAAGCAGCGCCGCATCGACAAAGCCATGACTGCTGGCGATGTAATGAGTTGGTATATTGACGGGTTTGCCAACTACTTTTGCCACCCAATCACGCTGCAATCTGTCTTTGGAATTGAAGGTCAAAGCGGGCGCCTTCAGAAAATTATCGACATTAATGCCGTCGGAAAAATAACGCTGGCAAAATGCGGGGCTAGCCGTGGCAATATATTTCAATGTGCCCAGCTGGAAACAATCACAACCCTGCAACGGGGTTATGCGCGACGTGATTGCGCCGGCCACTTCGCCGTTCTTAAGCCAGCTTTCTGAGTGGTCCTGATCATCAATAACAAGGTCAAAAAAGAAGCCCCCGGCCTGTGCAAGTCCAGCCAGTAGCCAACTGGCAAGACTGTCAGCATTGACAGCAATTCTAACCGGTGTCGAATTATCAACTGAAAGACCAAGATCAACAGAAAGCTCGCGCTCCAACAAGTGCAATTGATCTCTGTGTTTGATCATTCTGGCTGCTGCGGGCGTGGCCCGGCATGGCGATGAGCGCTCAATCAGAATCATGCCAACGCGTTCCTCCAACTGTTTTACCCGCTGTGAAACAGCAGAAGGGGTGACAGAGAGATAAGCAGCGGCAGCCTCAAAGCTACCCGTGCGTATCACGGCGTTTAAAGCTTCCAGTTGAGGATGCTTGAACATTAATTTTCCTAATGCAAATAAATATCATTTAATTTGGCTAAGGATACTTTCTTCGATATGCCAGTCAATGAAATGATTACTGGATAATAAAATGAGCGTATTTTTCACAGGCTTTAGCGTCAGCCTGTCTCTCATTCTTGCTATCGGTGCGCAAAATGCGTTTGTACTCAAACAAGGTCTTCAACGGCAAAATGTCGGTATTGTCGTCATCATTTGCGCGATTACAGATGCTCTGTTGATTGGTGTGGGCGTTGCCGGCTTTAACTGGATGACGACAGAAATCCCGCGATTAACCGACTTTCTGCTTTATGGCGGTGTGGCGTTTCTAATCTTCTACGGCGCAAAATCTTTCTACTCAGCCTGGACAGGCTCAGGCGTATTACATGCCGTCGGTAATATAAAACAAAGCTGGCAATCCGCAGTATTAACGTGCCTGGCGGTGACATGGCTCAATCCGCACATGTATCTGGATACTGTCGTATTGATTGGCTCTGTATCGGCGCAATATCCAAATGATGCTTTCATATTTTGGATCGGCGCAGCGTTAGCGTCTTTCAGCTTTTTTGTGACTTTAGGATACGGCGCGCGTCTAGTTGCGCCATATTTCGCCAATGCACGTGCGTGGCAGATTCTGGATGTTTTTGTTGGCTGCGTAATGTGGGCGATTGCATTCAGCTTATTATTCAGAGCCCAATAAATAATTACGGTCAGTCCGCCACGCTATTGAACTTGCAAACGCTGGTTTCGCAGGTCAAGCGAGCGTTTGTCGATGCATGGCTGGTTAGCACCCCATAAATTACTAAGAAAAGTGTCTTCGCCTGTTGGGGCGGACGACAGGAAGCGCTGCGCGGTTGATAGGTGATCCTGACCGATCAATCAGGAGAAGCAGCCACAACCCGCTCATAGATCACAAAAACATTCAAGACATGCGTCGCTTTCGGACGATAGCCCTCCGTTACGACGATACGTAAAACCAAAATAGGAAATATCAATGAAAAGAACAAAGATCTTCGCCGTTATCGGCATCGCCGTACTCGGCCTTACCGCTTGCGAGACCACCGCAGAACGCTCGGCACGCACTCAGCTTGATGCCGCATGTATAAAAGGAAACCTGGAGGCGTGCAGGGCGGTTCAGGAGAGGGTTGCCGCAGAAGGCCAGCTCTTGGCAACAACGGCTGCAGGCTTTTAACGAGGTGGCGGCTACCTGCAGAACTGGTATGCGCACGCTAAAGAAATAAATCAACCAAATCACAGCTTGGGCAGCTGCGTCGACAGTCTGCGCTGCCCAAATCCGCGCTGCAAATTGCAATACGCTGAAGCGTGCGGCATATCACTCTATTGAACGAAGAAAGTTAAACGAAAATCAAATGACTTCGGACATATCCATCAGCATATTCATAACAGCTATTTGTTTGTTCTGCGCGCATCTTTTGCTGCTCAGAAGACAGGACATCGGCGTATATTTGCCTCTTGCCTTGCTGTTTCTGTTTCAAGGCGTCTCTACAGGCGTCGCCGCACTGACGGAAACATATGACCCTGATAGCGTTGGCGTTCTTTTCCATATAAGCGTTCTTGTCGGCGGCTTGGAAAGCACTATTCCGTTCCTGTTTTGGGCATATGTCCGTGCGCTCACGACAGAAGGGCCAACGGAAAATATCCCGAAATTAAGCTACCACCTGATCCCGATGATCTTTGTTTTGGTATCGTTTTGGTCTCTACTTTTTCTTCCCGCCGGGTTTGCCGAATCCGAGATGAACGATGACGACCCGCGCTTGTTGGGATTTACCCTTATTGCGTTGATGGTTCTTCTGGCAGACTTCGTATTCAAAGCAATGATTGCAGTCTATGTCTATCTGACAATCCGCCGCCTCATGACATACCGTAAGCGTCTCAAGGATGTGTTTGCCAGTACGGAAAACCGGGAGCTGACGTGGATATGGGTGATCTTGATCTGCATTGCATTTTATCTCTGCGTAAGCATTGCTTTCACCGCATCGGTTGTGTCGGGCATCTTTAATGAAGAGACCTATAATAATTGGTTGCCGACACTGAACGGGGCGGCCTTGCTAGGTGTTTTCTGGGCCATCGGCATTTGGGGATTACGGCAGCGTCCAGGAATGACACGTCAACCCGTTGCCGTTCTGCCAGAGCCTGGTGATACACCGTCGCGAAAATATGAGAAATCTGCACTTGATGATGATCGCCTTGAGCACATCGCGCGCAAGATTGAAGCAGCGATGGCCAAGGACAGCCTTTATCGCGACCCGAACTTATCGCTTTGGGATTTGGCAAAGCACATCGGGGTTACATCTCATTATGTGTCTCAGGCTCTGAATACACAATTGAATAAAAACTTTTTCGATCTGGTGAATGGTTGGAGAATTAAAGATGCGATCAAGCAGCTCAACGAGACAGATGAGACAATACTGGTTATAGCATACGACGTGGGCTTTAACTCGCGCTCAGCGTTCTACAAAGCATTCAAGCGCGAAACAGGAAGAACCCCCTCTGGCATGAGAAAATTGCCGGCAGTACTGCGGTGAAGACAAGCACCAACAGATGTATTGCCCCGCTTTTGTGAAACAAGACCCGATGCACCATATTTCGCAAATGCACGTGCGTGGCAAATTCTGGATGTTTTTGTCGGCTGCATAATGTGGGCGATTGCATTAAGCTTAATACTAAAAGCATAGATAATCAATTACTTACATGGAATAAACGAATTTATCGCTTCTGCTCAAGCCACCATTTGTGCATTGCTTCAAACACCGGCTTTAATGCTTTACCATCGTCGGTCACGCTATATTCTACACGGGGAGGGACTTCCGGAAATATCTGACGTTCTACCAAACCATCTGCTTCTAGGGCTCTCAATTGCTGGGTAAGCATAGTCTGCGTTATTCCATCAATCTCCCGACGAAGCGCGCCAAAGCGCATGGTACCCTTGAAAATCAATGCTTTCAAAATTGAAAGTTTCCACTTGCCGCCAATCATCGTGAAAATGATCGGAGCCGGACAAATATCTTCATTTTCAGACATAATACCTCATTAGTATGAAATAGATACTAAGTAAGAAAAGACTGCCTACTTTGCAAATCAATGTAAAGGTGAAACTGTGCTTCAAATTTGTACAGCATGAAAGAGACTACCTATGCACGTAATCCTGCTAAAATTTGCCGAGAACAAAGCTGCGGCGCCAGATTTCATGGAAGGGCACAATTCATGGATCGCAAAAGGCTTTGCTGAAGACGTATTCAAACTTGTTGGATCACTAAAATCCGGTGGAGGTTTTATCCTTGCAAGCAACGAGAACGAAGCTGCTATCAAAGAGCGCGTAAATGCTGACCCGTTTGTCGAGCAAGGAATTGTGTCTGCTGAAATTCATACCGTTGATGTAAAGCGGACGATTTCCCAGTTGGATTTCCTAACAGACAACAACTGAAGTTCATCCGAAATATGTTTGGTAGATTTCAATGCTTTCTCATCGCTTGAAATCTACCAAATCACTTAACTTCATTGGCTCAGATCTCGGGCATTCCCAACAAGTGAACGGGATTGAGGCGCAACATCCAATTGTCGCATAAGATAGATTATGGAACTATTTTATGTCACTAATAACCGGTGCAGGTTTGGAATTCGAGTAACAGCCCTTCGTTTAAGACATCTCATTGATAATATAGATTGTGTGTTCCGGTAGCGATCTATCTTCAAATATATCCGGATTGGCTTCAGCCAATTGCGGTAATGCCAGCAGAATTTCCCGCAAATGTTCACGCATAGCTTCATCAGCCATATCTGCTTTTCCTGTACGTATGGCAGATACAATATTCTTATGTTGCTCGATCAATCGTTTCATCGGTGTCGCTATGCCCAGGCTCAAGAACCGGACCCGGTCAATCTCATTGCGTGCGCCTTCAACGGTTTTAAGCGCGTAATCGCACTGTACAATATTAGCGATCGCACGATGGAAAAAGTTATCACTGCGATTAAACCGGACAAAATTATCCTCGGCAAAAGCTTGAGCCTGTTCGTCGAGCAATTTGTCCAACAGCTCAAAATCTTTGGCTTTAGCAAGACGTGCCGCATTACGTACCAATGAACATTCAACTGCCTCACGCACGAGCCGCGCATCTGCAACCCTGCGCACTGAAATTTTACTGACATATGTCCCGCGGCTTGGCCGTATTTCCACCAAACCAGCTTCTGACAGCTTGATAAATGCCTCGCGAACCGGCTGACGGCTAACACCATATTTCAGCGAAATTTCCTTTTCCGACAACGCCTCACCCGGCTTGAGATGCATTTCAATTATAGCCAGCCGCAGCTCGGAAAACAGTTGCGGTGCTATGGGTTGATCAAGCCGTAGTGGATTTATCATTTAAATTCCATTTTGCATTTTGCGTTTTACGTACTATACACTACCATACCGGTATGGTGAAGACGTGAATTCCACGAGGGAAAACTTTGCCAAACTGTTTAAACACTCAAGGGAGGGTAATATCATGAAGGATAAACTGCGCAAAAGTTTCTCAATAAATCGGCGTCAATTAATCGGTGGCGGTGTTGCAGCACTGGCTATGCCTGCGCTGATAAAAAGCGCATACAGCCAAGAAAAATTCGTTTGTAAAATCGCTCACTCAGAAGCGATTGGTTCGCCTTTTACAAATGCCTTTGATAAATGGGCAAAAATTCTCAACGAGCGCAGTGAAGGCCGCATTGATGCGCAGCATTTCCCTGCCAGCCAGCTTGGTGGCTTGGCACAATTGCTGGAAATGAGCCGCATCGGCACCGTTCAGGTCACAGCCGCCGGTCCTGACAGTGAAGAAGCCATTGCGCCTGAGATTGCCGCAACCGCTGGTGCGCCAGGCTTCATTTATAAAAATGAAGCGCATGTTGATGCTGTTCTGCAAGGCGATATCGGTGACGAAATCAGCAAGATTGCACGGGAGAAAACAGGCGTCGAGTTCATCGCTTATGGCGAAGTTGGCTTCAGACACCTTTTGACAAAAGAACCGGTTACGGATCTTGCAAGCCTTCAGGGCGTAAAGCTTCGTGTGCCTGAAGTGAACATCTGGGTCGAATTCTGGAAAGCACTGGGCGCCAATCCGACACCGCTGCCATATTCGGAACAATACTCAGCGCTCTCAACCGGTATTATTGACGGTTTGGACTCTGATTACTTCTCAGTACTCGGATTTAAATGGCATGAGCAGGCTACAAATATTACGCCAACTTACCATTGGTTCCTGCCAAAGGCGATCCGTATGAACGCTGCATGGCTTGATTCACTGCCTGCTGACTTGCAGGAATTGTGCCGTACATCAGCCAAAGAAGTGTTCGCTGAGCAGCGCACAATCAACCGTGCGGGCGCAGACCAGGCGCTTGAAGATCTCAAGGCCGTTGGCTGTACCGTTCAACCTTTCCCGGCTGAAGAACGTGCAAAATGGGAAGAGAAAACTGAATTCCTGTTCGAGAAAATGGGCGAAGCAAGCCCTGAAACAGCTGAAATGATCGCGAAAATTCGTGCATTAGGCTAATCCTCCCAACTTGCCCGCCCTACTCAGTCGGGCGGGCTTTTTACGACTTTGAATATGGGGAATTAGATGACGGAAACATTCAGCGCACCGGTAAAGCAATCCATAGCGTCTATTGGATTGACTTGGTTGGACCGCATTCTGGAAGCGCTTTCGGTTATGGCAATATTGCTGGCAACATGTATTGCCATTTTGCAGGTCTTTTGTCGCTATGTGCTGAACGCTTCCCTGCCCTGGCCTGAAGAGCTGGCGCAGTTTCTGTTCATCTGGTCGATCTTTCTTGGCATGGCGGTTTTAGTACACCGCGACCGGCATATCGCTATTTCACTGTTTGTCAAAATGCTGCCGCAAAAAATTCAGGCCATTCAGGCTGTTTTATTGCGTATTTTTATTGCGACTGCTTGTTACATGATGGTTGTACACGGTATCGACTTTGCACAACGTTCAATGCAGGTCACACCGGCGTTACAAATCCCGCTAAAATACATGTTTATGGCCGTGCCAATCGGCAGCCTGATGGGGCTGGTGTTTTTATCACGGCCGATAAAAGATTCATCATGGTGGTCAGGTTTGGCAACATTGCTGGCCGGCATCGGATTTTATTATGTTTTACGCCATACAGGAAGCAATGTGTGGGGAAGCTTGAGCATCTCCTCTATTTTGATGATTGTTGGTCTGGCCCTCATCTTCCTTGAGATACCGATAATGTTTGCGTTGGTACTTGGTTCTTTTGCGGCGATGTCAACGCAGCCCGCATCCATGCTTGTGATCATCACGCAGAACATGTCCGGGTCACTTAATTCCTTTACGCTGCTGGCAATTCCATTCTTTATCATGGCCGCAGCAGTCATGAATGCAGGCGGTATTACCGTGCGTATTGTTGATCTTGCATCGCATATGGTGGGACATTTCAAAGGCGGACTCGCACAGGCTAACGTTGCAACCAATGTCATGCTTGCCGGCGTTTCCGGTTCGTCAACAGCCGACGCATCGGCAACCGCCAAATTGCTGGTCCCCCAAATGGAAAAGCATGGCTATGACCGCCCGTTCAGTTGCGCGTTGACTGCGGCGGCATCGACGCTGGCCAATATGATTCCGCCAGGTTTGGGGCTGATCATTTATGCCGCCCTCGCCTCGGTCTCAGTTGGCGCAATCTTTGTCGGAACCATTGTACCCGGCTTGATGGTTGCTTTGGCATTGTCGATCGTCGTTTACATCGTCTCCACAATAAAGGGCTATGGCGGTGAACAAATACGCTCAACTGGTGCAGAGCGCTGGCGTGCCTTCGGCCTCGCAGTGCCTGCGCTCCTTCTTCCGGTACTGATCGTTGGCGGCGTGCGCTTCGGAATTTTTACCGCAACAGAAGCCGGTGCAATGGCGTTTTTATTCGCTCTTTTTTGCGGTGCTTTTATCTACCGTGCTTTGAGCGCAGCCAATCTAATCGGAGCGCTGCGTGAAGCTGCAGAAGACACGGTTGCTGTTGCCGTTATTATCGCTGCGGCCTCTCCCTTCGCCTGGATTTTGACGTTCGAGCAAGCGCCTCAGAAGATAGCGGCGTGGCTCGGAACATTAAGTTCAGACCCTATATTATTGTTATTGCTGATAAACCTGTTCCTTTTATTTGTTGGCCTGTTTATCGAGATGATTGCAGCCTTGGTCATTCTTGTGCCAATCCTTGTACCGGTGGTTATCGCTGCCGGCGTGGATCCGCTTCACTTCGGTGTCGTTATGGTTATCAATCTGGTGATTGGTGCGCTCACGCCGCCACTTGGTGTGCTTGTATTTACAACCGCACGGGTGGGACGGACCGACTCAACAGCTGTCTTCAAGGCAATCTTGCCCTTCGTTGCAGCACAACTGGTCATTCTCGTCCTCATTACGCTGGTGCCTCAATTTACTATGCTACCGATAAAATGGTTCGGGCCGTAAACAGTAAGCACCTGATGACTGTCTGCGCTGGACATGCTCCAGCCGGACGGCGGAAAGCACTCGAAAGAAGAGAGGTTGGCCGCGACTTTACTGAGGTAGTTTGCAGATATTTCTTTCCAACCCGTCAGGAAAGGTTTCTCTGGCGATAACAGTACCTCCAAGCGATTCAACCAGATGCCTTGCAGCGTGGTTATCATCTTTTATATGGGTTTCGACGATTGACCAGCCAAGATCATTATATCCGTATTGAATAGCGGCAATCGACGCCTCTTTGGCGTAACCTTTCCTGCGGGCGGATGATATAATCCACGAAGTTAATTCCGAACGCGGATAGCCCGCCGGCCACCATAATCCGCAACTTCCAACCATTTCACACGATTGCTTTTCGATTACAGCCCAGCGGCCATAACCTCTCAGTGCCCAGTGGCCGATATCAAGCGCCAAATTCCGCCAAGCCTGACCGGCATTACGTGGTCCGCCATACCCTGCCGATGCCTTTTCGTCGGCAAAAAACTTTCATAAACCGGCAAATCTGCCGGTTTTGGGCCGCGAAGAATTAACCGATCAGTCTCAATCTCAGGAATCAAAAGGCACACGTCTCACTTTAACGAAAAGCACATTGTCATCGGGTATCGTGACGTTTCGATGTAATCAAATAAAATGGTTGATCTTGCCGCCATTGGCTGTGAATACGGCCCGAATATTTAGCCATTCACCTTAAATGGCGGTTGGATTGAAAAGCTGTGTTTTGGAGCCCCCTATGATTATCACCCATCTTGTCACCCATTCCGGTGGCTTTCATGCAGATGAATTATTATCTTCTGTCGTGCTTACACAGCTTTACCCGCAAGCAGAACTCATCCGTAGCCGCGAACAGCAATGGATTACGCCATCTGCCGACAAGATCATCTTTGATGTTGGCGGAGATTACGATGCCAAAGCCCAAATCTTTGACCATCACCAGCGGCCAAATCCGCAACGCGAAGATGGACAGCCCTTCAGTTCGTTCGGCTTGATATGGAAGCACTATGGACGCGCATATCTTGAAGCCATGGATGTGCCGGCTGATGACATTGAGCAAATTCACGAAAAATTCGATGCCAAATTCGTTCTGCCAATTGACCTTTTGGACAATGGCGCAATCGAACCGTCAGTGGCAGGGCCGCTGTCCAATTTAACATTACCTGCGCTTTTAACGAGCTTGAAACCGGTTTTTGATGATCCGTCACCAACGGCCGATGACGGTGCGTTTTTTACTGCCCTGCCTATCGCACGCCAATTTGTTGAAGCTTTCGTCCATACGCTCAAAGCAAAAGCCAGAGCGCAAAGTATCGTATTAAAAGCCATTGCTGAAACTGGTGACTCACCAATACTGGAGTTGCCAACCGGCATGCCACACCTGTCAGCACTGGAAAAAACCAAAGCCGATCACATCATGTTCGTTGTTAATCCACGCGGGAATGAATGGACATTGAACGGCATAAAATTGTCAAACGATACATTTGACCAGCGCGCCGACCTTCCTGCGTCTTGGGCAGGGCTATCAGATGCAGCGCTGGAAGAAGCGTGCGGCGTGAAAGGCGCTAAATTTTGCCACAACGCACGCTTTCTAGCGGTCGCAGACTCCCGTGAAGCGATCATGAAAATGGCGCAAATTGCGGTGAAAGAATTAAAATAGTTATAGCAGTCAACCTATTAGTCTTTGCCGCTTGTGCACGCTAAAGCGCGTGGTTATCGTGAAATTGCCGCAATTATTAGTAATGCATCAAATTAGGTTGGCATTAAAATAGCTTAGCTCGTTAATAAAACATTTCTTAAATTGTGATAACTCACAATAAATTGTATTATTGAAAGGTTGTTTGACGCGTACTAATTTTGCTACATCACGACGGCATTTGATACGCCTGATTTGTTTGGAATTTATTTTGAAGCTCGCTTTTAAATCTTTTGGACTCGCTATGACAGGCATATTGCTTTCAGGCTGCGTCAGCAGCGTGCTGGACGTGCCTGTTCGCGGCGAAATAAAAGTTCCTTCCAAGCTGATTGCACAGATGAACAAGAAGTCCATGTCAAATGGCAGTCCTGTTCTCATCCGAATTTTTAAACAGGAAAGCGAGCTTGAACTTTGGAAGGTTGATAAGACAGGCAAATATGCGTTGCTCAAAACCTATCCAATGTGCCGGTGGTCCGGCAAACTTGGACCGAAGAAAAAAAGCGGTGACCGGCAAGCGCCGGAAGGATTTTATCACGTATCAACCGCATTGCTGAACCCGAACTCTGCATACTATTTATCGTTTAATCTCGGCTATCCGAACAGATTGGAAAGAGCTTTGGGATATACGGGAGATGCGATGATGGTTCATGGTGCCTGCTCTTCTGCGGGCTGTTTTGCCATCACGGATGAACAAGTCGCTGAAGTATACGCCGTTGTCCGTGACGCTTTACGACGCGGCCAGAAAAACTTTCAGGTTCAGGCTTATCCGTTCCGAATGACCAAAGCCAATATGGCCCGCCACCGCGGCAATGAGAATTACGCATTCTGGCGTGACTTAAAATATGGCTACGATATTTTCGAAAGAACCCGCCAGCAGCCTTATGTGGGTTATTGTGAGGGGCGTTATATGTTTGGTGAAGCAGCACTTAGCTATGAAGGAAAATCACCTTTGGCAGCCTGTGCTGATGACAGTCTCGTATCTGCAATTGCAAGTGAGAGAACATTCGGTATGGAAGCGGCAATATCGATGGAAGGGTCTTTTGACGCTGAACAGGCACCCGCTCCCCTTGCCTATGAAGATGGCGGTATGCACATCAGCTTCCGCAATATTCTTGAAAATAAAGGCCATAAACATTTGGCAGAGAAAACATCTGTTAAATCTGTACCGGTTAGTCGCCCCAAGGCGGCATTGGCCGATCCGCATACGCCGGAAGAATAAGCCAATAAGGCATTGATAGCGTTTATTTCCTAAGCGGCGCTTCGCACAGGTGTAGCGCGTCAGCGCTGGTTTAACATGTCGTGGCGTTGCCGGATATCATCGGGCCACGTACTTTTTATATAGGAAAGAACCGCTACAATTTGCTGGTCCGAAAGAATGCCTTCATAAGCGGGCATAGCCGAATCATAATTCTTCAGATTCGCCGCTTTAGCGACGCCAAATTTAGTAATATCAAATAATGTCTTATCTGGGTGATGCCACGTATGGCCGGTATCATCATGAGGTGGCGCGGGCAGCCTTCCGTTCGCATCCGGACTTTTCCAATCCGCAACCTGCCCTTCTAATTTCGCGCCGTGGCATGACGTGCAATTCTCAGCGTAAACTACTTTTCCCTCAGAAACATAAGCAGCATCATCCGGTCGTAAAATAGCAACCGGCTGCTCTTCAAGTTGGTGCAGCCTGACAATTGCAATGCCCACTAGAAGAAGCGACAGACTGCCCGCGAGAATCAAGAACTGTCGTCTTTTCACGGGTAGAAACAATCAGGTAACAATTAGTACCGACCCTTTTGGCACACGCGAATAAAGGTCAATAATATCCTGATTCATCAACCTTACACAGCCACTGGAAACAGCCTTACCGATTGTCCAGTATTCTGGAGAACCATGTATTCGGTAAAGTGTGTCCACATTCCCCTGGAAGATATAAAGCGCCCGAGCACCCAGCGGATTATCTAGTCCGGGCGGCATGCCGCCGTTCTCCGCGCTCCACTTTTCAAGTTCCGGCTCACGGGCAATCATTTCAGCAGGCGGTGTCCATTTAGGCCATTCCTGCTTCCAAGCAATTCGCCCCTCACCTGACCATGAAAAACCGGCACGGCCCAAACCAACGCCGTAGCGCATCGCTTTGCCGCCCTCTTGAACAAGATAAAGAAAGAAGGAACTTGTATCGACAATGATCGTACCGACCGGATATGGCGTCGTATAATCAACCTGACGGCGCCAGAACTGCTGTGGCACTTTTTCCAGATCAACGGCCGGGACTGGAAACCGTTCTTGCGGCATAGGGCCATAAGCTGCAACATAACTTGGCGCGATAGAAGGTGTTTTCGGCGCCTCAGGCACCGGATTCAATGTGTCAATGGTTGAACATCCGGTAACGGCAAGCCCCAATAGGCTTGCCGATCCGGTCAAAAATTTCCGTCTTTGAACAGGTTTAAAGTTATAACTCATTGATCCTTACCAGCTTCAAAAAACACTGTGGGTTGCTCACCCGAACGGTTGGTGAAAGCATACACAGTATATCGGGCATTTTCATCATCACCCATTCCCAAAGAGCCCATCGGCATTCCCGGTGTTGAAATACCTTTGATCTCCGGCCGTTCAGAATGAAGTTTTTCTATTGCTGCAAGCGGAACATGCCCTTCCAGAACATATTTCCTTTCGCCGCCAAGAACCGCAGTGTGACATGCTTCCAAATCCGTTGTGATACCGGCTTGCTTCTTGATCTGGGATAAATCCTCAAGATCATTTACTTCAACTTTGTAACCAGCCTCTTTCATCGCATCGACCCAGCTTTCGCAGCAACCACACCACGGTGTCTTAAAGACAGTCATGGTCCGGTCATCATTTTCACTGGCAGCATGCGATATGGCGCCCAACGGCAGAGTTGTCATGACCATAGAAGCCAAAATTGCGATGTTCTTTGAATTTCTCATTTTTCTTCCTTTTTAACGCTTGAGCAGCATGCCCTATTCATGAATTTGTGCATGATAAAATGCATCACAAAACAGCCTGAGATTGGTGCTAAAGCAGCCAGTTTTGTGCCTAGGCTTTGACCCTCGGGAATTGAAAAGAAGACAATTGCGCCACCGACAATCATCGGTACACAACATGCAATCATCAACTTATTCATGGCTTTACGGTGTTTTACTGCTCGCGTGTTATTGGTTTCATTGAGCGCATAAGCATCCTTGGTAGAACTATATGGCGATAATTTGTTTTCTGAGGGTCCGTTCATATGACAACCACCTTTGTACCCACCGGAACACGTTCGTATAAATCTTCGACATGTTCATTGACCATACGAATACAGCCGTTTGAAACTGATCGCCCAATGGAAGAAGGATCGGTGGTGCCATGAATACGGTAAAGCGTATCGCGATTGTTGCGGTAAAGATAAAGCGCGCGTGCGCCCAGCGGATTGCCGGGCCCGCCTGGTACGCCACCTGCAAACTTGGCGTATTTCGAAGGTTCACGGCGAATCATGTTCTTTGTGGGTGTCCACCGTGGCCACTTCGCTTTTCGGCCAACGGATGCTATTCCTCGAAAAGCCAACCCGGCCTTGCCAACACCCACACCATAGCGGCGGGCCTTACCGCCACGAAGTTGCAGGTACAGAAAATAATTGTGCGGATCGACAATAATCGTGCCCGGCGCATAACCTGAAAAGGCTACGGTTTGCGGGTGAAATTCCCGACTGAGCTTTACTATCTTATGTGCCCAAGTCGGCAATGCGGGTGAAAATGCTATGGTTGTTAAACCAAGCAATAAATAACGTCTTGTAAGCATGACTTACCCTCTATTTCAAAAATCGGATGTAGCGCCGCTATCGGCGCTAAAATCTGATTAAATGAAAATTGGGGGTCTAAAATGTGCGGAGGCCGTTTCTGAAACGAGACGGTCATTTGCGACATTTGGATATCGGACCGCATGAGCATCAAAATAGATGCCAGAATGATAAGCAAATACTGGACAATCCAAAAAGCAGTGGGCACCGGCGTGATGCATAGCATTCATCGGCATATCACAACAACCAGACTCTATATTCTGCATGCCAGCGTCACTGAGAATCGTTGCAGCATGGCTAGGCTCATTGTGTTGGGCGAACGGCATTTGCAACGGCAATAATGCCATTGTTAAAACCAGAACCATCAATGTAGCTACAAAACCACGCATATTCCTCTCATACACCGCCCCTTTGAAGTTTTCCAGAGACATCAGGTCACAGGCGAAAACACATTTGTTTGATCACAACATCGATTGATCAATAGCATTATAAAACAGACACTTAGTATTCAATAGTCGGCAGTTAGAATGCACGAGGTTGAACCACTTGCTTGCGAAGCCAGCTAGTAAATGAAGCTGAAAGTGGCAGATTTTGCCCCATAGGCGTTGCTACAAAATAACTTTTCGCTGTGTCGGTTGTCACATCTGCCAACTGGATTAGCTGGCCGTCATTGAGTTCGGGTTCAATCAGATAGGTTGGTAAAATCGCCGCGCCCATTCCGACAAGTACGGCAGAGATAACAAGACTGAATTGATCGAAAGTGCTTCCCCTGCGTAGTGTTGACCCGTTTTCGCCCACGCTTAGCGCAAACTCTTCCCACAAATGACCCCGTGAAGATAAATGCAAAAGCGGCATGTTCAGCACATCCATCGGTTCTGACACATCATAGCGTGCAACCAGATCAGGCGCAGCAACAGCAACCAGTGTTTCCGGACATAGAGGAGAAAGCTGGGCGCCCGGCCAGTCCCACCCGCCAAAATGAACCGCAACATCGATTTGTTCTTTATGTAAATCAAATGGCTCGGAACGGCTATACACCACCATTTCCAACCCGTTATGCATATTGCGAAATTCCGGCAATCGGGGCACTAACCAGCGTGCCGCAAATGTCGGCGGTGCGGCAATTGCCAAAACTTGCGGCCCAGTTCCAGCGGCAACAGCATGGCGCACCGTCCGGCGAAGCCGCTCCAAATCATCACACACGGCATCAGCCAGTGCCCGCCCTGCGCCGGTTAATCGTACACCGCGGCCTTCGCGCCGAAACAAAGGCGCGCCGATTTGATCTTCCAGTTCTTTTACCTGCCGGCTAACCGCGCTTTGCGTCAGCCCCAGCTCTTCTGCCGCAGCGGTAAAACTCTCCTGCTTGGCAGAGGCTTCAAAGCATCTCAATACAGCAAGTGTCGGTAGGCGCTCGGATTGTGCCATGAATAACCCATTCGTTTTGTGAATGAATAAATACATATCGCAGATATTTATTGCAATGTGAATTGTGCTTACGATCTTGCCAAACAGGGAAGAGTTCACATGCAAAACATCGCGATTCTGGGGTTGGGTAAAGTCGGCACGCTGGCAGGCGAACTGCTGCATGATACGGGCTTTAAAGTAACAGGTATCGACAATCGCGCTATTACGGGCCTGCCCTTTGAAACCAAAGCCGTGGATGTGTCTGACTTGGAAGCGCTTAAAAATGCGCTATCCGATATGGACGCTGTTCTGTCTTGCCTTCCTTATTTTCTGAATATTGGCGTTGCCCAAATCGCCCATGATCTGGGTTTGCATTATTTTGATCTGACCGAAGATGTGCCGACAACCAAAGCAATTTTGAAACTCTCTCAAACGTCCCAAGGGTTGATGGCACCGCAATGCGGCCTCGCACCGGGCTTTGTTGGCATTGTAGGCGCTGACCTCATTGCCAAATTCGACGAATGCCGCTCATGCAAAATGCGTGTCGGCGCACTGCCGCAAAACCCGACGGGTCTTATGGGCTATTCCTTCAACTGGTCACCGGAAGGTGTCGTCAATGAATATCTCAATGATTGCGAAGTGCTCGAAAACGGTGAAACCAAGTGGGTTTCCCCGATGGAGTGGGTTGAGAAAATCGTCATCGGCGGCATAGAGCTGGAGGCATTCACCACCTCGGGCGGTCTGGGCACGATGTGTGAGACATACGCCAAAACAGTACCAAACATGGATTATAAAACCATGCGGTACCCCGGCCATGTCGACCTTATGAACTTTTTCTTCCATGAACTATTAATGCGCGACCGCCGCAAGGAAGCTGGTGAAATTCTCGTCAATGCCAAGCCGCCGGTCAGCGATGACATCGTTTATATTCATGTTTCGGCGGAAGGCACAATTGAAGGACGTCTGGAACGCCGTGAATTTGTTCGAGGCTTAAAGCCGCTGGAGATTGCCGGTAAACACCGTACCGCGATTGCTTGGACAACCGCATCATCGGTGGTCGCAGTTATCGAAATGGTGCGCGATGGCGCATTACCGAACCAAGGCTTTCTTAAACAGGAAGACATTTCGCTGGCTGCGTTTTTAAAAACAGCCAACGGGGCGCGCTATGCTGGATAGTGTAAGTGCGTTCCAACGCGCAAAACGCATAAACGGCATAGAGATTTCGCAGATTGTACAAATCTCCGAAACGGCCGCTCAGATGCGTAGCAACGGAACCGATGTCATTGCCTTATCAACCGGCGCACCGGACTTCCCTACGCCTGACTTTGTGATTCAAGCCGCCCATAATGCCGCTCTCGCCGGACAAACCGGCTACACGGCAACAGCCGGAACAAATGAACTACGCGATGAAATTGCAAGGCAAAACAATGCCTCCCGCGATCAGGTAATCGTGTCCACCGGTGCCAAGCAGGTGTTGGCCAATGCCATGCTTGCCACATTGGATGAAGGTGATGAAGCTATTATTCCAACACCCTATTGGACCTCATATTCCGATATAGTTGCAATGGCGGGCGGGAAAGCCATTACGGTGCCCTGCCCGATGGCTCAAGGCTTCAAAATAACACCTGCATCGTTGGAAGAGGCAATCACACATAAAACGCGGTGGTTGATGCTCAATTCACCGTCCAATCCGTCCGGTGCCATTTATACAAAAACTGAAATTCGCGCCCTTGCCGCTGTCTTGCAAAACCATCCGCATGTTTGGGTGCTGGCCGATGAAATCTACGAACATCTAAGCTATGCGCCATTTGTCAGTTTTGCAGCCGCAGCACCGGAACTGGCAAACCGCACCTTGATCGTCAATGGTGTTTCAAAAGCATGGGCCATGACCGGCTGGCGTATTGGATGGGGCGTGGGGCCAGCGCCTTTGATCCGCGCCATGACAGCCGTTCAAGGGCAAGTCACCTCCGGCGCATGTTCGATCAGCCAAGCGGCAGCACTGGCTGCCCTAACCGGCGATAGACAATTACTGACAGACCGCCTGCAAGACTTCGATACACGGCGCAAATTGGTGGTTGCCGGATTAAACGCTATGACAGGCATCACATGCCCTGAACCTGACGGTGCATTTTATGTTTTTCCCAACATCGAGGAAATGATGGCCAAAGGCGGTTTTAAGAGCTGCAGCGACGCCTGCAACTGGCTGCTCGAAAAAGCACATATCGCCATTGTTCCAGGGTCAGCCTTCGGGCTGGCCGGACATGCCCGCATTTCTTTCGCTTACAGCCAAAGCGATCTCAACAATGGTTTGTCGCGCATAGCCGACGCCCTCAAAAAACTACGCTGACAAGCGCCCTTATCTAGGAGAGTAATCATGGATCATACCACAGTATTGAAAAACCTTGGTTTTACAGACGCTGAACTGACAGGCGGCACACATGTTGTGACCTCCCCCATTGATGGCGCAGAAGTTGCAAAAGTACACGAAACTACGCTCGCGGACGTGCCGGCGATCATCGCAAAATCCCAGGCAGCATTCAAAGCATGGCGCACATTGCCTGCGCCCCGCCGCGGTGAATTGGTGCGTTTGCTCGGTGAAGAGTTACGCACATCAAAAGATGCGCTTGGTGCTTTGGTCACCTTGGAAGCCGGCAAAATCACTTCTGAAGGCTTGGGCGAAGTACAGGAGATGATCGATATTTGTGACTTTGCCGTGGGGCAGTCACGCCAGCTATACGGCCTTACTATTGCTTCTGAGCGGCCCGGCCATAAAATGTCGGAGACATGGCATCCGATGGGACCATGCGGCGTTATTTCCGCCTTCAACTTTCCGGTTGCCGTCTGGTCGTGGAACACTGCCCTTGCCCTCATTTGCGGCAATCCGGTCATTTGGAAACCGTCTGAAAAAACACCCCTGACAGCTATGGCGTGTGCCAAAATTCTTGAGCGTGCCATTGCCCGCTTTGGGGCTGATGCACCGGATGACCTGCACCAATTACTCATTGGCGGGGCTGATATTGGTGCCGCATTGGTGGAAAGCAAAGATGTGCCGATTGTCTCAGCTACCGGTTCAACCCGTATGGGCAGCATTGTCGGGCCAAAAGTCGCTGCCCGCTGGGGACGCTCCATTCTCGAGCTTGGCGGCAATAATGCGATGATTGTCGCGCCGTCCGCTGATCTGGAAATGGCCGTGCGCGGCATAGTCTTTTCTGCTGTCGGCACAGCCGGACAGCGCTGTACTTCATTGCGCCGTTTGATCGTGCACAAATCAATTAAGTCGGAACTCGTGGAGAAGTTGAAGGCCGCCTATAGCAGCCTTTCTGTTGGCGATCCGCGAAACAAAAACACGCTGGTTGGTCCGTTGATAGACGAGGACGCATTGTCAGCGATGCAAAATGCACTTGAAAATGCCATAGCTGAAGGTGGAACTGTTCATGGCGGCGAACCGGTAACGCAAGGCGTACCGGCAGGTGCATACGCAGCGCCCGCTTTGGTCGAAATGCCAAGCCAAAGCGATACAGTGAAAACCGAAACCTTTGTGCCAATTCTCTATGTCATGGAATACGACACATTGGATGAAGCAATCGCAATGCAAAACGATGTGCCACAGGGTCTTTCATCCTGTATTTTCACTCTCAATATGCGCGAGGCGGAAACATTCCTATCCGCAACCGGTTCAGACTGCGGTATCGCCAATGTCAATATCGGCCCGTCAGGCGCCGAGATTGGCGGCGCTTTTGGCGGCGAAAAAGAGACAGGCGGCGGGCGTGAGAGCGGATCGGATGCCTGGAAAGGCTATATGCGCCGCCAGACATCTACCGTGAATTACTCAGCTAAACTGCCGCTCGCACAAGGCGTATCATTCGACATTTAAACCTATCGGTCTGGCTCATTTAGCAATGCCAGACCAACCCTTCAGGAATTACTATGACGGCCCATATTCACCCCGATGAAATTCGCACGCTTTTTTCTCAAGCCATGTCGGATATGTATCGCAAAGAAGTGCCGCAATACGGCACCCTTATGGAACTTGTGCGTGATGTGAACCATGCGACACTTCAGGCTGATCCGGCATTAAAATCGCGGCTGCGAGCGGCGGGCGAGTTGGACCGGCTTGATGTGGAACGTCACGGCGCAATCCGTCTTGGAACGGCGCAGGAATTAAAAGCAATCCGGCGCATGTTCGCAGTCATGGGCATGTATCCGGTAAGCTATTATGATTTGTCTGTAGCCGGAATACCGGTCCATTCAACCGCATTCCGCCCAGTCGAACAGGCTTCGCTGCAGCGAAATCCGTTCCGCGTATTCACATCGCTTTTGCGGCTCGATTTGGTAGAGAACCGCGCGCTAGCCGAAAAGGCAGAACATATTCTCAACAAGCGCCAGATTGTAACAGATGGCGCATTCAAACTGATTGAAATTGCAGAAAAACAAGGCGGCCTGACGCAGCAACAAGCAAATGATTTTGTCCGCGAAGCTTTGGAAACCTTTCGCTGGCACCGCGATGCAACTGTTGACACTGAAACCTATACACAACTGGTTGAAGCGCATCGCCTGATAGCAGATGTGGTGAGTTTTAAAGGCCCGCACATTAATCATTTAACGCCCCGGACATTGGATATTGATACTGTACAAACACAAATGCCGCAGCGTGGCATTGCGCCTAAAGCAGTCATTGAAGGTCCGCCCTCACGTAAAACAGATATTTTGCTGCGTCAGACATCCTTTAAAGCGCTGGATGAAGAAGTGGTTTTCCAAGGTGTGACCGGAAGCCATACAGCCCGTTTTGGCGAAATTGAACAACGCGGAATTGCACTTACACCGGCAGGCCGCGCTTTCTATGATAAAGCGATCACGGACACCCGTGAAGCGGCCGCGAAATCCGGCGGCGAAAATTATACATCACTGCTAAAAGCGGCTTTTTCCTCCCTGCCGGACGATTTAGAAACCTTGCGCCAGCAAGGACTGGCATTCTTCAGCTACCGTGCGGGCAATAGAAAAGTGGCAAACAAAGCCGCCAATATATCTGAATTGATCGCGTCCGGCGCGCTTATTGCAGACCCACAAATTTACGAGGATTTCCTGCCCGTCTCCGCCGCTGGCATCTTCCAGTCAAACCTGGGCGCGGAAGATCAATCCAATTTTAGCGCTGCTTCCAATCAGGATGCTTTTGAAGATGCACTAGGTGCAAAAGTTATCGACGAGATGGCGCTTTATAGCCGGATCGAAGCAGACAGTCTTGCGATTGCTCTAACACAACTCGGGCAAAACCATTTGCTGCAAGATCAAGCGGCAGCTTAAACCGGCCTGTGCATTTTGCTTATACGAAACGCTGCTTAGTTTATGACCAAACCGTCATAGCACGGCTCCACATGGTCCGGCGTTTCATCAAGTACAGTCTGATAGTCGAGCGGAATATGCATATGAGTAAGATAGGCGCGTTTTGGCTTTAAACGCTCAATGACTTGCAATGTTTGCTCAAGAGAGAAATGGCTTGGATGCTCGCGATACTGCAAGGCATCAATGATCAGAACATCTAGATCTGACATTTTTTCGAGCGTTGCCTCTGGAAAGGCAGACACATCAGAGCAATATGCAAAATCGTCAATGCGGAAACCGAGCGAATGAATACTGCCATGTTGTTGAACCAACGGAATAAATTCTAAAGCGCCGCCTGCTCCATGAATTGTAAACGGCGTATCGTGAGCAATTTTGTGAGGGTGCAAAATAGGCGGATAAGAACTGCCGACTGGCGTCTCAAAGCAATATGCAAAACCGTCACGCAGACGTTCCATTGTCAAATCATCGGCATAAATATCCATGCGTTGTTTTTGAGAAATCACAAATGTACGCAAGTCATCAATGCCGTGCACGTGGTCAGCGTGCGCGTGGGTGTAAACGACACTGTCCATATGCGAGACTTTAGCGGCAATCATCTGCGCACGAAAATCGGGGCCGGTATCAATACAAACGGTTGTTTTTTCACCGCTGTCCGCAATTCTCTCAATCAAAGCAGAAGCGCGCAGACGTTTATTCTTTATATTGTTAGGATCACAATTGCCCCAGTCACCGTTAAGACGCGGCACACCTGGCGATGAACCGCAGCCCAAAATGGTCATCTGTAGTTTGCCGGGCCTATCAACCATCGTGACGCGGCACCTTGGAAAACAGACGGTAGAAATTATCGGTTGTTTGCGCGGCTATAGTATCAAACGAGACGTTAAGCGTTTCCGCCAACACTTTGGCCGTATTAACGACAAAAGCCGGCTCATTGCGCTGACCGCGATGCGGCGGCGGCGCGAGATAAGGCGCGTCCGTTTCCACCAGCAATTTGTCCATTGGCAAACACTTGGCAATATCGCGGATTTCCTGACTGTTTTTGAAAGTCAAAATACCCGAAAACGACACATAGCCGCCAAGCTCGATGCCGCATTCCGCAAGCGCCTTACCAGACGAGAAACAATGCAGAACAAACGGAAACGCGCCGTTTTTTGCTGTTTCATCGCGCAGAATTTGCATCATATCTTCATCGGCTGATCGCGCATGGATAATTAATGGCAGGCCGGTTTCGCGCGCCGCATCGATATGACGAACAAGCCCGGTTTTTTGCGCATCTACAGGCGCATTATCATAAAAATAATCAAGCCCGGCCTCGCCGATTGCCACGACTTTGGGATGGTTGGCATGCGCCAACAGATCTTTAGTCGTCACGTCGAGTTCTTGATCGGCATTGTGCGGATGCGTGCCAACCGAACAATAAACATCATCATAAGCATCTGTGATTGCCAGAATTTTATCAAACTCGTACACACGCGTCGAAATCGTTACCATACGTACGAGACCGGCTTCGCGTGCCCGCTCGACAACAGCATCCAGTTCAGGCGCAAAATCAGGAAAATTCAAATGGCAATGACTGTCAACAATTGCAGACATTAAGCTTTTGTCTCCACATGTCGGGGAAACACGCCCTCAGGTTTTGGCAGCGCCGTGCCACCAACAAGCGCATCTTCAATATTGGCAAATTGACGCTGGTCGTTTGGCACCGCCACAAGGTCGAGCAACTTGCCTGCCGATTCCGGCATGATCGGCTGGCACATGATCGCGATACGGCGCACCGTTTCTGCAACCGTGTAAAGCACTGTCGCCATACGAGCCGGATCGGTCTTTTTAAGTCCCCATGGCGCCATTGTGTCAACATAGCGGTCACCGGCGCTCACGACATCAAAAATGGCCTCAAGCGCCTTGTGTATCTGCTGCTTGTCCATTGCTTGACGCGCAGTATCCAAAGCCGGAACACAAAGTTCAATCAGTGCTTTATCTTCAGCCTGCAAATCACCTGCTTCGGGCAGAACACCGTCGAGATTTTTCGCAATCATCGAGAGCGAACGCTGGGCCAAATTGCCAAGTCCGTTGGCAAGGTCGGCATTGGTGCGTGTGATAATCGCATCGTGGCTATAGGAACCGTCATTGCCGAACGGCACTTCGCGCATGAAGAAATAACGCACCTTATCAAGCCCGTAGAGGTCCACGAGTTCAAACGGGTCAATCACATTGCCCACCGATTTGGACATCTTTTCACCCTTGTTGAAAAGAAAGCCGTGCGCGTAAATCCGTTTCGGCAATTCCACACCGGCTGACATCAAGAAAGCAGGCCAGTAAACGGCATGAAAACGAATAATATCTTTACCGATAATGTGTGTCGCCGGCCAGTAGCCCCAATCAGCCCCCTGCTCGTTCGGATATCCGGCCGCAGTTAAATAATTGGTCAGCGCATCAACCCAGACATACATGACGTGATCATCATTGCCCGGCACCGGAATGCCCCAGTCAAATGTCGTGCGTGATATGGACAGGTCGCGCAAACCGCTCTTTACAAAGCTCAACACTTCGTTTCGGCGCTCTTGTGGCGCAATAAAATCAGGGTGCTGCTCGTAATATTCAATCAGCTTTTCGCCATAGGCAGAAAGCTTGAAATAGTAGCTTTCCTCTTCCACCCATTCCACTTCGGAACCTAGCGGTTCGCGGCGCACACCATCTTCACCGATTGTCGTTTCACTCTCATCAAAATAGGCTTCCTGACGCACAGAGTACCAGCCGCCATAAGTATCAAGATAAATGTCGCCATTAGCTTCCATCTTCTTCCAAAGCGCTTGAGCAGCCTTGGCGTGACGTTCTTCAGTCGTCCGGATAAACTCGCGGTGCGAACAGCCAAATGTCTCAACCATCTTTTGGAATACGGCAGCGTTTTCATCAGCCAGTTGCTGTGGTGTGATGCCACGTTCTTCGGCCGTGCGCTGCATCTTCTGGCCGTGCTCGTCAGTGCCGGTCAGCATGAAACTATCTTTGCCGTCGAGGCGCTGGAAACGTGCCAGCACATCGGTAGCAATCGCCGTATAAGCATGTCCGATATGCGGAACACCATTTGGGTAGAAAATAGGTGTCGTGATGAAGAATTTATCGCTCATAAGCTACAATCTGGTCATATTGAAATTTGTAGCCGTGCTTTAGAACAAATCATCCCGAATTGAAATTGCAACTTGCTCAAAATTTTGGAGATATTTGGCGGTATCTTTGTCAGCCAACCGAGAATTTTCTCTTTAATCGAGGTTTCGCTTCTATGCCGTATGCAACAAGGAATGCACCTTGTTGGCCATAATCAGAAACTCTTGTTTGCGGTCAAGATTGAACCCGTCGGCAATGTGTGCACGCTCACCAAACTCTTCATCAAAACGCGCAATCTGTGCGGCGCGGTGAATATTACCATTATTAGCGGCTTGGATAGCGGCTTGTTGTATTGCTTCAAACATCATGTGACGCAGCAAAATATTGTGCGTGTCACTTCCCCGCGCTCCGGCTACGTCCGCAAGTTTGTGTGCACGCGCAGTATCAAACTGGTCCGCATTTAAAAAAGCATCCAGATTTTCTTTAAGTTCCAGCCCGCCATTCAGCGCCATCAACAGTGCATAGCGAACAGAACCACCTGACAAAGCTGTAAGCTGAGGCAGTTGGTCCGCATCAAGGATTGACCCCGCAGCCATATCTAAAACGGCACGGACCTGTGCGTCATCCAAAGGTTGAAATCTGACAACCTGGCACCGCGAACGGATGGTTGGAAGAATGCCGCCTAATCCGTGACAAACCAGCAAAAACAATGTATTAACAGGTGGTTCTTCAAGTAATTTTAGAACCGCGTTTGCAGCATTGCGGTTCATATCACCAAGACCGTCGATGATGATGACACGTTTCTCGCCTGCTGATGATGTCATACCCAAAAAGCGCTGCAAGCGGCGCACTTCATCAACAGTGATGACTGTCTTGAACCCTTTACCGTCATCCTTTTTCGGCCGCGTCAAATAAAGCATATTCGGATGCACATTTTGCGCAATCTGACGGTAGGTTGTAGAGCCTGAATCGCAACTATAGAGCGTCTGCGCGCCCGTCAAAGACACATCACCAAGAACAGCATTGGCCGTTAGAAAGGCAGCCGTCGCCTTTCCAATCCCTCTTTCGCCATCAAGGATCAGTGCATGATGCCCGCCGGAAATGGCAGAAAATATCTGTTCCATTGAAGGCTCGTGGCCGATCAATGATGTCGCAGCACAAGGCGGCGCAATCTCATCAAGGCTATCAAAAAACTCAGGATACTCTATCTCTTGCACAGACATTAGCTGCTCTTTGCCCGCCGGTCATAAGCTTCAGAATTTTCTGGTGTAAGGTCGACCTCAACAACAATCGTGCCGTCTTCAAGCGCTTCACGATCGCGTACAATTCCATTCTCATAAAGCCAAGCGACATCAGAAAACCGCGCAGGAGAAATCTCCAAACGGCGCGAAACAAGCGATCCGGCAATTTTCTGCTCAATAAGTGCTAGAAGATCAGGCAACCCTGAACCGTCAAGCGCGCTGACAGCAACCTGATTGAGCGCTTCACCTTTACCGGGCTCGATACGCTTTTGCAGAGCTTCCCGATCTTCCGGTTCCAACGCATCAATCTTGTTCCAAACTTCAATAACGTGGGATTTGTCTTCCGGATCAATATCAAGATCTTTTAAGACCTGTTGCACATCATCGGCCTGCGCGGATGCAGCGCTGTCTGACGCATCATGAACATGCAGTACAAGATTTGCCTCCTGCACCTCTTCAAGTGTCGCACGGAAGGCGGCGACCAGATGTGTCGGCAAATCCGATATGAAACCCACTGTGTCGGATAGAATAACCCACGTACCGCTCGGCAATTGAACGCGGCGCAGCGTCGGGTCCAGTGTTGCAAATAGCATATCCTCGGCATGGACATCCGCGCCGGTCATTCGGTTAAAAAGTGTTGATTTACCGGCGTTTGTATAGCCGACAAATGCAACGACAGGCAGCGGGATTTTCTTGCGCTTAGAACGGTGAAGCGTGCGCGTGCGGCGCACAGCCTCCAAATCACTTTCAAGACTTTTAATTTTATCACGCAGAATTCTGCGGTCCGCTTCAATCTGCGTTTCACCCGGGCCGCCCAGAAAGCCCGCGCCACCGCGCTGGCGCTCCAAGTGGGTCCACGAGCGCACCAGCCGCCCGCGTTGATAATTCAAATGTGCAAGTTCAACCTGCAGCGTGCCTTCTTTTGTGCGGGCACGGCGTCCGAAAATTTCAAGAATCAGACCTGTCCGGTCAAGCACCTTCGCATGAAGCTCTTTTTCCAGATTGCGTTGCTGCACTGGTGTTAGAGCATGGTCGATGACCACGAGTTTGGCTTTTTCGGCTCTTACGATTTCAGCCAGTTCTTTGACCTTACCCGAACCAAGCAGTGTCGCGGGTCGCGGTTTTGCAACACTGACAACGGCCGAATACGCAATCACAAGATCGATGGCGAGCGCGAGGCCTTCAGCTTCAACAAGTCTTTCAGCGGCACTCCGCTCTATTGCGCCGCTGGCAAAGGTCGATTTTGCCTGATTGGTTTGGGTTATGTCGGGCGCAATAACAATCGCGCGTGTTGGCTCGATCGCGTGATCAAACGAACCGCGAGGACCTTTGGCGTCATCCGCGCCGTCAATATCATCAAATATGGAGCCGATTACTCGTCGCCTTGATTAGCCGTTTCACTTTCAAACATCTGCACAGGCTGGCCTGGCATGATCGTTGAAATAGCATGCTTATAAACAAGTTGCGCATGACCGTCACGCCGCAACAAAACACAGAAATTATCAAACGAAGTGACAACACCTGTCAACTTGACGCCGTTTACAAGGAAAATTGTCAGGGAAATTTTTTGCTTTCGGACCGCGTTTAAAAACTGATCCTGTAAGTTTTGTGATCTATCTGCCATTTTCTTACCGTGTAACTTGAGCCTCGATTAAAGCTCGTAGCATTGAATTGCCATGTATAAGCATATTTTCAGTTCCCACCAGTACGTCAACGTCAATTGCAGTACCTTTTGTGCGAAAACCTTCAAATGCCCTATCTATAGACAGATATTTTTTCCACTTCGAGGCGAAATTGGCTGCGCAGTTGTTCAGTTATTGACCCAGGGTGACCATTGGCTACAGAATCACCGTCAATCGAAATAACCGGAATTAATATTGTTGTCGCAGCGGTTATAAATGCTTCACGGGCATTTTTTGCCTCTTCGACAGAAAACGGGCGTTCTTCAAATTTTAAGCCCAGCGTTGAAGCAGCATCAATTGCGGTTGCGCGGGTGATACCACGCAAAATGCCATGATCAGCGGGGCGTGTGACCAATGTACCGTCTTGGGTAACAATCCACGCATTGGTCGAGCCACCTTCTTTGACCATGCCATCAGCATCAACAAACCATGCTTCAGCAGCGCCCTGCTCTTTCGCCTTTTGTTTTGCCATCACATTGGGCAGCAAACCAACGGTCTTGATATCGACACGATCCCAACGGTTTTCTGGAACGGTAATTACACCAACGCCGGTTTTTAATTTCATTTCCGCGATTGCCGGATCACTCCGGCGCGCGGTGATCACAAGCGCTGATTTGGTGGCCGGTTCGGGAAAGACATGATCACGCTTGGCAACCCCGCGCGTTACCTGAATATAGACAAGCCCGTTGCGCACACGGTTGCGCACCACCACCTCTTTAACGATATGTACGAAAGCCTCTTTATTGACCGGCCACGCCATCTGCAATTCACTCAAAGAACGGTTCAGGCGCTCAAGATGGCGTGTCATATCGATGATATAGCCATCGGCTATTTCACAAACCTCATAGACGCCGTCGGCGAATTGGTAACCGCGATCCTCAATATGCACCGCCGCTTGATTGTGCGGCACATAACATCCGTTGACATAAGCGATACGCGACATGGTAATTCCCTTCCAAGGGCTTAGAAAAATTCAAGGCTAACGCGGAATAGCTGCTCAACGCTTTTAATGGCAGATGTTTTCGCAAACATGATCACGCGGTCATTTGCTTTGACGATGGTCTGGCCATCCGGCTTGAGCACCACACCTTCGCGATAAATTGCGCCAATACGCACATCTTCCGGCAAATCTTGTTCGCGTAGCGGTTTGCCGACCAGCGGCGAGGTTTCCAAAGCTTGCGCCTCGATAACTTCAGCCTGTCCTTTTTGCACTGAATGGACCTGACGAATCCGTCCGCGGCGCATATGCTGCAACACGCGCGAAATCGTGACCGCACGCGGGTTGATTTGCGCATCAATACCCAGTGCCGACGTAAAGCTTTGATAGGAAAGGTCGTTTATCAACGTCATGGTTGATTTACAGCCCAATCTTTTGGCCATCACCGATGATAGAACATTGACCTGATCATCATTGGTGAGCGCCACCATGAGATCGGCATCCTGCACATCTGCCTCACGTAAAATTTGCTGATCAAGGGCGCTACCATGTAACACGATGGTGCGCATCAATTGGTCAGCAACATCAACCGCTCTCGTACGGTTTGCTTCAATAATTTTTAGATTGGCTTTAATGGCCGATTGCTCAAGCTTGGCGGCCGCATAAAGCCCGATATTGCCGCCGCCGGCAAATACAATACGGCGTGCCTGTGTTTCCTGATGGCCAAACAGAGCCAGCGTTCTGCGAACTTGCCCTTTGACCGAAATCACATAAACAAGATCACCGGCAAAAAGCTGGTCGCTTGATTTTGCAACAAACAGTTTATCGTTACGCCAAACACCGGTTACTGTTGCGCCTAGGTCCGGAAAAAGCTCGCTCAACTGGCTAAGTGGCGTATTGATAACCGGACAATCCTCGCGGCATTCAATCGCCATCATGGTGACGTTTTCATCAGCGAATTGTACGACGTCTGTCGCACCCGGCAGCGCGATACGTTTTAGAACAACCTCTCCAACCTCACGCTCCGGCGAAATAATGACATCGATTGGCAAATTATCGCGGCTGAACATGTCGCGGTACTGGTCTTGAAGGTAGGACTGCGCACGAATACGCGCAATTTTGGTCGGCACATCGAACAATGAGTGCGCAACCTGACAGGCGATCATGTTCACTTCGTCATAAAGCGTCACGGCAATAATCATTTCAGCATCGTTTGCTCCGGCAGCAGCCAGCACATCCGGATGCCCGCCATGCCCGACGAAACCGCGCACATCCAGCGTATCGCGAACCCGTTGTATCAGCGTTGCAGACGTATCAATGACGGAAACATCATTGTCTTCCGCCGCCAGTCTCTCCGCGATACCGTAACCGACTTGTCCGGCGCCACATATAATTACCCGCATGGGCGTTTAAACTCCTAAGGACTTGAGTTTGCGGTGTAACGCAGAGCGCTCCATACCGATAAATTCAGCCGTACGTGAGATATTGCCGCCAAACCGCGATATCTGCGCCAAAAGGTAATCCCGCTCAAAACGTTCACGCGCTTCGCGCAGCGGTAACGACATAATATGCGTATCTGACTCTGTTGGCGCTTTTGGCAAATTCTCGCTAAGCTCGGCGGGTAATTTACCCACTGTGACCGGAATTTCATCGCTTTCATCGCGAGTCAAGATCATGATGCGCTCGATGGTGTTGCGCAATTGACGAATATTGCCGGGCCAGGAATGTGCCTGCAAAACAGCCATTGCATCATCATCAATGATTTTTGCGCGGATGCCCGTCTGTGCGGATATTTGCTTCATAAACGCTTGGACAAGCACGGTGATATCTTCACGCCTTGCTGTGAGCGGCGGCACGTCAATCGGCACGACAGCCAACCGGTTAAATAAATCCCGGCGAAACTTGCCTTCTTCAATCAGTTGCTCAAGGTCAAATGCGGTGGATGAGATGATCCGTACGTCAACTTTAACACGCCTAACCCCGCCTACACGTTCAAATTCCTGCTCTACAAGAACCCGCAAAATCTTGGATTGTGTTTCGAGTGGCATATCGGCAATTTCATCAAGGTACAAAATGCCGCCATGCGCCTGTTCGAGCGCACCTACTTTGCGTTCTGTACCATCAGGCTCGGTGCCAAACAGCTCAATTTCCATCCGGCTCGGCGTAATGGCCGCCGCATTGATCGAAATAAACGCGCTTTTAGCGCGCGATGAAGCCGCATGTATTGCTCTTGCGACAAGTTCTTTTCCCGCACCGGTCGGCCCTTTGATAAGCACACGGCTATTGGTTGGCGCAACGCGGTCAATGCTCTGTCGCAAGCCCATCATGGCCGCCGAGTTACCAAGCAGTTCCTTGGAGTCAGACGACCGTTTTTTAAGCTCGGAAATTTCACGGCGCATTGAACTGGTTTCAAGCGCCCGCTCGGCCACCAGAACAAGGCGGTCAACTTTGAATGGTTTTTCAATATAATCAAAAGCACCGCGACGTATGGCCGAAACAGCTGTCTCAATATTGCCGTGGCCGGAAATCATGACGACAGGCAATCCGGGATGCATGGCCTGAATTTCATCAAGTAAACCAAGTCCATCAAGCTTACTGCCCTGCATCCAGATATCAAGAAACACCAAGCGCGGCACACGATCGGAAATCGCAGCAAGCGCGCTGTCACTGTCATAGGCGGTTCGAGTCTCATGTCCTTCATCTTCCAGAATACCGGATACGATATCACGAATATCGGCTTCATCATCGACGATGAGAATATCTGCTTTCATACTGAATTCTCCACACTTGGCGTGTTTTTATCTATTTTATTGTCTGCTGCTGTCTCGTTGAACGCAGCTTCGCTTTTTGGGAAAATCATACGCACCATGGCACCGACTCCCTCATGATGTTCATGTGGGGCATCATGAAGCTCGAGACGGCCATGATGATCTTCCATAATTTTGCGCACAATCGCCAATCCGAGCCCTGTTCCCTTCTCACGGGTGGTCATATAGGGCTCAAGCAAGCGTTGACGATTGGCTTTTGGAAATCCGCGACCATTGTCGATTACATCCAAATGAATCCACTGACCGTTGGCCGCATATGCACGAATCAAAATATGTCCCTGCACATCCTCGAGCCGTTCTTCCAGAATTCTGCCTTCCACTGCTTCAGAGGCATTTTTGATAACATTGCCAACCGCCTGTCCAATCAGACGATCATCAAGCAGACATTTCAAAGGCTCTTCACCAAAATCATGGTCAAACTTGATTTCATTGCGGCTAACTTCAACCAGAAACGCAGCTTCTTTAATGACCGTGCGCAAGTCCTGCATTTCCATGACAGGTTTTGGCATTCGCGCAAAAGACGAAAACTCGTCGACCATGCGGCCAATATCACCAACCTGCCGGATTATTGTGTCCGTACATTGATCAAAGACGGTGCGATCTTCATCGGCAATTTGTTTGCCGAACCTGCGACGGATGCGCTCTGCAGAAAGCTGGATCGGTGTCAGCGGGTTTTTAATTTCATGCGCAATACGGCGGGCAACATCTGCCCAAGCACTGGAGCGCTGCGCCTCCATAAGATCGGATATGTCATCGATCGTCAGAACATCCGTGTTTGAACGCCCGGGCTCATCATCGTCGTCCTGACCGGGATTTTTACGGTCTAATGTCAATTGCACATTGAGAACGCGCTCACGGCCGGCATTATCAAGAAAAGTCACCTGCCTGCGCAAATCATCGCGGTCATTTGCGGCCATATCCGCATATGCTTCCGCAAGAGCCGGTGATATATCCTTTAACGGCCGGCCGATAATCTGCTGATTATTGCCGACAAGAATTTGCGCTGCAGAACTATTGGCCACATGAACCAATCCGGTTCGTCCGACCCCGAGAACACCCGCAGACACCCCGGATAGAACAGCTTCCGAGAACCTTCGGCGTTCATCAATTGTATCACGCGCAGTTAGAAGATCATCGCGCTGTGTCTTTAACTGAACAATCATATCATTGAATGTTTCGCCAAGATGCGCCACATCGCCATCGGTAGCACGCACCGGCACCCGCACTTCAAGATTACCGCCTGCCACTTCGTCAGACGCTGTAATCAATTGCCTGATCGGCCGCACAATACGGTTGGCAACAGCGATACCTGTCCAGATTGCTGAAAGCAGCATGATCAACGTTAGCCCGAAATAAAGAATCGCAAATGCGAGTTGAAGAACGGGACGGTTGCCTTCAAGGTTACTGTATTCCAGACGGTTCTGTTCCATCAAACGAACCGCATTGAGCGCGTCCGCATCCACACTGCGCACCGTATAAAGCATCGCATTGTCGATATCGCGCAACATAATCAGAGCGCCCACGAGATTTGTCACCCCAGGCGGGATAATCACAGGCGCACCGTCTTTCGCCGTTTCAAGCGCATCTGCTGGCGGCAAAGGAAGCGGCTCGCTGGTTGCAATATCAGCGCTATGAATAACAGTGCCATTGGGCCGAATAACAGAAGCGCCAAGCATCCCGCGCCCTTTGGCTTGCTGTGTTAGAAAATTGCGAAACCCACGCTGATCAAGCCGAAATAGACGCACCTGATTATCCAGCGAGAACGCCATATTGATAGAAGCATCCCTTAGATTGATCGCATTTTCGTTGATATAACTTTCAGCGACCTCTTTGGATGACTCAACAATCGTTCTTGTGCGAATCTCGAACCATCGGTCCAGCCCTAGGTCCAGTGTAATGCCGGCAACGATAGCAACAGCCAATGCGGGAGCAGCGGCAATAATCGAGAACAGCGTAACGATACGCACATGCAAACGCGCACCGGCACGACCATAACGCCGGGCGTCAGTAATACGCTTCAACTCAATACCAATAAGGACCAGCAGTCCGACCACAAACAGGCCGTTTATAACAACAGCAGCAACAGCCACAGTATTGTCTGGACGAATCGGCGTCAGCCCAATCAAAATCACAAATGAAGCAATGGCGACAATAACAGCGGCAAAAACCAGAATGAAGCCGTAGCGTAAAACTGTCCTACCAGGTGCAAGACCGGAAACCGGCGTCATCATTTCTTTGTCGAGAGAGACCATTCTGCGATTCAATCCAGCCTTTTCGTAGTGAGGCGATTGTGCAACAGATTGTGGCCATTTCGCAACATAAATGACCTCTCACCAAAATTATTTCAGTGAATTCTCTTATCCCTTGAAAACGCTGACACCCAGATCGCGGATTTTCTTTCTAAGTGTATTTCTGTTCAGGCCCAGCACATCGGCAGCCTTGATCTGATTGCCGCGTGTCGCGGTCAATGTGGCCATCAAAAGCGGATATTCCAGTTCAGACAAAAGCCTGTGATAAAGACCGGGAGGAGGCAGGCTATCACCAAACGAATTAAAATACTTTTGCATATTCAGTTCAACGGCCTGCGCGATCGTTAGATCTGTATTGCTCTCAGTGCTGCCAATATCCGGCGTACTGCCCTCTTCCGTACTTTGCAGTTCTACGGAAACGACATCAGCGGTGATTTCGTCTTGCGGATAGAGCGCCGCCAATCTGCGCACCAGATTTTCAAGTTCGCGCACATTGCCCGGCCAAGAATAGCGCGACAGCGTTTCGATAGCCTCCGGCAGCAACCTTTTCTCCTCAAGCCCTTCTTCTTGTACTTTTTTCAAGAAATGGCCAACGAGATCAGGAATGTCCTGAATACGCTCACGCAGCGGGGGAATGCGCAGCGGCACGACATTTAGCCGGTAATACAAATCTTCGCGAAACAGTCCTTGATTGATAAGACTGCGCAATTCTTTGTTGGTCGCCGTTACAATACGGACATTGGTCCGGATCGGCGTACGTCCACCCACCGTGGTGTATTCGCCTTGCTGTAAAACGCGCAGCAAACGGGTTTGCGCATCCATGGGCATATCGCCGATCTCATCAAGAAACAGCGTCCCGTTTTCAGCCTGCTCAAAACGGCCGGTCGCACGGCTATGTGCGCCTGTGAACGCCCCTTTTTCATGGCCGAACAATTCCGATTCGATCAGATCACGCGGAATAGCCGCCATATTGATCGCAACAAACGGGCCTTTTTTGCGCTTGCCATATTCATGCAATGCGCGGGCAACAAGTTCTTTGCCTGTCCCGGATTCGCCGTTGATCAATACCGTCAAATCAGACTGCATCATGCGGGCCAGCACACGGTAAATCTCCTGCATTGCCGGAGAACGGCCTACAAGCGGCATGGATTCGTCTTTTGCCGCGACCGCATTGTCGCTGCTTGACGGTTTTCGCCGCCCTTCCTGTAAAGCCCGCTCGATAATCGCCGTCAGTTCGACAAGATCAAACGGTTTGGGCAGATATTCATATGCACCGTTTTCCGAGGCTCTAATGGCGGTCATAAATGTGTTTTGCGCACTCATGACAATAATCGGCAGGTCCGGTCGCATTTTCTTCATCCGGGGGAGAAGATCGAACAGATTTTCATCCGGCATAACGACATCGCTGATGACGCAGTCACCCTCACCTTCGGCAACCCAGCGCCATAGCGTCGATGCATTGGACGTGATGCGGACATCATACCCTGCCCGCGACAGCGCCTGACTGAGCACCGTGCGAATGGCTGCATCATCATCAGCGACTAGAATTGTTCCGTTCATTGCATCTACCTAAAAACGTTAGCTCAGCGCCTTGGGCGCGGTGGGCATCAAAATCTTAAACTTGGTGTTTCCCGGCTGGCTGTCGCATTCGATCACGCCGCCATGCGCGCCGACAATCTTTGCCACTAGAGCAAGTCCGAGGCCTGATCCATTTGTTTTTGTTGTAATAAAGGGGTCGAACATGAAGTTCTGAATCTCTTCAGTGACCCCCGGTCCATTATCCTGAACCGAAAACTCAAGCGGCAGAGAAACACGCTCGTTCAGCCCAGGTATGGAGAGCCGAACACCGGGCTGGTACGCAGTCTTAAGTTTTATTTTCGGGTTTTCGACATTCGCCACAGCTTCACAGGCATTTTTTACAAGGTTCAAAAACACCTGAATGAGTTGATCCTGATTACCGGCGACATAAGGCAAGGACGGGTCAAAGTCCTGCTTGAACTCGATATCGCGCCCAAAGCCGGATTTAGCAATTTGCTGCACACGGTCCAAAACCACATGAATGTTCACCGGATCGCGGTCCAACGGACGCTCATCTGAAAACACTTCCATTTTATCGACAAGCTGGACAATCCGGTCGCTTTCATCCTTAATCAATTGCGCCAAAGCGCGGTCTTCATCGCTCAAAACAGTTTCAAGCAATTGCGCCGCGCCGCGTATCCCTGACAGTGGATTCTTGATCTCGTGACCAAGCATAGAGGCCAAGCCGGTCACAGAACGCGCGGCACCGCGATGCGTCATTTGACGGTCAAACTTTTCGGCCATCGAACGCTCTCGGAACACGATCACCATCGCGCCTTCTTCTTCAGCAACCGGTGTCACATGAATATCGACAATGCGCTCCAACCCTAAGCGCGGAGACGATACGTCTACCCGATACTCATTGGTTGGTGATTGGGCGGCGCGGACTTGATCAATCAGCGTAAGTAACGGATTTGAAAACCCGACAAATTCATCAATTTTAAAGTTTGAGAGATTGGCCATGGAGGAAGAGAAAAAATACTCAGCTTCCAGATTGGCAAAAGTAATCAGGTTTTCATGGTTTATCATGATGACCGGATCGCGCAGATTATCCAAAACACGGCGCGCATTTTCTGCCTGACTGGCATTTTTACTATCAGCTTTCATTATGCAGCCACCGCCTTGTTATCGCGAAAATTTTCAAACAGTGTACGTAAAAGCGGAATGACCTTCTCAGGTAAATGTGACCGCATGATTTCCTGCCTCTGTTCCGCAACAATTTGCGTCTGAGGTAAAAGACCATCAATGTACCAGCCTAAATGCTTGCGCGCATGGCGGGTTCCGACACGCTCGCCATAATGGGAAAGCATGGCATCGTAGTGCGCAATGACATAATCTGCCGCATTGAAGGATGGGTCAGCCGTAAATGGTTCCAGTCCCGCAGAAGCACGCGCAATATCGCCAACGATCCATGGCGCGCCCTGACCGGCTCGGCCAACCATAACCGCATCCGCGCCTGATTTTGACCGCGCTTCTTCTGCCGAAGACAGATCGACAATATCGCCATTGACGACCAGCGGAACATCAACTTCGTCGCGAACAGCCAAAACAGCGTCCCAATCTGCGCTTCCCTCATAAAACTGACAGCGTGTGCGCCCGTGAACAGTGATCATTTGAACGCCTGCATCGACAGCGCGCCTTGCCAGCTCAGGCGCATTGATTGTTTCGTCATCCCAGCCCAAACGCATTTTGAGCGTCACCGGAACATTAACGGCCGCAATGGCCGCATCCACCAAGGTCATGGCATGATCAAGGTCACGCATGAGCGCCGAGCCGGATGCTTTTCCCGTCACCTTTCGCGCCGGACATCCCATATTTATGTCGATAATTTCAGCGCCGTTTGCTTCGGCCATTTTCGCCGCTTCGCCCATCCAGTGCGCTTCAAATCCAGCAAGTTGAAGCATCACCGGTCCAGCTTCTTCGGAAAGAGAGCGCCGCATGGATTCGTCAGATGAATAGCACAGTTCGCGGCTCGCAATCATCTCACTGACAACAATACCGGCACCGCCTGCCCAACTGCGCTGGCGAAATGGCAGGTCGCTCACGCCTGACAATGGTGCAGCCAGAACGCGATTTCGAACAGAAATATTGCCGATCTGGAATGGTTGGTGCAAAGCTGCGGTCAAATGATCGTCCATTTTTTAAGCATTTATAGCAATTGCCCATTCTTTATACAATATAGACCAATTGCGCAATCGAGTACCTGTGATAAAGGTCGCAAAACTTCATCGGCATATAGACACTTAAATTAAGACGTAAATTATTTTGTCAGTATTTTTGCAACAATCTGTAGGCTTGGTAATCGTGGCCGCCGGTCGCGGCGAACGCGCAGGCGCTCAACACGGCCCAAAGCAGTACCGTGAACTCGGCGCCGGTACCGTAATCGAGCAAACCCTATCGCGCTTTTCCGATTTCATTCCCGCTACGAACACATCTATCGTTATCCATGCCGACGATGCGGCGTTGCTCAAACAGGCAACGGCAAATATCGATACATCGCAGATGACAATTGTCACCGGCGGCGTGACAAGGCAGGAATCGGTTCACGCAGGCTTGCAAGCCTTATATGAAGCGGCTCCGCACATCACACATGTTCTGATACATGATGCCGCCCGCCCTTTTGTGAATGACGATCTCATGTTCCGCATTCTTGAAGAACTGGGCGCAAATCCTGAAGACGGGGTTTTGCCGACAATTGCGGTGTCCGAGACACTTAAAACTGTTTCGGATGGCATTGTGACCGGTACCGCATCTCGCAAAGACATGCACCGTGCGCAGACACCGCAAGCCTTTCCATTTGGTACAATTTTAAACCTGCACGACAAAGCGAAATCACAATCCATTTCGGATTTTACCGACGATGCGGCGCTATTTGAATGGGCAGGCATGACAGTTCGGATTGTTGAAGGCGAAGCCGCCAATATTAAACTGACTTACCCGCAAGACTTTAATGGGCAGGCGCCAATGAACAATAATTCTGTACCCGATATTCGCACAGGAAACGGCTACGATGTTCACCGCTTTGAAGAAGGTGATAAAGTCATTTTATGCGGCGTAGAAATTGAATTTCATAAAAAACTATCCGGTCATTCGGATGCAGATGTGGGTCTTCATGCGCTGACGGACGCATTGCTTGCGACATGCGGTGCTGGCGACATCGGCGATCATTTCCCGCCTAGCGATGAAAAATGGCGCGGCATGGCAAGTCACATCTTTTTATCCGAAGCCGTCAAAATTGTGCGGCAAAATGGCGGCACAATAATGAACGCGGATGTAACTTTGGTAACAGAAGCACCCAAGATTGCGCCGTATCGCATGGCTATGCGTGAAAAACTAAGTGAATTGCTGGGCATTTCTCTGGAACGGTGCTCTGTCAAAGCAACAACAAATGAAAAAATGGGCTTTATTGGCCGTGAGGAAGGCATCATGGCACTTGCAACGGCCAGTATCGCCTATGGAGAAAAATCATGAATGACGACGCCCCTATTCACGATAATCCCTTAAGCGCACTGGCACTTGAAGTTGTCGAAAACTTTTCCGCACGCGGGTTTACAGTCGCAACGGCTGAAAGTTGTACAGGCGGACTGATTGCGGGCATGATTACTGATATTCCCGGTTCAAGCAAAGTTCTGGACCGTGGCTATGTCACCTATTCCAATGACGCTAAAATCGAGATGCTTTCAGTACCCGAAGAATTCTTCGACGAGGACGGCCCGGGCGCTGTCTCCGAAGAAGTTGCCGAAGCAATGGCGAAAAACGCCTTACAGAAAAGCTCGACCGATATTGCGATTTCAGTGACAGGAATAGCCGGACCGGGCGGTGCCACAGAAGATAAGCCGGTTGGTCTTGTCTGGTTTGGCTGCGCCTGCGACTGGGCGCCGACATTTACAATCAGCCGCTATTTTGACGATAATGGCCGTGATGCTATTCGCGCCGAAACAGTTATGACAGCTTTGATGATCCTGATCGAAACTTTGAAAGAAGCACCGGACAAAGAACCGGATCAAGACGAGGCATAAATCTCGTCAGCCCGCTTTTCAAATGCTTCTGCAAACATACGAAATGCACGGTCGAACATCGAGCCCATCAACATACCGAGCATTTTGCTCTTGAACTCATAATCAATGTAGAAATGTACATCTGAAGTGCCGTCACCAATGTCGGTAAACGTCCAACGATTGTCGAGATATTTAAACGGCCCGTCAACATAAGACACATCAATCCGGTTCTCATTGGCGTTAAGCAGAACCCGACTGGTAAACGTCTCCCGTATTGCCTTGTATCCAACAGTCATATCCGCAACGAGCATCTTTTTATCGTCACGCTGGCGCGTATCACGGACACTCAGCGCCTCGCATAGCGGTAAAAATTCCGGATATTTCTCCACGTCAGCAATTAAAGCAAACATTTGGTCTGCGCTGTGGTTGACGCGGCGCGTGGTCTTGAAACTTGGCATATTACTTTGCTGCGGTCAGCTTTGCTTCGCGATTTGCGCGCAGTTTTTCAAAATCTGCTCCCGCATGGTGCGACGAACGCGTAAGCGGAGAAGCGGAAACCATCAGGAAACCTTTTGTATAAGCAACTGTCTCAAATGACTTGAACTCATCAGGGGTAATAAAACGCATTACCTCATGGTGCTTTTTGGTCGGCTGCAAATATTGGCCGATCGTCAGGAAGTCGACATCGGCAATGCGCAGATCGTCCATCAATTGCAACACTTCGTTTCGCTCTTCGCCAAGTCCAACCATAATTCCGGACTTTGTGAAGATTGATGGGTCAAGTTCTTTAACCCGCTGTAGAAGGCGGATTGAATGGAAATAGCGCGCGCCGGGGCGCACTTTGAGATAGTTGGACGGCACAGTTTCAAGATTGTGGTTGAATACGTCTGGTTTGGCCGCAACAACAGCCTCAAGCGCACCTTCTTTGCGAAGAAAGTCCGGTGTCAGTATCTCAACAGTGGTACCGGGAGAATATTCGCGGATAGCATGAATAACATCAACGAAGTGCTGCGCACCGCCATCGGCCAAATCATCGCGGTCAACAGAAGTGATTACAACGTGATTGAGCCCCATGGTTTTGACCGCTTTGGCAACATTGACCGGCTCGTCTTTATCAAGGGCGCCGGGCATACCGGTTGCAACATTACAGAAAGCACAGGCGCGTGTGCAGATTTCTCCCATAATCATGAATGAGGCGTGCTTTTGCTCCCAACATTCACCGATATTGGGGCACCCTGCTTCACCGCAAACAGTTACAAGGTTGTGAGATTTCACAATCTTGTTTGTCTCGTGAAACCCTTTGGAAGTAGGCGCTTTAACCCGAATCCAGTCCGGTTTTTTCAACCGTGTCGGCTGGTCCGGACGATGGGCCTTTTCAGGGTGGCGCATTTTACCGGAAGGCTTTGTTGTATCGAGAACCGTAACCATTCGGACAACCTAACTCTCTTTAGTTTTTCGATGCCATGGACATTGCTTTAAACAAAAGCAGCCAAATGGCTCCAAATAAAAATCCTGCAACGGCCGCAATGCCGGTCACGTACCAGACACCTGTCCAGCCTTCAACCAAAACCCCGTTAAACGTCACACCGCCATTTTGCATCGCTGCAAATGAAGCAAGAAAACCCATTACCGTGAATAATATGATACTCACACGCAGAATTTTCCACCCCGCCGACCGCCAAATACCGGCATTGCCGCCGCGTATAATGCCGCGGCGTTTTTGCCCGTTAGGCATTGAGCGCACGCCCATAAGCATCCAGCACACTTTCCTTCATCATTTCCGACAATGTCGGATGCGGGAAGATTGTGTGCATCAATTCTTCTTCAGTCGTCTCAAGGTTCATCGCAACAACAAAGCCTTGAATTAGCTCGGTTACTTCCGCGCCGACAAGATGCGCACCGATCAACTGGCCGGTCTTCTTATTAAAAATCGTCTTGACCATGCCGTTGTCTTCGCCAAGCGCAATAGCCTTGCCATTGGCATTGAACATGTAGCGGCCAACGCGGACATCAATGCCGGCTTCCTTGGCTTTGGCTTCCGTCAATCCAACAGAGGCAACCTGCGGGTGACAATATGTACAGCCTGGAATCTTGTCATTTTCCATAGGGTGAACATTCGGCACACCGGCAATTTTTTCAATACAGATCACACCTTCATGCTCGGCCTTATGCGCCAGCATTGGCGGTCCGGCGACATCGCCAATTGCGTAGATACCTTCGACATTGGTTTTGCCGTAACCGTCGATCACGATACAGCCGCTATCCGTTTTCACGCCAAGGTCTTCAAGGCCCAATCCGTCAATATTACCCTGAACACCCACAGCCGAAATCATACGGTCGGCTTCCATCGGTGTTACTTTGCCGTCTTTGCCTTCAACATGGGCAACAATCGAGTTTGATTTCTTCTCAACCTTGCTGACTTTTGCTTCGGTGATGATTTTAAGGCCATATTTTTCAAGCGCTTTGCGCGCTATGCCGGAAATCTCAGCGTCTTCTACAGGCATGATATTTGGCATAAGTTCGACGACAGTCACATCGCAGCCCATGGAATTGTAAAATGATGCAAATTCGATACCGATCGCACCGGAACCCATAACGATCAGCTTTTTCGGCAGTTCCTGCGGGATCATTGCTTCAAAGTAAGTCCAGATCAACTTGCCGTCCGGCTCGATGCCCGGCAATGCGCGCGGACGGGCTCCGGTAGCAACAATAATATGCTTGGCGGTGTAATCGCCCTCGCCTTTAACATTTTTGGGTACCGGATTTTGCGGCTCCATAATCTTTTTCGTTGGTTTGCCAACCTTGATTTTGCCTTTACCGGCAAGCTTGGCCTCGCCCCAAATCACGTCGATCTTGTTTTTCTTCATTAGAAAACCGACGCCGCCATTCAAACGTGCAGACACGCCGCGTGAACGTTTGACAACCTCTTTGACATCGGCAGTCATTTTTCCGTCAAGCTTCAAACCATATTCAGAAGCGCGATTGGCATAGTCCATCATTTCGCCTGAGCGCAGCAGCGCTTTGGTAGGAATACAGCCCCAGTTAAGACAAATACCGCCCAAATGTTCGCGCTCTACAATACCAACTTTCATGCCAAGCTGCGCAGCGCGGATCGCCGTTACATAACCGCCGGGACCGGAACCGATAATCAGTACGTCATAATTATTGTCAGCCATTTTAGCTTCTCCGTGTCAAAGCGGATTTAAACCGCAAGTAATTTCTTCACGTGGGGTGCAAGCGCCACGCCGATTTTCTTTGTGTTTTCAGCGTCCAGATGAACGCCATCAAGTGTTGAGGCTTCAGCCACAGTGCCAGCATCGAAAAAGGCAACGTCCATTTCCCTGGCAAGCTTTTCGTATAGGCTGGCCAGTTTCCGGCTTTCTTCAATGCCGCCGTCAAACATGGCGCGAAATTCAGGGTCATCACTTTCCACTAAAGGCGGCGGTGCAACGATGAGAACTTTTGCGCGGTGCCCGTTTGAAAGCCCCTGCATATGGTTTTTGGCAATTTGCGTTAGGCGGCGAACACCCTGCAAAGCGCCAATCGCAGTACCGCAAATATGCGGCTTCATATCATTGGCTCCCAAAAGAATGATCACCAGATCAACCGGCGCGTACGTGTTGATAATTGTCGGTAAAATACGCACACCATTGCGGTCGCAATCCGCCAGATATTCGTCATAAGCGGTTGTACGGCCTCGCAAGCCGTTGGTGATAACCGTGACGCTATCACCCAGTGCCGCAGCCAATACGTCAGGCCAGCGATGGCTGGCAGGATGGCGACCGCCCGTTTCAGGGCATGAACCCCATGTCAGCGAGTCGCCATATGCGAGGACCGTTTTCATGATGGCTTAAACCAACATACCCATCGGGTTTTCAATGTAGTTTTTGAACGCACCAAGCAATTCTGCGCCCAGTGCACCATCCACACAGCGATGGTCTGTCGAAAGCGTGACGCTCATCACGGTTGCAACTTTCAATTCACCATCCTTGACAACCGGACGCTGCTCACCGGCACCAATCGCAAGAATTGTCGCGTGAGGTGGATTAACAACCGCAGAGAAGTTCTTCACGCCCATCATACCCATATTGGATACAGCGGTTGTGCCGCCCTGATATTCGGTTGGAGCCAGTTTCTTTTCTTTGGCGCGCTTGCCCAAATCTTTCATTTCGTTGGAAATGACAGACAGCGTTTTGGTTTCCGCTTTGCGCACGATTGGCGTAATCAAGCCGCCCGGAATAGAAACAGCTACACCCACATCGGCATGTTTGTGCTTGACCATATTCTCGTCGGTCCACGACACATTGGCATCCGGCACATCGCGCAAGGCAAGCGCCAAGGCTTTGATCACCATGTCATTGACAGAAAGCTTGTAGGCAGGCTTTTCATCTTTCACTGGTGCAGATTTGTTGAGCTGCGAGCGCAATGAAAGCAGTGCATCTAATTCGCAATCCATCGTCACATAGAAATGCGGAATGGTCTGCTTGGATTCCTGTAAACGTTTGGCGATGGTCTTGCGCATACCGTCATGCTTGACCAGTTCGTAAGAACCTTCTTCGAAGTTTTTGAGAATTGCCTCTGAGGAAGCGCCCAAAGGCATTGCTGTTGCAGCTTGTGGCGCATCGGCTTTGGATTTCGCGCCGCTTGCAATCGCTTCTTCGACATCGCGTTTAACAATACGGCCTTTCGGACCGGAGCCGGAAATGGCCGTAATATCAACGCCTTCATTTTTGGCAATACGCCGTGCCAGAGGCGATGCGAAGATTTTCTCGCCGTCTTTCGTTGGCACGGGACCGGCAGAGCCGCCTTTATCGTCGCTCAAAGGCTTGGAGTCAGCCGCCGATGTTTTAGCCTTCGGTGTCGGCGCTTCGTCTGAAGAGGTCTCGGCTTTGGATTCAGCCTCTTCCTTCTTGTCAGATGAACTGTCTTTCTTGGCTGGCGTGTCACCGGCAGATTGCGCTGCCTCAGAAGCATCTTCGCCGTCTTCGGCAAGAACCGCAATCACTGCATTGACCTTCACACCTTCGGTGCCTTCATCAACGAGGATTTTGGCAATCGTGCCTTCATCAACCGCTTCGACTTCCATTGTCGCCTTGTCGGTTTCAATTTCCGCGATCACATCACCGGGGCCGACCTTGTCACCTTCTTTGACCAACCATTTGGCAAGATTGCCTTCTTCCATGGTGGGCGAAAGTGCGGGCATCGTAATATTTATTGGCATGATAGACCTCCTTAACCCGCGTAAGTGACGGCTTTGACAGCATCAATGACTTCATCAACATTCGGCAATGCCAGTTTTTCAAGATTGGCCGCATATGGCATCGGTACATCTTTACCGCAGATCGAAATGACCGGCGCATCCAAATAGTCAAACGCTTCACGCTGCACTTTGTTGGCGATAAAATCACCGACAGATGATTGCGGGAAGCCTTCTTCAACAGTGACCAAACGGCCTGTCTTTTTAACGCTTTCCAAAATGGCTGGCATATCCATCGGGCGGATTGTCCGCAGATCGATCAATTCACAATCAATACCCTGCTCTGCCAGCGCGTCCACCGCTTTGATTGCATAGGACATGCCGATACCGAAGGAGACAACGGTACAGTCACTGCCTGATTTATGGATACGGGCTTTGCCGATCGGCAAAACAAAATCATCCATATCCGGCACGTCGAAGCTTTGACCGTACAATACCTCGTTTTCAAGGAAAATGACCGGATTGGGATCGCGGATGGCTGCTTTCAGCAAACCTTTGGCATCTGCTGCGGTGTAAGGCATCACAACCTTGAGCCCCGGCACATGGCTATACCAGGCTGCATAGCATTGGGAGTGCTGGGCGGCGACACGCGCTGCCGCACCATTTGGACCGCGGAACACCATTGGCGCGCCCATCTGTCCGCCGGACATATAAAGTGTTTTGGCAGCAGAGTTGATGATCTGGTCAATCGCCTGCATGGCAAAGTTGAATGTCATGAACTCAACAATCGGACGCAGGCCGGTCATCGCAGCGCCGACACCGACACCGGCAAAGCCATGCTCTGTAATCGGCGTATCAACGACACGGCGCGCACCGAATTCATCAAGCAAACCTTGCGTAACTTTATAGGCACCTTGATATTCGGCCACCTCTTCACCCATGACGAACACGTCATCATTGGCACGCATTTCCTCGGCCATCGCATCGCGCAAAGCAACACGGACCGTTGTGGACACCATTTTTGTACCTTCCGGAATATCAGGATCAGACGCGACATCAACGGCGATAGGTTCGGCCGGCGCAGACGCAGACTTCGATTCATCACCGGATTTTTCCGCTTTTGCTTCAGAAGGTTCTTCTTTTGGCGACGATTTTTCCGAACCAATATCGTCCGCGCTTTCGCCTTCTTCTAAGAGAACCGCGATAACAGCGTTGACTTTGACGTTCTCGGTACCTTCCTCAACAACGATTTTACCGATGGTTCCCTCGTCAACGGCCTCCACTTCCATGGTAGCCTTGTCTGTTTCAATTTCGGCAATCACATCGCCCGGGCCGACTTTGTCGCCCTCTTTAACGGTCCATTTGGCCAGATTGCCTTCTTCCATTGTCGGAGAAAGCGCAGGCATAAGAATATCGATAGGCATGTCTGGTATCTCCCCTTAAAGCAAAATGTCTGTGTAAAGTTCAGAAGCATCCGGCTCGGGGCTGTTTTGCGCAAAGTCTGCGGCATCAACCACGATTTCCCGAATTTCTTTATCAATGACCTTCAAATCATCTTCAGAGGCCATTTTCTCACCCAGAATGCGTTGTTTGACCTGTTCAATCGGATCCTGCTCGGAGCGCATTTTTTGCACTTCATCCTTGGTGCGGTATTTGGCCGGATCAGACATGGAGTGGCCACGGTAACGATATGTCATCATTTCAAGAATGATCGGGCCATCGCCTTTTTTGCAGTGGTCAAGCGCATATTCCGATGCTGATTTCACAGCCCGAACGTCCATACCGTCAACCTGAATACCGGGAATGCCGAACGACACACCGCGCATTGAGAAATCAAGCTGCGCCGCATGGCGTTTGGTTGAAGTACCCATCGCATAGCGGTTGTTTTCAATCACATAGATGGCGGGCAACTTCCAAAGAGCCGCCATATTGAAGCTTTCGTAGACTTGGCCCTGGTTGGCAGCGCCATCACCACAGAAAGACACAGAGACATTACCATTATCGCGATATTTGTTTGCGAAAGCCAATCCGGTACCTAGCGACACCTGCGCGCCGACAATACCGTGACCGCCGTAAAAGTTCTTCTCACGGCTGAACATGTGCATCGAGCCGCCCTTGCCGCGCGAATAACCGTCAATTCGGCCGGTCAGCTCTGCCATAACGCCGCGGCTTTCCATACCCATTGCAAGCATATGTCCATGGTCACGATAGGCAGTAATCATCTGATCACCGTCTTCCATATTCATCTGGATGCCGGTAACAACCGCTTCCTGACCAATATAAAGGTGACAAAAACCACCGATTTGACCCATGCCATAAAGCTGTCCGGCTTTTTCTTCAAAACGCCGGATCAACAGCATATCGCGATATGCTTTTAATTCTTCATCTTTGGAAAACTTTGCCGGCGCCGGAGCCGGAATGGAACCGAGCAAAGCATGCTCGTCCGCTTTTTTTGATGCAGATTTACGCGTGCGCGCCGCCATGAAAGGCCTCCCTTACATTGAATAATCCCTAATTACACTAACGTAGACAAAGGGAGTTGCAAGAGGCATTTTTGCATAAGTCGCACACGATAAGTGACTATTATTGCTACAAAATAGTACAATTAACCAACATTAAGTTAATTGCTGCTGTGCAGCATAATTAACTCATTGGATCGCGTTAAACCGAGTGAGCGACGCGCTGTTTCGTCAATTAAATCGCGTTCAAGAGAGCCGTCACTTAGAAGTTTTGTGCGTGTTTGCATTTCGGCGCGCCGCTTCTCCAGCGATGCCAATTCTACTTTAAGCTCTGATATTTTAGAATCATAGCGCTCGCTGGAATTAAGACCCAGTGTTCCATTAACAGCATGAAACACAAAATATCCGAGCAAACAGCATGCCAATACCGGCACGACGACAACGCGCAATTTTGATCTCTTATACTGCCTAGTCCACATATACTCACCTGAAAGCAATCACTCGTGGCAAGGTATAAGGTCTTGGTTAAGGCCGACTCAAAAAACATAGCTAACAAAACGTAAAGAGCCGCGCTTTGAACACTCAAAACGCGGCTCTGATATTGATTTTAAGCGGTGTTATTTTCGCAAAATTGAACGTCCGGCGTAATGCGCATAATTTCCAAGCTCTTCTTCAATACGGATAAGCTGGTTGTATTTAGCGAGCCGGTCTGAACGGGCCAAAGAGCCGGTTTTGATCTGACCGCAATTGGTTGCGACTGCCAGATCGGCGATGGTCGCATCTTCAGTCTCACCAGAGCGGTGAGACATCACAGCTGTGTAACCGGCCTTGTGCGCAAGTTCCACAGCATCCAAAGTCTCGGAAAGTGTGCCAATCTGGTTAACTTTGATGAGGATGGAGTTCGCCACCCCTTTTTCAATACCGGATTTTAGGCGTTTCGTGTTGGTCACAAACAAATCGTCACCAACAAGCTGACATGATGATCCAATGAGTGCTGTCAATTCAGCCCAACCATCCCAATCATCTTCATCCATACCATCTTCGATTGAAATGATCGGATAGTCTTCTGTCAGCTTGGCCAGATATTTTGCCTGTTCGGAAGGTGTACGCGTAACGCCCTCGCCCTTATAGACATAATTCCCATCTTTAAAGAATTCGGATGCGGCACAATCAAGCGCGATAAACATATCTTCGCCCGGCTTGTATCCAGCTTCCTTGATTGAATCCATAATGAAATCAAGCGCGTCAATAGCACTGGAAAGGTTTGGTGCGAAACCGCCTTCATCACCGACAGATGTATTATGGCCTGCAACAGACAGACGTTTTTTCAGAATATGGAAAACTTCCGAACCCATGCGCACAGCATCTTCAAGCGTTTCAGCACCGACGGGAGAGATCATGAACTCCTGAAAGTCGATCGGATTGTCCGCATGTTCACCGCCATTAATAATGTTCATCATCGGCACCGGCAAAATGCGCGCATTAGGACCGCCAACATATTTATAAAGCGGCAAACCAAGATAGTTTGCTGCCGCATGAGCAACGGCCAGAGATACGCCAAGAATAGCATTGGCGCCAAAATTGGCTTTATTCTCGGTTCCATCGAGTTCGATCATGGTTTCGTCGATCTGGCGCTGCTGTGTGGCATCCATCCCGCCGAGCGCGTCGAAAATAGGTCCATTGATCGCGTCAATCGCCTTTGAAACACCTTTGCCGCCGTAGCGGTTTCCGCCATCGCGCAACTCAACGGCCTCATATGCGCCGGTTGAAGCACCGGATGGCACAGCGGCACGGCCAAGTGTGCCATCTTCAAGAATAACGTCGACCTCCACCGTAGGATTGCCGCGGCTGTCAAAAATCTGGCGGCCAATAATGTCGATAATTGCAGTCATATCTTTTTCCTTGTTATCCGAAGTCAAGCATCCCGCCTTGCATAGACGAGAGTTTAAAAATGTAAAATAGTGCTACAGTCGTTTTCATTGGTCTGACACAAATCAAAGCAAGAATTCCGAGCAAAGCACTACAGCCGGCAGATTAGGCGGACTTTGCCAAGGCATCAAAAGCCATCAATTGTTTCAGCAAAGATTTCATGTCTTTCAAATGCACCATATTGGGTCCGTCAGAAGGCGCATTGTCGGGATCCTGATGCGTTTCAATGAATACGCCTGCAATGCCAACAGCCACCGCAGCTTTGGACAAATAAGGCACCATACGGCGATCACCACCGGAAGATGTACCCTGCCCGCCCGGCTGTTGGACCGAATGCGTCGCGTCAAAAATCACCGGCGCTCCTGTCTCGGCCATGATGGGCAGCGCGCGCATATCGGAGACAAGCGTATTATAGCCGAAACTCGCACCGCGCTCCGTCAGCATGACATTGGGGTTGTCGCTGTCTGTGACTTTTTTTAAGACGTTTTTCATGTCCCAAGGGGCTAGAAACTGGCCCTTTTTCACATTGACAACTTTGCCGGTTTCGGCAGCGGCCACGAGCAGATCTGTCTGTCGGCACAAAAAGGCTGGAATTTGTAAAACGTCACACACTTCGCCTACAGGCGCACACTGTTCGGCAGTATGGACATCGGTCAGTACCGGTAGATCAAGACTTGTCTTGATTTCCGAGAAAACATCCATTGCCTTTTCAAGGCCCAATCCACGTTGACCCGATATAGAAGTGCGGTTGGCTTTATCGTAGGACGTCTTAAAGACATAGCCGATACCAAGTTCGGCACAAATCTCCTTCATCGCAGACGCCATTTCAATCGCGTGATCGCGGCTTTCCATCTGGCAAGGGCCGGCAATTAACGATAAAGGCAGATCATTGCCAAATGTTACTGATCCGGCTTTGACAGTCTTGTTAACTTGAACACTCATTTTTCGCTCTAAATCTCTGATACATTAAATGCGAGAAAAGCACCCTGTCCAGGCGCAGGATCAACCACTAAATAGCGCCCCATATCGCGTGGTTTCACACCGCCATCAGCAAGCGCTTTTTCCAGTTTAGCGCGATCGTCCACAGCCAGCACGATACCTTCGCAGCGCAGGCCACGTTCAGCGCTTTGGCGGGATGCACCAAACATCACCTTCAAACCTTCGGGTGTCAGCACATTAAAGTTCACATTGGACGCTGAAATTTCCATACCGAAAGAATGGGACGGCGTATCCCGGTTGCCGATGACCGGTTGTAAATAATACTGGAAGTCTGACGGGACAAATTCAGACAGGATAACTTCCTTTATACCGGTCACGCCATTGGCGTGATTTTTCAAGGCAGTCTTATCTATCTTAGGTGCTTTGATATTCTGGCACGCAAAAAGCGTTATGTCGGGTGCGCGCAAATCGCGCGTGAAAACCAGTTCAAAGGAGCCCTCTTCTTCAGCCCCTTCCGGCGTTTTGAACAGACGTGAAAAAGTTAGATTTTCACCTGCCAAGATACCTTTGGATTTGAAAATCTGTCTGTCGGCTGCAGCATCCTTGCTTACAAAACCAAGAGCTGAAAATCCGTTCTCGCCATTGCGAAACCGGTATGCCTGATCAACAGCGGTAAACATATTGCCTGCAAGTGCTGTCGCTTCGCAGTCCTCGCGCTGGCCGATCGCCAATGGCTCAAGATAGGTTGCGTCATTGAAAAAAACGCAGGCATTTTCTGTACCGAAAGGATGGCGCGCATCGGGCGCCACTGTAAAGCCGAGCGCCTGATACCGCTCGCGGCTAGCCTCAAGGCTTTCGACTGGTAGAACCGCATGATCAAAGAATTTTGCTGTCATCGATTTTCCGCTTTCTGAATCTGATGAAGCTCTGCCCGATTTCTCAATCAACCGCAAGCGCACCACCGGACGAACCGGCAATTTGAAACTTTATTGCCCTGCCACTCGTCTACTCTATAGTTATAGTTGGAGGAAATGCGAATGATAATGAAATTATTTCGAAGCGCTCTTATCGTGGCTGCTTTGTTGTTCGCTCCTGTGACGGCACTTGCACAATCAGATAACAATGCAGCGCGCAGCGTAATTACGGACCAGCTCGAGGCTTTTATTGCCCGTGATTTCGATCGAGCCTACTCATTTGCGTCTGACAACATAAAAGGGTTCTTTCCCACCGTTGAACAGTTCATGGCGATGGTTCAGGGCGGTTACCTTCCCGTATTAAGGCCGGGCAATTACGCCTTTGGTAATACGGAAGATCTGGCAGAAGGCCGCATCAAACAGGATGTTCTTATTCGCGCGCCGGACGGTTCCGACTGGACCGCGGTCTACTACATGCAACGACAGCCGGATGGAACTTGGAAAGTGGATGGCGTAAATCTGCGCAAAGGCGCGGCAGGCATGACTTGAGGCTTCAACCTTTCCTATTTGTAATGTTGAAGACACTATTCTTGTCGACTTTGAGGCATATTTAAAATTAGAGCTTTCAAATTCCGACCGGAGAATCATGATGAGAAGTAACATTATCACCCGTCGTGCGATATTGACTGCTGGCAGCGCCGCACTCACAGTTGGCGTATCAGGATTGATCGTTCCGGCAAAAGCGCAAGGCCTTGCACCTACGCCGACGATGCGCGGTGGCTCCAACAATTATCGCCCGAACGCGCCAATCGTTGAACGTATTGGTGGCGGCGGCTTTACAATGACAGGCACAGTACGCCGTGCAAGCGATGGTATGCCATTGGCTGGACAGCGCATTCAAATCTGGGCACATACAACCGAAGGCCATGAGCGCGATGAGCGAAGCCATGGTGCCACATTGACCGACGAAAATGGTGTGTTCACAATGGATATGCCGCAAATTGTGCCAGCCTTCGGCCAGGCTCATGGTCATCTGGCATCTGAAAACGAAGGCTTTGAAACAGTATTTCTACGGCCACTATTAGACAGCCCAGACCAGAAGTCGCTCACCGCAGATTTTGTTTTGGTCACAGTTTAGTTGAGACACAAGAAATGGGCGCTACCCGTACTGGTTTAATATGGGGAGCACTGGCGACAGCGCTATGTGCGCCACTTCTAGCTGCCGGTTTCAGCCCGCTTCTTCAATACAGACAGCCGATTTACATTATCGCTGGTTTCGCTGGCATAGCCGGACTGGCTTTACTATTGCTTCAACCAATTTTGGCTGGCAACTATTTACCCGACATATCAGCAAAGCGTGCTCGAAAAATTCACAAAATTATCGGTATCGCTCTGGTGCTGATGGTCCTAGCGCATGTCATCGGTCTTTGGATTACCAGTCCACCAGATGTCATCGATGCATTGCTGTTTAGATCGCCTACCCCTTTTTCAATTTGGGGTGTAACCGCTATGTGGGCTGTGTTTGCTACGGCCATTCTTGCCGCACTCCGGCGAAAACTCCGCATTAGACTGCATTCTTGGCGCTATGCACATATGATGCTGGCGGTCATCATCGTAATCGGGACGGTAGTTCATGCCCTAATGATTGATGGCACAATGGAGTTCTACACCAAGATTGCGTTATGCGCTTTGGTTGTCGTGGCAACAGCAATAAGAGCTAAGCAGTTATTTTTTAAGAGCTAGAGGGCATCAATATCACCTGCCGCCCATCGCGCTTCGGTTTCTTCCGCAAACTGTGCAAAGTTATTATTTGATATAGCGTCTCTAATACCTGCCATAAGATGTTGATAATAAGCAATATTGTGCCAACTGAGCAACATCATTCCAAGCATCTCATTTGAGCGGATGAGGTGGTGCAGATAGGCACGGGAATAAGAATTCGACGCCGTGCAATTAACGCCCTCATCCAACGGCCGGGTATCTTCGGCATGGCGTGCATTCTTAAGATTCACACGCCCGCGTGTCGTAAAGGCCAGACCATGGCGTCCCGAACGTGTCGGCATAACGCAGTCAAACATGTCCACGCCATGTGCCACAGAGCGCAATAAATCCTGCGGCGTACCGACACCCATGAGATAGCGCGGCTTCGTGGTCGGCAAAATCGGGCAGACAACATCCAGCATCGCCAGCATAACTTCTTGCGGTTCGCCAACAGCAAGCCCGCCGATCGAGTACCCTTTCAGATCCATGTCGACTAGAGCTTGTGCGGATTGCTCGCGCAGACCGACATTGTCACCGCCTTGCACAATACCAAACATCGCTTTACCGGGCTGGTTGCCGAAAGCTGTTTTGCACCGCTCGGCCCAGCGCAAGGACAGCTCCATCGCGCTTTTCATAGTGTCATGATCGGCGGGTAGCGCCACACATTCATCGAGTTGCATCTGAATGTCAGAACCAAGCAAGCCTTGGATTTCGATTGAGCGTTCCGGTGACATCTCAAACAATTTTCCATCGACATGGCTTTTGAACGTAACGCCCTCTTCGCTTATCTTGCGCAAGGCCGACAGGCTCATAACCTGAAAGCCGCCGCTATCGGTCAGAATTGGGCCATCCCAACCAATAAATTTATGCAAGCCCCCAAGCCGGTCCATGCGCTCGGCACCAGGGCGCAGCATCAAGTGATATGTATTGCCCAAGATTATATCAGCACCGGCATCCTTAACTTGATCGAGATAAAGTCCCTTTACCGTTCCAACGGTCCCCACAGGCATAAAGGCAGGCGTTTGAATGTCGCCGCGGCCTGTATGGACCGTCCCGCGCCGCGCCATACCGTCACTATTATGTAGCGTGAAGCCAAAATCTTGTGTCATTCTTCTGAACCTTCAGGAAAAAGCAGGCTTGAATCGCCATATGAATAGAACCGGTAATCGTGCGTTTTTGCATGTTCGTAGGCTTTGCGCATATTCTCATATCCCGCAAAGGCGCTTACCAGCATCATCAAGGTTGACCGTGGCAGATGGAAATTGGTCATCAGCAAGTCAACAAATTTAAATTTATAACCGGGCGTAATAAATATATCGGTTGCGCCGCGCCAGGCAGACAATGTTCCGTCACTGTTCGCAGCGCTCTCAAGCAAACGCAGCGATGTCGTACCGACAGCAACGATGCGCCCGCCAGCCTGTTTTACAGCATTGAGACGCTGAGCCACGTCATCGGATATCGTTCCAATTTCCGAATGCATCTTATGGTCTTTTGTGTCGTCTACTTTAACAGGCAGAAACGTACCGGCACCGACATGCAGCGTTACGAATTCGCGCTTGATACCGGCTTTGTCCAATGAATTAAAAAGCCTATCGGTAAAATGCAAACCGGCGGTCGGCGCTGCCACAGCACCATCCTCACGCGCATAGATTGTTTGATAGTCTTTCAGGTCTTTACCGTCGTCTTCCCGCTTGGCGGCGATATATGGCGGTAACGGCACATGCCCGACTGCCATAATTGCCGTATCAAGTTCCGGTCCGGTACGATTAAAAACAAGCCGCACCTCGCCGCCATCCAGTTTTTCGGCGATACGGGCCGTCAAATCGGCGCCGAATGTAACAGAATCGCCCACGCGCAGTTTTTTTGCCCCTTTGGCAAATGCATTCCAGCTATCAGCGGCGCCGCGAAGATGAAGTGTAAAGCCGACCTCTGCGCCAGGTGCGCCATCGCGCTCGCGAATGCCATTGAGCTGCGCGGGAATGACTTTTGTATCATTGAAAACAAGGCAGTCACCGGCCTTTAAAAATTGAGCCAGATTGCTGACTTGTGAATCTTCACGGCCGGACGGTTTAACAACCAGCAATTTCGCACTGTCGCGCGGTTCAGCCGGACGCAATGCAATATGCTTTTCCGGCAATTCGAAATCAAAATCATTAACGCGCATTGGCGAAGTCCAAACATACAAAAGGCAGGCCCTCAATCGAAAGCCTGCCTAATAAGCTATTATTGCAAACTCTTACAAATCAGCAGCGATTTTTGCTGTTGTAATTGAATCAGGCATTTGAACCGGTTCACCGCGCTTAAGCTGGTCAACATTTTCCATGCCTTCAATGACCTGGCCCCAAACAGTGTATTGCTTGTTCAAAAAGCTGGCATCGTCAAAAACAATGAAGAACTGTGAATTCGCAGAGTTCGGGTTTTGCGCACGCGCCATAGAACAGGCACCGCGTCCATGATTTTCATCAGAAAATTCCTGCGCAAGGTCCGGCTTGTCCGAACCACCCATACCGGCACGGTTGGCGTCAAATGAAGCGCCGCCCTGCTTGCCGAATTTAACATCACCTGTTTGCGCCATGAAACCGTCGATAACGCGGTGGAAAACCACACCGTCATATTCGCCCGCACGCGCAAGTTCCTTGATACGCGTAACATGGTTGGGAGCAAGATCGGGACGCATTTCAATAACCACCTCGCCCTTGGTTGTATCCAGGATGAGTGTATTTTCCGGGTCTTTATAAGCCAAAATTTATTCCTTCGTTTTGGGATATTAAAATAATCGTGACATGTCCCTATTATTTGTCGGCGGCAATCTCAACCTTGATCATGCGATCCGGGTTAGAAACTGAACCGGATTGACCGGAACCGCGCTTGATACCGTCCACATATTCCATACCGCTCTCGACTTCACCCACAACAGTGTATTGACCATTGAGAAAGTCGCCATCAGCAAACATGATGAAAAATTGCGAATTAGCAGAGTTCGGGTCTTGTGCCCGTGCCATACCAACGATGCCGCGCTTGAAGTGCGTATCTGTAAATTCAGCTTCTATGTCGCCAAGATCGGAACCGCCCGTACCGGCCCGTTGCGCGCTGTAATTATCTTCCATATCGCCGTACTGAACATCGCCGGTTTGTGCCATAAAACCTTCAATGACGCGGTGAAAAGCAACATTGTCATATTCACCTGCACGTACAAGCTGCTTGATCTGTTCAACATGTTTCGGCGCAAGGTCAGGACGCAAACCAACAACGACTTCACCGGATTCAAGCGTAATGACCATCGTGTTCTCCGGCTCTGCTGCCCATGCAGCAACCGTAGAAGCCGCAGCAATCGTCATTGCTGTTAAGGCACCTGTAAAAAATTTTTCTAAACGCATAAAAATATCCTGTTTATTTGAGTTTTTTGAGCGCCTGTAATACCGGCGCAGGAACAAATGACGACACATCGCCGCCCATGGTTGCGATTTGCCGGACCAATGTGGCGCTGATCGGGCGTGTGTCCACTGTTGCAGGAATAAATATTGTTTGAACGTCCGGAGCCAATTCGGCGTTCATGCCAGCCATTTGCATTTCATAATCGAAATCTGAAGCATCACGCAGACCGCGCACGATAGCCAGTGCGCCTTCTTTTTTGGCGGCATCAACCACCAAACCGTCAAATGCGACGACTCTCACCCGCGAAGGGTCAAGCGCTGACTCTTGCAGCGATGCCTCTATGAGTGCCTTGCGCTGGTCGAAATCAAACATGCCTTTTTTAACAGCATGAGCGCCAATGCCGATGATGATATGGTCAAATGAGGCCAACGCGCCCGCAAGAACAGCCATATGGCCATTGGTAATGGGGTCGAATGAGCCTGAATAAAAGCCGATATTTATCTTTGTCATAGCGATGATTTATATGCTTTTGCCGCAGCTTGAAAGCCGCAATCAGCCACTTTCGCATAAAACAGGATATACAGCTTTACCGATACGCAAAATTCCCGCTTCACCAAATTCGTCAGCAGTGGAAACGCGCACTGTCCGCAGTGAAATGAGAATTTGATCAACATTATCATCGGTGAAATCGACAAACATGCGTTCCTTATCTTGAAATGCTTGCCCGACTAAAATCTTCGTGCCTCGGTTATCAACAGTAGACCAGGTTTTGCCGAAGGCTGTCACATCTGCCGATAGAACAGACAACACATTCAAACGTCCGACATTGAGCGATATCTCGCCGCTTCGGCCGTCAGTCGCGTGGCAGTGAATATTTGCCGTCGCAAAAGCAGGTGCAGAATAAAAGCACATAAAAACAAAGCTTAAGACCAGTTTTTGGTGGAAAAATCTGAGCAAAACGATACCTCCTCACAGGCAGAACACGCATGTGTGTTCTAATATGATGCAACTTTCTGCGCGATACGGCGTTATATCGGCAAGTCAATAAAAGCGCACGAAAACAAAAATAACATCTGCGCTCATAACAAGAATAGGAACACAAAATGTTCGTACTTTATACAGTTGCTTTCGCGCTTGCTCTTTTAACCATAACAGGCGGCTTATCTGCAGCACTCATGATGCGCGAAACAAATCATAAGTAATTACGCGCGTTTTGATAGTGCCAACCAAATACCACCGCCAATAAGTGCGGTACCCGATATCCGCTCTATCAGGCGGATATTGGCTTGTGTAAGCCAACTGCCCGTTCTTCCGGCAGCCAGAGCATAAAGACCGTCCCCCACAGCGCCGACGACCATAAATATACCGCCCAAGATCATTGTCTGGAATGCGGGATTTCCGTCGGGAACAACAAATTGCGGAATGAAAGCGCCGAAGAAAAGCAGCGCTTTGGGGTTTGCCCAAATGACGAAAAAACCCTGCCAGAAATAGCCGCTCATAGAGCGCTTTTTAACACCCACCTGAGCTTCCGCCAAAGCGCCGTTCGAGCGCCACATCATAATACCGATATAAATGAGGTAGGCAGCGCCAATCAGCTTCACATAGTCAAATATCTCGCCCATAACCGCGATGACGGCCTGCAAACCGAAGGCTAAAATCCCAATCATAATTGCCAGACCAAGCTGCGTACCGGCAATATTCATGAGCCCGGCCTTCGAACCTGATCGAAGCGAGTTGGCGATAATGACTGTTACCGTTGGCCCCGGCACAACGACGATAGCCGCACATGCAAGCACAAATGTCCAAAGCACCGCCGCGTCAGCCATTATTCATCATCTCCGGGCAATGCTGTATCAGGCAAATCGGTATCACCTTCAATTGGACCGCCGGAACCACCTTCAGGTAAGACGACACCTTCAACAGCTTCAATGCCCTCACCATCTTCCACCTCATCATCAGCCGGCTCGGATATACGCTCAACCGATACAACACGCTCACCCGCACGGGTTTTGAAGATCGTAACCCCTTTTGTGGAGCGGCTGGCAAACCGGATGCCGTCAACAGGAACACGAATAACCTGACCATTATCAGACACCAGCATGATCTGGTCATCTCTATCAACAGGGAAAGTCGCAACCAAGCGGCCTATCTCTTTGGTCTTGGATGTATCGGTTGCTTTAATGCCCTTGCCGCCACGTCCCGAAACACGGAAATCATACGACGATGAACGCTTGCCGTAGCCAAATTCAGAAACTGTCAGCACAAATTGTTCGCGCTCAGCCAGCTCGTTCAAACGCTCGGTAGACAGCTCCACCGCAACAGTATTTTCATCATCATCAGAAGCACTTACAGAAGCTTCTTCGCTTTCTGCATCAGCACGGCGAAGTGCGGCAGCATGTTTCAGATAACCGGCACGCTCTTCCGCTGTTGCATCAACATGGCCGAGAATAGACATGGAGATTACATTATCACCTTCGGCAATATTCATACCGCGCACACCGGTCGAATTACGTCCGGCAAACACGCGAATATCGGTAACGGCAAAGCGGATACACTGACCAAGCGCGGTCGTCATCAGCACGTCATCATCTTCCGAACAGGTCTGCACGGACAGAATTTCGTCGCTCGATCCTTCTTCAAATTTCATCGCAATTTTACCGTTACGATTGACTTGAACAAAGTCGGACAATTTGTTGCGGCGCACTGTGCCGCGGGTTGTCGCAAACATCACATCAAGATTTGCCCAGCTTTCCTCATCTTCTGGAAGCGGCATGATGGAAGTAATGCGCTCATCGGCTTCAAGCGGCAGCATGTTCCGCAGGAATTTACCGCGCGATGTCGGCGTTCCAATAGGCAGACGCCACACTTTTTCCTTGTAGACAATGCCACGCGAAGAGAAGAACAATATCGGCGTGTGGGTATTGGCAACAAACAGACGGGTGACGAAATCTTCGTCCTTGGTCGCCATGCCCGAACGCCCTTTGCCACCCCGGCGCTGTGCGCGGTACGTATCGAGCGGAACGCGCTTGATATAACCTTCATGGCTAAATGTGACGACCATTTCTTCACGGGCGATGAGATCTTCATCGTCCATATCAGGGCCGCCTTCGGTGAGCAGTGTGCGCCGCGGCGTACCAAATTCTTCTTTCACATCCGAAAGCTCTTGCTTGACGATGTCCTGAATGCGCTGGCGCGATGCCAGAATTTCCAGATAGTCTTTAATCTCACCGCCAATCGTATTGAGCTCGTCGGCAATCTCGTCACGGCCGAGCGCGGTAAGACGTGCAAGACGCAATTCAAGAATAGCGCGCGCCTGCTCTTCTGACAGGAAGTAGGTACCATCTTCGTTAAGCTTGTGACGCGGGTCGGCGATCAGTTCAACAAGAGGCGCAACATCTTTTGCAGGCCAACGGCGTTCCATCAACTGTTCGCGCGCTGTCGCCGGATTCGGCGCGGTGCGGATGAGATGGATGATCTCATCAATATTGGCGACAGCAATCGCCAAACCAACTAAGACATGCGCACGGTCACGTGCCTTGCGCAGAAGAAATTTTGTACGCCGTTGAACAACAACTTCACGGAATGTCACAAATGCCTGCAACATATCCATAATGTTCATTAGTTCAGGCTTACCGCCATTGAGCGCCACCATATTGGCGCCAAATGATGTTTGCAGCGGTGTATAACGGTAAAGCTGGTTTAGAACGACTTCCGCATTGCCATCGCGTTTGATTTCAACAACGACGCGATAGCCTGAACGGTCAGATTCATCGCGGATATCCGAAATGCCCTCAATGCGTTTCTCACGCACCAGATCGGCCATTTTCTCAATCATAGTCGCTTTATTGACCTGATACGGCACTTCAGTGATGACAATTGCTTCGCGGTCATTGGCGCGCTGCTCAATTTCCGCCTTACCGCGCATAATGATCGAGCCGCGACCTGTTTCATAGGCCGATTTGATACCTGATTTACCAAGCACAATGGCACCGGTTGGAAAATCCGGACCCGGCACATACTGCATCATTTCCGGCAAGGTAATAGCCGGATTGTCGATCATAGCTATGCAGCCGTCCACCAATTCGCCCAGATTGTGCGGCGGAATATTGGTCGCCATACCCACAGCAATACCGCCTGAACCATTGACTAGAAGGTTTGGAAAACGTGCGGGCAACACTTTTGGCTCTTCACGTGAGCCATCATAGTTGTCTTGAAAATCAACTGTGTCCTTGTCGATATCTTCAAGCAGCTCATGCGCGACTTTCTCAAGCCGGGATTCCGTATAGCGCATCGCTGCCGGCGGATCACCGTCGATCGAACCGAAGTTGCCCTGCCCGTCAACCAGCGGCACACGCAATGACCAGTCCTGCGCCATGCGAACAAGAGAATCATAAATTGCGCCATCGCCGTGCGGGTGGAAATTACCCATCACGTCACCGACAATTTTCGATGATTTCACATATTTGCGGTTCCAGTGATAACCGCTGTCATGCATCGCATATAAAATACGGCGATGAACAGGCTTCAAGCCGTCACGCACATCTGGAAGCGCACGGGATACAATCACGCTCATCGCATAATCGAGATATGAGCGCTGCATTTCCTCTATAATAGAGATAGGTTCAATGCCGGAATTTCCGCCGTTGTCATCGATCGGTGTTTTGTCGTTCAAAACTAGCCACTTTCAATTCAGAATCAATTGAGTAAGATTAGCCCTTTTAAGCCAAACATCCAAGGTTTACGGGTATTTATCCACCATTCAACGGTGGGCAAAACCCAACAATTCCCATCCTTAGAGCTTTCGTTTCACTGCAATGCCAACAGCGCATCAAATATTAAGACGAATACAACGATAGCAGCCCGCTTTCAGAGTGTTTGCTACAGGGTATTAAGCCATTAAACGACAGGCATTTTCTTACAGTAGAACTTATATGATTTTGTCGATATAGATAAGACCGAATACGAACCAACGCACTCAGATTCACGATAATGGACCTACTATGAACTTCGACCTCATTGTGAACGCTGTTGTAACACTTCTGGTGACCATCGATCCGGCGGGACTGGCTCCGCTGTTTCTGGCTGTGACCGGCGGCATGGACTCGACACAGCGCAAGCAGGTCGCTCTTCGTTCATGTCTAATGGGATTTGCTATTCTGGTTGTGTTTGTCATTGCCGGGTCAGGCATTCTGACACTTTTCGGCATTACCCTGCCCGCATTCCGCGTCGCTGGCGGTCTATTGCTGTTCTGGATCGCTTTTGAAATGATTTTTGAAAAGCGTCAGGAACGCCATGAAGAAACCGCCCAGAAAGCGATTACCGCCGATCAGGTACGCTCGGTCGCCATCTTTCCTTTGGCAATTCCGCTTCTGGCTGGGCCCGGCGCCATTTCGGCCGGCATTCTGTTGTCAAATGATTTTGCCTCACCTACCCAGCGCACCGGCTTAATTCTGATTATCGGCGCGATAATTTTCGTCACTTATCTGGTTTTTCTTGTTGCGGAAAAAGTCGACAAATTGCTCGGAGAAACCGGCCGCTCGGTGCTTACACGCCTTTTGGGTGTCATCCTGTCAGCGCTTGCCGTGCAGTTCGTGGCAGATGGCATTAAGGCCATTATAGCGGGTTAAATCCAGCGGCCTTACTTTTCCAGCCTATAAGTAAAGTCGTCGCCCCAGCCATGAACATTGTCATGCGCCTTAACGACGACAGAATCTATTTTGTCATCAATGACGATACCGCTCTGCGAGCGTCTAAATGGCTGTTCATTGTCATGCGGATGCACCAGCACACGTTCACCAAGTATTGACCCATCCGGTGCAAAGACGGACCATTTATCAGCGTAATGATCCCATCCGGCATCATCGTGCCTGACCGTTACACTAAACCGCCAAGACTTATCTACGCTCTGTGATGCTTCAACAGCAACGACATCAGCCTGACCTGCGATGCCATTCCCTGAAGTTACGACGAGGCCTAATGCTACCACGATAGCTCTAAAGGTCAGGCTAGGTAACGGCACGAAAACGCCGCGCGGCAAATATGCTTCACCCGCGCGGACATTCATTTCTTTTCTATGCTTCTTCTTAGAACGGAATTTCGTCATCCATATCTCTGGAAAAATCACCGCCACCGGATGATTGACCGCCTTGGTTGCCGCCGCCATAGCCGCTGTCATTGGAAACACTGCGCTGTTGACCGCCGCCCTGATAACCGCCTTCACGGTCATTGCGGCCATCAAGCATCTGCAATTCACCGCGATAACGCTGAAGCACAATCTCGGTCGTATATTTATCCTGACCGTTCTGGTCTTGCCACTTGCGTGTTTGCAAAGCGCCTTCAAGATAGACTTTTGCGCCTTTTTTCAAATATTGCTCGGCAACTTTTGCCAACTGGTCATTGAAAATTACAACGCGATGCCATTCCGTACGCTCACGGCGTTCACCGGAAGCCTTGTCACGCCAGGATTCAGATGTCGCAACCGAAAGGTTGACCACCGGATCACCGCTCGACATGCGCTTAACATCCGGATCAGCACCCAGATTTCCAACCAAAATAACTTTATTCACGCTGCCTGCCATTGCAGAGACTCCTACTCGAATTCTTTCCACATACACTAAAGCATCGAATTGATGCAAAACAGTGGCATATGGACTGTCCACAGACTTTCATATGTTCTTTTTTTGTTCTATTAAGCCAAGGCGAATCTGTCAAGATTCACTTCGCCGACCTCGACATGGCCGCGATACGGTCTAAATGGTAGGTGAAATCGACTTCATTGCAGAAACAACAGCGATCATAAAATGGCCGACAGCAAATATATTTCAGTGCGTGGTGCGCGTGAGCATAATCTAAAAGACGTCGATATTGACTTACCGCGCGACAAGCTCATCGTCATGACCGGCCTTTCAGGATCAGGAAAATCATCCCTCGCCTTTGATACGATTTATGCCGAAGGCCAACGCCGCTATGTGGAGAGCCTTTCGGCCTATGCGCGCCAGTTTCTGGAAATGATGCAGAAGCCGGATGTTGACCAGATTGACGGCCTGTCTCCGGCAATTTCAATTGAGCAGAAGACCACCTCGAAGAACCCGCGCTCGACTGTCGGCACAGTTACCGAAATCTATGACTATATGCGCCTGCTGTTTGCGCGTGTCGGTATTCCCTATTCGCCCGCGACCGGATTGCCGATCGAAAGCCAGACTGTCAGCCAAATGGTGGACCGCGTTCTTGCTTTGGAAGAAGGCACCCGCCTTTATATTCTCGCGCCGATCGTACGCGGACGCAAAGGTGAATATAAAAAGGAACTCGCTGAGCTGATGAAGAAAGGCTATCAGCGGGTCAAGATTGATGGCGAGTTTTACGAACTTGCCGACGCCCCTGCCCTCGATAAAAAATACAAACACGATATTGATGTCGTCGTCGACCGTATTGTCGTACGCGAGGACATGCAGTCCAGACTTGCCGATTCACTGGAACAATGTCTGCGCCTGACAGACGGCATGGCAATCGCTGAATTTGCCGATAAGCCATTGCCCGACAGCGAAACCAAGAAAGAAGCGAAAAACAAGTCGGCAAATGACACCCATGAGCGGATGGTTTTCTCCGAGAAATTCGCCTGCCCGGTATCCGGCTTTACAATTCCTGAAATTGAACCGCGCCTGTTCTCGTTCAACAATCCGTTTGGTGCCTGCCCCCATTGTGATGGCTTGGGCACAGAACAAGGCGTTGATCCGGGCATGGTAGTTCCTGATCCGGGCTTGAGTTTGCAAAAAGGCGCCATTGCACCGTGGTCGAAATCCAGCAACCCTTCGCCATATTATGCGCAAACACTGCAAGCCGTCGGCAAGTTGTACGGCTTTAAAATGACCGATGTCTGGGCTGATTTAACACAGGAAAGCAAGGATGCCGTACTTTACGGCACAGGCTCGCAAAACATTGATTTTGCTTATGATGATGGCTTGCGGACTTACAAAACGCGCAAACCGTTTGAAGGCGTAATTCCAAGCCTGGAGCGCCGCTGGCGCGAAACCGATTCTGCATGGATGCGGGAAGAAATCGAACGCTACATGTCGCGTAATCCCTGCTCTCACTGTGATGGCCACCGCCTGAAAGAAGAGGCGCTCTCGGTTAAAATCAACAAGCTGCACATCAGCCAGGTTTCCGAAATGTCGATCCGCGTCGCCAATGACTGGTTCAACAATTTGCCGGATAATCTGACTGATAAACAGATGGAGATTGCCGGCCGGATTTTAAAAGAAATCCGTGATCGCCTGAAGTTTCTGGTTGATGTCGGCCTTGATTACCTCACTCTATCACGCGGCTCCGGCTCGCTTTCAGGCGGTGAAAGCCAGCGTATCCGCTTGGCCTCCCAAATCGGTTCAGGCCTGACCGGTGTTCTCTATGTGCTGGATGAACCTTCCATCGGTCTGCACCAGCGCGACAATGCCCGCCTGTTGGAAACGTTGCGGCATTTGCGCGATCTCGGCAATACAGTCATCGTCGTTGAGCATGACGAAGATGCGGTTCTGACCGCCGATTATGTGGTTGATATTGGACCGGCCGCCGGCATTCACGGCGGCGAGATCATCGCCAGCGGCACGCCCAAACAGGTGATGAAAAACAAGAGGTCACTCACTGGCAAATATTTGACAGGTGAACTGACGATACCGATGCGTCCCGAACGGCGGAAAATTGACAAAAAGCGCGGCATAAAAGTCATTGGTGCCAAAGGCAACAATCTTAAAGATGTGACAGCAACTCTGCCGCTCGGCGTATTTTCTGCTGTAACGGGCGTTTCCGGTGGTGGAAAATCCACGTTCCTGATCGAAACGCTCTACAAAGCTGCTGCGCGCCGTATCAATGGCGCACGCGATGTGCCCGCAGAACATGACCGCATTGAAGGCTTTGAGCATATCGACAAGGTCATTGACATTGACCAGTCGCCTATTGGTCGAACACCGCGCTCCAATCCGGCAACATATACCGGTGCCTTTACGCCGATCCGTGAGTGGTTTGCACAATTGCCAGAAGCAAAAGTGCGCGGCTACCAACCCGGACGGTTCTCTTTCAATGTCAAAGGCGGCAGATGCGAGGCCTGTCAGGGCGATGGCGTTATCAAGATCGAAATGCACTTTTTGCCCGACGTTTATGTGACGTGCGATGTCTGTCACGGCAAGCGTTACAACCGCGAAACGTTGGAGGTGGAATTTAAAGGCAAATCCATTTCGGACGTATTGGAAATGACGGTTGACGAAAGCGTGGAGTTTTTCGCCGCCGTACCGGCCGTGCGCGACAAGATGGAAACACTGCGCCGCGTTGGATTGGGCTATGTGAAGGTCGGACAGCAGGCGACAACTTTGTCCGGTGGTGAAGCCCAGCGCATCAAGCTTGCAAAAGAACTATCGCGCCGCTCGACAGGAAGAACACTCTATATATTGGATGAGCCGACAACTGGCCTGCACTTCCATGACATCGCCAAACTGCTGGAGGTTCTGCATGAGCTGGTCGATGGCGGCAATACGGTTGTTGTCATTGAACACAACCTTGAGGTGATCAAAACCGCGGACTGGGTCATTGATCTTGGTCCTGAAGGCGGCGATGGCGGCGGCGAAATTGTTGCCGAAGGAACACCGGAGCAAATCGCGACGGTCGAGCGTTCGCATACCGGCATCTTCCTGAAAGAGCTTCTTGAACGCCGCCCTCTCAAGCAGGTTGCCGCAGAATAGTAAGCACCATTAATATTGCAGGCATGGATTGAACCATGTGAAATGCCTGCAAAATCATCATTTGCATATATTTTAGGCAGAAAGCGTAATTTTTAATCAGGCTAAAATTGCGCCGATTTGCCAATGGCTCGTATCAGGCTTAAAAAGCTGGATATTGCATGATGTGCCGACATTAAATTCAATTCCGGCATCGGATATAAGTTGGCACGCTTCATGCATAGCACGCGTCAACATGTATTGGAGGTCACCTGAATGAAAAAGATCGAAGCCATCATCAAGCCGTTCAAGCTTGATGAAGTCAAAGAAGCACTACAGGAAGTTGGCCTACAGGGCATCACTGTAACAGAGGCAAAAGGTTTCGGTCGCCAGAAAGGTCACACCGAATTATACCGTGGCGCAGAATATGTCGTGGACTTCCTGCCGAAAGTGAAAATTGAAGTTGTGGTAACAAGCGAAGCTGTAGATGCCGCAATAGAAGCGATCCGCAATGCGGCGCAAACAGGTCGTATCGGTGATGGCAAAATTTTTGTCTCTCCGATTGAAGAAGTCGTGCGAATCCGCACGGGAGAAACCGGCGCAGACGCCGTATAATCGTCTGACGTTAAAACGAGCCAACTTAAAATGAGAAGGAAGGCCAATAAATGAGCGCAAAAGATATTATGAAGCAAATCAAAGACAACGACGTAAAGTTCGTTGACCTGCGCTTCACAGATCCACGCGGTAAATTGCAGCACGTTACTATTGATGTCGCAGTTGTCGATGAGGACATGTTCTCCGACGGCGTGATGTTCGACGGCTCGTCCATTGGCGGCTGGAAAGCCATCAACGAGTCAGACATGGTTTTGATGCCGGATGTCGCATCAGCGCATATGGACCCGTTCTACGCGCAGTCCACTATGGTTGTTATCTGTGACATTCTCGATCCGGTTTCCGGCGAAGGCTACAACCGTGACCCGCGCATGACAGCAAAACGTGCGGAAGCCTATGTTAAATCAGGCGGTTTTGGCGACACAGCATATTTTGGCCCTGAGCCGGAATTCTTCATCTTTGATGATGTTCGCTTCAACACAGATCCTTACAACACAGGCTTCTCGCTTGATTCATCTGAATTGCCTTCAAACACAGGCACAGAATATGAAACAGGCAATATGGGCCACCGTCCGGCTACCAAGGGTGGCTACTTCCCGGTAAACCCGGTCGACAGCTGTCAGGATATGCGTTCTGAAATGTTGACTGTTATGGCTGAAATGGGCGTTTCAACAGAGAAACATCACCATGAAGTTGCCGCTGCCCAGCACGAACTTTCAATGATCTTCAATACGCTCGTTGCCAAAGCGGACGAAACACAGATCTACAAATATGTTGTTCAGAACGTTGCACATGCATACGGCAAGACAGCAACATTCATGCCTAAGCCTGTCTTCGGCGACAACGGCACAGGAATGCACGTTCACCAGTCAATCTGGAAAGACGGCAAGCCTTTGTTTGCTGGTGACGAATATGCTGGCCTGTCTGAAACATGTCTGTTCTACATCGGCGGCATTATCAAACACGCCAAATCATTGAACGCTTTCACCAACCCGTCCACCAACTCGTATAAGCGCTTGGTACCGGGCTACGAAGCACCTGTTCTGTTGGCATACTCAGCGCGTAACCGCTCTGCTTCTTGCCGCATTCCGTTTACACCGTCGCCAAAAGGCAAGCGTATGGAAGTACGTTTCCCTGACCCGATGGCCAACCCATATCTTGCATTCGCAGCAATGCTGATGGCCGGCCTTGACGGCATCAAAAACAAAATTCACCCGGGCGAACCAATGGACAAAGATCTGTACGATCTTCCTGCGGAAGAATTGGCGTCAATTCCAACTGTGTGTACTTCACTGCGTGAAGCACTGGAAGCTTTGGATAAAGACCGTGAATATTTGAAAGCAGGCGGCGTATTTGATGACGACCAGATTGACGCGTATATCGCTCTAAAACAGGAAGAAAACCTGCGCTACGAGCAGACACCTCATCCGGTTGAATTCGATATGTACTACTCGCTTTAATTTAAGCGATATCGACACCTTTTCAGAACCGGCGACCAGAAATGGCCGCCGGTTTTTTTGCGCCATCTCCGCTATTTGATAATGACTATTAAACTTGCTTTGACATCATATGCGACACACAAAGCCATCATACAGGCAACTTGTAAATCCTGACGGCCCAAATCAGCCTCCGCCAACTACACGTCAAAGCCCCAGCAACACATTCTCTACCCGAAACAAAGAACGCCTTGCCACCCTCCTTCTGTGACGGCGAATCTTGCCCCTGCACGAACGAAAATATTTCTCAACATGCAGCATTATTAAAATAGTTGCGCACTGATCATAATAAAGGATGACAAAATTATCGAAATGTCGTTTTTAGAAACATATCTATCGTATTTGGTATAGAGATATTTTTAGGTTTCTGAAACGACGGCAAATTGACAGGATTTTTGAATGATAAATTCCGAAGCATCATCCGAGTTTTCCAGCCCAGAACTTGCTCTTAAAAAGCAAAAATACAATTCAAACCCGTTAAAAGACCGGTCTACAGACCATTATCGCAATGAGTACATTTCAGAGTTTGTCGATAAGTGGGACTCTTTGATTGACTGGGAAGGCCGAGCAAAAGGCGAAGGCGACTTTTTTGTCGACGTCCTTCGTTCACGCGGCAAACAGACTGTTCTTGATGTCGCTACAGGAACAGGTTTCCATTCGGTCCGCTTGATTGAAGAAGGTTTTGACGTCACGTCTGCTGACGGTTCCGGCGCAATGCTTGCCAAAGCTTTCCAGAACGCACAGGAACGCGGCCTTACACTTAAGACTTTACGAGCGGACTGGCGCTGGCTCGGACGAAGCACCGAAAGCCGGTATGATGCCATTATCTGCCTTGGCAATTCTTTCACCCACCTCCACGACGAACTGGACAGAAGACGGGTGCTTGCTGAATTTTATGCGGCATTGAAGCCAAACGGCATATTGATCATTGACCAGCGCAATTATGATTACATGCTCGATAGCGGCTATTCATCCAAACATAAGTACTATTATTGCGGCAATCAGGTCTCAGCAAAGCCAATCCACATCGCTGAAGATTTGGTCCGGTTTGAATACTCTTTCCCCGACGACACGTCTTACACCCTGAATTTATGCCCGATCAGAAAAAATTACATGCGTAAATTATTACGCGAAGGCGGTTTTGAGCGCATCCGCACCTATGGAGATTTCGAGTCGGCTTATAGCGATAAAGATGCCGACTTTTTTGTACATGTCGCAGAAAAATCGGTGCTGACACCATCGGTGCCTATGCCGATAAATCAATCCATCCGTTCGCTTGCCATCACCGAAGACTATTACAACAGCAACGATGCAGACACATTCTACTCGACAATCTGGGGCGGCGAAGACCTGCATCTAGGCATCTATGATGACACCAATGATGTCAAAGATGCGGGCTTCGCGACGATTGATCGTATGTGCTCAATACTGCCTGAACTGAACGCGGATTCTAAAGTCATTGATTTGGGATCAGGTTACGGTGGAACCGGAAGATATCTTGCCAATAAATTTAATTGCAGAGTAACCGGCTTAAACTTGTCAGATACACAAAACGATCGCAATCGCCTGATGGTGAAACGCGCGAACCTTCAAGACAATATCACCGTAACGCATGGTAACTTTGAAGATATACCGGCGGCCAATGACAGTTTTGATATTGTATGGTCACAAGATGCATTTCTGCATTCTGATGCGCGTGAAAAAATACTGGCCGAGAGCTTCCGTGTGTTGAAAAATGGCGGAACAATGATCTTCACGGACCCAATGCAGGCGGACATTTGTCCCGAAGGCGTATTGCAGCCGATATATGATCGTCTTCATCTAACAAGCCTTGCTTCATTCTCAAGCTATATCGAACTGGCAAAGTTGATCGGCTTTGAAGTCGAAGCGACAACCGATCTGAGTACGCAACTGCCAAAGCATTTCTCCCGCATTAAAGAAGAGCTTATCGCCAACCGTGAAAAAGTCGCGGAAGGCGCTTCTGAAGAATATATCGAGAACATGTTGCGCGGTCTGGACCGATGGATCGACGGCGGTGAACAAGGTTATCTGGCTTGGGGAATCATTAAGCTGAAAAAGCCGGCTAACAGCTAATTCAGATCGCCACTGAGGCTATAGAAACAAGATAAGCTGGCCGCGATGCCTTTACATCGCGGCTTGCCTTACTATGTTAGGGACACATCCCGCCGCATGGCGGACAATCCAATGGGTGAGTACGCTCCCCAGAACCTTATCCCGAGAAGCATATATTATGACAGAAGCAGCACACGGCAACACCGTACACATTCACTATACGGGTAAATTCCCGGATGGTACTGTATTCGACAGCTCTGAAAACCGCGACCCGCTTACATTCGAACTAGGCGCAGGCCAAGTTATCCCGGGCCTTGATAAAGCAATGCGTGGCATGGAAGTCGGCGCCAAAAAGACAATTGAAATTCCGGCCGCCGAAGCATACGGCCCTCACCATCCTGAAGGCATTCAGAAAGTTGAACGCAGCCAGCTCCCTGCCGAAATTCAAACAGAAGTTGGAACACAGCTTCAGGCGACCGGTCAGGACGGACAAACCATCAATCTAACAGTTATCGAGGCAGACGATACAACCGTTACCATGGATGCCAATCATCCGTTGGCAGGTAAGGATCTTGTCTTTGATGTTGAGCTTGTCTCCGTCACATAAACAGCTAAAACTCGGCGGTAGAAATACCGCCGTTTTTTTATGTACAAGGATACCCTGATCATGACAACGCTCTCATTCTTCGGTGCCGCCGGCACGGTTACCGGTTCCTGCTCGATGATTGAGACCCAAAGCACGAAATTCCTTGTTGATTGCGGCATGTTCCAAGGCAACAAAACAATACGGGCGCTGAACGATCAGGACTTTCCCTTTAACGCAGCACAAGCTGATTTTCTAATTCTGACACACGCCCATATCGACCATTCCGGCCTTTTACCCAAACTCATCAAGCACGGCTTCAAAGGCAAGATCTATGCGACGACTCCGACCGTTGATTTATTGAGTTTTATGCTGCTCGATTCAGCACGTATTCAAGAGGGCAATAATGAACGTGAAAACCGTAAGCGTGCGCGAAAAGGGCTTGATCCGGTTGAACCGCTTTATACGCAAGATCACGCCAAAGGCGTGTTTCCACTACTAGAAGCAGTAGACTACGGGAACTGGTTTTCACCACAAAAAGATATTCAATTCCGTTTCTGGAATGCCGGTCACATACTTGGCTCTGCCTCAGCGGAAGTCAAATTTCCCGATGCCAACGGCAATACAATGCGCCTGTTATTTTCCGGCGATATTGGACCGGAAGAAAAAGTGTTCCATCCGGAACCCGGCGGTGAAACCGGTTTTGATTATATTATCTGCGAAAGCACTTATGGCGACCGTGAACGCGATGATTACACGTTGGAAAAACGCCGTGAGATGCTCAAAGCCGAACTGGTTCGCGGCTTAAACAAAGGCGGCAATATTGTCATTCCAGCCTTTGCTGTCGAGCGAAGCCAAGAGCTTCTGCATGACATTGGCGCGCTGCTCGCCAAAGGCGAACTGCCGCAAACGACAGTGTTTTTAGACTCGCCGCTTGCAAAAAAAGTAACTGAAGTTTTCATCAAGCACGCAGACACCCTTGATGACGTGGAGATTGCCAATAGTGAACTCTTCCGCGATGAGGACTTCCGGTTGGTCCAAAGCGTTGATGAAAGTAAAGCAATCAACAAAATCAAAGGCGGCGCGATTATTATTTCCGCGTCGGGCATGGCGGATGCAGGCCGTATCCAGCACCATATCAAAAACAATATTTGGAAACGCAACGCGACAATTATTTTTGTCGGCTATCAGGCTCCCGGCAGCCTTGGTCACGTGATTACATCCGGCGCGAAAAAAGTACGCATTCATGGTAAGGAATTTACCGTCAAAGCGGATATCAGAAGCTTAGGCAATTATTCAGCCCATGCGGACCAGGGCGAGCTGCTCGAGTGGATAATGGAGCGCTCACCCATTGCGGGCGGTCTATTTCTGAACCACAGTGATGACGATGCGCGCGCCGTGCTGAAAGGCTTATTGATAGAAAAAGGGCTTGATCCTGAACTCATCCACATGCCGCAATTTGATGAAAGTTTCGAACTTACAGCGGGTGATCCGGCCTCAAAAGGACGCGCAAAATCACTCGGTGCCAAGCCTCCGCGAATTGATACCACTGAAATGAAGACTGACTGGCACAATGACTACGCCGCCTTTGTGGTTGAATTGACAGAGCGTTTGGACAAAAGCACAAATGACCAGCAAAGACGTGCTTTGCTGGCCAAATTGAAATCTCAGCTTTAAAATCAGCTCTCTTCCATCTCATCGCCACTTGCCTCTTCAAGGCCGAGCAAGTTCCAGCTCTGGACCATATGTTGAGGCATTGGCGCGCTCACATCGATCATAGTACCGCCTGAAGGATGCGGTATACGCAAGCGGCGCGCATGCAAATGAAGCTTGTTTTGAATACCGCCTGGAAAATCCCAATTCGGATCATCTTCAAAATATTTCGGATCGCCCAGAATTGGGCACTCCATCTGCAAAGTATGGACCCGAAGCTGATGAGTGCGCCCCGTATAAGGTTCCAGCTCAAGCCACGTCATGCGCTGGCCAATGCGCTCGACAATACGGTAATTTGAGACCGCATGATCAGCGCCTTTAACACCGTGACGAACGACTTCCATACGGTCACCATCCGGCGTTTGCTTTTTTAACAGCCAGCTTTTGATTGTGCCTTCGGTTTTAGGCGGCGCACCTTTTACAAGCGCCCAATAGGTTTTCTTGGTTTCGCGGTGACGGAAAGCCTCTGACAGTTTTTGGGCAGCACTGCGCGTTTTTGCAACCATAAGAACGCCGGACGTATCGCGGTCAAGACGATGAACCAGGCGCGGCTTTTCGCCTTTCTTATTGCGAAGTGCTTCAAGCATGCCATCAATATGCCGTGGCACATTTGAGCCGCCCTGAACGGAAAGACCGGGTGGCTTGTTAATGACGAGAACACGCTCATCTTCAAACAATGTCATTTTGCGGATCGCTTCGGCATCGCCCGTATTGCGAATAGAATGCGCTGTCATATTGCCGGCACCGGCACTTGCTCTATCCGTTTGCATGGGCGGAATACGAACACTTTGCCCTTTTTGCAGGCGGGTATCAGATTTCACGCGCCCGCCATCGACACGTATCTGCCCCGAACGCAGCAGTTTTTGAAGCGCGCCGAAGCCCAAGCCCGGATAATGTGCCTTAAACCAACGATCAAGGCGCATACCTTCTTCTTCGCCATCAACTTCGATGATTTCTACGCCAGCCATAAAATTCCCTAACCTAAGCTGCGCATCAGCAGCAATCCGGCAAAAAGCGCACCTATTGAGATAAGGACGCTCATTACAACATATAAACCTGCTTGCGTGATATCACCCCGTTCATAAAGGGCAACCGCATCAAGCGAAAAGGCGGAAAAAGTCGTAAACCCGCCCAGAAAACCGGTCGCAAGAAAGAGCCGCAATTCATGGTTTGATGCGCCCAGCCGCCGCGCAAGATAAGCGATCAAAACACCCATCAGGAATGAGCCGATAACATTGACGATGATCGTGCCATACGGAAAATTGATACCGAATATGCGCATAGCACCCATGTTCACGCCGTGCCGCAACATTGCGCCTAACGCGCCGCCGATACCAATGAGAAAAAAACTATACATTCATCATCACGTAGTTTTAGGTCCCGTTCCGATCAGTTTCCAGTTCTTATAAAAGAATTTTTTCATCCGGCCGCCAACGGTTGAAACGAACGACAATCCAGCATCGATAATTCCAGGCGCATAGCTAGGCCGCGCCACATCCATAAAGACAACATAGCGCCGTGCATCCAAATCATTGATTGAACGGTGGAACAATGTGTCGTCGAAAATGTAAAGCGGGTCTTCGTGCCAAAAATGCTTCTTGCCCTGACACTCGATAAATACCTTATCCGTTTCTACAGGCGATAGATTAAGTAAAACGCGATAACTCAAACGGTGCGGACCGTAGTGCCAGGTTGTTTTTTCTTTACCGCTGAACACTGAAACAGCAATCGTCTTCACATATTTATAGTCACCGCTAAGCGCAGGCACATTGTCAATCTGCTTTTTGCCAAACCAACGGTACACATACATGCCACGGCGGCCTTCACCATAAACCGCATCAATATCGGCAATAATATTGTCTTTCTGGTCTCGAAAAACATTCAGAACTTCATTAATTTCAGCGCGGTGCGTTTCTGGGAGATCGTCCAGTTTAAGAACGCCGGGATTGCGCGGCGAAATTAGATCAATAAACAAATTGACTGGCGACAAAAACCAAGTCAGCAATCCATTGCCGGCAAAATATCGCTTGAACATCATATTGTTTTTTGCCTTGTTGCGGGAAATATCCAGCAGGCCGCATATAAGCCAGAAAATGGTAATCCACGGAATGAAATAAAGAAGAGCCGCCAGAACTACCGTGCTGATAACAACAGTTCTAATGAGCTTTTTCGTTTCACGTTTCATCACTGATCATCATCCGGTTATAGTAGATTTTCATTTACGCACTGAACCAACAATCAGCAAGTGCGCAAATTGTTCACTTATCAGGATTGACCGCGCTGTTTTCTTAGCTTTGCCCAATATTCGAGACGTTTACCGATATCACGCTCGAAACCCCGCTCAACAGGTTCATAATATTTCTGGCGGCCCATTTCCGTAGGAAAATAGTTCTGACCGGAAAATGCGTCCGGCGCATCATGATCATACTGATAACCAACGCCGTAGCCTTCTGCGCCCATCAATTTAGTCGGCGCATTTAAAATATGTTTAGGTGGCAACAAAGAACCGTATTGCTGTGCCGATGCCCGCGCCATCTTATAAGCCGTATAAACCGCATTGGATTTTGGTGCAGAAGCCAAATAAACACATGCCTGTGCCAGCGCGAGCTCACCTTCGGGCGAACCAAGATAATCATAGGCATCTTTTGCAGCCAATGTAATTTGCAGTGCTTGCGGATCGGCAAGACCTATATCTTCTGAGGCCATACGAACCAAGCGCCGCCCAAGATAAAGCGGGTCCTCCCCCGCATCCAGCATTCGTGCCAGATAATAGAGCGCTGCATCAGGATCAGACCCGCGCACGGACTTATGCAATGCTGATATAAGGTTGTAATGGCCGTCCTGTCCCTTGTCATAAAGTGGCGCGCGCCGCTGCAATATTTTACGCAAACCATCAACGCCAAGCCGCTCATCGGGCAATGTCGAGCGGTAAAGCTCTTCGGCAAGCGTCAGGACTGCCCGCCCGTCGCCGTCAGCCATTGCGATAATAGCCTCGCGCCCTTCCTCATCGACCGGCAATGGACGGTCGATAAGTTCCTCTGCCTTTGACAAAAGCTGCGACAGGCTTTCCTCATCATGGCGTTTAAGCGTTAGCACGCGCGCACGCGATAACAGCGCGGCATTAAGCTCAAAAGAGGGATTTTCGGTTGTGGCGCCAATCAATGTGATTGTGCCATCTTCCATGACAGGCAAAAAACTATCCTGCTGCGCGCGATTAAAGCGGTGTATTTCATCGACGAATAAAATGGTCGCCGTGCCGTTGCTACGTCTCAACCGTGCCGATTCAAATATCTTTTTCAGATCAGAGACACCGCTGAAAATGGCCGACAATTGCTCGAAATGGTGATCCGTTTTGCCCGCAATCAACCGCGCTAGAGTCGTTTTACCTGTACCGGGAGGGCCCCACAGAACAAGGCTTCCTGTCCCGCCTGCAGAAAACAAACGCGTTAGCACGCCTTCTTCACCGGTCAGGTGCTCTTGGCCGACAACGTCTGAAAGCTCTTTCGGGCGCAAACGGTCAGCAAGCGGACGATTTAGGTCGTCGCCGCTATGACTCTTCGTTTCGTCTGTTTCAAAAAGACCCGCCAAATTAGTACCGCAAGAATTGGCGAATGGTGCGCCCGTTTCGGTTGATATGAAAACGCCATGAGCGGCGGTCTTCGCTTAGAACAGCACTCGCCTTTTCAATCGTGTTTGTTTCCTCGCCATTCACACCCAGAATAATATCGCCCGGTCTGAAACCGGCGCGGGCTGCGTTTGATCCGCGCGCAATATCAGTAATGATAACACCTTGCACGTCACCGCGAATGCGCAATTGACGGATAATGTCTTGTGACGGCTCCGAAATTTCAGCACCTGAGAAAGGTCCGCGTCCCTCAATTACCACACGTTCTGCCGGTATGTTGGCCGGTGGCGCCTCAAGTCTGATTTTCAGTGTAACCAGTCTGCCGCGTGAAAACACATCCACTTCGGCATTCTCATCAATAGAGAGTGTTGCAAGCCTGTAGCCCAGCGCATCAGGATGTTCTATGCGATTGCCGCCGATTGAAAGCAGCACATCTCCAACGCGTAAACCCGCTTTGTCAGCCGGACCATCTTCAACAACACTTACAATAATGGCACCGGACGGGCGTTGCAGACCAAGGCTTTCGGCAATGTCTGGTGTTACCGGCTCAAAATCCGCTCCTATATATGGTCTTTCAAAAGCATCACTGCCGCCTTTTGCCTGCGCAACGACAGCACGAACCATATTTGCCGGTATCGCAAAGCCAATACCATTTGATCCGCCGGACCTACTGAAAATAGCTGTATTTATACCCACCAGCTTGCCACTCATATCAATCAATGCGCCACCCGAATTACCGGGGTTAATGGCTGCGTCCGTCTGGATAAAAAAGCCGAAATCAGAAACGCCAACGCGTGTGCGCGCGACAGCAGAAACAATACCGGATGTAATCGTCTGGCCGACACCAAACGGATTGCCGATCGCCAATACCAGATCGCCTGTCAGCAATTGATCGGATTCCGCAAAACTGAGCGCAGGTAAATCTTCACCCGTTTCAATTCTAAGTACCGCAAGATCGGAGCGTTCATCGCGAAGAACAACTTCGCTTTCAAATTCACGCCCGTCCGACAGAGCAACTTTGATCTGGTCCGCACCATCAATCACATGATTATTGGTAACAACCAGCCCTGCACTATCGACAATTACACCGGAGCCCAGAGACGATTCCACGCGAGGCTGACGCCGGCCTAGGCGGTTGCCAAAGAACTGCTCAAAAAACGGATCACCGGCAAAAGGCGATTGCCTTTGCTCGATCTTGCGCGCCGCATAAACGTTCACAACGGAAGGTGATGTTTTTTCAACAAGCGGCGCAAAAGAGAGTTGGATATCGCCTTGTGCCAGCGGTACGCGCCTTGTCGTAGAATTCACACTTTCTTGTGTCTGGGGCGCCTGTTTACTCTGCTCGGGCTCTTTAGGCTGAAACAACTCATTGAGGAAACCACGAATACTGTTGTCCGCATTTTGCGCCTGCGCAGGCAATGGGCCTGATGTCACAACCATGAGCATCATAGCTGTAGCAAAAATACGAATAAGCATTCTGATCTCCAAGCAAATCACCAATAGCACCATCAATATAGAACGAAAAAAGGGCCCCGAAAGGCCCTTACTTCTCAATTCGCTTCAAATGGCGAAATTATGCTGCTGCTTCTTCGTTTTTCTCTTCAGCTTCAACACGCGCACGGTCGGCCGCGCCGCGAGCATCAACATCACGATCAACAAATTCGATAACAGCCATAGGTGCGTTATCACCGGTGCGGAAGCCCGCTTTCATGATTCGCAAGTAACCGCCGTGACGGTCCACATAACGCGGTGCCAGTGACGCAAACAATTTGCGTGTCTGAGCTTCGTCACGAATAGAAGCTGCCACCTGACGGCGTGCGTGAAGATCACCACGCTTGCCCAAAGTAACGAGCTTTTCGACGATCGGACGCAATTCCTTTGCTTTTGGCAAAGTTGTCACGATCTGTTCGTGTTCAATAAGTGACGCTGCCATATTCGCAAACATTGCTTTGCGGTGGCTGCTTGTACGGTTTAGCTTGCGGCCTGATTTTCCGTGGCGCATGAGCCTTCTCCTAGGTTGCCCGGCTCAGCCGGATTAAGTTCAAAAATTAATAATGATCTTCGTAACGTTTTGCGAGATCTTCGATGTTTTCCGGTGGCCATGTTGGTACTTCCATACCAAGATGCAGACCCATAGATGCCAAAACTTCTTTAATCTCGTTAAGAGACTTACGACCGAAGTTAGGCGTACGGAGCATTTCACCTTCGCTCTTCTGGATAAGATCGCCAATATAAACAATATTGTCGTTCTTCAGGCAGTTTGCAGAACGAACAGAAAGTTCCAGTTCGTCAACCTTCTTAAGAAGCGCCGGGTTGAACGCAAGTTCCTGAACCTGCTCTTCCTGTGCTTCTTTTTCCGGCTCTTCGAAGTTCACAAACACGCCGAGCTGGTCCTGCAGGATACGCGCAGCAAACGCCACAGCATCTTCACCGGAAACAGCACCGTTTGTTTCAATCGTCATAAGCAGCTTATCGTAGTCAAGAACCTGACCTTCGCGTGTGTTCTCAACTTTGTAAGACACTTTGCGAACAGGTGAATAAAGACTATCGACCGGAATAAGACCAATTGGTGCATCTTCAGCGCGGTTGCGTTCTGCAGGAACATATCCTTTACCTGCATCAACGGTGAATTCCATACGGATTTCAGCGCCTTCATCAAGCGTACACAAGACATGGTCAGGGTTGAGAATCTCAACATCACCAACAGTCTGAATATCAGAAGCCAAAACAGCGCCCGGTCCCTGCTTACGCACAACCATACGTTTCGGGCCATCGCCTTCCATGCTGATCGCAATTTCCTTAATGTTCAAAATGATGTCGGTAACATCTTCGCGAACACCGGAAATTGAAGAGAACTCATGCAGTACGCCGTCGATTTGCACCGCAGTAACAGCGGCACCACGAAGTGATGATAGCAAAACGCGACGCAGCGCGTTGCCCAAAGTCAGACCGAAACCACGCTCAAGCGGCTCGACCATCAAAGACACTTTACTTCCTGAACCTTTGAACTCAACCTTGCTCGGTTTGATCAGTTCTTGCCAGTTTTTTTGTATCACAGCATTTTCCTTCAACTACAACGCTACCATCCAATCGTAGCGCTTTGTCTTTTATCGAGTATCGCTGGATTAACGACACCCAAATCACATCGTGGTCGGATTTATACCCGGCGACGTTTTTTAGGGCGGCAGCCATTGTGCGGAATAGTTGTCACATCACGGATAGACGTAATTGTGAAACCCGCAGCCTGCAACGCGCGCAATGCTGATTCACGACCGGAACCAGGACCGTTAACTTCAACTTCCAAAGACTTCATACCGTGCTCTTGTGCTTTCTTTGCACAGTCTTCCGCAGCCATCTGAGCCGCAAACGGCGTTGACTTACGTGAGCCTTTAAAGCCCTGCATACCAGCTGAAGACCAAGCAATCGCGTTGCCTTGAGCATCCGTGATAGTGATCATTGTGTTGTTGAAAGTAGAGTTCACATGAGCAATGCCAGATGAAATATTCTTCTTTTCGCGGCGTTTAACGCGAGCAGCTTCTTTAGCCATTAAATCGTTCCTTTGATTTCAAGCGCCGCCGTAGTGCCGGCGGCTAAACCGTATAAATTGTAATTATTTCTTCTTACCAGCGATCGCTTTAGCCGGACCTTTACGTGTGCGCGCATTTGTGTGCGTACGCTGACCACGAACAGGAAGGCCGCGACGGTGGCGCAGGCCACGGTAACAACCAAGGTCCATCAAACGCTTAACATTCATGGATGTTTCGCGGCGAAGATCACCTTCAACCTGATAGTCACGGTCGATTGTTTCGCGAATGCCAAGAACTTCAGCGTCTGACAATTCATTTACGCGACGCTCAGGGGCAATGTTGTTCTTTTCGATAATTTCTTTCGCGAATTGCGCGCCAATACCATGAATGTATTGTAGTGCGATAATTACGCGTTTTTGTGTTGGGATGTTAACCCCTGCAATACGAGCCATGCTCTATACTCCATGTATGCCAAAATGGCGATTATATTTTCCGCGTCCGGTGGAGGCCGGCCCCTGCGGAGCTCACTGTCAAATGTGTAAACCGATCCAGAAAAGGACTCAAAAATCCACACGATTATAAGGGAGTCGGTGGGCTATAAGCCTGACACCAACAACTGTCAACAGTCGGCACGCATGAATCATACCAACTACTGATATTTCTATAGTTTTGGATCAAACTTCGTCCAGAACTGCTTTAATACTTTCGCCAACTTGCTCAATTGCCTGTAATCCGTCGACAGACTGGAGCATACCTTTAGCATAATAATAGCCAAGCAACGGCGATGTTTCTTTATAATACGCCATAAGCCGTGTTTTCAACGCTTCCGGATTATCATCCTTGCGGCGTTTGAACTCTGTGCCGCCGCATTTGTCACAAACACCTTCTTTAGCCGTAGGCTGCAAAGTGTCGTTGTAACCGGCACCACAATTTGCACATGTGAACCGGCCGGAAATACGCTCGACAAGAACTTCGTCTTCAACAGCCAGCTCAATAACGACATCCAAAGGCATACCCTTTTCAGCGAGCAGGTCTTCTACGGAATCAGCTTGTGCGAGCGTGCGCGGATAGCCGTCAAGAATGAATCCTTTTTCACAATCAGGCTGTTCGAGACGCTCGGACACAATTGCATTCACAATGTCGTCCGAAACCAAATTGCCGGCATCCATAACACTTTTGGCGCGTAGGCCGACTTCTGTACCGGCAGCAACGGCAGCACGTAGCATATCACCTGTTGAAAGCTGGGGAATGCCATAAGCATCAACAAGCTTTTGCGCCTGAGTGCCCTTACCTGCCCCTGGCGGTCCTAGTAAAATTAGTCTCATCGACGCTTTTTCCCCCCACGCAATTTAGACTTCTTGATCAAGCCTTCATACTGGTGGGCGATGAGATGACCTTGCACCTGAGCGACCGTATCCAGTGTGACGCTGACCACAATCAGCAATGATGTACCGCCCAGATAAAACGGTACGCCGGTACGCGCTATTAGAAATTCGGGTAATAGACAAACCAGAACAAGGTAGATTGCGCCAACGACAGTGATACGTGTCAAAACATAGTCAATGTATTCGGCTGTACGTGCACCCGGACGAATACCAGGAATAAAGCCTGAATGATTCTTGAGGTTATCCGCGGTTTCTTGCGGATTGAAAACAATCGCAGTGTAGAAGAACGCAAAGAATGCGATCAGTGCACCGTAAAAGACCATATAGAGCGGCTGCCCGTGGCCAAGCGCTGCCAAGGCACTTGTTGCCCAGTCCGGCAGGTTGCTGGTGTCAGAGAAACCGGCAAGCGTAGCAGGTAAAAGCAATAAAGATGATGCAAAGATTGCCGGAATAACACCCGCTGTGTTCAGCTTCAAAGGCAAGTGCGATGTATCGCCTTGGAACATCCGGTTACCAACCTGACGTTTCGGGTACTGGATAAGCAAACGGCGCTGCGCACGCTCAACAAAGACGATCAAACCAATGATCGCAATTGCAAGAACCAGAATAGCAACAACAAGACCGGCAGAAAGCGCGCCCGTACGGCTCAATTCAAGGGTTCCGGCAATCGCGGAAGGCATACCGGCAACAATGCCCGCAAAGATGATCAATGAAATACCGTTACCGATGCCACGCGCAGTAATCTGCTCGCCAAGCCACATCAGGAACATTGTACCGCCAACAAGTGAAATCACTGTAGAGAAACGGAAGAACCAGCCTGGATCAGCAACAATACCGTTACCGCCTTCCAACCCCACAGCAATGCCGTAAGCCTGCAATGTCGCCAAGAACACCGTGCCATAGCGCGTATATTGGTTGATAACCTTACGCCCCTGCTCGCCCTCTTTCTTAAGCTGTTCGAGCTGCGGAATGACAGATGTCATCAACTGAATAGCAATCGACGCTGAAATATATGGCATGATGCCGAGCGCAAAGATCGCCATGCGCTCAATCGCGCCACCGGCAAACATGTTGAATTGACCCAGAATACCGCTCGACTGGCTTTGGAAAGCCTGAGCGAAAGCATCCATGTTCAATCCGGGCAGCGGGATATAAGTACCCAGACGATAAACAAGCAGAGCGCCCAGCGTAAACCAAATACGCTTTTTAAGCTCAGTTGCCTTCGAAAAGGCGCCAAAATTCATATTAGAAGCTAATTGTTCGGCAGCAGAGGCCATAGAATTCTCCGGTTCGCTATTCCGCGGTCACTACTCGACTCTGCAGATTTACCTCAGATAGGCATAAGAGACGAGACGTGCAAGTCACAAAGTCAGTGACACCAGCCGTCATTAACGCATAAAACCACAGGTACAAACAAAAAAGGCGGGCACATGGCCCGCCGTTCTCGAAAAAAGTATATTATTCGTCCGAAGCAGAGGCAAGAACAGTAACTTTACCACCGGCTTTTTCAATTTTCTCAATTGCTGACTTTGATGCGCCGGCAACTTCCAGATTAAGCTTGGACTTTGCTTCGCCGTCACCAAGAACACGAACACCATCCAAAGCACGGCGGCAAACGCCTGCTTCGATCAATGTATCGATTGTAATGGTTTTCTTGGCATCAAGCTTCTTAGCTTCAATAGCAGCTTCAAGGCGCTCAATAGAAACGACATTGAAGTTCTTTGTGAAAACGTTGGTAAAGCCGCGCTTAGGCAGGCGACGATAGATCGGCATTTGGCCGCCCTCGTAGCCTTTGATCGCCACGCCTGAACGTGACTTCTGACCTTTAACGCCGCGTCCGCCGGTTTTGCCCTTGCCAGAGCCAATACCGCGGCCAACACGGATTTTAGAGTGCGTTGCGCCCTCATTATCGCGTATTTCATTGAGTTTCATATCAAATACTCCGGTCTATCAAGCGTCGTCGTGTACACGAACGAGGTGAGAGACTTTAAGGATCATGCCGCGAACAGCTGGTGTATCTTCCAGTGTGCGAACACGATGCAATTTGTTCAGGCCCAGACCGATAAGCGTTTTGCGCTGATCTGCTGAGCGGCGGATTGGGCTGCCGATCTGTTCAACGGTGACAGTCGCGCCTTTGGATTTATCAACCATAGTGCAATTCCTCTGTAAAACATGTCCCGAAGGACGGTTTCACCGTTCCTATTCTTCGGTGCCAATCAGATCGCGACGACGCGCCTGAAGTGTTGAGTATTTAACACCGCGCTGAGCAGCGATGTCTTTCGGGTGCATTTGGTTTTTCAATGCGTCAAATGTCGCACGAACCATGTTGTATGGGTTTGAAGAACCAACAGACTTTGCAACAACGTCGTGCATGCCCACAGTTTCGAAAACCGCACGCATAGGACCACCGGCAATAATACCAGTACCGGCAGGTGCTGCACGAAGAACAACTTTACCAGCGCCATGACGGCCTTTAACGTCGTGGTGCAATGTACGGCCGCTGCGCAATGGAACGAAAATCATTTCGCGTTTTGCAGCTTCAGTCGCCTTGCGGATAGCTTCAGGCACTTCACGTGCTTTACCATGACCAAAGCCAACACGGCCTTTCTGGTCGCCAACAACGACGAGCGCGGCAAAACCAAAGCGACGGCCGCCTTTTACCACTTTCGCAACGCGGTTAATATGAACGAGCTTGTCGACGAATTCGCTGTCGACTTCCTCGCGGTTGTTGCGGTCATTACGACCACCACGATCTTGTGCCATTTCCCTAATCCTTATTTTTTTCCGGAAGCACGGGGTTAAACAAAAACAGAGCAACCAAAGCAGCCCCATAGATGTAATTTAGCCCGCTTAAACCAGCGGGCTAAAACTGTCCAGCTTTACGTTCAAATTAGAACGTCAGGCCACCCTCACGGGCAGCGTCAGCCAAAGCTTTTACACGGCCGTGGAAAATATATGGTCCACGGTCGAAGACGACTTCTTTGATACCTGCTTTAGACGCACGTTCAGCAACAAGTTTGCCGACAGCAGTCGCCGCATTGATATCAGCACCTGATTTAAGTGACTTACGAAGATCCGCATCCAGAGTTGAAGCAGAAGCAATAGTGTTGCCTGCTGCATCATCAATGAGTTGCGCATAGATGTTCTTTGAAGAGCGGTAAACCGAAAGGCGCACGCGGCCATTGCCTACCTTCTTCAGCTGGCGGCGAACGCGTTGTGCGCGACGCTGCACTGCTTGCTTGTTTGAAGCCATGATAGCGGTCCTTACTTCTTCTTACCTTCTTTGCGGATGATCGTTTCTTCCGCATATTTGATACCTTTGCCTTTGTAAGGCTCAGGTGAGCGGAATTTACGAATTTCAGCCGCGACTTGACCAAGCTGCTGCTTGTCTATGCCGGTCAACACGATTTCTGTAGGCTTCGGTGTTGCAGCAGATACGCCTTCAGGCACCTGATAAACAACATCATGCGAATAGCCGACAGCCAACTGAATGTTTTTACCTTGCATAGAAGCACGGTAACCAACACCATTGATTTCAAGCTTACGCTCAAAACCGTTTTTAACGCCATCAACGATGTTCTGGATCATCGTGCGGGACATGCCCCACTTTGATCGTGCAACTTTAGAGTTATCGCGAGGTTGAACAGAAATCTCTCCGTCTTTTACCTCAACAATAACTTCATCGTTGGCGACGAATTCCAGCTCACCCTTAGGGCCTTTAGCTTTAACGACATTGCCTTCTAGCGTGGCTGAAACGCCATCTGGAAGGGCAACCGCTCTTTTACCAATACGAGACATTTTATTACCTGTCCGTTCTTAAATTCGGAATGCTCAGTTTCGCGTTAGAATACGCGGCAGAGCAACTCGCCACCAACATTTTTCTCACGAGCATCGTGATCTGCCATAACACCTGACGGTGTTGACAGAATTGAGATACCCAAACCGTTTGCCACATGTTCGATTGACTTAACGCCAACATATACACGGCGGCCAGGCTTGGAAACACGCTCGATCTTACGAATTACAGGCTGGCCTTCAGCATATTTAAGTTCGATAACGAACTCGGATTTGCCTGTACCATACTCAACCTGTGAATATCCACGGATGTAACCTTCAGACTGAAGAACATCAAGCACGCGGGCACGCTGCTTAGAGGCAGGCGTAGATACGCTGCCTTTAGAGCGGTGCAAACCGTTGCGAATACGGGTCAGCATATCGCCGACTGGATCTGAAACCGACATTGAGGCCTCTCCTTACCAGCTAGATTTCACAACGCCAGGCACTTTGCCTGTGCTGCCAAGATCGCGCAGTGCGATACGTGACATACGTAGCTTGCGGTAGAAACCGCGTGGACGACCGGATACTTCACAGCGGTTACGGACGCGGATTTTCGCACCGTTACGCGGCAAAGCTGCCAATTTGATATTCGCTTTAAAACGCTCTTCAATAGGAAGAGAACGGTCCATAACGATTGCTTTGAGCGCAGCGCGCTTTTCAGCATATTTATCCACCAGTTGACGGCGGCGTTTGTTCTTCTCGATTGCGCTAACTTTAGCCATTCGAATACACCTTGTGTTGCTTGCCGTTAGTTTGACGGGAATGGGAAGTTGAAGGCTTTAAGCAAAGCCAATGCTTCCTCATTGTTTGTCGCACTCGTACAAACGATAATGTCCATTCCCAGAATATTGTCGACTTTATCGTAGTCGATTTCCGGGAACACGATGTGTTCTTTAAGGCCCATGGCAAAGTTGCCACGGCCATCAAAGCTTTTTGGATTCAGGCCACGGAAGTCACGAACGCGCGGCAGCGCGATTGTGACCAGGCGGTCCATGAATTCATACATACGCTGGCCACGTAAAGTAACTTTACAGCCAAGCGGCATATCTTCGCGCACTTTAAAGCCGGCAATAGAGTTGCGGGCATAAGTAACTTGCGCTTTTTGGCCGGCGATCAAAGACAATTCTTCAGCAGCCTTTGCAGGACGCTTGGAATCGTTTGTTGCTTCACCAATACCCATATTGATAACGATTTTCGTTACCTCTGGGATCTGCATGACGTTCTTGTATGAGAACGATTCTTGCATTTGGCCACGGATTGCGTCGCGGTACTGAACCTTCAGGCGCGGCTCATAATTAGCTTCAGCCATCGATCAAATCTCCAGAACGTTTTGCGAAACGCACTTTCTTGTCGCCTTCCATGCGAAAACCAACACGTGTCGGCTTGCCGTCTTTCGGATCAACAATTGCCAAATTCGACAACTGGATTGGCGCTTCTTTTGAAATAATGCCACCTTCGCTTGTTTGTGACTGGCGTGTGTGGCGTTTCACCATATTGATACCTGTAACAACAGCTTTGCCGTCTTTCGGCATTACTTTTGCTACATCACCTGAACGGCCTTTATCTTTACCGGTGAGTACGACGACTTTATCGCCTTTACGGATTTTTTGCATAACTCCGTCTCCTACAACACTTCTGGCGCAAGCGAGATGATTTTCATGTGCTTCTTACCGCGCAATTCGCGTGGTACAGGGCCGAAAATACGTGTGCCAACTGGTTCTGATTTACCGTCCACCAAAACGGCTGCATTGCCGTCAAAGCGAATTACACTGCCATCTGTGCGGCGGATGTCTTTAGCTGTGCGTACAACAACAGCTTTCATAACATCACCTTTTTTGACGCGTCCGCGTGGAATAGCTTCTTTTACAGAGACAACGATAACGTCGCCTACAGAAGCGTATTTGCGCTTTGAACCGCCAAGCACTTTGATGCACTGAACACGACGAGCGCCAGAATTATCGGCGACGTCGAGGTTTGTTTGCATCTGAATCATGACTGGATGCCTTTGTTTCTCTTTTGCCCGGACAACCGGGTACTAACTAAATCAAACAGGTTACCGAAATTAAGCGGTAACAACTGTCCAACGCTTGCTTTTAGAAATTGGTGCACACTCTTGAATTGAGACCTGCTCCCCAACCTTAATTTGGTTAGATTCGTCATGCGCCTGGTAGCGCTTAGACCGACGAACAGTTTTTTTCAAGAGCGGATGTGCAAATCGACGCTCAACGCGTACGACAACCGTTTTCTCGTTTTTGTCGCTTACAACGACACCTTGCAAAATACGTTTTGGCATTTTGTCGTCCCTTTAAGCTTTTGCCTTGTCAGCCATCTGGCCGGCAATAGTTTTAATGCGTGCGATGTCACGGCGAACTTGGCGAACACGGTTTGTCTTCTCAAGCTGGTTTGTGGCACCTTGAAAGCGCAGGTTGAACTGCTCTTTCTTCAGTTTTTCGAGTTCTTCTGCCAATTGATCGGCAGTGAGTGCGCGGATGTCTGCAGGTTTCATAATTCTATCCCCTACTCGCCAATGCGCTGAATGAAGCGTGTCTTCACAGAAAGCTTCGCAGAACCAAGGCGAAGCGCCTCACGTGCGATATCTTCTGGAACACCATCAATTTCAAACATAACGCGGCCAGGTTTAACGCGGGCTGCCCAATAATCGACAGAACCCTTACCTTTACCCATACGCACTTCGGTCGGTTTTGATGTGACCGGTGTGTCAGGGAAAATACGGATCCAAACACGGCCTGCACGTTTCATGTGACGTGTGATCGCGCGGCGGGCCGCTTCGATTTCACGCGCATTAACGCGGTTAGGCTCAAGTGCTTTCAAACCGTAAGCACCAAAGTTCAAATCCGTACCGCCTTTAGCGACGCCGTGGATTTTACCTTTGAACTGTTTGCGGAACTTCGTCCGTTTCGGTTGCAACATTTTCTATTCTCCAATCCAGGGCGCGTTAAGCGTTTTCGCGGCGACGGTTGTTACCACCGCCCTGGCTGTCGTTTTCCATAGCGCGACGCTCAGAAGCCATTGGATCGTGCTCAAGGATTTCACCTTTGAAGATCCAGACTTTGATGCCGATAATACCGTAAGCTGTTTCAGCTTCTGCAGTACCGTAATCAATGTCAGCGCGCAGTGTGTGCAATGGAACGCGACCTTCGCGGTACCATTCAATACGGGCAATCTCTGCACCGCCAAGACGACCACCGGAAGTGATCTTGATGCCTTGTGCGCCAAGACGCATTGCTGACTGAACAGCGCGTTTCATAGCGCGGCGGAATGCAACACGGCGTTCCAGCTGCTGTGCGATTGACTGAGCAACAAGCGTTGCATCAACTTCAGGCTTACGCACTTCAACAATGTTGAGGTGTGTTTCAGCGTCGGTCAGCTCAGAAATCTTCTTGCGAAGTTTCTCGATGTCCGCGCCTTTTTTGCCGATGATGATGCCCGGACGTGCAGAGTGAATTGTCACACGGCACTTCTTGTGTGGGCGCTCGATAACGATCTTAGCAACGGCTGCCTGCTTCAGTTCTTTTTCAAGAAACTTGCGGATTTTCAGATCTTCATGCAGCAACTGGCCATATTCACCAGTGTTAGCATACCAACGTGAATCCCACGTGCGGTTGATGCCAAGACGAAAACCGATTGGGTTAATCTTCTGACCCATTACGCGGCCTCCTCTGTCTCTTCAACTTCACGAACAACGATCGTCAAGTGTGAAAATGGCTTCACGATACGGCTGGCGCGACCACGGCCACGTGCCATAAAGCGTTTCATTACGATTGATTTGCCGACATAAGCCTCAGCCACCACCAGCGCATCAACATCCAGATCATGGTTGTTTTCTGCGTTCGCAATTGCGGACTCAAGTGTCTTTTTCACTGTACCTGAAATACGCTTGCGCGAGAATTCAAGATCAGCAAGTGCTGCTGATACTTTCTTGCCGCGGATCAATTCTGCAACAAGATTCAGCTTCTGAGGGCTAACGCGAATAGTCTTAGTGACTGCGCGTGCCTCATTATCCGCCAAGCGGCGTGGTGCCTTAGGCTTACCCATCGGTTACTTCCTCTTCGCCTTTTTGTCGGCGCCGTGTCCGTAGTAAGTGCGTGAAGGCGCAAACTCACCGAACTTATGGCCAACCATGTCCTCAGAAATGGACACTGGGATGTGCTTCTGACCGTTGTAGACACCGAATGTCAAACCAACGAACTGCGGTAGAACCGTCGAACGACGGCTCCAGATTTTGATAACGTCGTGACGACCGCTTTCGCGGGCCTTCTCAGCTTTCTTGAGAAGATAGCCGTCTACGAACGGACCTTTCCAAACTGAACGAGCCATATGGCTATTCCTCTCTACTTATTTCTTACGCGCGTGACGTGAGCGCATGATGAATTGATCAGTCGACTTATTGGAGCGTGTACGCTTGCCTTTCGTCGGCTTACCCCAAGGTGTCACTGGATGACGGCCACCTGATGTACGGCCTTCACCACCACCGTGCGGGTGATCAACAGGGTTCATAACAACACCGCGAACATGCGGACGGCGACCGAGCCAGCGGCTGCGACCGGCTTTACCCAAATTGATGTTTGAGTGATCCGGGTTCGATACAGCACCGACAGTTGCCATACATGTACCGGAAACAAGGCGCTGCTCACCTGAGTTCAGGCGAAGGATAGCCATACCGGCATCACGGCCAACAAGCTGGGCATAAGCGCCAGCAGAACGTGCAACCTGTGCACCCTTGCCTGGCTTAAGCTCAACATTGTGAACAATCGTACCAATCGGCATTGATTTCAGCGGCATTGCGTTGCCCGGCTTCACGTCAGCACGTTCAGCAGCGATAACTTTATCGCCAGCAGACAAACGCTGCGGAGCCAGAATGTAAGCAAGCTCGCCATCATCATACTTGATCAGTGCAATAAAGGCTGTGCGGTTCGGGTCATATTCCAAACGCTCGACAGTACCCTGAACATCAAACTTACGACGTTTGAAATCAATGATACGGTAAGTGCGCTTGTGGCCACCACCTTTTTGGTACGCAGTAATGCGGCCCGTATTGTTACGTCCACCTGACTTCGAAAGGCCTTGTGTCAAAGATTTGACAGGCTTGCCTTTGTGAAGGCCAGAGCGGTCGACAATCACCAACTGACGTTGGCTTGGTGTTGTCGGATTAAATTTCTTCAATGCCATAATCTATTACCCCGTCGCCCTTATAGGCCGGTTGCAACATCGATCGACTGGCCGTCAACCAGTGTCACAATGGCTTTTTTAACATTGCTCTGACGGCCCTGAATGCCGCGGAAGCGCTTAAGTTTGCCTTTACGGACCAAAGTGTTCACTGCTTTAACCTTGACATTGAACAAGGCTTCTACAGCCGCTTTGATTTCCGGCTTGGATGCATCACGCGCTACATTAAAAACAACTTGGTTGTGTTCAGACACAAGCGTCGCTTTTTCCGTAATTGCCGGTGATACGATCACATCATAGTGGCGTAAATCGGTCATTTAAAACGCTCCTCAAGAGCTTCGACAGCCGCTTTCGACAACACCAATGTGTTGCGACGCAAGATGTCATATACGTTGATGCCCTGAATTGGGAGCACATCAATGTGCGCCAGGTTTGCAGCAGCGTTTTTGAAATTCGCATCGATTGTTTCACCACCGATGAACAATGCGTTTTTCAAACCCAGTGCCTCAAACTGTGCAGCCAGAGACTTGGTTTTGCCGTCGCTCGTCATATCGTCAAGAACAACGATAGATTCTGACTGAGCTTTGGCAGAAAGCGCATGGCGCAGAGCCAGGGCGCGAACTTTTTTCGGCAGGTCGATCGCATGACTGCGAGCAACTGGACCGTGTGCTTTACCACCACCACGGAACTGTGGCGCTGATGCGGCATGGTGACGGGCCTTACCTGTACCTTTTTGGCGGTACAAGCGGGCACCTGTACGGGCAACGTCGGAACGACCTTGCGTTACATGTGTACCCTGCTGTTTCTTGGCCAGCTGATAGTTGACCATACGCTGAAGAAGGTCGGCACGTGGCTCAAGACCAAATACAGCGTCAGAAACTTTTACCTTACCGGCAGACTTGCCATCAAGTTTGGTTACTGAAATTTCCATTACTCGGCTCCCTCAGCAGCTGGTGCAGCTGAACCACGGATCGCAGCAGGCATTGGAACATTGTCAGGAAGATCGCCTTTAACAGCGTCCTTGATCAAAATCCATGCACCCTTTGAGCCAGGAACGGCACCTTTAACGAGGATCAAACCACGATCTTCATCAGTTGATACAATTTCGAGGTTCTGTGTTGTTACACGGGTAGCGCCCATGTGACCGGCCATCTTCTTACCTTTGAAGACTTTGCCCGGATCCTGACACATACCTGTCGAACCATGCGAACGGTGTGAAAGCGAGTTACCGTGTGTTGCGCGACCGCCACCGAAGTTGTGACGCTTCATAACACCGGCAAAGCCTTTACCTTGTGTTGTGCCTGTGCAGTCAACTTTTTGACCGGCAACAAAGTGGCTCGCTACGATCTCAGCGCCAACATCCAGAAGATTGTCTTCTGATACGCGGAACTCAGCCAAGCGGCGCTTTGGCTCAACAGATGCCTTGGCAAAATGACCGCGCATCGCTTTTGAAACGTTTTTTGGCTTCGCAAAGCCAACGCCGAGTTGAACAGCTGTATAGCCGTTTTTGTCGGCAGTACGCTGAGCAACAACCTGACAGTTCTCAACGCGGAGAACTGTGACCGGTGTGTTGATACCCTCATCTGTATAGATGCGGGTCATACCCAGCTTCTGTGCAATAATACCTGAACGCATTGGTTCGTCCTTCCGATCCCGTGCTTACAGCTTAATCTCAACATCAACACCGGCAGCAAGGTCGAGCTTCATCAGCGCGTCCACTGTTTGTGGTGTTGGGTCAACGATATCGAGCAAACGCTTATGAGTGCGCATCTCGAACTGTTCACGGCTTTTCTTGTCGATGTGCGGCGACCGGTTCACGGTGAATTTTTCAATCCGTGTCGGTAGTGGTACAGGACCACGTACACCAGCACCTGTACGTTTAGCAGTCGACACGATCTCACGTGTAGATGCGTCCAGTACGCGGTGATCAAACGCCTTAAGGCGGATGCGAATATTTTGGCCGTTCATTAACTGGCTCCTCATTCAAGCATCAAGGCGCAGCGTGTGCCGCGCCCGATCTGCTTGATAGTAACGACTTACTTCAGAATTTTAGAAACGATGCCCG
>NZ_JXMU01000010.1 GCF_001293565.1 Ahrensia marina | reverse complement strand
GAGAAAATGAATTCTTGGAATTGCGTAGCAAGCCTTAGAATTCATAAGAGAGGGGGCTTTTAGTTTGAAGGTTCGTCTGACAGTCTTTCAAATAGAGCGATTTAGAAAAAATAGTTGTTTTATTTATTACTATGGGCCTCTGTAATTTTTGCCAGTAAGTCGGTTCTTCTTTTCACTAATTTGTTCGTAGCAATGTATTTACATTCGCTGAAAATATTATGCATCCTCTTATCAATACGTATCAGGTCAACTTGATCATGTTGGTAGAGATGCATTAAATCACCAAAATCTGAATCGTTTGGTATAATTTTTTCATCAATTAAAGCCTTGATGTAGCAATTTATATAATTGATGCCTTTGAGATGCTTATTAAAATCATACTCGCTAAATTCAAATTGATTTATTCCCTGATGTTTTGAAACTTTGCCATTTAAATCAGGCGTATTTTTCCGACCACTAGCAAAATGGGTTTTCTTAAATTCACGGTAGGCTTTTTTATATTTCGAAACAGCTTCGTTATGTTGTTTCTTTTTTATTATGAGTTCATCAATGGCTAATTTCAGCTTTGTAAATGGCCCTTCTACCATTTCCTCTAGATGATTATTTTTGTTTGAGAATACGTACCAAAAATCGAAAAAGTATACTGGATCTGTAATCCATCTTTGCAGTTCTTTGTTTAGTGCTCTGGGACTTATGCTGCCAGCTAAAAACCTCTCTATAAACTGGTTCTTAGTTATCTCGTCAGAGATTGGTAAATTGTCTTGTAGTTCAGAAAATATGCTTTCTTTTGATTTAGATTCTGAAAATAGAGTTTTCAGATTTTTAGTGTTTGATAAGCTTCTGCGATTTTTGCGACTAATTCCTTCTTTTTCAAGTAAGCTTTCTTTTATGCTTTTAAGAATATTTTCTGCACTTAAAGTTTGAGTGGCTATTCTCGGCATCCAAATGCCGTTATTGGGAAAATGGAAACCACATTCACGATCACTTGGGTAGGGGAAGCAGTTTCTCCCACAAATTTCATCTACAGTTTTAGCTCTCTGAATTCTGTTTTCTCGTGCAATATCATCTCCATTGCGTATCAATTCCATTATATGCCAGTAGGAATAACCAAAGATTGCTTTTCCGCTGTTTCGGAGATTTATTAGTTCGTTTTTAAATTCCACAGATTCTGATGTGGTTTTTGACAATTCAACAAAATCCGAAGTGTCCAAGTAGACAATAACTGGCTTCAATTCGTACCCTCTTTGTTCTTTTATACGCTTCAGCCCGAGGTTTCTCCCCGGGCTGTGAATGTTTTTGCTAACCTATTAAGAACAACCGCTCGTTGAGCCACATGTATCGCATTTAAGGCACGTACCGTTGCGGACCATCGTGAAGTTGGAGCATTCCGAGCACATGTCGCCCGTATAGCCCTGCATGATGGATTTGGCGCGGCGGGTGTTTTCCAGCTTCTTGGCTTCGGCGGCCTCCGCCTTTGCTTCCGCATTGGCTTTGGCGACCTCGTCGTGGGACGCTTTTTCAATCACCTCATCATGCACTTCGGCCTGAAAATCCGCGTTGCGGTCTTCGTAATCGCGTTTGAAAGCAGAGGCTTCCTCCTGCAATTCCAGCACCGGCGCAGTGGCCAGCGACGTGTTGCTCTTTGCCGTGCTGGCGATAGCGGTCACGCCTTTTGCGCTGCTGCCCGCCGGTGCGTCACCGGATGATTTCTTGCCGGAAACCACAGACAGTTTGTGACCGCGTGTCAGGCCTGATGAAACAGCATCGGCCTTGCCGCTTTCGATGCCTTTGCCGAGCGTTGTCTGCTCGAAGGCAGACTGGTCGACATGGGACAGATCGTGGCGGCCAAGGTAAGACACGGCCAGTTCGCGGAACACATAATCGAGGATCGATGTGGCGTTCTTGATTGCGTCATTGCCCTGAACCATGCCGGCAGGTTCGAATTTGGTGAATACGAACGCATCCACATATTCTTCCAGTGGCACACCATATTGCAGGCCAAGCGAAACGGAGATCGCGAAATTGTTGATCAGCGCGCGCAGTGTCGAGCCTTCCTTGTTCATATCAAGGAAGATTTCGCCGAGACGGCCGTCATCATATTCGCCGGTACGCAGGAACACAGTGTGTCCGCCAATCTTGGCTTTCTGCGTGTACCCCTTGCGGCGTGACGGCAGCTTTTCCTGATCGCGCGAGATTTTCTCGACGATACGCTCGACGATTTTCTCGGTCACCTGAACGGCGCGGGCCGCTGCCGGTGCTTCGATCAGTTCTTCAACCGCATCATCGTCCTCCTCATCCTCGATAAGCGAGGCATTGAGCGGCTGTGACAGTTTGGAGCCGTCGCGGTAAAGCGCATTGGCTTTAAGCGCCAGTTTCCATGACAGAAGGTAGGCATCCTTACAATCTTCAACAGTGGCCGAATTCGGCATGTTGATTGTTTTGGAAATCGCGCCGGAGATGAACGGCTGGGCCGCCGCCATCATGCGGATGTGGCTTTCCACGGACAGATAACGCTTGCCGATTTTGCCGCACGGATTGGCACAGTCAAACACCGCATAGTGCTCTTCTTTCAGGTGCGGGGCACCTTCCAGCGTCATCGCGCCGCAAATGTGGATGTTGGCCGCTTCAATGTCTTTCTTCGAAAAGCCCATGGCTGACAGCATGTCGAACGAGAAATCATCGAGCTGCTCATCGGAAAAGCCGAGCGTTTCCTTGGCAAAGTCTTCACCAACGGTCCATTTGTTGAACACGAATTTGATATCAAAAGCCGATTTTAGCGCCGCGTTGATCGCCTCGATCTTCTCGTCCGTAAAGCCTTTGGCTTTCAAGCTGCCCGGATTGATCGCCGGTGCCTGGTTCATATTGCCATGGCCAACCGCATAGGCTTCGATTTCCGCAATCTGCGCCTCTGTATATTCAAGCGTGCGCAAGGCGGCTGGAACAGCGCGGTTGATGATTTTGAAGTAACCGCCACCGGCCAGCTTCTTGAATTTGACCAGTGCGAAGTCCGGCTCAATACCGGTCGTGTCGCAGTCCATCACCAGACCGATTGTGCCTGTCGGCGCAATAACAGTGGCTTGCGCGTTGCGGTAGCCGTTCTTCTCGCCAAGCTCGATCGCGCGGTCCCATGCACGCATTGCGGCTTTCGGCAGGTCCGCATCCGGACATTCATCATGCACGAGCGGGACAGGGTTTACAGCCAGTTCTTCATAGCCTTCGGTTTTGCCATAGGCGGCAAGGCGGTGATTACGCATCACGCGCGCCATGTTCTTGGCGTTCGGCTTGTAACCCGGGAAAGGTCCAAGCTCACCGGCCATTTCCGCCGATGTCGCATAGGACACACCGGTCATGATCGCGGTCAGCGCGCCGCAGATCGCGCGGCCTTCTTTTGAGTCATAAGGAATACCCGATGACATCAGCAAGCCGCCGATATTGGCATAGCCAAGGCCGAGCGTGCGGTATTTGTAGGACAGTTCGGCAATCTCTTTTGACGGGAACTGCGCCATCATCACGGAGATTTCAAGCACGATCGTCCACAGGCGCACGGTGTGCTCGTATTGGGCGATATTGATATTCTTTGTGTCCGCATCCTTGAACTGGAGCAGGTTGATAGAGGCAAGGTTACAGGCCGTATCATCAAGGAACATATATTCCGAACACGGGTTCGACGCGCGGATCGGGCCGGCGGACGGGCAGGTGTGCCAGTCATTCATGGTTGTGTTGTAATGTAGGCCCGGATCGGCAGAGGCCCATGCCGCATAGCCGATTTTGTCCCATAGATCGCGGGCTTTGAGCGTTTTGACAACAGAGCCGTCGCGGCGGGCAGTCAGTTCCCACGCGGCGTCTTCTTCAACCGCACGCAGGAAGCCGTCCTGAATGGAGACCGAGTTGTTGGAGTTCTGGCCCGCAACAGTCAGATAGGCTTCTGAATCCCAGTCGGTGTCATATGTTTTGAACTGAAGGTCGGTGTAACCCTGCTTCGCAAATTGAATCACCCGATGGACGTAATTCTCTGGAACCAAAGCTTTTTTCGCCGCTTTAACTTCACGTTTCAGGGCAGGGTTCTTGTTCGGGTCAAAGCAGTCGTCATTGTCAGCCTGACAGTTCAGACATGCCTTCATGATGAGCGAAAGATGTTTTGAGACAACTTTAGAGCCGGTAACGAGCGCGGCAACCTTTTGCTCCTCGTTCACTTTCCAGTCGATGTAAGCTTCGATATCCGGATGGTCGATGTCGACAACAACCATTTTGGCCGCGCGGCGTGTTGTGCCGCCGGATTTGATCGCGCCCGCTGCACGGTCGCCGATTTTTAGGAAACTCATCAGGCCGGAAGACTTGCCGCCGCCGGAAAGCGGTTCGTTTTCACCGCGGATATAAGAGAAGTTGGAGCCTGTACCGGAACCATATTTGAACAGACGCGCCTCACGGACCCAAAGGTCCATAATGCCGCCTTCGTTTACCAGATCATCCTGCACAGACTGAATGAAACAGGCGTGCGGCTGCGGGTGCTCGTAAGATGATTTGGATTTTGTCAGCTTATTGGTGAACGGGTCGACATAGAAATGCCCCTGACCTGGACCGTCAATGCCGTAAGCCCAATGCAGGCCGGTGTTGAACCATTGCGGCGAATTCGGCGCCACACGCTGTGTGCAGAGCATATAAGACAGTTCGTCCATGAAAGCCTGCGCATCGGCTTCTGAATCGAAATATCCGCCTTTCCAGCCCCAATAGGTCCATGTGCCGGCCAAACGTGTAAACACCTGACGGGCATCCGTCTCAGAGGTGTAACGCTCTTCTTCAGGCAATTTTTCAAGCGCTTTTTCATCCGCAACAGAACGCCAAAGAAATGAAGGGACAGAATTTTCTTCAACTTTTTTCAGGCGGGCAGGGACGCCGGCTTTGCGGAAATATTTTTGTGCCAGAATATCAGCGGCAACCTGGCTGAATTGCTGCGGCACATCAATATCGGCCAGACGGAAAACAATAGAACCGTCCGGATTTTTGATTTCACTTGTTGCCTTGCGAAATTCGACTTCCGCATATGCTGATTGACCTTCTTTGGTGAACTTCCGTTCAATGCGCATTTGTCTGTCCCTTTAGTGCCTAAAACTATATATGGTATTGTCCACAGTCGGCTTTTGCCGCGTCTGTCTACCGCCCGTACATTCACTGATTGCCTGACACAGTGCTGCCTTGCCGCTGATCCCCCAAGATTAATGCGCATGCCAGCGACGAGCATCCGCAAAACCCGAAATTGTTATGGTTTGTTCCAAAAAATATGCGTTGCAAATGTTTCGGTTCAAACACTCTATATTGTTGCTTCAGCTTCTGTAAATACCAAATGTAGTATTAACAAAAGATTTACGCTGTCTATTTTTGGCACTGATAGGCCGCACCAATCCTGACCAAAAGCCGTGTTTATAGCGCACGATAGCGCTTAGCTTTCGACCAGTAATCCACTCAAATTTTGAAAATTTCCCCGGTAAACTTACCCCATCCGGCGAAGTGACTTCCATCACATGATTGTCATAAAGCGCGACTCGCCCGCGACCGTCAAGCACTAGATTTAGTAAAATACAAAAACACTACATATGGTATGGGTGTTAACCTTATCTGGCCTGTGCACAAATGAATAACGGGGAAAAGTGAAAAATGGGGTTGCGGGTCAAAGAAGTGAGCAGATGCGCGGTTTTCATGCCCCGCCAAGACTGTTTACGGGCATAATGGTCACCACTAATTGCCGACTCTAAGAATTTTGTGTGGCGGTGGTAATGATACGTTTTTTTATCCGGCTTAACCCGACAGGAGTAATGCCGAGATAACGTGCGATCTCGTTCTGCGTCACCAGATTTACGATTTGGGGTGTCTCTTCCAATAGTTTTTTGTAGCGTTCTTCCGGCGAAAGGCACAATAATTCGTATTCACGCGCTTCTTTTTTCATCGCGAAGTTCAACAGGAAATCCACAATTGATGCCGCGATATCGGCGTTGGTGCGGCTGGCTTCATGCAAAGCGCTGAACGGCAAGACGGTCAGTTCGCATGGTTTTAGACAAACCAGACTGAATGTGCTCGGTTTTCCCGCATGGCTGGCCATAAGGCTTGTGATGCTGTAACCCTTTGAAATGAATGATTTGATGTTCTCTTTGCCATCAGTTGAAAGGTAATAGGCTTTCAGCAAGCCGTCTTTGACAAAGTAAAGTGACTGGTTCTGATCTCCTTGCCGAAAAACATGTTCTCCTGCTTCCCGCACCAGCGGCGTGCCATTGCGCGCGATAAATTCACCTAATTTCATGACTTTTAACTTGGGTTAATTCCGGAACCAAAATGCGCAGCTAGTTTGCACGACATCAGGAAATGAACCAGCCATGTCAGGAATAATTTATGAATATTGTCGGCAAACATGTCGTAATAACAGGCGGGACATCAGGCATTGGTTTGGCGCTCATGCGCCAACTATATGATAACAATGATGTTTCTGTTATTTCTCGCCCTTCGGACGGCCTTGAAGAATTGAAGCGCGCTTTTGAACGCGTCAATATCTATGAAGCGGATTTGGCCGATTTGGGCGCGGTTGAAAAAGCAGCTGACCTTTTGGTCAAAAGCGAAAAGAAAATTGACGTACTGATCAACAATGCTGCTGTTCAGTATACACCGCATTTTCTTGATGACGATTTTCAGTATGAATCGATCAGACGGGAAATTGACATCAATTTTACGTCGGTGTGCACGCTGATCTACCTTTTAATGCCTGGTTTGATGCAATCAAACCCGGCAATCATACTCAACATCAATTCCGGGCTGGGACTGGTGCCGAAAACAGACTCGGCAATTTACTGCGCCACAAAAGGTGCACTCAACATCTTATCTCAGTCACTCGGATACCAGCTTGAAAGCACCAACATAAAAGTAAAGCAGGTTTTTCTTCCTTTGGTCGATACCGCCATGACGAGAGGGCGCGGCAAGAACAAGCTGACGGCCGACGAGGTGGCCGCTGAAATCATTCGCGGGATAAGTTCCTCAAAATCCAACATCTATATCGGGAAGGTAAAAGCTCTTCGCCTCATTAACCGACTGTCGCCCAGCTTGGCACAAAAAATTATGAAGGCGGGCTAGCATCATGAGACAACTTGTTAAAGTTATGCTGATCCTGGGCACCGTCTTTGCTATGACTTTTATTCTAGGACGTATTTTCGGAATTCTGACTGTCGAGAATGTTAAATTCTGGCTGGAGGCGGCCGGGTATGTAGATCCGTTATGGCTTGCCGGAACGGTAATATTACTCCTCTTTCTGGATCTCTTCGTTGCCGTGCCCACACTCACTATTACAATTCTGGCTGGTTTCTTTCTGGGATTTTATGCCGGTGCGGCGACCGCATTTGTAGGCATGTCTCTAGCAGCGTGCTCTGGCTATCTTATAAGCCGTATTTGGGGAGACCGCGCGGTTTCATTTCTGGTTCGCGATATTCATGAACGGCGGGAAATGGCGGAAACGTTCCATAGAAATGGACCGGCAATGATTATCCTGTCGCGTGCCGCTCCGATTGTACCGGAAGTTACCGCATGTATGGCGGGCGCAACGAGGATGCGTTTTTTACATTATATCGGTTTTTTCACGCTCGGAACGCTGCCATATGTTCTTATTGCTTCTTATGCAGGTTCGATCAGTTCTCCAGAAAGCCCGCAGCCGGCGATTTATGCTGCACTCGCACTTTATGTCTTTCTGTGGCTTGGCTGGTATCTGTTGCATCGCAGAACGCGGCGGCGCATTAAAGGCTGATCTTTTTCATCATTGCAGAAAATGAGGTGTTATTCGGTGTTCTTGCGAGAGAAGGGCGATTGCCAACTTCCTGCTTGACCTTCCTGCAGGGGGAAGCTGCAAGGTAATGGTAAATAAAAGCGAGTGATTCCATGTACCGGAAAGTCCTTTATCTTGCATTTGCCAGCGTCGCGGCGGGCATTGTTGCTTATGTTGCATTGAAGCCTAGCGGGCAAAAACATATGACAGGCGCCGCATTGGCTGAGGTCAAAGTCCCACAACTGTCGTCTGAACAAATGGCGGGTGAGATGGCATTTAATGAGAATTGTGCCTCATGCCATGGCACAAATGCGGCAGGACAAGACGGTATTGCGCCGCCTTTGGTCCACTTCATTTACGAGCCATCACATCATGGCGATCAAGCTTTTGTTCTTGCGGCACAAAACGGCGTTCGCCAACATCATTGGCCATTTGGAAACATGCCGCCGGTGGAGGATGTAAGCGAAGGTGAAATCCAGACGATAATCGCCTATGTTCGTGCCTTGCAGCGCGCGAACGGTATCAATTAGTTTTATAAGCGCAGGCCATGGCTTCCATTGCAATCATTGAATATAGAATGCGTTTTTTTGCTGGCGTAACACTTTGTGACACTCAAAATTGAACTCTCAGCCGTTCAAAACGTTGTGATGTACAAGCTGGATGCTGCTCAAGTTTTCCAGCATCTGGAAATTACTTACTAAAGGAGTTGAACATGCCAGAAGATAAGATTACCGACCCCGATGTTCAGCAAATTGTGGATGATCAAAAGCTCGCAAATGCAGACAAGATCACCAAATTGAAGAAAATGCACGAAGATGAACGGGCAATTCAAAGAGCGGCGACCGAGAGCCCCATGGCGCAAGATGACGGCCTGAATGACCGGCTGCATGACATCACACTCGCGCTGAAAGATCTTGGCGTTGATTCTAAAGGTCCAGAGGACAATCTGGGTGCAACGCTTTAAATATCAGCGTTCGAAGATAATAAAACGGCCGAAGCGCGTGAAAGCACTCCGGCCGTTTCAATTTGAATAGTTCTTCGTCTTACGACTCCAGTTTGTCCTGTGTTTTGTTCTCAAAATCACTGGCATCGTGGCGTTCATGCAATTGGGTGTCTAATTCGCCCCATTTGCGGTTGACCATTTTACCGCGCTTAACCGCTTCGCGGCTTGCAATCAGCTTCGACCAGCGCACCAGATTCTTATATCCCGAAGCCTCAAGGAATGTTGCCGCATCACCATAAATGGTACCTTCAACAACAGCGCCGTACCACGGCCAGATTGCCATATCGGCAATCGTATATTCTTCGCCGGCAATATAGGTATTGTGCTCAAGCTGCTTGTCCAGCACATCAAGCTGGCGCTTTGCTTCCATGGTAAAGCGGTCGATTGCATATTCGAACTTTTCAGGCGCATATGCGTAAAAATGACCGAAGCCACCGCCGAGATAAGGAGCTGAACCTTGTAGCCAGAAGAGCCAGTTCAACGCCTCTGTGCGCTTGGCCGGTTCGCTCGGCAAAAACGCGCCGAATTTTTCGGCCAGATAAAGCAGGATGGCGCCTGATTCAAAAACACGCGTCGGCGTGTCTGTGGAATGGTCCATCAAGGCTGGAATCTTAGAATTCGGGTTTACAGCCACGAATCCTGAGCCAAATTGATCACCTTCCTGAATGTTGATCAGATAGGCATCATATTCGGCCTGACTGTGACCAGCTGCCAAGAGCTCTTCAAGCATGATGGTAACTTTCACGCCATTTGGTGTGGCCAGCGAATAAAGCTGGAGAGGATGTTTGCCCACCGGCAGCTCTTTTTCATGTGTGCTGCCGGATATGGGACGGTTAATATTAGCGAACTGGCCGCCATTGCCCGGTTCCCATTTCCATACTTTGGGCGGGGTGTATTCATTTGCGTCTGACATGAAAGCCTCGTTGAATTATTGTTGCTGCCGTATGTAAGTGCAGCCAAAGGCAATTCAACCAATGCACGATTTAGTGATCGGTTTTACAACTGCTGTGATCGCCCAACGCCTCTAACACCTTGCAATGACCTACAGTGTCGCTGTTACAGTTTTGCGTAATGCGTGTCAGCTCCACACTTAATTGCTGTAGCTGTGTGATTTTTCGCTGAAGATCTTTCAGATGCTGGTTGGCAATCACATGCGCCTCCTTGCAAGGCATGTCAGGATTGGCGTTCAGAACAATCAAATCCTTGATCGCATCAATGGAAAGGCCCAAATCACGCGCATGGCGGATAAAGGTCAGCCTGCTTAACGCATCCGGCTCGTAGCGGCGTTGATTGCCTTCGGAGCGGTGAGGCGGATCGATAAGCCCGATGTCCTCGTAATAACGGATTGTCGGGACTTTTACCTGTGCCTGCGATGATAATTGGCCGATAGAAAACATTTTTCAAAATACCACTTGAACCTCTAGTGACTAGAGCAATTACATATTCAGGCATCAGATTCAATGGAGACTAAAATGCCTGGCTGCAACCACTGTCACGATCAAAGCACATTTGATGGAATGTCGGACGCTTACAAGCGCCGGCTCTGGATGGTCATTTTCCTGAATGCGGGAATGTTTATTGTTGAGATTTTCGGCGGTGCGTTTGCCGATTCGAAGGCGTTGCAGGCCGATGCGCTGGACTTTCTGGGCGATGCAACGACATATGGCTTGTCCTTATATGTGATCGGCATGAGCATCACGGCGCGGTCAAGGGCGGCAATGCTCAAAGGTGTGAGCCTATTTTTAATGGGCTTGTGGGTGTTCAGCTCCACTGTCTACGCATTTTGGACCGATACGCTACCAGTGGCCGAACTCATGGGCGGCATTGGCTTCATGGCGCTTGCGGCCAATCTTGCGAGTGTTTTTCTGCTGGTAAATTTCAAAGACGGTGATGCCAATGTGCGTTCTGTCTGGCTCTGCTCACGCAATGATGCGATTGGTAATGTGGCGGTTATGCTTGCTGCGCTCGCAGTTTGGCTTTTGGGCAGCCGCTGGCCCGACCTTATTGTCGCGGTAATGATGGCCGGTCTGTTCTTGAGTTCTGCCTGGCAGATTTTGACGCAAGCCTTGCAGGAGCGCAAACAGCAGAACGCCTGAGGTGGTATTGACCGCTATCTGGTAAAACGCCGCATAAATGTTAGGAAAAATGTCAACGCTAGAAAGATGGAAAAACCATGCGCAGCCAGCTTTGTATCTTCAATATTGAAACGGGCGAAGACCGGATTTTGACTGAAACCGATATGCTGATTGAAGCGCCGAACTGGCATCCGGATGACACATTTCTCATTGTAAACGGCGAGGGGCACATCTTTCGTATCGATTTCGACCAGCCCAACATATTGCAGAAGATTGACACCGACTTTGCTGTCTTGTGCAATAATGACCACGGAATTTCGCCGGACGGGACGATGCTCGTCATCAGTCAGGGCGCTGATACGTCAACTATATATACACTGCCAATTGAAGGCGGCCGCCCAAAGCGCATTACGAATGATGAACCTTCTTATTGGCATGGCTGGTCGCCTGATGGAAAAATGCTGGCCTATGTCGGACGTAGTCAGGGGCCTTTTCAGGTGTTCACAGTACCGGTTGATGGCGGTGAGCCAGTGCAATTGACCCAAGGTGGCGGCCATAAGGACGGGCCGGATTATACGCCCGATGGCAATTGGATATGGTTCAATTCGGACCGCGGCGGACACATGGACTTATGGCGCATGCGGCCCGCTGACGGTTCCGATCTTGAGCAGATGACCAATGACGATGCGGTGAACTGGTTTCCTCACCCCAGCCCAGACGGAAAGCATGTGCTTTATCTAGCGTACGAAAATGGTACGGAAGGACACCCGCGTGATCGGAATGTTAGATTGATGCTAATGCCAAGCGAAGGCGGTGAGGCGCGCACTTTGAAGTCGCTGTTTGGCGGGCAGGGCACTATCAATGTTCCCTGCTGGGCGCCGGACAGTAAACGCTTCGCCTATGTGCAGTATATGCCTGCGACTTAGCCTTTGTGATTTTCAGCGATCGGCTTCTGATAAGTAAAGCCCATGTCCCACGGAAAATATATCCAAGTGTCTTGGCTGACCTCGGTGATAAAAGTATCAACCAGCGGCATACCTTTAGGCTTGGCGTACACTGTCGCAAAATGCGCTTTTGGCATCATTGCGCGCACAAGACCTGCCGTTTTGCCGGTATCGGTCAAATCGTCAATGATCAGAATTCCTTCGCCTTCGGCTTCAAGCAGTTCCGGTGAAATTTCTTTCAGCACATAGATATCGCCCTGATTTTCATAATCATGGTAGCTGGCGACTGATACTGTTTCTATAACGCGGATGCCCAGTTCGCGGCTGATCACGGCTGCCGGTACAAGACCGCCGCGCGTAATGCAGACGATGGCTTTCCATTCTTTTGATACATTGGCAACGCGCCAAGCCAATGCGCGTGCATCACGGTGAAACTGGTCCCAAGATACGGGAAATGCTTTTTCAGGAAGCGACATGGCTAAACTCCAAAATGTTTGGAGACCGCTTAGCGGTAAACGCCCGCAGAGGCAAATGTTTGCCGCTACGAAACTGTGAGTTTTAACGTATTAAACAGCAAGTTAGGCTGCAATACTCTGCTTTGATGTTGCCGACTTGTTTGTTTGGGAAGCAGAGGATTTGGAATCTGCGATAAATTCAAACAGCGGATTGATCGGAATTTCATGCTCTGCGATTGCTTTAATCAGGCGGTCAAATGTCCAATCTGCAAGCGGGTTAATCTGTAATACGCCGCGGTCATCATCCCATTTTGCAAAATCAATGGATTTATTCGCGCTCAATTGCTCATTGCGAAGACCGGAAATCCACACATCCGCATCAACAGCTTTGACGGCCGGAATGTTGATATCGTAATTTTCAGCGGTAATGGAACGCAATGTCTGTGCGTTTTCCAAAAGCAGGCCACTCAATGTCGTCACGATTTTAAGCTGATTGCCATGGTTGATAATTGCCCATGAAATCAACTGGTCTTCCGTGCCGAAGTTTGTCGGAAATACCGCATCGGGAAATTTACCCGCGATAAGCGCAATACGCTGTCTTAAAGAAAGCGATGCGAATTGGTCATTCAGTTCTTTGGCTATTTGAGCATAGTTCATTTGAACATTCCTTGTGGCTGCACGTAGAATGTTCAGAAAATGAGACTTTTAAAAGAAACGAAAATCTATAAATCGCATGAATATTAGAACGCCGCGACTAGGTTTGCGTGTTTTGAAGTTCTGACAGCATGATTTTGATATCATCCAGCGCCTTGTCGATAGCTGGCTCGTTGGCGCTTCGCACAACAAGCTCTGTCGAAAAACTGCCGTCTTCATAGCGCGGATAGGATCCGATAATCGTATCGGGATGATTTTTCTGCACGTCGCCAAGAGGTGCGCCAATAGTGCCTTCGCCAAAATCGGACAGAACCGACTTGGACAGGAGTTTGCGTCCGGTACGCAATGTGTGGACAACATTATCAAGCATAGCCTGAAAGATAGAGGGAACACCGGCCATGACATGGACATTGCCGATGACGAAGCCCGGCGCTTTGGATATCGGGTTGTCGATATGGTGCGCGCCCTCAGGCATACGCGCCATGCGCTTGCGTGCATCGGTAAATTCAATGCCGCGCGCTTTATAATGTTCGCCCAGAATTTTTAGCGCCTGTGTGTCGTGATCGCACGGCAGACCAAAAGCGGCAGAAATGGCATCGGCCGTTATATCGTCATGGGTCGGACCTATACCGCCGGAGGTGAAAACATAGGTATTGCGTTCACGTAATTGATTGACCGCTTCAATGATCGCGTCCTGATCGTCGGAAACAAAGCGTACTTCTCTTAAATCAATGCCTATTGCGGTCATGATGGAAGCCAAGTGGCCGGCATTGGTGTCGCGTGTGCGCCCTGACAGAATTTCATCGCCGATGACGACCATTGCGGCGGTAACAACATCAAAATCGTCTTCGTTAATTCGGGTCATAAATTGCAGGCTTGCCGGTTCTGTTATAATTGCTGGGCTTTTACAGCAATGTAGCGGCTTTTTGCATTATGGGGAGAGGGAAAATCCAATTTTCTCAAAAGAGCATGTTGCAGCGTGCGCCCGCTCAAGGGCGCAGCCGCCGCATCTTCAATAAACTTGCCTTTTCGTGCTAGTTTATTGTGTTTCCGTCTTTATCGAACTTGAACATTTTATCGCGGTCAAAATGGAGCGAAATCGTGCTGTCGACTTCCGCCTCGTGCTGGCCGAATAAACGGATGCAGATAAGACCGGCTTCACCGCAATCAGCATAGATATTGGTATCACCGCCAAGTTGCTCAATATGTGAAACCTTGCCGGTCAGATCGGCTTTAGCGCCATCAAAAGTGATATTTTCCGGACGGATACCGACGGTTTCCGCATCGCTCATTTCAAGGCAGCTTGCGGGAATGAAGTTCATTTGTGGCGAACCGATAAATCCGGCGACGAATTTGTTTTTCGGCTTGTTGTATAATTCCATCGGTGTGCCGACTTGTTCAATCACGCCATTGTTGAGAACAACAATACGGTCCGCCAAAGTCATAGCCTCAGTCTGATCGTGCGTGACGTAAACCATTGTCGCCGACAATTGCCGGTGCAGGCTTGCAATTTCCAGACGTGTATTGACGCGCAAGGCGGCATCAAGGTTGGAAAGCGGTTCATCAAAAAGGAAAAGCTTTGGCTGGCGGACAATAGCACGGCCAATGGCAACACGCTGGCGCTGGCCACCGGACAATTCGGCAGGGCGACGCTCAAGATAGTCATCAAGCGACAGCATGGCCGATGCAAAATCGACCCTTTTCTTGATTAGATCCTTGGGGCGCTTTGCCTGTTTGAGGCCCAAGCTCATATTGTCCCTGACGGTCAGGTGCGGATACAGCGCATAGGTTTGGAAAACCATGGAGATGCCGCGCATGGAAGGGGACTGTCCGTTGACAGTGTTGCCGTCAATTTCAATGGTGCCGGAAGTCTCGGTTTCAAGTCCGGCAATAATTCTGAGCAACGTTGATTTTCCGCACCCGGAAGGCCCGACAAAAATCACCAGTTCGCCCTCTTTTACATCAAGATCGATGCCTTTAATGACCTCGACATTGCCAAAAGATTTACGAATGTTTTTGAGCGATAATGATCCCAAAACGCTTCCCCTAAATTGTTATTTCTTTGTTTTTGCGGATACTTTCATCCGCAGCCAGACACACCGCCAGAGATTTTACCGCGTTATCCATATGCTCGGTCAAATCCATATCGTTGCGGATCGCTTTGAGAACAAATTCTTGTTCCAGCGCGCATAGCTCGTCATGTGAAATGTCTGCGTCGGTCGACAACAAGGTGTCTTTACTTTTCACAAATTCACCCTTTGCGTCCGTCGCTGAATCATGGATGCGAATGGTCGACGCTTTGGTGTGATTATCGATGTCATCTGATTCCATGTCATCGGACACGACTATGGAAACCGACCCATTTGGCGAGATTACATCTTTTACGAAGAAAGCTGTCTGGGACATCATTGGGCCCCATCCGGCTTCATACCAGCCGATTGACCCGTCTTTGAATGTCACTTGGAAGTGGCCGTAATTATACATGTCTTCGGCAATTTCATCGCTCAGGCGAAGGCCCATACCGCGTACGGAAACAGGGTCCGAACTTGCGATCTGGCACATCACATCAACATAATGGACGCCGCAATCGACGATGGGGGAGGTTGTTTCCATCAGGCGCTTGTGTGTTTTCCAAGTGTCGCCCGATGATTGCTGATTCAGGTTCAGGCGGAACACGAAGGGGCCGCCCAGTTCGCGCGCCTTGTCAACAAAGGTGACCCAAGACGGGTGGTGGCGCAGGATATATCCGACAACCAGTTTGCGATTGAGTTTTTTGGCCGCTGCAACCACTTTTTCAGCCTCGGCCACCGTGTTGGCAAGCGGCTTTTCGACAAACACATCGCATCCGGCTTCCATGGCCGTGATTGCATAATCAGCATGCGTGTCTGAATAGGTGTTGATGGACACCAGATCAGGTTTGTATTTTTCCAATGCCTCAGCATAGGATTCTTCGAAATTGTAGCTTTGCAAGCTTTCGGGCAAATCAACCTTGGAGCGGTTGACCAAAGCGGCAATCTCGAAACCGTCATTGCCGTGATAGGCAAGGGCATGACTGAGGCCCATATTGCCAAGACCGACAACGAGAACGCGGATTTTTTTGCAAGATTCACTCATTTGACTGCACCTGCTGTAATGCCCTTAATTAGCTGTCTGGAGAAGATGAGATACAGGACCAGAACCGGAATAATTGCCAAGGACAGGGAGGCAAGAACGGCGTTCCAATCGGTGACAAACTGACCGATAAAGACCTGTGCGCCGAGCGTAATAGTCTTGGTTTCTTCTGCAGGCGCGAGGATGAGCGGGAACCATAGGTCGTTCCAGATAGGGATCATGGTGAACACGGCAACGGTTGCCAGAGCAGGGCGGATAAGCGGGAGAACCAGAACACCAAAGATTGTGTATTCCGACAATCCGTCTATGCGGCCTGCATTTTTCAAATCATCGGAAATGCCCTGCATAAATTCGGTCAGGATGAATATCGCCAGTGGCAGGCCTTGCGCCGTATAAACCAGAATGAGCGCTGTTAAAGTGTTTACCAGACCGGATGCGACCATCATCTCCAAGATCGCTACAGTGCCCAGACGGATCGGGATCATGATGCCGATTGCCAGATAAAGACCGGTCAGCAAATTGCCGCGAAAACGATATTCGGACAAAGCAAAAGCCGCCATTGCACCAAATAACAAAACCATGGTCAGCGAGGCTACTGTCACGACCAGGCTGTTTTGAAAGTAGAGTACAAAATCGCCTTGTTTCAGGACGGTCTCATAACCTTTTAAGCTGAAGGTTTCAGGTGTTGGCACCGACAAGGGTTCGCGAAAGATCGCTTTTCGTGATTTGAATGAATTAATAACAATCACAAACACGGGGAAGAGGGCGATGAGCGTATAGGTAATCAGGATTGCATGGGCTGCAATTGCTCTGAATGTAACCTGCGAACGGGCGGTAGTTTTGATATCAACTGACATGTTCCGCACTTTCTAAAACTGGTACCGGCGAAGACGGGTTTGGATACCGAAAAGATATATCGACACGCCGATGAGAATGATGACAAACATGATCGAGGCGATTGCAGAGCCCATATTCGGATCACCCAATTGCAACTGGAAGCCGAAGAAGGTTCTGAACATAAAGGTGCCGAGCACATCGGTTGCGAAATTCGGACCGGCCAGCGCGCCCTGAACAGAATATATCAAGTCGAATGCGTTAAAATTGCCGACGAATGTCAAAATCGAAATGATGCCGATGGATGGCAGAATGAGGGGCAGTTTAACTTTCCAGAACTGCGAAATGCCGGTTATACCGTCGCATTCTGCCGCTTCCAGAATCTCGTCCGGTATCGACAGCATGGCTGCATAGATCAACATCATGGGAATACCGACAAATTGCCAGACGGAAATAAGTGCGAGCGTTGTAAGCGCATATTCTTCTTTGCCGAGCCATGGCGCAAACAGGCTTTTCAAGCCGACAGCATCAAGCATGCTCGGCGCAACGCCCCAAATCGGGCTCAAGATCAGTTTCCAGGCAAAGCCGACAATCACGAAAGAAAGAATTGTCGGAATGAAAATTGATGTGCGGTAAAACGCTTTCATGCGTAATTTGTTGCTGCTGAGAAGGGCCGCGAGCAAAATACCGATCGGGTTTTGAACCAGCATATGCACGATGAAGAACCAGGTGTTGTTGACCAGCGCATTCCAGAATTGCTGCGCCCAGCGCGGGTCGCCAAGAAGCGTTTTGAAATTGGCAAGACCGACAAAAACCTGTTCGCCGTCAATGTCGCTGAATAGGGAAAGCTGTATCGTTCCGAGCAGCGGAATGACCATGATCGCGGTGTAAATGATAAAAGCCGGAGCAAGAAAGACAGGAATATGCCAGCGGATCGGAGGCTTGCTGATCGGTTTTTGCATGAGTTTTTCCAGCTTTTTTAAAAAGGTTGAAACGGGCTGCACGTAAGATGCAGCCCGCCATCATAGTGTTATGTTACTGCTGTGGCTCGTACCAGGAAGCAAGGCCTTCCTGCAGACGCTTACCAGCTTCTTCAGGTGTTTCTGTGCCTTTGATAACGGCCGCGGACGCATTCCATGTGTCATTTTCAAGGTTCGGAGTACCGCGTGACAAAATCTGGTAAGTTGAACGAATTGTCGGCTCACACTTTTCGCGCCATGAAATGAATTCCTGCGCGAGCGGGTCTTCCATTTCAACGGCTGTTTTTGACAGCGGGAAGAAGCCAGGCAATGCGTTGGCATAAAGGCTTGCGAACTCTTCAGAACCGACCCAGTTCAGGAAGGTTTTTGCCGCTTCAGGATGCTCGGTATTCGCGTTCATGCCAAGACCAATATCGGTGTGGTCGGAAATGTAGCATGTGTCGCCTTCGTTCGGCACAGGCGGGTTGAAGGCGCCCATTTCAAAGTCGGCATTTGTGTTGAAGCCCGAAATCTCCCAAGAACCGGCCGGGTAGATTGCCGCTCTGCCAAGCGTAAACAGGTTCTGGCTGTCCGGATATGTTTGCGCTTCAAAACCGTCACCAAGATAGTCTTTCCACTTTGCCAACTGGCGGAATGGCGCGACCCAAGGCTCGTCTGTCAGCTTTTGCTCGCCTTTGATCAGCGCATTGCGGCCTTCTTCGCCTTTCCAGTAGTTCGGGCCAATATTGTTATAGCCCATTGTTGCGGCTTCCCACTGGTCGTTGGTACCCATTGCGAGCGGGATGTAGTTGCCTTTTTCCTTGATCGCGTCGAGCGCTGCAAAGAACTCCTCTTCGGTTTCAGGCACTTCAACACCGGCATCTTCAAATGCTTCTTTGTTGTAGATGAAACCGTGGATAACCGATGCCATCGGCACGCAGAACGGTGTTGAGCCGTCGTCCGTGATCCAAGCTGATTTGGCCACATCAGAGAAGTTGCTCATGCCTTCCAAATCTGTCAGCGGCGCGAGATAGTTTGCTTCATAAAGTGAAAGCGACGCATCGAACGGACGGCATGTAATTAGATCGCCAGCTGAACCGGCTTCAAGCTTGGAGTTCAAAACAGCATTATATTCAGCCGGTGCTGAGGGCGTGAATTTCAACTTGATGTTGGGATGCTTGGCTTCAAATGCCGGGATGATTTTGTCCTGCCAGATGGACAGATCGTCATTGCGCCAGCTTTCGATTGTCAATGTCACATCTTGGGCAAAAGACAGACCCGCGCTGCCAAATACCGTTGATGCAACCAAGATTGCCTTAAACGATGTATGTTTCATTTGATTACTCCCTGTTGATGCATAAAATTATGCGTTTAAGTTCTCGTCAGACCGAATTTCTTCCAGACATCTTCTGAGAATGCCTCCGTGCTTATTCAGCATGCGTTCTGCGGTATTCTGGTCTTTTGCTCCGGCAGCCAGAAGCACGGCTAATTTTACATTGCCCTGTGTCTGCTGGAGTGCTTTGCCTGCTTGTTCCGGTTCACATCGGGCAATATCCTGAACCATACGCTGTGACCGATCGATCAGCTTTGCATTATCAGCAGTAAGGTTGACCATAAGCCCGTCATGAATATGCCCAAGCTCGATACCCATAAGGGTGGAGAACATATTCAATGCAATTTTCTGCGCGGTGCCAGCGCCCAGCCTTGTCGAACCGGCGATCACTTCCGGCGGTGTGTCCAAGTGAATCGAAATATCCGCATGATCGAGAAGCGCGCTTGGCTTGTTATTGGCAATGGCAATTGTTGTGATGCCGCGCTGTTTCAGTTCTTTAAGCGCGGCTAGCGTATAGGGTGTGTTTCCGCTTGCTGAAACAAGCATAGCGCAATCACCTGCTGCCAGCTCCGCATTTTCCACATCGGAAATGGCAAGGTCCGTGTCGTCTTCAGCACCGCCGCGCATATCATTAAAGGCATCCGGAGCGCCGGCGAAAAGGATTTTAATCTGGCTCATAAGCACGCCAAAAGTGCCGGTGATTTCGAGCCCGTCCGACAGCGCCATAAGGCCGGAACTGCCTGCGCCGATGTAAGCGATTTTCCCGCCGGATTGTATTGTGCCTGCCGCGATTTTGGCGGCTTTGGTAATGGCGGGTGTACAGGAATGAAGCGACTTTACCGCCGCAAACTGGCCTTCCAGCAGTGTTTCAAGCGCTTGCTCAGGGGCAAGCGTATCAATGCCCTGCGCCTTTTCGCTTTTTAACTCTGTCTGAATTGCTTTCATTGAATTCCTCCGCGTCCATCTAATACCAAAACAATACCATCTGTCTAGCAAAAGTTAACACTTTTTCTGTTTTCTGTGGGGATTCGCTGAAAAACTTTGGTCTTTTCAACAGGTTAATGGCGGCAATGTGAAAATTATGCAGCTTTGCTCTTGGATGTGGTATTAAATTGGTTTATATGGCTCCTATGGTCGAGGATCAAAAATTTTATCTGGGTGTCGATGGTGGCGGTACTGGCTGCAGAGCATGTTTATGCGACGCTGACGGTGTGCCGTTATCATTTGCAAAAGCCGGTTCGGCCAATATTATGTCCAGTCTGGATGTTGCACGTGATAGTATCTTGCAATGCTGTAGTGAGGCGGTGGAGCAAATCGGCCTGCCTGCCGAGAAGCTTTCTCAAATTCCTGTTTATATGGGGCTTGCCGGTGCTGAATATGAAGCGCTCAACACAAAGCTCAAGCAGCGTCTGCCGTTTGAAAATATCATTGTCGAAACCGATGCACGTATTTCACTGGAAGGTGCTGTCGGTTCCGGTGACGGGGCTGCTGCTATTATAGGTACGGGCTCGATTTACCAGTATAGATATAATGGCGTTGAGAAAACCACTGGCGGGTGGGGCTTTATGGTTGGTGATCTATCCGGCGGGGCGTGGCTTGGCCGTGAATTATTGCAGGAAACATTGCTTGTTTATGACGGCATTCATGCCGGTTCACCGCTCACACAGGCTGTTCTGGACCAGTTCGGCAACAACCCTCAAAAGATTGTTGAGTTTGCGCAAGGTGCAAGTCCGGCTTCGTTCGGCACCTTCGCGCCGATGGTTTTCGATTTTGCCGATAAGGGCGATAGTTTTGGTGTGCGTCTTGTGCACAAAGCGGTCGCCAATATTGAAGAAACATTGGACCGCATTTTGCCCGATGCGACAAGTCCGTTTTGCATGATCGGCGGGCTGGGCGCAATTTATGCGCAGCGCCTTGGCGATGATTATAAAAAACACCTGATTGCTGCAAAGGGAGACGCGCTCAGCGGTGCAGTCAGTCTGGCTATTCAAAGTTTCAACGGGAGGATTTTGTGAATGTCCGCAGATTTTTTGCAGGTCCTTGCGCCGGATAACTGGTTGAAGAAAAATGGCGGTCCGTTGTATACGCAACTTAGCCAACATATTGAAAATTCAATTCTTTCCGGAGAATTTAAAGAGGGCGATGCTTTGCCCTCGGAGCGGGAACTGGCCAATATAAGCAATTTGTCCCGCGTCACCGTCCGCAAAGCTGTCGAGAAGCTGGTCAAGGATGGCCTTGTTATCCGCAGACAGGGATCAGGCACATCTGTGGCGCCGACATTCGGGCGGGTTCAGCAATCACTGTCCAAGCTCACATCTTTTAGTGAAGACATGGAGCGCCGCGGCTTGGTGGCTCGGTCGGAATGGCTCGATAAGGGCATTTATATGCCGTCTCCTGAAGAAAGTATGACGCTTGGTATCAGCCCGACAAGTTCGGTTGCCAGAATTGCGCGTTTGCGCATTGCCAATGATCAGCCGCTGGCCATTGAGCGGGTGTCTATATCGGCAAGTGTTATTGCCGATCCAAATCTGATTGACGGGTCACTTTACGAATATCTGCAAAAGATCGGCAAAAAGCCGGTTCGGGCGGTCCAGCGCATTTCTGCCGATATTCTTTCCGGCACAGATGCCGGCATTTTGAATGTCGAAGATGGTTCTGCCGGTCTGCGTATCGAGCGGATTGCCTATCTTGAAAACGGGCAGGTCGTCGAATTTACCAAATCTGTCTATCGGGGCGACGCTTATGATTTTGTCGCGGAATTGCAGTTGTAAGTAACTGAAAGCTAAGTAAATGTTTGATTTTAAAACTAAAATGCGTGAAGAAGTTGAGGGTATCCCTGATGCTTTAAGCGCATTGCTGGGTGGTTCACGCGATAACATTATAAAAGCCGGCGCGGAACTGCGTAGCCTTGATCCCAACCTTATTTGTACTGTTGCCAGAGGCTCGTCCGACCATGCGGCGACCTATCTGAAATATGCAATCGAACTGACAGCGCAAACGCCTGTCGCATCAATCGGCCCGTCGGTGAGCTCGATATATGGCGCCAATCTGAAGTTGCGGAAAACCGCTTGTATCGGCATCTCGCAATCTGGTCAAAGCCCGGATATTGTCAGCATGATCAAGACGGCGCGGAAAAACGGTTCGCTTTCGATTGCGCTGACCAACACTGTTCAATCACCGCTGGCGGAAATAAGTGATTACACAATCGACATTCATGCCGGTGTTGAAAAAAGCGTTGCGGCGACCAAAACATTCATCACGTCGGTTGTTTCCGGCCTGATGTTACTGGCCTATTGGCAGGAAGATGATGCACTTTTAAGCGCGCTCGATAAATTGCCGGAACTGGCAACACAGGCACTTGGAACCGAATGGGACGAGCTTACAAAGCGGTTGCTCAGGCAGGACAGGCTCTATGTTCTGGGGCGCGGCCCCGCTTTTGCCATTGCCAGCGAAGTCGCGCTTAAATTCAAAGAGACATGCCAGCTTCAGGGCGAGGCGTTCAGCTCTGCCGAAGTATTGCATGGACCGGTTTCTATTGTCTCGTCCAACTATCCGGTTCTGGCGCTTGTTGCCCGCGATAAGGCTGAGCAGTCAATGATCGACGTTATCGATGATCTATGCGAACGGGGCGGGGATGTTTATGCCACATCAACCAATTCCGCCAAGGCAAAGCAGTTGCCGTTTGTCGCGACCGGACATCCGTTGACCGACCCGCTTTTGCTGATCGTATCCTTTTACTCATTTGTTGAAAAACTGTCGCGTCTGCGCGGTTTTAATCCGGATGAACCGTTAAACCTCAAGAAGGTGACTGAAACAGTATGAGTACATCCTGGGTCTTATCGTGCGCCGATCTCTTTGACGGGGAAAGTCACCGCAAAAACCAATCTCTCATTATCGAGAATGGCATCATTGCAGACATTTGTGATGCTGCTGATGCGTCTTCCATTGAAGATCAAGTCAGCTTAGAATCCGGCGTAATTGCGCCGGGCTATGTGGATTTGCAAGTAAACGGGGGCGGCGGCGTTCTGTTTAATGATGCGCCAACCGTCGAGACTATCCGCACGATGTGTGATGCCCATGCGCTGTTCGGCACGACGTCACTTCTGCCGACACTGATCACCGATACGCCCGAGGTCACGTCCAAAGCGATTGAAGCGGCTATTCTAGCACAGGAACAAAATCTGCCCGGTTTCTTGGGGTTGCATCTGGAAGGACCGCATCTGGACCCTGCCAAACATGGTGCGCACGATCCTGCCTTTATTCGGGCGATGAGCGATGACGACATGCAAGAATTACTGTCTGCCAAGCAAAAGCTGGCACATATGATGGTCACCGTTGCGCCGGCATCCGTGTCGGGTGAGCAAATTACAAAACTATCAGATGCGGGCATAATCGTCAGCCTCGGCCATAGCTCGACCACATATGACAAAGCGCAAGAAGCCGCTGGAGCCGGTGCGACATGCGTTACGCATTTATTCAACGCGATGAGCGCTTTAACGCACCGCGAGCCCGGTCTTGTGGGCGCGGCGCTGCAAAATGAAAATTTGTACGCGGGTTTGATCGCGGACGGTATTCATGTTGACCCTGCGGTTATTACAATAGCGCTTAACGCCAAGCGCGGCGGCAAAAAGATATTTCTGGTGACCGATGCCATGTCCACCATCGGCACGGATCAGAAATCGTTCTTTCTTAAGGGGCGCAAAATCACGCGTGCAAACGGCCGTTTGGAACTGAGCGATGGCACGCTGGCCGGTGCAGATTTGGATATGAACGCCGCGGTCAATTATATAAGCGATATTATCGATCTGGGCGCTGACGAAGCTTTGCGTATGGCAGCGCTTTATCCGGCTCGCTGTATTGGCGCGCAATCGGGGATTGGTGAAATCAAAGTTGGCGGTTCGGCAAATTTTGTTCACCGTTCACATGAAGGCGAGATGCTGGGTTGCTGGCGCTCAGGGCAAAAGATCGTCTGAGTTACGCATCTGCCAATAGAATTTGCTGCATGGGAATATCCCAAGGCATCGGATAAATAGTGTCCATTCGCGCAAATGATTGGCCGATGCCAATTGTTTTTGCCGATGACAGTCCGACCAACGTCCGGTCATAATAACCGCCGCCATTGCCGAGGCGATATTGCTCTTTATCCACGCCAAGCAGCGGGATGATGATAATGTCGGGCGAAACAGCTTTAGCCTCTGCGGGAACGGGGATCTGCCATTTGCCGATTTTCATGGCGCAGTCAGGTGTCCAAAGGTGAAAGTCGACAGGCTGATCTTTCTTAATCACGACGGGCAGGGCAATTCTCGCACCCTTCGCGATGGCTTTTGTCATCCACGGACGCAGGTCGAGTTCTCCGCGTATTGGCCAATAGGCGGCAATGGTTTTTTCGGCAATATCGCCTAAAGCATCATCCAGTTTTGCAGCGATGTTTGTTGATGCTTTTTCACGCGTCTCAAGGCTTTGCTTTTTTCGCAGTTCATAAAGGCGCGTCCGATTGGATTTTCGAAAGACGCGAACATCATGCAGCGTTTGCGGATCGATGACCTGGCCATCAACAAGCGTATGGGCAAAACATGGTGATGAATCGTCTTCCATAGTGCTTTCAGACTCCGTGAATAAGAGCGGCCATTTGCGCCTTGAATTTGATGTTAGTGCAAGCGACCAAGAAAATATTGCCTGAAACCGACAGGCAAATGCAAATCCAGCTTGTCCATCATTTCCCGGTCATGATGTGTACCGGCGTTCAACACGCTCGCCAATTGAGGTCAAAACCTCATAACCTATGGTTTGTGCGGCATTGGCCACAACGTCCAGCGTTTGCGTTTTGTTGATCAGATCGACAAACATGTTTCTGGATAGCTGCGCTTCAGGCAGGTCTGAAATATCGATGACCATACTATCCATTGATATTCTGCCCACCAATGGCAGGCTTGTACCATTATATGTAGCGCCGACTGTCCACTGCCGGTGCCAGCCGTCCGCATAGCCGATTGATAAAGTTGCCAGTCTTCGCGGGTTTGATGCTTTGTAAAGATAATCATAGCCGACATGGGCACCAGCGGTTATTTCCCGTATTTCCAGCACACGCGCCTGAAGTTGTACCACAGGCAGTATAGGATTTTCGGTGTAGCTTATGGGATTGATACCATAAAGTGCCGCTCCCGGACGAACGAGATCATAATGAAATTGGTGGTCCAGAAAAATTCCGGATGAGTTGGCCAAAGAGCGCTTCGCCTTCGGCAACATGTTAGACAGCGTCTCAAAAGCCTCCAGCTGTTCTGCATTCGAAGGATGCGAAGGATCGCCCGCGCAGGCAAGGTGGCTCATCACAAGGCTGATATTAACGCCGTCCAGCATATCGGGGTTGGTTTGAATTTTCTGGACATCTTTGGCGCACAGCCCGAGGCGGGACATGCCGCTGTCGATTTGCAATGCCGCACCAAGCGTTTTTTCCAGCTTGCGGGACAATGATTGCCACTGCTCCAGATCGGACAGAGAATTGATGACCGGCGTCAGATTGCTGTCTGTAAAGTCAGCCGCATAGCCTTCGGGAATGCCATTGAGCACCAATATTTCAGGTGAGGGGCCAAGGGCCGCACGCAGCTTGATGGCTTCGCCCAAATGGGCGACGAAAAAGGTGTCGCATTTGTCCTGCAGTAATTGCGTTGCCAGTTTATCGGCACCAAGACCATAGGCATCACTTTTAACGACTGCTGCAACTTTCGCGCCGGATGCTTTTGCACACAGGCGGCGATAGTTTTCACGAACCGCAGACAGGTCGATATTTAACAGTGCGCCGGCAGAGGTCATGAACGCCTGTCCATCTGATAGCGGTCCAGACCAAGGCCGGTAATATCAATATCCGGTTTTGAACCATCAATAATATCAGCGATGACGCGGGCCGAGCCGCACGCCATTGTCCAGCCGAATGTGCCGTGGCCGGTATTAAGGTATATGCCTTTGACCGGTGACGCGCCAATTAAGGGCGGACCATCGGGCGTCATAGGACGCAGCCCGCTCCAGAATGATGCGCTGTTTACATCGCCGCTATTGGGGAACAAATCTTTAAACGAGCGCTCCAACGCACCGCGCCGTTTCGGGTTTAGGCTGGTGTCATATCCGGCAAGCTCCGCCGTGCCGCCAACGCGAATACGGTCGCCAAGACGTGTAATGGCAACTTTATAGGTTTCGTCCATAACAGTTGAAACAGGCGCGGCATCCGCATTGGATAGTGGTATTGTCAGAGAATAGCCTTTGACAGGATAAATGGGGAGTTTCACACCGTGGCTTTTTAGCAAAGACCGCGATCCGGTACCGAGCGCTACGACGCAGGCATCGGCGCTAAATGTCCCGCCCGACGTAATAACAGTCGATAATTTGCCGCCCGATGTTTCCAGATGTTTGATCTCGGTATTGAAATGAAATTGAACGCCGAGACGTTTTGCTTCTGCGACGAGCTTGTTACTGAACAGATGGCAATCGCCTGTATCATCATCCGGAAAGTGCAGGCCGCCGGCAATCGGCAAAGTGTTTTGTGCAAGTGCAGGCTCAAATTTCGCGCAGCTTTTTGCATCCAGCAAAGCGTGTGTAACGCCAAATTGTACAAGGCTTTCAAGGTCTTGTGCGGCGCTGTCATATTGTTTGGCAGTTCTGAAAATCTGCAAAATGCCTTTGCTGCGCTCGTCAAATGAAATGCCCAATTCAGAACGCAGCGCCCGCAAGCTGCCGCGGCTATATTCTGCAAGCGGCATCATCCGGCTTTTGTTGCGCTGGTAATTGGCTTTGGTGCAATTGCTGAGCATTTTCATCATCCAGCCCGCAAGCTCGGCATCAAAACGCGGTTTTATGACAAGCGGGCCGTGCTCCATGAAAAGCCATTTGAGTGCTTTTAGCGGTATACCGGGCGCGGCCCAAGGTGAGGCATAGCCTGCTGAAATTTGCCCGGCATTGGCAAAGCTGGTTCCTTCCGCAGCCTGATGTGCGCGGTCAATGACCTGCACTTCATGGCCTTTTTTTGCCAAATAGAATGCTGTTGTTACGCCAACAACACCGGCACCTAAAACGATAATCTTCATTTGCCTTTTATACCTTAATAGCTGTGTTTTTGCCCTCAAAACACCGGCAAGTAAATGCCGATGCCATGTGCAAAATGTTTATTGGGATGTTTGTGAGAAAAAGTCGGAGCGTGTGGCCACCGAGTGAACAAGCTTGATGGATGCGCGCCGCTGTGCAGGCGAATTGGCAATAATTGCATCTTTTAAAAGCTGCCGGTGTGTCTCCGGCTGAAACTGGATTTTTTCGACATATAGCCGGTCCGCGCTGTGATCTGGTCGAATCAGTGTAAAATATTGGCTTTGCCTTAGACCGATGAGCGCAAGGCCTCTTAAATTTGTCACCGGCAGGGACAGCCCGACAATATTGCTGCTGTTGCGCGCTGAAATGATACGGGTGTCGGTAAAAGCCGCATTCACGCTGTAGGTGACACGGCTATCCAGCGTAACGATATCGTCGGGAATATCGTGTTCCGGACAGATTTGGGCGTTGTCTAGTTTCGATTTTAGAAGTCTTGCAAACAGAGTGTTTTGCTGTTGCTGTGCTTCAAAAAGCTTATGCAATAGAGCGGCATTGCTTTGCGTTAAAATACATTCATGAGAAATCATGATTAGTCTCCTGGCACCCGAAGGGCATTTTCAATGATGAAAGTGGACTGTTCCCCTGGCAGCACGATTGTGCCGCGCAGGGGCTAAAATCCTGCCAGCAGGCATCCTCCTGATAGAGCTAATCTGTTGAATGTATCGTGCGTGTTCAGCATTATTGCGCCGCCCGATCAAAAGCTTCCTGTTCGGCATTGGCGGAAATGATGGTCAGCTTATGCTTTTCACCGTTTGGTGCTGTCCAATTAATTGATTGCCCGACACGCAGACCAATCAATGCCGCACCGATGGGTGTCAGGATAGAAATTCTGCCGCGTGAAATGTCGGCATCAACCGGAAACACCAGCGTAACGGTTCTATGCTCACCATGATCGGTTTCATAAGTCAGGGTAGAGCCCATCTTGACGGTGGTTGGCTTGACCAAATGATCGGGCTTAACCGTCGCGCGATCAAGCTCCGACATCAGAAAGTCTGCTACCGCGCTGTTGGAACGGGCGGTTGCTTCGGCAAGATTGGTCAGTCTGGTAAAATCGGTTTCACCGATTATTATTCTTGGAGATGAAGAGGTCATAATGCGTTCGCTTAAAAACGTCATTGCACCGCGAAGCGCACAGCAATGAAGCGCTTACGATCAATGGCAGATTAATAAATGGGGATCCCGGTTTTCTCCGGGAAAGATCGGTTTATCCGATAATCAACGCGCCCCGATATCGATGCATGACTGCACGATTCGGGGTCTAATTCCGTGCCGGAATTACCCTCAAGCAATAGCGATTATGTGCCGGTGCGTTTTTCATAGAATTAAGGCTACATCAAAGCCCAAAGCTGTCAAGCTCAATCAAAGCTTTGTGGGAAGCGGCGATCCGGAAATTCCGGACCGCCGGTATTGTGAAGCGCTGCGCGCGTTCATATCAATCAAGATAGTTTTCAAGCGGCGGGCAGGTGCAGACGAGATTTCTATCACCAAAGGCGTTGTCGATACGGCCCACGGACGGCCAGTATTTATCAACCCTGAATGCACCGGCGGGGAAACATCCGGCTTCGCGCGAATAGGGGCGATCCCATTCGGCAATCAGATCGGCTGTTGTATGCGGTGCATTTTTCAGCGGATTGTTTTCCGCATCCATGTCACCGCTTTCAATGGCTGCAATCTCATTGCGGATAGACAGCATTGCATCACAAAAGCGGTCAAGCTCGGCTTTTGTTTCGCTCTCTGTCGGTTCGACCATCAATGTCCCTGCAACCGGCCAGCTCATTGTCGGCGCATGGAAACCGCTATCAATCAGGCGCTTGGCAATATCCTCAACGGTGACATGGGCACTGTCTGCAAACGGTCTTGTGTCTAAAATGCACTCATGGGCAACACGTCCTTTGCGGCCCTTAAAGAGAACATCAAAGCCGTCTTCCAGACGTTTGGCGATGTAGTTGGCGTTCAGGATTGCGATCTTGGTTGCCTGCGTTAAGCCGCTGCCGCCCATCATCAGGCAGTAGGCCCAACTGATCGGCAGGATGGATGCAGAGCCATAATTTGCACTGGATACGGCGCTTTCATCATCCGCGGGATTGCCCGGCAGGAAAGGTTCAAGATGGCTTTTCACACCAATTGGTCCCATGCCGGGGCCGCCGCCGCCGTGCGGAATACAAAATGTCTTATGCAGGTTCAAATGGCTGACGTCGGAGCCGATCTCGCCCGGCTTTGCCAAGCCGACCATCGCGTTCAAATTAGCGCCGTCCAGATATACCTGTCCGCCAAACTCATGTGTGATATCACAAATTTCGCGAACGGTTTCTTCAAACACGCCATGCGTTGACGGGTAGGTGATCATGCAAGCCGCCAGACGGTCTCCGGCCGCTTTTGCCTTTTCGCGGAAATCGTCAATGTCGATATCGCCGTTTTCAGCCGATTTAACAACGACAACTTCCATACCTGCCATTTGAGCGGATGCCGGATTTGTGCCGTGCGCGGAGACGGGAATAAGACAAACATTGCGCTCATTGTCACCGCGCGAACGGTGATAGGCGCGAATTGTCAGAAGGCCCGCATATTCGCCTTGCGCGCCGGAGTTCGGCTGCATTGACATCGCGTCATAGCCGGTGATCATGCATAGTTTTTCCGACAGGTCGGCGAGCATTTCATTATAGCCTTCAACCTGTTCGCTTGGCGCGTAGGGGTGAAGATTTGAAAATTCCGGCCATGTGATCGGCATCATTTCCGCAGCAGAGTTCAGCTTCATGGTGCAGGAACCAAGCGGTATCATCGCACGGTCCAATGCCAGATCGCGGTCTGCGAGCCTGCGCATATAGCGCATCATTTCCGTTTCAGCGCGGTTCATCTGGAAGATGGCATGCTGGAAATATTCAGTTTCTCGTACCAATGCCTCCGGCAGGCAATAATCCGGCTCTTTATTATCAATGCCATCTTTAATGCCAAAGGCCTCCAGCAGGTCTGAAAGCGATTCAAGGCGTGTTGTCTCGTCGACAGAAATGCCCAATTTGCTTGTGCCGATTTTGCGCAAATTGATTTTGCGTGCCCGTGCGGACTCTAAAATTGCGCCCTGCATGGCGCCGACTTCGACGCAGATTGTATCAAAAAACGCGTTGTGTTCGAGTTCAAACCCGTTGGCGGACAGGGCTTTTGCAATGCGTGCCGCTTTAAGGTGGATTTGCTGGGCGATGGCTTTGACGCCTTCCGCGCCATGAAAGACAGCGTAAAAGCCCGCGATCACGGCAAGCAAAGCCTGCGCTGTACACACGTTTGATGTCGCTTTTTCACGGCGGATATGTTGTTCGCGTGTTTGCAGTGACAGACGGTATGCCTGATTGCCGCGCGCATCTTTGGAAACGCCAACAATACGGCCAGGCAGGGAACGCTTATAGGCATCACGGCATGACATATAGGCGGCGTGCGGCCCACCAAATCCCATCGGTACACCAAAGCGCTGCGTCGATCCGACAGCAATATCCGCGCCCATTGCGCCCGGCTCTTTGAGCAAGGCCAGCGCCATCGGGTCTGCAATCACAATGCCGAGCGCTTTTTCGTTGTGAAGCGCTTCAATCTGCGATGTGAAGTCCTGCAATCCGCCGCGTGTGCCCGGATATTGGAAAATCGCCCCAAATACGGCTGCTGGGTCCAATTGCTCAACCGGGCCGACGATGATTTCAATGCCGAGCGGTTCGGCGCGGGTTTTCATCACATTGATGTTTTGAGCGTGGCAGTTTTCGTCAATAAAGAACTGCTTTGCTTTAGATTTGGAGACGCGCTGCGCCATTGTCATGGCTTCGGCTGCCGCAGTGCCTTCATCGAGCAGGGAAGCGTTGGCAACGTCCAAGCCTGTCAGATCACAGATCATGGTCTGGAAGTTGAGCAGGGCTTCGAGGCGGCCCTGACTGATCTCCGGCTGATAGGGCGTATAGGCCGTGTACCAAGCCGGATTTTCCAGAATATTACGTTGGATAGCAGGCGGCGTTACCGTGCCATAATATCCCTGGCCGATCATCGATGTAAAAACTTCGTTCTTATTGGCGACTTCCCGCATGTGCCAGAGCAGGTCGCGTTCCGACAAAGGTTTGCCGAAATCTAGCGGCTCTTTTTGACGAATGCTGTCGGGTACAGTCTGGTTAATCAAGTCATCAAGACTTTTGACACCGATAACCTTAAGCATGTCAGCGATTTCAGCAGGGGAAGGACCAATATGGCGCCGGTTGGCAAAATCATATGGTTCGTATTTTGTCGGAACAAAAGACATTTATAAAGGCTCCGTTAAGCGATCATCGCGTTGTAGGCGGTTTCATCCATCAGCGAGTCCAGCTCGGAAGCGTCTTTCAGCTTCATCTTGAAGAACCAGCCAGCGTCAAGCGGATCGCTGTTTACAAGCGCGGGCTCATCGCCAAGCTTCTCGTTCACTTCGACAATTGTTCCATCCAGCGGTGCAAGAATGTCAGAGGCGACTTTTACGCTTTCAATAACAACAACATCGTCACCTTTTGATACGTCGGTATCGGCATCTGGCAGTTCGACAAAAACAACGTCGCCTAGTTGTTCCGCGGCATATTTTGTAATGCCGACAACCACGAGGTCACCTTCGGCACGTAGCCATTCATGTTCTTCTGTGAACTTCATATTTATAATCTCCGAAATTATTATCGTTTAAAATTTAAAGGCGTGAAGGGCAGAGTGCAAATGCGCGCGGGCAGACGTTTGCCGCGCACATCGCCAAAAACAACCGTGTCTGTGTCAGAATGGTCTGCGCTCACATAGGCCATGGAAACAGGGCGCTCGACTGTCGGGCCAAAAGCACCGGAGGTCACTTCGCCAATCGCTGTTTCATCATTTTCGCTTGCAAAAAGTTTGGTGCCAGCGCGCATCGGGGCACGGCCTTCAGGCTGTAAGCCGACCCGTTGACGCTTAACGCCATTGTCGAATTGGCCAAGGATATGCTCGGCGCCGGGGAAACCGCCAGCGCGCGCACCATCCTTGCGCCGTGATTTTTGAATGGCCCATTGCAGTCCGGCTTCCAAAGGGGAGGTCGTTTCGTCAATATCGTTACCATAAAGGCAAAGTCCCGCCTCCAAGCGCAAGCTGTCACGTGCGCCCAAGCCGATTGGTAATACATCTTCGCTGGCCAGAAGTTCTTCGGCCAATTTTATGGCTTGGGAATCCTCAACGGAAATTTCAAAACCGTCTTCACCGGTATAACCCGAGCGCGAAATCCACAGCGTGCCAAAGCTACTGTTAACAATGCGCACATCCATAAAGCGCATGTCTTTAACGTCAGGTACGATCTGGCTTAAAACAGCTTCCGAGGCAGGGCCTTGCAGCGCCAGAAGAGAGCGGCCGCTGATTGTTTCAACCTTGCACTGAAGGTTCTTCTCCATATGCGCAATGTCAGCATCTTTACAGGCCGCATTGACGACAACAAAAAGATGGTCGCCTCTATTGGCGATCATGATGTCGTCCAAAATACCGCCGTTCTCATTGGTGAAAAAACCATAGCGCTGTCTGCCTTCAGGCAGATTTGCCACATCAACCGGCACAAGCGTTTCCAATTGCAGAGCAGCGTCATCGCCATGCAGCAAAACCTGTCCCATATGGCTGACATCAAAAAGACCGGCCTTGGCGCGGGTGTGCAGATGCTCCTTCATTACACCGGCGGGATATTGCACAGGCATCTCATAGCCTGCAAACGGCACCATTTTGGCACCGAGATTCAAATGTAGTTCATGAAGTGCAGTTGTTTTTAAATTTTCCATCCGGCCCTCTCAATTAAACCGGATGATCCGGCACCAGTCATACCGCGGATGCGGATGATGATACCCCCTCTGTCTATGTGCCTGAGATTGTTATCCCTTCGGCGGGCCTTCGGCCTCTCTCCAGAGTCATTGCACTAAATTGGTCCATTTGCCTGAGAGTTTCCGGGGTGGTTGCTCCTTCGGCATCGGTAAGTCCGATTCTCCCAAAATAGTGAAATGACGTTACATTTTATATGAATTTACTGTCAATATGATTCAGCGCCGCGAGAAGCACGCAGATCGGTCTTTCACCAGAATTATGGCTCAAGCGATCTGGCTTTGCCTAAATGTTTGATCTTGGGGAAATGGATCTTCCCTCGGTTAGCCCGGCCACTTTCTCAACGATGGAATTGGCATCAATGCCGAAATGTTTGTAAAGATCGCCGATTGTTCCTGTTTGGCCAAAATGTTCGACACCCAGCGGAATTGTCTGATGGCCTTTCACCGAACCAATCCAGCCAAGTGTTGCAGGATGACCGTCAATCACGGTGACGATTTTACAATGGTCCTGCAAATCACCGAGCAATTTCTCCAAATGGCTTTCAGCCGATTTTGTGCCCCGCGCACGGGCACGCTGCGCCGCTGTCCAGCCTGCATTGAGACGGTCGGCGGAGGTTATGGCCAACACGCCGATGTCACGCCGCCTCTCGGCGATTATGCCGGCGGCTTTTATCGCTTCTGGTGCGACAGCGCCCTGATAGGCAATGACGACTTCACAGTTCGGGCCGGGCTTGCGCAGCCAATAGGCACCGTCAATCGCGCCTTGCCTGAAATCATCGTCAATGCGTTTGCCGGGTTGTTCGATCGGATTGGTTGTCAAACGTAGATAGACTGAACCACCGGTTTCATCGCGTAGCCAGGTACGCTCATCGGGATCGCCTTCGCCGTCGCGCTGCATATAATCAAATGCCCACTGCATGATGACAGCAAGCTCGTCGGCAAAGGCAGGTTCAAAGCTGGCAAGCCCGTCCTGACTCATGCCGATCAGCGGTGTTCCGATGGACTGATGTGCGCCGCCTTCAGGTGCGAGCGTGATACCTGACGGTGTGCCGACAATCATAAACCGTGCATCCTGATAGCAGGCGTAGTTTAGCGCATCGAGACCGCGCGCCACAAAGGGGTCGTAGACCGTGCCGATGGGTATAATGCGTTTGCCGAACAATGAATGGGACAATCCGGCGGCACCAAGCAGCAGAAACAGGTTCATCTCGGCAATGCCAAGCTCAATATGCTGGCCTTTCGGGGTGAATTCCCATTTTGCCGTTGACGGTATTTTCTCGTTGATAAAAGTGTCTGACTGCTCTGTGCGGGCAAATAGCTTGCGCCTGTTCACCCACGGGCCAAGGTTCGTGGTGCCGGTAACATCCGGTGATGTCGTGACAATGCGCGCGGCCAGATCGCTGTCGCCTTTGGAAAGCTCATCAAGAATTTTGCCGAACGCCATCTGGGTTGAAATTTCGCGGTCGCTGGACAGTTCGATTGCCGGAACGTCAAGCGTTTTATCCGCGTAGCGGCGAACGCCTTTTGCAAAGAAGGGGGCTTTTTGCAGCGCTTCCTGAAAAGCGGAAACGTCTTTTACCGTTGCGAATTTTTCCCACTCTTCACCTTCGGCAACGCCCATATGTTTTTGCCAGTCGGCCATTTGGGCCTTGTTCATCAGGCCGCCATGATTGTCTTTATGACCGGCAATCGGCGTGCCCCAGCCCTTGATCGTATAGGCCAGAAAACAAATGGGGCGATCATGGTCTATGGCGTCAAAGGTTTCGGCCATGGTCTGCACGCAATTGCCGCCCAGATTTTCCATCAATTCGGCCAATTGCTGGTCGCTGCGTGCTTCAATAAGTGCGGTAACGTCGCCCTGATCGCCAAGCGCATCCATCAAACGTTCGCGCCAGACTGCGCCGCCCATAAAGGTCAGAGCCGAGTATAGCTGGTTCGGGCAATTGTCGATCCACTCGCGCAGCTTGTCGCCGCCGGGTTCTTTGAATGCCGCGCGTTGCAGTGCACCATATTTGACTTTGACAACATCCCAGCCAAAAGCATCGAAAATTTTTTCAATGCGCTTGAAAAGGCCTTCCCGAACCACACCATCAAGTGACTGGCGGTTATAGTCGATAATCCACCAAGTGTTGCGCAGATCGTTTTTCCAGCCTTCCTGCAACGCTTCGTAGATATTGCCTTCATCCAGTTCAGCATCACCCACCAATGCGATCATGCGGCCGAGAGGCACATCGCTGCCCCAATCTTTCGCGGTGATATAATCCTGTATGATTGAAGCAAAGGATGTGATTGCGACACCCAAGCCGACCGAGCCGGTTGAAAAATCAACATCATCAATATCCTTGGTGCGGCTCGGATAGCTCTGTACGCCGTGAAACCCGCGGAAGTTTTCCATTTTCTCACTCGTTTGATTGCCCATCAGATATTGTATGGCGTGGAAAATAGGGGAGGCGTGCGGTTTAACCGCAACGCGGTCTTCCGGTCGAAGGGCGCTGAAATAAAGCGCTGTCATAATTGACACCATTGAAGCCGAGGATGCCTGATGCCCGCCGATCTTAATCCCATCCACCTTCGGGCGGATATGGTTGGCATTGTGGATCATCCAATGCGACAGCCACAACAACCGTTGTTCGATGGTTTTAAGATGTGCTTTGTCAATGTGGGACATGGTGCGCTTTTGCTTCCTTTGGACCGGTTGAGGGTGACGTACAGGGTGTGCCGGATCGCTGCCCGATCAATCACATGGCATGTTATGCGCGCCTAATGCCGCCTGTAAATCGTCGATAATATCCTGCGCGCCTTCCAGCCCGACGGATAAACGCACAAGGCCTTCGGCAATGCCGTGTTCAGCCCGTTCTTCGGGTGAATAGGTGGAGTGTGTCATGCTGGCGGGATGCTGGATAAGGCTTTCCGCATCGCCAAGGCTGACGGCGCGCTGGATGAGGTTCAGTCTGTTCATCACGGCAATTCCGGCAGCTTTTCCGCCTTTTACCTCGAACGGAATCATACCGCCGAAATTCGACATTTGCCGGCAGGCCAGTTCATGTTGCGGGAAGCTTTCAAGACCGGGATAAAATACATTCAGCACAGCCGGATGCGCCTCTAACGCCTTGGCCACCTTGAATGCGGTTTGGCAATGTCTTTCAACGCGCAGTTCCAGTGTTTTTATGCCGCGCAGAAGCAGCATTGCCGTCATCGGAGACATGACAGCGCCGGTCATATCCTTCAAACCCACAAGCCTGATCTGCGTGATGTCTTCCAAACTGCCGACGATCAGTCCGGCGACAACATCGCCATGACCGCTTAGAAACTTCGTGGCAGAATGTAGAACGATATCCGCGCCATGTTCGATAGGGCGTGTGATAACCGGCGTGGCGTATGTATTGTCGACAACAACTTTTGCGCTTGCACGATGGGCGATTTCGGAAATAGCAGCTATATCAACAAGCCTGTTGTTCGGGTTGGCCGGTGTTTCAAAATAGACAAGTTTGGTTTTGTCGCTGATTGCCTCTGTCAGATTGGCAGGCGTTGTCATATCAACCAGTTTAACATTGACGCCAAAGCGCGGCAGGCCGTGCGTCATGAACGCAAAGGTACAGCCGTAAAGCGTCTTGTCGATGATGATCTCGTCACCGGCCTCCAGAAAAGACCAGAGTGTCGAGGTGATCGCCCCCATGCCCGATGCTGTGGAAAGACCTGCTTCGGCACCTTCCAGATTGGCAATCCGCTTTTCCAGATGGTCCAGTGTCGGGTTGGAAATGCGGGTGTAGAAATGCCCTTCCTTTTCACCGGCAAACATTGCACCGCCGGCCTCCGCACTTTCAAACGTAAAAGTGGAGGTCATATAGATCGGCGGGTTCAACGCGCCATGTTCGGATTGAGCGTCATAACCGTGGTGGATGGCACGGGTCGAAAAATCTTGGGTTTTGTCACGCATGATAAGCCTCTATGTCTTTGAGGGCATTATCTGCTGTCAAAAAAGGTTTTTAGTTGTTATTATTGACCTGAATCTCAGGAATTTTGGAATATTATGTCAAAAATACCGCAAATAGATGCCATTGACCGCAAAATTATCAGAGCTTTGCAGCGCAGCGGACGCATGACGAATCTGGAGCTGGCGGCGGAAGTAAATCTGTCACCTTCGCCCTGTTTGCGGCGACTTCGAAATCTTGAAAATAATGGTGCCATTACCGGCTATAGTGTCGAGGTCAACGCAAAAGCATATGGCCTGCCGGTAACAGTCATGGTGCGTATCAGCTTGGATAAACACACCGAAGATGTGGTGCTGCGGTTTGAAGAGCGCATGAAAGCCATACCCGAAGTTTTGGAGTGTTTTGTCATGACCGGTTTGTCAGACTATCTGCTGCGGGTGGTGGTCAGCGATCTGGAAGACTATGAGCGCTTTGTAAGAGACAGGCTGCACCCGATTGGCGGAATCGGATCGATAGACACAAGTTTCGTTTATGGCGTGGTCAAGCGCACAAATGTATATCCTGAATATCAAGGGTAGGATTTTTGTTTCGCTTTTGTCTACGGCGATAAGAAAGCGAAAGCGCTTTTTTGGGTGCAGTTTGAGCGGGTAATCTGAGAGCGGCCGTTCTCGCCCTTTGCAGTACAATTGGCTGCCGCTTTTACTTTTTGTTTTGAAAAGTTTGTCTCCGCATTTCGCTGCGCGAATTTGCGTCTGGTGCCCCCTGCCGGAATCGAACCGGCACGATCTAATGATCGAGGGATTTTAAGTCCCTTGCGTCTACCAGTTCCGCCAAGGGGGCACGTGCTGAAAATCAGCCCGAAGCACTCCTAGCCAAACTGGCTATCAAACAAAAGCCCTTAATTGATAATCACGCTAATTTTTATGGGCATATTTATCCATTGTTGAGAACGACCGGATTTTTACGGCGCCACAAGAGAATAAACAGCATAAAGGCGCAGGCAATATCGGCGGCAATTATCACCTGATAGGCCATCTGGATGATCCCGCTTTCTGTTGGCATCATCATATAGGCACCAACAGCACCGATCAGCATAAAGATAAACACGAAATAGGCGATCCAGCGCCGGCCCGCCTGCATCAAATAGGCAAGCAGCAGATAGGCAACGCCGATACCCAGAAAAACAGCGTCCGTGATTTGCAGGCCGGACAATCCCGATATGACAATGTGGGCAATGCCGGATATTGACAGAAACAGTGAAGCCAGCTGATAGCGGCGCGGGGCGTTATCCATCGGTTTCACCTTCAGCTTGCGGGCAAGGATTGCCAGCGGCGGTCCATGCCAGAATATCCATGACGTTGATTTTGGCCGAATAGGGTGCAGGCTCGCGTCCCGGACCCGGATCCCAGCCCCAATGAACAAGTTCGTCATTGGCAATGTGTTCGGCAATGTTTTTCATTGTGCGCTCGCCATTGCGCTCCGGATCCTGAATCTGCGCACAAATCTCGGCAGAGGATTTTTCATACCATACCATTTCAGGCGGCGGTAAATGCCAGACATGGGCGCCTGGCGGCGCATGTTCAATCGAGCCGTTATGCTTGGTGTGACAGGTCGAACACAAAATGGTTTCCGCACCAACGCGGCTTTCTCCGGCTTTGACATTCATGCCGTGGGGTTGCGGTTCTGGGCCATATGAAGGGCCGGACCAGATCGGTATGCCGCCTTCATCAACATGGCAATTGGCGCAGCGCGGATGGGAGAATACTTCGTAAATTTTCGCCCAATGCTCCAAGCCCTTTTCTTCGGAAACCGAGCCTTCTTCCAGAAGTTCAACTTCTATTTTCTGTTCCGCTTCTTCCGCAAAAGAGGCGCTTGGCAACATGAATAATGAAAGTGCTATGAGGATGTTTTTCATTTTAATTCCTCACACAAAATCAATATGTTTGTTGAACGGCATTTCGCGAAGGCGTTTGCCGGTCGCGGCAAAAATTGCATTGGCGAGCGCTGGCGCGGCGGGTGGTACGGGCGGCTCACCGATACCGCGCACTTTGGCACCGTTTTCCAATGCGCGTACCTCAATGTTGGGGCATTGATACAGCCGCATACCTTCATGCTCATGAAAGTTGGATTGCTGCGCCATGCCATCGGAATAGGTGATCTGGCAGTTCATGGCATGGCCCAACCCCCAGACAACGCCGCCTTTGACCAGATTATCAAAGTTGATCGGGTCAATGACCTTACCGACTTCTGCGGCGACATAAACATTATCGATTTTAATGCCGTCTTGGGTGTTGGTGACCTCAATGACTTCGGCAACCGCCGTGCCGAATGACAGGCAAAAAGCAACACCACGGCCGCGGTTTTGTCCAAGGTCGCTACCCCAGTTTGACATTTCGCCCACAGCTTCCAGCACTTTGCGCGATGGTTCATGCCACATAAGCCGGATGCGTTCTTCCAAAGGGTCAGCGCCGGCTGCATGGATCAATTCATCCAGCGCGCAATCATGGAAAAACCCGTTTGAGGATGCGCCCACGGACCGCCATGATGAGATGGGGGCGAGCGCCGGTGCACGATAGCCGGTAGTCCGGTAATTCGGGATTGCATAGGGCTGCTCCCAAGCACCGGCCAGAATGGCAGGGTCAGGACCTGGAACCGGAAAACCTTGCCTGCCCATTTGCGATTCAATGACTGAAGGCATTGCAATCGAGAGATCAAAACTGTCGACTTTGCCGTCTTTGACTTTTCCTTTAGCGCGGGCCATTGCGATCTGGCGCGGATAATCATGCGCAAAATCTTCTTCACGGCTATAGGTCAGCTTAACCGGCGTTCCTTTGACCGATTTCGCAATTTCCACGGCCTGTTTGACAAACTCGTCCTCAAGTCGATGGCCAAAACTGCCGCCGACATAGGTGACATGAACAAAGACCTGTTCCTCGGTTAAGCCGGTGGCCTTGGCAACATTGGTGCGCACAAAGCCGGGAATTTGCGTGCCGGTCCAGATGTCAGCGCGGTCATCGGTAATTTTGGCAATGGCAGAGACCGGTTCCAGAGGTTGGTGGGCCACATAAGGCGCACGATATTCGGCTTCAAAATCAGGCGGGCCTTCTGCAAAAACATTATCGATTTCACCGTCATCGCGAGTACGGGCATCTTGCAGATCGGGCGTGAACGAGTCCGACAATGTCTGCCAGTGGTCATCCATTTCAGCAGGATAGGGCGCCGGACCCCAATCAAAAGTAACAGCTTCTGCCGCTTTGAAAGCACGCCATGTATTATCGGCAATGATCGCTACCCCGTTTTCCAAGGGGACGACTTTTTGAACACCGCGCATTTTTTCAGCTTCGCTGTCATCATAGCTGTTCATGATGCCGCCTTGGCGCGGATTGGTCTTGATCGCAGCATGAACCATGCCTTCGATTTCAAGATCTATGCCGTAATTCAGCGTGCCGGTCGACTTGGCGACAATGTCATGACGTAAGACCTGTTTACCGAGCAACCGCCATTCACTCGGAGCGCGCAACGTAACGTCCTTTACCGGTTCAATAGTTGCGGCAAACGGCGCAAGCTGAATATAGGAAAGGGCGCTTCCATCCGGCAGTTGAACCTGCCCGTTGGCGGTGTTCAATTGATCTACCGGAATGCCGGATTTTTGGGAGGCTGCCATTTTCAGCGTTTCGCGCGCAACAGCGCCGGCGTGGCGCAATTTTTCGTAAGCATCGGGGACAGATGTTGAACCGCCGGTAATCTGAAGCCCGAGAAACTTCATGATCGCATCGACGAATGAGCGCGCCGATTCCGCTGCAAAGCTGTCATCGGTTGGCCTGAAAGGCGCTCCTTCGTCAGACAATGCGGTATTGTAATAGGCAGGATCGGGAAGGCCCGGGTCTACCTTGATCTGATCAAGTTCGACATCCAGTTCCTCGGCAATCAGCATGGCTTGCATGGAGTACGCGCCTTGTCCTAAATCCGTGCGCGGTGTGATCAGTGTAATTCCTTCACCGTCAATTTTTACGTAAGGGGTGAGGGCGGCTTCATCCTCTTTCATGCTTGCGGCAAGCGGATTTTGCGGATCGCGTTTATACATATAAGCGCCAAAGGCAACACCGCCGGCGACTGCGGTTGAACCAATGAGGAAAGTGCGGCGCGTGAAGGTTTTAAGCTTGCTCATGCGGCACCTGCGCCAAGTTTTGAAGCCGCATCTTTGATCGCTTCACGAATGCGCGGATATGTGCCGCAGCGGCACAGATTGGCCGACATGTAATTGTCGATGTCCTCATCGCTGGGGTTGGCATTTTGGTCAAGCAAAGCCGCAGCTGACATGATCTGGCCGGACTGGCAATAGCCGCATTGTGCCACCTGATGGTCGATCCATGCCTGTTGGACCACATGAAGCGCATCGGGTGTGCCAAGGCCCTCAATGGTTGTGATTTCACCTTCAACATCGCTTGCCCGTATCGCGCATGACCGCACAGCGACCCCGTCGATGTGGACCGTGCAGGCACCGCATTGCGCGATGCCACAACCGTATTTTACGCCTTTTATGCCAAGTTCGTCACGCAGCACCCACAAAAGCGGCATGTCGTCTTCAACGTCCAGCGTTTCGGGTTTTCCGTTAATGATCAGCCGCATGAAGGTCCCGTCCGTGTGAGGATGTTTTGTGTTGTTAGTATATTGACCAAATGGACAAGGTTTCAAGAAACTGCGTTCAATTAAGTTTGCGGCAGGCTTGGGTGAAAAATAGTTTTGATCAAACGGGCAAAATGGCTGGCTTTCATGATTTATGCTTGGCACATTGCGCGGACTTAATGGAGCTGATTATGCCTGAATCGAAAATGAAGCCTTGGACCGATGTTTCCGCACACCTTGTTGATGTCGCTATGGGGCGAAAGCCTGCTGATCTCGTGGTGCGCAATGGTAAATGGGTCAATGTTCATTCCGGTGAAATTATTCCGGCCAGCGATATCGCCATTGCCGAAGGGCGCTTTGCCTATTGCGGGCCGGATGCCGACCATTGCATCGGGCCGGATACCAAAGTGGTTGACGCCCAAGGTCGCTATCTGGTGCCCGGGCTATGCGACGCGCATATGCATGTGGAAAGCGGCATGGTGACGGTGACAGAATTTACCCGCGCTGTGGTGCCGTACGGTACGACATCCATGTTTATTGATCCGCATGAAATCGCCAATGTGTTGGGGCTTAAAGGCGTTCGCCTGATGCACGACGAAGCCGAAGCCATGCCGGTCAATGTGTATGTCCAGATGCCGTCCTGTGTGCCGTCCGCGCCGGGCTTGGAGAATGCGGGAGCGGCGCTTGGGCCGGAAGAAATTGCCGAAGCGATGAACTGGCCGAATATTATCGGCCTTGGCGAAGTGATGAATTTTCCCGGCGTTGCGGCCAATGATCCAATTATGCGGGGGGCAATTGACGCGACCGTGCGGGCCGGTAAAACTGTGGGAGGGCATTATGCGTCGCCTGATCTGGGTTTGCCGTTCCACGGCTATGTGGCGGGCGGTCCCGAAGATGACCATGAAGGCACACGCGCCGAAGACGCGATTGCCCGTGTGCGCCAAGGCATGAAGGCGATGCTGCGCCTTGGCTCTGCCTGGTATGATGTTGCCGAGCAGATTAAAGCCGTGACGGAGCAGGGGCTTGATCCGCGCAGTTTCATTTTATGCACCGATGATTGCCATTCCGGCACGCTGGTCAATGACGGGCATATGGACCGTGTTGTGCGCCACGCCATTGAGCAGGGTCTAAAGCCGGTCACGGCGATTCAGATGGCAACGCTGAACACGGCGCAACACTTTGGCCTTGAGCGGGAGCTTGGCTCAATCACCCCCGGCCGCCGTGCGGATTTTCTGCTGGTTTCAGACTTGGCGGCACTCACCATTGATGCGGTTTACGGCCGCGGTGTCAAACTTGCCGAGAACGGCAAATTGATCGCTGATATTCCGGCTTATGCCTATCCTGACAGCGCCAAGAACACGGTTAATCTGAAAAGCAAGCTGACCGCACAGCGCTTCCAGATTGACGCGCCAAGCGGTGCCAATGAAGTCAATGCACGGGTGATCGGCGTTGTTGAAAACCAAGCGCCGACGAAAGCGCTGGAAGCCACGCTCAATGTCAAAGACGGCATGGTGGAAATGGACCGTAAAAACGACGTCTGCCAGATTGCGCTGGTGGAGCGTCACCGCGCAACGGGCGGGGTGACCAATGCGTTCGTTTCAGGCTTTGGCTATACGAAAGACTGCGCGATTGCTTCCACCGTGGCCCATGACAGCCATCACATGATTGTGGTCGGCACCAATCACGGCGATATGGCGATGGCCGCCAACCGTTTGGCGGCTGTGGGCGGCGGTGTGTGCATGGTCAGTCAGGGCGAAGAATTGGCGATGGTGGAAATGCCGATTGCCGGATTGATGAGCGACGAGCGCGCCGAGATCGTTGCCGCGAAAGCCGAAATCCTCACCGCCGCTATGCGCGAAATGGGCTGCACGCTCAACAATGCCTATATGCAGCATTCACTTTTGGCGCTGGTGGTTATTCCCGAACTGCGTATTTCCGATGAGGGGCTGATCGACGTGCGTACGTTCGAGAAAGTGGATTTGTTTTTGTGAGGTGGGGAGATAGTATAAGTCAATCTACATCACTTCGTTGGCTAGCATAAAGGGTTTGTAAATTGTCAAGACGTGACGAACTTGAAGAAGCCTTGCTAGATCCACAAGAAGATTTATCTTTTGAGTATAAAGCTTGGCTTGACCTAAACTCTAATCATGGGAAAGCAACACTAGCTAAAGCCGTAATTGCCATGGCGAATGCTGATGGTGGATATGTGGTGATCGGATACGAGGAAGAAGTCGATACACTACAATCAATACCAAAACCTGAAAATATACGTGATATAACTCAAGATCTAGTCAATGGGGCCATACAGCGCTTTGCAACACCAGCACTGCACGTTCGTTTGGAGGTTATCACGAATGCTCGTACAGGTGTAGATCATCCGGTGGTGGTCGTACCATCAACCACTACGACACCAGTGATGGCAGTGAGAGACTGTGAAGGTGTGTTGCGACAGGCCCGAGTGTACGTTCGTCAGCCGGGGCCCCGCAGTGAGGAGCCGCGAACAGTTGATGAATGGCGTAGCTTGCTTGATCGTTGCGTTCAGCGGAGCCGTTCAACAATGCTTGACGCCATTCGTGCAATCGTTGAGGGCAGGGTTGAAGAGAGCGATACTGAACCAAATTTGCAAGAGAAGCTTATAACGTTTGTTACTAGGTCGCGAAAGCGTCACGAGGACCTTTTAGATGCAGCAAAGGTACCGGTGGATGCTGTTACAAGAATGCCTTTGGGGCGCTATGAAATTGGTTTTGCTTTCGATTCACCCGCGACCATACCCAATCTCACAAGCTTGCGGGAACGTATTGATGCCGCACATCGCATCAAGCTAACAGGATGGCCTACTTTCCTAGTGATGACGAGACAGGAAATGGCACCATATGCAGCTGATGGCGGGGTTGAAGCTTGGATCGGGAGAGCTGGTGCCGATCGGTATCTTGGCGAGGATGCTGCGCATTCAGACTTCTGGCGAATTAGGCCCGAAGGATTACTTTACACAACAACTGGATATGATGAAGATGGGGTTCCTGATCGTGTGGAGGCTGGAACCGCTATCGACATCACTTTACCAATCTGGCGTGTGGCTGAGGCGCTTCTCTTTGCTCGTCGTCTTGCTGCAACATATGACGGTGTCGAAAGAATTGCTGTGAAAGTAAAGTGGTCTGGACTGGAAGGACGAGCCCTTCAGGCATTAAGCGGTAATCGTATGCGAATGAGTTTTGATCGGATATGCCGAACAGCAGAAATCGAAAGTTCACGTTCGATTACTATCGGACAGATTGACGATAATTTACCTGAGATCATCCAAGCAATTGTTGCGCCGCTTTATGAATTATTCGATTTTTATGAACTACCAAGACAGATCGTGGAGCAAGAGCTAGAACGCTTAACACGGCGAAGTTAGCCTGCTTTCGACCAAAAGTTGACTAGAATCACAATTCAGATGATTTGCTAATACATCCGTAAACTCATTTATAGAAAACTGCCATCACCCCAACAAATCCCGCAAATTTTCCTCAAGCGCATGTTTTTCAAAACCGCTGGACTTTTTAAGTTCCAGATAGTCGGCCCATGCTTTGTTGCGGTCGACTTTGTCTGATTTCTTGCCTGCCAGCATGACGTTCTTGGCGGTGTGTTCAAGCGGGGTGAATTCGAGGAACTTCACCTCATAGCCAAGGGCGGTCAGCATCAGGGCGCGGGCGGTATCGGTAATCAGGTCGGCCTGTCTGCGGCGCATCAGCGGATATTGATTGACCATATCGAATGTTGTTCCGGCATTGCCGATCTGGCGTGATATTTCGGCCTGACAGCACGGCGCACAGAAGAAATACTGCATATCGGCGCGCACACCCAGCGCAAGCGCATCATCGGTCGCCGTATCGCAAGCATGCAACGCGATCAGAATGTCGACATTTTGCGGCTGGTTCTTATCAATCCGCGCATTGATGAACTTCAGACCGTCAAAGCCGACATTACCGGCGATCTCGTTGCACAGATCAATGACGTTTTCCTTGATGTCGATGCCTTGACCAATAGGCTGCATGCGCGCGCGTTCGGCCACATAATCATAGGTTGCAAAGGTCAGATAACCTTTGCCGCAACCTAAATCGAGAATGGAAATGGGATGGTCGGCTGTTTCAACAAAGGTGCCAATATCGCGGTCGATAATCTCGACAAAATTGGCAATCTGGCGAAATTTCGGATGATATTTCTTGATGATATGGCCGCGATGATCGGCAACGCCAAGCCCGCGCAAATAAGGACGCTTTTCCGATAGAACATAGTTTTTCGGCTTGTTGTGGGTTTGTACCACATCGCGCATGGTGGCTTTCGCCGCATAGAATTTCGGCTCGCCTTTCCGGTTTTCCGTATAGTGAAAATCCTTGTCTTGCGTAAAAAGCGTGGCCGCCCGAAAACCCGCATAAGGTTGGTCTTGAAGCATGGCGATAAGCGCTATCGGCTCATAGGCGAGTGTTTCGCCTGCCGCCAAATGACTGGCCTCATGTTTGATGATTTTCTTCGAACCGCCCAGCACCAGATCAAAGCTGGCCTTGAATTTATCAGCATTCTTGGCTTTTGCAGAAAAGGTGACACGCTTGAAACTGCCTTCATCAAGCGACTGTTTCAGCGTTTGTATGAACTGTTCTTGCTCCGCGTTGCGCCATGTACCGTTCATCCGCAATGCTTTCTCGTAATTTGTTCAAACATATCAACGCCGGTATTGATAATGCCGTCGGGGAAATCATAATCGGGCGCGTGAAGCTGCGGGCAGTTTTTACCGCTGCCAAGCACAAACAGAGCGGTTTTTCCCGCCGCGCTAAAGGCACCGAAATCTTCCGACCAGCGGAAGGGCTTGTCGATATCGATGATTGGCAGGTTTAGCCCGACCGCCGCATCGCGAATATTGGCAACAGCGGTCTCATCATTATCGCAAGCGGCAAATTTCTCATTATAGTCAACGGTGATTTTCAGCCCATGCTTTTCAGCGCAATCTCTTGCATATTGTGCGGCGCTGGCGATGAGTTTGGCTTGCAAAGCGTCAGTCTCAGCGCGGAAGGCAGCAAATAAATCGCCATCACCGGGCGTGATGCCAAAGGCAGGCAAACCCAAACGGGCATGGCAGATTGTCACCAGTGTTTTTTCAGGATCAATGCCCAATTGTTCAGGTAAGCTGTTCAATGTGCTCATAAGCTCCACGAGCGCGTTTTGCGGCGTGATGGCATCTTCGGGATGGGACGCATGAGATGTGCGGCCAAGGAAAGACATGTTCAGCCCTTCAGATGCAAAGCATAGCGAACCTGACTTCAGGCCGATATGGCCAAGCGGCATGCCGGGCAGATTATGCAGGGCATAGGCAAAATCCGGCCTAATCGCAGCGAATTTTTCATCGGCCAGAACTGACGGCGCGCCAATGCCGGTTTCTTCAGCGGGCTGGAAAAGCAGGACAACGCGTCCGCGCGCAATAGGGCGCTTGGCCAAACGCTGCGCAACGCCCATAATGATCGCCATATGGCCGTCATGGCCGCATAAATGGCCCTTGCCATCCACTGTCGAGCGATAAGGCGGCTGTCCGGTCTCCAGGATCGGCAGTGCGTCCAGTTCGCAGCGCAGCAGAACTGTTTCACCAGCCTCACCGCTGTCGAAAATCGCAGCAACGCCATGACCGCCAAGATTGTTGATGATCTGTGACGGACTGCACTCGCCAAGATATTTTAATATGCGGGTCGCCGTTACACTTTCCTCACCTGACAGTTCGGGAAAGCGATGCAATTCGTGTCTGAAGTCTAAAAGGTCGATCATTGATGTTAATCCCGCCAAAATGCCGGGCTGAGAAGAACCAATACGGTAAATAGCTCAAGACGCCCGAGCAGCATACCAAAAGATAGAACCCATTTGGCGCTGTCGGCCAAGGGTCCGAATGAGCCTGCAGGACCGACAATATCACCCAATCCCGGACCGACATTGGAAATTGCGGTTATAGCAGCCGAGAAAGAGGTCACCAGATCGGCACCGGTCAGAGCGACAAGAAGTGTGCCGATGCCGACGAGCAAGCCAAAGGTACAAAAATACATCAATGTCACAAATTGTACCTGTTCAGGGATCGGCATTGCGCCGCTTCGCACCGGACGAACAGCGTTTGGATAAATAAATTTTTCCAAAGCGCGGTTTACCACACCGAAAAGCACAATCCAGCGGGATGCCTTGATGCCGCCGGATGTTGAGCCCGAACACCCGCCCATAAAAGTGGCGATCAGAAAAACACCAGCGGAGAAGGGGCCCCATAAATTGTAGTCATCGTTGGAATAACCCGTTGTGGTGATAATGGACACCAGATTGAAAGTTGCATGGGCAAAAGCCTCGGTGCCATCCATAACGTTTGTGCGTTCCAACTGAATGGTCAAAATGACCGCGAAGACCATTGTATAGGTCAAAAAGAACATCACCTGATTGTCACGTAATGCGTCAAACCGGCCGCGCATCGCCATCACAAGGATGATCGTAAACGGGACAGCGCCAATAATCATAAAGACAACCGCAATCCAGTGCAGTTGATCGTTGAAAAATCCGAATGACTGGTCGTGAGTCGACATACCGCCGGTGGAAAGCGTGGTCATGGCGTGGTTGATGGCGTCAAATCCGCTCATGCCAAAATAGGCATAGAGAACGGCGCATAAAATTGTGAGCGCGGTGTAGATCAGTACAACAGATGTTGCATAGGTGGAAAACCGCGCAAATGGCCTGTCATAACGGTCGGACGATTCGATTTTGAAAAAGGAGGAGCCGCCAATTTTCAAAAATGGAAGAATGAATAGGCCGAGAACAATCACACCCAGACCGCCGATCCATTGCAATATAGAGCGCCAGAGGAGAATACCGGGCGGCATTGTATCCAATCCGGTAAGTACGGTTGAGCCGGTTGATGTTGCGCCTGAAACAGCCTCAAAGAAGGCGTCTGCCAGCGAAATATTCAGCGTTGAAAGATAGAATGGTACGGCTGCGCATACGCAGAAGGTAATCCAGAGCAAATTGACAACAAGGAAGGTGAACCGTGTTGAAACGACCGGCGGGCCGGAACGTGTTGCAATGGCGACCAGTGCAGATATGCCGCCGATTCCGGCAGATGAGGCGGCAAACACTTTCCAGTCCGCATTGTTGTAATACAGATCGACCAAGCCGGGTATCAGCATCATCGTCGCTAAATAGAAAGCAAATATTGCACTGATATGCAGTGCGTTTCGTAGCGTCGAGCTATTCATATAAGCGCTTTGCTCCCGCAGTTTCGTCCCAAATAGGTCATTTAGCTTATTACAGAACTGGCATTGTTAAGAAAGCGCCTATACACCGAGCTGAGGTCTATTTCATAGGAAATTGCGAAATCTGCGTTACGAAAGTCCGTTATGAGTGAATTTATAGATAATGTTGCCGCTGCTGCGGAGGCGATGCGTGATCTGTTTGTCGAAACACCGTTGCAGGAAAATGTTTTTTTAAGCCAGCGTTATGATGCGCGGATTTTGCTCAAGCGCGAAGATTTATCGCCGGTACGATCCTACAAGATTCGCGGTGCATTCAATTTCTTCCGCAAATGTCTGATGACATCCAATCCATCCAGTTTTGTTTGCGCATCCGCAGGCAATCATGCGCAGGGCTTTGCTTATGTTTGCCAGCACTTGGGCAAGAAGGGCGTTATCTTTATGCCGGTGACAACGCCGCAGCAGAAAATTGACAAAACACGCGCCTTTGGCGGCTCTGCGATCGAAGTCCGGCTGATCGGTGATATTTTCGACCAGTGTTATGCGGCGGCGATGGAATATGCCAAAGACAATAATGCCATGATGGTTTCGCCGTTTGATCATCCGGATATTATTGAAGGGCAGGCAACTGTTGCCCATGAAGTGCTTAAGCAAATGCCCGCAGGCCAAACGGTTGATCGCATACATGTTGCTGTTGGCGGCGGTGGCTTGTCGTCGGGCATGGCACGTTATTTTGCTGATATGAATCTGTCGCCGGAGTTCATGTTTGTCGAGCCGAAAGGCGCGCCAAGCCTGAAACAGAGCCTGATCAAAGGCGAACGCGTTGATGTTGGCCATGTTGACAATTTTGTCGACGGTGCGTCCGTCGCTTTAATGGGCCAATATCCGTTTGAAATTCTCAAGCGTTTCTCAGCCGATAAAGTCAATCTGGTCTCTGAAGACCGGCTGTGCCGCACCATGATTGAAATGCTAAATGTCGAAGGGATCGTATTGGAGCCTGCCGGTGCATTGTCCATTGACTCGCTTAAAGATGTGAGCCCAAGCGCTCTTCATGACAAAAATGTTCTTTGTATTGCATCTGGCGGAAATTTCGACTTCGAGCGTTTGGCAGAAGTCAAAGAACGCGTTTTGCGTCATAGTGGTGTGAAAAAGTACTTTGTATTGCGTTTGCCGCAGCGCCCGGGTGCCTTGCGGGACTTTCTCAATCTTCTGGGGCCCGACGATGATATTTCGCGGTTTGAGTACCTAAAAAAATCGGCGCGGAACTTCGGTTCGATTTTAATCGGCATTGAAACAAAAGATGCCGCTAATTTTGCCGGCTTGATGGCCCGCATGACAGACAGCGGAATCATCTGGCAGGATATTACAGATAATGAACTGGTTGCCGGTCTGCTGATTTAGACTGGCTAAACATGCTCGTGCTCGTCGGTGACAGGCGTGTCACCGGCACGTTGGCGGCGCGGCGGGATTTTACCGGCGCGTGACAACAGAACAGCGAACGGGCGGGTGCCTTCAAACTCTGACAGGATAATCACAAGAATAGCGGTGATCGGCACTGACAGCAAAGCTCCGGCAATGCCCCATAATGTTCCCCAAGTGGTCAATGCCACTAGAATGACAAAGGGGCTGAGATTGAGTGTGCGGCCCATTAAATTCGGCTCTAAAAAGCTGCCGACAAGAACCTGACACACGATCAGTGCGCCTGCGGTGCCGATTATCCATGCCGGATCACCGAACTGCACGATTGCGATGGCCACCGGAAAGGCAACGCCCAAAAACGAGCCGACATAGGGAATATAATTGAGCAAAGCGATCAACACGCCCCAGAAGGCGGCAAAGTCCAGGCCGACAAAAGCCATCACGATATAACTCATCAATCCTAGAACGAGATTGACCAGTGTTTTAGCTGCTAGATAATTGCCAATGCGCTCGTTGATGATGGTGATAAGATCGGCAATGCGTGTTGCATCATCAGGATCGTCGGTGAGTTTGGCAAGTTTCTTGGTAAAGGTCACACGCTCGGCAAGTGCAAAGCCGGTATAGACCAGAACAACGAAAACCGAACCGGCCAGCACCGATATCGACGTTATGGTTGACGTGATGAGGCTTTGAAGGCTGATGCCGCCGAGAACATCGCGGCGTATAGTTTGCCATGTCGGTTCTGTTTCCACTTCAAATTCTTCACCGATCGCGCGTGCGATATCCTGAATAAAACTAAGCAGTTTTGCCTGATAAGTCGGCGCAAGCGCGATCAACTGGTTGATGTTTGAAATGATCAGGAACACAAATGCCGTCACAACAGCCACGATGACCAATATGGAAATCAGATAACGTACCGACGCAGGCGCAGACCGCCCGCCCATTTTTATTTTATTGAGAAGCTCGGCCAGCGCGATAATGATGTAGGCCAGAATAATACTGGCAATAATGGGGATGAAAACGCTTTGGCCAATGCTCAGCACCCAACCGATCATCAGCGCCATTGCGACCCCATAAACGGTATTGCGAAACCGTTCATTGCGTTCACGCGGATGCTTCGGCTCAATTGGAGCGTTCATTCTAAATCTTTCCCTTCAGCGCCTATTTTCTGTTTTACAGGCTATAGGCAAGCCTATCATTATGTATATGCTGATTTACGGCATTTTTGCGTAGGACTTTCGGATTAGTTCCGGTCTGGGCAGTTGAGATAGCGTAATACAATCTGGCAACAATGTCCCAAAACGTTATTGCAGCGCTTTTATCCAATTAACGATGGCGTCCGTGATTTCCTGATTTTTGTTCGGCGATAACGCGTCACCGGCAATCACATGCTTGTAAGGGTCATCAGCACCGGTAACGGCGTGGAGCTGTGTTTCTCCGCCCCATCGCTCCATGACCTGTTTGCTTGCGCTGTGATCAACCACTGTGTCCTGTTCGGAGTAAATGAACAGCGCGGGCTGGGTGATTTTCTCGTAACGCAAAGTTTCAGCATGAGCGACAAGCGCGCCCATCGGCAAGATGGCTTTGCTTGGATATTGCGGCGTCCAGAATTTTGCGTGAGCATCGTTTACAGGCTCAAAGCTTCTCTCCTTGCCGATAATCAGGGGAAGCCATTTTTCCGCATAGGGAAATGTCAAAAGTCCGCTGCCAGCTGCCTGAACTTTAAAATTGGGAGATATGAGAATAAACGCATCCATTTTGTCTTTCAGAGACGGGGAAAGGGCAGCAACGCTTGCCAGTGTTGCACCTGTCGAGGTTCCTATGACGACCACCTTTTCCCCGATGCGCGCGCCAATTTCGATGGCCTCTGCGGTATCATCAAGCCAGTCCTGACCGGTTGCGGACCCCATTGCGTCGCTACCGGCGCCATGCCCCTCAAGACGTGTGTAAAACAGATTGGCCTTCAATTCTTCGGCGACCAGATCCGGCACGGGACGAATTTCGCCTTTTGATGCCGAGAACCCGTGAATATAAACCAGTGATACAGGTGTTTTGGCTTTCGATGTCGGATATGCCCAGACAATTTCTTTTTCCGCATGGGACATGACATCTGACTGCGCGTCTTCGGACTTGGCCAGATAGCTATCCAAATCGTTGCCCATTGCCGCCGCATCAAAGCGGATATCGTCTGTGAAAGTCGCACGCGGGCCAAATAATAACAGGGCAATCAGAACCAGCGCGAGCAATAAAACCAAATATAGCGCCATCTTAAATTTTCCGCGTTTTTTGGGTTTTTTCGGCTTGGCTGACGGTGCTTCGGTCATGAATAATGTCCTGGTTTCCATTACAATTAGATGCTGCATACTGTGAAAGCAATCGGGTAAATAAAGCTCAGCTTTAGCCGTGCACTTGCGATTTAATCCCAATGACTTAGTTTAGAGTGCATTAGAAATTTAAGAAGTGGTGCAGGTGGATATGGCCGGATTTTTAAAACGTTTATTTGGTGGCGGAGGCGAAGAAACGTCAAATCCTGAAAACCAGAAGCCAAACGAAATCTATAAGGAAGTAGAAATCAGAGCCAATCCGATGAAAGATTCAAGCGGTCAATGGCGTGTGGCTGGCACAGTGACAAAGAACATTGATGGCGTGAACGCCACACGTAAATTCATTCGCGCGGACCTTGTGCAGGGTAAAGACGAGGCAATTGCTGCAAGCGTCAATAAAGCCAAAATGATTATCGACCAGAATGGGCCAAGCCTTTGGAAAGGTGATGACAATCAACCGGTTTGAATATAATCGTTGCTTTTGCACCGGCGTGAAAAATTTTAAGATTTAAAGCTTATATAAGTGCTAAGCACTATGAAGGTCGAAAACATGATGAATAAAGCGATGATCACTGCATTTGCAGGCATTCTTACAGTCTCATTTGCTGGCATCAGTCATGCGGTTGCGCAAGAATCCAACCTGTTTTCCAATGTCAGTCTCGCCGCAGGCGGCTTTGCTTCCATTGCTCCTGTCTATGAGGGCTCGGATAAGTACCGCGTGAGTGCGTTTCCAATTATCTATCCTACCTTCGGTGATGGTAATGGCGAGCGGTCACGCCTTACATTTCGCGGCGTTGATGATGTCCGCTATGCTGTTTTCCGTAAAGGCGGTTTCGATCTCGGCCCCGTTGTCGGGTATAATTTCGGTCGCAAAGAAAGTCTTTCATCGGACCTTACGGGTCTTGGCGATGTTGACGGCGGCGTTGTGGCCGGTGCTTTTGCTTCTTACACGATCAACGGGTTTTCTGTCGACGCGGCAGCGACCAAGCAATTGAGCGGTCTTGACGACAGCGGGTTTCTTGCGCGTTTCGGCGCCGGGTATGAGGCCGCTGTTACCGAACGTTTGACGGTTAATCTGTATGCGGGCGCTACATATGCCTCCGACGACTATATGGATCATATGTTCAGCGTTACGGCGGCACAAAATGGCGCTTCCGGCTTGCCGGTTTTTGATGCTGATGCGGGGATTAAGAATATAGATCTGAAACTGTCGACGAGCTATCAGGCAACGGAACAGCTTAATCTGCGCGCCAATGTCGGTTATTCAAGATTGATCAATGATGCGGCTGACAGCCCGATTTCGATCACCAATGACCAGTTCTCAGGTGGTCTGGGTTTCATTTACCAGTTCTAACTTTAAACAGACCGTGCCAGATCGGCGTCTATGCCGACATTGGGGCGGTCTATGACTTCGCGCAGAGCGAAGCTTGAATTTATCTTTACAACATGGGGAAGGGCGGTGAGCCAGTCCCGGTGAATGCGCTCGTAATCTGCCAAATCCTTGGCGACGACGTGCAGCGTATAGTCATATTCACCGCTCATCAGATAGCAGACAACGATGTTGGGGCAGCGTTTTACAGCGGCTTCAAATTCGTTGAGTGTTTTGGTAAATTGTCCGGAAAGGGACAAATTGACAATTGCAGTGAGATTGTGCCCGAGCTGTTTGTTTGACACGCGCGCATAATAGCCGCGGATAACGCCGCTTTTTTCCAATGTGTCCAATCGTCTTGAACAGGCTGAGGCGGAGAGGCCGACCTTTTCGGCCAGACTTGCATTGGCGAGCCTGCCATCTTTTTGAAGGGCATTTAAAATCGCGTAATCAATCGTGTCCAGTTGCATGTGTGCAAAAATCTTCCATTTTTGTGCCTGTTTATGCAATAATGCTTGAAACTCGTTTGTTTGCAAACCCAAATTTGCAAGGACATTGCGCAATTTTTTTTGCACAATATTGCACAATAATCTGGCTGAGGAGACTGTTATGCGCGTTGGTTGCCCAAAAGAAATTAAAAATCATGAATACCGTGTCGGACTGACACCTGGATCTGTTCGCGAATATGTTGCGCACGGACATGATGTCATCATGGAAACAAATGCCGGTGCAGGCATTGGTGCCGGTGATGACGTTTACAAAGCCGCAGGCGCGAAAATTGTCGATACGGCTAAGGACGTTTTCGAACAGTCAGACATGATTGTGAAAGTGAAAGAGCCTCAGCCGGTTGAGTGGGCGATGCTTCGCGAAGACCAGTTGCTTTACACTTATTTGCACCTTGCGCCAGACCCGGAGCAAACTAAAGGTTTGATCGACAGCGGTTGTACAGCAATTGCCTATGAAACCGTGACCGATGATCGCGGCGGCCTGCCATTGCTTGCACCTATGTCAGAAGTTGCCGGCCGTTTGTCAATTCAGGCATCTGCGACAGCGCTTCAAAAAGCAAATGGCGGCAGCGGTGTGCTGCTTGGCGGTGTGCCGGGCGTATTACCGGGTAAAGTCGTCGTTATCGGCGGCGGTGTTGTCGGTATTCATGCTGCCAAAATGGCCGTTGGCCTTGGTGCCGATGTGACTATCCTTGACCGGTCATTGCCGCGCCTTCGCCAGCTCGATGATATTTTCAATGGCCGCGTGAAAACACGCTATTCTTCCATCGATGCTTTGGAGCAGGAAGTTTTTGCTGCTGATGCGGTGATTGGCGCTGTTCTTATTCCAGGCGCTGCTGCCCCTAAGCTGGTGACACGCGATATGCTTTCCGGCATGAAAAAAGGCTCAGTTCTTTGCGATGTGGCGATCGACCAGGGCGGTTGTTTTGAAACATCGAAAGCGACAACCCATTCTGATCCGACCTATGTTGTTGACGATGTGATCCATTATTGTGTCGCCAACATGCCGGGCGCTGTGTCTGTGACTTCTGCCCATGCGCTGAACAATGCAACGCTGCATTACGGCGTTATGCTTGCTGACAAAGGTCTGAATGCAATTCTGGAAGACCACCATCTGCGTAATGGTCTTAACGTGCACAAAGGCAAAATCACCAATGCTGCCGTTGCTGAAGCGCTTGGCTATGAGATGTCAGCACCGGAATCTGTTCTTAAAGTCGCGTAAATCCCCAGTTGTTGCGATTGACGCAAACGCCGGATCATTGATTTGATCCGGCGTTTTGCGTTTAAATGGGCTGTGTTGGAAAAGGGAATATTTGCCCCGTAGCTAAGCGCCTGTGATACCGTTTTGTACCGCCAAATTGGCACATTCACTACGGCTTAGGGGGCGCACATAACCTTCTGATTGGCGATAGGGTTTGAAACCCATTTTCTGGTAAAGAGGCAATGCGGCAGGGTGGTCCAGCGTACAGGTGTTAACCGTAATGCGAGACGGCTTGCCTGACCAGCACGCATCAATCGCGCTTGATAGGAACCAACGGCCCAAACCGCGGCCTGCGCCATGCGGCATCATGCCAAAATAGGCCAAATCATTGACATCAATGCCATTGCGGTTGACCTCATAAAAACCGGCAGGCGCACCATCCAGATAGAGCACTGTAATTTCAACGTTGGGATCATGAATTGCGCGTGCAAGTTCATCATCTTTCAGTCTGAGACGCATTTCCCAGTTCCAATGAATGCCGACATTGAAATATAGGTAGCGATAAAAATGGAGCGGCATGTCTTTGGCGACAAGCAATGCGGCATTGATGTTTGCCGGGCGTTGCACATGATTGTCCGGCCGCTCGAACATTTCCAGATAAGTGACTGTTGTGCTTAAGGTTTTGGTGTGTTTTTCAAATTTAACACTTGGGCCAAACCAATTCATTTTAGTCTCCGGTCACAATCGCTGTATCTGGCTTTGCGCCCCATTCAGCCCATGATCCGTCATATAGGCGCGTATCTGCTGCATCGACTGATGCCAATGCGAGATTGATTACTGCTGCGGTAACGCCGGAGCCACATGTTGTGACTACGGGTTTGGACAAATCCAGTCCGGCTTCAGTCAGAGTTTTTCGCAGCTCTTCAATGTTTTTCAGATAGCCGTTTTGGGACAGACGATTGAAGGGGATGTTGATTGCGCCGGGCATGTGACCGGAGCGCATGCCAGCACGCGGTTCGGCTTCACTGCCATTAAAACGGCCTGCGCCGCGCGCATCCGCGATCTGGCAGTTCTGGTTTTCAACGATGGTCTGCATATTATCAAATGTAACCACGTTATCGGCTGCGGTTTGGCAGTCAAAATTGGCTGGCTCTACAACCGTTTTTTTGTTTGTGACCGGACGCTTTTCCGCTTTCCAGTTATCTATACCGCCATCCAGCACGAATACGTTTTCGGCTCCAAAATGGCGCAGGATCCACCAAACGCGCGGCGCGGTGAATATGCCGGGACCGTCATAAACAATGATCGTCTTTTGTCGTGTAAGCCCCATTTCGCCAGCAAATTTAGAAAAGACTTCAGGCGAGGGAAGTGTATGCGGTAAGTCGCTTGCTGCATCCACGATGCGCTCATGATCAAAAAAGACAGCGCCGCTTATATGGGCCTCATTATATTCCGCCTCGGCGTTGCGGTTCTGGGCAGGCAAATACCAAGATCCGTCAATGATGGCGATATCATCATCTTCCAGATGCTCTTCGAGCCAGTCGGCCGATACGATGAACGGACTTTGTGTCATGAAGCAATATCTCGCATTGCGTTAGTTTAAGCTGAAGCGCTTATCATACGTCTCCAGCCTATTAGAATATTGCAGCAAATTGCGGTTGCTGCAAATATCCGACGGTTATCAAATCTCAGGACTCATCTTCATAAGGCACTGTAATATCAACTTTTGACTCCATCCATGCCGGTATCGGCAAATCTTTTGAGCGCAAAAACTCTGGATTATAGATTTTGGACTGGTAGCGGTTGCCATAGTCACACAGCATTGTGACAATCGTTTTTCCCGGTCCCAAGTCTTTGGCCAGCTTCATGGCACCGGCGATATTTATGCCGGTCGAAAGGCCCATGACCATGCCTTCTTCTTCTGCTAGGTTGAAAATGATTTCCAATCCTTCTTTATCATCGGCGCGATAGACAAAATCCGGTTTGAACCCTGCAAGGTTCTCAGTGATGCGGCCTTGGCCTATGCCTTCGGAAATTGAGCCACCTTCGGATTTTAACTCACCTTCTGTATAATAGGCATAAAGCGCTGCGCCCATCGGGTCGACAAGCCCGATTTTCACATCAGCATTACCGGCCCGCAGTGCCTCAGCCGTTCCAACCAGTGTACCGCCCGAACCACAGGCGCAAATAAAGCCGTCAATTTTGCCGTCAAGATCGCGCAAAATTTCCGGTCCGGTTGTTTCAACGTGGGCTTGGCGATTGACGACATTGTCAAACTGGTTTGCCCAAATGGCACCATTCGGTTCCGTTTTTGCCAATTCATCGGCCAGTCTTGCTGACACTTTGATGTAATTATTCGGATTTTTGTAAGGCTTGGCCGGTACTTCGACCAGTTCGGCGCCCATCAGGCGCAATGCGTCTTTTTTCTCCTGACTTTGTGTTTCAGGAATAACAATAACGGTGCGATAGCCCAGTGCTTTGGCAACCAACGTCATGCCTATGCCGGTATTGCCTGCGGTTCCTTCAACGATAACGCCGCCGGGTTTTAAAAGTCCTTTTTTCTCCGCATCGCGAATGATGAACAGAGCGGCACGGTCCTTAACCGACTGGCCGGGATTGAGAAATTCACATTTGCCGTAAATATCGCATCCGGTTTCTTCTGACGCGCGTTTCAGACGTACAAGTGGCGTGTTGCCAATGAGGTCGATGACTGAACTGTGCATACCGCAATCCTTTTATTGTTTGACTTGCAAGTTAAGGTTGGGAGCGCAGTCGGGCAAGTCAGTTTTGGTTAGATAAACAACTGAAGGTGATAATTATTTGCTCTGCCAGAGAGATTTTAGAATTTTGACCTCATATTGATCCGATTTGGTTTTTAACACGTAACATGATCAGAAAATAATCATTGGACTGTGTGACCGTGGGTAAAAATCCATCACTAAACATTCATGCTGAACGGAGCGCGAATGACAATAAAATTTGATAATCTGGATGCGCTGATTTCAGGCTATGTGGCGGGCAGCCTGCCTCTGCCTTTGCATGTCATGATGGCATCTCAATTGGAGTTGTCCGGTCAGCACCGGTCTCTGGTGCGAGCGCTGGAGGCGGCGGCAGGCAACGACCTTGAAGAGTTGTCGCCGGTGGCTGTTTCAAAGCGCGATGAAACACTGGCGCAAATATTCAAAAGCGATGAGGATGGGTCGGGTCAGGGCGAGACATCCACACAGTGTGATGTAATGCCGTCTGCGCTGGTCGGTTTTACCGGATTCAGCGTCAATGACATTCCCTGGAAGACAAAATTACCGGGCTTTAAAGAGTTTGATCTGGGCACTGTCGATGGCTGTGAAGTTTCCTTGTTCTGGATCAGACCGGGGCGCACTGTGCCTATGCACAAACATGAAGGCAAAGAGCTTTCCCTGATCTTGCAGGGCGCATTTACCGATGAGCGCGGCGTTTTTGCGCGGGGCGACATTTCGATTGCAGATGAAAATGTTGAGCACAGGCCAACGGCGGACATGAGCGCGCCATGCATCGGATTTGCCGTTACAGATGGTCCGCAAAGGCTAAGCGGGTCTTTCAAACAACGTATCGGCGATATTTTGGGCGCATATTGAGTGTTTGCGATAGTTGGAACCGATGAGGCGTTCCGCGCGTAGTGTGGGGAACACTTATAACGGAAAGAAACAATGGATCTTTATCAGATATCGACAGGCGGCGGCGTTGTATGGATTACAGGGGCCAGTGGCGGCATCGGGCGAGAACTTGCGCTCCAAATGGTCCGCGAAGGATATGTGGTTGTCGGCAGTGCGCGCAGTGAAGACAAGCTGAAAGAGATGGAAGCAGAGGCGGCTGCGTTTAAAGGCAGTTTTCACGCTTTGCCCTGCGATGTCACGGACCGCGACAGTATGGCGGTTGCCGTGGAAGAGATTGAATCATCACACGGTCCGGTTCGACTGGCGGTATTTAACGCCGGTAATTATTGGCCGACAGCGGGCGAAGCGCTGGATATTGATGCTTTCCGCAAGACATATGAGATCAATATTTTCGGCATGTTGAATGGTCTGGTGCCGGTTGTTGAAAAAATGAAAGTCCATGGCAAAGGGCAGGTGGCTCTTGTCGCATCGGTGTCCGGCTACTCCGGCCTGCCTGCGGCTGCCGCCTATGGCGCGTCAAAAGCGGCCGTGAACAATATGGCGGAGTCGTTGAAGTTTGACTTCGATAAAATGAATATTCGAATTCAAGTTGTTAATCCGGGCTTTATTGATACGCCGCTTACTGAAAAGAATAAATTCGATATGCCCGCTTTGATGCCGGTTGAAAAGGCCGTTAGGCGCATGATTGACGGATTTGAGAATGGCGGTTTTGAAATTACATTTCCGCGACGGTTTACGTATCTGCTAAAAATTCTGCGTATGCTGCCGCATCCTGTTTATTTCTGGCAAATGAAACGCGCAACCGATTGGAAAGACAGGCCTTTGAAGTTCGGTGATACGGCTGAAGCCAAGGTTCAGCGAAAGGCTTAAGGGTTTTCAATTTTGTCGCGCAATTCGCGCTGTATTTCCGCATTGAGAGGGAAATTCCACACCAGTGCAACCGCGCCCAATTTGAGTATCGCCGGTACCCACGCATAGATTATTGCCAGCGCGTCCAGCGCTAAACTGCTTTGCTCGTTATTGGTTTCCGGTTGAAAACCGAACAGGCCGAGCAGGGGAAATGCAAAGCCCACAGCAAGCGCCAAAGATAATTTTGTCGATAAGCTCCAAGCTGCAAAATAGGTGCCGGAGCGCTGTTCTCCCGATGCGGCTGTGTCAATGTCAATCACATCAGCCTGAATGGAAGCGGGTAGCGACAGGTCAAAGCCTACCAGCAGCCCTGTCAGCGCGCATATGACGGCGAAAGCAACGACATCGCCCTGTGATAAAAGCGGTGTGAACGCAAATATGAGTGTTGCCGCCAACATGCCGTAACCCCAAGCACGGTGTTTTGACGTGCGTTTGGCGATGAATGTTGCCAAAGGCACACCCAAAACACCGCACAAGAAATACAAAAATAGCAATGGCCCACGCATTTCCGGCGTGCCGAGATAATCGGAAACGAAATAGAGGAAAAGCGTTGCTGGGATGCCGTTTGCAAGTCCATTGACGAAAAACGCCGTGATCAACCGTAAAAACGGTTTGTTATTCTGAAGGTGGCGGAAACCATCTGCAAAACTGACTGCCTGTTTGGTATATTCGCGCGGCTCCGGCACTTTCCAGATTGTCAGTGCGCCCAGAATTGGCAGCGCAAGCGCGATGACGACTCCAAGTAAAGCCAGCCCATGAAATTCACCGGCATTGTCTGTCCCGATTGCGAAGGGCAGTGCGATTGCAATGAGGGTGCCAATCAGTGTCAGCGCCTCGCGCCATCCGGTAATGGTCGTGCGTTTTTCATAATCGCCCGCCATTTCCGCACCCCATGCGTAAAACGGTATAAGGCAAGCAGTGTAGCCAAACGACAAAACGGCACCCCAAAAGCCCAAATACCAGATTGTCGCATCGATAGGCGGCCAGAAAATCATGAATGCGGCAAAGGCTGTGACCGGCAAGGAGATTGCAAAAAATGTCCGGCGGCGGCCAAAGCCGGTTCGCAATTTATCGGCGCCATAGCCGATGAGCGGATCGTTTATGGCATCAATGATGCGTACACATAAAAGCGCTGTGCCGACAGCGGCCAAAGACAGGCCCAGTGTTTCCGAATAAAATGTCGGGACCAGAATATAAAGCGGCAAGGTGAGCGCCGCGAGCGGCATCGCCGGTAAAGCGTAAATGATTATGCATGCGAGCTTTAATTTTGAAATGTTTTTTGTCAAAGCCTGCTGCTTTCAATTGGTGAGTCAATACAGGCGGTTACAGATGTTTGCTGGGAAAGTGATTCAACATGTATTGCCAAGGCGAGCCTGTCAGTTTTCGCGCACATAGACGACTTGGCGTACATCAATGAACTCTTCCTCAAAGCCTGCTTCGCAGTAATAAAGATAAAACTCCCAAAGCCGCTTAAAGCGGTCATCGAACCCCATTGTTTTGAGAATGTCCCAGCTTTGCCAAAAACGTTCACGCCATTCGGCCAGAGTGCGCGCATAATCACGCGCAAAGATACGCTCGCTTTGCTTTTTCAACCCCATTTCAACAGGAAGCTGGTCTAGCATTGAAGGCGGCGGCAACATACCACCGGGAAAAACATAGCGCTGAATGAAGTCGGGATGTTCGCGGTAAAAAGGAAAGCTGTTCTCATTGATTGTTATGATTTGCAGGCCGGCCTTGCCGCCTGTTTTCAATACGTCGTGGACCTTCTCAAAATAAGTGCCCCAATAGGCTTCACCAACGGCTTCGAACATTTCGATTGAGACAACTTTATCATATTTACCTTGCTCGTCGCGGTAGTCCTGAAACTTGAATGTGACTTTGTCCGAAAGATCCGCGGCGCGGATGCGTTCGCGGGCAAAATCAAGCTGCTCGCGGCTGATTGTAAGCCCTGTGATTTTGCAGCCGATTTCGCGTGCGGCAAATTCAGCAAATCCGCCCCAACCGCAGCCGATTTCAAGCACATGATCATCTTTTGTAATGCCGATAGCGTTTGCAAGCGCGCGGTATTTTGCTGTTTGAGCCGATTGCAGATCATTTGCGCCGTCCTGATAAAGAGCGGAGGAATATGTCATCGTCGGGTCAAGCCAGGCGGCATAGAACTTGTTGCCGAGATCATAATGTGCGGCAATATTCTGTTTGGCTTTGGACTTGGTATTGCGGTTTAACCAGTGGCGGATTTTGCCCAAAACCGTCATGATCCTGCTGCTGCTGGCAAGACGGTTGCCCCATTCTTCATTAACAACAAACAAGCGCAGGAAAGTCGTGATGTCGGGGCTATGCCAATCACCGTCAATATAGCTTTCTGCAACACCGGTCGTAGCACCGCTCAAGGCGCGTTTGGGCAGATTCCAATTGTGAAGCACAAGCGCGGCATCAGGGCCTTTTTCACGCCCTTCAATCTTGACCACACGTTGATCCGGCATCTGGATTGTCAAAGTGCCTTTTGGCAGTTGCAGCGCCAGTTTAAGCGCCAAACGTGCTTTTACAGGCAAGCCGCGCGCATAATTACGCAAGTTTTCTGCCGTTAACGGCTCTGCAACGGCTGATAGATCATCCATGCTGTTAGTCGCGTGTGACATCAAAGATTGTCTCGTTTCTTCTATCTATAAATTTATACAAATTATTCCGCAGGTCCAGTTATGCGATCCTGATAGCTGACAGGGGCTGGCGGATTGCCTCTCGGGCGGTATTTTGCGCCCTTCAGCCAGAGTTTGAGCGCTTCCCAATGAATGCCGGCGACCACTTTCAATGTCATAAAGGGCAGGCGCGCAACTTGGCCGGCAAGTGCGGCGGACGTAAAAGGTTTGGCGTCGCCAATAAAGGTTGCCGACAAAAACGGGTCTGCGCCATCGGTTTCAAAGATGCGGATTTTTACCTTTTCGCCGGGTGGCGTTATACGAAAATGATAGCGCAATCCCATATCAATAAACGGGGACACATAGAAAATCTTGGTCCGTTCCTGCCGCAATCCGGCTTTCGTCAGCTGGCCGCTCTCGACCTTGCAAACATAGCTGTGGCGCTCACCAAAGGTATTGCGAACCTCATAAATTACGCCGGTCAGATGTTTGGTTTCATCGTAGCAGAAGTACACACTTATCGGGTTGAAGACGAAACCCAAAATGCGCGGATATGCCAATAGAAGAATACGGTGAGGGCGCTTCAGTCCTGCTTTTTCGGCCAGATTGGATGCATAGTCGCGCAAGCTGCCCTTTTGCCCTTCAGGCAAATGGTCGCGCTCATAAAAACTGACAAGGTTGAAGCGTCCGACGGAAAACAGACCTGCCGTTTTTGATATGGAACCGAGTTTATCCAAATCAAACAGGCAATTGAAAACGCGGTAGTTGAAGCGGTGGCCAAATGGTTTCAAGCGCGCATGCATCACCTTGCCGGGGTAAAGTATGGCAGCTTTCTCCGGCGGGGGAAACAAAGCTTGATCAGACATATTGGACATATGCATAACCACAGTCTATTCGGCCGCGACCACAATTGGAAGCGCTTCAGGTTCAAGGGAGCGCCAAGGCACATGACCGCCGAGCGCTTCTGCCGCTTCCAATCCGGAACGCAGGCCATCCTCGTGAAAACCAAATCCGGTCCAGGCACCGGCAAAAAAGATGTTGTCATTGCCTTGAAGAAAACTGATGCGTTTTTGCGCGTCAAAAGCTGCCTGATCATATTGCGGATGGTCAAAAGTCCACTCGCCAAAGACTTTACTCGGATCAGGCTCGCGGGTCGGATTAAGGGTTACAAAAAGCGGCTTTTCAAAGTCGATATTCTGTAGACGGTTCATCCAATAGGTGAGGCAGATCTCACTTTCTTCGCCGTTGGCTTCTGTTTCGCGCATATAATTCCATGCCGCCCACGCTTTCTTGCGCTTGGGCATGAATGTGGGATCGCGGTGAAGAATCACGCGGTTAGGCTTGTATTTAATGTCGGCTAATACGCTCTTTGTTTCCTCAGACCCGTCGCCGGATGCAAGAATGGACAGCGCCTGATCTGAGTGACAGGCAAAAACAACAGCATCAAAGCGCTCAGTTTCACCATTTTGATCGGTCAGCAATACGCTGCCATCATCGCTTTTATTATACGCCGTTATTTGTGTATTCAGTTTGACCCGATCGCCAAGTGTGGCCAGCAGTTTTTGATGATAGTTTCGCGAACCGCCGGAAACGGTACGCCATGTTGGCGGCTCCAACTCCAGAAGCCGGTGATTTTCAAAAAACTGGATGAAGGACATTGCCGGAAAAGCCAGCATTTTGACCTTCGGGGTCGACCAGATGGCGGCTGCCATGGGAATGAGATAATCATCCTGAAACCGCTTTGAAAATTTCCTCTTGTTCAGATATTGGCCGATAGTCATCGTGCCCAAAAAGCCGCCGTCACGGTCCTTTAAACATTGTTTGTTGAAGCGCGTGATTTCACGCAGCATCCATAAGAAGGACGGTGAAAACATATTTGCTTTTTGCGAAAAGACAGTGCCGAGATTTATGCCGCACCATTCGCGCTGACCGCCATTGAGCGAAAGTGCGAAGCTCATGTTTGTTTTCTCAGATTTGACATCAAGATGATCAAACAAAGCGCAGAGATTTGGATAATTGCGCTCATTAAATACAATAAAACCGACATCGACAGAGATTGGTGTGCCATCATAGTCAACATCAACCGTGCAAGTGTGCCCGCCGGCGCGCTCTTCTGATTCAAACAGAGTGACGTCTTGTGTGAAATTTAAAGACCAAGCTGCTGCTGCGCCGGAGATACCGCTGCCAATAATTGCAATCTTCTTGCGCGGCGCGGGAGCGTTCATATTCATCCGGTATTCTCTTTCATTTTTTGGTATGCAGCCAAAGCACGCTCACGCGCTGTTTTGTGGTCAACAACCGGCTCGGGGTAAGTCTCGCCTAAGGTTACACCTGCTTTTTCAAGAATCTTTTCAGGTGCTTCCCAAGGTTTGTGTATGTATTTTTCAGGAATATCACGCAGTTCGGGACAATATAGTTTCACATATTCGCCGCTCTTGTCGAACTTTTCGCCCTGTAAAATCGGGTTGAATATACGGAAATAAGGTGATGCGTCCGCGCCGGAACCTGCAACCCATTGCCAGCTTGCTGTATTGGAAGCGGGATCCGCGTCAACCAATGTGTCCCAAAACCATTTTTCCCCCTCGCGCCAGTCAATGAGCAGGTGCTTAATCAAAAACGAGGCGACAATCATGCGAACGCGGTTGTGCATCCATCCGGTTTGCCAAAGCTGGCGCATGCCGGCATCGACAATAGGGTAGCCGGTTTGGCCTTGCTGCCATGCTTCAAGGTGTTTTTTACCGTCATTCCAAGGAAAGGCGTCAAAATCATCATTGTAGTTCTTGTTTTTCAAGTCCTCGAAGTTGACCAGAAGGTGATAGGAAAATTCACGCCAGACGACTTCTTTTCTGAAGACTTCTTTATTGGGCGTATGGGTTGCTTGTTTTGCATTGACTTCAGCCCAAATCTGATAGGGCGAAATCTCGCCAAAAGTCAGATGCGGGGATAGTTTTGAGGTGTCATTTTGCGCGGGAAAATCACGGCCTTCTTTATAGTCGTTAATCGGACCGTTCAGAAAATCGCCTAATCGTTCCCATGCGCCTTCTTCTCCGGGCGTCCATTCATCGGCAATGCCGCCCGCCCAATCCGGTTTTGTCGGCAATAGCGACCAGTCATCCAGAGAATCACTTTTGAGCGATTTACTATAAGAGACAATCTTATCCGGTTTCGGCGCTGGATCACGTGGCTCGTCCATGCCCGAAAAGGCGCGCCAGAAAGGCGTATAGACCTTGTAAGGACTGCCGGAGCCTGTACGCAATTTTGTCGGCTCATGCAGCAATGCGCCGTCAAAGCTTATGACTTCTATGTCACTGTCTGTCAGGTCGCTCTTTAGTTTCGTGTCACGCTTGATATGGCTGGTTGCATAGCGCCTGTTCCATAGAACTGATTTCGCGCCGGTTTCATCAATCAGTTCTTTAATTATCTGTTCCGGCGAGCCACGTCTTAGAATCAGTTTTGCGCCAATAGTCTCTAATGATTTTGCCAAGGCGGTAAGAGAATGGTGCAGCCACCATTTCTGTGCGCCGCCATACTCGGTGGTTTCGTCGGCATCCTCATCAAAAACATAAAGGCAGATTGTCTCTTGTTCTTGCTGTGCCGCTTTTAACAGTGCCGCGTTGTCGGAAATCCTCAAATCATTGCGAAACCAAACGATAATTGGTCCGGAGGGCAATGAAGAGGCAGTTGAAGTCGACATAATTACGGGGCACTCGAAACAAGTTTTAGAAAATATACGGTTTTATATTTCTAACTACGCAGGTCACATCGCTTTAGATCATCAAATGTTTCTTAAAAATAAAATTTGTCCTTCGATAAGAGGGACCAAGAACCAATTGCGTGACTGACAGTATGGAAAAACCATGCTTTGTTGGATGCATGTGCCTCATGATGCTGTAGGCATCCATGACAGGCAGGCAACTATTTAAAGCCGGAAACAAAAAAGGGTCAGCGCGTTTGGCGCTAACCCTTTTAAATTGGCTCCCCGAGTAAGATTCGAACTTACGACCGATCGATTAACAGTCGATTGCTCTACCGCTGAGCTATCGGGGAATATCTTGCGATGAGCGCTCATAACAAAAGGTATTTTAATTTGCAAAGGGACTTTTGACAAAAAACATAATTTTTTTGCCTTACGCCAAAATATGGCCGCGCAATCAGGAAATTGCTGGCAGAGCGAAGCGGAAATTCACATATAGGCTTAATGAAATACAAATCTGATCAACATTTGAAGCTGTTCGGCCGGTCTATCAAACTACCGCGTCACCGATTCATGCGTATTTTATTGGGAACAGCCCTAATTCTGGGTGGCATATTGGGGTTTTTGCCGGTGCTTGGCTTTTGGATGTTGCCGCTTGGAGTTTTAATTTTGAGTCATGATTCCAGAATTGCTCGTCGCCTCAGCCGCAAAATGACCGTAAAATTTGGCCGGATGAGAGCCCGTTTGCGCAGGAAAGGCGATGCAAAGCAAAAATAATGGCTACAATAATGATTGCCTGCTTGTCGGATTAAAAACGCTCTGTTAACAGATGCCGCGATACGCAGTGGTATTAGGGCCTCGTGGCGGAGTGGTTACGCAGCGGATTGCAAATCCGTGTACTCCGGTTCGATTCCGGACGAGGCCTCCATCTTCATACTGCCGCACATTACAAAAGCGCAGAGATCAATCGATGGTGGAAAATTATACAGAACTTCGTCGTGCAATGGTTGATAGCCAGGTCCGTACAACTGATGTGACTGAACTGCGCTTAATCGAAGCCATGTTTGAAATTCCGCGCGAAGCGTTCGTGCCGGCCAAAGTTAAACCGCTTGCCTATATTGATGATGATGTTCTGGTAACATCTGCCGATGCAGCGCAGCCACGCTATCTTATGGAGCCGTCACCTTTTGCCAAATTGGCGCAAATGGCTGAAGTGGGTCCGGATGATCTGGTACTCGATATTGGCTGTGCAACGGGCTATTCATCGGCGGTGTTTTCCAAGCTTGCCAGTGCTGTTATTGCGCTTGAAAGCGATGAGGAGCTGGCTGACAAGGCTTCTGAAACATTAGCGTCACTCGGTTTTGACAATGTTGTCGTTGTCACCGGTGAACTCAATGCCGGTTTTGCCGGTGAGGGGCCATATGACGTTATCTTTTTGAATGGCGCGGTAGATGCTGTTCCGGATGCGCTTCTTGAGCAGCTTAAAAGCAATGGCCGCCTTGTTGTTATCGAAGGGCGCGGCACAACAGCTTTCGCGCGCCTTTATGTAAAAGACGAGCAGGGAATTGTATCAAGCCGAAAGGCATTTAATCTTTCTGCCAAAACACTGCCGGGCTTTGTAAAAGAGCAGGAATTCTCGTTTTAAACTTGAAACTTACTGACATTGTGGTGCGGATTAACAACGGTTAACCGGTTAAAAATGTAAACGCTGTGTCCATGACACTTTTGTAACTTGAATTTTTCATCTCAATGTCCTTAGTGCACTACAGCGCCTAACAAGCGTACTTGGTAAAACTGGGATTAGTTATATGCGTCGGACAATATTTACAGCCATTCTAACATTGAGTGTCTGCGTATCTTCCGTCGCTCAAAGCGCTGAAACAATTTACGGCGCAATGGCGAAAGCCTATGAAAACAACCCCAGCCTGAACTCGGCGCGCGCCGGTTTGCGTGCTGTTGATGAAAATGTACCGCTTGCGAAATCGGGCCAACGCCCGCGCATTCAAGCGACATCGTCGCTTCTTTATAATTTTTCTCCTGATGCACGCGGTTATAGCACGGCAAGCTTCGGCGTAGAGATTAACCAGTCGATCTTCGACGGTTTCCAGACGCGCAACAATGTCAAGGGCGCCGAGGCAGGTGTGCGCGCAGAACGCGCCAATCTTCGCAATACAGAGCAGAACACGCTGTTCGATGCTTCGCAGGCATTTATGGACGTTGTGCAGAACCGCCAGATTGCAAGCTTGCGGGCGCAGAATATTGATTCGCTTAATGAGCAGCTTCGCTCCGAGCGCTCCCGTTTTGAAGTTGGTGAAGGTACGCGAACCGATGTTGCGCAGGCGCAAGCCAGTCTGGCCGCAGCACGGGCGCAACTGATCGCCGCGCAAGCGCAAGTCAAATCATCCGAAGCCATTTATGCGCAAATCGTCGGCACACAGCCAGGCAGTCTGAAAACACCGGCGCCGCTTTCCAAGCTCTTGCCGCGCTCGCTTGGTCAGGCCGAACAAATAGCATTTTCCGGACATCCAGCCATCGAAGTGCGCAATGCGCTCGTAGACAGTGGTCTGTTTTCGGTGAAAGCTGCACAAGGTGCTTTCCTACCGCAGGTTGGGCTGAGTGCTTCTGTCTCGCGCAATTTTTCTTCATCATCAAATAGCGGACGCGGGCCGAGCGCTTTGGACAGTTCTTCAGCGTCTACAACAGGACGTGTTGGCTTGAACGTTACTGTGCCGATTTATCAGGGCGGCCAGGCTTCTGCCACTGTGCGTCAAAGCAAGGAACAGTTAGGGCAGGCACGTCTTGAAGTCGATGTTGCCCGTGATCAGGTTCGAGCGGCGGTTGTTTCCGCCTTTACACAGCTTGAAGCCTCCCGCGCTTCTGTCAGCGCCAATCAGGAAGGTTTGCGTGCTGCGCGTCTGGCACTTAACGGTGTTGTTGAAGAGCGCAGCGTTGGCCAGCGCACGACGCTGGATGTTCTCAATGCCCGCTCGATTGTCCTTGATGCACAGATCGCACTGGTTCAGGCGCAGCGCAATCAGGTGGTTTCAAGCTTTGCGCTTGCCTCTGCCGTTGGACGCCTGAGCGCGAAACGCCTTGGATTGGGTGTCGCTATCAAGGATCCGGAAGAGCATTATAACGCCGTCAAGGATAAGTGGTACGGTTTGCGCACGCCTGATGGTCGCTAAACCGGTCAACCGGCTGCGGTAACCATTTTCGCTTTTATTCCTGTGGGTTTTGGAATCAATTTTCCATCAACGATTCTCATTTGCACAACTATATGCGATACGTTGATGTGTGATTCGGCTCTCCGAATGCTCAATGGATAATTGTAGAGTGGGTGACATGGCGCAGACCAATACGGTTCAAAACCAACCTTCAATGGACGATATTCTGGCTTCAATCCGTCGTATTATCGACGATGGCAATAAAAAAACCGAAGCGGTGAACGCTGCCAAGGAATCTGTTGCCAATGATGACGCAGCGTCCGATCCTTCTCAGGAAAACGAACAGATATCTATGGTGACGGCTGCTGATATCCTTGGTGCTGAAGTGCTGGACCAAGTTGAAAAATCAACTGCCGACGAATTTTCCGACATTGGTGTGCCAGAGCTTGATAGCTTTCTGGAAACTCTGGATACGAAATATGAAACAGCGGACAGCAATGTCGTTTCTCTGGAAACAGCCAAGGAAACAGTTTCCATTATGGAGCCTGCAAAGGTAGAAGCCCCAAAAGCCGAGCCTTCGCAGAAAAAATACGAGCAGCGTTTTACCTCTGACGATCGCACGGCGTTTGAAAAGGTTGGCAGTGCTCTTGCTGCAAGGACATCGGACCCCGAAGTCGCCGGTGCCCATGTGCGCCCGGCAGCGCCTTCACATATTCCTCAGGCTAAGCGTAATTTGGTTTCCGAGCAGGTTCAGACAAGCATTGGCAATTCATTTGAAAGCCTGTCAGAAGCATTGGCAAAAGAAGCCGGTCGCGACTTGCCAGAGATGACCGAAGATCTGCTCAAGCCGATGCTGTCGGAATGGCTTGATAACAACCTTCCGGCAATGGTCGAGCGGTTGGTTCGTGCCGAAATTGAACGGATTGCACGCGGCGAGTAATTTGCCGTGTGATCATCAAGCGCGTCTGTGTTGACAGCGGGCCTACTATCCGATTTATCCAAGGTCATATTATTTCTGACAAATAGCCGGTAAACGGCACGGGTTTTTCGATGCTTGATAAGACTTTTGATGCGGCCAGTGTTGAGCCGCAAATTGCCAAAAAATGGGATGACAGCAACGCGTTTGCCGCTGGTGCCGGTGCGCGCGAGGGCGCAGAACCATTTTGCATTGTGATACCGCCGCCCAATGTGACTGGCTCTTTGCATATGGGCCATGCGCTCAATAATACGTTGCAGGATATCATGATCCGGTATCAGCGAATGCTGGGCAATAATGTGCTCTGGCAGCCGGGTATGGACCATGCGGGCATTGCCACGCAAATGGTCGTCGAGCGCAAGCTGAACGCCGAGGGCAAAAAGCGCACCGACTTTACGCGGCCGGAATTTATCGAGAAAATCTGGGAGTGGAAAAACGAGTCCGGTGGCACGATTTTCAATCAGCTCAAACGCCTTGGCGCTTCGTGTGACTGGTCACGCGAGCGCTTTACGATGGATGAAGGTCTGTCCGAGGCTGTGCTTAAGGTATTCGTCGAGCTTTATAATGAAGGTCTGATTTACCGCGGCAAGCGTCTGGTCAATTGGGACCCGCATTTTGAAACCGCGATCTCTGATCTGGAAGTTGAGAACACCGAAGTTGACGGCCATATGTGGCATTTCAAATACCCGTTGGCCGATGGTGCGACATATACTTATGTTGAAAAAGATGAAGACGGTAATGTCGTTTTAGAAGAAACGCGTGATTACATTTCCATCGCGACAACACGTCCTGAAACCATGTTGGGCGATGGTGCGGTGGCTGTTCACCCTTCTGACGAGCGTTATGCCTCTATTGTTGGCAAGCTTTGCGAGATTCCTGTCGGTCCCAAAGAGCACCGCCGCAAAATTCCAATTATTACGGATGAATATCCCGATAAGGATTTTGGTTCGGGTGCGGTTAAAATCACCGGCGCGCATGATTTCAACGATTATCAGGTTGCCAAGCGTAACAATATTCCGCTGTACCGTCTTATGGACACGAAAGCGGCAATGCGTGCTGATGGCGCTTCTTATGTAGAAGAGGCTGCAAAGGCGAAGGCGATTGTCGAAAGCGGTGAGCTGCCAAGTGAGGCGGCGGTTGATGCGATTAACCTCGTACCGGATGAATATCGCGGACTGGACCGTTTTGAAGCCCGCAAAAAGGTCGTGGCCGACATCACAGCGGAAGGTCTGGCCATTATGGTGCCGGAAACCGATCCGCGCCTTGGTCCGGTAAAAGCACCGCTTGCGCCGGAAGAGGGCGGTGAAACACGCGCCACGGTGCCATTGGTGGAAAAAAAGAAAATCATGCAGCCATTTGGCGACCGTTCCAAAGTGGTCATCGAACCGATGCTGACCGACCAGTGGTTTGCCGATGCGGAAACACTGGCCAAGCCGGCGCTTGAATCGGTTAAAGAGGGCCGCACCAATTTTGTGCCGAAGACATGGGAAAACACCTATTATAATTGGATGGAAAACATCCAACCTTGGTGTATCTCGCGCCAGCTTTGGTGGGGGCATCAGATTCCGGCCTGGTATGGCCCTGATGACCGTGTTTTCGTTGCCAAGAATGAAGGATTGGCGCTTGAGGCGGCGATTCAACACTACATTTCTCATGAAGGTCCGTGGAAAGCGTGGGTAGAGAACAAGATCGAAGCGTCTGACACGCAAAGTATTTTGCGCCGTGATCCTGATGTTCTCGACACATGGTTCTCGTCGGCGCTGTGGCCGTTTTCGACACTGGGCTGGCCGGAGAAAACCAAAGAGCTTGAAGCCTATTACCAGACAGATGTTCTGGTAACGGGATTTGACATCATATTCTTCTGGGTTGCGCGCATGATGATGATGGGCAACCACTTCATGAAGGATGAAGACGGAAAAGGCATTGAGCCTTTCCACACCGTTTATGTCCATGCCTTGGTGCGTGATAAGGACGGGCAGAAAATGTCCAAATCCAAAGGCAATGTTATTGATCCTTTGGAATTGATGGATGAGTACGGCACTGACGCGCTGCGCTTTACGCTGGCGATTATGGCCGCCCAAGGCCGCGATGTGCGTCTTGATACGGACCGTATCGCTGGTTACCGCAATTTTGGCACCAAGCTCTGGAATGCGACACGCTTTGCGCAGATGAACGGTGTGACGCATGATCCATCATTCATACCGGAAAATGCAAAGCTGCCGGTAAACCGCTGGATTTTGACAGAACTTTCGCGTGCTGTGAGAGAAGTCTCGACGGGTATAGATACTTATCGTTTCAACGATGCGGCATCGGCTGCCTACAAATTTGTCTGGAATAATTTCTGCGACTGGTATCTGGAATTGCTTAAACCCGTCTTCCAGGGTGAAGACGAGGCGGCAAAGAAAGAGGCACAAGCCTGTGCTGCTTATGTGCTGGATCAGGCATATAAAATGCTGCACCCGTTCATGCCGTTCATGACCGAAGAGCTTTGGGGTTTAACGTCAGAGGTCCGCGATACACTTATCTGCCATGCCGCTTGGCCAAAAGCGGAATTTGAAGATGATGAAGCGGCTGAAGAGATCAACTGGCTGATTGAGCTGGTGTCCGGCATTCGTTCAGTTCGTGCCGAAATGAATGTCCCGCCATCGGCCAAAGCGCCACTTATTTTTGTCGATGCCGGAGACGTTACGCGTGGCAGAATGGAACGCAATGCTGCGGCGATTCAGTGGCTTGCCCGTGTTGAAGCGCTTTCTGTTGCTGATAGTGCGCCGGAAGGCTCTGCACAGATTGTTGTTGGCGAAAGCACAGCCTGTTTGCCGCTTGGCTCTCTGGTTGATGTGGATGCGGAAAGCGCGCGTATTGAGAAAGCAATCGGCAAGGTGCGCGGCGATATGGCCAAGATCGAAGGCAAGTTGAACAATGAAAAATTTGTCCAAAATGCCAAGCCGGAGATCGTTCAGGCCGAGCGCGAGAAGCTGGAAGAATTCAAGCCGACACTTGAAAATCTTGAAGCCGCACTGGCGCGAATTCAGGCGCTAAAATGATTCGGAATGCCGAATTTGTCTAACCAAGGGCCGTTGACGCTTACGTTAACGGCCCTATTTTTTGTGAGCGCTGTAAAACATGTCCATTTGTGACACTATTGCAACATAAATGCGCCACAATTGCTGAAAAGAGGCATTTTTAGATGTTTTTGATCAGACTGCGACGGTTTTACACGCTTCAATCACCATTTTGTGACAATTCAGGCTTTGTGATTAAAGCTTACGCAAGCAAAATTTGCCCACTTTACGTAACGTCCATCAGCGGAAATAAGCCGTTCTGGAAAATCTTCTTGAACTGGTAACTTTCTTTGAGTGAAATAGGGAAGGTTCGTTTCTAGGGGAGGACACATGTCTAGCTCAATTAAAAAGATTATTTTCGGCTTTGCTGGCGCAACAATTCTTGCGACTGCAGCCAATGCGGGTGGCCTTGAGCGCGGTGGCTACAACATCGATCTGCTTTTTGATGACTCACGCGCAGCTTTTGATGCAACCGGCGCCTATGTTATGCCACAGCGTGAGCTTAAAAATGTTCGCGACACCGATGCATCTGACGGTATCGGTTCAGACGGCTTCGGCGGCGGCACAACAACTGCCGATGAGACTGAATCTTATTTTGTCCCACGCGTTGGCTTGAAAGTTGGCTTTACAGAAGATTTCAACTGTATGGCAGATTATTCGCAGCCTTATGGTGCGCACACAAAGCCGGGCGCCGACTGGATGGGTGCAAACTCAAACATCGAAACTAAAATTGATAGCGACGGCTTTGCCGGAACCTGTTCGTATTCGTTTAATGCCGGCCCGGGCAAGCTGCGTATTATCGGCGGCGTTTCTTATCTTGAAATGAGTGGCTTCAAGGAACGTTTGGTTGCTCCACCGCTTTTAGCCTTAGGTAACGGTGTTGGCCGCCTAGAGCTTAGCGACAGCGGTTATGGCTGGCGTGCTGGTCTTGCCTATGAGGTGCCAGAAATCGCTCTGCGCGCGAGCTTGATGTACTATTCTGAAGTCAAACTTGATGATGTGACTGGCGTACTTGATCTTTCTGAGGTCAATGGTGCCATTATTCCTGTCTTCGGCTCTACCGCGATGCCGGAAGCTGTCGAACTTAAAGTTCAATCCGGTGTTGCGCCAGGTTGGCTTGTGTTCGGTTCTGTCAAATGGGTTGATTGGAGCCAGTTGCAAAACGTATCGTTCTGTCCGGAAGCTACACGTGCGCTTAACGCGAACTGTACTTACAATGGCGGCACACGCGTAACATCACTTGATCTTCTTTATCAGGACGGATGGACTGTATCAGCCGGTGTCGGTCATCAGCTAACAGAGAAGGTTTCACTTGCAGGGTCTATTACTTGGGACCGTGGCACCGGCACAGGTGTTGGAACACAGACAGACACATGGACATTCGGTTTCGGCGGTTCTTATAAGCCAACTGAAAATGCCGAGTTCCGTTTGGGTGGCGCGATTGGTGTTCTCACCTCTGGATCATCCGGTACTGTGACAACCGATAACGGTACATTCGGTACAGATGTTGCTTATGATTTCGGTAGCGATGTAGTTTCTGCTGTGTCAGCTTCCTTTAAAGTGAAATTCTAAGTTACTCAAATAGTTAGAAAAACCCGCCCAAGTGGCGGGTTTTTTATGTGAAATTGGAGATTAATTCTGCTCAATTCACTTTGTGGCGATTCAGCAACAGTTTCGTTAGAATTCTTGGTGTAAGATTACGTGAGGACGTTTTGCCGCGATCCCGCCACAAAGATTAAGCAATTACGAAGCCATGCGAAAACCGCAATTTAATGTCATTAATCAGATAATAAATGTGCGCGTGCACACTGTGAGTAATATTGCCCACCTGTATGAAGGCGGAGCAGAGGAATTGAAGTGTTAAGTGGATATCTGGAAGATAACCTGAACGTAATCAGGCATTTGAGCCATTATGCCAAGCTGGCCGGTCGACCTGCCATGTTGGTGTGCGTGTGTGCGAGCCTTTTTTTCAGCGCACCGGCCCATGCATTTGATCCGCAGGAAAGCGCAGAGCCGAGCGGTGAGCGAAAAGCCTGGACGACATTCAGATTTGGTTTTTCTGCCTATAAAAGCGGTCGCAAGGATGAAGCTTTCAAAGCCTATAGTGACGCAGCCAAAGACGGTCACATTGGAGCACGCTGGAAGCTCGCCAAAATGTATGCAGCCGGTGACGGTGTTGAAGAAAACGATTTTGAAGCCTTTCAGATATTGCGCGGTATTGTGAAAGAAGGTGCCGAGCAGGGCAGCCGTGATTCCTCCTTTGTGGCGGATGCTTTAGTATCAATCGGCGGATATGTTCAGCGCGGTATTGCAGGATCGCCTGTTAAGGCGGACCCTGCGGCAGCGCGTGATATTTACTGGCAGGCGGCAGCCAATTTTAAAGATGCCGATGCGCAGTTCGAACTTGGAAAAATGTTTTTGAGCGGAGAAGGCGGCGCTGTCGATCACCGTCAAGCCGGTCGCTGGTTCAATCTTTCCGCAAGCAAAGGTCATGCAGGTTCGCAAGCGATGCTTGGGAAAATGATGTTTGATGCAGGCAAGACCGTTGAAGGCCTAGGATTAATGACGACTGCTCTGCATAATGCAGAAGAAGCCGATAGGGGCTGGATACGCGCCATGCAGGAAGAAGCTTTTGCTGTTTCGTCTGAAGCGGACCGACGCACCGGCATTTCTTACGGAGAGAGTTTGGCACGTAATTAAACGTGGTGAATTTGGATTATTCTCAACAATGAAGCCAATGTCGACGATGAGTACGGGCACCAAATTAAAAGTGCTACAGGCTGTCGTGGCTGCGATATTCACGCTTGTTGTTAGCGTTTTCTATCCCATCGGCGATGCCGGATTCATTATCTTTATTGTGCCTGTTATGTTTTTCGCCGCCTATTTGTGGGCGGGCATTATATTCTTCTTTGTAGACTTGATCTGGAAGCTTGTCGCCAAACCGGAAGAGCGGTTATTTGCAGTCGCCATGCTCGTATCAAGTGTTTTTATCACCGCAATGCTGGCTGCTGCCTATTGGCTGATCAAGGATAGTCTGGGCGTAGGGGCTACGATTATCTATACGATTGGTGCTTATGGCATATTTTCAATTGTTCGCTGGTTCCGGCGCCATACGGCAAGCTATTACGCGGCTTTAGAAGCCGAGCGGAATGATGCAAAAGCAACTGAAATTGAGCCACAACAGGGCGAAACTTCTAACTAAGACGGGCAGGTGCCGAAGTAGACGGCTTTTCAAGAGAGCCCAAAGGACATTCTTGTTCTAAAAATTTCCACGATGTGTTGTTTAAAACCCGGCTGCATGTCGCAAGAACATTGCCTGTCGGCAGATTTAAGCAAACCGTTATTCCTTCCGGCACGGACATTTCTTTGAACCGGCAGGTGCACTCTTTTCCTGCATATGATGTGACTGGAAAAAGAGCGGTAAAACCAGCTGCGATGAGCAGCGCTTTTGTCGATGATAGTCTGTATTTCATTGAAATACCCTCCCACCTTATAGTGGAAGGGTCTCATAGAAAACCAAATCGCGCAAGCAATACCAAATAGTGGTTGATATAGACCTTTATTCTTCGTCCTTGCGGGCAAACGGATTGAGTGCCGGTATCGAGCGATTTTGCCGCGGTGAACGCTCTGTATTTGAAGCGTTTTTCCTGTTGCGATCATTTTGCTCCGCCGCTTTGAGTGCGCCGATCGTGTTCATAAAATGGGTGCTGTCCTGCATATCGGCCAGAACCAGATTGCCATGTGCGGCTGCCGTGCTGATCGTATCAAGACGGTTGGTATCCATCAGCAAATGCAGGGCTTCCTGCTCATTAAGGCCGGAATCTGTGAGGGTTTTCATCGCCGCTTCCATGCCGACAGCGATTGCTTTTCGCATATTGGCTATGCCTTCACCCTGTAGCTTTTTGGATTCGCTTTCAGCTTGGGCAACACCGACAAGCTCAATGCGCTTTGCATCGGCAATGTTTTGCGCGGCCTCTTTTTCCCGCTCGGACGCAATCACACGGTTAAAAGCATCGCGCACCTCAACACTTGGCTGGGGTTCGTCAATCAATACATTTTCAATGGAGTAGCCGTATCGGATGAAACGCTCCTGCAAAGCTTCCTGCACCTGCGCTTCGATAGCATCGCGGTTTTGATAAAGGTCAATCATTGTCATGCCGGACGCTGACTGGCGGACATTGTTAAGGACGTAGCTTGTGATCTGCTGTTCAGGGTCTTCCAATTCATAATAGGCGCGCACGGCGCCTTCAGGCTCCGAACTGGCGCGGTACTGCGCTTTGACGGGAAGCAACATAAAGGCGTTGTCGGACGTTTTGACGGACACATCCGCCGAAATTTCCTGAAGCTGCAAATTGACCTGAGATACGATTATATCAATCGGCCAAGGCAGTTTGAAAGTCAGGCCGGACATTTTGGCGCGTGCAAGGGGGCGGCCGAAGCGCTCAATAATGCTGGCACGCTTACCGGGCGTGATAACGATAATGCTCCAGATGAGCAGAACCAAGAATATCAGGCCGGCAGGCATTAAAAACAGTGTCAGTTCGCTCATATCTTTATCCTCAAGAAGTAACCCTTCCTATTGAAGTGGTGATAGGCTGTATAAGTTTCAACTTTGACAATGTTTTACATCAAGCCAGTGCCTCGCCGGTAAAATACCCGCCGATATAGGCGGATAGATAGACTGCAATGACAATGACCGTGAGAAGTGTACCACGCGAAGGGCTGCGTGTTTGCATTAAATGAAGCCAGATACCGATAGGAAAAAAGAAGAGCGAGGCAATGATTGCAAAGCCTCTCGGGCGCTTTTGAGGAAAGCTGGCAGCATCCAGATAGAGCCAGTAAATGACCAGAACGGACATAATAATGGTGTAGAGCAACAAATATTGCTCGATAAGCTGCGGTCTATAGCCGTCGAGAAGTCCGGCCAGAAAAATCACAACCGAATAACGCTGGCAAGGCGGTCCTGCTTGCGCCAGCCGTTCATTAGAAATTGAGTTCGGCCGCGACTGGCACGTGATCGGAAGGTTTTTCCCAAGCGCGGACATATTTTTCGACATCCACACTGACCAGCTTGTTTGCCGCTTCCGGCGACAACATTAAGTGGTCGATACGTATCCCATTGTTTTTTTGCCAGGCGCCGGCCTGATAATCCCAGAAAGTATAGGTTTCAGAAGCGTCGGTCACTGCGCGCAGCGCATCCGTAAAGCCTAAATTGGCCAAACGGCGAAATGCAGAGCGGCTTTCGGGCCTAAAGAGTGCATCGCCCTCCCAAACCTTTGGATCATGGCAGTCAACAGGCATAGGTATGACATTATAATCACCGGCCAGAATAAGCGGTTCTTCCAGTTCCAAGCGTTCTTGTGCCCATGCTTCCAGGCGCTCCATCCAGCCAAGTTTGTACGGAAATTTAACCGAGTCAGCGGAAACAGGATTACCGTTTGGCAAATAAAGTGAAACAACCCTCAACGCGCCATGCTTTGTTGAAACGACACATTCTATAAAGCGTGCCTGTTCGTCAGCGTCATCGCCGGGCAGGCCGCGATTGACTTCATCGAATGGAAGGCGTGACAGGATCGCGACGCCATTGAAGCCTTTTTGGCCGTGGGTCACGAGATTATATCCAAGCGATTCGAATTCTTCGCGCGGGAAGTTTTCGTCTACCGATTTGATTTCCTGAAGGCAGGCAATGTCGGGCTTTGACTGCTCAAGCCAGTCTTTGGCTGTTTGCAGCCGTGCTTTAACGCCGTTGATATTCCATGTCGCGATTTTCATCAGACACTAAAGCTCGTTCCGCAACCGCAGGAGGCGACAGCATTCGGGTTCTTTATCTGGAAACTTTGTCCGACAAGATCATCAACAAAATCAATGACTGACCCGCCCATATAGACCAGCGACAGCTCATCGATGAGGATGGTTGTGCCGTCTTTTTCATAGGCAATATCATCGTCATTGCGCTCTGAAGTCAGGTCAAACTTGTATGAGAACCCCGAACAGCCGCCGCCCTCAACAGAAACGCGTAGCGCATTGTTTTCGGTTTCATCTTTAAGCACCTTGGCAACGCGCGCGAACGCGGCATCGGTTATTTGAACTTGTTTTGATGGCTCGTGGGCGGTCATGATTTGCTCCATTCTTATCCTATAGGTATGGACGCGGAGGGCTGTGGTCAATATGTAAGACTAAACATGTGTGGGGCATGAATAAGGACAGGTTCCGGTGGTGCAGTTCGACGATATAGGTTTTGGCGGCGGTTCGCGTGCGTCTTTTGCAAGCAATCCTGAAAAATCCAAAGGAAGACTGGTCGCCGAACGCGAAAGCCCGACACGTACTGCCTTTCAGCGCGACCGTGACAGAATTGTCCACTCAACCGCATTTCGCCGGTTGAAGCACAAGACACAGGTGTTTTTTAGCCATGAAGACGACCATTACAGAACGCGGCTGACGCATACGATCGAGGTAGCTCAAATTGCACGGGCTTTGGCGCGGGCGTTCCGCCTGGATGAAGATCTGGCCGAAGCAATCGCGCTGGTTCATGATTTCGGTCATACGCCTTTCGGGCATACCGGCGAGGATGTCTTGGGCGAACTCATGGCCGAGTATGGCGGGTTTGATCACAATGCCCACGCGCTCAAGGTTGTGACAGAATTAGAGCACCGTTATGCGGAATTCGACGGCCTGAACCTGACTTGGGAAAGTCTGGAAGGGCTTGTGAAGCATAATGGCCCATTGCTTGACGAAAGCGGAAAACCTTTCGGTGACAAGCCGTTGCCGCGGGCGATAGAAACATACAATCAAAAAAATGATCTAAAACTGGCAAATTATGCCAGTCTGGAAGCGCAAGTCGCGGCGATTGCCGATGACATAGCCTATAACACGCATGATATTGACGATGGTTTGCGTGCCGGACTGCTTTCCTTTGATCTTTTAAAAGAAGTTGAATTGGTTGGCGAACAGCTTGCCATTGTCGATAGGCTCTATCCCGATCTTGATCAAACACGCCGGGGCCACGAAACCACACGCCGCGTCATGACGGCAATGGTTGAGGATGTGATCCACATGACGGGAGAAAATCTCCGATTGCTCAACCCTCAATCGGTGGATGATATCTATAATGTCGGACAAACCATCGTGTCTTTCTCGTCTGTGATGAACACACGCGAAAAAGAGCTCAAGCGCTTTATGTTCGCCAATATGTACCGCCATGAGAATGTTTTGCGGGTTCGCGCTCAAGCCGAAGACATTATTCGCGATCTTTTTGACCGCTATATGCAAACGCCTTCTGAAATGCGGGGGGAATGGGCTGACCGCGTAACAAAACTTGATCGGCAATCACTTGCATACCGCGTATCGGACTTTCTGGCGGGTATGACAGACAATTTTGCCCATGCAGAACATTGCCGCTTGTTTGACCAAACGCCCGAATTGCGGTAGCAGCGCCCACACACAGTAAACGCATATGCGTCTCACAATTTCAGGAATGTTGACATGAATATCTTTTCCGCGTTTCGCGACCGGGTGATTGCTGCTGTTGAAGGCCTCCAGTTGGAGACCCGAGATGGCGGACCGCTTGAAACAGCACGTGTCAATGTAGAGCCGCCGCGCGATCCTTCTCACGGCGATATTGCCACCAATGCGGCAATGGTTATTGCCAAGCAGGTTGGTGAAAACCCGCGCGCGCTTGCGGAAAAAATTGTGAGCATTTTAGATCAAGATGCTGATATCGTTGAAACATCGATTGCCGGTCCCGGCTTTGTGAATTTGCGCATTTCCAACGAATTCTGGCTGAATCAGCTTAAATTGATGGCCGATGAAAGCGCGCAATATGGCCGCTCCAATGTTGGCGGCGGCAAAAAAGTCAATGTCGAGTTCGTATCTGCCAACCCGACAGGCCCGATGCATGTGGGACATTGCCGCGGCGCGGTTATCGGTGACACGCTTGCCAATTTGATGAAATTTGCCGGGTTTGATGTTGTAAAAGAATATTACATCAATGATGCCGGCGTGCAGATTGATGTGCTGGCCCGTTCTGTCATGTTACGCTACCGCGAGGCTTTGGGCGAAGCGATTGGCGATATGCCTGAGGGGCTGTATCCTGGCGATTATCTTGTACCGCTGGGCGAGGCTTTGGCCGAACAATATGGCGAAACGCTTAAAGAAAAAAGCGAAGAAGATGCGCTTGCCATTATCAAGGATGCAGCCATCGATGCCATGATGAAGTTGATCCGTGAGGATCTGGCGGCGCTGAATGTGCATCATGATGTGTTCTTCTCCGAGCGCACCGTTCATGAAGATAATGCGACAAAAATCAAAGCTGCATTGAACGATTTGACGCTGAAGGGTCATGTTTATCGCGGCACACTGCCGCCGCCGAAGGGGCAGCTACCGGAAGATTGGGAAGACCGCGAGCAGGTATTGTTCAGATCAACTGAAGTGGGTGATGATATTGACCGGCCGCTTGTGAAGTCGGACGGGTCTTATACCTACTTTGCCGCTGATGTTGCTTATTTCGTTGATAAGTTCGAGCGCGGCTTTGAAGAAATGATCTTCGTGCTTGGCGCTGATCATGGCGGCTATGTCAAGCGGATGGAAGCATTGGCGCGCGCTGTTTCTGATGACAGTGTCGAGCTTACCGTACTGCTTTGCCAGCTTGTGAAGCTGCTGCGCAATGGCGAGCCTGTGAAAATGTCCAAACGGGCAGGGCAGTTTGTCACTTTGCGTGATGTCGTCGATGAGGTTGGCCGCGATCCCGTGCGGTTTATGATGGTTTACCGCAAAAGTTCCGAGCCGCTTGATTTTGACTTTGCCAAAGTGACAGAGCAGTCAAAAGATAATCCGGTGTTTTATGTGCAATATGCTTCAGCACGGTGTTATTCGGTATTCAGGCAGGCGCAAGAGCAGATTCCGGGCATTTCCGCTGACCTGGAATTGCTGCATATGCTGGATGACGAGAGCGAAATTGCGCTTGTTCGCAAACTGGCCGAGTTCCCGCGTATCGTTGAAGCTGCGGCTATGGCACAGGAACCCCACCGTATTGCTTTCTATCTTTACGAGCTTGCCAATAGTTTCCATGGACATTGGAACAAAGGTAACGATAATGAGCACTTACGGTTTGTTAAGGTTAACAATCCACAATTGACCTCTGCCAGACTTGGCTTGGTGCAGGGCGTTTTGAACGTGCTGCGCTCTGGTCTTGAAATATTGGGCGTGGACGCACCGGAAGAAATGCGGTGATTTAGGCCACTTTTTGCCCATATTACGCTGGTATTGCGCAATTTAAGTGGAAACTTCCACGGGTAAAGAGTTTGGGTGACCGCAATGACAGATGCAGCAACGCGAAGCGTTTCACAGGATGAAACGAACGAAGCGGATATCAGGAGCGATGATCCGCTCTTTGAATTGTCGCGCATTATGGGGATTGATGATGAGCAGCCTCAACCGGATTCTGCTCAGATCGATCCACAGATTGACCTTGAAGACGCGCTACTGGCTGAATTAAGCGTCGAACACTACGAAGATAATGCGGAAGAAGCGCAGGTTGAAGAAAGCCCTGAGGCTGCGCACGAGCCTGTTGCGCCTGAGCCGGTTGAAGCTGCTCACGCTGCGCCAACGGCCATGTCGCTTGAAGATGAGCTGACAGCGATGTTGGGCGGCGATGTTTCTGTCGGTACGGAACTGCCGGACTATGCGGAACAAGTGTCTGAAGAACTTGCTGCCACGTCAGAAAAACCTGTTCTGGCAACGCACGAATTTGAAAATGCAACGCCGGACGTCAACTATTCTGAAAATATGGATGATGAACTGGAGGCGGTTCAGCTTCATACAGCTATTCAGCCTGAAGAGCCTGCTATCTATGAAAATCGTGCTGAAAATGTTGAGCCATCAGGTGAAGTTGCCGACCAATATCCTGAAGAGGAAGTTCCTTCACAAGATTATGCTGCGCCGGAAAGCGCTGCTTTGATGGAAGACAATGCGCTTGAAGATGAGTTTTCGGCGTTCTTTGAGGATGATTTGGCTGTGTCGGATTCTTCTGCAGAAGCCGCAGCCGATCAACAACCAGAGCAAACAGAAGAAGATTACGAACAGCCCTTGCCGCTGTCGTCTTCAGTCGATCAGGATATCGAACAGTTTGACAATGAAATCAAAAATATCTTTTCAGAACAGGCTGATGAGCCGGTAGAGGCGTCTGCTTCGACAGGAATGCCTGTGCTGGAAACCACAGATATGTCCGCGTTCAATGATAATGGTCCTGTCGCCATAGATGTGCCGGATTTGCCGGATGTCGACGCGGAATTTTCTGATAATTTCGAAGACGAGCTGAATATCGATTTTGATGAGGTCTCTCTTGAAGATGATGATAGCTGGTCCGGCGCTGCCGCACCTGTTGCTGCGACCGCTGCAACCACGGCTGCGGCAACTGCGACATCAGCTTTGTCGCGCCGCGCCGGCGAAACTGCCATGGCGAACGATGATGAAGCATTCGATGAAACGCGCTTTGAGGCCGAACTCGCACGAGATATCGAATTCGTGAGCCATGATATCAGTAGTTCAGGTGATGCCAATGTTTCCTTGAGCGAAGACAATGAAGGCTATAACAATGAAGCTGTAGGCGGTGCCGGTTATGATCAGCCGAGAACCGTTAAGCGCGGTCTTGTGGTTGCCGCTATTCTTGGCTGTGTCGCCATTGTTGGCGCCATCGGCATTTTTGCGCTTTCAGGTGGTGGAGCAGGCACTTCTGACGGGCCAGTATTGGTAAAAGCCAGTTCCGAGCCTGTTAAAGTTGCGCCGGAAAATCCGGGCGGCAAGGAAGTACCTAATCAGGACCGTGCTGTGTTCAGTGAATCAGCCGGTGTGCCTGCGCAGGAAGAGCTGGTCTCCACGTCTGAAGAGCCAGTTGATATTGCCGCCGTACCGGAAAATGCACTGCCAAGCAGTTTGAATGGTGAAGACTTGCAAAAAGGTGAAGACAGACTTGCGCCCTCTGCAACAGATTCTTCTTCTAACGAGGCTGCGCCATTTGTGGTTGCGCCGCGAAAAGTACGCACTCTCGTTGTCCGGCCGGATGGTACGCTGGTCGAGCGCGAGGCTGTGCCAACACCGGAGCCGATTGAGCCGCAATCAACGAGCGCTGCCGAAGAGGTTGCGTCTGTAGAGCCGGAACAGCTTGGCGGTGTGCCTGTTGCTGAAACAGTAAATGTTGAAAGCAGTGAAACGGCCAGCGAGCCGGTTGCAACAGCTGCCGCGACATCTGATGAAACGTCAGCGCCGGAAGCTTCTGAAGCTACTCCAGCCTTACCAACGCGCACGGTTCAAACAAAAACGATTTCGCCGACGCAAATTGCTGAACGGCCAAAGGACCAGCCGGTTAATATCGTCAATCAGGAGCAAACCCAGGTTGCCTCCGCGCCTGCACCGACTGTTGCCACGGAAGCGCCATCGACGCCATTTTCAGTGCAAATGGCATCACTGCCGTCAGAAGCGGATGCACAGCAGTCTGCGCGCGCGCTTACAAACCGGTTCGGCAATGTCCTTGGCGGGCGCAGCCTTGTGATCCGCAGAGCCGAGATTGAAGGCAAAGGTACTTATTACCGCGTTCGCGTTGGCGCAGACAGCCGCGCAGAGGCCAATACGCTTTGCGGGCAAATCAAATCTGCTGGCGGAAGTTGTTTCGTAACACGCTGATCATCACACTTTTTCGGGCGGCCAATGTGCCGCCCATATATTTTGTAAAATCGAAGGGATTACCATGACCGATGCAAAGGCCATGATTGTTGGTTGTGCAACAACTGCATTTACCGATGAAGAAATTGCAATGATGAAAGAGCATAAGCCTTGGGGGCTTATCCTGTTTGCGCGCAATATCGGTACTGCTGACGAGATACGCGCAATAACTGCACATTTCAGACAGATTGTTGGCCGCGACAATGCACCGGTATTCATTGATCAGGAAGGTGGAAGGGTTCAGCGCATCAAGGCGCCGATCACGCAAAACTACCCTTCCGGTGCGGTCTTGGGCGAAATATACAAAAAAGACAAAGACGAAGGCATGCGCGTGGCACATATGATGTCCAAACTACATGCCGCTGACCTTTTGCCGCTTGGCATCAATGCGGACTGTTTGCCTGTTCTGGATGTACCGATCGAAGGCGCGCATGATGTCATTGGAAACCGCGCTTATGGCCATACGCCGCAGGCTGTTGCGGATATGGGGCTGGCTGCGGCAAAAGGATTGCTTGGAGGCGGTGTTCTGCCTGTAATCAAACATATTCCTGGCCATGGCCGCGCACTGGTTGACAGTCATAAAGATCTGCCGGTTGTCGATACGAGCCTTGAAGATCTTAGCGCACATGATTTCGAGCCGTTTAAGCAGCTTAAAGATATGCCAATGGCCATGACCGCGCATGTTATTTACACAGCGCTGGACGCCAAAGCACCGGCAACGACATCAAAACATGTGATAGACACTATAATTCGCGGTGAAATTGGATTTGACGGCCTTTTGATGACCGATGATCTGTCTATGCATGCACTTTCTGGGGATTTCTGTGATAGAGCGCAAGCATCCTTTGCAGCGGGCTGCGATGTTGTACTACATTGCAATGGCGCTATGCACGAGATGTTGCCGGTTTACGAGGTCGCGCCTACATTATCAGGTAGGTCTTTGGAACGGGCCAATGCCGCAACAGATTTGCTGAAAGCGTCACAAAAAGCTGCTGAAGAAACGGTAGTTCTGCGTGAAGAATTCAATGCGCTGGTGAGCGCTTACGCCTAATCATGCTCACTGGCTTGATGCGCTTTTTACGAAGCGTTGAAGGAAAGTGGCTGCATGGCACAGCAAGGTGCAAAAAAAACGGCTGAAGGTTCGCGTAATGCCAAGAACGGCAAAGCGGTGCCGATGGATGCTGTTTGGCAGGATAATGGCCCAGAACGCCTTACCAATGAAGAAGCTTTGGTGGTCGATGTTGACGGGTTTGAAGGTCCGATGGACCTTTTGCTGCATCTTGCGCGCAATCAGAAAGTGGATTTGACGCAGATTTCTGTGCTTGAACTGGTGCGGCAATATCTGAACTTTATCGAGCGGGCCAAGAAAATACGCATCGAACTTGCCGCAGACTATCTGGTTATGGCGGCATGGCTCGCTTTCCTGAAATCAAAGCTGCTTATTCCCAAGCCGGCCAGCGATGACGAACCGACCGGTGAAGAAATGGCTGCAATCTTGCAATACCGGTTGCAGCGCCTTGAGGCGATGCGTGACGCGGCTTCCAAGCTGGTCAATCGCAACAGGCTTGGCCGCGATGTGTTTGCCCGCGGTATGCCGGAGACAGTCGTTCTGGAAAAGCGTACGGAATTTTCCGCGTCTCTTTATGATCTACTTGCCGCTTATGCCGGCGGTCGCCAGCGCCACGCCATGAATGACGATTATGCCATCGAACGCCGCCCTGTATGGTCGCTGAAGGATGCGCGCACAATATTGCAGCGTTTAATCGGGAATATGAGCGATTGGACCGCGCTGGACAGCTTCTTTATTGCCTATATTCCGACCGCAAAAGAGCGGCGCACGGCGATTGCGAGCGGATTTGCCGCCAGCCTGGAACTTGCGCGCGAAGGTGTTCTGGACATACGTCAGGACAAGCATTTTGCGCCGATTTATCTGCGTGATACGACTGCTGCCAAGGATAGCACTGCCGAGGCTGCCATATGATGGATAATATGAACGAGAGCTCAAAACCGTACATCATGGAAGATCAAAACGCCGATGAAGATTCGGCTGAGGGACATGTAACTGATTTCGCAACCAAAGAAGCGATGCGCATGGCCGAAGCTTTGGTTTTTGCATCGGCGCAACCTGTCACTGAAAAAGCTTTATCAGACCGGTTGCCAGATGGTGTGAATGTGCCAAATGTCATGAAAGCGCTTGCCGAGTCTTATGAAACACGGGGCGTTAATCTGGTGCGTGTCGACAATGCATGGGCATTCCGCACGGCCGGAGATCTTTCGTTTCTTATGCAACGCGAACAGGTGCAGCAACGCAAATTGTCGCGTGCTGCGCTCGAAGTTTTGGCGATTATTGCTTATCATCAGCCGGTTACACGGGCCGAAATGGAAGAAATTCGCGGTGTGGAAACCTCAAAAGGCACACTTGATGTGCTTTTGGAGACAGGCTGGATCAAATTGCGCGGAAGGCGCAAAACGCCGGGTCGCCCTGTAACATATGGTACAACCCTTGAGTTTATGGATCATTTCGGACTTGGCGAAATACGTGATTTGCCGGGCATGGAAGAGCTAAAGGCGGCAGGGCTTTTGTCTGCGCGTATGCCTGCGGGCTTCTCTGTGCCTATGCCAAGCATTGATCCTGATGCCTTGACTGATGAGGAAGAGGAACTGGGTGATATTGACCTAGAAGAACTCGGGCTGTTAACGCCGATGGCGCAAGATGATTGATCAAGTTTGATTGACATGGCAGGGCTTTTTAAGGCTATAAGCTGACCTTAAGCCTCAACTTCTCCAACCTGCAAGATAATGAACGGCAAATAATGGCTCCGGCGACTTCTCAAAATGCTGCCCGTACGGGTGTATCATTTGCTGCCGAGCTTATGTTTCGCGATTTGCATCTGCATTATGGCGACAAGCATATTTTGCAAGGCATTGATCTGCATATTCAGCCTGGAGAGGTGATCTGCCTCCTGGGACCGTCCGGTTCCGGCAAAACGTCGCTGCTTCGCGTTGCAGCCGGTCTTGAACCTCAAACATCTGGCATTGTATTTATGAACGGGCGCGAAATTGCCAGCGAGAAGGTTTTTCTGCCGCCTGAGAAGCGTTCCATCGGATTGATGTTTCAGGATTTTGCGCTTTTTCCGCATATGACCATATTGGACAATGTCCGCTTTGGTCTGACGACGATGTCGAAAGTGATGTCCAAACAGGAAGCGCTGAACGCGATCCGGCGTGTCGGGCTTGAACACCATGTAAATTCTTACCCTGATGTACTATCCGGCGGCGAACAGCAGCGGGCTGCGCTGGCCCGTGCTTTGGCGCCGCGCCCGTCGGTTATGCTGATGGATGAACCGTTTTCCGGTCTGGATACACGGCTGAAAGATTCCATACGCGCAGAAACACTCGCAATTTTGCGTGAAACACGGGCGACAACCATCGTTGTGACCCATGATGCGGAAGAAGCGATGCGGATGGGGGACCGTATCGCACTGCTCAATGACGGCAAGATCGTTCAGGTGGGAACATCGGGCGAAATGTACCGTGCGCCGCGTGATTTGTTTGTGGCGAGTTTTTTTGCAGAACTGAATGTATTTGATGGCGTGGTCAATAATGGCGTGGCTGACACCCCGCTTGGTGTTCTACCCGTTGCCGATAATGGGCCGGCGCGGAATGTGAAAATTGCCGTGCGGACGACAGGTATTGAGGTCAGCGCCGCTAAAAAAGAAGACACAGGTGTGCTGGGCCGCGTGACGGCCAGACGCTTTTTAGGTGATTTCGAACAGCTTAGTCTAGCGGTGTCAGGGGTTGATGAACCGCTACGCGCGCGCATTCGTGCAGACGAATTGCCATATGATGCTAAAGACGTAGTTATAAAAGTGCGAAATAACGACATTATGCTGTTTGAAACTACCGACGATAACGCTTAAATAATTTGTAAGATTACGTCTGGCAGTTTAATGCCAGTATAGAAAATTTTGGGAGATTAAGTCATGGGTATTACAGGTTGGTGGCAGTGGGTCATCGTTTTGGTGATTGTGTTGTTGCTGTTCGGCCGCGGCAAAATCCCTGAATTGATGGGTGATGTTGCGAAAGGCATTAAAAGCTTCAAAAAAGGCATGGCCGATGAAGCGGATGATGCGAAAAACGCCGCTGAAGATTCTGCGAAAACCGTTGAGCATAAAGCTGAAGACGGCGTCGAAGCCGTTAAAACGACTTCGAAAAAAAGCTAATTGCTTCAACCTTAAATCTGCAAAGCTTAAGATATGCTGCCTGATTTTGGCTGGACCGAATTACTGCTTATTGCCATCGTTCTGATCGTTGTGGTTGGACCGAAGGATTTGCCGCGTGTATTGCGCGGCTTTTCAAAAACATTAGGCAGCGCGCGCAAAATGGCCGGTGATTTTCGCAAGCAATTCGATGATGCTTTATCGGAAGCGGAACTTGATGAGCTTAAAACGCTCGCCAGTGATGTGCGCGGCATGGACCCACGCAGCAAGATCAAAGATGCGCTGAACCCGCTCAGCGAGGTTGGGCGTGATATCAATGATGAGCTTAAAGGTGTGGCAAAATCAGTCGATGACGCCGCACAGGCAGATATTGAAGGCACAAAAGCTGTCAATGCGCAGATTAACCGTGCTGATACAAAGGTGACTGAAAATGCTGCTGCTGAAGTAGAGGCTCCGGCTAAAAAAGCATCAGCCAAAAAAGCGCCCGCCAAAAAGGCTCCGGCAAAAAAATCGACTGTTGCAAAGTCGACGGCCGCTAAGAAACCGGTTGCCAAGCCAAAAGCTGCAACAGCAGCGAAAAGTGCGCCTACGAAAACGGCAAAACGCAAAACCACAGCCAAGAAGACAGCAGCCAAACCATCTACGCCGAAGGGTGAAGCGTGAGCGATAAATCTTTGAAAGATCAGATTGATGAGTCCGCCGCGCCGCTTATCGAGCATTTAAAAGAGCTTCGAACACGGCTGCTTTATGCCATTGCCGCATTTTTTGTTGGCTTTATTCTTTGCTTCTCTTTTGCCACGCAAATTTTTAATTTTCTCGTTGTGCCGTATACGATCGCCGCAAGCTGGCTTGATATGGATATGGATAAAATCCGCTTCGTTTACACAGCGCCGCAAGAGTTCTTCTTTACACAAATCAAGATCGCAGCCTTTGGCTCGCTGGTTCTGGCGTTTCCGGTTATCGCAACGCAAATTTATCGTTTTGTCGCACCGGGGCTCTATTCGAATGAAAAATCGGCATTTCTGCCATTTCTCATCGCAACGCCTGTTTTGTTTCTGATCGGTGCTGCGCTGGTTTATTTCCTGATTATCCCGATGGCGATGTGGTTCTTCCTTTCGCTGGAACAACCGGCAAGCGCGGGGCAGGTGGCGATTGAGAACCTGCCGAAAGTGTCAGAATATCTGTCATTGATTATGACACTGATTTTTGCCTTTGGCTTGGTGTTCCAGTTGCCGGTGGCCATGACGCTTCTTGGCAAGGCAGGCATTATCTCGTCGGCAGCTCTTATCGATAAACGCAAATATGCGATTGTGCTGGCATTTATCGCGGCTGCAATTTTAACGCCGCCGGACCCGCTAACCCAGTTGGGCTTGGCTATCCCGACCTTGCTGCTTTATGAGTTGTCCATCTATCTTGTCAAAAGAGTGGAGCGTGATCGCCCTTCCTATGACGATGATGATGAAGAAGACGGGCTTGGCGATACTCCGGCTTCGCTGGAAGAAAAATCCTAACTGCCTAAGCAATCACCAGTGGAATTGCTCTGACCACTTGACCCTTTCGTCTATTTACGCGATTGACGAGGCAAATTCTGGCGCGTTCTCTTTCGCGCAATAAAGGTAAGATTATGCTTGATATTCGTTGGATTCGTGAAAACCCCGAAGCGCTGGACGCTGGACTTGGCAAACGCGGTGTGGAGCCGCAATCTGCGGCTTTGATTGCTCTGGATGAAGAACGCCGCACGCATATTGCCAAAGTGCAGGAGGCGCAATCACGGCGCAATTCAGCTTCCAAGGAAATCGGAGCGGCCATGGGGCAGGGCGATACGGAAAAGGCCGAAGCGCTGAAAGCAGAAGTCGGTGAGCTAAAAGGCTTTTTGCAAAATGCTGAAGATGTTGAGCGTGAGCTCAATGCAAAGCTCAATGACGCGCTTTCTGTGCTGCCAAACATACCGCTTGATGATGTGCCGCTCGGGGAAGATGAAAACGATAATGTAGAGCTTCGCAAAGTCGGCGGCTTGCCGGATTTTTCATTCACGCCGAAAGAGCATTTCGAACTTGGTGAAGCACTTGGCATGATGGACTTTGAAACGGCGGCCAAACTGTCCGGGTCAAGGTTCACCTTGCTTTCCGGCGGTTTGGCGCGTCTGGAACGGGCACTTGGCCAGTTCATGTTGGACATGCATACAGGCGAACACGGATATACGGAAGTCAATCCGCCGCTCATGGTGCGCGACGAAGCGATGTATGGTACCGGTCAGTTGCCGAAATTTACCGAAGATTTGTATCAGACCACAGAGGGACATTGGCTTATTCCAACCGCTGAAGTGTCGCTGACCAATATCGTCAGCGGTGATATTGTTGATGCTGAAACGCTGCCACGCCGCTATACGGCGTTGACGCCGTGTTTTCGTTCTGAAGCGGGTTCGGCGGGCCGTGATACAAAGGGCTATCTGCGCCAGCACCAGTTTTATAAAGTTGAAATGGTGTCGATTACCGATGAAGACAGCTCAAATGCTGAACTGGACCGCATGACCAAGTGCGCCGAGACTGTGCTTGAAAAACTCGGTCTGCCGTTTCGCACAATGGTGCTTTGTACCGGCGATATGGGTTTTGGTGCGCGTAAAACGCATGACATTGAAGTCTGGTTGCCGGGGCAGAACACTTACCGTGAAATCTCGTCCTGTTCGACTTGCGGTGATTTTCAGGGCCGCCGCATGAATGCACGTTATCGCGCGAAAGATGAAAAGCAGACGAAGTTCGTTCACAGTCTTAACGGGTCCGGCGTTGCGCTTGGCCGCGCATTGATTGCAGTGATGGAAAACTATCAAAATGAAGATGGCTCCATTCGTGTGCCTGATGTGCTCAAGCCTTATATGGGTGGCTTGGATGTCATCAGCGCATGAGAATTCTGATCACCAATGATGATGGTGTGAATGCGCCGGGAATTGCGGTTCTCGAGCGCATTGCACGCCAGCTAAGCGATGATGTCTGGATCGTTGCACCGGAAACCGATCAATCCGGTGTTGGGCACAGCGTGTCAATGAGCGAGCCTTTTCGCCTGCGCAAAATTTCTAACAAGCATTATACGATTAATGGCACGCCGGCTGACTGTATCATTATGGGCGTTCGTCATGTGTTGGATAAAGCACCGGACCTGATTTTGTCCGGTGTGAATGCGGGTCACAATATTGCGCAATATGTGACTTATTCCGGCACGGTCGGCGGGGCGCTGGAAGGCACAATCATGGGGATCCGCTCCATCGCGCTCAGCCAGCACTATAATTACGAGCAGGACACACGAACGGTGCCCTGGGATGTGGTTGAAGCGCATGCGCCAGCGGTGTTGAAAAAGCTTATTCAGGCGGACATGCCGAAAGATACTTTGCTCAATCTGAACTTTCCAAGCTGCAATGTCGGTGATGTTAAAGGCACGCGCATTACAGAGCAGGGGCGGATTGAACACGGTCTGACCATGACCGAGCGCAATGATGCGCGCGGCAAGCAATATTTCTGGTTGGGTTTTTTCCCGACCGATGCCGAAATCAACCCGAACTCAGATTTTAGTGCTATCAATGATGGCTATATTTCGGTTACGCCGCTTAAACTTGATTTAACCGCGCGTGAAGTAAAACAGTCACTTGAAAATTTGCTGAGTGAAAGTTGACTTTAAACGATGAATACCAGCCCGATTGACCGCGAAGGTTTTGCCGCTTTTCTTTTGCGCATGCGTGCGACCGGACTGGATAACCGCAAGTTGATCAGTGCATTTGAAGCAACACCAAGGCGCAATTTTTTGCGCAGTGAATTTCACGGTGCTGCGTGGTCAAAAGGGTCAATTCCGATTGATTGCGGCGAAACGATCGAGAGCGTGGATTTTCAGGCACGTGTAATCAATGCCCTCGATATTCAGGCCGACAGCCGCGTTTTAGAGATTGGAACAGGTTCCGGTTACACGGCGGCGGTGATGGCAAGGCTTGCCAAACGTGTCTACACGATTGAGCGCTATAAGACTTTACACGATGCCGCACTTGCCCAACTTACCGCTCAACAGCTTGCCAATGTTGTAGCTTTGCATGGCGACGGCTCCCGCGGAGTGTCCGATGGGCCGTTTGACCGCATTGTTGTCTGGGCTGCATTTGATGCCATACCAAGGCAGTTTATTGAGCAGCTTGTGTCATCGGGCGTTCTGATATGCGCCATAGGTGCTGCGGATGAACCACAGGAACTCGTTCATATGACAAAAGTCGGCAGCCGGTATGAGCGTCAGGATTTGGGCAATGTGCGGATGCAAATGTTGAATCCGCGCATGCCGAAAAAATTATAGCGCTCTATTTTTAGACACAATTTCGAAAATTTAACCGTCGAGTAACATTAACAGAGTCTAATAGCCTCTCATGTTAAAGGTTGCAGGACGTGTTATGAGTAAAAAATCTGCCAGCCGCATTTCGGCAAATTTCTTCAAGTCCGTATCAATCTTGGCGGTCGGTGTCTCTCTCGCATCGTGCGCCGGAGATACGGTTCGTTTCAGTGATGGTTTTTATACCGGTGCTGTTCCAAAGCAGAGTGTTGGCGCGGTAAATACCCCATATCCTCAAGAAGCGCAGCAGCAGGCGTATCAGGATCCGGCGCAAGATTATAGCGCACCGGGCGGTGACGGCATTGATAACACTTATACTGCATCGGTTAACCGGACAGGACCACGCATCCGTTCGCGCGTACATGTGCCGAGCGCGCCCGTGCAGCGATCGCTTTTTGGCCAACGCCAGCCGGTTTATACACAGCCGCAAAGCGCGCATACGCAGCCCGTTGATACAACTTATACAAACTCGATCCCGCGCCAGAGCACTGTGCAGCGACAGTCGCTTTCCGCGCCGCAGCCGATGCCTGCAAAGCCTGAGCCACGAACTGTAGCAAAGGCAGAGGTTCCTTCATCGCAGCAAACTGCGAGTGCGGCTGCAACGAAGCAGGAAGGATGGACCGCTGCCGGTGGAACCTATGTGACGATGCGCCAAGGCGAGACGGTTTATAATCTGGCCAAGCGTTATGGCGTTCCAGCAAATGCCATCATGGAAGCCAACAATATTTCCGATCCAAAAGGTGTAAATGCCGGAACACAAGTCATTATTCCGACCTATGTCTATTCCAGAACCGCACCGATTTCGACGCCGGATAACAATGTGGCTGTGCGCTCTGCAAGCTCAAATATAGGTGGCCGCTCAGAGTTTCCGATGTCAATTGCACCGGTTCCTCAAAAACGCCCGCAGGGCGTTCAGGTTGCATCCCTTTCACCTTCGGTGCCGCAAGCTTCCACGCCGCAAGCTGAAACAGTTGTGAAGCCGAAAACGACTGACAAAAGTTCGATTTCAACGATTGATTCTTCAAGCACAGCAAATGCGCCGGCAAATACCGGTGTTGAAGCATTGCGCTGGCCGGTTCGCGGGCGCGTTGTGTCCAGCTATGGCTCGAATGTGGGCGGAAAAGGCAATGACGGTATCGATATATCCGTACCGCGCGGCTCGACTGTAAAAGCGGCTGAAAACGGCGTGGTGATCTACGCCGGTGAAGGGCTGAAAGAGTTTGGCAAGACTGTGCTCGTGCGTCACGATAACGGCCTTGTCACCGTGTACGGGCATTTGGATAAAATCAGTGTTCAGCGCGGTGATAATGTCAGCCGCGGCCAAAACGTCGGTGCATCAGGCATGACCGGTAGTGCAAAACAGCCTCAATTGCATTTTGAGGTTCGCAAGAACACAACACCGGTTAACCCGATGACCTATCTGCGATAAGACTTTCAAAATTCAAGAAAAAGCCGCTTTTTTAGGGCGGCTTTATTGTTTAGTCCTTGAGTTTTTGCCCGAGTTCTCCGGCAAGATCGTTTATGAACTGCCAGGCGACACGGCCGGAACGGCTGCCGCGCGTTGTCGCCCACTCCAGCGCCGCGCGCTGCAATTCATCCGCATCAATTTTCAAGTCATGATAGGCCGCATAGCTTTTGACCATGTCGAGATATTCGTCCTGACTGCATTTGTGAAAACCGAGCCACAGGCCGAAGCGGTCTGACAAAGATACTTTTTCTTCCACGGCTTCCGACGGATTGATGGCTGTCGAGCGCTCGTTCTCAATCATATCGCGCGGCAAAAGATGGCGCCGGTTGGATGTCGCGTAGAATATGACATTGTCGGGCCTGCCTTCAACACCGCCATCAAGCGCTGCTTTCAGTGATTTATACGAGGTGTCGTCATGGTCGAACGACAAATCATCGCAGAACAAAATGAAGCGGTGCTTGCTGTCACGGATTTCGACAAGCAGAGCAGGGAGCGCATCAATGTCTTCGCGGTGAATCTCGATAAGTTTGATTTGCGTGTCTTTTGTTTTTGCGTTGACGGCAGCGTGCGCCGCTTTGACCAATGAGGATTTACCCATGCCGCGCGCGCCCCAAAGCAGGACATTGTTTGCAGGCAGACCATTGGCGAAACGCTGTGTGTTATCCAGAAGAATATCGCGCACACGGTCCACGCTTTTTATCAGGCTGACATCAACGCGATTTACTTTTAAGACAGGCGTCAGTGCGTTTTTACCGGCATCAAAAACAAAGCAGTCAGAGGCATCAAGATCGGACTTTGCGACGGTTTGAGGCGCCAGCTTCTCGACGGCTTGGATTAGCAGATCAAGCTTAGCAGATAATTCTGAGCTTAAAGATTGAGCATCATTTGCCATTTTCGGGACTTTCAGTTGTTTTGTCGCGGGAAAACACGCCGGTTTTGGTTGCATTAGAAGGGTTCGTGACTATATTCGCGACACATTTCAAGGTCCAATGTGCCTTGGTTAGTCTTGAGGAGCTATTTTATGTTTATTACCCCAGCATTTGCGCAGGGTGCGACTTCCGTTGGTGGTCCGGATATTCTGACGTCACTTTTGCCATTCGTTCTGATCTTTGTGATCATGTATTTCCTGATCATCCGTCCACAGCGTAAAGCAATGAAGGACCGCGCTGCGATGCTTCAGGCAGTTCGCCGTAATGATACGGTTATCACAGGCGGCGGCATTGTGGGTAAGGTGACTAAAGTTATCGATGATAACGAGTTGGAAGTTGAAATTGCCGCGAACACGAAAATTCGTGTGCTGCGTTCGATGCTTTCAGATGTGCGCGTTAAAGGCGAGCCTGTTGCCGCAAATGACGCACCTGCGAAAACTGATAAAAAGTAACAAAATCAAAAATCTGCACGCTTAAGTGCGCATTTTGATTCAACAAGCGCGAACATTGATACATGCTATATTTTTCTCCCTGGAAAACTGTTCTCATTTGGCTGACCGTCTTTGTGGGGGTGATGTTCGCGTTACCAAATCTTTATCCGGCGTCTGTTTCGAATAATTTACCGGATGTTGTGCCCTCCAAGGCAATGACACTCGGGCTCGACCTTCAAGGCGGTGTACACCTTCAATTGAAGCTTGACCGCAATGAGCTGGTTGAAAACCGGCTTGAATCTGTACGCGATCAGGTTCGCCAATTGCTGCGTGAGGACGGTATTGGCTATACCGGCCTGTCCGGAAAAGGCCAAACTGTGTCTGTTCGTATTCGCAATGAAGCCGATGTTGAAATGGCAATGGAATTGCTGTCGGAACTGGCGGCACCGGTTGTCGGCAACACATTTACGGGCACGGCGGTTACCGAAGTCGATATCGCACCACGTGAAGATGGCAGTCTTGAACTTATCCTGACTGATTCCGGACTTGATTACCGGATGCAGCAGGCGTTGGCGCAAACTGTTGAAGTTATCCGCGGCCGTATTGACGAACTTGGCACAACCGAGCCGATCATTCAGCGGCAGGGTGATGATCGTATTATTGTTCAGGTTCCCGGCGCTGATGATCCGGAGCGTGTAAAAGAACTAATCGGTACGACTGCGCGTCTGACATTCCAGATGGTTGATGTTCAAAATTCGGTTGAGGACGCAATTTCAGGCCGTCCGCCGGTGGGCACTGAAGTTCTTTACAGTCAGGATGATCCGCCAATACCGTATCTCGTTGAAACACGCGAACTGGTCACAGGCGAAAATCTTGATGATGCAGGTGTTTCATTTGATCAAAACACCAATGAGCCGGTTGTTACCTTCCGGTTTGACGGAACCGGTGCGCAGCGTTTTGGCCGTGCCACCACACAGAATGTTGGCCGTCCGTTTGCCATTGTTCTTGATGATCAGGTTGTTTCAGCTCCCGTAATCAATGAGCCTATTTTAGGTGGTTCGGGACAGATTTCCGGCAGTTTCAGCGTTGAAGGCGCGAACAATCTCGCGATTTTGCTTCGTGCAGGTGCTTTGCCGCTAAAACCAACCTTTGTGGAAGAACGTACCGTTGGACCTAGCCTTGGTGCGGACTCTGTCGCGGCCGGTGAGATCGCCGGTATCGTTGGCGGATTGCTTGTTCTGGCATTTATGTTTGCAGCCTATGGACTGCTGGGCTTGATTGCCAATTTGGCTCTGATCATCAACATTGTTTTGCTGATTGCCGGCCTATCCATGCTGGGAGCGACGCTAACGCTGCCCGGCATTGCCGGTATTGTTTTGACCGTTGGTATGGCGGTTGACTCAAACGTGTTGATTTTCGAGCGTATACGCGAAGAAAAGCTGGCGGGACGATCGCTTATTCAAGCGGTTGACGCCGGTTTCCAGCGTGCGTTGACAACGATTGTTGATGCCAACGTGACCACACTGATCGCTGCCTGTATCCTGTTCTACTTAGGTTCAGGTCCAATTCGCGGATTTGCGGTGACGCTGGCTATCGGTATCGTGACAACGGTATTTACAGCCTTCGTTCTAACACGCTGGATGGTGGCGTGGTGGATCCGTAACCGTAAGCCGAAAGAGCTTCCGTCCGGATTTATCAAACTTGTTCCTGATGGTACAAATATCGGCTTTATGTGGCTGCGCCGCTTTACCTTTACTGGGTCTGCTATCGCGGTCGTTGCCTCAATGGTTTTGTTTGCAACGGTAAACATGAACCTTGGTATTGATTTTAAAGGCGGATCGCTTGTCGAGGTGCAGTCCAAGGCTGAAACTGCTGACGCCGGTGATATCCGTTCGCGTTTGTCCGATCTTAACCTTGGTGAAGTTCAGGTGCAGGGGTTCGGTTCGCCGCAAGACATTCTGATCCGCATTGAAAGTCAGGGCGGCGGCGATAACGCCGAACAAAGCGCATTAAACCTCGTACGTTCGGAGCTGGAAGCGGACTATAACATAAGACGTGTTGAGGTTGTTGGGCCAACTGTGTCGGGCGAACTTGCACAGGCCGGTACGATCGCCGTTTTGGCGGCTCTTGCTGCAATTCTGGTCTATATCTGGCTGCGGTTCGAGTGGCAGTTTGCGCTTGGTGCGATCATTGCCACGTCGCATGACGTGATTTTGACAATCGGCATGTATGTGATTACGGGCTTGGAGTTCAACCTGTCCTCCATTGCCGCTATTTTGACGATTGTCGGTTACTCGCTCAACGATACTGTTGTTGTTTATGACCGCGTCCGCGAGAATTTGCGGCGCTATAAGAAGATGACCTTGCCGCAATTGCTCGACAAATCAATGAACGAGACCTTGCCGCGTACAACACTCACATCTGTAACGACATTGCTCGCGCTGATCGCACTGTACTTCTTTGGCGGTGAAGTTCTGCAAAGCTTCGTTGCGGCTATGATTTTCGGTGTTGTTATCGGTACATTCTCGTCGATATTTGTCGCAGCACCATTGCTGATCCTGTTCAGACTGCGCCCGGGTGCGCTGTCTGAAAAGGACAAATCCGTTGATGAAGAAAAAGCGGCGACGGCAAATACAATGCCAATCGATCTCGGGTAACGCTGCTACATGGCTAAAGGCATTGAAATCCACGAAGCACATTTTCCGGGCCGTGCGCAGATAGATGCCTATGGCAATGGCGGGTTTCGCTTTGCGGATATGTCCCATCGCGGCTCGGTTTTGCTGCTGCCATCGGGTATTTATGGCTGGAAAGCAGCATCCATGAGCGATGTTACGCTTGAGGCTTTACAGCCGGTACTGGATGAGGCCGATAATATTGACGTATTACTGCTTGGATGCGGTGCTGATTTGCTGCGCGTACCTTCAGATGTGCGCGAAGCGATGCGCGAGAAAGGCATTAGCTGCGACAGTATGAGCACTGGCGCTGCCGTGCGCACGTTCAACGTTTTATTGGCAGAGGAGCGCAGTGTTGCCGCAGCGCTCATTGCTGTTGAAAAAGCATAGTTTGCGTTAGTTATACTCTATGAGCAAAACGCCGATCCTCAATCATTTGCGCGATGTTGATCGCGAAGCTTACATTGCGAGCCTTTTCCTGAGCGAGGACAAGCGGGAAGCGGCGGCAGCCTTATGGGCTTTCAATGCCGAGATTAACCGCATACGTGATCTTGTTTCCGAAGCTTTGCCGGGTGAAATACGGCTGCAGTGGTGGCGCGATGTTGCGACGGGTCTGCGTCCCGAAGAGGGCAGGCAACATCCGGTCGGCGAGGCTCTGCTCTCAACAATCGAGCAATATAATTTGCCAGGCCATGCATTTGACGCGCTTTGTGAAGCGCGCATTTTTGACCTTTATAATGATCCAATGCCAGGTCTGGCCGATTTTGAGGGCTATCTGGGTGAAACGCGGTCGGTTCTCTTTCAGATGCTGGCGCAAATCCTGACCGGCCAAGCACCGGAAAACGGCGATGCTGCCGGTCATGCCGGTATTGCTTATGGCATTGCGCAACTATTACGGCGCATGGCGCAGCATCGTGTGCGCGGTCAGATTTTTGTACCTAAGGAATTGTTGCAGATTAGTGGCCTGTCCGATGCGCAATTTCTATCTTTGGACGATCCATCATCAGCTAATGGCACGGTTTCTGCGCTCACCGCACTTGGGCGCGATCACTTGCAGAAGGCCGAGACTGCCATTGGCGCATTGCCAAAAGAGCAGCGCAGCGCCTTTATTCTTCTCGGAATTTGCCAACCGATATTCAAGCGTGCGGAAAAGCGTGGCGGCGACATTGCTTTTGAACCGTTCGGCATTTCACCTTTTACGGCGCAGTGGTATCTTACCCGCTATGCGACAAAGCTTTAAAAGAGCTTGGCTCTAATCAGAGTTTGTAAAAACGCAGTGGTTTTGAATTTTCACGCGCCACCAGTTTTTTAGCTTCAAGGTCAAGCTGGACACATTTCATCCACCAGCCGGATGTTTTTCCCTGCGGAAACAGATCATCGGGTAAATGGGGCAAAAGTGCTTTTTTCATTTCTGCTGCGGTCATGCCCGGTGTCGTATCCGGCAGAACGGCAAGTAAAGCTTTCTTCATCGCATCATATTTAGACGCGTCAACGCGGGAGGTTTGTCCTGGAATATTGACATTTTCGACAATGACTTTGTCGTCACCCATGATCTTACTCCGCAGCTTGTTGCGAGGCGATGCCCAACCATTCACGAACAGCTATTTTAGCACGTGCCGTGTAAGCCCGTTTCTTGGCCTGTGCCTTATCCTTACCACGAAAACGGCCGACATGGCCCTCCGGTTTTTGAATGGCACCAGCTTCAAGCGGCGGGAACAGGCCGAAATTGACATTCATCGGCTGGAACGAGCGCTTGCCGCTTTCTTCTTCGTGAGCAAGATGGCCAACGGTAATGTGGTTCAGCAGTGCGCCAAAGGCTGTTGTCACGGGCGGTAAATGGGGCTTTTCACCGGACGCCTCTGCAAGCGCAAAACGTCCTGCAAGCAAGCCCATTGCTGCTGATTCCACATAACCTTCACAGCCGGTAATTTGTCCTGCAAAGCGCAATCCCGGACGTGATTTAAGCGTCAAATCCTCTGCCAACAAAGTTGGCGAGTTAAGGTAGGTATTGCGGTGCAGGCCACCCAGACGTGCAAATTCGGCATTTTGCAGGCCGGGTATCATGCGCAGAATATCGGTTTGAGCGCCGTACCGAAGCTTGGTTTGGAAGCCGACCATATTATAGAGCGTGCCCAGAGCGTTGTCCTGTCGAAGCTGAACAACCGCATAAGGCTTTTCGTCACGTTTATGCGCGTTTGTAAGGCCCATTGGCTTCATCGGGCCATGGCGCAAGGTTTCGCGGCCACGTTCCGCCATGACTTCAATCGGCAGACAGCCGTCAAAATAGGGTGTGCCTTCCCACTCTTTAAAGTCGGTTGTATCGCCGGCAATCAACGCATCAATAAAAGCATTATATTCTGCTTCATTCATCGGGCAGTTGATATAGTCCTTGCCGTTACCGCCGGGGCCGACCTTGTCGTAGCGTGACTGGAACCAGCATGTGTCCATGTCGAGCGAATCAAAATGGATAATCGGTGCGATGGCGTCAAAAAATGCCAATGCTTCCGCACCGGTTTCCTGCTGAATGGCTTCGGCAAGTGCCGGTGCTGTCAACGGGCCGGTCGCAATGATAGTCTGCTCCCATTCACGCGGCGGCAGGCCCGTAATCTCTTCACGTACGACTTCAATGTCAGGATGCTTCGCAATTTTCTCGGTGACAAGGTCAGAAAAGCCGTCACGGTCCACCGCAAGCGCAGAACCTGCCGGTACCTGAACCTGATCGGCACAGGCAATAATCAAAGATCCAGCCAGACGCATTTCGTGGTGAATGAGGCCGACTGCGTTCAGATCGGAATCATCCGAGCGAAACGAATTGGAGCAAACCAGTTCGGCCAGACCGTCTGTCTTATGCGCTTCGGTGCCACGCACACCGCGCATTTCATGAAGTATGGCTTTGCCGCCATTTTGAGCGATTTGCCAGGCAGCTTCTGATCCGGCAAGTCCGCCGCCGATAATGTGAATGGTTTTTTTTGTCATGCGCTCAAATAGCGTGAATGTGATTATGGTTCAACAATACAAAACACCCGCCGGGGGGAGGATCCGACGGGTGTTTTTATCGTGGTTCGCTTTTCTGGGAGGAAAGAATGCGAGCCACCCAATAAACTCTGAATTTTTTGATACAGCTTAGATTGTGTTTCCACGCGCTGATTTCAATGCAATTTCGTAAATTGCTTCGCGCTTGATACCTACATCGGCCAACTCGCGATTGGAGAGGCGAGACAACTGATGTGCTGTGCGACGCGCTGTGCGCCATGTGTTGAATGAACGTGCAATTGACATCTTTAATTTCTTTCTGTGTTCGTTTGAACCGTCTAACTGCCCCAATATGGACATTTAAATCGATTTTAGTAGACGTAATGCTGCATAGCACTCATGCATTTTTGCAGTGCAATATATTTCGAAGCTTTTTAGTGATCCAAAACAAAAAACACCTGCCGGTGGAAGGACCAGCAGGTGCTTTATGTATGAGGGTTGGCGGGAGGAACCGACCCTCGGAAGCCGCTATTAATTGGGAGGAGAGAAAGCGGCTTCTATACTTAACGTTCGATTTGGTAAGACTGACGCGCGATTGAAGCGATATCGCCGCGGTTAATGCCTAAGTCATTCAATTCACGTGCAGAAAGGCGTGAAAGTTCGTTGAATGTGCGGCGAGCTTGACGCCACGCTGTAAAAGAGCGTTTGATGTTCATTTCATTATCCTATCGTGATCATCACAAGTATTTTCTTGTGTTTTTAATTCTGTTGGCCGCCATGTATGCCCCGGCAGCGCATTTGACCAGAGCTATTTATGCATAGGCCCCATGCAATTGTGCATTGCACAATTTTGCCCTGTTTATTAACTGGATGCGGGTGTGGTATAAGGCGCTAAATGTCTGAAAAATATCAGTTTTGGAGTTAACTTGTCCAGTTTGATAGAGCGCCAAATTCAAGATTGGCAAAAACGTGGCGTGATCGATGACCAAGTTGCCGTATCATTGCTGGCAGATATCAACGCATCCGCAGCGAAAAAAGCATTCGGTAGTCCTTCGACGACCAAAAGAGTAACGAGACGATTCTCGTTCTTTCAGGTGTTGGTAGTCTTTGCAGCCATCTGCTTTGCCGCAAGTGTAGCATTGTTGATCGCCTCAAACTGGGAGGCGATACCGCGATTGGTGCGCACGATCGGTATTTTGTGTATTGTGGCAGCCGGACTTTTGGGCGGTGTATTCGTTCATGGGCGCTATGGCACCAAATCCCGATATGTGGAAGAGGCTTGCTATTTGATCGCGGGCGGTGCTTTTTTGAGCGCTGTCGCTCTTGTGGCGCAAATGTATCATATTTCAGGCGACGAACGCGGCGCTGCTTTATTGTATGCTGTCGGTTTGGGAGCCGGTGCCATTGCTGTGCGTTCGCTGGTGCTGACGGGCGGCGCACTATTTTTCTGGACCCAGTGGCATTTTGTAGGACCGGATCCGGCCAATCTTCTAAGTCTGCCGGTCTGGGTTTTTTATGCCGCGCTGGGCGCTGCGCTGCTTGTTTCTTTGCTGCTCAACTCGAAATGGGCCAAGACGATGGTGCTCATCGCTGCTGCGGCGGGTCTACTGCCGCTTGCGGCTGATATTGCCTGGTGGATTTTGGAAGAGATTATTGACGGGCTAGAATGGTTTTTTGATCTGCCGGATATTGTGCGCCAAGTCATCTGGGGAAGCATGCTTCTGGCAGCAACCTATTTTATTATGTTGCCGTCTCCTGACGCGGCACGTAAATCAGGCTTTTTCACCCGCAACAGGGTAGAGTTCAGTTTTATTGCAGGATGTTTCGCGCTTCTTGCATTGCACGAGTTTGGTGATGAAGGTCTGTTTTCCTTTGTGCTTGCGGGTTTGGTGATCGGATTTATTTTGCTGACACTGTATCGGCACGGCAAAGAACATGTCCCTGTTCGCTACCTGTGCTACGCGATTTTCCTTATTGAAGTTTTCTACCTTTATGCGGAGACAATCTCTTCAATGGTTTCGACATCAGGCTTCTTGATGCTTTTGGCGGTTTTCCTAGTTGTTGTGGCAAGCTTTGTTTACCGGATGGAAAAGCGGTTTGCTTCAACAAAGAATAAAGATGAGGCAGCGGCATCATGAATAAACAGGCAAAAAAAACGTATCACCTTGCCGGAGCACTATTCACCATTGCTTTGATGTGGGTATCCGTTCTGTGGATGATTGAGAGCAGGGCATCTATTCTGCGGGACGGGCAGGAGATCGTTTTAAAAACGCAACCGATAGACCCGCGGGATTTTTTGCGCGGACGTTATGTGCGGCTCAATTTCGGTATTAGCCAAATTGTTGTGAAAGATTTCGCCGAGCTGTTTCCCGATTACAAAAATACGATTTACGAGGGGCGGCCAATCTATGTGATTGTTCAGGAAAATGACGAGGGCAGACATGAATATGCTCGTCTGCAATTGCAAACGCCGGAATCAGGTCTGTTCATTAAAGGGACTTTGAGCACTGTTTACCGGCTCATTGACAAAGAAAATGAGGGACATGTGTCCATAAAATTCGGGATTGAGCGCTTTTATGCATCCGAAACAGTGGCTCCTGACCTGGAAAAACGTATGCGGGATGGAGAAGTTACCGACATTGTTGTCGCAGTTTCGGCCGACGGAAGCCCGCAAATTAAGGCTTTAAGGCAGGGAGAACGAAACTTTTTAACAGAAGTTCTCTATTAAGACACTTTTTTGATCATTTTCTATTTGATCACTGCGAATGCGGTGGTATAGGAGCCGCGACTGACCATACGCCTCGGCGTGCTGGTTTGCGGATATGGCGGAACTGGTAGACGCACTGGATTTAGGTTCCAGCGCCGCAAGGCGTGGGGGTTCGACTCCCTCTATCCGCACCAGCCGGGGTCGGTCTGCCTGCGTTAGGGCAGGTTCTACCAATGCGATTTACCCGGCGCATGGAGGTGGTTATAGACCTCGTGCAATGCCATGCGAAAAAAGAAGGTTATGATATGCAGGTCACTGAAACCCTTAATGAGGGCCTGAAACGCGAAATCAAGATTGTGGTGCCTCAGGCCGATCTTGAAGCTAAGCTGACCGAAAAGCTCGAAGACGCAAAGGGCAAGGTTAAACTAAACGGTTTCCGCCCTGGTAAAGTGCCTGCTTCGCATTTGCGTAAAATGTACGGCAAGTCATTTATGGCTGAGACTGTAAACGAAATTCTGAACGAAACACCGCGCACAGTTCTTGCCGACCGCAAAGAGCGTTCTGCGACGCAGCCAGAAGTTCAAATGACAGAAGACGAAGCCGAAGCACAAAAAGTGCTCGACGGCAAAGCCGACTTCGAATTCTCGCTTTCATATGAAGTTATTCCTGACATCGAAATCAAAGATTATTCCGGTATTAAGGTAACACGCGAAGTTGTTGATATTCCTGACTCTGAAGTTGACGAGCAGGTATTGAAAATTGCGCAGTCAGCAGCTGAATATTCCGAGAAAAAAGGCAAGGCTGAAGAAGGCGATCGCATCACTATGTCTTATGCAGGCAAAGTTGACGGCGAGCTTTTTGAAGGCGGTGCTGACGATAATGGTCAGCTTGTACTTGGCTCAGGCCAATTTATTCCTGGCTTTGAAGACCAGCTTATCGGCAAAAAAGCCGGCGATAAAACAGTTGTTAAAGTGACATTCCCTGAAGAATATCAGGCTGCGCATCTTGCGGGTAAAGATGCTGAGTTTGATGTTGAAGTGAAGCTCGTCGAAAAGGCCGAAAAGGTTGAAATCAACGATGATCTTGCAGCCAAGCTTGGTCTTGAAACTGCTGACCGTCTTCGCGAAGTCGTGCGTGAACAGATCGAAAGCCAGTATGGCGGCATGACCCGCCAGAAAGTTAAGCGTCAGCTTCTCGATGCGCTTGATAAAATGTATGAGCTGGAATCACCGCAAAAACTGGTTGATACCGAGTTCAACAATATCTGGACGCAAATCACTTCCGAGCTTGAAGAAGCCGGCCGTACATTTGCGGATGAAGACACAACAGAAGAAGAGGCGCGCGCCGAATATCTTGCTCTTGCAGAGCGCCGTGTTCGTCTGGGTCTTGTTCTTTCTGAAATTGGCGAGAAGGCCGAAATTCAGGTTAGCGAACAGGAAATGCAACAAGCGCTTATGGCACAAGTTCGCCAGTATCCTGGTCAGGAAAAGCAGATCTATGAATTCTTCCAGAAGAATCCGGATGCTGTTGCCAACCTTCGCGCGCCTATCTTTGAAGAGAAGACAGTTGATCACCTGCTCACTCAGGTTGATGTGACTGACAAAACAGTCTCCAAAGAAGAGCTGATGGCTGATGATGAAGCTGAAGCCGAAGAAAAGCCTGCAAAGAAAAAAGCGGCACCTAAGAAAAAAGCTGCTGCAAAGAAAAAAGACGCTGAATAAGCACTTTTCATTCAAGTATTTTAATCGCCCGTTGAGTTTATCTCAGCGGGCGTTTTTGTTTGGGCGCTGAAACATAAATCAGTTTGTTGATTGGGTTTGAAAAGTATTTTTAAAGAATCGCTTAAGGGGAAAAGTTAAAGCAGTTTGCAAGTTAAGCGCTGTTGTTACGGCTATTCGCTGCGCTTTATGCTCTTGAACTGCATGAATGACCGCTATGTTTGTTGGTAGTTTGGTTGTTCAGTTCAAAGGCCGACAGCATGACGACACTTCGTTTCATATTGGGTGACCAATTATCGACAGACCTCTCGGCACTCAATGATGCGGATAAGAAAAACGACATCGTGCTTATGTGCGAAGTGTGGGGCGAAGCCACGTATGTGCGGCACCATAAGAAAAAGATCGCATTTATTTTCTCGGCGATGAGGCACTTTGCCGAAGATTTGAAAAGCAAAGGCTACAGTGTTGTCTATAAGCGGCTGGATGAACATGATGATGCTGATTTTACCACCGCGTTGAAAAGAGTAATTCAGCACCATTCGATTGAAAAACTTATTGCGACCGAAGCCAGCGAATACCGTGTTTTGGAAATGCAGAAGTCGTGGTCTGACAAGTTCGATATTGATGTTGAACTGCGTGGCGATGACCGTTTTCTAAGTACCAAACAAGATTTTGAAAAATGGGCGGATGGCCGAAAAGAATTGCGTATGGAGTATTTCTACCGGGAGATGCGCAAGAAAACCGGACTTTTAATGAACGGTGAGGAGCCGGAGGGCGGCAAGTGGAATTATGATAAGGAAAATAGGGAGCCTCCCAAGGACGGTTTGCGTTTTCCTGATCGGCCGGACTGGTCTGTCGATTCCATAACACGTGACGTGTTGAAGCTGGTTGAAAAGCGTTTCGACAGCCATTTCGGCGATTTAAAGCCGTTTGAATATCCAGTGACGCGCAGACAGGCCACGCATTACTTAAACTGGTTCATCGAAAATGCACTGGAGGATTTCGGCACCCATCAGGATGCGATGGTGCAGGATGAAGCGCTGATGTATCACTCTCACTTATCAGCCTTGATCAATGTCGGTCTGCTTGGCGCGCTGGAGTGTTGCGAGGCGGCAGAAAAAGCTTATCAGGAGGGCAATGCGCCTTTAAATGCTGTCGAAGGCTTTATTCGCCAAATCATCGGCTGGCGGGAGTTTATTCGCGGTATTTACTGGATGAAAATGCCTGATTATGAATCTTCCAATGAGTTCAACGCAAAGCGTGATTTGCCTGAATGGTTTTGGTCTGGAAAGACGCACATGAACTGCCTTAATCAGGCAATCAGTGAAACGAAGCAAAACGCTTATGCCCATCACATTCAAAGGTTGATGGTGATCGGTAATTTCTCACTGCTGGCGGGGTTGGACCCGAAACAGGTGCAGGAATGGTTTCTACTGGTTTATCACGACGCTTATGAGTGGGTGGAAATGCCGAATGTTGTGGGCATGGCGCTCTATGCGGACGGCGGCGTCTTTGCATCCAAACCCTATGCGTCTTCTGGATCTTACATCAACAAAATGTCGGACTATTGCGGACAGTGCAGCTACAGTGTGACAAAGAAAAATGGCCCGAAAGCCTGCCCATATAATTATCTTTACTGGAATTTTCTCGTCGAAAACCGGGAGCTGCTTTCCAAAAACCAGCGCATGGGAATGATGTATAGCAGTCTGGACCGTATGAGCGATGACAAGAAAGATGCCATCAGGGACGATAGTAAACGCTTTTTAAAAGCACTTGACGAAGCCTAGGCGAGCGCAACCTCATTAGTATTACGGTCAGGCCTCAGACAAATGGCTTTCGACTAGAAAGCTTTCGGGTATTGCGTCGATCTGGCCGGCAGTCGCGCTCAAGGCGCAGCGGGCCATAATGTGCGCTATCGCGAACGTGATTTTAAAACCACCAGTCGCGACTATAACGTCCGGCGCGTCCGGCAACATACCGATCAATGGATCACGGCCGGCGGCACGTGGTCTAATACCTGCCCATCGTTCGATAACTTTAGCGCCTTCCAGTGCAGGGCATAAAGCTGTTGCACTGGCGATTATCTGATCCAACTTCTCATCTGTTTGTGTGCCATTTGTAAATTCGCGCTCTGACGTCGAGCCAACGGCGATGTTGCCGTCCTCGTGCGCGATCACATAAGTGCCGCCATCATATAAAATTGGCGCTGAGACATTAATTTCCTGTTCTGGTTTAAGAAGGGCTGCTTGGCCCTTGACGCCCCAACCAAGAGACCTGTTTGTTATAGCTTTGATCAGGCCAAAACTCTCAAACCCCGCTGTGATAATTGTTTTGCCGGGCTGTATTTTAGTGCCGTCTTCCAGAGTGATGGCAGCGGTGTTCTCGATTGAATCAACGCTAGTTCGGGCCAGTATTGTAACATTGTCGAATGTAGCCATCATCACGGTTAAAGCCTTGATGATACCGCGCGGGTTGATACGGGCCGACAGATCGTCGGTATTATACCCGTGCGAACCGGTATCGCTCAGCCAGCCTTCTGCGGGGTTTTTGTCTTGCACAGACCAGTCAAAAGGCGACACCCAATGTTCCTTTGCGCCGCGCGCCCAAGTGGCGCTTTGCTTGCGTTTTTCCTCATTGGCGATCGGCATAGTGCGCCCGCACCGAAAATAGCCGCAATCGACTTCGGAGCGCATTTGCAGATTGGCTATCTGGTCGGGCAGGGTGGTCAGGCCATCAAGCTGGAACTGTTTTTTATCGTTCCAGTTTATCGGCTGATGCGGCATGAGCGCACCAAGCAGGCCATAGCTGGCACCACGTCCAAGTTCTTCCTTGTTGATCAGTAAAACACTTTGGCCTGACAGGCCCGCATAATATGCAGTCCAAAGGCCCACAATGCCGCCACCGATGATAGCAATGTCCGGTTTCAAACTTGAGGCTGGCAAATCGGATGCATTTTGATAAGAGGTCATGATGGAAAACAATTTGCCCAGAGATGTTTTAGAGTTCCGTGAAGGTGATATGCCTTTTTCGACGCAGTTTGGCGACCATTTTTATTGTAAATCTGATGGTCGCGCTGAATGTTCTCATGTTTTTTTGGGCGGAAACAGCTTTCCACAAAGATGGGAAAGCGGCGGCGCTTGTACAATTGCGGAACTTGGCTTTGGTACAGGGCTTAATTTTCTTGAAACATGGCGGCAGTGGAAAGAGCACCGCAAAGAAGGTGCGCTTTTGAATTTCGTCTCATTTGAAGCCTTTCCTATGACGAGCGATATCATGGCGCGTTCGGTTGCGGCCTGGCCGGAAGTTGCCACTGAACAGGCAGCGCTTGCCGCCCATTGGCCTACGCTCACAGATGTACCTGGCGTGTGGCATATGGACGATCAGACAACGCTTACCGTCATTGTCGCAGATGTTCTGGACGGGATGCATGCATGGTCGGGTAGAGCGGATGCATGGTTTCTGGATGGTTTTGCGCCCGCGCGAAATCCGGATATGTGGTCGCTGGAACTCATGCAGGAAATGCACCGGCGTACTAATGAGGGCGGAACATTTGCGAGCTATACAGCCGCAGGTTGGGTGCGCCGCAATTTGGCTGCGGCCGGCTTTGCCGTAGAGAAAACGAGCGGTTTTGCCGGTAAACGCGATATGATCAAAGGTGTTAAGGCGTCTGCGCAACCACAAGGTAACCTGGAATAGGCGAGCCCTGTTCAAGCCGGACCGTAATGTCCTGAAAATGCGTGATCTGCGAAAATCCGGCACGTTCGCACATGGTCTGCAAATAGGCTTTTGAATGGGCAAAGCGCTGGTTTGGCGTGATGTGCCAGTCTTTGCCTTCCATCATATCTTTGGGAAGAGTTTCGGCAGAAAAAACGAGCTTTGCATCCGGTGTTGCGTTGGCCTTCAGCCCGTCAAACAAATTCTCAAGCGTGCCAATATAAGGCAGGACATCTGTGGCAACGAGAAGATCAAACGGCTGATGTTCAGGGGCTTGGCCTTTAGACCATTCCTGCAGAAAATGAACGGCCTCATTGATGAACAGTTCATCATAACAGGCGCGTTCATCTGCTTTGTCTATCATGTTTTCCGAAAGGTCGACGCCTGTCGCGTGGACGCACATATCCAATAACATCATGCCTGAAAGCCCAGTCCCGCAGCCAAGGTCAAGCATACGCTGGTATGGCCCGGGTGCATTTTCGGCTAAATATTCGGCAACCTGCATGGGGACGGCATATTGAAGCTGTCCAGTCAGGATATCGTCAAAGTCTTCGGCATGCTGATCAAACAGGGTTGCGACATAAGCATCGGGCGCTTTCAGCGGTGTTTCACCAAGACCCAAAGATGCGATGCGAACCGAGGCGCCGCACATGTCGGACGGGTCCATGGAAAGACATTTGGCATAAAGTTCAGCAGCTTTTTCGCGCTGCCCGCTTTTTTCAAATTCCAGTGCTTTATTGTAGGTTTCAGCGAGTATTTGATCGTTTTTGGACATGAATTTTTAACCGTTTTTGAGCGCAAGAATTTAACCATCGTGGTTAGCCAAATCGCAAATTCGACCGTGTATGTTCCGTTCAAGTCATATGTGCAAGTGCCACTTTAACTGGAGGCACTGTATCAATCGGGGAATGGTTATGGGTGAATTACTTTTGAACAGAACAATGTCTGCAATGGCAAATAAAGCAACGCTTGTGGATGCTGATGTTCTTCAATTGAGGCAGACCGTTTTTGCCGATGGCGTTGTTCAGCGGCGTGAAGCTGAAGCACTTTTTGCGCTTGACCGATCTGTTGCGGATAAATCTGACAGCTGGGTGTCTTTTTTCGTGGAGGCCGTCACGGACTATCTGGTGAATGTCGAAGCGCCCAAGGGATATATTTCCAAAGACAATGCACAATGGCTGATCCGTACGATTTCTTCCAACGGTGTGGTTGATACGGTGACAGAGCTGGAAGTGTTGCTGCGCGCAATGGAGAAAGCTGAATCGATGCCGGCTTCATTGTCCGGATTTGCCTTAGCGCAAGTCAAATATGCCGTGGTTGAGGGCGAGGGGCCGCTGGCAAAAGGGCGCACATGTGTAAAAGGCGTTGTAACAGCGAATGATGTGGCAATGCTACGCCGTATTCTCTACTCCTTTTCAGGTGGCGGCGCGCTCGGCGTCAGCCGCGAAGAAGCAAAAGTCCTATTTGATATCAATGATGCAACGGCCGATGCTGATAATGATGCAAGCTGGAGCGAGCTGTTTTCAAAGGCAATTGGCTTTTCGCTGATGGCCGCTGGCGGCCATGCGCCGCAATCACGCGAAAAAGCTTTGGCGCGTGAAGAATGGCTTGCTGATGACAGCGTGAATATTGCCGACTTTTTCTCAAGGATGTTTGCCAATGGCCTAAGTGGTGTGCGTGACGCAATGGCTGCGCCCGATAGTGTTGAAGCGGTTTACAAAGAGCGCAATGAGACTTTTGAGCGTAAAAACAACATTGCGGAGAAAATCGACGCGGAAGAAGCTGCCTGGCTGATCGACCGTATCGGGCGCGATGGAAAGCTGCATGAAAACGAACTGGCTCTTATCGCTTTTCTAAAAGCGGAATCGGATCATTTGCATCCATCACTAAAACCGCTTCTGGACAAGGTTGCCTAAGCGCGTTCTCCAGCAACGCATTATAGCGTTAATGCGCAGAAAGTGTCACCCGTTTGCATATTGCTTTCCTGTTAATCGGCATTCTGCTCTTGATGTGGCTTGCCATGTCGGCGCCTTTTGGCGTCCGCACGATAAAGCGTTCTTTTCGGGTCAAAGCACCCGTTCAGAAAGTGCGTGCCGCGCTTCATCCATTCGGTGATGATTATACGTGGAACGGCGCGGTGAGCGCTGTTGAAAAATATTCTGCCAACCGCGGCAGGATGGTGACGACCCATAATGATCGTAAAGACAGTTTTATCGAGCGCGATTTTGAAGTTTATGAAAGCGCAAGCGGTCTAGAGTGGATGTTATGGTTTACCAGCGACACATCGCTTGATCAGAGCTTCTGGCATCATCACCGGATGGAGACCAGACTGCATGCAATCTCACCTCATGAGACGCAAGTCGAGTTAAGTGAAACCGATCGTTATCGGGGGCTAGGTTTTTACATTTTTCGCCATTTTTCATTGCGGCGCATGGCGCTCAAGCTGAAAATATGGGCTGAAAAAGGCACTTTCAAAGCTGGCGGGTTATTCGAACGTCCATCGACGCAGATTGCAATGGCTGTGCTTTCTGTCTTTCTGCTGTGGCCTATCTTCGGTCTGACGATGCAAGGGTTGTTTTTATCGGCTGCATTGACCTTGATTGTAGGTTTGCATGAGCTTGGTCATATCGCAGCCTTTCGCATCATGGGGCACCGGAAGGCGCGCATGATTTTTATCCCGATCCTTGGCGGCATTGCTTTGGGCGGACGACCCTATGACCGGCATTTTGAAATCGGATTTTCTGCTTTGATGGGTGCTGGATTTTCAGCGTTTATGACGGCATTTTTAATGTGGTCACATTCTATGATTGTCGAGAATAGCACCAATATGATTGCCAACGGCGTAATCGTTTTTGCGCTTATGGCTGCGCTTTTTAATCTCGGTAATCTCATTCCGGTTTGGAAATTCGATGGCGGGCAAGTCCTGCGCCAGGTGTTCCGCTCGGCTATAGGGCAGGCGGTTTGCACGTTTTTTCTTTTGGGCTGCTTTATGGTCGTCGGCCACATTATTGGCCTGCCGAAGCAGATGTTGATTGTTTCAGGTGCGATCTTCGCGCTGCTAAGCGTTATGACCTCGAAGGGCGGTGTCAAACCGAAAACGCCTTTAACACCAATGAGCGGCAATGAGCGTACAGCGATATTTGCCGCCTTTGCAGCCGTTTTCTTCATTCACTGTAGTGTGCTTGTCTGGAGTGCGGGTCTGTTATTTGCTTAAGGCCCTGTGGGGCCAAACTGGTTTTCAAACTCTGCCTTTAATGCCTGATCTAGATCATCCATCGTTACAGGCAAGCCGAGGTCTACGAGACTGGTGACCCCGTGAACTGTAATGCCGCAAGGCACAATTCCTTCATAATGGCTCAAATCCGGCTCGACATTGATTGATATGCCGTGAAACGAAACCCATTTGCGAAGACGAATGCCTATTGCCGCAATTTTGTCTTCAGCAACTGTGCCGGCGACAGGGCTTTTCTTTTCCGGCCTTTGAACCCATACGCCGACACGATCCTCGCGGCGTTCGCCTTTGATGTTGAAACTATCCAGTGTGCCGATAATCCAAGCCTCAAGCGCTGAAACAAATGCACGCACATCAGGCCGGCGGCGTTTAAGGTCAAGCATCACATAGGCCACACGCTGGCCGGGACCATGATAGGTGTGTTCACCGCCGCGGCCGGTTGCAAACACGGGAAAGCGGTTGGCATCGACAAGATCCTCATCTTTCGCGCTTGTGCCTGCTGTATAGAGCGGAGGATGTTCAACAAGCCAGACAAGTTCGGGGGCTGTGCCCTCTCGGATTTCGGCCACACGTTGCTCCATAAAAGCAACGGCTTCATCATAGGGTGTCAGTTCCTCCGCTACGCGCCATTCAACGGGTTTTCCATCGCTGTCCTGCGGAAAGAAAAACTGATTGGCTAAAAGGGCGCCACGATTTTTTTGAGGCTCTATGTTCATGCTTTTCAGATGGCGCAGCAGGCAGCGATTTGCAAGAGCTTTGATACTACGCCATTTACATTAGGTGAAAGGGAATTCCGCTCATGAGTGCCGCAACATAGCGGCGCTTTTGATAATGCCCGTTGAGGGATATCCTTGGCAGCAGCATCCACTCATCCCGGGCTGGTTTGTCGAGAATGCCGGGCTGTGTGGTAACGCCGATCGTCAATCCCGCCTTTAAAGCAGCATTTGCCTCGCGCGCGCCGCAAGCCCGTTTCCAGCCATAAGGATATGCCAATGATGTCGGCGTTTTTCCGGTCCAGTTTTTGATCGCCTCAATGCAATCTGTCATTTCCCGTTCTAAACGTGCAGCCTCAATTCGCGTCAGGCAGCAATGCGACACTGTATGCGCACCAAAATGAGCAAGTGGATCACTCGCGAGCCTTTTTAGCTCCGCAGCATTCAGGATTTCATTTTCGATAATCTTTACCGGGTCAATATAATGGCTAATTGCCGTTTGGTTTAAACGGTTTACGGCGATATCTTCGTCAATTGATTCAATGAAGCGGGCTATGCGCAGGAATGTTGCATTTTTTTGCTTTATACTCGTGCAAGCAACAATTTCGGTGCCTTCACCAAAGTCGAACTGGAACTGATCGACCTCACGTAAAAGTGCTTCTGCCGTTTCCCACCACATCGTGTGCGTCCGTTCAACGAACCCCTTGGTTATAAACAGTGTATAGGGAACATCATATTTTCTAAAAACCGGCGCTGCATGTTCGGCGTTGTCGCGGCAACCGTCATCAAGCGTGAAGGCAACATAGCGCTTCCCGTCATCTTGGCGGGCAAGCAATTCCGGCAGATCCGTTAGGGCGACGGGTGTATATCCTTGTGACATTGCTTCTTGAATTGCGGCTTCAAGAAAATCCGGTGTAATTGAAAGCAATGCGTTGGGGTCAAATGGTCTGTCTATATAGCGACGCACATGATGAAGCGTGAATATGACAGCTCGTCCGGCTGCTTTGGGCAGCAATCGGCCTATACGGCTCAAGGCGATGGCCTCCAAGCCGGCGGTGATAATCACTCTTTTGATCATTGGCTTCATGGTGGTTTTCTAATCTCAGATCAGGCAAAATCGAAGTCGATGAGTTGGAAGCGGTCCAAGTCCAGTTTTCCTTTTTCCGGTGAAAAATCCCTCATTTGAAGTAGCATTGGGGTCGGTCTTAATTTGGGCGGCAAAGAAATGCCGGGGGTCAAGGGTAAGGTCTTGTTGATTCCGGCATAAATATAAAGCGGATGCTTCCAGAACGCGGTTGCAGCGCGGGTTAGGCGGGTAACATCGGCTTTGTCCGGCGAGACGTTCGTGCGGCGCAAAAAAGCGGCCAGAAGCGTATAGGGCATGCCGTTTCTCGTGCGCGGTGAAGAAATAAGAAGCAATTTCTCTGTGGCGTGAACAGCATATTTATATTTGTAGCCACATAGCCGGTTGAAAAGCGACGGTCCGTCCCAACTCAACCCTGTCTCATCGTCAACTGTCGCATACTGGTCGAATAGTTTCGTGAAATAAGCGAGCCGGTCGCGATCAAACATTTCATGGGTCGTCACTTTTTTGGAGCGGCGCGGCATCGTGATCCCAACCTTCAAATCAAGACGCAAAAAGCCTTTAAGATCGAAAAAACGTTCGTTAACCGGCAATGCTTTCATGTTTGGCATGCCAAAAGCAAAGCGTATATTTTGAAGTTTAAACTGCTTGCCCACTTCATCATAAAGCATCTGGACGGCTTCTCCTCCACGCCATTTCTTCAATATAAAAAGATCAACGAGTTCGGCAGCTTTTTCCGCTTTTCCTTTGACGAAAACAGTCTGCTTGACCATCGCAATTTGCCCAATCTTCTGATTGGACTCACTATCCGTCAATTTGATGATTGTTGTGCCGTTCGGAAAGCAATCTTCATAAAGCCATTTCAAATGGGTGGGGTCGAATATGCTGTTAGCGGATGCGAACGCTTCGGTCGCCAATAGTGCCGTTTGGGCATAATCAGGGTTCTGTTCAACCGATGCTTCAATCATATTCGTTTCCTAGCGCATAGGCTTCAAAACTAGGCAAGACATCTTTAAGTTGCGTTAATTGGGGCCGCAAAGCGCCAGCGATTTAGGCCGATGATAGATAGGCTAGCTGTAATAGAGCTTTATGCGACTTTGATGGAGAAATGGTGCGGTCGAGAAGACTCGAACTTCCACGGGGGTTAGCCCACAGCGACCTCAACGCTGCGCGTCTACCAATTCCGCCACGACCGCACTTTTGCCAGTAAATCTACTGAACCTGGTAGAACCGATGAAACATCGGTGGAGGGCGAATAGCAAAGCCTGATTGACTGCACAAGAGAGCAAATTCTCTTTTTTCGCGAAAGGGGCACTTTTCTTAATTTGCCGAGGGTTTACTCATTCGCCACAACCGAATAAACGACAGGCGTTGATAAACCACCCGCATTGTAGGCGGGACTGGACAGGAGAAGAAAATGTCTGATTCAATTTCCCTCACATTTCCCGATGGCTCGATCCGCGAATATTCTGCGGGCACTACTGGTCGCGATGTTGCTGAAGGAATATCCAAATCATTATCCAAAAAATCAGTTGCTATCGCGATTGACGGCGTTTTGCGCGACCTTACCGATGAAATCGTCACAGGCTCTGTTGAGATTATAACACGCAGTGATGAACGTGCATTGGAGCTTATTCGCCATGATGCCGCGCATGTGATGGCGGAAGCCGTGCAGGAGCTTTTTCCCGGCACGCAAGTGACTATCGGCCCTGTGATCGAGAATGGCTTCTTCTATGATTTCAAACGCGACAAGCCTTTTACCGAAGAAGAACTGCCGCTGATTGAAAAGAAAATGCGCGAGATTATCCAGCGCAATCAGCCGTTTACAAAGGAAATATGGTCCCGCGAAAAGGCCAAGCAGGTTTTTGCCGATAAAGGTGAAACCTACAAGATTGAACTTATTGACGCGATTCCGGGTGATGAAGACCTGAAAATCTATTATCAGGGCGACTGGTTCGACCTTTGCCGCGGTCCGCACATGGCGTCGACCGGCCAAATCGGCACTGCCTTTAAACTGATGAAGGTGGCTGGCGCTTACTGGCGCGGCGATTCTGACAATGAAATGCTGACACGTATTTACGGCACAGCATGGGCCGAGCAAAAAGAGCTCGACCAATATCTTCATATGCTTGAGGAAGCCGAGAAGCGCGACCACCGCCGCCTTGGACGCGAAATGGATCTATTCCACTTCCAAGAAGAAGGGCCGGGAACCGTGTTTTGGCACGGTAAGGGCTGGCGCATTTTTCAGGAACTTGTTTCCTATATGCGCCGCCGTTTGGCCGGTACCTATGAAGAGGTCAACGCACCGCAGGTGCTTGTCTCGGACCTTTGGGAAACTTCCGGTCACTGGCAGTGGTACAAAGAGAACATGTTCGGTGTTAAATCGGCTGATCCTGAAGCCGAAGACCAGCGCACATTTGCACTCAAGCCGATGAACTGTCCGGGGCACGTGCAGATTTTTAAGCATGGTTTGAAATCTTACCGTGATTTGCCGATCCGCATGGCGGAATTCGGTGTTGTACACCGCTATGAACCATCGGGCGCACTGCATGGTTTGATGCGCGTGCGCGGCTTTACGCAAGATGATGCGCATGTGTTCTGTACCGAGGAGCAACTGGCTGCCGAATGTATGCGGATCAACGATCTGATCCTGTCGGTTTATGAAGATTTCGGCTTTGAGGAAATTACAGTTCTTCTTTCAACACGTCCTGAAAAACGTGTCGGCTCCGATGCAAATTGGGATCATGCCGAAGAGGTCATGACCAATGTGCTCAAAGAGATTGAAGCCAAATCCGGCGGGCGTATCAAAACCGGTATTAATCCGGGCGAGGGTGCATTCTACGGGCCGAAATTTGAATACACATTGAAAGATGCGATCGGGCGCACATGGCAGTGTGGTACAACGCAGGTCGACTTCAACCTGCCGGAACGTTTTGGCGCTTTCTATATCGATAGTGATTCTGAGAAAAAGCAGCCGGTGATGATTCACCGCGCCATTTGTGGTTCAATGGAGCGTTTTCTTGGCATTATCCTGGAAAACTATGCAGGGCATTTCCCGCTATGGCTCGCGCCTACACAAATTGTGGTGGCGACCATCACATCGGAAGCTGATTCATATGCGGAAGATGTCGCGGAACAATTGCGGGATGCCGGATTGCAAGTGGAAACTGATTTCCGCAACGAGAAGATCAACTACAAGGTGCGCGAACATTCTGTCGCCAAAGTGCCTGTCATTATCGTAATCGGGCAGCGCGAAGCGGACCAAAACATGGTCAATATCCGCAGGCTTGGTTCACGTAACCAGACACCGATGCAACTGGATGAAGCGATTGCTTCCCTGGTTGAAGAGGCCACACCGCCTGATGTCATGCGTAAACGCTTGGCAAGGAAGTCATAATCTAGCTGTCATATTTTGCTGTTAAGATGATAAATCAATTTGTTACGGGCCGCTTTGCCGGCCCGTAATTCACGACGGGGCTTATGCAGATGAAAAGCGTAGAGTTTGCGGAACTATCCTATGCGCGACCAACAGATTCTGTGCTGAAACGATGGTTTATCCATACGATTGAAAATGCTTCCGGTCGTAACCGGCTTGCTGCATTGTACCGTTATTGGCGCGATGAGGTTTTCGGTAAAGATGACCGTGCTTTTAATGCAATGCTGTCGCTCATTGATGTCGACTTTGTGCCGGAAGGAAACTGGCCGCCAAAGAACCTTCCTGCGACACCGCTCGTGATGATTGCCAATCATCCTTATGGCATCGGTGACGGCATTGCTTTTCTGGCGTTGGCCGAGCAGCTTGGGCGTCCGTTTCGGGTTGTCATCAATAATGATTTGATGAAAGTGCCTGAAATCCAGCCTTATTCATTGCCGATTTCGTTTGAGGAAACAAAGGAAGCGGTCGCGCTTAACCTTCAAACACGAAAAGAAGCAGTCCGGCTTTTAAAAGAAGGCGTTACGATTATTATTTTCCCGTCCGGCGGTGTTGCAACCGCGCCCAAAGGGATTGGGCGTGCTGTTGACCTGCCTTGGAAGATGTTTACCGCCCGCTTGGTGCAAAGCGCAAAAGCATCCGTTATCCCCGTTTATTTTTCGGGGCAAAACGGGCGCCTGTTCCACATCGCAAGCCAGTTTTCGATGACATTACGAACATCCTTGCTGGTGCGCGAATTTTCCAAACGTTGCGGCAAGCCCATTTCAGCGGTCATTGGTGAGACAATGGAATGGTCAAGCTTGGAGACAATAGCGGACCGTAAAGCGCTTCTTGCGCATCTCTATGATGCTGTTTTTGCTCTTGCGCCCAAAAAGCGCAGGAAGTTTAGTTCTTGATCCGGTTTTCTTCGGAAGCTTCCACACGGATTGTCTGATCGCGCCCTGAACGGATTTCAATATTTTTCTGATAAATATTGTCTTTGTTTTGCGCAATGATCGTATATTCGCCCGCCAAAAGTATCATCGTGGAGATGGCGTTAACATCCTCGCGAATAACATCGCCTGACGGAGCGACAACGGACCAAGCAGTGTCTGCCAGAGGAAAACCATTTTCGCCGCGAACCAGATTGAGCGTTACTTGTGCTGCACGATGTTCCAGTGACGCTTCGGTGGTGCGTCCCGCTTCAACACGCAGGTCCGCCCGCGTTACGGCATTGATGGAGCCATATTTGGAAACGACATGATATGTGCCGGCGTTAAGGCGGATTACTTTACCTGCCGGTACATCCGGTAATATCAATTGGTCGTCATCAGGATTACCGGTACGGCTGAAAATATCAAATGTCAGCTTGTTTCGGCGTACCTGACTGCCATCGGGCAAAACAGCTTCAAGCTTCAAACCACCGGCATTGAGAACCAGCGATTCGCGTCTGGTTTCTTTGTTCAATGTGACGCGTGAGGTTGCACCGGCGCGGCCAAAGGCTGCGTGAACAAGATAGTTTCCCGGCTCAAGCTGAATACGCGCACCGCCGCCTTTGGCAACAGCGATAAGCGGCAGTTTGCCATCCTCTGCGGCATTGGCACCAAAAACACGCCAGACCATGCCGTCAGAGAGCGGAACGCCATCATCTGTCAAACGTGCTTCAAGAAACAGGACACCGCTATCGGTCCCTTCGAGCGGAACCCTTCGGTCGGCAGGCGCATAATTGGTTATGCCGGGCAGGGAGATGTTGCCAAGTGATTCATCAGATTGCGCATAGGCCGTAGCAGCGCTGACCAAAGCGGAACAGAAAAATGCAGTGGCAAATGATCTTCCAAAAACTCTCAATGGTGCTGTTTCACTTTGCTTGTTGATTTTCAGGTCCTTTTCGACCCTATTGCGGTGGCAATTTCAAGGCAAATCGCGCTAAAGGACGGGAAGTTAATAATATAATACGAGGAAACCGGGAATGTTGGAAAGTCACGAGGCGCTTGAGTTTCTTAAAATCAGGAAGTCCGTTCCGTTGACCCAGCTTATGGCACCCGGTCCAAGCGAAGCGCAGCTAAGCGATTTACTGGAAATTGCAGCGCGGGTTCCTGATCACGGACGCATGGAGCCTTGGCGTTTTATTCTCTATCGCGGTTCAGCCGTTATTAAGGCCGGTGAAGCGCTGGCAGAAATTGCCTTGAAAAAAAATGGGCAGCTGAGCGACGAAGAACTTGAGCGCGAGCATAACCGGATTAACCGTGCACCGGTCGCCGTCGGCGTTGTCTCCAATGTTGTTGATGATAGCAACATTCCTGAATGGGAGCAGTTCTTATCCGCGGGTGCAGCAGCCATGAACCTTGTAACAGCCACCACCGCGATGGGGTTTGGTGCCAATTGGGTGACAGGCTGGTATAGCAGCGATGCGGAAGGGCGAAAAGTTCTAGGTTTGGCACCGCATGAAAGAATGGCCGGTATAGTCCATATCGGTAGTTATGACCGGGCTATTCCGGACCGGCCGCGTCCGGATGTGAAAGCGCTCACATCTGAATATACCGGCCCGTATCAAGCATCTTAGGATAGAATTATGTTTTACCGTCTCGAAGATGGTCATGGATTGCCGCACGATCCGTTCAAAGCCATTGTTGCGCCAAGGCCCATTGGCTGGATTTCATCCATCGCCCGGGACGGCTCGGTTAATCTTGCGCCTTATTCTTTTTTCAACGCTGTCAGCGGCAAGCCGCCCATTGTCATGTTCTCATCTGAGTTAAGAAAAAATACGTTGGAAAATGTCGAAGAAACCCGTGAGTTTGCGTGTAATTTTGTCGGAGAACCATTTCTGAAAGAAATGAGTGATACTTCCGCCGCCTTGCCGCATGGAGAAAGCGAGTTTGATTTTGCAAAAATTGAACAGGCGGAATGTAACGAGATTGCGCCGCCGCGCGTAAAGGCCGCTTATGCGTGTCTTGAATGCAAAGTCATCAAAATTATCAATCTGAAGGATTTGCGCGACGAGCCGACCAATGCTTGGACTGTTTTTGGTCAGGTTGTCGGCGCGCACATTGCTGATGAAGTCATGACAGAAGGGCGGTTTGATTTAGAAAAAGCCAAACCGGCTGCGCGCCTTGGCTATCGGGATTACGCCGTTGTTCGGGACATATTTGAGTTAAAGAGACCGGGCCAAGCCTGACAAAATGGTCTTAATAGACATGGTAAACCAAACATAAACTATTGCCGGTTACTTTAACGACTCTACCGAGTATGGAGTCGCGTCATTGATTATTCAGCATTTTCTTCAGTGGAAAGATTCGGCCAATGTATTGCGTCGCCAATCTGCAGCTTCAGCGCTTGGTAGAGCATATTTACAGTCCGATTTGAGTTTTGAAGACCGCTGTGCAGCAGAAGCGGCCATTACTCTGTTGTTGGATGATCCTTCCGAAAAGGTCCGCTACGCATTGGCTGACGCGCTTTGCACCAGTGCCAATGCGCCGATGCAGGTTATCAATGCATTTGTTGATGATCAGTTCGACATTGCAAGCCTTGTTATTGCGCGTTCTCCGATATTGCTGGACCGCGATCTGGTCGCCCGTGTCCGCACAGCAGAAGAGCGCTTGCAGGTTGTTATCGCCAACAGGCCGCATGTTTCCAATGTTCTGGCAAAAGCGATTGCCACACTTGGCGGCGCTGAGGCCTGTGTTGCCTTGCTTAACAATTTCAATGCGGATGTTTGCGGTGAATGCCGCTCGCTAATTGCAAACCGGCATTGCTCAACGGCCAATGTGCGTGGCGCTTTGCTGAAACAGAAGGATTTAGAGGCTGACATCCGGCTGAAGATCATGAAGGCAGCGGCAAATGCCATGGCATCATCCGGCCTGTTCGGCATGCGCCGGAAAGCCGAAGTTTCCAACCATATTGTGCATGAAGCCCAACAGCGCGCTCTGGTTCATATGGTTGGCAGCAGCCGTGACACCAATGTTGATAGCCTGATTGATAGCCTTCGTGAGAGCGGCGATCTGACGACGCAGCTACTTATCCGGACAGCCTGCTATGGCAAAATGGACTTTCTTGCACGCGTGTTATCATCCCTGTCAGGCGAAACACCAAGCCGTGTAACATCTATTTTGGTGAAAGAACGTAAAAACCAGCTACGCGCTCTGCTCGCGGGAGCAGGCTTTTCAGAGGCGGTTCAGCCGGTCTTTGAATATGCCATTTCACTTTGGCGCGATGTGGCACAAGGCAAGCTTGTTGCCGGTGCGCAGGAAATAACACGCGAAATCATGGAGCGCTTTGAAGAGAGCGCCGCCGGATCCGCACATATGGCTGCCAATGACGATATTATGTCACTGCTGCGATCCATATATCTGGACGCAATGCGTGATAATGCACGCAAACATGCTGTCGCGCTGACCAAAGCGGCGTAACTATTAAATATCCAGATTTCGTGCGTATTCAGCGTGTTCCTGAATGAAGCGAAAGCGGGCTTCGGGCTTTGTTCCCATCAGATCATCAATCGATTGTCTGGTTGATTCCGCATTGCCTTCAAAAATATCAACGCGCAGAAGTGTGCGTACCTTCGGATCCATTGTTGTCTCTTTAAGCTGTTTGGCAAGCATTTCGCCAAGTCCTTTAAAGCGACTCACTTCTACTTTTTTTCCTTTGAATTCTGTCTCCATCAGTTCTGTACGATGTGCTTCATCACGTGCATAGAGCGATTTACCGCCACCGCTCAATTTGAAGAGCGGCGGAACAGCCATGTATAAATGGCCATTGCGGATCAGCTCGGGCATTTCCTGATAGAAGAAGGTAATGAGCAGCGAAGCAATATGCGCGCCGTCCACATCGGCGTCGGTCATGATGATTATGCGTTCGTAACGTAAATCTTCCTCGCGATACTTTGTGCCGGTGCCGCAACCTAAAGCCTGAATAATATCGGCAATCTGCTGGTTGGCTGTCAGTTTTTCACGTCCCGCCGAAGCAACATTGAGGATTTTACCGCGCAGGGGCAGGATTGCCTGATTGGCGCGGTTACGTGCCTGTTTGGCTGAGCCGCCCGCTGAGTCACCCTCAACGATGAAGAGTTCAGCACCTGCCGCCGCATTTTGCGAACAATCCGCCAGCTTTCCGGGCAGGCGTAATTTGCGTACCGCGCTTTTGCGGTTGACCTCTTTTTCCTGTCGCCGTTTGAGACGCTCGTCAGCACGGTCAAGAACCCATTCCAGCAAGCGCGTCGCTTCCTGTGGAGAGGCGGTTAGCCAATGGTCGAAAGGATCACGCAGTGCATTCTCGACGATTTTCTGGGCTTCTACCGTTGCAAGCTTGTCCTTGGTCTGGCCAACGAATTCCGGCTCACGCACGAAGACAGACAGCATGGTTGCGCAGGAAATCATGACATCATCGGTTGTAATGATCGAGGCGCGTTTGACGCCGGACAGCTCGCCATAAGCTTTTAAGCCGCGCGCAATGGTTTGCCGCAGGCCGGCTTCGTGCGTGCCGCCTTCCGGTGTTGGAATTGTGTTACAATAAGAATTAACGAAACCGTCGCCTGTGTGCCAAGTCACAGCCCATTCCACAGCGCCGTGGCCACCGGATTTTTCTGTTTTTCCAGCAAAAACTGTCGATGTAATACGCTGGTCGCCGGTGAGCGTTGCTTCGAGATAATCTTTCAGTCCGCCCGGAAAATGGAAAGTGGCTTTGACCGGTGTTTTTTCACGGTCTTTTTCGGCAACGAGGCTTTCATCACATTCCCAGCGAATTTCAACACCGCCAAACAAATAGGCTTTCGAGCGCGCCATTTTACAAAGACGGGCAGGGGAAAATTTGATTTTCTCGCCAAAAATTTCCGGATCGGGATGAAAGCGAACTTTTGTGCCGCGCCGGTTGTTAACCGGACCCAAATGCTCCAGCCCGCCTTGCGGTATACCTTTTGAGAAGGTTTGGCGGTAAAGTTGTTTATTGCGGGCAACCTCGACGATCAAATCATCGGACAGGGCATTGACGACGGATACGCCAACGCCGTGCAGCCCGCCGGACGTTTCATAGGCTTTACCGTCAAATTTACCACCGGCGTGCAGGATGGTCATGACGACCTCAAGCGTGGATTTGTTCTTGAATTTCGGATGGTTATCAACCGGAATACCACGGCCGTTGTCGGTAATGGTCAAATAGCCATCTGCACCCAGATGAACGTCAATGAATGTGGCGTGACCTGCCACAGCTTCATCCATCGAGTTATCGATGATTTCAGCAAACAAATGATGCAGGGCTTTTTCGTCCGTGCCGCCAATATACATGCCGGGGCGCCGACGCACAGGCTCCAGCCCTTCAAGAACCTCAATCGCATCCGCACCATAGCCTCCGGAGTCGTCGGTTGATGGCTTGGCTATAGGTGCCTTTTGCGCCTTGGGTTCTGACGGCTTTTCTTTTGCCGGTGCCGGCGCTGGTTTTGGTGGTTCTGAACCGAAGAGATCATCCATTTCGGAAGCTTACCTGTTACATGTCGCGAATCGTTTGTTACTATGGCACGGCGCAGTCTAGTTTGCGAAACCGGATAGCTGTTTATCCATGAAAAAATCGACCAAAATGCTTGCAGAACCTTGGCTGAGGTGTTCTACCGCATTTTAAGTAAGATAAGGAAAATTGTCATGCGTGATATCTTGAGCGAACTGCAAGACAGCTTTGAATTGCCAGCGCCGGATCCAATGGGCTCCGCGCAGCGCTCGATGCGGCCGCATTTGCCAAAACGCTTCTATAAAGAGGTAGCTGTCGCTGAAACAGATGAAGGTTTTATCATCAATCTGGATGAGCGGACGGTAAAGACGCCAAGCAAGAAAACACTTGTGTTCTTGACGAAAGCGGCTGCCGATCATGTCGCGAAGGAATTTTCATCGCAGCGTGATGTGCTTGACCCCAAATTGATGCCTTGTTTTCGTTTGTCCAACACAGCGGCCGACGGTGTGGCGCAGGATATGCAGGCGGTCAAAGAAGATATTTTACGATTTTGTGGGACGGACCTGCTTTGTTATCGCGCTGATGCGCCGGAAGAGCTTGTAAAGCGTCAACGCGAGGTTTGGGACGGACCTTTGGACTGGGCTGAAAATTTGCTGTCGGCACAGTTCACGCTTGTGGAAGGGGTCATTCATGTTGCGCAGCCACGTGAAACGATCGCGGCCTATGGCGCTCAGTTAAAATCAATCGAAGACCCGCTGACATTGTCTGCATTTCACTCAATGATGACGCTCACCGGTTCAGCTATTCTGGCGATGGCTATTTACAAAGGCCATATGACAGCAGCCGAAGCATGGACAGCGTCTTATGTGGATGATGATTACACGATTGAGCAATGGGGCGAGGATGACGAAGCAAAAGAGCGCCGTGCTTACCGCTGGGCCGAGATGGATGCGGCGGACCGTATGATGAAAGCGTTGCAGTAGTTTTTACTGTAATTTCCGGTTTAGCGCCGCATCAATTTTTTTAGAAAAATCTCGTTATATCAACTGCATACCGCGCATACTTGCATGGCCTGACTTGCCGATAATGATGTGATCATGAACCGCGATCCCAAGCGGTTTGATTGCGTCGATAATCTGTTTGGTCATGGCAATGTCAGCGCGCGAAGGTGTTGGGTCGCCCGACGGGTGGTTATGGACTAAAATGATTGCCGTTGCCGACAGCTCCAATGCACGTTTTAGCACTTCGCGCGGATAAACCGGTGTGTGATCCACCGTGCCTGTCTGTTGAACCTCATCGGCAATAAGCGCGTTCTTTTTATCAAGAAACAAAATTCGAAACTGTTCCTTGTTTTCGTAAGCCATTGCGGCGGTGCAATAATCTAGAACAGCATTCCAGGATGAAAGTACTTCGCGGTTTAAAACGCCGGTTCGGATCATTGTGCGCGCTGCGGCGGCAACAATTTTCAAATCAAGCGCCGTTGCTTCTTTTACCCCTTTGACCTCCATCAAAAGTGACGGATCAGCGCCTAAAACCTCGCCAAATGAGCCAAATCTTGTGATCAATGCTTTCGCAATCGGTTTCGTGTCAATGCGCGGCAGTGACCGGAATAATAGCATTTCCAAGAGTTCATAGTCTGCGAGAGCGCCTTCGCCCGCATTGGCAAAACGTTGGCGCAAACGGTCCCGATGGCCGGCATTGGGGTTGATTTTGGTGGCAGGCCTTGGGTTTTCAGTCACAGGCTTGGAATGGCTGGACGCTTGCGGTGTGGAGGCCTCATTGAAAAAGAGGCTTCGTTCGTCACCATCTTCATCGTGTGATATTGTCATTCCTGCTCCGCACCAAAGTTTTGCGGTAGCCTAAGATGATAATCCCGGCCGGTCGAGGCCATTTGGCGACAATGTGAAAATTTCACATCCGTCGTCGGTTACGCCAATTGTATGCTCATATTGCGCCGAAAGGCTACGGTCGCGCGTTACAGCAGTCCAGCCGTCGCCGAGAACCTTCACGTGAGGGCGTCCAAGATTGATCATGGGTTCGATGGTAAAAATCATGCCTTTGCGCAGTTCCGGACCCTCATCGACATGGCCGTAGTGCAAGACATTCGGTGCATCATGGAATAATTGGCCGATGCCGTGGCCGCAAAAATCACGGACAACGGAGCAGCGTTCGCCTTCAGCATATTGTTGAATAGCTGCGCCTACCGCACCGAGTTTTACACCGGGTTTTACAGCCGCAATGCCGCGCATCAGGCTTTCATGGGTGACTTCCATCAATCGTTCCGCAGAGCGTTTGATTTCGCCTACCGGATACATGCGCGAGGAATCGCCGTGCCAGCCGTCCAGCACATAAGTCACATCGACATTGACAATGTCACCTTCACGCAAAGGCTTGTCATTGGGTATACCGTGACAGACAACATGATTGATTGATGTGCAGCAGGATTTGGTGTAGCCGCGATAATTTAGCGTTGCCGGTACCGCGTTATGATCCATGCCATATTCATACAGCATCTGATCAATCGCATTGGTGGTTGTGCCGCTTTTAACCATTGGTGCAACCAGATCGAGCGCATTGGCTGTCAGTGCACAGGCTTTACGCATGCCTTCGAAGCCTTCTTCACCATGAAGGCGTATCTGTCCGGTATTTTTCAACGGTGCGGTTGCCGCATCAAGATAATTGACCATCTGCATGTCACTTTTCTTATATTTTTGCCTGATTGGCCGATAATGGTTCGTCAATCGGGATCAATTTTTCTGGCACTATAGCCTGTGGGCTGATTTGGCACCGAATGGCGTAAGCTTCAACCCCATTGCGCATTGCTTCATCAAAAGCGGCACAATAGTTTTTGTCCAGATCACGGCAGAGATTGAACCGTTCGCAATCGCCGCGTTGAATAAGATATACCATTATTGCTCGGTGGCCCTGATTAGCCACATTGGATAATTCGTCGAGATGCTTTGCGCCACGCGATGTTATGCTGTCTGGAAATTCCGCCAAACCGGCAGTTCGCATCAGGTGGACATTCTTGACCTCTACATAAGCGCGGCCCAACCCGGTATCTTCAAGTAACATGTCGATACATGAATTTTTGCCATATTTTTGCTCACGCTTAAGGTCGGCGTATTGATCCAGATTACTGATCAAACCGTTTCGGATTGCATCTTCGGCAAGCTTGTTGGGCAGGCCAGTATTGATGCCGACAATGGTTCCATCTGCTTCAACCAATTGAAGTGCATGGGCGTATTTGCGTTTTCCGTCGTTATTCACAGATAGCCACACATTGCTGCCCGGTTCCGTAAGGCCCAGCATGGAACCGGTATTGGGCACGGACGCGGTGATTTCATCGCCGTTATCCAGCACAATATCTGCTAAAAAACGCTTATAGCGTCTTATGAGCTTTCCAGGCACAAGCGGCGGGTCAAACTGCACGACAGAAAGCCTTTACGAGCGCACTTTGACAAAAGTGCCCGGTGCGTCGCATAGCGGTTTAAGCTTGCTGCCGCCGTGCTTTTTGCGCGCTTTTACTTCGGTATCGTCATGGCTACGGATCCATGTGTTCCAATGGTTCCACCATGAGCCTGTGTTTTCTTTGGCTTTTTCAAACCAGTCAGAAAATTCCCCTTCAACTTTGCCGCCGGTCCAGAATTGATATTTGTTCTTGGCGGGCGGATTGACGACGCCCGCAATATGGCCCGAACCGCCCAAGACATAAGTGACATCGCCGCCAAAATATTTTGACCCTTCAAACACCGATAGGGCAGGCGCAATGTGGTCCTCTTTGGTGGCAAGGTTATATACCGGCATGGTCACCTTGCTCATGTCGATCTGCTTTCCGCCAATGCGCATAGTGCCTTGCGAAAGCCGGTTTTCATGATAGCAATTACGCAGGTAAAACAAGTGGTTCGTGCATGCCATTCGTGTGGCATCCGAGTTCCAGTAAAGCAGGTCAAATGGCGTTGGTGCTTTGCCGCGCATATAATTGTTGACCATATAAGGCCAAATCATATCGCCTGCACGCAGCATGTTAAACGCTGTCGCCATCTTGGAGCCTTCAAGATAGCCCTTTTTCTTCATTTGCTCTTCAAGCTTGCTAAGCTGCGCTTCATCCACAAAGACTTTCAAATCACCGGCATGGGTAAAATCTACCTGAGTGGTAAAGAAGGTTGCTGTTGCAATGCGCTTATCACCGATCTGGGCCATATAACCGAGTGCGGCGGCCAATAACGTGCCGCCGACACAGTAGCCGATTGCATTGACGTTTTTCTCGCCGGTGGCTTTCTGAATATTATCAAGCGCGAAAAACAGACCGTCATGGATGTAGTCGGTCCAATCCATATCTTTATGACGCTCATCGGGATTAACCCATGCCATCACAAAAACAGTATGACCCTGATCGACAGCCCATTTGATGAAGGATTTCTCCGCATTAAGATCAAGAATATAAAATTTGTTGATCCATGGCGGGCAGATCAGGAGAGGGCGCTTTAGTACTTTGTCTGTCGTCGGCGTATATTGAATAAGTTCAATCAGCTCACTGCGCGCAATAACTTTTCCGGGTGTGGTTGCCAGATTTTCACCAACAACAAATTTTGATCCGTCGACCTGACGCAGTTTCAACTCACCTTTGCCGTCGCGGATATCATCGGCAAGCATTTTCATGCCATCGACAAGATTTGCACCGTTTGTGGCGATGGTTTCTTTAAAAACCTCAGGGTTGGAGATCATAAAATTAGATGGCGATAGGGCATCCGTGACCTGTTTTACGTAAAATTCGGCCTTATGTTTTGTATGCGGTTCCAAATCGGCATCTGTAACCAGATTTTCAGCCCATTGTGAGGTGACCAAATAGGTTTGTTTGAGAAAGCTGAAGAAAGGCTGGTTTGACCAGTCTTCATCGGCAAAACGTTTGTCGCGCGATGTATCAATGACTTCCGGTACATTGCTGTCATTAAGGCGCTGTATTGAATTAGACCAGACGCCCATAAAACCTGAGAACAGTTTGGTTTGTGCCTCCAAGGCGCGCTGCGGATCGGAAAGCCAATATTCAGAGACTTTGGAGAGCGTGTTTGTCAGCTCTGCCGCAGGGTCTGGCGTTTCTTCCAAAGTGCCTTGTTCGCGCGGTTTGAGCCATTCGGATGCCGCTTGTCCCGCAGCTTCAATCATTCGGGCAAGGTTTTTGCTGAACTCATCAGGATTTTTGACAACGTAAGGCTCAAGCAAAAACTCTTGCTTGGTTTCATTTGACGTATTTTCTGACTTTTGCCCTTTTTCGGACATATATCACCCTTGATTGACCTTGGTTAATATCGGAAAGACGTTTAGCACCGTATTGTTCCCTAATCATGACATAATTAAAGGGATGACGTATAGGGTGGTCAACGCTTTGATTGCAGACATTTTCTTTTTGGTAGGCGGGCCATAGTAATTATGATCAATATTCTCAGAAGTCCGTTTCTGATATTGCTGTTACTGATAACGGCTTGCACCGGTACGGGTAACATCGACAGTGCAGGGGATCTGGGGCTCACAGCCAGAAACCAAAGCCGTGCTAATCTGCCGGTAAATGACTCTCTTTATTCGTCTTTACCGGACGGACCAGTCAATACGAACACGTATCCGAATTTTGGCGATCAGCCTCAGGCACGCATAGCGGCAAGTTCACGCTCACAAAGTGAAGCACTTATGTCTCAAATGGAGGCGCTGGAGAGCGCACAGCGCAGCGGCCGGTTGTCTCCGGCAGTATATCAGCAGCGATTGCTGGCCTTGCGCAGGCTGGCCGCACAGCACTCACCTGAAATGCTTGCGCGAATTGATGCGCGGACTTCGAACTGAAACCAATTTAGCGAACCCTAATTTCCGATAGAAAGACACTGATCGAACATGGAAGATTTTCATAAAACCCGCCGCCTGCCTCCTTATGTGTTCGAACAGGTCAACCGGCTTAAGGCCAATGCGCGAAGTGAAGGTCGCGACATTATTGATTTGGGTATGGGAAATCCTGATTTGCCAACGCCGCAATCGATTGTCGATAAGCTGGTTGAAACAGTGCAAGACCCGCGCACGCACCGCTATTCATCGTCAAAGGGTATTCCGGGACTGCGGCGCGCGCAGGCCAATTATTATAAACGCCGGTTTGGCGTGAAGCTTGATCCGGATACGCAGATCGTTGCGACCCTTGGTTCAAAGGAAGGCTTTGCCAACATGGCGCAGGCGATTACCGCGCCCGGCGATGTGATTTTGTGTCCTGATCCGAGTTATCCCATTCATGCTTTCGGCTTTATTATGTCTGGCGGCGTTATCCGCTCGATGCAGGTTGAGCCAGATGACGGCTTTATGAGAGCGCTTGAACGTGCTGTCCGTCATTCTATACCGAAGCCGCTTGCCATCATTTTAAGCTATCCTTCCAATCCGACAGCGAAGCTCGCCAGTCTTGATTTTTACAGAGAAGTTGTCGCGTTTGCCAAAAAGCACGACATCATCATATTGTCTGATCTGGCATATTCGGAGGTCTATTTCGATGATACGCCGCCGCCATCCGTGCTGGAAGTGCCCGGCGCAATGGATGTCGCGGTTGAGTTTACCTCCATGTCAAAAACATATTCTATGCCCGGTTGGCGTATGGGATTTGCGGTCGGCAATGAGCGCCTTATCGGTGCGTTGACGCGGGTGAAGTCCTATTTGGATTATGGTGCTTTTACGCCCATTCAGGTTGCGGCAACAGCGGCGCTGAACGGTGACGGCTCTGATATCGAAGAGGTTCGCCGGACATATAAAAAGCGGCGCGATGTTCTCGTGGACAGCTTTGGAAAGGCTGGTTTTGATGTGCCGCCACCACCGGCAACCATGTTTGCGTGGGTGCCTATTCCTGAAAAGTTCAAAGATCTCGGCTCGCTTGAATTTTCCAAGCTGCTAATCGAAAAAGCCGATGTCGCTGTGGCGCCCGGTCTTGGTTTTGGGGAACATGGCGATGAACATGTGCGTATCGCGCTGGTTGAAAATGAGCACCGTATTCGCCAGGCAGCCCGCAATATAAAGCGTTTTATGGGAATGGCCGAAAAGAATTTGCATAATGTGGTTTCACTGGACACGCGTCGCTGATAAAGCGGCACTGAAATCTTCCAAAGAGCGTCAAAGGTCTGAAAATGAATAATAGTTTGCGTGTGGGCATTGCCGGCCTGGGTACAGTCGGTGCTTCACTGGTTCGGGTGCTCAATGAAAAATCCGGACTTCTCATTTCTCAGTGCGGGCGACCCATCACGGTGACGAGTGTTTCTGCACGTGACAAGTCTCGCGACCGCGGCGTGGATATTTCCGGATTTCAATGGTTCGATAAGGCAGAAGAACTTGCTGTATCAGCAGATGTTGATGTCTATGTCGAATTGATCGGCGGCGATGAGGGGCCTGCACGAGACAGCGTATTGGCAGCTCTTAAAGCCGGAAAACATGTCGTTACAGCCAATAAGGCGCTCTTGGCCAAGCATGGTCTGGAACTGGCACGTGCTGCGGAAGCCAGCGGTGTGGTGCTAAATTTTGAAGCTGCGGTTGCCGGCGGTATTCCGATTGTCAAAACAATGCGCGAATCCATTTCAGGCAATGATACCAATCGCCTGTATGGCATTATGAATGGTACCGCGAACTACATTTTGACACGTATGGAACGCGATGAAATCAGCTTTGAAGAATGTCTGGCTGATGCGCAGCGCCTTGGCTATGCCGAAGCCGACCCGACCTTTGATATTGAGGGCAATGATACCGCGCATAAACTCGCCATTTTAACGTCTATTGCCTTTGGTACTGAAGTTGCCGTTGACGAGATTTATCTGGAAGGTATTTCAAATATTTCGCTGGGCGATATTCAGGCCGCACGCGATCTTGGATACCGTATCAAGTTGCTTGGCGTTGCCCAAAAAACCGATACGGGTATCGAGCAGCGTGTTCACCCGACAATGGTGCCGCTGACATCAGTGATTGCGCAGATTGACGGCGTGACCAATGCCGTTGCTGTTGAAGCGGATATTGTCGGTTCACTATTAATGTCAGGCCCGGGAGCGGGCGGCGATGCGACTGCTTCTGCTGTCATGGGCGATTTGGCGGATATTGCGAAATCACGCCCCGGACACCAACAAGCGCCTGTTTTCGGCCGTTCAGTCGCGGACTTGAAAACATATCAGCGCGCTGAAATTGAGTCCCATGCAGGCGGTTACTTCGTGCGTATGGTTGTTCACGACAAACCGGGCGCATTTGCTGCGATTGCAACGGATTTTGCAGAAAATAACATTTCGCTTGAATCAATCGTTCAGCGCGATCCGGCCCACACAGTGGCGTCTAATGCGAAAACGGTCATCATCATCACGCATGAGACAACCGAATCAGCCATTCGCAAAGCGATCAAGTCGATTACGGAAGAGGGCTATCTTGTCTCGACACCGCAAGTTATCCGCATCGAAAAAGCTGAATAGGCAAATAACTTAATTCTAAATCGATTGAGTTTAACCTTGTCTGCAAACGGTGCTTTCAAGTCACGTCGAGGTGTGCTTTTCCCTAGTCTAGTTTGGTAAAGCAGCGTTTTGTGCTGCCAATAATTGGATATTGATATGAATGACCGCCGCTCAACAGATTCTGGTTTGACACGTGAACTTGCAATGGAATTGGCCCGTGTAACGGAGGCTGCTGCGGTTGCGGCGGCACGATTGCGCGGCCGCGGTGATGAAAAAGCTGCTGACCAGGTTGCTGTTGATGCCATGCGCGCCGAGCTCAACCGCCTGCCAATTCGCGGCACAGTGGTGATCGGTGAAGGCGAACGCGATGAAGCGCCAATGCTTTACATCGGTGAAGAGGTTGGTCTTGGTCATGGTCCTGAAGTTGATATTGCGCTTGACCCTCTTGAAGGAACAACAATTTGCGCAAAAAACATGCCGAACTCTCTGGCGGTTATTTCCATGGCGTCGAAAGGCACGCTGCTGTTTGCGCCTGACGTATATATGGACAAACTAGCGATCGGACCAGGTTATCCAGAAGGTATCGTTGATATTGATGCTGATCCAGCAGACAACATTAAAGCGCTTGCAAAAGCAAAAGGTGTGCCTGTCTCTGAAATTACAGCATGTATTCTTGACCGGCCGCGTCATGATGAAATTCTTGCTGCCGTGCGTTCCACCGGCGCAGCCGTCCGGCTTATTGGCGATGGTGATGTGGCCGGAATTATCGACACAACAGATCCGGATGTAACGGGCGTTGATATTTATATGGGACGTGGCGGTGCGCCTGAAGGCGTTTTGGCAGCGTCTGCCCTGCGCTGTGTCGGCGGGCAAATGCAGGGACGCCTTATTCTGGATACACCGGAAAAGGTCGCGCGTGCTGCTAAAATGGGTGTTTCTGACCCAACACGTTCCTATAAAATGACCGAGCTGGCATCTGGCGATGTTCTTTTCGCAGCTACAGGCGTTACCGATGGCAATATGCTGAAAGGCGTTAAGTTTGCAAAAAATTACATTCAGACCGAGACAATTGTGATGCGTTCATCATCACGCACAGTGCGCGAAATTACAGCGCGCCACCAGGATGTTGAGAAATTCAACTGATACCGGCAATCATTGCGCTTGACGTAATGGAGTGACAGGCTGAAAAGCAGTCATGAGCAAAAGCCAGACATTTCTTGGTATTGAAAATTCTGCGGGCGGTCGGCGCTGGGTAGAGCGTTTGTCCGCACCGCAGAAAAATATCGCGCTGGATATCGCGCAGACACATGGTGTTCCCGATATTCTGGCACGGGTTCTTGCAGCGCGCGGCGTTCATCGTGATGAAGTCAAAGAGTTTCTTGATCCAACGATCAAGGCATTGATGCCTGATCCGCGCACCATAACCGATATGGAAGCTGCAGCCTCGCGCATTGCGAAGGCCATTAACACCCAAGAAAAAGTGGCCGTTTTTGGTGATTATGATGTGGATGGTGCCGGTTCGTCTGCTTTGATGGCCCGTTATCTCGGGCATTTTGGCCTGCAAGTAGAGATCTATATTCCTGACAGAATATATGAGGGATATGGACCCAATGCTGCGGCCATGAAGGCACTTGCAGAGCGCAATGATTTTATTGTCACCGTCGACTGCGGCACAAACAGTGCCGAGGCATTTGCCGCCATTGACGGCGCCGGTATCGAGATTGTTGTTCTTGATCACCATCAGGTTGGCGGTGCACTGCCGGAAGTGGTCGCAGTAGTGAACCCGAACCGTGAGGATGATATTTCCGGCCTTGGGCACTTATGTGCCGGCGGTGTCGTTTTCATGTGTCTGGTTGAAGTGTCACGTCAATTGCGCGCGTCCGGGAAGAGCGACTTGCCTGACCTGATGCGTTTGCTTGATCTGGTGGCGCTGACAACGGTCTGCGATGTTGTTCCGTTGATCGGGCTTAATCGCGCATTTGTGGCTAAAGGACTTGTGACAGCGCGGCATCAGACGAATTTGGGTATTGCGGCACTGGCATCGGCTGCCCGAATTGGCGAGCCGATTAATCCATTTCATTTTGGTTTTGCCATTGGCCCGCGCATCAATGCTGGCGGGCGTATTGGTGATGCCTCGCTTGGTGCCAAACTGCTTACAGAAACCGATGCCAATCGGGCTGCCGAGGTGGCAAAAGAACTGGATGAACTCAACGCGCAGCGTCAAGCGATTGAAGTGCAGATGGTTGCGGAGGCGAAGGCTGAGGCCGAACGCGAATTACAATCGTCTTCACCGCCGGCAATCATTATTACAGCCAGCGAAGACTGGCATCCGGGAATTGCGGGCTTGATTGCTTCGCGGCTTAAAGATTCAACGCGGCGTCCGTCCTTCGCCATAGCGCTTGGGCGCGATGGAAAAGGAACTGGTTCCGGACGCTCAATTCCAGGTTTCGACCTTGGTAAAGTCGTGCGCATGGCGGTTGATGCAGGTTTGCTTATCAAGGGCGGCGGGCATGCTATGGCCGCGGGCATCACAGTTGAGAAAGCGAAGCTTGGCGCACTGCGAGCCTTTTTTGACGAGCAAGCCGCAGCCGCTGTGCAGGATTTGGTGAACACCTCGGAGCAGAAAATTGACGGCGCACTTTCAGCGCGTGGTTGCAATATCGCTCTCATTGAATTGCTGAGCAAAGCCGGACCGTACGGCGCTGGCAACCCCGAGCCTGTCTTTGTGCTACCCAATCATATGGTGGCTTTTTCAAAGCCGGTCGGGCAGGGCCATTTAAAAGTAGCGCTACGAGCGCAAGACGGCGCACAAATCGATGCAATTGCATTCAGAGCAGTTGAAAGCGAGTTGGGCAATGTTTTACGGCAAGGTCAAGACAATCCCATTCATGTTGCGGGCACTTTAAGTGCCAACCACTGGAATGGCCGCGTTACGCCGCAACTTCGCATTATCGACGCTGCGGTTCCTGTCTAGAACTTAGAGATAATCGCTTAGGCGAGAACCGGCGTTGAGATAGCCGATCGGATTAATAGGTTTACCGCCGGAACGTACTTCATAATGAAGATGCGGGCCTGTTGAACGGCCTGTGCTGCCAGCCGCGCCGACTTTTTGTCCGGCGACAACTTTCTGACCGACTTTGACATAAATCCGGCTCAAATGGGCATAGCGTGTCGTTAAACCGTTGGCATGTTTGATTTCCACCAGATTGCCGTAGCCGCCATTGCGTCCGGCTTTAACAACTTTTCCATCGGCGGCAGCATTTATTCGTGTGCCTGTGGGCGCTCTAAAATCAATGCCGCCGTGAAATGCGCTGCGGCCAATGATCGGATCTTTGCGACGTCCGAATTTGCTGGAAATACTTTTGCCCGGGGCTGGATTGACAATCGGGAAAGAGCGCACGGCTTTCTTTGTTTTTTCAAGCTCTTGCATGGCATTGTTGAAAGAGGCGATCTCGCTGTCAAAAACGGCGTTTAAATCTTTTGCATCAGTGGGAATGAAAGGACCGCCGGTCCCTGTTGTTTCCTCTATTGCACGTATTGGCAAGCCTGCTTTGCGCGCTGTATTGACGATCTTCATCCTCTGTTCTGCAGCGGCATCAGATAGGGCGGCGATTTGCTCAATCTGTGTACGCTCAATGTCATAAAGATCACTTCTAACATCGGCGAGTTTTGTCAGGCTCGGTAATTCATCTACATGCTCTGTCGCAATTGATCCGGTTGTCATTGTATCAACATCTGGACGAGGCGCGCTAAAGCCTAGCCTTGCTTGCTTGTTGTTTGATCCGGGGCGTAATTTAGGTACCGGCATTGCGGAAGCCGGTGTCGAGGAAAGACCAAGCTCTTTGGCGCGCTCGAGCAGAGGCTCGATCCGGTTTGAACGGCTGGCTAAAATATTCTGGCGGCTGGCAAGTTCGGCAATTTTGCCTTCCATAAACTGCTGGTCGAGAAGGCGGTGCGACGTGATGCGGTCAACTTGTCCACGCAATGATGCAATACGGTCCTCATAGGCGTGTTGCAGCTTTGCCTGACGTGCAACGGCTGTGTTGAGCAGGTCATCGCGTAAAATAAGATAGCTTGTTGAGAGCAGGTAGCCTACAGCCATTGCCATAAACACCGTTGCAGCAATGCCAACGGCCCAAGGCCTTACAGTGAAATGACGGATGTCTTGACCCTGTGCAATGATTACAGTGTGCGGTTCTTTTCTTTTGCCGAACTCTTGGACCTTTTTCACGTGTAAACCCTGTCATGCGATAAATACGGATGACTTGATTACACTTTATTAGGGTTAATAAACCGTTTTGAGGCCGCCAAATTGATACGTTCGAGGAGCATTGAATATGCTCTCAAAACCTATTTTCAATTCAATTGTTTAAGGCGGCAGCTTCTTCCAAAACAGCTTCGGCATGGCCGGGGACTTTTACTTTGCGCCAGATTTTCGCGATTTTTCCTGTTTTATCAATCAGAAAGGTGGACCGTTCCACGCCCATATACTTCCGGCCATACATATTTTTCTCTAGCCAGACACCAAATGCTTCGGCGAGTTCGTGGTCTTCATCGGCGAGCAATGTTACGCGTAAATCGTGTTTGGCTTTGAATTTCTCATGCTTGGCGACGGTGTCTGGCGACACGCCCAGAATGACGGTGTTCTGCTCTGCAAAAGAATCCAGAAATTCGGTAAAGGCAATGGCTTCCTTGGTGCATCCGGGCGTATCATCTTTCGGGTAGAAATAAAGCACGACCTGTTGCCCATTAAAATCATCGATCGACACGATATTGCCGTTGTCTGCTGGCAATGAAATGTTCGGTGCGCTAGAGCCTTCCGTCAGTTCGCTCATGTGGATTCTTTCATTTTCGCGTGAATTTCGGTGTGTTCGATATATGGTGACTAAGCCATAATTTAATGGCGATTCGGTAATTTATAAAACAAAATTCAATTCGGGATCAATTTGAACCAGAAAACCGACGATAAAATGCGGAAAGTGAGAAGGAAAGCTCATAGTTCTCTGCATACATTGCCGTCTTATCGTGGGGGTAAAGGGCCGGTTCATGCCCCGCTCATACCGCCCAGACATCTTGTTCTGCGCCGTTGTATTATCGGTATCTGCCTGTTTCTTGTTTTTGCACTCGCCACTTTGTTCTTTGTTGTGCGCAGCGGTGTGGTTATGCCGGTTGTCGGAAATGCCGCGGCTGATGCATTGCGTCGTGTTGTACCGCCAACGATGAATGCCGAAGTGGGTGACACTAATGTCGCTATTGTCTGGTCAAGCGGTTTGGGCATCACCTTTAAAGATGTCAAGCTGACGCGGAAGAGCGACCAGCAACAAATGCTTTCTGCTGATGAATTGATTGTAGGTATTCGCACGCGATCGCTGATAAGCGGAAATCCGGAATTTTCATCGGTGCGGCTGCGCGGTGCTACACTGGATATGCGAAAGTCCGAACTAGGTGAAACGCCGCGCGTTAAAATCAGTGATGCCCACGATAGGTTCGAGGCTGTTTTTGCCACTTTAGACAATAGTGTGGGCGGGCTAGTTTCGCAGGAAGGCGGTATGCGTCTGAATGCAGAAGATGTGAAGGTGCTTCTGCGCGACAATGTCTATTCCAATGCTATTGAAGTTGTAACTTTGGCAATGAGGGCGGAAAAAGGCCAAGCAAATTTCGATGGGCAATTTGTCATAGACGGCTATGACGTGCCTGTGACCGGAAAACTGGTGCTGCCGAAATTTGCTAATATTATCAATGGCGATGCCAAAGCAGGCGATGTTCAGGAACTGAGTGTGGAGGCAACCAATATGCCGCTGCCGTGGCGCCGGTTCCAGACGATGTTTTCCAAATTGGATGAAGACCGCGACCCTGAAAAACGCCATGAACCGATGCGCGGCAGGGCGTCCCTACATTTCGTCAATGCAAATCAAGATGCGTCCGATATGGCTACGATTGAAGCTTATCCCGAAGATATTGCATTCAAGCTGGATCAGGACGACTTTGTCCCAATTGATGGCGCCTTAAGATTGAGTGCTGATTTTGCCACCGAGGCGATTACGCTGCATACAACGCCGTGGCGGGTGGGCCGCACAACGCTGGATCTAAGTGGCCGTTTTCGTGACCAGCCTGATGTGACTGACAAGAATGTCTATCAATTTGAAGTGCTGGCCAATAATGGCGTGGCTTATGCCAGTGACGCCAATGAAGAGCCGGTCAAGTTTGCCGCCAGAGCGCAAGGCTCGTTTCTTTTGTCGGAGGAAATTATCAGCTTTACACGGTTGGACATCAATTCCGATAGCGGGACGATGAATGGCGAGGGCGAACTTGCGCTGAAAGGGGAATATCCGACGGCGATCTTTACAGTATTTGCCAATGATATGTCTGTTGCCGGGGTTAAGCAGCTTTGGCCAGCCCCTGTTGCAAGAGGTGCTCGGCGCTGGGCGTTGGAAAATCTTGCCGGTGGCGGAAGGGTTGTTAAGGCACGCTTTGATATCGTTGAACCGTTAAAACGAAGGATTGCCGGCACTCTGCGCGAACATTCGGATGAAACCACTGTCGAACTGGATGTTGAGGACATTGAGTTTAGCGTGGTTGGCAATATTCCGCCGGTTCAAAATGCTAGCGGCCATCTATCCAGTGCTAACGGCGTAACAATCGTCAATATTGATCAAGGCTCTCTGCTTTTGCCGAGCGGCCTTAAAACAAATGTAAAAGATGCGACGCTGACCCTGATTTTGCCTGATGGCACGGACGGTAAAATCGATGCGAATTTGAAAATGAATATGACGGGTGAATCGCGCGCTATTGGTGAGCTTGTTGCGCTCAAACCCATTGAGGCGACACGATTTTATCAATTCGAACCTGTTGATTTGCTAGGTGATGTTGATGCCAATGTGACTGTGGATTTTGTGCTTGGCGACGGCCCTAACTCGGCGCCGCCTGATTGGGCGGTGGATTTAAAAGTTGCTAACGCCGGTAGTGAAGCAAAAATTGAAGGGCGGAACCTGCGCGGGCTGAACGGGCGCATACAGCTTGATCCGGAAAAAGGGAATTTCGACCTGAAAGGTGACATTGATGGGCTGCCTGCTGATATTGCCATGGTTTTGCCGTTCAATAATTCCGGCGTAACACCCAAGCGCGATATATCTTTAGTGCTGAAAGATGCCGACCGAAAAAAGATTGCGCCGGGGTTGGACACACTCTTAACCGGAACGACACCGGTCAAGTTCGGCGGCGGCAGCGATGCCTCACGTGTAAGCATTGATTTATCATCGTCCAAACTGTCATTGCCGTGGATCGGTTGGGCCAAAGGGGCGGGAATCAAGGCAAATGCCGGTTTTGATTTTATCGAGAATAATGGCGCGACAACACTGAAGAACTTTGAGCTGAAAGGCGATAGCTTTGGTGCTGAAGGCGACATAAATGTCGATAAAAATGGACTGCAGCGGGCGCGGTTTGGTTTTGTGCGTTTAAACAAAGCGGACAATATTGCGCTTGATGTGAAGCGTAACGGTAAGGGTTACAGCGTCAGTATGAATGGCAAGTCCTTTGATGCGCGCGGTATTATGCGCCATGTGCGCGCAGAAGCGCGGCGCACCGAAGGAACTGACGGTTCAATAGCTGTAGATGTCACAGCCGATATCGGGCGCGTTACCGGCTTCCATGGCGAACACCTGACAAATGTTAAACTAAAGATGCAATTACGTGGCGGCGCACTGACACAACTATCAATTCAGGGTACCACCAAATCCGGTTTTCCGGTTTTTCTGACCATAGAAGGCACCGGTTCCAACCGCCAAGTAAAATTGGAAGCGCTTGGTGCCGGTGAGTTCTTACGGTTTGCGGATATTTATACCAATGTACGCGGCGGTACGCTTAATCTGGCGTTGAGCGGAGCTGGACCGCAAATACTAAGCGGAAAAGCCGATTTGTATGATTTTCGCGTGTTTAACGAGCCGAAGCTTGCGCAACTTGTTTCCTCCAAATCGAGTGGATCGCAGAGCTTGGAACAGGCGGTTAACCGCAGAATTGATACGCGGGAAATTAAATTTGAGCGCGCCTCCGGCAATCTGGCTTTCAGCCCTGGTAGTTTGGATATTTCAGATGCTGTTGCACGCGGCCCGCTGGCCGGTTTTGTAATCGACGGGAAGGTTTTTGACAGTAAGAACCAGACGCGGCTGACAGGTACGTTTCTACCTGCTTACGGCTTAAACCGGCTATTCGGTGAAATCCCGATTTTGGGTCTGTTTTTGGGTAATGGACGCGATCGCGGGTTGATCGGTGTTACTTTCAAACTGTCTGGTAGTTTTGACAGTCCTCAAGTGACCGTGAACCCACTATCGGTGATTGCTCCCGGTATATTCCGCTCGATTTTCGAGTTCCGCTAGAGCGTGTCTGCTTTTCACTAAATCGCATCCACGCTCTAACCTTTTGAGTATGGGCGGAAAAACGGCTCCCACTTTTCCTGACATGCTCTAAGCCAGCATTATACCGGCTTGACGAGAACGTGACGTTTTTTACCCATTGAAAGTTTGATCGCACCATCGACGAGGTGGCTGTCATTGACTGTCATTTTGTCATCGGTGACCGGCTTGTCGTTTATTTTGAACGCGCCGCCTTTGATGTTACGCCGTGCCTCACCGTTGGAGCCTGCGAGTCCGGCTTTGACGAAAGCTGAAAGGACGCCAATGCCGTCATGAAGTTCGGCTTTTTCGACTTCAATGGTTGGCAATGTTGCTGCCGCCGCGCCTTCTTCAAAGGTCAAACGCGCTGTTTCCGCCGCTTTGTCAGCTTCATCACGGCCATGCACAACGGCTGTCGCTTCTGTCGCCAGAATTTTCTTGGCTTCATTGATTTCCGCACCGCCAAGAGCTGCGATTTTCGCGATCTCGTCAAGGGGCAGGCGTGTGAACACTTTTAGAAAACGCGCGACATCGGCGTCTTCAGTGTTTCTGAAATATTGCCAGAAATCATAAGGCGAAAATAAATCGCCATTCAGCCAAACTGCGCCGGAGGCGGATTTACCCATTTTCTCGCCGGAGGATTTTGTCAGCAGCGGCGTGGTTAGCGCATAAAACTGTTTCTGCTCCATGCGGTGGCCAAGGTCGATACCATTGACGATATTGCCCCATTGGTCGGAGCCGCCCATCTGCATCACACAACCATAACGGCGGTTGAGTTCTACAAAATCATAGCCCTGCATGATCATGTAGTTGAATTCCAGGAATGAGAGGCTTTGTTCGCGGTCAAGTCGGGTTTTGACTGAATCAAAGGATAGCATCCGGTTGACCGAAAAGAAGCGGCCTACATCGCGCAGGAAGTCCACATATTTGAACTCCAACAACCAGTCAGCATTGTTAACCATGATCGCATCGGTTGGACCGTCACCATATTTCAAAATACGGCTGAAGATTTTCTTGATGCCTGCAATGTTTTCTTCGATTTTATCGGTCGTCAGCAATTGACGTTGATCATCACGGAAAGACGGATCACCGACCATGGAAGTTCCGCCTCCCATCAATGTGATGGGACGGTGGCCCGTTTGCTGTAACCAGTAGAGCATTGTTACGGAAATCAGATTGCCGATATGAAGGCTTGTTGCCGTCGCATCATAGCCCACATAGGCGGTTAGCGGCTCACCAGTCATCAATTGTTTATCCAAGTCGTCAGGATCTGAAATTTGGTGGATCAGACCGCGATCATGCATGACATTGAGAAAGTCGGACTTGTAAGCGGACATGGTTTTGTATTCCGTAGTGTTTCGTTATTTGTTAGTTCTGCGGGGCGTTTAGCACCGTTTATGTCGGCTTTGGAAGTAGTTCAATGAAACAAATCATGCGTGCCATCGGTCTTATGAGCGGAACATCAATGGATGGTATTGATGTGGCGCTAATTGAAACCGATGGCATTGATTACGTTAAGCCGCTGAAAAGTACCGCTCTGGACTACAATCCTGACTTCAAAAAGCAGATTGAACGAGCGTTAGTTGACGCGCAAAGCATGACTAACCGGCAGGGGCGGCCGGGCTGTTTGGCAGACGTGGAACGCGCCATTACCGCTTGGCATATCTATGCTGTTGCACAGCTTGGCGAGATTGCAGATGTGGTCGGTTTTCATGGTCAAACTGTGCTTCATCGGCCGGGCGAAGGTTATAGCGTGCAACTGGGCGACGGGGCTGCGCTTGCGCGTGAAAGCGGTATGGATGTTGTGTTTGATATGCGTGCCAATGATATGGTCCATGGCGGGCAGGGAGCACCTTTGGTTCCGGTCTATCATCAGGCGCTTGCTGCGCAGCTTGATGAAGACACACAAAATGGCGGAGTAGGATTTGTCAATATTGGCGGCATTTCCAATGCAACATTTGTATTTAAAGGCGAAGATCCGATTGCGCTTGATTGCGGGCCGGGTAATGCACTGCTTGATCAATGGGTGCAAAGCGAAGCTGGTATTCCATATGACGATGGCGGCCACATTGCCGGTGAAGGCATCGCTGATAACACAATTGTTGAGCGCTATTTGCAATTGCCTTTCTTTGAGCGCCAAGGGCCGAAATCACTTGATCGGGGTGATTTCACTTTAGACTATGTCAAAGGAATGGAGCTTTCTGACGGCGCGGCGACGCTTGCAAAGCTGACAGCGAACGCCATTGCAAAATCGGCAGCGGACCTAACGCGTATGCCGAAGATGCTGATTATTTCAGGCGGTGGCGCGCGCAATGCCTCTATCATGCGCTATTTAAATGAAGTGGCCGGCGATGATGTTACGGTCGCTGCATCGGAAAGTTATGGCTTTAATGCCGATATGATGGAAGCGGAAGCGTGGGCCTATCTCGCTGTGCGGTCTTTAAAAGGACTGCCGCTTACTTTTCCGTCCACCACCGGCTGTGACAAGCCGGTGACGGGCGGTGTTTTTGCAAAAGCTATTTAAGCTTTTTGATAACGTCCGGTACCAATTCACCGCGCAGACGCGCATCAAGATATTCCGAACAGTTTTCAATCAGAGCGTCTTCCTGCCCCTGGAAGAAGTGGTTTGCACCTTCCATGGTTTTCTGCGTGATGAGAATGCCTTTTTGCAGGTGCAATTTTTCAACAAGTCCCTGCACAGCGGTTGGCGGCGCAACACGGTCTTCTGAACCGTGAATAATCAGGCCAGATGACGGGCAGGGCGCCAAAAAGGCAAAGTCATATGTGTTTGGCTGTGGCGCAATTGACATAAATCCTTCAATCTCCGGGCGGCGCATCAATAGTTGCATGCCGATCCAGGCACCGAAGGAATAGCCTGCAACCCAGCACGCACGTGCTTCAGGGTGTAGCGATTGTACCCAGTCCAGTGCGCTCGCTGCATCGGAGAGTTCACCGACACCGTGGTCAAATTCACCCTGGCTTCGGCCTATCGAACGAAAATTGAAGCGCAGTGTTGTAAAACCGCGCTGCTGGAACATGTAAAACAGGTCATAGATGATTTTGTTGTTCATCGTTCCGCCAAATTGCGGATGCGGATGCAAAATCATTGCAATCGGTGCGTGTTTATCGGCGGCTGGTTGATAACGGCCTTCCAGACGTCCGGCAGGTCCGTTGAAAATTACCTCAGGCATATAGTCTCCACATCGTCACGGACGCATATCATGCTGTGGCAAATCATTTATTTGCTTTAGCTGTTCTTGATGGCGCGCGTTGATTGTTCCAAATAGAAAGAATTGAACGCACTCTTAATGGGTTTGGGGTGCAAATTACAAGAAAATCCGACATGGATTAAGCAAACGATGGCAAAAACATCCACTTATCTGGATTATAATGCTGCTGCGCCGCTTTTAGATGAAGCACGTGCGGCCATTATCGACGCATTGGACATCAATGCGAATCCCTCTTCTGTGCATGCGAGCGGACGGGCGGCCAAAGCAATTGTTGCAAAAGCACGCAGGCAGGTGGCCGCGCTGGTGGGTGCCAAACCTGACCATGTCATCTTCACGTCAGGCGCGACAGAAGCTGCGCAAATGCTTCTTACCCCCCATTATTCGATGGGACGGTCGCCCTTGAAGATAAGCCATCTTTACGTTTGTGCGGCAGATCATCCGTGTACGCTTGCCGGTGGGCAGTTTGACAAAGAGCGTATCAGTCTCATTCCGGTGCTCGCTAGCGGCGTTATGGATATAGATGCGCTGAAAGAAATGCTGAACGCGCATGACAAATCGGGCGGTTTGCCGCTTGTTGTGTGCCATGCAGCCAATAATGAAACGGGCGTTATCCAGCCATTTGCCGAGATCGGCAAAATCATCAAAGCGGCAGGTGGCATGTTTGTGCTGGATGCCGTTCAGGCGGTCGGACGTATTAAATTTGATATAACAGATACTTGCGCAGACTATCTCATCTTGTCGTCGCACAAGATCGGTGGTCCCAAGGGCGCAGGTGCCGTTGTTGCCGCTTCCGATCTGGTCATGCCGTTGCCACTGATAAGAGGCGGCGGGCAGGAACGTGGCCATCGTGGCGGCACCGAAGCTGTTATGAATATTGCCGGTTTCGGGGCGGCTGCGGAGGCCGCGCAGTTTTCAAGTGACCGCTTTAATACACTCGCTGATATGCAAAACCATTTAGAGACCGGATTGCGGAAGATACTTCCCGATATTGTCATCCATGGTCAGGATGAGAATAAAGTTGCCGACCGTTTGCCCAATACAAGTTTTTTCACCGTCCCGAACGCCAAAGCGGAAACATTACAGATCAATTTTGATTTGGCCGGATTCGCAGTTTCTGCCGGATCGGCCTGCTCGTCAGGTAAAGTCGGGCGCAGTCATGTGTTGACAGCGATGGGCGTTGAGGGCGAAGAGGGGGCGATTAGAGTCTCATTTGGCTTGCAAACGACTAAAAACGAGATTGATGCTTTTTTGGAGGCATTTGCGCAAATTATGGCCCGAATGAAGCGCTAAACGGAGTTTTTTTTGTGTTGGTGACAAAAAACTTACGGTTTTACTCAACTTTTTCTACTTTAGAACTTTTCAAATGTAGAAAAATGACTATTTCAACGTTAGGAACTTTTTGCGCGGATGGATAATGCCATATGCGCGCTTACCCATACTCTTTGAGGGAGCATTTTATGCCAGCGGTTCAGGAAACCATCGATCAGGTCGCACAGATAGACGTAGACCAGTACAAATATGGCTTCGAGACCATTCTTGAAATGGATATGGCGCCTAAAGGCCTTTCTGAGGATGTCATCCGTTTTATCTCGGCCAAGAAGGAAGAGCCGGAGTGGATGCTGGAGTGGCGTCTTGATGCCTATCGTCGGTGGCTGACGATGGAAGAGCCGGATTGGGCGCGGGTCAGCTATCCAAAAATCGACTTTAACGACATTTACTATTATGCGGCGCCAAAAGGCCAGTCTGGCCCGAAAACGCTGGATGATGTTGATCCTGAAATTCGGGCAACATACGAAAAGCTGGGCATTCCGCTAGCTGAACAGGAAATTCTGGCCGGTGTGCAGGAACGCCGCGTTGCGGTGGATGCGGTTTTTGATTCCGTATCGGTTGTCACAACCTTTAAGGAAGAGCTGGCAAAGGCCGGCGTGATCTTCATGTCTATTTCGGAAGCCATTCGTGAGCATCCGGAACTGGTCAAGAAATATCTGGCGTCTGTTGTACCGGTATCGGATAATTATTATTCAGCGCTCAACTGCGCGGTATTTACCGACGGTTCGTTTGTCTATGTGCCGGAAGGTGTGCGCTGCCCGATGGAGCTTTCCACCTATTTCCGTATCAATGCGGAAAATACGGGCCAGTTCGAGCGCACGCTGATCGTTGCCGAGAAGGGCGCGTATGTTTCGTATCTTGAAGGATGTACAGCACCGCAGCGCGATGAAAACCAGCTTCATGCAGCCGTTGTCGAACTGGTTGCGCTGGAAGACGCGGAAATCAAATATTCTACGGTGCAGAACTGGTATCCGGGCGATTCTGAAGGCAAGGGCGGCATTTACAACTTCGTGACAAAACGCGGCGATTGCCGTGGCGACCGCTCTAAAATTTCATGGACGCAGGTTGAGACCGGTTCAGCCATTACATGGAAATATCCTTCGTGCATTTTGCGCGGTGATGACAGCCAGGGCGAGTTCTACTCCATCGCGGTCTCCAATGGTGCGCAGCAAATCGACAGCGGTACCAAGATGATCCATCTGGGCAAACGCACAAAGAGCCGTATTATCTCAAAAGGTATTTCTGCAGGTCGTTCGCAAAACACCTATCGCGGCCGTGTTTCGGCTCACCGCAAAGCAACTGATGCACGCAACTTCACCCAGTGTGACTCGCTGCTGATCGGTGATCAGTGCGGAGCGCATACAGTGCCTTATATTGAGGCCAATAATGCGACGGCGCAGTTTGAACACGAGGCGACAACGTCGAAAATTTCTGAAGACCAGCTGTTCTATTGTATGCAGCGCGGCATTCCGGAAGAAGAAGCCATTGCGCTTATCGTCAACGGCTTTGTGAAGGAAGTTATTCAGGAACTGCCGATGGAATTTGCCGTTGAAGCCCAAAAACTGATTGGCATCAGCCTGGAAGGCAGCGTGGGATGATCCTTTGTCGTCATCCCCGGGCAAGACGAGCATAGCGAACTCGCAGAACCGGGGATACAGTTTTGCGGGTTCCGTTAATTGGGTTCTCTACACCCGGAGTGGGTGTCCGAGGACGATGCGCTAAAAGGGAATTATGCGATGTCCGGCTGGGTTTACATAATGGCATCTAAACGGAATGGGACGATATACATCGGTGTTACAAGCGACTTGCAAGGTCGAGCACACGAACACCGGACGGCACAGAGTAAGGGTTTTACAGCGCGGTATAATTGCAAAGATCTGGTTTGGTACGAGCGGCATGACAACATTGTCTTAGCAATTGAGCGGGAAAAGAAATTGAAGAAGTTCAAACGGGCCTGGAAACTGGAATTAATTGAGGGTTTTAATCCTGATTGGGAAGATTTGTACGAGAATTGTTATGTGCGCGATAATCCTAGTGATGAAATTCGCGCTAGAGTTTAAATTAAATAGCAGGGCCTTGCGGCTCTGGATTCCCGGTTCTTCGACTGCGCTTTGCTTGTCTTGCCCGGGAATGACGAAAGGATAAAAAATGCTAGAAATTAAAGACTTACACGCGAAAATTGCGGATACGGACACAGAGATCATCAAAGGTTTGAGCCTGACTGTGAAAGCAGGTGAAGTTGCTGCGATCATGGGACCGAACGGTTCCGGCAAGTCCACTTTGTCTTATATTCTTGCGGGCCGCGATGATTACGAAGTCACTTCCGGCGACATTCTTTTCAATGGTGAGAGCATTCTTGAAATGGACCCGTCGGAACGTGCAGCTGCGGGTCTGTTTCTCGCATTCCAATACCCGATGGAAATTCCGGGTGTCGCCACCATGCAATTTTTGAAAGTTGCCATGAACGAGCAGCGCAAAGCACGCGGCGAGGAAGAACTGAAAACACCTGACTTTATCAAGCTGGTGAGAGAAGCAGCGGGCGATCTGGATATTTCCATGGATATGCTGAAACGTCCGCTCAATGTCGGCTTTTCCGGCGGTGAGAAAAAGCGCGCGGAAATCTTGCAGATGAAACTGCTCGCGCCGCAGCTTTGTGTTCTCGATGAAACCGATTCCGGCCTTGATATTGATGCGCTGAAAATTGTTTCTGACGGCGTCAATTCATTGCGCTCTCCGGATCGTGCAACCATCGTTATTACGCACTATCAGCGCCTGCTTGATTATATTGTGCCTGACAGCGTGCATGTTCTTTCAAAAGGCAAGATTGTCAAAACCGGTGATAAAGAACTGGCCAAAGAGCTGGAAGCCAATGGTTACACAGACATCATCGCCGAAGCTGCTGCTTGATGAATGCGCAGTTTGCCAGCCTTGCGATGCGTGGGCTGGAAACAGTGAATTAGAATTTTAAAGGATAGGCCATGAATATTCAGGCTCCAATAAAACATACTGCTGCTGAAGAGGATCTGTTCCAGTTGTGCGAAGCAGCACGTGGCGCGGTATCGGGTTCTAAAGACGCGTCAGAACAGCGCGATGCGGCGATTGAACAATTGCGTGCGCAAGGTCTTCCAACGCGCCGTATAGAAAGCTGGCACTATACGGATTTGCGTGCGGCGATGAAGCATCTAAGTGCGCCAACGGACTCGCGTGTGCCTGCTCCTTTGCTGGCTGGCTCCAAAGTGTTATCTGCCGATACTTCTGTCGCCGGCGTTACTATTTCGCCTTGGAGCGCTGACAAGGCGCAGTTCGCTCCGGTTGAGAGCGACGATGCCATTGGCCAGATCAATACGGCATTGGCCACCTGCGGTTCAATCGCAGCAGTTAAGGCGGGCCAAACGGTCGATGTGCCTTTATCAATTGAAAACCGCGGTGCCCATGCGCGCAATGTTGTCTCTTTAGGCGAAGGCGCATCAGCTACTATTGTCGAGTCAGTGTGCGGGAAAGACGGGTTTTCATCCGACGTTACCCTGATTTCATTGGCTGAAGGTGCCAAGGCAACCTATGTCTCTACATGCGAAAAAGGCCCTGATGCGGTACAGCTTGGTCAGTTGCGTGTTGTGCTTGGCAAAGACGCCGAACTCGATGTCGTGATATTTAACGCCGGTGGCAAGCTTATCCGCCGTGAGGTCGTTGTGCTGGTTGAGGGCGAAGGCTCCAACCTTGACATTAAGGGCGTTAATCTGATCGGCGGTGACAGCCATATCGATGTGACAACTGTTCTAAGCCATACCGTACCTCATACGGTTTCCGAACAATTGTTCCGCAATATCTCGACCGGAAAAGGTCAGGGCGTATTTCAGGGGCAAATCAAAGTGCATCAAATTGCGCAGAAGACCGATGCGCAGATGGCATGTAACACTTTGCTTTTGTCAGACGATGCCGGTTTTTCAGCAAAGCCGGAACTGGAAATTTTCGCCGACGACGTGATCTGTGCCCATGGTGCAACAGTGGCGGAACTGGATGAAGATCATCTGTTCTACTTGCGTGCGCGCGGCATTACAGAACGTACGGCACGTGCGCTGCTGGTTGAAGCTTTCGTTGATGAAGCCATTGAGGAAATCGACAATGAGCCATTGGTTGAAGCGCTTGAAACACGGATTGGTGCCTGGTTAGAAGCCAATGGCTAATCCGATTGCAGCCTTCGGCAATTACCTTGCCGACAGTTTGAAAGTTTTCCTGCTGCCGGTAAGTACAATTCGAAATGCGGCTGAACGTCAATTGTCGTTTGGCTCCGCCTTTATTGTACTGATTTTGTTGGCGGTTGTGGCAGGCGGGCTTCAACTCATCTTAAGCCAAATGCCGGGCGGGCTTGGTGAGCCTGCGAGCTTTGTTGACGTTGTCTCGCAAACCATTGCCTATATTATATTTTTTACAATTGCACTTGGGCTTTTGTTTGGGCTGATTGTTAGCTTTGGCGGCAAAGCGCGATTTACACGTCTGTTCGCTGCCAAGCTTAGCCTTGCATCGACGGTTGTGGGCGCTTTTGTAATTGGCCTGCTTGGCAAATTACTGATTGGCTTGCTGTTCTTGGGTGCTCAAGATGGTGTTGCCGGCGGCATAATCGTGCTTGGTGAACAATTTGGCATGATGGCAATCGGTCTGATTGCTGCCTTTTATACGATTATCGTTGCCCGTTTTGGCGGTGAAATATCGTGGCCGATAGCAATTGTCGTCACCGTTGTTCATTTCCTTTTAATGCTTGCAATTGCGACCGCTTACGGCGTGATTTTGCCGGATAGTAATTTGCTTGGCATTCAACCCGCACTGCAGATTTGAGATTTATATGGCTTATGACGTCAATAAAATTCGCGAAGATTTTCCGATTTTAGCCAGCCAGGTTTATGGCAAGCCTCTGGTCTATCTGGATAATGGTGCATCGGCGCAAAAGCCGCTTCAGGTTATTGACGCGCTCAATCACACCTATAAGCATGAATATGCCAATGTGCATCGCGGCCTGCATTTTATGTCCAATGCGGCCACGGACGCCTATGAAGGCGCACGCGAGAAAGTACGAAGATTTTTGAATGCACCTTCTGTTGAGGAAATTGTTTTTACCAAATCAGCAACAGAAGCGATCAATACTGTCGCCTATGGTTATGGCGTTCCCAACATTGGCGAAGGTGATGAAATCATTGTTTCAATCATGGAGCATCATTCCAATATTGTGCCGTGGCATTTCTTGCGGGAGCGCCATGGTGCCAAGCTGGTTTGGGTACCTGTCGACGATGATGGCGCGTTTGATATTACCGAATTTGAAAAACGGCTGACTGACAAGACGAAACTTGTCGCCATTACTCATATGTCCAACGTTTTAGGCACTGTTGTTCCGATCAAAGAGATATGCCGTTTAGCGCATGAGCGCGGTATTAAAGTGCTTGTCGATGGCAGCCAAAGCGCGGTGCACATGCCGGTGGACGTGCAGGATCTGGATTGCGACTTTTTCGTATTCACAGGTCACAAGGTTTATGGTCCGTCCGGCATCGGCGTTCTTTATGCCAAACGCGCGCTTTTAGATGAGATGCAGCCCTTTATGGGGGGCGGGGACATGATCGCGGAAGTGACACAAGACAATGTTACTTATAACAGCGGATTTCACCGTTTTGAGGCAGGAACGCCCCCGATTGCGCAGGCCATTGGACTGGGCGCGGCGCTTGATTATGTAGAAAGTATCGGGCGGGAGCAGATAGCTGCGCATGAGCATGATTTGCTTAAATATGCCAACGAACAATTGGGACATTTGAACTCGCTGAGAATTATTGGCAATGCGCCGGATAAAGGTGCTATCATTTCATTTGAAATGGAGGGTGTTCACGCACACGATGTTTCCATGTTGATAGACAGATCCGGTGTCGCTGTTCGGGCAGGCACACATTGTGCACAGCCGCTCTTGCAACGCTTCGGTGTAACCTCCACATGTAGAGCATCCTTTGGTATGTATAACACGCGCGAAGAAGTTGATGCGCTGGTGACCGCTTTGGATAAAGCGCGGACATTTTTTGAGTAGGATTGTGGCTTATGACTGAAGAAGCAAAAACAGAAGCCGAAACAAGCGCCATTCCCAAAGAGGAGTTGGCGCGCCTGACGGATGACATCGTTGCGGCGCTCAAAACCGTGTATGATCCGGAAATTCCGTCTGACATTTATGAACTTGGTCTGATTTACAAAGTTGATATTGAGGATGACCGCACAGTTAAAGTCGAAATGACATTGACCGCGCCGGGCTGCCCTGTTGCCGGTGAAATGCCGGGATGGGTGGAAAATGCCGTGCGCGGTGTTGAAGGTGTGATGGATGTTGAGGTCGAAATGGTTTTCGACCCACCCTGGACACCTGACCGTATGAGTGAAGAAGCGCAAATCGCCGTAGGTATGTACTGACGGTTACGCCTTGTAGATTGCAAAGGTTGCGCTTACATTTAGTTTAGTTGAATATGGAGAAATCCCATGGCTTTTGCCATAATGACTATGACTGATGCTGCAGCGACCCGTGTTCGCGAGATCGTTGCCAATAGAGCTGGCGAGGGCGCCAAAGGTGTTCGTGTCGGCATTAAAAAAGGCGGCTGCGCGGGAATGGAATATACTGTTGATCTGGTTACAGAACCGGACAGTGCAGACGACCACATCTCCCATGACGGAGCCGATGTCTGGGTTGATCCGGCTGCAATGTTATATCTGTTGGGCACACAGATGGACTTTGAAGTGACAAAGCTACGTACCGGCTTCGTGTTCAACAATCCTAACCAATCATCAGCCTGTGGCTGCGGTGAATCTGTCGAGCTTAAACCGGCAGATTTAAAAGAACTCGCAGAAGCGCGCGGGCAGGTTTAAGCGTTGGACGAGGACTTCCTGCGAGACTTGTTTGCAGGGGCCGGTTCGCTCTCTTTCCGAAAAATGTTTGGCGGCCTGGGCATATATGCTGATGGTATGATTTTCGCCGTTATTCTCAAAGACGAACTAATGCTCAAAGGTGATGAGCATTGCAGTGAATATTACGAAGCTGCTGGCATGACGCGCTGGACCTACAATAACAGCAAGTCCGGCAAGAAAGTTTTGATGCCTTACTGGTCTGCGCCTGAACAGGCAACGGAAAGCGCCGAAGAAATGGCGCCGTTTGCCAGACAGGCATTTAACGCTGCATTACGTGCAAGAAAGGCCTGCGCTAACGTCCTTAGCGGCCGTTAAACATAAATGCCGGTATGGAATCTTCATCGCCAAAGCCCGTTGGTTGATTGTTGTCGTTATCAACCTTCTTCTTATTGCGCTGGCGATCATCGTCCTTACCTGATTTCTTCTTGGCATTGTTTTCTTTGATTTTCGCTTTGCGCTCGTCTTTCGCGTTGTCTGTTACGTTTTCCGAAGCCGACTGTTCGACTTTTTCATCCGATTTTTCGCCGCGCTTACGGTTATTTCCACGCTTCTTGCGTTTTGGCTCAGCCGTTTCCTTGGCATCGTTGTTATCAGCAGCGCTGCCTGGCAGCTCTATCCAGTCGATTTTCTTTTCGATGAGCTTTTCAATAGCGTCCAAATATTTCGTCGCTGATTTTTCAACAAGAGAAAAAGCCTGTCCTTCACGTCCGGCACGTCCGGTGCGGCCAATCCGATGAACATAATCTTCAGCGTGAATTGGAATATCGTAGTTAAAGACATGGCTGACATCCGGAATATCGAGGCCGCGCGCAGCAACATCAGATGCCACAAGAATTTGGATTTCATTGTCTTTGAAACCCTGAAGCATTTGCGACCGTGATCTTTGATCCATATCACCGTGCAAAGCGCCAACGGAAAAGCCGTGTTTTTCCAGTGATTTCCAAACTGTCGAAACATCACGCTTGCGATTGCAGAAGATTATAGCGTTCTTGATATTATCCTGGCTTTTCAGCGCATCGCGCAAAGTTGCGCGTTTTTCGTAATCTTTTCCGCCGGTCTTGATAAGACGTTGTTCAACCGTGGTTGCGGTGGTTGAGGGTCTGGCTGTTTCAACACGCACAGGGCCTTGCAGGAATTTATCAGCTAGGCGCTGAATTTCAGGCGGCATCGTCGCGGAGAAAAACAATGTTTGCCGCGTAAACGGAATTAGCGAAACAATACGCTCGATATCAGGAATAAATCCCATATCCAGCATCCGGTCCGCTTCATCAATCACAAGAATATCAACACCGGTCAAAAGCAGTTTGCCACGCTCTGAATGGTCGAGCAGGCGGCCCGGCGTCGCGATCAAAACATCAGCACCGCGCTCCAGCTTTTTTTCCTGATCGCCAAAGGATACGCCGCCAATGAGCAGGGCAACATTGAGCTTGTGATATTTGCCGTATTTTTGAAAGTTCTCACCGACCTGTGCGGCCAGCTCGCGTGTCGGCTCCAGAATCAATGTGCGGGGCATACGCGCACGTGCGCGGCCGCGTTCCAGCCGCGTAATCATAGGCAGAACGAAAGAAGCAGTCTTTCCTGTTCCGGTTTGGGCAATGCCACAAACATCTTTGCCTTGAAGCGCGTGCGGTATCGCACCTTCTTGAATTGGGGTGGGCTGGCTGTAACCAGCATCCTCAACGGCCTGCAATACTTTTTGTGATAGGCCGAGGTCAGCAAATGAGACCAATGGAATTCCGTTTTGTTTAACAAAAACCGCTACTCCCCGCATGGGCGCAGCTCATGCTTGCCGATAGGCAGTATCGCCTGCAATGTCAATGAAACTATAGTAATTTGCGGTACTTCCGGCGATTTGAACGGCTAGAATGACATTTAAAGCACAAATTTAACGGGATGCATAAAAGTTGAATTAATATTTAAATTGTTCGGCAAGGATGCGCTCGTCCCAGGAATGGGACGCATCAAACAGAATTGTGCTTCTTAAATCACGTGCTTCGGACACGGTCACGCGCCGGACGGACTTTACTTCACAATGATCGGCAACCGCGTTAACCGGCCTTTTTTCGCTTTCCAGAACGTCAAACTGGACAGTGACCTGATTGGGCAATAATGCGCCGCGCCAGCGCCGTGGCCGGAACGGACTGACCGGTGTGAGCGCCAAAAGGGGCGCATCAATCGGTATGATCGGGCCTTGAGCAGAAAGATTATAAGCGGTTGAGCCGGCGGGAGTGGCCAGCATTAGTCCGTCACAGGTCAATTCTTCCAGACGGGTTTTGCCGTCGACAGTGATTTGTATTTTTGCTGCCTGATACGACTGGCGAAACAGAGAGACCTCATTAATCGCCAATGCTTCCGAAATATTGCCGTCTTCGTCTTCCGCTTTCATGCGGAGCGGGCAAATTGTTTCCGATGTCGCTTCGCTGACGCGTTCTCTTAAATTGGTCTCACTGTATTCGTTCATCAAAAAACCGACCGAACCGCGATTCATGCCGTAAATTGGAATTTCCTGATTCATAAATTTGTGAATTGTGGACAACATGAAGCCATCGCCGCCCAGCGCTACAATAACGTCGGCATCCTCTGAACTGCTCTGTCCATAGATGGAAGCCAGCAAATGGGCGGCTTCATCGGCTGATTCTGTGCCTGAAGAGACAAAATGAAGCGCGTGGATGGTGTGGTTCGGGTCTTCGTCGCGCATTTAGTGCCTATTTCTATCCAGAGTCTGCAAAAATAATGTAGTTTTTTGTAATTCAAACACAATGATTTAGCAAAGGTGCAGATAAGGCCTTTACAGCAGGCGAAATTATGCTATTTCGCATCTCGTTGCCCCTATAGCTCAGTTGGTAGAGCAACTGATTTGTAATCAGTAGGTCCGCGGTTCGAGTCCGTGTGGGGGCACCATTCTTTTCAATGACTTAGCTGTTTTATAATGTTCCTTCGAAATTAGAAGTAAGCAGCGCGGTCTTTTTTGGCTACCATTTATCGCCCAGCCTGAGAATCAATCCTGCAAGATTACTTTCGACCTGAGATTGATGTCTGTCCCATTGTCTTGCCAGCCGATTATATGTTTTCCAATGCATACCTTTTGGCTTGATCGGCAATAGAAGCGGCCATTGCTTTATAAAACTATACAACGTCTATCACAGCGCGACCTCTAATGACATTATTTCCATAAATGATGTTCGCTTTACACAATTATGGGTACTGAGTAGGAGCTAATACTGTTTTCACAAATTTACATGTAGCAACATAATTTCCACTAAAGTTTTATGAACAATTTACTAACTGACACTCGTGTCGAAAAACAGCGCTTGCCCCATCTTGATGCTTTGCGAGCCTTGGCAGTAACGATTGTCGTACTATTCCATCTAAAGGTACCCGGTTTCAGCGCTGGATATCTTGGTGTCGATTTATTTTTTATGCTTAGCGGCTTTTTGATGACGTGGACCATGCTACGCGATAAAGCCCAATTTGGCCGTTTTAGAGTACGGGCATTTTATGCTAGGCGCATCCAGCGAATTGTTCCGTCTTTAGTACTGACCATCCTCATGACGCTCGTTATTGCGTATTTGATGATGTCACCTGCTCATCTGATCGATACGGCTCGGCAAGCTCAAGCAGCATTATTTTTTTATTCTAACATTTTTTCTACTATCAAGCTGGTTACTTTGCCCCAGAAAGTGAGGTGAGCGCGCTATTACATACTTGGTCTTTATCAGTCGAAGAACAGTTCTATTTGCTTTTTGGACTGATATTATTCCTTGGTAACTATTTACGTTTCGGCGTTTTGTTAGCAGTTCTTTTTGGTATAGGCGTCCTGTTCGCGGCGGTTGGATATATAACCATGGTCTCGCCATCCCTACCACTGATGCCATTTGGTTCAACGGATAAGGCCAATGATGCGATATTCTTCTTATTGCCATACCGAATTATACTTTTTGCAGCGGGGGCAGTGTGTGGTTGGGCTATGTGGCATGATCTGAAGCCGCGATGGAAAATTTTCCCATTACTAACAATAACTTCAACCGCGGGTGCTCTTTTTTCAGTAAGTGCCTTTTCTTCTCTCGAGGCATGGTCGGCAGCTATCATATTGATACCCTATACTGGATTGCTCTTTCCAAATTCAGCAACGGACAGAGTTGGCGAAATTCGTTTCGTTCGTTGGATAGCTAGGATCAGTTTTCAAATCTATCTCGTGCATTGGCCACTTATTGTGTTCTGGCGATATTGGACTTTTCGCGAACTAGGGGTGTTCGATATGTTTGCGATTGGCATACTATCGATCTGGGGTGGATGGGCGCTGGAGCGGTTTGTTACAAAGACACCGTTTGCTTCCAAACAGGTAAGGCAATTTGTAACGACACTAGGTGTTGCTGTTTTTGCTTGCGTCAGCATGCAAACATTCGTTTTGGCAACAGATGGTGCTCCCTTCCGCATACCGCCGGATCGACAATCGCTATCATCCATTCAGATGCGTGAAGCAGAGAGTGCCTATTGTGGCGATACCCACATATTGGGCGATGTTGAATTGGGTTCAACGCCAGATTCGCCCCTTATAACGTGTTCGAGAATAGCGGGTGAGGAACATATTTATATTTGGGGGGACAGTCATGCACGCCATTTATTGCCAGGCATTGCGGAAGCGTTCCCTGCTGTGACGATAGACATTTTATATTTTACCTCATGTCTGCCGCAGAGCGGCATAGGCGAGTATGTTTATAATTACGAGGGGCGTCAGGCGCTTGCTGAGACTTGCGTTAAGCGAAATCGCGAAGCACTTGTGATGTTTGAGAAAATGTCGCCAACAACAATAATATTACATCAGTATGTTGGATACGAAGACGACGATGGTGCAACTTTTCTTGATGCGTCAAGAAAGTTGGTCGATCTTCTTGAAGGGTTTGGACATACTGTAACTTGGGTTGGCGGTGTTCCGTACCCTGATCGGTTGTTAGCTGATTGTGTTACAGTGCCCGCAATATATTCTGATGAGATGCTCAGGCGGCGATGCACTGGAAACAAGACTGCTTTTAATAAGATTGTAGAACTAAACTCGGTAAGAGCCGCTTTATTTCAAGATGTTTATATCGATATCATTCCCCAATTTTGTTTAGGTGAATCAAGTACGAGTTGTAGCTGGGTAAAGAATAGCAGACCTCTCTTCAGAGATAAGCACCATTTGACCGTGGATACGTCAATCGCAATCATTCGTGCAATTAAAAATCGAATTAAGGTTGCAAGTGATATCTGACCATATTGCTGTGGATATGGCATTGGCAAATTCTGCGGCACCAGGCCATGGTCACGCGTATTACGGTCCTGATTATGTCAGGTCATAGGTTGCCGTTAAAGCGCCAGAAAACTGGAGTGAAACAGATACAAAACGGTTGATCGCCCTTTGTGATCAGGGGGTTCAAAAGGGGTGCCGCCGTTAGCACAGAATTCAATCGTTTGAGAGTTCTGGTGGCGGAGCTTGCGTCTTCCGGTCTGTTATCTAGTTAAATAACCGCGCAAAGAATATAGCGCTCATGGAAAAGCCGACCAATGCTATGATCAAGCGAACCATAGTTTTCGGCAATGCGCGTGCAATAGGCGCGCCGACATAGCCGCCGAGCGTGGAAGCAAACATCATAGCCAGAGCATAAGGCCATTCAACAAGCCCGCCTATAGCGAATACGGCGACAGAGATTGCAGACAAGACGAAGGAAAGACCGTTTTTCAAGCCGTTCATTTCGTGAATATTTGTCATTCCCCACAGTGCGAACAGGGCCAATAATACGATGCCGAGACCGCCGTTAAAATAACCGCCATATATGCTGACCAATAACAGGCCGATGCCACCAAACGGTGTGACAGCGCGGTTTTTATGGGCTGCCCAGTCACGGATCCTGTCACCAAACAAAAATGCTAGTGTTGCCGCGAATAGCAGGAACGGCACAATAAGCGAAAACGCTTTGTTGGAAGAGATGAGCAAGAGAAGCGAGCCGATTAAGCCACCAGCAAGTGTTATAAGTACCAGTCTGATTATCTTCCTTGTTTCGAATTGTCCCAACTCGTTGCGAAAGCCTAACGCGCCGCCCAAATAGCCTGGAAAGACTGCAACGGCACTTGTCGCATTAGCTACTACCGGCGGCACGCCGATGAAAACCAAAGCGGGGAAGGTGAGAAACGTGCCGCCGCCGGCAATGGTGTTGAGAACGCCTGCAAAGAAAGCGGCTAAAAGAATAATTGTTAAGTCCATGTTCCGCTTTCAGAGAGTCATATTCGGGTAAGGTGCGTTTGTTTGAAGTGACTTTGTGTAGAACGGTTTGAACATTTCGTCGCTGTTTATTGTTCAGGTCAAAGGCAGTTTGACAATAACAACCATGCCGGCCGGATCACTCACGCGTTTTGCCGTGATTTCTCCATTATGAAGGCTGACAATATCGTTCACGATAGAAAGTCCCAATCCGTAATTTGTCTTGCCGGTTCCTGTCGAATTTCCAGCTTGTCGATGTCTTGCTTTTGTAATGAGGTTTTCGTCAAATCCGTGTCCCTGATCGCGAACTTTCAAGACGCCATATTTATCGGTTGCGGATATTTCCACATCAATCTGGGTAGGTGATCCACTGTGTTTGATGGCGTTGTCAATCAGATTGCGTATGATTTCCTGAATAAGTGTTTTGTCACCGCGCACGTTAACATCTTCCTTGGCATGAAAACCCAAGTCGACATCGCTTCTTTTATTGTGAGATAATTGCAGGATAAAATCATTGCAGGCATCGCGCGTGACCGATGTGAGGTCGCAATTCTGCTGTTGTAATTTCTGCTTTGATGCAGAATCGAGCTGGGCAAGCAACAACATTTGATACATGAGGCGCTCGGCGTCATTGACCGCTTTTCCGGCGCGGGTGATGGCTTGTTTTTGCTTGTCTGGATCGTTTTCGCGGATTGCCACCTCCAAATGGGTTTTGATGAGAGAAAGCGGCGTTCGAAATTGATGGCTGGCATTGGACGTAAAATTCTGCAGCGCTTTAATCGCTGAAGAAAAACGCTCGACAAGCCCGTTGATGGTAAAAACCAGGCCTTCAACTTCTTGCGGCACAGAGTGCTCAATCGGGCGCACATCATCGGGGCTTCTGCGACTGACAGCCAATTCGAGACGTTGCAGCGGTTTGAGGGCATGGCTGACGACCAGCCAAATGAGTATTGCCGCGCTCACGAGTAAAATGCCTTGACGCAACAGCGAGCGTATGAGGATTGAGCGTGCTACGGCTGCGCGCGCATTCGTGGTTTCGGCAACAGCGACCCGAAAGCTGAATGATCTTGTTGTGGAAGAGGCTGCGCCGTGAAAAGTCGCGATACGCACTTTTGCACCGCGAAACACGCCGTCGGCAAATGTTACTTCATTAAGGCTCGCAGTGGTTTCAGGCAGCGCCAAATCCCGATACCCAGTAATGAAACCGCCATCATTATTTTCAATTTTGTAGAATACACGGTCATCTTCAAGCGATGTCAGCATTTGAAGCGCAACATAGGGAATATCAACTTCCAGACCGTTCTCTCCATTGACAAAAACACGTTCGGCAATTGCAAGCGCAGACCCTGACAGAACACGGTCAGACACCGCATCGGCGGTTGACCTGGCCGCGCGGTAACCGTCGAGAATGGCAACCAAGCCCAATATGAGGAGCGGGCCGAGTAACCAGAGGAGCAGCTGGCTTTTAATGGAGTTCGGCGATAGGGTTTTCAGGCGATTGGTCACGATGTCTCGCTTAAGTGATAGCCAAGACCTCTTGCCGCATTAATCGCAATGCCATGCTGATGGAGCTTTTTACGCAAACGGGATACATATTGCTCTATAGCGTTTTCACTCACGTCAGCTTCCAGATTTGTGATTGTGTCCAGTAGCTGGGGTTTCGACAAAACGCGTCCATTGGCCATCATCAATGCACGCAATACCATTGTTTCACGAGCGGATAATTCGATGACAGTATCTGCGGCGGTTACGCGGTTGTTACGCAAATCAAACTGTACGGCGCCGAGTTTTAACTGCGAAGTTTTTTCCATGGATAAACGCCGGAGCAGGGCGCGAATCCGCGCCTCCAATTCCGAGAATTCAAAAGGTTTGGCCATATAATCATCGGCGCCGCGATCAAGACCGGCAATACGATCATCGAGCTTGCCACGTGCGGTTAGAATCAGCACCGGCAAGGACAATCTATTGCCGCGTATTTCCCTTAATATATCCAGGCCGTCCATATCCGGCAGGCTTAAATCGAGTATCGCCAGATCATAAGTGTGGGATTTGACGGCCAATATTGCGTCTTCGCCATTCAGTACGTGGTCAACAGCATAGGACTGCTCAAGCAATGTCTTTATGCCTTCGCCCAATTGTTCATTGTCTTCGACCAGTAAAATGCGCATGTCGCCTCCCACCGGCAATCTATTGCATGGATGGGGGATTGTGAACTTGAAATATTGCCGTCAAAATGGGCTATGTTTTTAAAATCAATATTTTCTTTCATTATAATTTTCGCTTCGCTCCAGATCGCCCACGCACAAATGGTTCTTCCAGCGAAGAGTGAGCAGAACAAGCGCATTCTGACGATCTATTCATCATTAGATGCGGAGGTTTCACGGCCCTTATTGAACGCTTTTCAACTAACGGAGCCAAATGTCGAGATCCATTATTTCGATCTGCAAACAATCGAAATTTACACACGTACGATTGAAGAATCAGATTCAGGAACGCCGACCGCGGACCTATTGATTTCGTCGGCCATGGATCTTCAGGTGAAGCTGGCAAATGATGGATATGCGGCACGAATCAACAATACCGTCACGCCTTGGCCCAAATGGGCATCCTGGCGTAACAGTGCATTTGGTATAACGTTCGAGCCGTCAGTTATCGTTTATAATAAAGATTATTTTCAAGATAAGCCTGTCCCGCAAAACCGCGCGGAGTTACGGGCATTGTTGGAACAGCCGAGCGGCAGCCTTCACGGCAAGATTGGTACCTATGATATCGAGAGTTCAGGGCTGGGATATCTGTTTTTGGCTCGTGACGGTGAACATGACCGCGATATCTGGAAACTTGTTCGTGCCATGGGGGCTGCGGGTGTGAAATTATACTCCAATTCTTCATCTGTGCTGGAGCGGGTTAAAGACGGGCGCTTGGTTCTCGGATACAATGTTTTGGGCTCTTATGCGCAGCAATGGGCTTCTGACTCACCGAGCATAGGTATTGTAAACCCACAGGATTATACAGTTGTCTTGTCACGCATTGCACTGGTGCCGGAAGCTGCTGCGCAACCTGATTTAGGCCGCAAAGCACTTCAGTTTCTCATGTCTGTACAAGGGCAAACGATTATGGCTGAGGAATTGGAGCTGCCATCCATTAACCCGCTTGTTCTGGGCGATAACACAGCTTCTGCCTTTAAAAAGAAATACGGTGCACGGCTTCGTCCCATTTCAATTGGGCCGGGATTGGTTGCCTATCTGGATCAGGTAAAGCGAGCGCGCTTTATCAAGCAATGGAACAGAGCTCTGTTGGGCGAATAAGACGAAAGCATAATCTGTCAGGTTCATGTCAGCTTTGTCTGCTTGATTGCTCCCACTTCCGCACAACACTTTGCGGATGACAGATCCTTGGGAGGAATCAAATGATTAAATCGTTGAAAGTGGCTCTGGCCGCTGGTGCTGTTCTTTTTGGTGCGCATACTGCGCTTCAAGCTGCTGGTCATCAGGTTGTTGAAGAAATCAAGTTTCTTGTTCCTGGTGGTGCTGGCGGCGGCTGGGACGGTACAGCGCGCGGTACAGGCGAAGCCCTGACCAAAGCTGGCCTTGTTGGCGCAGCATCATATGAAAATATGTCCGGCGGCGGTGGCGGCAAAGCTATCGCGCACATTATCGAAACAAAAGATGAAAGCACCTTGATGGTGAATTCAACACCGATCGTCATTCGTTCGTTGACAGGTGTTTTCCCGCAATCGTTCCGTGATTTGACACCGATTGCAGGCACAATTGGTGACTATGGCGCAATTGTTGTCAATAAAGACTCAGACATTCAGGACCTTGCCGGTCTTGTTGCTGCTTATGAAGCTGATCCGTCAAAAGTTGCCGTAGGCGGCGGTTCTGTTGCCGGTGGTATGGACCATTTAATTGCTGCTCTGGTTATGAAAAACGCAGGCGCGGATCCAACGAAAGTTAAGTACATTCCTTATGATGCAGGCGGTAAGGCGATGGCCGGCTTGCTTTCCGGTGAGATCAGAGGTCTGGCGACCGGATTTGGTGAAGCGGTTGCTCTTGCACGCCAGGATGAAGTGCGCATTCTTTGTGTAACATCTACCGAGCGCAATGATGCAATGTCAGAAGTGCCGACATGTGATGAGGCCGGATCAAAAGGAACTGAGTTTGTTAACTGGCGCGGTTTCTTCGGCGCTCCAGGCATGTCTGAAGAGAAAAAGGCTACCTATATTGAGGCCTTCGAGAAAATGTATGACACGCCTGAATGGGCCACTGTGCGCGATCGCAACGGTTGGGTTGATATTTACAATCCGGATGCGGACTTCGTGAAGTTCCTCGAAGCTCAAGAAGAGCAAATCGGCAGCCTGATGAAAGAGCTCGGCTTCCTGTAAGCCAAGGCTTTCAATGATCATCATTTGAATGATCCGTGAGGCTGCGCTGCAATAGTGCGGCCTCAAACTACTCTATGTTGTGCTCTTGGCGAGCATAAACGAAACGAGAGGCACCACGCTTGGGGAGGGCGCCATGTTTTTTACCAAAGACCGTATCGGCGGTATTCTACTGCTAATTTTCTGCTGCATTTATGCGCTTAAAATTGGAAATATCAGACTGTTGCCATTTCAGGCAGATCAAGCTTTCACCGCACGAACGATGCCGGAAGCATTGGCGGTTATGGGCATAATTTTATCTATGGCTTTGATTATCTTTCCGACGAACCGCGAACGGTTTTCGATCAAGGAATTTAACTGGCCGTTGGGATTGGCATTTTTATTGCTGATGTCTCTTTATGGTTTCACGGTACGGCCGCTGGGCTTTTTATTGGCAACATCCGCATTCCTGATTGCAGGATTTGCAATGCTCGGCGAGCGCAGCCCGATCAAGCTTGTTCTTGTCGCTGTGCCTCTGGTCGTCCTTTTCTGGGCGCTTATGAATTACGGTCTAGACGTTACCGTCCAGCCATTGCCATCTTTTTTGAGGAGCTAGACCATGCTTGACGGTATTCTCATCGGTCTGACAACAGCCTTTTCGATGCAAAACATTATGTTTGTTATCATGGGCTGTCTGGTCGGTACATTTATCGGCATGTTGCCGGGCCTTGGTCCGATGTCAGCGATTGCCCTTATGATTCCCATTGCTGCCAGCCTTGATCCGTCTGCGGGCATCATTTTGATGGCAGCGGTTTATTACGGCGCGATTTTTGGCGGCTCGACATCGTCAATTCTTATCAATGCACCGGGGGTTGCTTCAACTGTCGCCACGTCTTTTGACGGTTACCCTATGGCCAAATCCGGTAAGGCCGGTAAAGCGCTTGCGATCGCAGCCTATTCATCATTTTCGGGCGGAGTCGTTGCTGCATTCCTGCTCATTCTCACAGCGCCATATCTGGCTTCTGTTTCTTTATCCTTTCAATCAACTGACTATTTCGCCCTGATGGTGCTTGGTCTTTCCGCTGTTGCCGCGTTTGCCGGTAAGGGAGAGGTGATCAAAGCGCTGCTTATGACCGTCTTCGGTCTTATGTTATCAACAGTTGGAACGGACCAGACAATTGGCGTGCCGCGCTTCACGCTCGGCATGATTGATCTTGTCGATGGCATTTCATTCCTGCTGCTTGTGATGGCGACATTTGCGTTATCTGAAGCGTTGATGGCGATCTTGAAAAAGGTTGATGAAAGCAAGCGTGAAGAAGAACGTAAAGCTGCTGCTGAACTGGGATCGATGGCGGTTACAAAAGAGGAAGTCAAAGAGATGGCTCCGGTTATCGGGCGTTCGTCTATTCTCGGCTTCATCATTGGCGTGTTGCCCGGAGCAGGGGCGACAATCGCCAGCTTCCTTGCCTATGGTACAGAACAGCGCATTGCCGGTGCGAAAAAGGGTAAGCTCTTTGGCAAAGGTTCCGTGCGTGGACTTTCTGCACCTGAAACAGCAAACAATGCTGCTGCAACCGGTTCATTTGTTCCGCTTTTAACATTGGGTATTCCGGGCTCGGGAACAACGGCGATCATGCTCGGCGCGCTTATCGGCTATGGTATTCAACCCGGCCCGCGTCTCTATATTGATCAACCGGACGTGTTCTGGTCTGTGATCGTGTCCATGTGGCTGGGTAATATTATTCTACTTGTTTTGAACCTGCCGCTTATTCCATATATTGCACGCGTGCTTGCTGTTCCGGCGCGTTTCCTGCTGCCATTGATTTTGTTCTTCTCACTGATCGGCGTTTATTTCGTATCGTTCAACACGTTCGATATTCAATTGATGGTGTTGTTCGGGCTTGTAGCGACAATATTGCGCTTATTGTCCTTCTCGCTCGCACCAATGATTTTGGGCTTTATCCTTGGCGGCATGATGGAAGAAAATCTGCGCCGTGCATTGCTTATCAATAATGATAGTTGGGCATTTCTATGGGAACGCCCTTTGACACTGGCAATCTTGATCATTGCCGTGCTTTGTCTATTCGTGCCGATGCTTTCTCCTGTTTTTGAAAAGATGCGCAGAAAGACCAAAGGTACAGCAAGTGCGGACTAGGACTATACAATGAACAAACCACTCGCAGGCATTCGCGTTCTTGATCTTACCAATGTGCTTGCCGGCCCCTTTTGTTGCCATCAACTGGCACATTTAGGGGCCGAGGTCATTAAAGTAGAGGCTATCGGGCGCGGCGACCTTGCACGACAATTGGGTGCCGACCCGTTGCTTAACGAAAAGAATATGGGGGTTTCTTTTCTTGCGCAAAATGCGGGTAAAAAATCTGTTACGCTCAATCTGAAATCTGACAAAGGACGCGCTTTATTTGAGCGGCTTGTCGAAACGGCGGATGTGCTTGTCGAAAATTTCCGTCCCGGCGTTATGAAACGTCTGGGCGTTGATTATGAAGCGCTTAAAGTCATTAAGCCTACGCTGATTTATTGTGCGATATCAGGTTTCGGGCAGGACGGTCCATGGGTTGGGCGCCCTGCATACGACCAGATTATTCAAGGTGCGTCAGGCATTATGTCAATTACCGGCGATGCCGACAGCGCGCCCTTGCGTGTGGGCTATCCGGTTGCCGATACAGTTGGCGGTATGACAGCGGCATTTGCGGTATCAGCCGCACTTAATGCTTCGCCGCGCGGCAGTTTTATAGATGTGTCAATGCTCGAATCTGTGTTGGCGACAATGGGGTGGGCGGTTTCCAATTATCTCGTTGCAGGTGTTGAGCCAACGCCCAACGGTAATGAAAATATGACGTCAGCCCCGTCAGGCGCTTTTGAGGCGAAAGGCGGACTGCTGAATATCGCTGCCAACAAGGACGAGCAATGGATCATGCTAGCCAATCATCTGGGCTTGCCGGAACTTATCGACCGGCCTGAATATGCAACGCGCGAAGCACGCAAGAAAAACAGGCTTGCCTTGAAAGTCGAACTGGAGACTGCGCTGCTGCTTCGTCCGGCGCGCGATTGGGCAAAAGAGCTTAATGCGCTCGGTGTACCCGCAGGGGCCGTGTTGACTGTGCCGGAAGTTTTGCAGATGCCGCAAATTGCGGATCGCGGTTTTTGCAAAGACTATAAGAATGTTCCGGGCGTCGGACGTGATGTTACATTGGTGACAACAGGGATTAAACTTGATGGCTCTGCGCCAAGTGTGGATGCGCCGCCACCGCAACTTGGTCAGGATAATGATTCCATCTGGCTTGATATAGGCGTATCGCGTGATGAGCTGGCCCAACTCAAAAGTGAGGCGGTGATTTGAAAAAGATCGATAGTGATGTTTCTGATTGGTGGTCGACATCAATCATTGATATGGAGCCGGGTAAAATCAATTTACGCGGTCACCCAGTTCAAGACCTTATCGGCAATGTGACGTTTCCCCAGATGATCTGGCTTATGACTCGCGGCGAATTGCCAAGCGACGAACAGGCCAGACTTTTCGAGTGCGCATTGGTTTCCGCTGTTGATCACGGGCCACAAGCCCCGTCGATCGCGACAGCGCGTATGGCTGTGACATGTGGCTTGGGATTGAACGGCGCGATGGCGTCTGCCGTTAATATGCTGGATGATGTTCATGGCGGTGCCGGTGAGCAGGCGGTTGAGCTTTATGGATGGGCATATGACGCGGTGAAAAACCATGTGCCAATAGAACGAGCTGTTGCCGATGCGGTTGAGCGCTGGCGCACGGAGCGTTCAAAATTCATTCCCGGATTCGGACATCGTTTCCATAAGCCGGAAGACCCGCGGGCGCCGCGGCTTTTAAGCCTCGTAGATCAAGCCGTGAAGGATGGAATTGTTGACGGCGATTACGCATCCATCGGGCGCTTGGTGCAAAAACATCTGAATGAAGAGAAAGGCAGACCTGTTCCCATGAACATAGATGGTGCGACCGCTATCATTTATGCTGAACTTGGTTTTGCAGGACCGCTTGCCCGCGGCCTTTTTTGCTTGTCGCGCTCGGTTGGTATTCTTTCCCATGCGTGGGAGCAGATGAACCAGGGAGGACGCAATAAGGGGCCAACGCCACCACATTATTTTTGGACTTACACCGGACCTAAAAATCCGTAGTAAAGGGCATTGGTGCTACCAATTTTGACTCAATAGACCGGTTTGTTGACTAAAATGATAAATCCATTGGCTAAGTATTTTCGGATACAATTACCTCCATCCCAGTTAAAGCCGGTACTGTATGCGCTGGTTCTTGGGTTTGGATCGGCAATGGCCGCTTTGGCTATTGGATTTCCGGCACCATTTTTGACCGGTCCTGCTTTGGTTGTCTCGCTCGCAGGTGTCGTCGGCGTACCTTTGTTTATGCCCAATTTTCTTCGCAATGGCGTCTTTGTTGTGATCGGTATGACGATGGGTGCGGGTGTTACGCCAGAGACAGTGGCGACAGCCGCAAAATGGCCGTTGTCAATTTTGATGCTTTTTGCCGGGTTGATTGTCATCATGATTGTCAGTGCGCGATTCTTGCGCACCATGTTCGGCTACGACAAATATACGGCATTACTATCAGCGACACCTGGTCATTTAAGTTATGTGCTTAGTCTGTCGACCGAAACAAAGGCCGATATTCCTGTTCTGTCGATCGTTCAAACCATGCGGGTGTTGACCTTAACACTCGCAGTGCCGTTCATTGTTGCTTTGGTTTATCCCGACCTTGAGCCCCGGTTCGCGCTCGAAGGCGAGTCTATAACATTGTCTGGATTGATTATAGTCTCATCTGTAGCGCTTTGTGTCGGGCTGATTTTGATGAAGCTGAAAATGCCTGCGGCGCTTCTGATGGGCGGGTTGATTGTTTCAGCATTCTTCCACGTGACGGAAATACTGCCGGGAACCATACCGTCATGGCTCACGTCACCTGCATTTATTCTTATGGGTATTTTAATCGGCACAAGATTTAACGGGGCCACATGGTCGCTTCTGCGCGGTGCGCTGACTGCTTCACTTGTCGTCACCGGTGTGGCTCTTATTGTTTCGGGTGCAAGCGCGTTAATCGTTGGCATGTTTATTGATGTGCCGCCAGCGCATTTGCTGATTGCATTTGCGCCTGGCGGACTGGAGACCATGGCGGCAATGGGGATTATGCTGGATGCAAACCCTGCCTTTATTGCCGCGCATCATGTTCTGCGCATCATGTTTCTGACCGCAATTATTCCGATCGCTTTGCGTTTTATCAGAGATTAAACGGCAGGCGCGTCGCTTGGCGTTAGTTTCTGCTCTCTGCAGCTATTGCCAGCCCGTCTATGATCGCCGTAAATGCGTCCGCATGGAGAATAGGTGTATTGGGGAATTGCTTTGCGATACTGCTTTTGACAATGCGCATAAGGCTTGAACCGCCGACAAAAATAATTTTGTCGATATTGGCGCTGCCGAGTTCGGCTGATTTTACGGTTTCGGCTGCGGCGGCACTAATCGTTGAAGCATAGTCAGAAAGTGAAGTGTCCAGCTTATCGATGTTTAAAGGCACGCCCAATTCCGGCTCGATAAAATCAAGCGCGATCGCTGCTTCTGCCGCTTCATTGGTTTTGATTTTTGCACGCTCGACAGCAAAGGCAATATCGTGGCCGTATTCCAGTTCAAGCACGTCCATCAGCCGGTCAAAGAGTTGTCTGTTGACGGCTTTATTACGCAAGCCATCTGCGAAACGTAAGCTATCATTGCTATAAAGGGCTGGTATTTTTTCCCACGTCGCTAGGTCATGAAATATGTGGTTGGGGGCCGTTAGTGTGCCTGAACCCATGTCTTTTTTGATGTCACTGCCAAACCCCATAAGCGGCATCACATGATCGATACTTAATGTTTTATCGAAATCTGTTCCGCCAATGCGCGTGCCGTTATTGGCTAATACATTGATGCCATTGGCCGTGCCTTCAAACAGACAGAAATCCGATGTGCCGCCGCCAATGTCAACAATCAGTGCTTTCTGTCCCACTTCAATGCCGCCATTGGCTATCGCGGCGGCTTCGGGCTCGGCCATAAAGCTGACACTCTTAAAGCCCGCTTTCAGATAGCAAGCTTCCAGATCCGCATGTGCCTGAGCGTTCTTCTTATCGTTATCTGAATGGAAAAAGACAGGGCGTCCGGAAAGTGCGTGATCAAATGAGCGATCGGCCGCATTTTCAGCACGCTCTTTTATTTCAGTTAGAAATTGAGCGATCACATCGACGAATGTAACGCTTTTACCCATCAGATAGCGGCGCTCATGCATCAGGCTTGTGCCAAGCACACTTTTCAAAGCGCGCAGATAACGGCCTTCATCCCGGTTGACCAATGCATTATTCGCCTTGCGGCCATAGAGCGCCTGTTTGCTTTTATTATCGAAGAAAAGTGAAGTCGGCAGCGTTTTTTCACCATCTTCAATATCGAACAAAAAGGGCTTGCCGTTAACGGCTACGCCAACAGCGGAATTCGATGTGCCAAAGTCTATGCCAAGCGAAGTGTTATGTTTGAGATTGTTCATGAATTTCACTTGTGTGGGCTCGATAAGAACCACGGTCGATATCGTTTTAGAGCCAGCATCTCAAGCCATAATTCCGAGAAATGGGGTAGGTCATTCGAATAAAGAAAAGCCCTTCATCTGGGTAAATGTATACATACCCACTTGATATGCCTGAAACTAAGTGTCTATGCTCCAATTTTCTGCGGCATGTTTTGAGTTCAAAATAGTCGCGAAACTCGCATTTGAGATCAACAAATTGAGAAAGTTCCCTATGCAAATTTTAAATTTCAAAAAGGTGCTGACTGGCATGACGCTAGGGTGCATGATGACGGGTAGCGTGTTCGCTGCTACGTTGAATGTACACAATGGCGGTGATGCTAGCTCACTTGATCCACAAAAAGTGTCCGGCGATTGGGAGAATCGTATTGTCGGAGACATCTTTGAAGGTCTGACAACCGAGGATGCAAACGCTGAACCTATTCCAGGACAAGCTGAAAGCTGGGAAATCTCGGATGATGGCCTTGTATACACATTCAAGCTACGCGACGGCATTCAGTGGTCCGATGGCGAGCCGGTAACAGCGGAAGATTTTGTATACTCTTTCCAGCGTCTGATGAATCCTGAGACTGCGGCAAACTACGCATATCTTCAGTATCCGATCAAAAATTCTGAGAAAATCAACAGCGGTGAAATCACTGACTTTGATGAGCTTGGCGTAAAGGCGATTGACGACAAGACATTGGAAATCACGCTTGAGCAGCCAACACCTTATTTCCTTGGTGCGCTCACACACTATACAGCTTATCCGGTGCCAAAACATGTTGTTGAAGAGAAAGCCGGCGATTGGGTTCAGATCGAAAACATCGTTACGAACGGGCCTTACAAGCCTGTAGAATGGGTGCCTGGTTCGCACGTTCTCACAGAAATCAACGACAAATATTATGATGCGGACAAACTGGCTATTGATGGTGTTAAATTCTTCACACTTGAAGATGAATCGGCTGCGTTGAAACGCTACCGTGCCGGTGAGTTTGATATTCTGACAGAGTTTCCGACAGACCAGTTTGAGTGGATGCAGGAAAATCTCCCAGGTCAAGCACGCGTTGCACCGTTTGCGGGTCTTTATTACTACGCAATCAACAACACAAAAGAGCCGTTCGACAATGCAGATGTGCGTAAAGCGCTGTCCATGAGCATTGTACGTGAAGCAATCGGTCCGCAAATTTTGGGTACCGGCGAGATCGCTGCTTATTCTTGGGTTCCACCGGGCATGGCGAACTACGCAGAGCCAGCCACAGTTGACTGGAAAGACCTGCCTCAGGAAGAGAAAAATGCGGAAGCCAAAAAACTATTGGAAGGCGCTGGCTACAGCACTGATAATCCGCTGAAGCTTCAGCTTCGCTATAACACAAATGAAAACCACAAGCGTATTGCTGTCGCAATTGCGTCTATGTGGAAAGCAATTGGTGTGGAAGTTGAACTGTTTAACACTGAGACAAAAGTTCACTATGCTGAACTTCAGGAAGGTCAACTTGACGTTGCCCGCGCTGGTTGGCTTGCCGACTACAATGATGCGGACAATTTCCTGAACCTTCTTAAGGGCGGCATTGATTACAACTATGGCCGTTACCAAAACCCTGAGTTTGATAAACTATTGACAGAAGCAAATGCCAATACAAATCCGGAAGAACGCGCTGCACTTCTTAAAGAGGCAGAGCAGATTGCCCTTGATGATTCAGCGGCGATCCCGATTTATTACTATCTGTCCCGTAACGTGGTTTCACCGAAGGTCAAAGGCTTTGTAGACAATGCTTTTGATATTCACCGTACACGTTGGCTTTCAATCGAAGAATAAGTTTCATTCTTAAACTTAGGCATGTTCGGTCATTTCGATGACCGGACATGGTTTTATATATGCTCACTTATGCTTTTAAGCGCACATTGACCGCTTTGCCCGTATTGTGGATTGCGATCACTGTCTGTTTCTTTGTTCTTCGCCTTGCTCCCGGCGGGCCTTTCGACGGGGAGCGGCCAATGCCTCCCGGTATCAAGGCCAATCTTGATGCCCACTACAATCTCGATAAGCCCCTCATTCAGCAATATGCAATATATATCGGTAATGTGTTGAAGGGTGACCTTGGGCCTTCATTTACAACTGAAGACTTCTCTGTTGCAGAACAGATTTCGATCGGCCTGCCTTACACGCTCATTCTTGGCGCTGCGGCCTTTGTCGTATCGATCTTACTGGGCGTGCTTGCAGGTATTATTGGCGCGTTAAAGCGTAATTCTTGGTCCGATCACACCTTGGCAGCGCTCGTTTTGCTGGGGCTGGTCATACCGAATTTCTTAATGGCACCTATTCTACAGCTCATATTTGGTATTGAGCTGGATTGGCTGCCGGTCGGTGGATGGGGAGATGGCTCTTTGCGCTATCTTGTTTTGCCTGTCGCCGTTTTATCTTTTCCTCACATCGCCCGAATTTCGCGTCTTATGCGCGGTACCATGATTGAGGTTTTAAATTCTAACTTTATTAGAACTGCGCGATCAAAAGGATTGAGCTCAACGCCTATCGTTATGCGCCATGCGCTGCGACCAGCGCTGATGCCGGTGATGTCCTATCTTGGGCCTGCCGCGGGATATTTGCTAACCGGATCGCTGGTTGTGGAGCAAATTTTCGGACTGCCCGGCATCGGACGCTATTTCATCAATGCTGCGCTCAACCGCGACTATGGCATGGTGCTTGGCACCGTTATTTTCTATATGATCGTGATCCTAATCCTCAACCTAATTGTCGATCTTTTATATGCGTGGCTTGATCCACGGGTGAGGGCGCAATGATTTTACAATCTTTCAAATGCAATCTCTTCAACGATGTTGCAGAAGGTGAAGTGTCCGGCCGCTCTTTGTGGCAGGAGGCGATGCTGCGCCTGCGCCGCAACAAGGCGGCAATGATCGCTTCTGCAATCCTTGCTTTGCTTATTATCGCGGCGCTTTTTTTACCGGCCTTCTTGCCCTATGGCTATGAAGATCCGGACTGGAACGCTTTTCGCGCGCCGCCTTCAATCGAGTCCGGCCATTATTTCGGCACCGACCAAAACGGGCGTGATCTGCTGGCGCGTACGCTCTATGGCACACGGGTGTCGCTGCTCGTGGCGTTGGTTGCGACTTTCGTGTCGATTGTGATCGGCGTGTCCTATGGTGCGATTGCTGGCTATATGGGCGGGCGGATTGACCAAGCGATGATGCGCTTTGTCGATATTATGTATGCGCTGCCCTATATTTTGTTCGTTATCCTACTCATGGTCATTTTCGGCCGGAATGTCTATTTACTATTCGCCGCAATCGGTATGCTGGAATGGTTGACGATGGCGCGTATTGTACGCGGCCAGACACTGGCCATTAAAAATCGCGAGTTTATTGAGGCCGCCCGTGCGTCAGGACGCAGTTCTGCCGCCATTATCTTCCGGCATATTGTGCCGAATCTGGTTGGCCCTGTGGTGATTTATGCCGCTCTCACCGTGCCGGAAATTGTCGCGACAGAAAGCTTCCTTTCATATTTGGGCTTTGGCGTTCAGGAGCCGCTCACTTCGCTTGGCACTCTTATCGCAGAAGGCAGTGACGCAATGGAAGTTCTTCCGTGGTTGCTTTGGTTTCCGGCCGCCTTTCTTGTTTTATTGCTTATGAGCCTATTGTTCATCGGGGATGGGTTACGTGACGCGTTTGACCCTAAAGATCGGTAATCAGCCATGACAAAATTATTATCTGTAAAAGACCTTCATGTTGATTTTGCCACCGAAGACGGGACCGTGAACGCGGTTCGCGGTATTAATTGCCACATTAATCCGGGTGAATGTCTTGGTGTGGTCGGTGAATCCGGTTCAGGAAAAAGTCAGACATTTTTGGCGGCAATGAATCTGCTCTCCAAGAATGGTAAGGCGCGCGGAGAAATAAATTTTAAGGGACAAAACCTTCTCGATTTGCCCTTGAAAGAGTTGAATAAAATCCGTGGCTCTTCAATCTCAATGATATTTCAGGATCCGCTGACGTCACTAACCCCGCATATGCGGGTCGTTGACCAGATGCGTGAAGTTTTAAAATTTCACCAGAAGCTGAGTGGCACTGAAGCAGATAAAAAATGTTTGGAATGGCTGGAGCGGGTCCATATTCCCGAAGCCAAGCGTCGCTTGAGGCAGTATCCGTTTGAACTTTCGGGCGGTATGCGCCAGCGCGTCATGATTGCGATGGCGATGTTGTGTAATCCCGATCTATTGATCGCGGATGAACCGACAACTGCTTTGGACGTGACTATTCAGGCTGAAATTCTGGATATTATGGATGAACTACGCCGCGAGCAGGGAACGGCAATCGTGATGATCACCCATGATATGGGTGTTGTTGCCCGCATGTGTGACCGCATTCAGGTGATGCGCCACGGCGAATATGTGGAAGAGGGAGCGGTGGACGATATCTTCTCCAACCCGCAGACCGAATATACGCGCATGTTGCTGGATGCGATGCCCCGCATTGACGCACCCAGAGACAGTGAAACCAAACCGGTAAAAGAGCCGGCCAAAGACCACTTTTTAAATGTCGATAATCTGAAAGTTGAGTTCAACATCTTCAACGGCCTTTTTGCGCGTAAAAGCGTTTTGAAGGCAGTCGATGGCGTTAGCTTTGATCTGGCAAAAGGCGAAACACTCGGAATTGTCGGTGAATCCGGTTCCGGAAAATCAACGCTGGCGCGGGCGATTTTGCGGTTATTGTCAACCTCGGAGGGTGAGGTTTCCTGGCTTGGTTCTGACCTGATCGGTATGAACGCTGACCAGATGAAAAAAGCCCGCCAAGACCTGCAAATTGTGTTTCAGGACCCGATGGCAAGCCTTAACCCGTCGATGACTATCGGTTCGTCCATCATGGAGCCGCTGCGTATTTTTGCCCCCGAACTATCGCGCGAGGAGCGTCGTGCAAAGGTTGAGGCGATCATGGACCGTGTCGGTCTGCCTAAATCCATGATCAACCGTTATCCGCATGAACTGTCGGGCGGCCAAAACCAGCGGGTGGGCATTGCGCGTGCGGTTATCATGAACCCGAAGCTGGTGATCTGTGACGAAGCTGTATCGGCGCTCGATGTTTCTATTCAGGCCCAGATCATTGATTTGCTTCGTGAACTGCAAAAAGACATGGGCCTGTCGCTGATCTTTATCAGCCATGACCTATCTGTTGTGCGCAATATTTCAGACCGTATTCTTGTTATGTATCTGGGCAATGTTGTTGAACTGGCGACAAGTGACGCGCTGTTTGATAATCCGCAGCATCCTTACACCAAGCAGCTAATATCGGCTGTGCCTATTCCGGACCCTGAAGTGGAGCGAACACGTAAGCGCCTTAAATTGAAAGGTGAATTATCCTCTCCGCTTGATTCAGCGGCGCGTCTTCGTTTCATGCCGTCAAAATCGGAAGTCCTGAACAATGCGCAAAAATCGGATTACCGTCCGCGCTTGATTGATCATGGAGACAATCATTTCGTTGCGGAACATGATCCGATTGAAACCTTGCTGGTGAATGAGTAAGTGCCGCGATTTTCTGCAAATTTAGGGTTTCTATGGACCGAGCTTCCGCTGCCTGATGCTATCAGAGCGGCGAAGCTGGCTGGCTTTCATGCGGTCGAGTGTCACTTTCCGTATGATGTGCCTACTAGCCTTGTTCAAAGAACGCTTGCTGAAAATGATATCGAAATGATCGGTATCAACACACGCAGAGGGAACGTTGATAATGGCGATAATGGCCTTTGTGCGTTGCCTGACCGTGTTGATGAAGCAAGAAGCGTAATCGACCAGGCGATCGACTATGCAGCTGCCATTGATTGCCCCACGGTACATGTAATGGCCGGCTGTGCAGCCGGGGCGCTGGCAGAGCGAACCTTTGTCGAAAACCTTCGTTATGCTTGCATACGCGCGTCTCAACACAACATCACTATATTGATCGAACCGCTCAATACCAAAGATGCGCCTGGATATTTTCTTTCAACAACAGGGCAGGCTGTGGGCATTCTCGAAGCGGTGAGCGCTGCAAATATCAAAATCATGCTCGATCTTTATCATGTCCAGTTAATGGAAGGTGCGCTCGAGGATAAAATCAGAAACCTGATGCCTTACATTGGTCATATACAATTTGCGGGTGTGCCTGACCGTGGCCCGCCCGACAGCGGCGATATTGATTTTGACCCGCTTTTTAAGTTGATTGACGGGCTAGGCTATAACAGACCGCTCGGTGCCGAGTATAAGCCGAATGGTTCAACCGAGCAGAGTCTTGATTGGCTAAAACGCTATTTATAACGCGTCAGTCCAGCTTTTTGCCGGGTGACAGATAAGACCGGTCCATCGGTATCTCAATCAGATTAACGCCGCCTCTGCTGCGCGCTTTTGCAAGTGCACCGGCAAATTCATCAAGATTGCACGCCTTTTCAGCATTTGCTCCGAATGATTTTGCAAACGCGCAAAAATCGGGATTTGTAAGATCGGTTCCTGACTTTCGCCCCGGATATTCGCGTTCCTGATGTGCGCGAATTGTTCCATAACGGCCATTGTCGATAACCAGTATTGTAAGCCTTAGATTGTGCTGGACAGCCGTTGCCAGTTCCTGACAGGTCATCATGAAACAGCCATCGCCTGCGATGGCAAATACTTCACGTTCCGGTTCTGTAATGGCGGCGGCTACCGCCGCTGGCAGGCCGTAGCCCATCGAGCCGGACGTCGGAGCGAGCTGCGAACCTTTTGCACGATAGCGGTAAAAACGATGCAGCCAACCGGCATAATTACCCGCGCCGTTACATAAAATAGCATCTTCAGGTAGGACCTCGGTCATATGCGCGAAATAGGGGGCGAGCGGATCATCGGGAACAGAGGTCAGTCTGCTGAACTCCTCATATTGTGAACGAAGCTCCGCGACTAGCCTGCCGAATTTTTCAGGCGCTATCGGTGACCATTCAGCGGCTTCAACACAAAAACTTTCCAAGTCGGACACAATGGAAATCTCAGGTTCATAAACCCTACCGATTTCTTCGGCCTGCGGGAACACATGCGCAAGCTTGTGCTGCGGCACAGGGCTATCCAGCAGGGTGTAGCCATTGGTTGTCATTTCTCCCAAGCGCGGGCCAATCGCAATAAGAAGATCGGTTTTTGCCATTACATCCTGCAGATAGGCAGGTGTGCCGACACCGTAATGACCAATATAATTTGCGTGATTGCTATTTATAAGCGATTGGCAGCGCAGTGACACTGCTACCGGAAGGCTTTGTTTAGAAGAAAATTCGCTCAAAGCTGCAATTCCAGCGGAAGTCCAGCCGCCACCGCCAGCCATTATTAGCGGATGGTTCGCTTGGGCAATTTGTGCTTTTAATTCGCCCATTGTACTTTTGCTTGGCCCGAATCTGGCTGTCTCGACGCGCCTCGGCGCTGTTGGCGCTTGAACCATGTCATAGAGCATGTCCTCGGGTAGTGATAAAATCACAGGGCCAGGGCGGCCCGAAAGCGCTATGCGGTAAGCGCGTGAGACAAATTCCTGAATACGCGAAGCATCATCGATCTCAGCAATCCACTTTGCCATTTGGCCGAACATGCGCCGGAAATCGATTTCCTGAAAGGCTTCGCGTTCACGCATATTACGGGCAACCTGTCCGATAAAAACAATCATCGGTGTGGAATCTTGATAGGCGACATGAATACCGGCGCTTGCGTTTGTTGCACCCGGGCCGCGCGTGACCATACATATGCCCGGGCGGCCTGTTAATTTTCCATGGGCATCGGCCGCCATGGCCGCGCCGCCTTCCTGTCGGCAGGTGACAAAATGTATCGAATCGCTTCGGTCATACAGTGCATCCAGAACGGGCAGATAGCTTTCACCGGGGACGCCGAAGATGTGTGAGCTTCCCTGCGCAATCAGTTGGTCAACTAAATGATCTGCTGCACGAATCTTTGTGGCTGTTTCGTTCATATAATTCACAATCTTTATGTCCGTTTGCCTCACTTCTTACAAAGTTTGATGCGAATTCGAAACAAGAACAATAGTGAATAAAGTTTCGCGGCTAGCAAATTCTATCTATTCAAACTGTTGATAGAAGATTAGATAGGCGCGGGAACCAAACTTCCCATTGTGCGTTCGCACATTTGGTTGCCCTAACTTTCAGGACTCTCATGCATTCTAATACGTTTGACCGTAATTCTTTGCGCCAGTCGACTTTGTCGCGGCGCGGTTTTATTGCTGCCCTTGCTGCCTCTACCACTCTGGCATTTTCATCAAAAGCGATTGCTGAAGATGATGAAAACGAAGCTTCAATTACAGCCCAGGAACCTTTCTCGTTTGAGATTTTAACTGATCAAATGAGGGCGCTGGCAAAGCAGGACTATGTAAAACCTGCTCAGTTAGGTGAGCCTTTCAGTGAACTTAATTATGATGACTATCGTAAGATTCAGTTTAATCCCCAGCGCGCGCGCTGGAATGACAAGGATAGTCAATTCCAATTGCATGGCTTCCACCCTGGATGGCTCTACCGAGAGACGGTAGCGCTTTATGAAGTCAATGAAGGGGCTGCCCGTCCGATCAGTTTCAGCGCCGATGACTTCAAATATTATGAAGGCATGAAAACAAAAATTGATCCGCATATGCAGCTGCCCGGCATTGCCGGATTCAGGATCAATAACCCGCTAAACCGCTTGGATAAGTTCGATGAACTGATGGCATTTGTCGGTGCCAGCTATTTCAGAGCGCTTGGCCGCGGAAATGCTTATGGCATGTCCGCGCGGGGCTTGAGTATTGATACCGGTCTATCGACCGGAGAAGAATTTCCGCGCTTTACCGGCTTTTGGGTTGAGCGTCCGGCGCCGAATTCTGGCGTGATCACACTTTATGCGGCTTTGGACAGTCCGTCGGTTACCGGTGCGTACAAGTTCGTCGTCGATCCGGGCGAAGATACTGTTATGGATGTCGAATGTAAGCTGTTCTTCCGAGAAGATGTGAAACAGCTTGGTATTGCGCCGCTGACTTCAATGTTCCTGTATTCGCATGTAAATCGTTCGGACTTTGATGATTACCGTCCGCAGGTTCATGACAGTGACGGCCTGCTTATTGAGCGCAAGAACGGTGATAAAGCATGGCGGGCGCTTTCAAACCCCAAGCGGTTGAGCCTTTCTTATTTTTCTGAACACAATTTGAAGGCGTTCGGACTTTATCAAAGAGCCCGCGAATTTGATGATTTCCAAGATGTTGGTGCGCGCTATCACGAGCGCCCGTCTGTACGTGTCGAACTCATCGGCGACTGGCCAATTGGTTCGGTCAGGCTGTTAGAAATACCGGCCGACATTGAAGCCGATGATAATATCGGTGCTTTTTGGTCGCCCGATAAATCACCGAAAGCTGGTGATGAATTGACGTTTGCATACCGTTTGCATTGGGGCGGATTACCGCCGAAGTCAACATCAGAGCTGGCCTTTGTCGATGCCACACGCAGCGGGGTCGGCGGTTTTTCCGGTGTGTCTGACCCTGATACCAATGTGCGCAAATTTGTCATTGATTTTGCCGGTGGCAGCATCGCCAGCCTGCCATATGACCCCGACAAAGAGCTGCCTATCAAGCCTATTGTAACGTCGTCAGCCGGTGAGATCAAAAACGTCGTGCTGTTCAAAGTCTCCGGTAAAGATTTGTGGCGACTTGTCTTTGATCTTGATTCAAAAAGTGAGTTGCTGCTGGAACTAACCGCCCATATTGCAGGTTACGACAGCAAGCTAAGCGAAGTTTGGCATTTCCAATGGACTCGAGACCAATGACCTCCCAAGTTAATCGTAACGTGAGCACAATGAATTCAGTTTCTGATATTCTTGACCAAGGTGCTCTACCTGACGCCCCCCTTATGATGCCAATCCAGAATTTGGAGCGTCGACGTTCACTATTGCCGCGCTTTAACTGGTTCGGAATTGTTGGCCGCAAAACAGCAAATGGCTGAATAAATGGCTGCGCATTATTCGCGTGCGACAACGCGCAAATTCCGTGTTGTCGCCGCACTGATCAGTGTTATTTCAGGTGCAATTGCCGCATTTCTTTTGTTGCAATTCAGTGCGGCTGATGGCTTGCGCCTGATTGATCTGGTTCTTTCTTTTCTGGTCTTTCTGACGACGATGTGGCTTTGTTGGGGAGCTGTGCTTGGCATGGTCGGGCTTGTTCGTGCCTTAACTGTTAAGTCCGTTCCTTTTTCGTCGGCACCAATCAATAGCAAAACCGCTATTTTGATGCCGGTCTATAATGAAGATCCGGCAACATCATTTGCGCGGGTTGCCGCCATGGATGCAGAGCTTGCCGAGACAGGGCTTTCAAGCCGGTTTCACTTTGCTATTTTATCCGACACAACCAATGATGATGTTGGCGAGCAGGAGAAACTTTGGTTCGCAAAGCTGATTGAAACACGTGATGCAACGGGCCGTATTTTCTACCGGCGCCGATTGCAGAACAAGGGACGCAAAGCTGGCAATGTAAAAGATTTCATCGAGCGTTCCGGCGGTGCCTATGATTTTGCGCTTATTCTTGACGCTGACAGTCTGATGGATGCAGGCACGATCGTTGAGATGGTGCGCCGCATGGAGGCCGATCCGCAGCTTGGCCTTTTACAAACGCTTCCCAAGATCATTAATGCGAAGTCTTTTTTCGGCCGCGCAATGCAGTTTTCGGCCAGTTTTTTTTCGCCGATCTTTGCACGGGGCCAAGAAACTTTACAGGGTGATGAAGGGCCATTCTGGGGCCATAATGCAATGGTGCGCGTATCGGCTTTTGCCAATTCATGCGGCTTGCCAGAGCTACCGGGAAAAGCACCGTTCGGCGGGACCATTTTAAGCCATGACTATGTTGAAGCAGCGCTTCTAGCCCGTGCCGGATGGCGCGTAAGGCTTGACTGCGATCTTGAAGGGTCGTTCGAAGAGGGGCCGGAAAATATCATTGAATATGCAAAACGCGACCGGCGCTGGTGTCAGGGTAATTTGCAACATGCGGCCCTTCTTGGCGCACCAAAATTAAAGGCATGGAGCCGGTTTGTGTTTCTGCAAGGTATCATGAGTTATATCGCGCCCGTGCTTTGGGTGGCGTTTCTCATCGCGAATATTCAGGCAACAGCAACGCAGCCTGAAATTGATTATTTCCCGCCGGAAACATTGTTCTTTCCAGTCATTCCGAGCGACTATACCAATAATGCACTCGCTCTGGCATTCGGCATTGTGGGACTTCTTGTCCTGCCAAAAGTGCTTATTGTTGTCGGCGCGGTGCGCGAACAACGGGCGAAATATTTCGGCGGCGGGGTTGATGCTACATGGTCGACATTTGTCGAACTTCTAACATCAAGCTTCAACGCGCCTATTTTGCTTGCTTACCAGACGCGCTCCGTTTTTCAGGTTCTCTCCGGTATTGATGGTGGCTGGCCCGCCACCAGCCGCGACCAAGAGGCCATAACTTTCCGTGAAGCTTACGATGCCAGTTACTGGATTTCACTCATAGGTATCGGACTATTTGTTGCTGTTTATTATTTCTCACCATCTTTGATCTGGTGGCTTAGCCCGGTAGGAACTCCGCTCGTGCTGGCACCGTTGGTGATCTGGAAAACAGGTCAAAGCTTTCAATCATCGACTTTCCATGTTCCCACCGAGGCAGAATTGCCTGAAGTTGTTGCCAGGCATAAGCGTATTTTGTCATCATGGGAGAAAGCAGGGTCTGAAGGTGCCGGTCTAGACGAAGTGTTGCCTGCTGATGGTGCCGATAAGGGTAACGCATTTGCATAGCCCGTCAAATTTGCCGCAAAGCGAAAAGCTTAAAGCCGGTTTGGAAGCCGGAATCGTGGCTAAAACAAAATCAAAGCGCGATCTCCGGCTCGATTTTTTTCGGGGTCTCGCGCTTTGCATGATTTTTATCAATCATCTGCCCAATAATTTTTATGAGCGTTTCACGAACCGGAATTTCGGTTTCTCTGATTCAGCCGAAGGTTTTGTGCTTATGTCGGGCATGGCGGCAGGCATTGCCTATGGGGCTGTCTTTGCGCGGGTTTCGCTCTGGCGGGCAGTTGCGAAAGTTTGGGGCAGGGCGTGGCAATTGTACCAAACGCATCTGGTTATTACGGTTTTAGCCATTGGTATTGTTGCAGCAGGCGCTGTTCTTTTCGGGATTGTGGATCCGCTATTCAAAAATAATTTGAAAGCGCTGTGGGGCACACCCCTAAAAACGATCGTGGGATTTGTCACGCTCGGGCACCAGATGGGCTACGTGAATATTTTGCCGATGTATATGGTTCTACTATTGGCGACACCGTTTTTCATTCTGGTGGGGCGAAAGCATCCTTACGCTCTCGCTTTGTTCGCTGTTCTTGGTTGGGCTTTAAGCGCGCATTTCCGCATCAATTTGCCAGCCTATCCCAATGAGGGTGGCTGGTTCTTCAATCCGTTTTGCTGGCAGTTGCTTTTTGTGCTGGGCCTTCTGACCGGATTGCATTTGCGTGAAGGCAAGCGGTTTATTCCGTTTAGCTGGCCCTTGGTGATAGTCTGCGGCGGCTATCTGCTTTTTTCACTGGTCTGGAAAGAATGGAGTTTTCTATCCAAACTCGGCAACAGTACGCTCAGGGGTTTATACGAATTGGGCTTGCCTTACTGGATCACAAGTTTCGATAAGACATTTCTCTCGATGCCACGGCTTTTGCACATATTATCGCTTGCCTATGTGATATCAGTAATTCCGCAAGTTACGGCGATGTGTGAAACAAAGTTCGCCGCGCCCCTCGTTCTGTTTGGTCAGTATGGGCTTGCTATTTTTGCCAGCGGCACAGTGATTGATATCGCTTTGCAGGTTATCAAAAATGGCGGCGAGGTGGACTTTGTGCTGGATACCGTTTTGATCGGCGGCGGGTTTATTGTCTTGTATTTGATCGCCTTCACCAAAAATGCATTAGTGGCGCGCCCGAAGTAAGGCATCGTGTAGGTACATTGATGCTGGTGCTCGTAATGGCCTTTAACGGGTTGAAGATGGCAGCAAGTACTTGATCCTAAAGTTAAAACCAATTGCTTTCATTGCGTTTTAATGCCTTCAGCCAAATGCGATAATTAAACATGCTTGTTGCGGATTTGAATTCTCGCTATCAAAAGTCAAAATAATTGGAGATTTTAGCATGTGGTTTTCACGGGTACTTGCTGAAGCACTGGAAGCACTTAATCTTGCAATAGGTGTTCTTATTGTCGTTCTAGGTGGATATTTCGGATACCGGACAGCCTATTGGGCCGGAGAAAATCTCACATTTGGTGCAGGTTTGGGTGTAGTTGCAGGATTGATTGCCGCCGCGCTGATCTGCGGCTTGATTGCGAATCTATCGCTGATTGAGCAGCATCTGGCGCTGATTGCTGATGATATTGAAGAAATGCGGGCGCGTGAGGCCGGTGAGCTGGAAGCCGACAAAGAAGTTTAAAGCCCCGAACAAAAAAAGCCGCGCTTAAAAAGCGCGGCTCTAATAGGAATTATCGTCTTAATTACTGTGACAATGGAACCAGCTGAATTTCAACGCGGCGGTTCTGTGCACGGCCTGCGTCAGTGCTGTTGTCAGCAATAGGGCGGGTTTCACCAAAGCCTTGAACGGCGAAACGCTGACCGTTAACACCTTGGCTCGACAAGTAACTCGCCACTGATTGCGCGCGGCGCTGTGAAAGGCCGAGGTTATAACCGTCATCACCTGTTGAATCTGTGTGTCCATAAACGTCGATCAATGTCTGATTGTATTTTTTCAGCACGAGAACAACAGAGTTAAGTGTCGGGAAGAATCCTGAACTGATAGAATCCTGATCGGTTGCGAAAGTAATGTTCGATGGCATGTTCAAAACAATATTGTTGCCAACCCGGGTAACGGAAACGCCTGTTCCTTGCAGTTGAGCGCGAAGCTCAGCTTGCTGACGATCCATATAGGCACCGATGCCGCCGCCAGCCAGAGCGCCAATACCTGCGCCGATCAATGCGTTGCGACGGTCATCACCGCCTGCCAGTGTGCCAAGTGCCGCGCCGGCGACTGCGCCAATGCCTGCGCCGCCCGCAGTACGGGAAATCTGCTGCTCGCCAGTAAACGGATCTGTTGTACAAGCTGCTGTGAACAGCAATGCCGTTAGAGACGCAGTTAAGATAGTGGATTTGTTCATTATGTGCCCCTCGTGGCAATAGGTAGGAATTCTAAGGTTAGGCAATAGTAACAAAAAAGGCAAAATTGCGAAACCATCGCATAATATTGCTTCGTTCAGTCCTAATCCGTTCAACTTGCGATACGCTTGTTAGTGATACGTTAACAGCTAACCGAGTTTTTTTCGGGCAACATAGAGCGCCAAGGCTGCGGCATTTGAAACGTTGAGTGATTTTATTGCACCCGGCATATCGAGTCTTGCAAGAGTTGTGACTGTTTCTCTTGTTTTCTGGCGCAGGCCTTTGCCTTCCGCACCCAAAACAATAGCCAGTTTTTTTCCCTGAAGTGATTCTTCAATAATATTCGGTCCTTCCGAATCAAGGCCGACAGTTTGAAACCCCATTTTGTTCAGTTCACCAAGCGCATTGGCCAAGTTACGGACTTCAATATGGGGAATCAGTTCCAAAGCGCCGGAGGCCGACTTTGCCAGTGTTCCTGATTCTTGCGGGCTGTGTCTGCTGGTTGTGATCAGTGCGCCAGCATTAAGCGCGACGGCCGAACGCATGATCGCGCCAACATTGTGCGGGTCTGTGACCTGATCCAATACAAGCAATAGATCTGACCGGTCGAGGTCATTGAGATGTTTAGGGGCGAGGGGATCGGCTTCCAGCACGACACCTTGATGCACGGCATCGCTACCGACTTTGGAATCCAATATTTTTGGTGTCGTGATTTCTACCGTAAAAGGCAGATCGGAAGGGTTTGTGATGTCAAGGCGGGTGAGCGCATTGTCGGTTGCAAACATCGTATGAATCTTGCGCTCGGAGTTTTCCAATGCTGCGCGCACGGTGTGCAACCCGAATAAATAGATTCGCCCTTCGGGAACGCGCTCTGCTTCCTGATGCGGGCGCGGGCGAAAGGTTTTCGGGTCGTTCGGGTCAACGCCAGCTTTTTTATCACGAAACTGACGCCGCAGTTTTGCGTAATGGCTGTCTTTTGAACTTTTTGTTTTTTTACTGTTTGTCATTGCGTCCTTATAGTGCCTTTACTTTTTATCGCCAGACAATTGCACTGTTTCGCAAAAAAAGATGATAAATCGCTGCTTTGAGTGCAACTCCATGTTGACAGCGACCGCGACCGGTTTCATAAGGCGGCCGTTGCATCATATCGCAACGACTTGGCACCGCCAGATGGAGGAGTGTCCGAGTGGTTAAAGGAGACGGACTGTAAATCCGTTCGCTTAGCGTACGCTGGTTCGAATCCAGCCTCCTCCACCATCGGCGTGTCAGTCCGGCTTTTGATTAAGCTTCCCGCGGGTATAGCTCAATGGTAGAGCAGCAGCCTTCCAAGCTGAATATGCGGGTTCGATTCCCGCTACCCGCTCCAAGCTTGAGCCTTTGTACTTTACCGCTTGTCTTGCTTTCCAGTTTACATTGCCACCTTCGGGTAGGTACCTTTATATTTGTTGTTTGATTTATCGAACAATGTCATAGTCCAAACAAATAGTTATAAAGCTGAGGCATCCATTACTGGATCAAAACATTTATCAGCGCTAGCCAGTGTCAATTTCGGTGTCAGAAGGCCGACATTCCTACTTGGTGAATAATCCGAAGGAGTCGGCTTGAATATAATTGAACATTTCAGCGGTGTCACGCTTAACAGCAATGAAGCTATGTTGACCGCTGTTCGTAATGCGCGAATTCCGCTTTGTATTTCAGATCCGAATCAGTCGGATAATCCCATCGTTTTCGCTAACACAGCCTTTTTTGACTTAACCGGTTACAGCGAGAGCGATGTCATAGGTAATAATTGCCGTATGCTTCAAGGCGAAGAAACCACGCCGGAAAGTGTGGCGCATATTAGAAATGCTATTGATGCTGAGCGTTCAGACACAATCGAGATTTTGAATTATAGAAAAGACGGTTCTACTTTCATCAACGCGTTGCAGATTGGTCCAATTTATAATGATGATGGCAAGCTGGCTTTCTTCTTCGGTTCTCAGTTGGATATCACGGAGAAAAAGGCTGAGGAAAAGCGGTTAAAGAATCTTGCTGACCGTGAGCTTGTTCACCGGCTGCGTAATATTATCAATGTTATGGCTGTGATCATTCGGCTTACCGGAAAAGAAGAGCTCAGCGTTAAAGATTTCAGCGCCCTCGTTATTGAGCGGCTGCACGCGCTAAGTGATGCGCATATTGATACGATCACCGGTTCTGAAGAAGAAAGTGCAACGTTTGAAGATCTCGCGCTTTCGATTCTCTCAGCTTATGCGCCCGATGGCGACAGGCAGTTCGAATTAGACGGTACCGACATTGTGCTTCCGGTAGGACTGGTGTCATGTACTGTGCTGACTTTGCATGAACTTGCAACAAACTCAGTAAAGCACGGCGCCTTGGGCAATCTTGATGGTTCTGTGAAACTGGAGTGGCGCAAAGTTGGCGATGCTGATGGTGAAAAGCTGGTATTCGTTTGGACAGAAACCGGTGGCCCTGCGGTGACTAAGCCAAGCCGTACCAGCGGTTCTGACATTATTCTCAAGCTTATCAGAGCCGTTGACGGACAAATCACTTTTGACTGGCAGTTCGCTGGTCTGATTGTCACAGTAGAATTTCCAATTTAGACAAGAACTTATCAATCAAGGCTCATAGGTCTTACATAATTCTGGCGTGACAGACGGGCTTGAATGCTCCTTCGTACATTAAATGGCGTAGCATAGTGTGTCTTTCGCAACTTTCCCCTTGCGAAAGTTATGGTAACACCTTAAATCGCGGCGATAGCCGGGGCTTACCCCAAAGTTTGAGCCAAGAACAATAGGATTTGACATGGCCAAGGAAAAGTTTGAGCGCAATAAGC
>NZ_JXMU01000001.1 GCF_001293565.1 Ahrensia marina | reverse complement strand
AAAAAACCTCTTGATCTCAAGTTCACTTGAGAAAGTAGTTTGTAATCATGAACAATGAAAGGAATAAATTGTGTCAGAAAATCAAGCTACTTTAGAGCACGTAAATTTTACTGTTCCCGATGCGAATGAAACCGCTGCGATGCTGTGTAAATTGTTTGGCTGGAAAATCAGGTGGCAGGGGCCGGCGCTGAATGGCGGTTTGAGTATTCATGTCGGCGGTGACGACAATTATCTGGCTGTTTACTCGCCAGCCGAAGGCGCGGGTGTTGCGGACATCAATAAGATGCGGGCGGGTCACCTCAACCATGTCGGTATTGTCGTCATTGATCTGGCCGCTGTTGAAAAGAAAGTGAAGGCACTGGGATATGAGCCGTACAACCATGCTGATTACGAACCGGGCCAGCGTTTTTATTTCGATGATGAAAATGGCATCGAGTTCGAGGTTGTGAGCTATGATTAAAGCCATCGGTGAATGGCTGTATCTGCCTATGATCAAGTAAGAGGGGACCATCTATGGTGAGCGAACTTTGGCAGGAGATGTCATTGTTGCCAATTTGTCGCACTTTCACATTTGTATCCTTTTGTCATCATCTTGTGACTTGAGAAAGTAAAAAGAGGGGAGTATCAGACATGCACCGTAACGCGAGCCAAAAGGAGGGTTCTATGAATATCACTATCATCCATACGCCCACCTCATCTGGCGATTTTCCTCACGCAGCACATCGTCGCTGCGATCATGTGGTTTTTCTTTAACGCGCGGTTTTAGCTCTTCAATTTGATGTTTGACCGCCGGTTTGTTTCCAAACGGATTTACGGTCATGTCTATTGTTCAAGATTTAGTGTTTCTACACGTCCCTTCTGAGAAGAAGCTTCCTTCACCCCAGTTTTCGTTTGAAAGTGGTGGCTCAGGTCAATTTAAAACGTTCTTAGCTTTACTGATGCTGCTTACCGCGCTTGGTGTCAGTATCTATTACTCAATTCCCGAGCCGGAAGCGCGCAAGAGCTTTCAGGCAGATATGTTAAAGCGCACAGCCGAACCGGATTTGTGCTTGTTGGAAAGGCAGCATTTTTTTGAAAAAGTGGAAAAGGGCCTTGTGCCTACGCCTTTTCGACCATGCTTGTATTATTAAGGTGCCCAAATGAACACTCTATTTAACTGGTTTGAAAAGCGGGTCGATCCGTTTCCGAAAGATGCACCTCAGCAGCCGCCAAACCGTTTGCTGGCCTTTTGTTTGCATTACACGCAAGGGGTTTGGCCGTGGCTGATTCTCATCTCGATTTTGACAGCGGTTATCGCCGTCATGCAGGTCGTTATATTCGGCTTTCTCGGTGAAATTGTTGACTGGCTGGCCAGCGCCAACCGGGAGACATTTTTCCGCGATGAGTTCTGGCCGCTTTTCTGGATGGGCGCCATTGTCGTTGTTGTCATACCCGTGCTTGGCGCGCTCCATACAATGCTTATGCATCAAACGATTTTCGGTAATTTTCCGATGCGGATACGCTGGCGGGCACATCGTTATATGCTGGGCCAAAGCTTCGGCTTTTATCAGGATGAATTTGCAGGGCGTGTGGCAACTAAAGTCATGCAAACTGCATTGGGTGTGCGTGAGACTGTTGCAAAGATAATTGATGTCTTTGTGTATGTTGTTGTCTATTTTGGCGGCACGCTGGTGCTTGTCGGCAGTCTCGACCTTGCGATGATGTTGCCATTCATCGGATGGCTTTGTTTTTATGTCGTGCTGCTGGCTTATTTCCTGCCGAAAATGCGTCATATTTCAGAGCTGCAATCCAATGCGCGTTCTACAATGACGGGCCGCATCGTGGACAGCTACACAAACATTATGACGGTCAAGCTGTTTGCCCATAATAGTGGAGAGCAGGACTATGCCAAAGCGTCCATGAACGAATTTCTGGGCACGGTTCATCCGCAGATGCGATTGGCATCAAAGTTGAACATCAGTCTGGATCTTTCCAACTCACTGCTGCTTTTTGCGGTTGGTGCTGTCGGGCTGTTCTCTTGGCAGGCAGGCAATGCAACTGTCGGCGCAATTGCTGTTGGTGTCGGTCTGGTGATGCGGCTTGAAGGCCTCTCGCATTGGGTGATGTGGGAACTTGCAGGGCTGTTTGAGAATATCGGTATGGCAGAGGACGGCATGAAAATGCTGTCCAAACCTATCGACGTTAATGACAAACCTAACGCCAAAGCTCTGACTGTCACCGGTGGTGCGATTGAATTTGACAAGATCAAGTTCAACTACGGCAAGGATGGCGGCGTGATTGATGCACTGAGCCTTTCGGTTGCATCGGGTGAAAAGATCGGTCTTGTCGGCCGGTCAGGTGCCGGTAAATCAACGCTGATGAATGTGCTGCTGCGCCTCTATGACCTTGAAGGCGGCGCTGTGCGCATTGACGGTCAGAACATTGCTGATGTCAGTCAGGAAAGTCTGCGCAAGCAGATCGGTGTGGTGACGCAGGACACCTCACTTCTGCACCGTTCAATTCGTGACAACATTGCCTATGGCCGGCCTGATGCGACGGAAGATGAAATTATCGAGGCGGCAAAACGTGCCAATGCGCATGACTACATTCTCGATCTTGTCGATCTTCAGGGACGCACTGGCTATGATGCGCATGTGGGTGAACGCGGTGTGAAACTGTCCGGCGGTCAGCGCCAACGTATCGCGATTGCCCGTGTGTTTGTGAAAAACGCCCCGATTCTGGTGTTGGATGAAGCAACGTCAGCGCTCGATTCGGAAGTGGAATCAGCCATTCAGGAAAGTCTGAATGCATTGATGGAAGGCAAAACGGTGATTGCGATTGCCCACCGGCTTTCAACGATTGCCAGCCTTGACCGGCTTGTCGTTCTGGATGAAGGCGCTGTGATTGAAGAAGGTACGCATGATGAGCTTTCTGTTGCCGATGGTTTGTATGCGCAACTTTGGGCCCGTCAGTCAGGCGGCTTTCTTGGGCTGGACGAAAGCGTTGCAGCGGAGTAATCCGCGATAAGAATACTCGTCCCGGGTTTTCGGGGCGAGACTTTCAAATTTTGACAAGGTTATAATTTGCCCCGCCACACCAGAACCGAGCCGGACCCCAAATTCCACAATGCGGATCATCCGGTGTGGAACCGTTTCGAGCGCTTCATCGAGCCGTTCGAAGATACGGACCGGAAAGTTCTGCCGCAAACGGCATGGGGGTTTATCGGTTATTTTGCGGGTCAGGCAAAGGGACCGTTTGTTCTTTTGCTTATCGTAGGTGCTCTGGTTGGCGCTGTTGAAACCGCGCTTTACTGGGGCGTCGGTTATCTGATCGATATTCTGGATAATTCCTCGCCTGCACAATTGCTGGAGGATCACGGGTTTGAGCTGGCGGCGATGCTCGTTCTGGTATTGGTTGTCAGGGCGGCGGTGATGATTGTCGCGGCGATTATCGAGCAGCAGGTTATTGTACCGCGGTTTTATACCATGGTGCGCTGGCAGTCATTCCGGCGCGTGATCCAGCAGCCATACGCATTTTACCAAGATGATTTTGCCGGACGTATTGCGACTAAAATTTTGCAAGCGGGTCAGTCTGTCGGTGATTTTATTGTTACCACACTGCAAAGCCTCTGGTCCTTTATCACATTCATTCTTTTGACGACGGCGGTTTTGTCGACGCTTGATGCGCGTATGGGCCTTGTTGTTGCGGTCTGGTTTGCCGGATATGTGCTTATCGTGCGCTATCTGCTGCCCCGTCTGCGTGCGGCAGGCAAAAACAACGCCAATGAAAACGCTGTTCTTAACGGGCGTTTGGTTGATATTTTTACCAATATTCTGACGGTCAAACTGTTTGATACCGGTGACCGCGAACATTCAGATGTTAAAAATGCCATCGGTAACTATCTCGGGGCCGTGACACATTTAACCCGCGTTATCACTCTTGTGCGCATGGCGGTGGCGATACTCAACGGCTTCATGATGAGTGCTGTCGGCGTGATTGCCGTTACCGGCTGGATGAACGGTGCTATTACCACTGGCGCCATTGCTGCGACGATGGGGCTGGTATTCCGGCTCAACCAGATGTCGGGTTGGATGATGTTTAATATCAACGGTCTTATCCGCGCATATTCGACGGTTCAGGACGCTGTTGAAACCATTTCTGTCGAGCCGAAAATTACGGACAAACCCAATGCGTTGGTTTTGCCGCCGGTTAAAGGGCGCATCCGCTTTGAAGATGTGAACTTCAACTATGATAAATCCGGCACGACTTTGTTCCGCACGCTTGATCTTGAAATCAAGGCCGGTGAAAAAGTTGGCATCGTCGGGCCGTCAGGGGCCGGTAAATCAACGCTCATTTCGCTTTTGCTGCGGCTGTTCGAGCCTGAATCAGGGCGCATACTGATTGACGATCATGACATACAGGATGTCACGCAGGCCAGTTTGCGTTCGCAGTTCGGAGTTGTCAGTCAGGATCCGGCGCTGCTTCACCGCTCGCTCGCCGATAACATTGCTTATGGTCATGATGGTGCCACACGCGGACAAATCGAAGAGGCGGCGCACCGCGCTAAAGCCTATGAATTTATTCTGGATGCCCGCGATCCAAAAGGGCGAAAAGGCTTTAACGCCCATGTGGGAGAGCGCGGCATCAAGCTTTCCGGCGGTCAGCGGCAGCGAATCGCTATTGCGCGTGTCATGCTGAAAGATGCGCCCGTTCTGATTTTGGATGAAGCAACTTCTGCGCTTGATTCTGAAATCGAGGCCGTCATTCAGGAAAATTTGGGCAGGCTCATGCAGGGCAAAACTGTTTTGGCAATCGCGCACAGGCTGTCCACTATTTCACAAATGGACCGCCTTATCGTGCTTGATGCGGGGCAAATTGTCCAAAGGGGCACGCATGACGCGCTTTTAAGAGAAGAAGAGGGGCTATATGCCCGTCTTTGGGCGCGTCAATCCGGCGGATTGATTGCTGTTGATGAAACAGCAGGCTAAACCTTGTTAATAGTACTAAAAACTACCGCGACATAGTGCCATCATATGGGGGTCGGCTCTGGACAATCGCCCGATTTAGCCATAATGAAGCCACAAATTGACCCGCCACAAGTGTGTCTTGCGGAGGTCAGCGAATTTTTTTGCAGGAAAGGACGTCTGACGTGAGTGACACGACGACAACCGAACACGAAGAACTGCCAACACGGCGCGACTTTATTTATGTTGCAACCGGTATGTTGGGTGTAATAGGCGCGGCTTCTGTTGCTTGGCCATTTATTGACCAAATGAGACCGGATGCTGCCGTCTTGGCCGCCGGCCAGCCGATTGATGTCAACCTTGAAGCAGTTGAGCCGGGTCAGGCGATCACTGTTACGTGGCGTGGCAAGCCTTACTTTGTGCGTCGCCTTACCGAAGATGAAATCGCTGCTGCCGATGCACTTGGCGAAGGCGACATGAAAGAATTTGCACCTATCGACACGCGCCTTGGCGGTGAAGAAGTCAAAGACTGGGTTATTGTTTCTGCTAACTGTACACACCTTGGCTGTGTGCCGAAGGTTGTCGATACAAAGCCGGAAGGCTGGTACTGCCCATGTCACGGCTCTGTGTTTGATATGACCGGCCGCATCTTGCGCGGTCCTGCAGCGACAAACCTTCCACTTCCACCATATGTCTTCACGAGCGCGACGAACCTCGTGATCGGCACAGACCAGGCGTAGGAGCAAGAGCACATGAGCACTATAGAACATCATGGTACTTACCAGCCTACAACGGGCCTTGGAAAATGGATGGACGCGCGTCTGCCTTTGCCGCGCCTTATGTATGATTCATTCGTTGCCTATCCTGTTCCGCGCAATCTGAACTATGCCTACACATTTGGCGGTATGCTTTCGATTATGCTGGTTTTGCAGATTTTGACCGGCGTTGTGCTGGCTATGCATTATAACGGTTCAACGGCTGGCGCGTTTACATCGGTCGAGCATATCATGCGCGACGTGAATAATGGTTGGCTCTTGCGCTATATGCACGCTAACGGCGCATCATTCTTCTTTGCCGCTGTGTTTTTACACATTTTCCGCGGTATGTATTACGGCTCATATAAAGAGCCACGCGAATTGCTCTGGATTTTGGGCTGTATCATCTTCCTGCTGATGATGGCGACAGCATTTATGGGTTACGTTCTTCCTTGGGGACAGATGTCTTTCTGGGGTGCGACTGTGATCACCGGCTTCTTTACAGCTTTCCCTGTTGTGGGTGAGCCGATCCAGCAACTTCTTTTGGGTGGTTTTGCCGTTGATAACCCGACTTTGAACCGCTTCTTTTCACTGCATTATCTATTGCCATTCATGATTGCAGGTGTTGTGGTTCTCCACGTTTGGGCGCTTCACGTTACCGGTCAGACAAACCCGACAGGTGTTGAAATCAAGTCCAAGACTGACTCGGTTCCGTTCACACCGTTTGCGACCATCAAAGATGCGTTCGCACTGATCGTGTTCTTCCTGTTCTTTGCTTATTTCGTTTTCTACATGCCGAATTTCCTTGGCCATGCGGATAACTACATTGAAGCAAACTCACTGGTGACACCGGCTTACATTGTTCCTGAGTGGTACTTCCTGCCGTTCTATGCGATCTTGCGTGCGGTCACATTCGACATTGGTCCTTTGACATCCAAACTTCTCGGTGTTCTGGCGATGTTCGGCTCAATCGCGGTTTTGTTCGTGATGCCTTGGCTGGACACATCGAAAGTACGCTCTGCTGTTTACCGTCCTTGGTACAAAGTGTTCTTCTGGATTTTCGTGGTCAACGCAATCTTCTTGGGATGGCTTGGTGCGAAACCTGCGGAAGGCATCTATACTTTCCTTGCTCAGATTTCGACGCTCTACTACTTCGGTTTCTTCCTTGTGATTTTGCCGCTGCTCGGTCTTATTGAAACACCGCGCCGTGTGCCAAACTCGATTACAGAAGCTGTACTTGCGAAGTCATCGAAGAAAAATGGCGGTGTAACTCAAGTTTCCGGTGCCACTGCATCACCTGACAACAAAGCCTGAAGCAAAGAGAAACTGGAATAGAAATATGAAAACTATGTTTGCAAAAATCAGTGCTATCGTTGTGGCTGCAACGCTCGGCCTGTCAGTTGCGGCGACCGGTGCCTTTGCTGCCGAATACCCGATTAAGAAACCACGTGAACAGGATTGGTCATTTGCCGGCCCTTTCGGCACATATGACAAGGGCCAGCTACAGCGCGGCTTCAAAGTTTATCGTGAGGTTTGCGCGGCCTGTCATTCAATGAACCGCGTTGCTTTCCGTTCATTGGAAGATTTGGGCTATTCGGAAGGCCAGATCAAAACGATCGCTTCTGAATATGACATTACCGACGGTCCAAATGCGGACGGCGAAATGTTCACACGTCCGGGGACACCGGCAGACTATTTCACCGGTCCTTATCCGAACCGTGAAGCATCGATTGCCGCCAATGGCGGTGCTTACCCGCCGGACTTCTCGCTTTTGGCAAAAGCACGTGCGGTTGAGCGCGGTTTTCCGACATTCGTTTTTGACGTCTTTACGCAATATGCCGAAAACGGTCCGGATTACATCTACTCACTGCTGACAGGTTATCCTGAAGACGGTGAAGCACCGGAAGGTGTCGAGGTTCCTGAGGGCACACATTACAACCCTTACTTCATTGCCGGTAAATCTCTTGCGATGGCACCACCATTGTCAGAAGATATTATTTCCTATGACGACGGCACACCGGCAACTGTTGAGCAGATGTCTAAAGACGTTACTGCCTTTATGATGTGGGCAGCAGAGCCAAAGATGGAAGAGCGCAAGTCACTTGGTTTTAAAGTGATTATTTTCCTTCTTATCTTTGCAGTGTTCCTGTATCTGACAAAGAAGCAGATTTATGCCAAGCTAGAGCACTAAGCTTTTATAGACGGTATTATGAGGGCGCTGCGGCGCCCTTTTCTTTGTCATTGATTTGGCCCACAAAAGCGGGACTTGATTGGGAACTGTTATGAATTTGATTGAAATCCTCAAAGACTCCATTCGCGATATTCCTGATTACCCGAAGCCGGGCATCATGTTTCGTGACATCACAACAATGCTGGGTGATGCCAAAGCTTTTCGTCTGGCGGTCGACGCGCTTGTTCATCCCTATGTCGGTACAAAGATGGACCAGATCGCCGGTATCGAAGCCCGCGGCTTTATACTGGGCGGTGCTATGGCGCACCAATTGTCCGCCGGTTTCATTCCGATCCGCAAAAAGGGCAAGTTGCCTTACGATAAAGTGCAGATTGCCTATAGCCTTGAATATGGCGTTGACGAGATGGAAATGCACCGCGATGCGGTCAAACCCGGTCAGAAGGTCATTCTGGTCGATGATCTGATTGCAACAGGCGGTACTGCCGAAGCTGCGACAAAGCTTTTGCAGCAAATGGGCGCAGACGTGGTTGCGGCATGTTTCGTGATCGATTTGCCGGAACTTGGCGGGCGCAAGAAAATCGAGGCACTGGGTGTGCCGGTGCGGACATTGATTGAGTATGAAGGCCACTGAGCAGATCGCTTTGATTTCGCGTTCCCGCGCTTATTGGCGCCGAAAAAGGTATAATACGATCTGTCCAGAGGTGCAAAAATCTGTCAATAAATATTGATGATGTTCTCGCTCTCACAAATGGACTGGATTGCGTTTGGCTTTTTCGCTTTTGCCTGGCTGTTTTTTGAAGTTGTGAATGACCATTCATTCCTGCGCAATCACTCTCTGTCCATGCTTATGGCACGGAGGCGGCGCGAGTGGATGCTGGAAATGGCCAGCCGTGATTTGCGGATGATAGACACGCAAATTATGCAGAGTTTGCAAAATGGTGCGGCCTATTTCGGATCGGCGAGTATTCTGGCCATCGGCGGCTGTTTTGCGCTTTTAGGTGCCACCGATCAGGTATTGCAGATTTACCGTGATTTACCGGTCGGCAGTGAAATCTCGCGGCAGCTTTTTGAACTTAAAGTGTTCGGCCTGACAGTTATATTTGTTTATTCGTTTTTCAAATTTGGCTGGGCGCATAGACTTTTCAACTATTGCTCTATCCTGATTGGCAGCGTGCCGATGGTGGAACATGCGTCGCTTGACGTCAGGAAAAAGGCAGCGCTGGAAGCTGCTGAAATGAACATTATTGCCAGCCGTCATTTTACCGCCGGGCTGCGCGGCATCTTTTTCGCGCTGGCTTATCTTGGCTGGTTTATCAATCCATGGATGCTGTTTGGCTCCACATTGTTTGTGATTGCCGTTTTGACGCGCCGCAACTATTTTTCAGCCGCGCGGCGCGTTCTTAAAGACAGTGAGTAATAGCTGGCGCTGGCTATTAAACGTTGAACTTGAACAACATGACATCGCCATCGTGGACGACATATTCCTTACCTTCGTCGCGTGCCTTGCCTGCTTCCTTGGCGGCCGTTTCACCGCCCAGTGAGATATAATCGTCAAAGGCGATTGTTTGCGCACGGATAAAGCCTTTTTCGAAATCGGTATGGATTTCACCTGCTGCCTGCGGTGCTTTGGACCCTTTTTTCACTGTCCATGCACGGGCTTCTTTAGGGCCGGCAGTAAAGAAAGTAATCAGGTTCAAAAGGGTGTAGCCCTCACGAATAAGCCGGTCGAGACCGGGTTCTTCAAGGCCCATCGTTTCCATATATTCTTTGGCTTCTTCGTCGTCCAATTGTGCGATTTCCGCTTCGATGGCGGCAGAAATCAGCACGCTACGCGCACCTTGCTCGGCTGCCATTTTCTCAACGGCAGCACTATGCTCGTTGCCTTCAGCGGCGTGATCCTCAGCCACATTGCACACATAAAGAACCGGTTTTGAGGTCAATAGATTCAGTGATTTGAGGATTTTCAGATCTTCGGCTGCAATGCCGTCCAGCAGAAGGCGGACCGGCTTTGAATCTTGCAGCAATTTAAGCGCATCTTCCATCATCGGAAGCAGCAATTTGGCTTCCTTGTCGTTGCCGGTTGCGCGCTTGCGCATTTGCGTGATGCGGCGCTCCAGACTTTCAAGGTCGGAAAGCATAAGCTCGGTTTCCACTGTTTCAGCATCTGAAACAGGGTCGATCTTTCCTTCGACATGGGTGATGTCATCGTCTTCAAAGCAGCGCAGCACATGCACGATTGCATCGACTTCACGGATATTGGCAAGAAACTGGTTGCCCAAGCCTTCGCCTTGAGAGGCGCCGCGCACGAGACCGGCAATATCGACGAAATTGATGCGCGTTGGCACAATTTCTTTTGACGTTGCAATTTTTGCAATATCGAACAGACGCGCATCAGGGACTGCAACTTCACCGGTATTGGGTTCGATTGTGCAAAACGGGTAGTTGGCCGCCTGTGCTGCCGCTGTTTTGGTCAGTGCGTTGAAAAGCGTGGATTTGCCAACATTTGGCAATCCAACGATGCCGCATTTAAAGCCCATGATCGGACATCCTTCAATAAAATTTGTTGTGCAGGCTTTGCATGAAACGACCCTGCCACGTCAAGGATTTATGCGTTTAAACGGCGTTGCTTTGCCAAGACGGATTATTTGTACCCTGCCTCATTGGGAACTCAATGGTGTGCCATACGTTTAGGCCGCGAAGGGACTCGCGTGACCTATCACGCTCACTGCCTTTAAGTCTGCAAAAAAACGGGCTTAGGGCCGAATAAGAAAGTGTGAATTATGATTTTAAGAAAAACATTGATGGCCACAACGGCCCTTATGATCTCATTTCAACCCGCTATGGCCTCTATGGCCGCGCCGCAAAATCAGGAAGTGGCAATTAATGTCGCTCAAGGCGCTGAAGCCGCGCAAATTCTAAATGATGCGATTGCGCAGCTTAATGAAGCGACTGCGGCTCTTGCGGCTGCAAAAGAATCCGGCGAAGGCGTTGAAGCTGCACAGGCAGCCTTTGACGCCGCCCAAGCGCGTGTCGATCAAGCGCAAGCAGACTTTGACGCCGCCAAGGCCGCACAAACACCGGTCCCCGAGCCGGAAGTTGAAGCACCAGCGCCTGAAGCTGAGGCACCTCCAGCATCTCAATCACAGGAACCGGCCGCAGAAGAAGCTGCACCTGAGCCAGAGGCAGCTGTAGAACAAGAAACGGACGCTGAGGTAACTGTCGAAGAACAAGCGCCTGCTGAAGAACAAGCAGAAGAGCCAGCCGCTGAAGCTGATGCTGCGCAAGAACCTGCACCTGAAGCTGAAACACAAGAGCAAGAACAAGAAGCCGAAGTGGAAAGTGAAGCTGAGGTAGAGGCAGAAGCAGAAGCGGAAGTTGAGACTCAGGAAGAGGCACCTGCTGAAACTGAGGCTGAGACAGAAGAAGCTGCGCCTAGTGAACCTGCAATGGAAGAAGGTGAAGCAGAGCAGCAGCCTGCTGAAGAAGCGCCAGCAGAGCAAACGGACGAGCAGCCAGCAGCCACTGAGCAGACGCAAGAGGCTCAGCCAGCAGCTCCTTCAAGCGAAGAGCCACCAGCAAGCGAAGAACAATCAACAAGTGAAGAAAAGCCTGCTGCAGAGCAATCAACAGAAGCTGAAGCATCAGCGGAAGCCGAGGGCAAGGTTGAGGTAAAAGAACCTGCCGCCGAAGCCGAACCTGTCGAGCAAATCATTCAGGAGGCGAAAGAAGCGCCTGCAACCGTGCTGCCTGAAGATGTTTCCGAGCAAGAAAAGGCAGCGCTTGAGCAAGCCGAGCAGCAGCGCCGCGACGATGCCCGCAAGCGCCGTAACGAGTTAATCGGTGCAGCCGCTGTCGGCGTCGCAGTCGGTGCGCTTGTGCCGCTTCTTGGCGGTAAACTGGTTGAAGACCAAGGCGACCGCGTGATCATCGAGCGCAATGGCGAGTATTTCGTGCGCAAAGATGAAAACGCATTGCTGCGCCGCGATGGCGTTCGGGTTGACTATGAAGAACTCGATAATGGCTTGAGCCGCGAAACAATGACACGTCCGAATGGCGTTCAGATCATTACGACACGTGCGCCAAACGGTGATATTCTGCGCCGTGAGCGTGTTCGCCGTGACGGTAGTGTCGTTGTTCTGATTGACAGCCTTGACCGCCGCAATGTCGAATATGTCGACTATGAGAGTGAATTACCGCCTCTTAACGTGACGATCGACCAGGGGCTGTATGTTGTCGCCGCAGAGGATGCGAACCGTGAGCGTTTGCGTGAGACATTCTTCGCGCCGCCTGTCGATGAGGTTCGCCAGCGCTATACATTGCGCGAAGTTCGCTCATCCGAGCGCCTGCGCGATATTGTCCGCCGCGTTGATCTGGACAACATCCAGTTTGATACCGGCAGTGCGACTGTCCGTCAGAGTCAGGTTCCTCTGCTGGAAAAGGCCGCATTGGCAATCGCCGATGTTATCAATGAAGACCCGACAGCTGTGTTCCTGATTGAAGGCCACACAGATGCGGTTGGCGGTGAGGTGTATAACCTTGCGCTGTCTGACCGCCGCGCGGAAACCGTTGCCCGTATTCTGACAACAAATTACGGCCTGCCGCCGGAAAACTTTGTTGTTGAGGGCTATGGTGAGTCTGACTTGAAGATCGACTCTCAAGGTGATGAGCCACGCAACCGCCGTGTTGCAATCCGCAACATTACACCGTTGCTGACTGCTTCAAAATAAGCAGGAAATAACAGCAAGAAATTGGCCGGGCGCTTCTGCGTCCGGCTTTTTATTTTCCGTGCCGGTAATTATTTGCCCAGAAGCTTTTTAAGCATATCAGCCATAGGGCCGGTTGCGGGTGCTTCGGGCTTTTTAGTGCCGTTCCGCGCCTGTCGAATATGACTTTGCGGTTTGGGCGTCTGTTTTTCAGTCTTTGGCTTTTTCGGCTGGTTTGGTGCCGCGTCACCAACGGCCAATGCAATCTTGTTCATAAAGCCGGAATTATCACCCTTTACCAGTAATTCGATATTGTCGCCGATTGCTGCAAGCAATGGTTCAAGCCATTGCTGGTCTGCTTTGGCAAAATCGCCCAGCACATGGCCTGTGACACGGTCCTTGTGGCCCGGATGATCAATGCCGAGGCGCACGCGCTGGTAGTTGACGCCGCAATGCTGGTCCATGGAACGAATGCCATTATGCCCGCCAGCACCGCCGCCGCGCTTGATGCGCACTTTACCGGCTGCCAGATCCAGTTCGTCATAAAAGACAGTAATGTCTTGCTCTGTAAGCTTATAGAACCGCATGGCTTCGCCGATAGCCTGACCGGACTTGTTCATAAATGTCTGCGGCTTTATAAGAAGTATTTTTTCGGAACCGATACGCCCCTCGGATATTTCGGCTGAGAATTTTTTCTGCCAAGGGGAGAAAGAAGAATGGCGGCGGACTATTTCATCCACCGCCATAAAACCGATATTGTGGCGCTGGCCTGCGTGTTGACTGCCGGGATTTCCCAAACCTGCAATAATTTGCATCAGTCACACTCCTGTTCGTCAGGCGGCCAGTTGCCTTTGTGGTAGAGGATTACTCCTCGTCACCTTCTTCAGATTGCGACGTTGCAGGAACTTCATCTGCTTCCGGCGCATCTTCCTCTTCCGCATCGTCTTCAACACCGCCACCAGGCGCCTGAATTGTTGCGATAGTAAAGTCACGGTCGGTAATTGTCGGTGTAACACCTTCAGGCAATGTAACATCAGAAATGTTAAGCGTATCGCCGATGACAGACTTGCTGATATCCACTGTAAAGAATTCAGGGATAGCAGATGCCGGGCAATGTACTTCGACTTCGTGGCGAACAATGTTCAACACGCCGCCAGCTGTCAGACCTGGGCAGTCGTCTTCACCTTCGATGTGAACCGGGATGTTCACGGTCACTGTTGTTTTGCTTGAAATACGCAAAAGATCAACGTGCATCATGAAGTCTTTTACCGGATCAAGCTGATAGTCTTTCGGCAGCACTTTGTGCTTTTTGCCGTCAACTTCGATGTCGATAAGCTTTGTCAAAAAGCCGCCTGCATGAAGCATCAGTGTTACTTCCTTTGCAGGAAGAACAATAGAAATTGGGTCTTTGTTGTCGCCGTAAATGACGGCTGGAACTTTACCTTGACGGCGAATAGCCCGGGAGGACCCCTTACCAACCCGGTCGCGCGCCTCGGCTTTGAGTACGACTGTGTCGCTCATAGCTTTTCCTTTCGAGGACAATATGGAGTGGCTAAAACCTTCGTTTTCGCCGATATCGCAAGGATATCCACCGCGCTGCCTCCAAGGGTGTCTGCGCGGATGCGCGCTCATAACCGACAATGTCTGTGTTTGCAAGACTTTGCCGGTATTTCACCGGTATAAATACGCAGTATTCGGTCAGGCTTAGTCGAACAGGCTTGAGACAGACTGCTCGTGCGCTGTGCGTGCAATTGCTTCGCCGATCAAATCAGTAATCGAAACGACCCGCACTTTCTTTGCAGCGGTCACTTCGGCAGTTGGCTGAATTGAGTCGGTGATGACCAGTTCTTTGAGCTTTGACGATTCAATACGGTCCACCGCCGCACCGGACAAAACACCATGGGTAATATAGGCTGTCACGCTTTTCGCGCCGTCTTTCAGAAGTGCTTCGGCCGCATTGCACAATGTGCCGCCTGAATCGATGATGTCGTCAATCAGGAAACAATCCTTGCCGGAAACATCACCGATAACGTTCATCACTTCGGATTCGCCGGGACGATCACGACGCTTGTCGACGATTGCCAGCATTGTATCGTCAAGACGTTTGGCCAATGAACGGGCGCGCACAACGCCGCCGACATCGGGAGAAACGATCATAACATCGTTCAGATTCTTGTATTTGGCTTTGATATCGCGTGCCATAACCGGCACCGCATAAAGGTTATCGGTCGGGATATCGAAAAAGCCCTGAATCTGTCCGGCGTGCAAATCAAGTGTCAAAACACGGTCGGCGCCGGCTTCGGTAATCAGGTTGGCAACCAGCTTTGCAGAGATCGGTGTGCGGCCCTGTGCGCGGCGGTCCTGACGGGCGTAACCGAAATAGGGAAGGACGGCCGTTATGCGGCGTGCTGACGAACGACGGAACGCATCAATCAGGATGAGAAGTTCCATCAAATGGTCGTTTGCGGGGCGCGATGTGGACTGAAGAATAAAAATATCTTCGCCGCGGACATTTTCCTGAATCTCGACGAAAATCTCATCATCGGCAAAGCGGCGTACATTGGCACGCCCGACGCTGACGCCCAAATATTTTGCAACAGATTCGGCAAGCTGCCGGTTGGAATTTCCAGCAAATAATTTCATGCCTGATCGCCTCGCTAAGCGCTATTGTGTGTGGTTTTGGGGGCCTTTTAGCGTTCGCACGCAAAGATGCAACCCAAAGCCGTTAAAACAATCCCGAATCCGCAAAATAATTGTGATTCATTTATGACAAACAATCGCGCGCATCACGATGTTGATCGCCAGCTCGCATATTGCCTCAAAACACTGTCTGCTATCTGGTCCATTGTGGCTGTCGGCACCACCGACCACGGCTCAGTGCCTGTACCGCTGACTTTTTCCTGTCCCTGGATGCGGTGAACACGCTGGCCTTGCGGTGTAAACACATCCCATACATGGATGACTGTTGTTTGGCCGCTTTCGGAAAATGCTGAAAAATAGCCTCGGATCTCGTGGTCGATCGAATTGGAGGTTGATGCCTGCAATTTAATTGAATTGAGCGGGGCTGCAGTCGATAGGCGCTTTGAAAGCGCTGTAATCTTGGAAACAGGCGCGCCTACAATCGGGGCAAAATACACATTTCCAATTGCGGCATTGGCTTGAATGCCGGTTGGCTGAACGCCGCTATCTGTGGTTGGAATGGCGACTGACGGTGTTGATAATTGCGCTGATGTATCCACCCCAAGGCTGGAATCTGTTGAACTACATGCACCAAGCGTCAGCGCAACTATAACAGTTGCCAAGGCGCGAAACCCGATCGTCGTTTGTTTCTGTGTCATTTTTGACCTCATACCCGATATGACCATACCCGCGCAGGTTCTGGTGATGCAGGTTTACCGCATGGTGCGTTCAAATCAAGGCCGAGTTGTTTTTCTATCCGGCGCTGTGAACATTTTTAACGTCTAAATGAGCGCTATTGCGGACATTTGACGCCCGTAGTCAGGTTCATTTCTATGTGTTGTGCGCCTGTATGAAAAGAAGCGTTTTTCATCTTCATAGGTGCATTCGCCGGTTTTACCCGCCTTCACACCACTTGCCTGCAATCGGTCAATGATGAACTTTTGCATGTCGAACATGTAGTGGTCCGGTTTCTCCGAAGGGGAGAAATAGATACTGAAGGCTTCATCTTTCTCGGCGAAGCGCGCTTTGAACTCCGGTCCGACTTCATAGTTTTTTTGACTGATACAGGGACCAAGCACTGCACAGATATCCGCACGGTTAGCGCCCAGTTTTATCATCGCATCGATCGTATTTTCGGCGATACCTGTGAATGCGCCTTTCCAGCCTGCATGACAGGCACCGATAATTTTCGCATTGTTGTCAGCAAACAGGATCGGCCCGCAATCGGCGGTCAGTATGCCCAGCGCCATACCACGCTGGTTTGTCACCATGCCGTCGGCATCCGGACGGTTTGGTCCTATCGGTTCTTTCACTGTCACTACGTCGGCTGAGTGAACCTGAAAACATCCGGCCAAATGCGTATCGGCGACGCCTAAATCAGCGGCGATGCGGCTGCGGTTTTGTTTTACAAGCGCTGGATCATCCTTCGAGCCAAGGCCGGTGTTCAGGCTTTCATATATGCCGGACGATAGCCCACCTATACGGGTATAAAAGCCATGCCGGATCCCGCTTTCATCAAATGCCCTCAATGTTTCTGATTTGACAGATGGTAAGCTCATCAAAATATCCTTTTCGAGTGGCGGGAACATGATTGCATTTATTGGCTGTTACCTGTTGCCTCAGGCTGGCCAAAAGGGGCAGGGGGCGCAATGCCGCTTGATGTGATGCACATTGCTTTGAATAGATCACCCATCTGTCCGTTGCCGTTTCCTGCCAGACGGTTGACCGCAGCGCTTATGGCCTGCTGTGTGGCCTGATCTTTTCCTGCTCCAAGCGCGCCGGCGCGTTCAATCAAGCCGAGTTCAAGCAAAAAATCGGCTTGTGTTATGACTGGAAAAACAGTGCTGCCACCGGTTTTTGCCGCTATGTTGAGCGCCTCAAAATCGACATGGCTGGTCAAGTCAGCTTCGCCCGGATTAGCGAAAAAATTTTCCTGTTTGTGCGCGCGCACCGCTTGCAGCGTATCGCCAAGATCGGACTGTTTATGGCCGTAATCGATGAACAAAGCCGCACCTTTATGGGCCGCGATATGGCTGGCGATTTGCTGTGCCAGAGCTTCACGCGCCGAGGCATATTCAAACACCGTGCCTTCTTCAGCGCCGTTGGCGCTCAGTGGCAGCGTATTGGTATCTATAGTGCCGGTGCCAACGCCGAAAATCAGTTCGTTATCCTGCGCCGATATCACGCGTTCGACCCACTTGCCGCCGGTATTGACATATTGCCTTGTCGGCAGCGCATCAAACAATTCATTGGCGATGAGCAATGTTGGCAGCGAAGGCAAGCCGTCAATATCCGCAACCCATTGAACCTTGTCTGTATAATCTGAGAGCGCTGCCTTCTGGATATCGATGAGCCGGGGGCTTTTTTCGATAAGGTGTATCTTTGCAGCGTTCACAAATTCAGGAGAAGCTTTTTGCGCCGTGCGCAGAATGTCCTGCATCCATGTCGCGCGGCCCGGGCCAATTTCGCACAGGCAAAACGGATCAGGCTTGCCTGCCGCTTTCCATGCCTGAACCAGCCAAAGCGCCGTCAACTCGCCAAACATCTGACTGATATCGGGCGCGGTGATGAAGTCACCCTGTGCACCGAATGGATTTTTCCGGTTGTAATAGCCATGTTCGGGATGAAACAGGCATTCCGCCATATAGTCGGCGACACTCAACGGCCCTGACGTGCGGATACGCTTAAGGAGTTTTTGTTTAAGCGGGTTCATGATCGCTTTCTGGTGCCAGATATTCAACTTTACGAGCGGAGACGATCAGTGCGACGCCGATGATAACCATCGGTAATGAAAGCAGCATACCCATGGTGAACCAGTCGCCTAAAAGATAGCCGATATGTGCGTCCGGCTCTCTGAAAAACTCGACGATTGTGCGCGCAATGCCATACCCGCCAACGAAGATGCCCGTCGCAAGGCGCGGACGATGCAGCGCTTTAAAGCCATAAACCGCAATGAAAAGCACTGTGAGAAGCAGCACGCCCTCCAATGCTGCCTCATAGAGCTGGCTTGGATGGCGCGGCTCAGGGCCGCCGGTTGGAAAGACCATTGCCCATGGCACATCAGAAACACGTCCCCATAATTCGCCATTGATAAAATTGGCGATGCGCCCGAGACCGATGCCAATGGGCACAACTGTTGCGATGACATCAAACAGGCACCAGACAGGAATTTTACGGGTGCGCGCAAACAGGATCATCGCCAATGTGACGCCAAGAAAGCCGCCATGGAATGACATGCCGCCCTGCCAAATTTGGAATATGGTCACCGGATTGTCGATAAAACCGGCAAAGTCATAAAAGAAGACATAGCCGAGCCGACCACCAAGCACGGTGCCGATGGTTGCCCAGAGCATGAAATCATCCATGTCCGTTTCAGTGATCGGTGATTGTCCGTTCCACAAACGGTTATTGCGGACAATCGATCTGGCATACAGCCAACCCAGAACGATACCGACAATGTAGCTTAGCGAATACCAGCGGATTGCAATCGGACCTATCTGAAAAAGAACAGGGTCAAGATTGGGAAAGGTTAGTGCGAGTTGTGGCAGTGCGATAGGAAACATCAGGGCACTCATTGTTCAGGTTTAACTCAGATGACCTACTAAATCACCTATGACGCGTCATTATGGCGGTCTGCCTTGTCTTGCAAACTATTTGCCGCGACCATAGATAGTTTATAACACAAGGAAACAACACCATGACCAATGGACCCAATAGAATTTTTGATGATTTCGCCCGGTTGATGACGGATGCGGCAGGGGCTGCGCAAGGTATGAAGCGTGAGGCGGAAACCATTTTTCAGGCACAGGCCGACCGCTTTCTATCGTCGATGGATCTGGTCCAGCGCGAAGAGTTTGACGCGGTCAAAGAAATGGCGGTGAAAGCGCGCGACGTTAATGATGCGCTTGAGGCAAAAGTTGCTGATTTGGAAGCGCGGCTTGCAAAGCTTGAGTCCAAAAAGTGAACGCTTGAGCCTGCCGCTGAGTCAGGCTGCGGCAGTTCACAATTTTATTTAAATTTTTTTGGCCTGTGGATTCTTTTTAAAAAACGCAACGCGTTGAATCCCTTAGGGCCTGTTGCTGCGTCAACAATGCAGTGCAATCCACAGCTCATTTGCTTTTGTCACCTGTGATGGGGTTTTAACTGCGAGTCCTATCAATATGCTGAATCTATTGATTGATTCGCGATGAAGTAACGGCGGCAACTTAAAAACCGTCACGCTTTATCGATCACTGGAACCTTGATGAATGCAGGACCAAATGAGCCTTTTGGATTTCGAAGTTGAACGTGTTGCCCATCCGGTGGATGTGATCGAACACATTGCTTATGCGCGAGAGTGGAACTTCGAGCGCACCGGCGATGACGAGATCGCCATCGCTGTTGCGGGACACTGGACCAACTACCATGTGTCCTATGCGTGGATGCCGGATTTTGAATCACTGCATTTCGCATGTGCATTCGATATCACAGTCAGCAAAGCGCGCACGGTGGAGCTTTTAAAGCTGCTCTCGCTTATCAATGAACAATTGCTCATGGGACATTTTGACTTCTGGGAAAAAGAGGGCGCGATCATGTTCCGCCATTCGCTTCTTCTGGCTGGCGGCGCCGAGCCGACGCAGGGGCAGATTGAAGTGATGCTGACAAGCGCGCTTGAAAGCTGTGAGAGCTATTTCCAAGCCTTCCAAACCGTTGTCTGGTCTGGCGCATCAGCGCGCAACGCGCTTGATCATGCGATGTTTGAAACACAAGGCGAAGCCTGAGAAAGCCGGTTATGACTGAGCAGATTACCTTTGACGATTACATGAAGGTGGATATTCGCACCGGTACAATCATTGAGGCCGAACCTTTTCCAGAAGCGCGTAAACCCGCCATCAAAATGCGTATTGATTTTGGCGATGAGATCGGTGTGAAAAAATCATCGGCGCAGATTACTGTCCACTACACGCCTGAAGATCTTGTCGGTCGCCAGGTGATGGCTGTTGTCAATTTCCCGCCGCGTCAGATTGGCCCGCTTATGTCGGAAGTTTTGACGCTCGGCTTTGAAGACGAGCAGGGCGCGATTGTGCTGGCATCGACTGACAAGAATGTGCCTAACGGGCGACGGCTGATTTAGAGCATCCGCACTGGATATGCTCCTATCTCACGTGCATCCGTATCTTCCTTATACCGGAATATCGACAATCACCTGAAGCCCGCCAAGCGTGCTGTCTTCAAGTGTGATATTACCACCATGCCTGCGGGCAATATCGCGGGCAATGGCTAGTCCCAGTCCCGTGCCTGATTCATCAAGATTGCGTGCTTCATCCAGACGGTAGAACGGCTTGAACACTTCCTCGCGTTTATCCTTGGGAATGCCCGGGCCGTTATCATCGACAAAAAGCGTCAAGCGCCCTTTTGCATTACGGGCAACGATCTCGGTGCGGGTCGCATAGCGGAATGAGTTAGAAATAACGTTTTCCAGCAGCCGTCGAAAAGCAACGGGCCGCACAACGATGTCTTTGCGGCCAACAATATTTGCTTTCATTCGGTGCTTGCGAATTCTGGCTTCTTCTTCAAATGAAGCGATCATAACCGCCAGATCAACCTCGCCGGTTTCTTCCTCAACTTCACCTTTGGCAAAATCCATATAGCCTTCGAGCATGGACTGCATATCGGCGATGTCTTTTTCCAGCGCTTCCATTTCTTTCGAAGGTTCTTGCAATGCCAGTTGCAGTTTGAAGCGGGTGAGGATGGTGCGTAAATCGTGACTGACGCCGGTAAGCATCTCGGTGCGCTGTTCTATCTGCTTTTCAATTCGCTCACGCATTTTGATAAATGCCAGACCGGCGCGCCGCACTTCTATGGCGCCGCGCGGCCTGAAGTCCGCCGGCAGTGCACGGCCCTTGCCAAAATCGTCAGCCGCATCGGCAAGACGCTGTATGGGGCGGATCTGGTTACGCAAAAACAAAATCGCAATGAACAGGAGTACCAAGGAGGTGCCTACCATCCATAACAGGAAAATATGCGTATTGGACGCATAGGCCTGACTTCGTTTGGCAAATACGCGCAGTACCTTGTCTTCAAGCTGAATACGGATTTCAACCAAATTGGAATTGCCCACCGTATCAATCCAGAACGGTTTACCGATCTGGTTTGTTATTTCTTGGCTAAGAATACTATCAAGGATGGAAAAGAACGGCTTGGGGGCCGGGCCCGGTAAAGGGTCAGGGGGCAGAATAGCAATGTTAAGAGCCAGCTTCTCACGCGCCAGGGTGATGACGTTGAGATAATCTTCGTCCTGTGGATAGGTATCCAGAATTTCAATAATGGCTGCAATATCGCGCGTAACGGCGGTTGAAAGGCGCTGGGTTACCGTTTGCCAGTGCCTTTCCATGAACACAAAGGCGATAACCGATTGAAGCAGAACCATCGGTGCTATGATAATAATCAACGAACGGGCATATAGGCCGCGCGGCAGCGACAATGTCAGCCTTGATGACCATTGGCGCAAGCGTATCATGCTATAGCGGGTGAAACGTTTTAAGCGCACCATAAGGGGACGGCGTTTGCGCGGCGCGGTGGGTGGTGTCGCTATGTCGTTCATCGCGCCTTTTTGATCCAGTTCTTTGTTCGCTACTGTGCTTTACTCAATGCAAAGACGGTAGCCTATTCCACGCACAGTTTGAAGGTAGCGCGGGTTGGCCGGATCATCTTCGACCTTTCTGCGCAGGCGGTTGATCTGCACGTCGATCGTGCGTTCGCCAATTTCGGTTGCATCTTCAACCAGTTCGTGACGCGGGATCGTATCGCCGGGCGTGTTGGCAAAACGCACCATAATATTGCGCTCGCGGTCTGTCAGTTTGACCGGCTCTCCGTTCTTTTTTAATTCGCGTTTGCTGATGAAAAAAGAATAGGGGCCGAAAACGACCTGTTCAATCGCAGGCAATTCGGTTGCCGCGGTGCGGCGTACAATATTGGAAACCCGTAACAGAAGTTCGCGCGGATCAAACGGTTTTGATAAATAATCGTCGGCACCAGCCTCGAGACCTTCAATGCGCTCTTCTGTTTCCGAGCGTGCCGTCAGCATCAATATTGGCACATCACGCAGTTCTTCGCGCATGGCGCGGGCAAATGATACGCCATCTTCTCCCGGCATCATCACATCCAGAATAAGAAGATCGAATTCAAGTCCTACCATTTTTCGGCGCGCATCCGCCGCGCTTTCGGCTGCGGTAACGCGGTAATTATTGCGCGACAGGAATTCGGTGAGCAATTCGCGAATGCGGGTATCGTCGTCAACGACGAGAATATGGTGGGCTTCATCATGAATTGCATTGGTCATTGCTGTTTCTGCCATCAGATCATCTTTCTTTTGGAATAGCCCTATTCCAGTGTTTCTATTTGATGCTTTGCGTGCGGTCCTATCATGGACGACAGGAACCTTATAGCATCATCCTCCCCGTGACCCGAATTTGCCAATGCTTCGCATATGCGGCGAGACTGTGGCCTTCTTAAATCTTCGATCAGTATACTGCCAGTATTTGTTAAATAGAGTTCACGTTGTCTGCGGTCATTAGGCCCTTCACGCTGCTCTATATAGTTTCCGTCGACCAATTGCTTGAGGACACGCGCCAAGCTTTGTTTTGTGATGCCCAAAAGATCAAGCAGTTCGGCAACTGTTAGTCCCTGCTTGCGATCAACGAAATGTAGTACGCGGTGGTGCGCGCGGCCAAAGCCCAACGCGCTGAGTATTTCGTCCGGATCCGCTGTGAAATCGCGATAGGCGAAGAACAACAATTCTATTATCGTGTTGATTTTTGAGGTATCTCTGGCATCTTTATCTGAATTAGTCGGCATAATGACTCAACACTGTCTTTAATAATTTAAATTATGTCAGCCATATTGACATAATTTCGATGCGGTGTAACCGTCATTTCCAATGACTCACAAATATTGACGGGAAAAGACAAATGGCAAGTGTTCCATTCGATAAATTAGACGGCCACATCTGGATGAATGGCGAATATGTCAAATGGGCTGACGCCAATGTTCATGTCCTGACGCATGGTTTGCACTATGCCAGCTCGGTTTTTGAAGGTGAGCGCGCCTATGGCGGCAAAATCTTTAAGATGACCGAACATAACGAACGTCTGCACCGTTCTGCGGAAATTCTCGGATTTGAAATTCCTTATTCTGTTCAGGAAATCGATGATGCGTGTATGGGCCTCCTGCAAAAGCAGGGCTTGAAAGACGCTTATGTCCGGCCGGTCGCCTGGCGCGGCTCCGAGATGATGGGTATTTCGGCTCAATCGAACAAGATCAACCTTGCTATCGCGATTTGGGAATGGCCAAGCTATTTCTCTCCGGCAGAAAAACTGAAAGGCATCCGCCTTGATGTTGCTGAATATCGCCGTCCTGATCCGGCAACCGCGCCGAGCAAGTCCAAAGCTGCGGGCGTTTACATGATCTGTACGATCTCTAAACATGCTGCCGAAGCCAAAGGTTATGCGGATGCGATGATGCTTGACTGGCGCGGTCATGTTGCAGAGGCGACCGGCGCCAATATTTTCTTTATCAAAGACGGTGAAATTCACACACCAACGCCGGACTGCTTTCTTGACGGCATCACACGGCGCACGGTCATCGGCTTGGCAAAAGACCGCGGTATCAATGTCATCGAACGCACGATCATGCCGGAAGAGCTTGCGGGCTTTGAGCAGTGTTTCCTGACGGGAACGGCTGCCGAAATCACACCGGTTTCCGAGATCGGCGCGGACCGTTTTGTCCCCGGTGAAATAACAGAAACATTGATGAATGACTTTACTGCGCTGGTAAATCCTGCTGCTGCAAAAGCTGCCGAATAACATCATTATACTTGCCCATATTTGCAATAAGAACCGTTTCTACTGTGGGCAGGCTGTTGCTAGTCTCATTTTTCGTTGACAATTGTTGAACATAAAGGCGGTCTTCGGGCCGCCTTTTTTGTTGCGTGCAGTTTACCTGACGCCGAGAGCTGTTGCATAAGAATAAAAAATCAGGAGCAGAATATGAGCGGCCAATTGCAAGGCATTATCGTCCCCGTCACGTCCTTTCAGCAGAATTGTACCATTTTGTTTGACAGTGAAACCAAGCGCGGGGTGGTGATTGATCCGGGCGGCGATGTTGAAAAAATTCAGAGCGCGATCAAAGAGCAAGGCTTGCAAATCGATGCGATCTGGCTGACCCACGGCCATATCGATCATGCGGGCGGGGCGATGGATCTGAAAGACGCGCTGGGTGTCGAGATTATCGGACCGCATAAGGATGATGCGCCGCTTTTGGAAGCATTGGAAAAACAGGCGCAGATGTTCGGCGTGGCGACGGTTCGCAATGTGGTGCCGGACCGCTGGCTGGATGAAGGCGAAACTGTATCCTTTGAGGGCCATGAATTTGCCGTCTATCATTGTCCGGGCCACGCGCCGGGCCATGTGATTTTCTACAATGAAGCGGCGGCGTTCGCCCATGTCGGCGATGTTCTGTTTTCCGGATCGATCGGCCGTACCGATTTGCCGGGCGGCGACCACGAAGCGCTGATCAACTCGATCAAAACCAAAGTCCTGCCGCTTGGCGATGATGTCGGTTTTATCTGCGGCCACGGACCGGGCGGTAAGATCGGCGAAGAGCGGCGCAATAATCCTTTCCTGACATAGCAAAAAAAAGACCCGAGGCCTTCGCCCCGGGTCACCCTAGCACCCACACAGACGTGGTGGATAAGTTATTTTGCTACGCAGAAATGATCCTTACCGTCATAACCGCGATATGTGCCTGTTTTGGCGTTGAACGAACGGTAGCGGTCGTCGCAATATTCGTACCAGCCGGCTGTCCACGGCTCCAATGAGCGGTAGCCGTTGTCATATTGAACAACGCGCGGCTGTGATTTGCGCGGGGCAGGCGGATACACATTGCTGTTATTATAGCTTGGCGCGCGATATTGCGGCTGCGGACGCACATAGGTCGGCTGCTGGCTGCCGCGCACAACTTCGTTCAGGATGACGCCGCCAACGATACCCAGAATAACACCGGCTGCAACATCGCCATCGCGGTTGCGCTGTTTTTTGCGCACGACTTTGCGTTTGTAATGGCGGTCACGGTCGCGATAGAAGTCGCGGCAGTAACGGTCACGCGGTGCGCAGCGATAGCCGCTGTCGCCATGATAATGCGAATAGCCGCGGTCATGGGCGCTGGCAGGTGTCGCAACGGGCAAAATGCTTGTCGATGCAACGGCAAGCGCGGCGATGGATGTTTTTAAAGCTTTCATCTTCATTCTCCTTGGGCGATGGCAGCAACGCCTCTTTGATGATCCCACTTTATAAAACCCAGTCTGAACGCAATCTGAACGGATTGCGGCGGTCGTGTGTCGCATATTAAAAGTCGATATCGATAATCTTTTTGTAGTATTTCTTATCTAGGTTCCAGGTCACGCTTTCTTTTCTCTCTGATACGTCGATTTTGACGGAATTTGGTCGGCAAGCCGGGTACGCAGATGTTGCAACATCACGATAGCGTTCAAGGATCTTTCGGACTTCGGCTTTTTCGTTAGCAGTGAAACCGGCGCCATATTCTGATTTGCGCATTTGTCCGCCACGTTTGTAGTCTAGCAACAAGCTGGACCTTCCGGCGGTACCGCATCCTTCGAAATCCAACGGCTGCTTGAGAGCGGCATTGATATAGATGCCATTGATCAGGGTTCCATTATTTCGGATGTTTTCAAAGTTGTTGCAGTACGTACTCAGTACTGCGTGGCACACACCACCACCGGCTTTGGAATTATTGGGGGCTTCGAAAACGACATTTACTGGCGCTTCCATGCGGGTATTACAGCTCCAGCTTGTCGAGCGGCAAACTTTGTTATCATTTCGCTTTGTGCATTCTTCAGACGCGCGGCTAGTTGCTGCGCCTTGATCCGTAGAAAAGCCCCAGCCATAAACATTACTATCGGGGTCAGAGTGATAAGCGATGCAGGCGGGGCCAGAAAGCACAAGCTTTGTATCGCAATTATCGCCGCCATGTTGCTGGCATTCGTTGCTCGCTTTTGCCACCGCTTGCTCGCGCGTTTCATGATCGAAGGAGTAACCGAATGTACCGTCACTGTTTTGAACGGCAAGCGCAGCATATTTAATTGGCTTGTCCAAACCAAGATCAGCTAGCGCTGCGGCGATCCCTTTGCCTAGAAAAAGAAACGATTTGTCGGAAAGGCCGGAACGTCCCGGTTCCTGAACAGCATAAGCGACACCCATTATATTGCCGTCGTAACTTTGCAACGTCGCGATATCGGATGCGGTCAGACCCAGAACGATCGTTCCGCCGGTCCCGTCCGGATCAGGCGTAATGGTAGCCGGTGCTCTGAGCCGAACACGTTTCGACGAACTGGTTTTCGGACCGTCATAAATGAATACATAGGAATATTGTTCGGAAAGTCGCGCATTGCTGTTCAATTCAAATCGCAGAAAACCGCCGCCAGTTGCTTCATCCTTGATAACCGAGAGCACATCGTCATCGACTTTTGTACTTGCATGACGTCCGGAGACAGTTTTACCTTCAAAGCGCCCGTTATCGCTGCCGCTGCGCATGGTCCACGGTTCGGCGTTGGCTGCATAAGCCGCCGGAACAGCAAAATGACTGGCAGCAAGACAAGAAAGAACAAGCGACGCAAATGCAGCGCGGCGATTAGACGATTTCATATTTAATCCCTCAAACTATAGCCCCGATAAAAACTAACGCGGTGCTGTTTGCAGAGGCAAGGGCAGGGAGTTGATAAGCTGTGCCGTGTGGGCATGTTTTCTTTTCAATTTAATGGAAATGACACAAAGTCACGCCTGAACGCCTGCAAAAACGGGTAATTGCCTTCAGGTAACTGACTCACGGTCCAATCATGTCTGTTGCTTATCCCTCCCCCTTGAAAAGTGAGAGGGAGGGCACGCGCCTGAACCGCCAGCGCGTGACATTCGCGCAAGATGAAATCAATTTCATGGGTAGGGCGCTTTTTATGAGCGGGTGGGTAGCCGGGCCGCAAAGGGCCAACGCGCCGTGGTCCGGCGGGCAGTGCCGCGCGCCTTGCCTGATGACGCGCCAAGCGCCGCGCCTGTTTGGGCATGTCGGCCAATGCGTTTTGTAATGCTTTGATGCGTAGTACCAGCCGCGCATCGTCCGGTGTTTTGCGCGGATTTTTAAGCGCTGGCAGCGCGGCCGCTGTGGCCGTAAATGTCAGACGCGGCACGCCTTTGACGGGCAATTCGGATGCTCGTTTTTCGGCAAAACTCTTGCGGCGGTCAAACAGCGCGAAGCTTGCGGGCCTGTTTTTATGCTGTGGCAGACGGGAGAAATCCGGCACGGGGCGGTTTTGCAGCGATGGTTTGATGCCGCGCGCGGCAATCACAATCAGGCGGCGCAGGGCGGATTCAGCGGGGCGGACCACACGCAGAATTTCAAGCCGTACGGCGCGGGGCAGGGTTTTGGCATCGGGCGCCAGCCCCGCCAGCGCCGCAAAAGCGGCCAGAACGCGCTGCAGTGCCGCACAATTGATCGCGATTGCCTTTTGCCAGTCCATGCCCGTTCCCGTTGTTTCACTGGCGGGCATTATGCGGGCGGGTTCCGCGGAGTTGGATAAGTTTTTTGTTTTGCCTCCTCCCGTTTACGGGGGAGGCACGAGAAGCAAGCGCAGCGCGGCTGATCGGGTGGGGGCGGAATAAGGTTTGTTTGAGCAACCCCCACCCTCTATCCCTCCCCCTTGAAAAGTGGGAGGGAGGTCGCTGGCATCAGTCAGACGGGTGAGAAGTTTTATCGAATGAATAGGAGAAAAGATTTGCCTTTGATCAAATTTCTCATTTTAGTTTCTGGTTTCTAAGGCATCGAAGAATGCCGGATTTAGGCAGTATACGACGGTCTGCTCATTTTTAGATATCCAAGCATTCATCAATTTTGTATTGTAACTAAAATCATAGATATAGCGAGGCTCTGCATAAGGATTCTTTACTCCAAAGAAACCGAAATAGAGCAGGTATGACAATACCCTCTTGCACAAGTCATCGCTTTGATCTGCAAAATGTGCACTGAGGTGTGCTATTAAATTTTCGTAGGAAAAAAACTGGTTTTCCCCGATGAAATTATAAAGAATGCCCCTAGCTTGTGGCTCTATATCAGAGATTTCTTCGTCTGCTTCTTCAAGTACATCAATTGAATACGACTTAAGAGATTTCAAAACATCAGATTCAGTAATTTTGCTATTGCGTCTATTAACAGCGTAACTGCGCGCTGAATGTAAGATTTTGATAACATTTCTAGGACGCATAAGACTGCGGTGAATAATGTAATCGAAGCTATATTCTCCCTGAACTAAACGATCAAAATGAGTTTCCCAAGCGGCTTCAAATGGAATCTTTTCTCTATGGGTTATACGCTTTCTTATGAGTTCTTTCAGTAAGTCTTCATCAGACCAATCTAACTGTGCTTTGATCTCTTTGCCGAAGTCAGAACTGCTCTCAATCAAAATTTCATAAACATCATTTCTTACAAATACGATTGAATGGGCCTCTATGTCGTTTTTATTCAGGTCTCGTTTGATTTTTTTAGTAGCGTCTATGAGCGAACGAAGAATTACCGCATCCGTCTGATCAATACCTTGGATTGGCCATCCTTTATCGATATTATCAAACAATATCCAAAGTGAGTCTTTTTGCTTTAGATAGTTTATTACACTTTTTTTAAGTTCAGGGAGGTGATTACGGTGAATTATCTCCGTAATATTAGCTGTTTGAATTCGATTGCTATCACCTCGAAGTTTTAATTTTTTGATCGACTGTGATACTTCGTTGACTAAAGCATATAGTCTTTCAGAGAAGTCTCCTTCTTCTGCGAGCGCGGATTTTGATTTAATAGTGAGTAATTCGTCAAATTGGTCGCGAATTGAATGGTCAAATCGTGCCTTTTGCTCATCTTTCTCAATTAGTTTGTTGGCAATCTCTGTATAAAGTAGATACTCCCAAAAAGCTACTATAAGGTGCTCGACTGATGCGTCAGAAAGGATATCAAAAACATCTTCACGGAGTTTTTTGAGCTGATAGCCCTCTGGCTTTAAATCTAACACTATATTCCGCGTGTCTTTTCTTGTCTTATCTCTCAGCCTGATGAATAACGCAGTTTTTCCCATTCCCTTTCGACCTACAACTACATTGGCCTCGCCGCGAGAAACCCGCAGGAATTCATCGGTTACAAGATAATAATTTCCAAGCGTTGTCATCTCGTTTTCAGCCATTGGATCACCAAAAAAAAGGTCAGCTAATGGCGGATGCTCTTCATCACTAATAGGCGCATCTGTTTGCATCGCTGCAACTACTTGGTTTGCAAAATTTGCAACAAGCGGATTTATATCATCTAATTCCCTGAAAGTTGATACAACATCTCTTATGTCTAGGGGCGTTGTAGAAGTAAGCTCTGTAATGAGCAGTAACGGCTTATTCATTGAATAAGCTAAACCGGCAACAAAGGCTGCTCGGATATTGTGAATCATCGGATCCTTATAGTGGTCGGCTGCTATTGGGACCACCACACCGCAGGCTTTTGCGACATTTTCGATTGCAGAAAGCGCTGAAAGTCTAACATGTTCTGTCTGGTTGAAACTTCGATATCTAAGTCTTGCAGCTTTGATTCGTGACACAATTCGTGTTTGACAATCTACCTTTGTCGGAAGCTCCACCATATAGACAGGGTTGCTGGTGTCTTGTTTAAAATCTGTATAGAGCGGCTTAGTATCTTTTACGCTTTCAATTATAGCATTTAACTCGTGTGTGTTCTGATACGAAGAATAACCAAGGGTATCAAATAACCCAATATGTTTGAATTTTTCGCTGTCATTTGAGGTTCCCGAATTCAATACACATGCTATTCTCTTGTTCTTCCCCACTGCATATCCTGCTTCAAAGACTACGTTGAAGTTAAGCCTTGTTAAATCGCAAACTACAAATTCAGTGTTATCGATGTGGTCTAGAATGGGTTCGAGCAACGGTCGGCCAATTACATCATTTTCTGGCCAAATATGGAGGCTTCTTCCTGTAGAACTGCGTTCTTTATTAACGTTCTGGAATATATCGCCTACAGTGGATATAGAAGAAGCATAGGCACAGAATATTGTCATGATGAAATTCCAAGCGAAGAATCACTAAATGTTTTGTGAATACTACACAATATAAAGTCCGTAGTCTTCTACCGCCCCGGTCTTCCCGTCTTGCCCGGTCGGCGTTTGGCTTTGCGGGCATCGCTAGGGTCTTCATAAGAACCCGCGCCAATGCGGTGGCGTTTGATCGGCTTTGCCTCGTTTTCTGTATTGCTCGGCGTGGCCTCGCTCCGGCGGGAAGCCGCCGACGCATGGTCATGCTTTTGGGAGTCGGTGCCGTGAGCAGCACCGTCAGATGAGAAGCCCGCTTTTGCATCTTCCGTCCACGTCTTGCGCGGCTGAGACCACCCCTCCGGCGTGGCGGGTTTTTCCGTGCGGCCAACGGTCATTTCGTCGAGGGTGTTTTTTCTGAACCCACCGGATTGCCCGTCGTTCTCAGGAATGGGTCCTCGGGTCGAGCCCGAGGATGACGGTGCTTGATTGATGGGCGCAGCGCCCTTTGAAGGTTTAGGCGGCTGTCCGCGCGCAGCTCTCTTCCGGCTGTCTTTCGTATTTTCAATGCCCGTGTCACGGGCCAGCGGGTCGTCCATGACCGCCAGTTCGGTTTCCTTCAGGCAATTGATTTCATCGCGCAGGCGCGCGGCTTTTTCAAAGTCGAGATCGGCGGCGGCATCGCGCATGTCTTTCTCCAGCGCATCAAGATGCGCCTTGAGATTATTGCCGACCAGCGCGCCGGAATCTTTCGCCGCGCCCTTGTCGCCCTTGATTTCGGCCATCACATGATCGCGCTCGTAAACGCTGTCCAGAATGTCGGAAATATTGGCTTTGACCGATTGCGGCGTGATGCCATGCTCTTCATTATAGGCAAGCTGCTTTTCGCGGCGGCGGGTGGTTTCGTCAATCGCGCGCTGCATCGAGCCGGTGATCTGGTCCGCATAGAGGATGACCTTGCCGTCCACATTGCGCGCGGCGCGGCCGATGGTCTGCACCAGCGAGGTTTCGGAGCGCAAAAAGCCCTCTTTGTCGGCATCCAGAATGGCGACGAAGCCGCATTCGGGAATATCGAGGCCCTCACGCAACAGATTGATGCCGACCAGCACGTCAAACGCGCCAAGGCGCAGATCGCGGATGATCTCGATGCGCTCCAGCGTGTCGATGTCGGAGTGCATATAGCGCACGCGGATGCCTTGCTCATGCAGATATTCGGTCAGATCCTCGGCCATGCGCTTGGTCAGCACGGTGCAGAGCGTGCGGTAACCGGCCTCGGCCGTCGCGCGGATTTCGCCGACCACATCGTCCACCTGATCCTTCGCAGGGCGGATCTCCACGGGCGGGTCGATCAGGCCGGTCGGGCGGATGACCTGCTCGGCAAACACACCGCCGGATTGTTCCAGTTCCCACGCGGCGGGGGTGGCGGACACGGCGATGGTCTGCGGGCGCATCGCGTCCCATTCCTCAAAGCGCAACGGGCGGTTATCGAGACAGGACGGCAGGCGGAAGCCATATTCGGCGAGCGTGGCCTTGCGGCGGAAGTCGCCCTTATACATCGCGCCGATCTGCGGAATTGTCACGTGGCTCTCGTCGCAGAACACCAGCGCATTATCCGGGATATACTCGAAAAGCGTTGGCGGCGGCTCGCCCGGCGCGCGTCCGGTCAGATAGCGCGAATAGTTCTCAATGCCTTGACAGGAACCCGTCGCAGCGAGCATCTCAAGGTCGTATTGCGTGCGCTGTTCCAGACGTTGCGCTTCGAGCAGGCGGCCCGCGGCATTCAGTTCTTCCAAGCGGTGCTTGAGCTCGGCCTTGATCTTCTCCTGCGCCTGATTGAGCGTCGGGCGCGGTGTAACATAGTGCGAATTGGCGTAAATCTTGACGCTTTTCAGATCGCCGGTCTTTTTGCCCGTCAGCGGGTCGAACTCGGTGATCGCGTCGATCTCGTCGCCAAACATGGAGATGCGCCAGGCGGCATCTTCCAAGTGCGCGGGGAAAATCTCGATCGTATCGCCGCGCACACGGAACGAGCCGCGCACAAAGTTAATATCCTGCCGCTTATATTGCTGCGCCACCAGATCGGCGAGCAATTCGCGCTGGTTTATGCGGTCGCCGACCGACATCTGGAATGTCATCGCGGTATAGGTTTCCACCGAGCCGATACCGTAAATACACGACACCGACGCGACGATGATACAATCATCGCGTTCCAGCAGGGCGCGGGTCGCGGCATGGCGCATCCGGTCGATCTGCTCGTTGATTGAGCTTTCCTTCTCGATGAACGTGTCGGTGCGCGGCACATAGGCTTCCGGCTGATAATAGTCGTAATAAGAGACGAAATATTCGACCGCATTGTTGGGGAAGAAGTTCTTCATCTCGCCGTAAAGCTGCGCGGCGAGCGTCTTGTTGGGGGCAAGGATCAGCGCGGGACGCTGCGTTTCCTCGATGACTTTCGCCATGGTGAAGGTCTTGCCCGAACCGGTGACGCCGAGCAGCGTCTGCGTGCGGTCATCATCATTCAGACCGGACACAAGATCCTTGATCGCGGTCGGCTGATCACCTGCGGGCTTATAGTCCGTCACCATCTCGATTTTGATGCCGCCTTCGGATTTCTCCGGACGGGCAGGGCGGTGCGGCACCCATTGCTGGCCGTTCTTGAACAGCGGATTGCCGCTGTCGATCAGGTTTTTAAGCGCTTCCACGGTTGCTGTGACACCGGATGTTGATGCCAGTTGTCCGGCTTCCTCCAGCGAAACATCAAGACCGGCAACGGGGTTGAGGCCGGCTGCGGCGCGTTGTTTGGGATCATTGGTGCCGCCGATGGATGTGCCGCCACCGGTACGCTTGTCGCCAACGATATTCTTATCGTTCGCGGTGCGCTCACTCCGGCGGGAAGCCGCCGACGGGCGGTCGCCCTTTAAAGTATCACCCTTTTGTTTTTCTTTAGCGGCTTTTTGTTCAACCTTACGGCGGTGCTTGCCGGCTTTGGAGCGGATTTCGCGGGTTTCCTCGCGGCGCTGTTCGCGCGCGGCTTCTTCTTCCAACTGGTTTACCCAATCGGAAATGGACGAGCCGGAAATTTCCGCGCCGTTGAAATCAGCTTGCGGCATTTCGCCGAAGCCCTCAGCCTGTTCCGGCGCGTTTTTCATGAAAGAGTTTTCGCGCTCTTTCTCGGTCGTTGCGCGCGCATCTGCCGCTTCATCGATTTTCGACGGATTGCCGGTTTTTTTAGGAGGTCGCTTAGCCATAACCACAATATGGGAAAATGGTGCTGCTAAAGAAAGGGGGCATTTCAAATAATCGGCGTGTTACTGACAAGACGTTGTCAGGAGGAAGGGAACCGGCAACGCATTTATGCGTTATGCGTTTTTGAAGGGAGACATGACCATGTCATTTGTGAAAACGATTATCGTAACTTTGTTTGTTGTTTCGCTTGCTGGCTGCGCAAATACAATCAGAGGCGTTGGCGCGGACACGGCCAATGCGGTTGATGCAACCGTCGATGCAACCAATAACGTGGCGAATTCGGCAAACTAAGTTGTTGGATTTTGTATCGAAGAACCGGCGTGATGACCGCGGGTTTTTAGTGCTTAAACACATTTTCTCTGTGCCAATTTAGGTAGTGAGGGTGTGGTTGAAAGCGCGTATCCATAGGGACTTTTGCTTTCTTGTTGGCGTTTAGAAGGTGCGATACATCGTGATTGAGATGGCGTGATTCCATAATAGTGAAATCATCTGCTAGTGATAGTAAACCACGATCGAACATCCAGTGAACTGTACCTGAAAGAGCAATGCCGTTTCGAATGGAGTCATTTCCGCCATTTTTAACAGGGCGGATATGGGCGGCTTCTACTTCTGGGCACCCTAAGCCGTTGATCAATCTGAGGCTCGTGAAAGCACAAGTTCTATCGTACGCGATTCTAATATTTTGCTGAAATTTGCGATCGCGCCATTTTCGCCTTGTTAAACTCTCGACTATTACGCGCTCGAACGGCTCGTTAGAAAAACCTGCCTGCGGGTTATCGCTGAAACCAGAAGGAGTTTCTAGATCACCAACCTTTTCGGAGTCTGTTTCATCAATTCGATCTGGCCATTCGTCTTCTTGTGATAAACCTGCTGCTACAATTGCTGCGAATTCAGCCTCCTCAAGTTTCCTTACTGCCTGAACCTTCATTCCGTTGCTTATTGTTCCATCTTCTAGGACTAACCTTTTCTCAAAGCCCCCATTTTCCTTATATTCAACGGCGCGATCAAAATCGATGTAATCAATTAGGTCTGCATAGTAATGATTTTCGTGGTTTGGATCCGCGCGAATAGATCTGACTTTTGCGATACCCGTATAATAACGGCCCTTTTGCTTAAGCAGTGGACCGTAATAAACTATCCAGTCTCCAATGATTGGCTCTACGCGTGATAAGTAAATATGAGGAAAGTGATAGCGTTCACCAGTGTAGTCGTCATAACTGCTGTCAGGCTTATGATAGAAAACGGCTTTCATAACTCTTAGATGCTATGTTCAAATGAACTTTGTCTAGTCGGTTTATCAGAATTATTTAGTATTTTTGTTCAAGCTGATGATTCAAAGATGCTAAATCTCATGACCACTTATGGTTATGCATGTAATTACCCGCGTGCAGCCCCCATGGTTAGCAGTCTGTTAAAAGCTGACAGCAGGAAATAGCCTGTCAAATTTCACTTCCCACAACTGTCTGCGCGGTTCGAACTTCGATTTAATACGGAGGGGATAGATTGTGTTTCATAAGATGCTTCGTAGAAAGCAATTTGAGTGAAGTGAGTGAGTTCGGTTTTATGGTTAAGAGCATAAAACCTGTGAGTAAGAGGCTGGTGTTATTGCACTGTCCGCGCTGCTGAAGATGGCTGAAAACCATAGTCAGCGTGTGCGGAAAACATGATGAAGTGCATTTACATCAAATTTTATTGATTAATGAAACGGTTCGTGCGATTCTGCATGAGCCGCATTTGTCATTTTCTTAATTTTTTTCATGTAGAACGATTCTGGTGCGGCCTGCCGCGCTTTGAGTGAATTTGTCCTGGGTTGTTCTATGGTTTCGATAAAACAAACAAATCCTGTGCTAACGCCAGAAGGAACCAACTTCCTTCCGCTGATCGCCGAATGTCAGACGTCTTATGATGTGTTCCGGCTCTTGCGATCGATCTGCGTACAATATGATTTCTCACATTTCTCATCAATCAACATACCCACTGATGCGCAGGAAAATCTTTCCGAACTGTCTGTTGTCTCCAATTGGCCGCCGGAGCTCGTTAATGCTTATGACGCTTTGGGCCTGTTGAAGAAAAGTCCGATCATCGCACGACTGAAATCCAGCGTGGAGCCCATTGTTTGGGAGCTTGAAGCACTGAATTCCGTCCGTAGTGATGGCAATCAGGCTAATGCCGCGGTTGAACTGTTCAGGGATTTCGGCTTCGAAATGGGAGTTTATTTCTCCGTTCACACTGCGGCAGGGGAATTGGGTGCAGTGTCATTTTCAGGCAAACGTGAAGCGCCTTCTATGGACGAGTTGGTCACGCTCAATTTTCTTTCGCAGTCTATATTTGCCAAACTAAAGCAGTTTGAGATTAAAAAGACTTCATCCGATATGGCGTTGTCGCCGCGCGAAGAAGAATGTCTAATATGGACAGCGGCAGGCAAAACCAGCGCCGAAATTTCTACTATTCTTGACATCTCCGAGCACACAATTAACCACTACCTCGGTTCAATCTGTCAGAAACTCAACGCGCAGAATCGCGCACATGCGGTTAGTAAAGCTATGCGTATGGGGTTGCTTAAATAAGGAGGGCATCAGTGGCACTTACAATGCAAATTGGTGAAACAGAGAAGTCCTCACAGGACCTCAGTGAAATCGGCCTTGAAGGTATCTCGCTTCTTGATCCTTTAAGTAGTTTTGATCCCTATGGCGCCTGGCGTCTGGATATTGCGAGCGGTCTGACTTACTGGACCCACGATGTCTATCTGATCCATGGCATGTCACCGTCTGTCGGCCCTGTGGATTTGGTCTCTGCCATCAATGCCTATCATCCGGAAGACCGTGAACTGGTCATGCAATGCGTGGAAGAGGCGATTGCCAAGAAGTCCGGCTTCCGGTTTGTGTTGCGTTTACTGCCGAAAGATGGTCCTCAGGTTCTGGTGAAGTCGACGGGGCTATTCCGTACAACCGCCAATGGCGATGAACTTTACGGTACCTTTTCGCAGTTTCAGGCACCCGTGCGCAGCGTTGCTATTGAGTAATTGCGTCTTGCGGGGACAGCAGATTTCACGCTGAAACTGGAGATCGTTCCCGAATTTAAATCCGATATGCCGGCTATGGCGTAATATTGCCATGGGTGCATGATTCATTGCGCTTTATGCTCAGTTGTTCAATTGGTAAGACTTGGGTAAAGTCTGCAACATTGTTACGTTGGCACTGCTTACCAAATCACCGGAAGGAACTATGATTTGTCCGACGATATTGGAAATTTAATCTCTCAGTGTGCGTTGAATAACCGCGCTGCCTTTACGAAACTCTATAGTTTGACTTCTGCGAAACTTTTTGGCGTCGTGCTGCGTATTTTAAATAATAGGGCCGAAGCGGAAGATGCATTGCAAGAGATATATGTCAAAATCTGGAATAATGCTGACAAGTTTGCCGTCAATCAATACAGCCCGATGTCATGGCTTGTCGTGGTTGCTCGAAACCACGCAATCGATGTCATCAGAGCGCGCAAGCCGATTGCGGTTGATATTGATGATGCGTTTGATGTGTCTGACGACAGCAAAACGCCCGAACAGGAGGCGATCAACACCTCCGAAGGCAAGCGGATAGATAATTGCTTGCAGGAATTGGATGAGCAAAAGGCTCAGGCTGTGCGGGGCGCATATGTCGAAGGATATAGTTATGAAGAATTGGCAGAGCGTTTTAGCGTGCCGATTAATACGATGCGGACCTGGCTGCGCCGGAGTCTCATCAGCTTAAAGGAATGTTTGGAACAATGAGTTCGCAATTGACCATAGATAAGAAGGACGAGATGCTGGCCGCAGAGTATGCGCTTGGCACGCTTCCTCATGGCGAGCGCATTTCATTGGAAAAGCGTATCGTCGCCGAAGCCGGTTTGCGCAATCGTGTTGCGTGGTGGAACTCGCAATTTGTGACCTTGGTTGACGAAGTCGAGCCTGTTGAAGCGCCTGCCTCGGTATTGCGTAAGGTTGAAGAGCGTTTGTTCACCTCATCCAGCAGCAATGCAAGCATATGGAGCTCGCTTGGTTTCTGGCGGGGCCTGTCAATCGCATCGCTTGCGGGTCTTATCGTTGTCGGCGGACTTTATGCCAACAATGTTATCGCGCCGCAGCAACCTGCTTCTGGCAATGTATTTGTGGCACAAATGGCCGGTGAAGATTCGGATCTGCGCCTTGTTGCCTACTATGATGATGACGCAAAGAAACTACGCTTGAAACGGACGGCCGGTGAAGCGGCTCAAAACCGTGATTTCGAGCTGTGGATCATTGCCGGATCAGAAGACCCTGTGTCTATGGGCGTTTTGCCGACAGATGATATTTATGAAGTGGACGTGCCTGAAGAGCTGCAAGCGGCAATGTCTTCTGAGGCCGTATTAGCAATCACTGATGAGCCGGAGGGTGGTTCGCCGTCAGGCAAGCCGACAGGCGCTGTTCTGGCTGCCGGACCGGTCCAACAAATTTAATTGTAAAAAAGTGAAACTTATTGTCGTGTGCTCCCGTGATTAGACCATCACTCAAAAAGGGAGATTCTAATGACGAAATTTACAACACTGATTACTGCGACAATCGCATCCGCTACGATTGCTACAGGTGCATTTGCTGCTGCTCATGCTTCACTAGGCGTAAAAGCTGAAGACCAGGATGTGTCCGGCGGTACAGTCACAGCATCAGAAATCACAGCCGGTGAAAACGGCTGGCTTGTTGTTCACCGTACAGACGACACCATGAAGCCTGGTCCGGTTGTTGGTCATGCGCCTATTAAAGAAGGCATGAACATGGATGTGACCGCTATTTTAACAGAGGAAGTGGCATCCGGCGACAAACTGATGCTAATGGTTCACTCTGAACAAGGCGGCATGAAAACCGGTGTTTTTGAATATACACTCGGCGCTAAAGAAGACGGCCCGATCAAGGTTGACGACAAGTTGGTTATGACTGTTGTGAGCGCCAAATAACTGAATTTCATTCGTAAATTCAATATATTGAGGCCGCCGGAAACTTTCCGGCGGTTTTTTTGTGTTTTGCTGAAACTAATTGTGATGGCGCCGCGTAACTACTCCTGAACATGCATGAAGCATGATTTTGGAGGAGCTAGAAATGACATTCACAACAGTAAAAACAACCCTTGCGGCTCTCGTTGTCGCAGCATCCGCCTCAACTGCAATGGCGATGAACCCTGAAGTTGGCGGTGCGCCGATGTTCGAAGACAAGAACATTGTTGAAAATGCCGTAAACTCAAAAGATCACACAACATTGGTCGCAGCCGTAAAAGCTGCCGGACTTGTTGAAACTCTGCAATCCCCTGGTCCATTCACCGTGTTTGCACCTGTTAATGCCGGCTTTGAGGAATTGCCAGCAGGCACTGTCGACACACTTCTAAAGCCTGAAAACAAAGACACTTTGACAAAAGTTCTGACGGCACATGTTGTTTCCGGCAAACTGTCCGGCGCGGACTTGATGGCCAAAGCACAGGCAAATGGCGGCCGTTATAATATGGTTGCAGTGTCAGGCGATGCGCTGACTGCAGTAATCAAAGGCAGCAATCTTTACATCTTTGACGAAAGCGGCGGTGCTTCAAAAGTAACAATCGCTGACGTTAATCAATCAAATGGTGTGATCCACGTGGTTGATGACGTTCTGTTGCCGAAATAATAAAGGCGACTTTACACTGCTAAAAGGCCAATTTCGGTCCCGCTCTTCATCCCTTCTGAGCGAGGCCGAGGGGGCGTCCCTCTGTCAGAAATGGCAGAGGGATTTTTTATATAAGATATTGAAATAATTTGCTTATTTTGAAACTTATTGGGCGGGATTTCGTTACATAGGTGCTGGATGGAGGAGACGGATTTACCAATTTCCGACCAGCGTTTTTTAACAAGGAGATTATCCCATGAACATCAAGAAATTTCTTACAGCATCCGTAGTTACTGCAATGACAGCCGGCACAGCATTCGCGATGAACCCGGAAGTTGGCGGCGCGCCAATGTTCGAAGACAAAAACATCATTGAAAATGCTGTTAACTCAAAAGACCACACAACACTGGTTGCTGCTGTTAAAGCTGCCGATCTTGTTGAAACACTGTCCGGCGAAGGCCCGTTCACAGTGTTTGCCCCTACAAATGATGCATTTGCTGCGCTTCCAGAAGGTACGGTTGAGACTTTGCTCAAGCCTGAAAACAAAGACCAGCTTGCCAAAATTCTGACATGCCATGTGGTTGCTGCTGATGCGATGTCAAAAGATATTACGAAAATGGTTGATGATGACGGCGGTGCACACCCTGTCAAAACCGTTGGCGGATGTGAATTTACAGCCAAATACGAAGGCGACAAAATCATGATTGAAGACGGTAAAGGCAATGTTGCCACTGTCACAATCGCTGATGTTGATCAGTCAAACGGCGTTATTCATGTGATCGACAAAGTGCTTCTGCCTGCGGGCTAACTGCACTTTAAACATGCCGTCTGAAATGATTTCTCGCGGCATTGAAGAAAGCCCTCGGCCGTCAAGGCTGGGGGCTTTTTGGGTTTGAGCGAAACTTTAGGTCAGTCGCAAACGTTATAAAGATAGATAAATGAGGAGACCGATATGCAACGCAGAAGCTTTCTAAAATATAGCTCTATTTTTGGTGCCAATATTGCCTTGCTCGGCGCGGGAGTTGCTCCGACACGGGCTGCAAAAGGGCCTTATCCGCCAGAGGCTGGCGATATGACGTACGAAATCACCAAAACGCCGGAAGAATGGCGCGCAATACTATCAGACGCCGAATTTGCGGTGCTTCGTGAGGAAGATACAGAACGCGCATTCACGAGTCCGCTTAATGACGAGAAGCGTGACGGCACATTCCACTGCCGTGGCTGTGACTTACCTGTTTATGCGTCCGAGACGAAGTTTAAAAGCGGGACGGGGTGGCCGAGCTTTTATGACAATATTGACGATGCCGTGCGCACCAAGGAGGACAATACCTTCTTCTCTACACGCACCGAAGTGCATTGCCGCCGCTGTGGCGGTCATTTGGGGCACATTTTTGAGGATGGGCCGGAGCCGACAGGTTTGCGCCATTGTTTAAACGGTCTGGCGCTTACATTTAAGCCTGCCTGATTACCGTAAAAGCCTGATCCATCGGGCTAGGTTCAACAGGCTCATTAATGCACCGGCAACATAAGTCAGGGCAGCCGCTTTTAATACAGAGCGAGCGGCTGCCAGATCATTTTCCTGCAAATAACCGCCTTCCTTTAAAATTGGCAGCGCCTTGTTAAAGCTGGCATCATATTCGACCGGCAAGGTGAAGAAATGAACCAGAACCCGCACCGCCAAAAGCATGATGCCGAGCGCGATCATGGCATAAATTGCGGCAGGCGAACGCACTATGACAAAGAGTACCGGCGCAGCCAGAAAGAAAATCCCCGCAATTTTATCGGTGACCATCGCCACGCTGACAAGCATGTGCCGGGTTTTCAGCCCGCGTTCGTCGCGATGGTGTTGAATAGCATGACCCACTTCATGCGCCGCTACAGCGACCGCTGTCAGGCTTGGTTCATGAAAATTGTTTGCTGACAGGCGCACAACACGGTTTTCGGGATCGTAGTGGTCACCGCTATCGGTTTCTTCAACGCCTACACCTTCGATCTTGAATGTTTCAAGCAGATGGCGGGCCAGTTCACCGCCGGTGCCGGGGAAGTCGGGGCGCGGTTGGCTGTGTTTTTCCATTGTGTGCCTGACCCAGTATTGGGGCGCGTAAACCGCTGCTAACACAAGCAAAAAGCCGATTCCGGCAATCAAAACCATTGCACCACCTTAAATCTTAACGGGTTGTTATGGAACCAATATGGGGGTTCGCGCGCTTATATATCAAGAAAGCGGCGGTAGCCGTGAACAAATTCAGCAAGCTCAACGCAGAAGTGAGCGAACAAGAATTGGATAAGAGGATGTTTACAGACCTTAAAATCGCTAAAATCGCAAATCCTGCAACAGGCATGGTCGCACTGCTCAAGGCGGCATTGGTATCAAGCGTATTTGTCGCCGGATCCATCAGCCTTGCAAATGCGGACGATTTATCCAACGCTTATGCTGTGGAAGGCGAAAGTGCTTATTCTGAAAGCTTCGATGAAGCCATGATCGAAGAGCATCCGCTCAACGATGCTTGGATGGGCATGACTGTTAAAACAGCCGACAACCAAATTGCCGGTTATGTTTCTGATGCCGTTATGGCCCCGAATGGCGAGATTGAAACACTGTTTGTCACGCCGGGCGGTGAAGGTCGTCTGAACGAGGAAATTGTCATCGATGCCCGTAATGTCCAGCTTAATGACTGGAATGTCACGACAAGCTACACATTGCGCGCTCTAGCCAGCCTGCAGACACCGGATGAATATCTACAGACAGCTTCGCTGGTCGAATAAACCATATTTGACACCCGCAAGTATTGTAACGGCCGCATTGAATGCACTGACTGCTTGAATTAGCAAGCCAGCAGCATTTTAACGCGGCCGGACACTTCGTTCTGCATCTTTTCCTTATCAACACCGACACGGCCGCGGAACATGTAGCCTTGCCTAATATCAAACAACAATGATGCACGTTCTTTTGCGGGAAAATGCTTTGGCAGGTTTCCCTTGTCTATTTCAGCCTGAAAGCGTGCTTCTATTTTCTCTTCCGCGTGAACAACGGCTGCCTGAACGCGGCTATCAACACCGTCGACCTGCCCAATCGATGTTGCAACGCTGGATGCCAAAAAACATCCCTTGGCGCCGCTTTCGTGGTCAGTTGCAGAGTGAATAACCTCTAGAAGGAAGGCTTGAAGCGCTTCTTCAATGTTTTCTGCTTCTTCCAAAGCAACGAGCGGAGCGCAAGCATCAGCTTCGCAATAGTGATCAATCGCTTTTAAATAGAGTTCGCGCTTGTCTCCATAGGTCGCATAAAGGCTTGGTCCAGTTATGCCCATAGCCCCTGTTAAATCGCGCAGGGAAGCGCCTTCATACCCTTTTGCCCAAAAGACGGACATGGCTTTGATTAAAGCAGTGCCATAATCAAATTTTCTTGGGCGACCAATTTTTTTTGTATCGATCAATATATATCTCTTGACGGCTAGTGTTTTTCTTATTTATGTAACGATCCATACATAAAGCAGAAAGATTAAAATGACTAGTAGAAAACTTGCAGCCGGGGCGGTGTTTCCGGCTATCGAAATTCCTATGCTTAACGGCGGGCGCCGCGCGCTGCCGACACCATCTGGCAATTATGACTGGATGCTTGTGGTTGTTTATCGGGGCAAGCACTGTCCTTTGTGCACAAAATATCTTCAGGAACTAAACAGTGTTTTGCCCGCATTAAACGAACTGGGTGTTGATGTTGTTGCTGTCAGTGCAGACAGCGAAGATAGGGCCTCCGCTCAAATGCGTGAAGTCCGTCCGGCGTTTGACGTTGGCTATGGCCTTACAATTCCGCAAATTGAAGAAATGGGCCTGTATATTTCCGGCCCCCGCAATGGCGTTGACGTTGAAAAGCCATTTGCCGAGCCTGGACTATTCGTCATCGACCAGGATGGCATTGTGCAGATCATTGATATTTCGAATGTCCCTTTTTCGCGACCGGATCTTGAATGGATTGCGAAAGGAATTGGTTTCCGCCGTGGACCAATGAAAGAAGCCCCGATCAACGGCACTTACGTTTAATCTAACAGGGAAAGACTATGACAGATAAGACAGAAGCAGCATTGCGCGCGCGAATTGAAGAATTGATGCAGGCCGGCGTGAGCGCGAACATGGATAAGCTCGATGAAATTTACCACGATGATATTGTCGTTATGGACCTCAGTATTGACGGGCAATTAATGACACTGGAAAAGCTGGGCTTTATGGAACTGCTCCAAGAAACATTCAAAGACAAAAATCCGGAAGATCATTTGTGGGCCAAGATTCACAGCCTCACTGTGACGGGTGATCGCGGTCACGTTCTCATTTCCAGAAAGATACCTGTCGGCGGGCCAAAAAGAATGATTGATCTCAGCATAGATTTTGTATTCGAAGACGGTCGCTGGCAGGTCACACGTGAGGTCAATTTCAGCCGACCGGATCTTGAGGCTGCATAGCTGGCCTAATAATTATTACAAAGATTTTGTTGCAAAGGGGCCTTATGGCCCCTTTTTGGATTCATAAGATTTTATTTACCACGTTTGCTCACGGGCCGTTCACCAACAGACCATACAATTCCATTCGGGGACTCACATTAGGCAGATTGCCTAAAACCGAATGGATGAAGCAATTATGCCTTTGCCACGCAAAAAAAGTGTGACTTTCTTCACTTTGATTATCACGTCAGGAATTATCGCTGCCTGCGGGACCGGTGCAAGTTGGGTGGACGGTGTTCCAACACCAAGCTCCGGCATTGACCAGTCAACAAAGACCAGCTCAGTGTTTTCCTTTCCGCGTCTGGGGATTCCGGGTTTCGGCAACAGGCAGGATGCCGGTTTACCGGCTGAAGAACGGCAGTGCCGTGCCACGCTGAAGCGCATGGGTGTGACGTTTATTGATATTCCGGAAATTTACGACAGCCCGAGTTGCGGCATTAAATATCCTGTTGAGGTGAGCGGTCTTGCGCGCGGTGTTGCGCTGAAACCCGCCGCGAAACTGAACTGTCAGGCAGCGCTTTCGATGGCCCAGTGGCTTCAGCGTGATGCGGGACCAGCCGCGCGGGCGCGCTATCTTTCAGGCATTGCTGAGATCAGGCAGATGTCGTCTTACTCATGCCGGCAGATCGCCCGCACAGACAAATGGTCCGAACATTCCAAAGGCAATGCGGTGGATATCGGTGCGTTCAAGCTGAAAAACGGCCGTGTGATTAAAGTAGCCAAGCCTGCCTTTTTCGCATGGCGGGAGAAAAGCTTCCTGAAGTCTGTCCGCGGACAGGCGTGTCACCGTTTTGGTACGGTGCTTGGACCGGGAGACCGCGACCACCACGATCATTTCCACTTTGATATTCGCCAACGCAAAAAGGCCTATTGCAGTATGTAATTGTTGGGGCTGGCTGCGCCCCCGCGATTATTCTACATCCAGTAGGGGCGGGATTTTGGTTGGTTTGCCGTAGGCATCGATGGCGACCATCGTAAAGCGCGCGAAAGTAACCCGTTCGCTCCTGTCGGTCAGGTAGCGCTGGGCCCATGCTTCGATATAGAGCACCATTGAGGTATTGCCGATTTTTTCAATGTCGGAATAGATGGAAAGCGTGTCGCCAACTTTAACAGGGCTGGTAAAGGACATCTCATTGACGGCGGCTGTGACAATGCGGCCGCCCGCCCGTTCCGCACCGCGGATGCCGCAGGCCAAATCCATCTGAGCCATAACCCATCCACCGAAAATGTCACCGGCTGCATTGGTGTCGCCGGGCATGGCCAGTGTGCGTATCGTCAATTCGCCGCGTGGCTTATCGGTCTTGGTCGCTGGCATTGTGTTCCTCCGTTTTTTTACATCGTAGGTAACAGCTGTGCGAAGTCCAGACTTTTGTGGTGGTGTGACTTAATCAATCAACATGATGTCAGTTGCGGTTCCGTCATCATCCGTGTTGAGGATGACATTGGCGCCTTCGGCAAGTAAATCCAAGGGTATGTCCTGCGACACCTTGTATTCATTGCCATCGGCAAGCGTGATCATCATATTGTCGAGATCCACGCTCTCGACAGTGCCTTGAATTTCTGCTGAATAAGCAGCGTTGATGGTCGTTGCGCTAATAACAATTAATGCAAGAACAAGTTTTTTCATCGGTCATTTCCACTCGGTTGTGCCGGATACATAAAGCTTACCATTAAGCTCTGCCGGGCAGGATGATGTCAGGCTAGGGAAGGATGCCAGTGAGCTGCATTAAGCAATGTATTAATGGCCGAAAGACGGCAGGCAGCCATTGCTGCCCACCGCCGAATTTGTCGTTTTACATCTTTTCAACAGATGTCAGCACTGTTGTGCCGTCTTCATATGTCACCTTGATTGAATCACCGACAGCGAGCGCTGATACATCAACATCTGCTCCCACTGTCCACGCTGTACCATCTTCCAGCATAATTGTGCCTGTTGCCGGCTCGATGGCGGCTACGACGCCTTCGCCTTCACCGGCAAAGCCCGGCACTGTTGCGCCAAGTACGGATGCACTTACAAGAGCTGCGGATAGTAGTTTTTTCATCGTTGTGTTCCTTTTCAGTTGAACATTTAAAGTTGCGGCCCGTCTGAACTATTAGGGTTGGGGGTCGAGACATTCATCCGTTCCGCTCAGTGAAAATGGACTGCGCGTGGACGAATTTCAAATCACTAAATGTAAAAAAGAATAGCAAAAACAACGACATAATTCCGCCTTATTCGGCGGAAGATTGCCGCATTTACTGATTTCCCGCTGCGTTTTCGGGCAAGTGAAAAGGGCCTATGCAGCCACAATTCCAGCCTTGCCGGTTTTCGCGGCAAGTCTGAGCGATCACAAACTTTCTGCAGATTACGGAGTTGACCGGCTGTTACGAAATTTGAGGGCGGGCACGCAGCCGCAGCATGGGGATAATTTCAACGGCCAGCATGGCTGTGAAGATCAACAGGCATCCGATATAGCCGGAAAAGCCGATGCGCTCTCCCAAAATGATTGCGCCGAACAGCGCCGCAAACAATGCTTCTGATGACATGAAGATCGCGGCTTGAGGCGCGGTTGTATATTGCTGGGCTACCGCCTGCAGGGTAAAGGCGACCCCGCCGGACATCACACCGGCAAACAGGATTTCCGGCGCGGCAGCAACAACGCTTGCCCATGAGACATTTTCAAAGAAAGCTGCCAGCACCAGGCCGAGTACAGCGCAGGTGAAAAATTGTATTGTTGCCAAAGTGAAAGGCGCTTTCGCGTCGTCTTTCTGACTCAGAACACGTCCAAGAAAAAGAACATGGCAGGCCCATAAGACGGCACAAATAATGGTCCAGTAATCGCCGGTTGTCAGTCCGGTCAAACTGCCGCCGGACAGCAGGAAGATGCCCGTCAAAGTCAGTGCGGATGCAGGCCAGATGATCGCATGTGGCACCTGGCGTAATACAAGCAAACCAAGCACGGGGACCATAACGACATACACGCCGGTCAGGAAGCCGGAATTGGTGACGGAAGTTGTCAAAAGGCCAATTTGCTGCGTTCCCAAAGCACTGAACAGGATCGCACCCAAAATGATATAATTGACAAGATTCTTGCGCGTTAAAATCGGCCCGTTTTCAGGTGCTTTGCGCGCGCGGCGTTTCTGCTCCCAAATCGCAAAGGGAAGGACCGCAATTGCTGCCGCCAGAAAACGTATGCCGGTGAAAAATACCGGTTCAATAGCGTCCATCGCGGTTGATTGCGCCACAAATCCCATGCCCCAGACAGCACCGACAAGCAGTAATAAGAGATTGGCGTAGATACGGCGCATTTTGTGATAATCCTGTCCGAGTAAGCTTAATTGAGCGAATATAAAACTTGTTGGTCTTTTGCACGCTTGCCTCTTGTTCTCAAGCGCATTTCTGCCCACGATGGTAGTCAGGTTTACGGGACTTCAAGTCGCACTGGAAGTTTGACTATGACTTTCCCAAATAAACTGATGAGATCAACAGGTGCCATTCAGCATGACCCAAATGACAAGTCTAAACAGAAGTGCGACGCTAGCGCTGTGGGCGGTGACCTTTTGCGCAATGTTGCTTATCGGGTTGGGGCAAAACAGCGCCCATGCCAACCAGTTCAAGCGTGTGCGCGATGTCAATGTGTCATGTAACAATGCGTTGCTTTGCAATATCTATATTGCAAACCGCAGTGTGTCGCTTTCAAGCTTCGGTTTCCGGCGGTCCGCTGCGCCTGATGCGCAGGTGCAGATGGTTATCAGTGTGCGTCCTGCTTTGCGCGGCGGCAGCGATGTACGCTTTCTCGTTGACGGGCAAATGGTGCTGGAACTTGATGTGTCGATGCTCAGCTATCGTGCGGCAACCTATGAATATCTTTATAGCGATCAGGAAAATGTCACCAAACTGATGAAGGCTGTGCGCCAAGGCAAACAGATTCAAATCAGCTACACGACACGATCCGGGCGCACGACAGCACCGTTCTCGCTTTCCGGAATTACGGCCGGGTTTATCTTTGCTGATGAAGTGCAGGGCAGAATTGGTGCAGACAATGCTTTTATGGCTTTAAGTGCGAATGTGCCTACAGAAGCGGGGGCTGTTGCTGATGAGGCCAATGTCGCGAACTATAAAAGCTGGTCAGATGTACCCGCCGCGTTGTCTTCTTATTTCGGGAAGGAAACCGGACGTTGCAGCAATCAAACCAACGATAAAGTACGTGGAATTAATGGCGGCTTTTCAGCAAGCCTTGATGAGACTTCTGCCCTGATCGCACTGCCATGTGGTTATGCGGGCGCATATAATTTCCCTTATGCTTTTTGGTTGCAAAACGGTGATAATTTCACACCGTTGGCACTGCCGGTGATGACGGAAGAGGGCCCTAGTGTGAGCCAGCTTGCATGGAATATTGTCTGGGATGGTGAAGTGCGCGAGCTTTACGCCTTTTTCAAGGGGCGGGGTCTTGGAGATTGCGGATCAAGCAACCGTTGGAAGCTGACGGATGATGCCGGAACCTACCGGTTTGTGCTTGTCGAAGCGCTCGAAAAAGACGCCTGTGACGGCATTTATAAAGAAGATCTGTCTGATTACGAAAAGCTTTGGCCAATAAACTGATGAACGCTGATGTGGAGCGCCTGAGACGATCGCTTGAATTTCTGCGTGAAGCAGAACGCTTGAAGGATGTCTTGCGCAGCGGAGTCACAAGCCAAGGACGGCGTGAAAGCACCGCAGAACATACATGGCGTTTATGCCTGATGGTTATGGTGTTCAGTGATCTAGTTCCGGAAGTCGATCATCTCAAACTCCTGAAAATGTGCCTCATTCATGATCTGGGTGAAGCATATGCGGGTGATGTACCGGCAACTGAACAGTCACCTGGTTCCGACCGGCGCGATATTGAATATCGCGATGTGCAAAAACTGGGCGATATTCACGGTGGTGAGGTCGGTCAGGAGATTGTCGCGCTATGGCTGGAATATGATGCCGGCGAAACCAACGAAGCGCGTCTGGCCAAAGGTTTCGACAAGCTGGAAACCATTTTGCAGCACACGCAGGGCGATAATGCGTCTGATTTCGATTATGCGTTTAATCTGACATATGGCGTTGAGAGAACCGGCGGGCACGATTTGCTCAAGGCGATCCGCGCGATTATCGATACGGAAACGCAAGAACGAAGCGAAGGGCGGGCCGCCTGGCGCGATGCTTAATTCGGTAAATTGCCAATAATTGATTTTAGGCGTTTCAGATTTGCGCCTGCATCCGAATAGCCAATTTGCGCGCTGGCATAGGCTATCAGGCTGCTCGTGCCATCAGCATTATCAATGGCGAAAAACTGGTTCGTATCAGGAAAACGCATCAAGGAAGAGCGGGTTACATAGCGCGCATAAGCCGGGTCTGAACCGTCATCCACACGCTCGTAAAGCAAGCTGCTATTCTGAAATGCTTTGTCAATCATTGTGATAAGTTCTTCAGCATTGGCACTGTATGTCGGCAAGCTGTCATCGATTTTCGCGCCGGACTGACACGTCTCTGTACTGCACAATAGTGCATCATGCGGTTTTTTCGTGCGTTTAATATTGGCAAGGTCAATCTTACCCAAATCCGCATTGCCGAAAAAGAGTTGCCAGCTTTTTTCGCGGCCATAGCCGACAAAGGCGAGGGCAATCAAAAACAGAACCAGAGCGATAATAAGAAGTATTTTCATGCCGCCTATATAAGGAGTTTAGAAGCAATTCAAAGCCCCATATAAAAACGCCGGCTGTTACACCGGCGTTTTTTCCAAGCCCGCATTGGTGGGGGCGAAATGTCGGGCCAGGACACAGCCACAGGGTGTGGCTAGTATCGCGAATTCTCAGGTTCGCTCAAATCACGCACCAGATTTTTAGTCATGGCGACCAAGCCGGCGGCCATCACCAAAAGGCCGGTACCCATGGCACCAAACACCATAAGATTGCTACCGCTGAGGGAAAAATCCGGGGTCACATCAGGGGCAGCCAGCATTTTGGCGAGGTGCATTACGGAGGCGGTGCTGTCCAGCGCCTGAGCATGTGCGGAGGTTGTAAAGCCGATAAAGAGAACCAGATTTGCGACAACAAAGGTGGCTGCAACAATTGCGAGAGAGCGGAAATATCCCTGCTCAATTTCCTGTTCGTTTTTTAAAATACGCATGATCTGCCTCTGAAGCTCTTATCTCATTGGATAAAATTTGCATCAAATTGGGGCATCATGAGGCGCGTATTTGGGCAAAGTCGGGGTAAGTTTGTGGCTGTTATGTGGCGGGAAGCCAATTGAGGCTCACGTAATCTTTTTGTTCGCTAATCTTCTTTAACCATTTGTTAATAAATGGAAAACGATCCATATCGAATTTACCGATTTCACCCGCTGTATGGGTGTAAGCGTAAAGCGCAATATCGGCGACGGTGTAGCTGTCTCCGGCGATAAACGGTGTCTTTTCCAATTGGGCTTCCATTACGCCCAGTGCACGGTGACCGGAAACGAGCAGCGGATCAAGATGCTCAGGTGTACGCAAGTGCGCGCGGTTCTCATATTTAAATATGGCCTGCCGCGTTGCGATTGTGCCTTCGTGAAAATTCTGCTCAAAGAACAACCATTCATGCACTTTGGCGCAGGCGTATCGCTCCGTAGGCAGATAGGCGCTGTCATGCGCCAGATAAAGCAAAATTGCATTGGATTCAGCAATCAGGCGTCCGTCTTCTAGTTCCAGAAGCGGTACTTTTCCATTCGGATTTTTTGCGCGAAACCAATCACTTGTCGTAACACCGGAGCCGACTTCACAATCAATATGTTCAAAAGAGATGCCAAGCTGGTGAAGCAGCAGGCGCACCTTATAGGAATTGCCCGAAGATGGCATGGAATAGAGTTTTAGCACGTTCGCGCCTCCAGCATTGCGATCATCTGCTTTGATCCAAACTTTGGTGATCAGGCAATGGATTTTATTTGATGCGGGCTATCAGGAAAATTGAATTCAGCGCGCTGCCGGACGGCCAAACGAAGGCATCGGGAAGCCTTTGGTTCCCTGAAACCATTCACTGAAATCTGCCGGCGCGATACGCGGTATTGCCGCGGCAAAACCCTGCACCATCTGCGCACCGGCGCTTTCGGCCATCTCGATTTGCCAGCTTGCTTCCAGACCTTCGGCAACGACCTGAATACGCAGCTCTTTAAAACGCGCAATAAGCTCTTTGAGCTGCTTGTAACCGTCCGGGCTGTCCATCAGTGCTTTGACCATCGGGCCATCAAGTTTGACGATATCCGGCGTCAGATCTTCGATGCGCTCCATATTGGAAGATTGAGCGCCAAAATCATCCACTGCGATATGATATCCGCGCGCGCGCAGCGTATAGACAAAATAGCGCAGATCGTCTTTGTTCTTCGCCGCACTCTCGATGATCTCGCACACGCATGCATTCGGCATGATGTCGGATGCGCGCAATTCTGTGCCAAGATCATCAACCATTTTCTCAAATGTTGATTTCGAGGCAAGGGCGGCCGGATCAAAATTCAAAAACAACTGACGCGCCTGAACGGGCAGGGATGCGGCGTTGCGTACATGGAGCGTGCGCGAGATCGCTTCGACCAAGCTGATTTCGTCAGCGTCGAGCTGGTTGAAAAAAGCGCCTGGCAACATCAGCGTGTCGTCCTTTTGCGGGCGCAGCAAGCCTTCAAATGCGATGGGGCGTAATTTGCCGCCGATAAATCTGAAGATTGGCTGAAAGGCGGTTTTCAGCACGAAACCGCGATAATTGCCGACCCACGCGCCATCGTCTGCGCGCATGAGACAAGCAGATACTTCTTCTTTTTCGACCGGTTTGTTGACAGCTTCTTGCAAAATTTCCATCCGACTCGTTTGAATGACGAGTCATATTCTCCCAATCCTTTAAATTTATGGTTAACGATTGGTGAATTCGCTGGCTACAGAAAATTTCGATTTTTGCGGCAATTCGCGCTCGTTTACATGTACAAGGCGCATCGGCGCTTGCACCTTTCCCAGAATTGGCGCATAGCGACGGCGCCCGAATTGGAGGCAGCCTGCCTCCGGCTTTAAACTCTATGGAGACTAAAAATGGCATTCCTGGCTGACATTCTTTCCCGTGTAAAACCATCAGCGACAATCGCTGTCACGCAAAAGGCACGCGAATTGAAGGCCACGGGTAAGGACGTCATTTCACTTTCCGTCGGCGAGCCTGATTTTGATACGCCGCAAAATATCAAAGACGCAGCGATCGAGGCGATCAATCGCGGCGAAACAAAATATACGCCTGTATCCGGTATCGTGCCTTTGCGCGAGGCGATTGTTGCCAAGTTCAAGCGCGAAAACGATCTTGAATATACCGCCGCGCAAACCATTGTCGGCACCGGCGGCAAGCAGATCCTGTTCAATGCATTTATGGCAACGCTGAACCCTGGCGATGAGGTTATCATTCCTGCGCCTTATTGGGTTAGCTATCCGGAAATGGTGGCGATTTGCGGCGGAACAAGCGTTGTTGTCGAAACCAAAATGGAAGACAGTTTCAAACTGACGCCGGAGGCATTGGAAGCGGCAATCACGCCGAAAACCAAATGGCTGATGTTTAACTCTCCGTCCAACCCGTCCGGTGCGGCTTATACCTTCGATGAGCTTAAAGCGATCACCGATGTACTGCTGCGCCATCCGCATGTGTGGGTTTTGACAGACGATATTTACGAGCATCTTTGCTACGGCAATTTCAAATACCACTCTGTCGCTCAGGTGGAGCCGAAGCTACACGACCGTACACTCACCATGAATGGTGTCTCAAAAGCCTATTCAATGACCGGCTGGCGTATTGGTTATGCGGCAGGACCGCTTGAACTCATCAAAGCGATGGATATGATTCAGGGACAGCAGACTTCCGGTGCGTGTTCGATTGCGCAGTGGGCCGCTGTTGAAGCGCTTAATGGTCCGCAGGATTATATCGAGGAAGCGCGCGGCAAATTCGAAGAACGCCGCGACCTTGTTGTCTCCATGCTCAATCAGGCGTCCGGTCTTGAATGCCCGAAGCCGGAAGGTGCGTTTTATGTTTACCCGTCATGCAAGGCACTGATTGGCAAAACAGCACCGTCAGGCAAAGTCATTGAAACGGACGAAGATTTCGTAATGGAACTGCTTGCCGAAGAAGGCGTGGCGGCTGTTCATGGCTCGGCGTTTGGTCTTGGACCAAACTTCCGCGTTTCCTATGCGACATCAACCGAAACACTCGAAGTGGCTTGTGAACGCATCCAGCGCTTCTGCGCTGCTTGTAAATAAGTTTACTTGAAATAGTTGTATTGAACGGGGGCCGGTGATTACCGGCCCTTTTTTGTTGTGTTTGTTTATAGGCTTTGCATTGCTTAACAGGCCTTCTGACCTGTCCTGGCGTGAGCGAATTTCGCCATTAAGTTTTTTCGCGGTATATTGGCTGACCGGTTGGGATATCGGACTGCTCATACCGCTACATTATTCATGAATTTTCTTTTTAGGAGTCCGGCTTTAGCAATCTACAGGAGGAGCCTATGTCAAAAGCGCCAAAGAAACTTAAAAGCGATAAATCCAACGAGGGCACAATTCCATTCCTGCACTTAACAGGATTGGTGCCGACTTGGGTCGATTTAAAGATCATGACTGATAAAAAGGGCAAGCTCAAACGCACGAAAGTGACTTGGCCAAATGGTGACTGGATGTGGACCAATTATGATAAGGACGGAAAACCTGCAACCGGCACTGGAGGAGGAAAAGGCTGGGACATGGAGTGGGAGATCACTTACGATAAAAAAGGCCGTAAAAAATCTGCGAAAACCATTACCACAAGAGGCAGAAAGGTAACGGTTATGACACAAAAGTTCGATCCAAAAACGGGCGAAATGATAGACCAGCGCACTAAAGTCTATCTCGACGGTTTACACTAATTACATCAATGTGAAGGGAACGACCTGGCGCAATTTTCATCAGCTCAATCTCGTGCGTAAAGCCTGATAAATCACGGCGGTCGCGGTGTTTGCCAAATTAAGCGAGCGCACGACCGGATTGAGCATCGGCAAGTTAAAAACGCGGTCTTCCATGCCGTCCAATATGGCGGGCGGCAGACCCTTGGTTTCGCACCCGAATACCAGATAGCCGTCCTGATTATAGTCGGCATCATAGACGGTCTGGGCACCGTGCTCTTCGAAAAAGTAGAGGTTTTCGCGCGGTGGATTGCGCGTTTCTATAAAGTCATCCCAGCTTTCATATTGTGTAAGCTGGACATGTTTCCAGTAATCCATGCCGGCACGCCGGACGGCCTTCTCTTCGATCGAAAAGCCATAGGGCTTGATAAGGATGAGTTCTAAGTTCAACGCCACGCATGTGCGCCCGATGGCACCTGTATTGTAGGGAATTTCTGGGGTTACCAGAACGATTTTCAGACGCGGTTCAGACATTGCGTTTTTAGGCTTTCTCACAATTTGCGTGGCTTTGCGCATGTCGGGCTCTGTTAACGCGATGCGGAAAAGTTAGCAATGTTGGTTTTACGGACTTGAGACCGGCAGGCTCCATTGTGGGTGGATGCAAGAAGCGCAGCGCGTACTAGCTCTACGGCTCCGTAAAATAGCGCATCTTTTCGAATACCTGCACCGCAACTAAACGGTTGCGCGCGGTGCGAACAAAATAATGGCCGCCGCGATGAATGCCAATGCGACGCCAATCATATCCCATTCGTCAGGTGTCTGTCCTTCAACCCACCAAAGCCAGAACAGGGAAGCAGAGATGTAAACGCCGCCATAGGCCGCATAGGCGCGTCCGGCATAGCTGCTGGGGGCGAGTGTCAGGAGCCATGCAAAAGCAATAAGTGCGCCGATGCCGGGCACAATCCACCAAATGGATTTTCCCATTTTCAGCCATGCCCAGAAAGCAAAACAGCCCGCAATTTCAGCAATTGCTGCGGCCAGATAGATCGCTGAACTGCTTAAAAACTGTTTCATCAAAGGCGCGCCTGACTGCAAAACTGTCGTTCAGCTACTGTTGTCCGTGTCACCACAATCTCGAACAACCGCTTAACAATGAAGCTTGTTTTAAGTGCCGAATAGCACATTGATAGGCTCTCAACTTTCGCCATTATCCGCCACAGGCCTCGGCATTACTTCCCGCTAAATTTGTTCAGCCGTGCCAAGAGCGATGACGTATCCCAGCGGTTGCCTCCCATTTTTTGCACATCGGCATAATATTGGTCGATAAGGGCTGTGCCGGGCAGGGAGGCACCATTATTGTTTGCCTCTGCCAGACAGATCGCCAAATCTTTACGCATCCAGTCGACAGCAAAGCCGTGATTATATTCACCGTCCATCATGGTTTTATGGCGGTTTTCCATCTGCCATGAACCGGCTGCGCCTTTGGAAATGACATCAATAACAGCCTCAATATCCAGCCTTGCGTTTTGGGCAAAATGGATGCCTTCCGACAGGCCCTGAACCAGTCCGGCGATGCAGATCTGATTGACCATTTTGGTGAGCTGTCCGGCGCCGATGTCACCCATTCTGCCGATCATTTTCGCATAGCACTCAATGACCGGTTTTGCCGTGTTAAAAACCTCTTCATCACCGCCGATCATCACAGTCAGCACGCCGTTTTCAGCGCCAGCCTGACCGCCTGAAACAGGCGCGTCCAAAAAGCCGAATCCGGCCTCAGATGCTGCTTTGCCGAGTTCACGTGCCACATCGGCTGATGCTGTGGTGTTGTCGATAAAGACCGCGGCTTTTTTCATCGTGCCAAAAGCGCCGTCCGGCCCCGTTGTGACGGACCGCAGATCATCATCATTGCCCACACAGGAAAATACAAAGTCGCAGTCTTCTGCGGCTTTTGCCGGTGTGGATGCGGCTTTGCCGCCAAATTCACCAGCCCATTTTTCAGCTTTGGCTGCGGTGCGGTTATAGACGGTGACATCATGTCCGGCTTTGGCGATGTGGCCCGCCATTGGGTAGCCCATAACGCCCAGACCGATGAATGCAACTTTTGCCATTGGTAAAATCCTGATTTGTGACTGCTCTTTTCCCAAGGGATAGCAGCCTCACATCAGAAACAAAACCGCTCTATTTTTGAATTAGGGCCATGCATTCAATTTTTTTCGCTTCCATCAGCGAGCAGGCGTCAAAAGCATCCTGCATGCTGGAAAAACCGATAATGCGGGCACGGTAAACCATGCCACGGCTTGTCTCCAGCGGAACAGTATATTGGCGCAGCGCATTGGCCGTACTGGCAAGTGCGGGACGTGCAAGGGTGAGCCGTTCCATGGCGCGCTCTTGACTTGGCAATGCGCCGACCTGAATAGCATAGCGTGAAATGGGATCGTCGGCCGGTTCAGACGTGGCAGGCGGAGTATCAGCCATCGCTTTGGCTATCGCTTGCGGTTCGCTCGCCAAGGCAGGGGCGGCATCGGCAAGAGCGAGTTCCTGTATTTCATCGGCTTGTTTTTCCACAGATGCTGTAATGTCAGCCGGTTCGCGGGTGGCCTGATCCTTGGTCTCGACAGCAGCGATAACAAGGGCCGTGCTAATTTTATCGGCAATCTTTTGCGCGGCTTCCTGCTCGGCAGCTTTTGCTTTTGCCGCTGCAATCTGCTCTTTTTTGTCAGCGGCATTGCGCGCGATAAGCTGGTCTTTTGAAAGCTGATAGATCGGCTTGCGGCCTTCCAGGATATCCATCGCGATCTGGTCGCGCTCCTTGGCAGAGCGTCCGCCCATAACGACGACAATTTTGTCGCCTGATATCTCTTCAGAATAAGTCACAACATTAAAACCGGAGGCGTTGATAAAGCCTGTTTTGATGCCGGTCACGGTTTTGACTTTTCCAAGCAGATTATTGTGGGTTTCCCATGTGCGGTCTTTGTAAGAAACGCTCGGAATGGAAAAACGCGGGAAGTGCGTTGGAAAATCGCGCTTTAAAGCAATGCCCAATATTGCCTGATCGCGTGCGGTTGTGACCTGCTCTTTATCGGGCAGCCCTGATGCGTTTTTGTAAACCGTATCTTTCATGCCGAGTTCACGGGCCTTTGCAGTCATTTTGGCGGCAAAAGCTTCTTCACTTCCGGCGAGCATTTCTGCAATAGCGGCGGCGACATCATTGGCGGAGCGTACTACGAGCGCATCAATCGCCAGATCAACCGGAATAACTTCGCCCATGCTGTGGCCAAGGCGGGAAGGAGGGCGGTCGGCAGAATGACGTGATGCGACAACGCCTGTGTCCAGCTTGATTTTACCGCTCTCCAGCGCTTCAAACACCAGATAAAGCGTCATCATTTTGGTCAAAGATGCAGGGTGACGTATTGCCGAAGCGCTATCTTCGAACAGGGTTTGGTTTTTGCCGACATCTATCACCAGTGCGGAACGCGGCGGTTCATAGGCTGCAAAAGCAGCTATTGAAGCCATAAAATACGCAAGTGTTGGAATGATCAGTGCTAAAATAGCGCGGCGCGAAGTCAACATGGTGTCCTGTGGAGCTGGTATGAGTTTGATCGCATAAATCAAAGATCAGTCCACTAAAATGGTAAGCACGGCGTTAATATGGCAGACATGCCAATTGCAAAAAACAAGCCTGATTTTATCCGATAGCAGATAGTATCTATGATACCACTTGCAGTCGCCGTGCTTCGCTCCGGCCCGTCACGGTTGCAGGTTTGCGGTTCAGCTTTGCGACATTATTTTCTTTTGCTGCCTGGTCGTCCAGAATTTTGACAAGGTTCGAGTTCGGCATTGGCTTGCCGAACAGATAGCCCTGAACTTCCTGACAGCCTTGCTTTGACAGAAATTGCAAATGCTCTTCGGTTTCAACGCCCTCTGCAAGAATTGGAATGTCGAGACTGTCACCAAGGATCAATGTTGATTGGACAATCGCAGATGATTGCTTGTTCGTGTTGATTTCTTTGATGAATTCCCTGTCGATTTTGATTTTGTCGAATGGGAAATTCTGCAAGGTAAACAGCGATGAATAGCCGGTGCCGTAGTCGTCCATTGCCAGTTTCACGCCGAGTGCTTTGAGCTGCCTTATGCTGTGGAGTGCAAGGGCGGTATCTGCGATGATGCCGCTTTCGGTGATTTCGATTTCCAGACGGCTTGGTGACAGGCCGGTTTCAAGCAAAATTGCGTGAACCTTTTTAGGCAGATCACGATCAGTCAATTGACGTGGAGCGACATTAACGGCGACTTTAATCGGTACAGACCACTGCGACGCCTGTTTACATGCCTGTTTTAAAACCCAATCGCCAATTTCGCAGATAAATCCGTTCTCTTCTGCAATCGGAATAAAGATGGCCGGCGATACAATGCCACGGGTAGGGTGGTTCCATCGCAGCAAGGCCTCTACACCGGTTATGGCACGTGTATGCGTGTCATTTTGAAGCTGGTAGTAAACTTCGAGTTCACCGTTCTTGATTGACTGTGAAAGCTCAAGCGCGAGCGTGTTGCGCTCCTTATTGGCTTCGCCCATGCTTTTTTCGTAAGCTGAAATACCATTTTTTCCATTCGATTTGGAATGGTACATGGCAAGCTTTGCCTTCTCAATCAGCTGAGCTGATGTGTCGCCATGATGCGGGAAGAAAGAAAACCCAATGCTTGCACTGGTTGAAATATCCAGATCGCCTTTAAGGAGCGGTTTTGAAACAGCCTTGGAAATGCGCTTTGCAAACTCCTTGGCTTCACGCTCGGTGTAAATCGATGATTTAATGGCGATAAATTCGTCCGCGCCAAAGCGCGCCAATGTTTCATTGTTTCCAAGAACGTTGCTTATTCTTTCATTGATAGCACACAATAAATGATCGCCGGTTGTGTGGCCGTGAACTTCGTTGATTTCCTTGAAGTCATCCAGATCGACCGCCAAAACTGCTATGCCCGCGGTATCATCGGTTCCAACTGCTATGATCTTATCAAGAAACTGCTCGCAGCCACGGCGGTTCAAAGATCCGGTAAGCGGATCGTGAAGCGCCAAGTGTTCATAATGCTTTGAAGTGACCTCGGTTGTTTTCATATCAATGAGATTGGTAATGAAGCTGACTGCAAGCAACAGCGCCATAACTGTGAAGGCACCAATGCCTAAAAACTCTTTAGAGATGAGATTTGGCGTTTCCAATTGGATATTGGACGGCAGAATGGTCATGCCGGACATGCTGACAAAGTGCATCGAAGCAACCGCAAGCACGAAGCTAAGCGCGCCGCCATATTTACAAAAGCGGGTGATTGGACGGGCAATACGGTTGACTGTGATAGCACCAAAAAAACATCCCGTTATTAGCGAGATTATCACCGGAACGGTTGACCATTCTAGAGCGCCATGAACCTTCATTGCCATCATGCCGGTATAATGCATGGCGGAAATGCCAAGGCCGAGAACAATACCGCCAAATTCTATGACGTAAGATTGTTTGGTCACTGAAGCGATTAGAAATCCGAGTGTGGTTGCTGTAATCGCGATAATGAGGGACATGAAAGTCAGTACCGGTTCATAGCCAAGAATAAAATCGCTTTCATAGGCGATCATGGCAACAAAATGCGTGCTCCAGATCGTTCCGCCGCCAATCAGTCCTGCCAGTGCCAGCCATAAAATGCGAATGTCATTTTCAGTACGGCGTACGCGCGCAAACAAACGAAGTGTAACCACTGCACCACAAACCAAGGTGATGACCGATAATGCAAGAAAAACCGGATCGTGCATATATGCGATGCAGTTAAATAGAATGTTCATGATTGCCCCTATCATCCATCAGGGCACTCTCACTTGATGTGGTAAAGCGAAACCTAATAGGCGGGGCAGTATCTTGCGGGTTGAAAGAAATAGTGAGTTAAACTTACCGGCATGATGAATAAACACTTACCAAATTAGTGCTTTTGTTAGCTACGCTTTGAGAAACAGAAAGAATTTGTACACAAACCGCACGACACCAAGCTGTGAGCAGTGTAAATGTCGGGAGTATTATCCGCTTTAAAAATTATTGGCGGATTGCCAACACTGCTTTTAGTGCGCTGCTCATATGCTGGCGCAACGCCTCCTGAACGCCGGATTTATTGCCTGTTTTTAGCAGGCTGACGATCATGGCATGATCTTCATTTGATTTAACGAGGCGTTCTTTGGCACCGATTTGCGTTTTGCGGAAAGGGGCAAGCTTCAGCCGTATATCGTGAGCGAGAATTTTAATATCGTCGTTGTGAGCACCATCAAAAATTACGGAATGAAAGGCAGTGTTGCGCTCCTCATATTGATCAAATGAATCCTGGCTGACCAGAAGCTCCATTTGTTTATGGTGTCCTTCCAGTGAGGCAAGTTCGGCTTCGGTCATGCGTTCGGCGGCAAAACCGCCGCATATGGCCTCCATTTCAGCCATCGCTTCGAACATGGATTTTATCCGCTCCACGCTGACATCTGTGACCACGACACCGCGATAGGGTTGACGCTCTGCAAGCGAACGCGAACAGATTATCTGTAATGCTTCACGAATGGGGGTGCGTGATACGTTAAAGCGCTGTGTCAGAGATTTTTCATCGAGCTTAGTGCCAGGCGTCAAAAGGCCTGCGACGATTTCCGCTTCGAGTTTCTCGGCTACTGTCGCACTGTGTACATTTTTCGATTTAGTCTTCTGCATATTTCTGGCTTACTTTGAGTAAACCAATCTAGGTCCTGCCAAATCAGTTTGGCAAGGCGTGGGATTGAGAAAAGTGGCTTTGCATCACCGGAAACGATTTCATTTCAAGGTGTCGGTTTGTAGTGATTGTATTTTATGCCCTCTTAAACCGTTGCCTGCATCAAAGATATTTGTTGTAGTCAGAGACGAGCAAATGTGTAGGTGTTTCATCTTCTTCCACATTTGCAAACCGGCCAATTTTCATTTCAAAATCATTGTCCAGACGGTCATCGTTTACGGTTGAAACCTCTCCGATAAGAACGTCGTCCCCTTCGCCCCAAAATGCGTGCCAGACGCCGGGCATAAGCGTGACGCTCTCGCCGGGGGCAAGTTTAAGCAAGCCGCCGGCGGGAAGGGTTTTTAAGCGGCCGTCGACCGGTACAACCACATCAGAGGTGCGATCAATCGAGCCGTCTTCCGCGCCCGCAAACAATTCCAGCACAAGCGTGCCGCCGCCGCGATTGATGATGTCTTCCGCTTTCAAAAAATGGCGGTGCATGGGTGAGAGCTGATCTTTACGGCTGATCATGATCTTTTCAGCATAAAGCATACCGGAGCCGTTTTTGATGTCGTCCACCAAACCGTTTCTGACGGTGAAGAGAAACAGGCCCAGCTCATCATATTTGCCCTGGCCATAGTCTGTGATATCCCAGCCCATGCCCCGTTCTTTGATCATCGCATGGTCACTTGTCTTTAACTCTTCAGGGGACTGATAGGCAAAGGGCGGCAAAACATAGCCGAATGATCGGATGAAAGCGTCACCCTCTTTTAGAATGTCGTTGATTTGCGAGCGCTTCATTTCTAGGTCTCCGAAAGGCCGAACGAGCGGCATGAAATTTGGTATGATGTTGTCCAAACCTGACCGGCATTTAGATGAATGCCAAAATGGTTTGGGGCATTTTGATGAAGGGGAAAGTGATCATTGGCACGATCGTTTTTGTCGAAAAACGAGTGGGTGGGCTCTACGCCAAGACCGGTAAAACCGTTGCCGAGACCTTGGGTGCGCAGCCCCGGATTGGCGAGCCAGAACAGGCAGTGTGGCAGGTGATTTTGATTCCAGTTCAGGCTGACACTCGAATGTTCTGAAGGGTAGTGCACCGTCATGCTACCCTTTACATTCCAGATTTGCAGCAATTCACTGCGGGCTGATCCAATATTTTCCCAAAACGGTGAGTGCTGGCTGACCAATGCACCTTCGGGCAGCTGCCGTCGGTCATTTTCATCGATCGCCCAAGGTGCGCTCGCACCCCGATCAAAGTCCGGAAGACTGATTTGCATATCGTCGGCAATTTTGAAAATCGGATGTATCCCAACCGGCAAAGTACCGCTTTTGCGCGCAACGATTTCCAGCGTAAAATCCAGCGCACCGGATTGCGGGTTCAGTTTGACAGACCGTTTCAGGCTGCGAACAATATGGCTTTCAGGATAATCAATTTCAAAGGTTGCGGCGTTATCGCTCTGCTCGGTCAGGCGCCAGTCATGGTCCACGCAGTAGCCATGATGTGCAGTGTCGAGCATTGTTGTGCCAAATGGTACGCAAGGAAATTCGCCACCAAGTAGCTGCAAGTGCCGAGGCGCTTTTGTCTCTTGCGAGTTACGGTATTGATCAAGCCAGGGCGCTTCTGCGAACGGTTTGAATATCTGCCCGTCTTCCTGCTTTACTGCATAGTTGTGAACGCTCGCACCGCAGGCAAATATATCCACGCTTGCATGGCCGGTTGATAGCGTGATGCAGTCCGTATCGTACTGGTGTTGAAGAATTGCGGACATTGAACTTTACTGTTTTATCGAATGCGCTGTGTGGTTTCAGGATCAAAGAACACGGCTTTTGACATGTTAAATGCCAGGCTTGCATGCTCGCCCGCTACAATTTTCGCATCTGCGCGCAGCCGTGCAATTGCCTCTTTGCCACCCAGATTGACGACCGCAAAAGTGTCTGAACCGGCCGGTTCAACAACTTCGATCATGCAATCATGATGAGCTATCTGCTTAGACGTTCTGTCGGCGCCCTCGCGGTCCGTCAGCGCTTCGGGACGAATGCCGAACAGGACTTTCTTGCCAATATAATCTTTAAGCGATGCTATATTTTTAACCGGCAATTCAATCTTGCCGGCATCTGTTGACGCGATTTCAATAACAAGATTTTTGCCTTTGTCTGCAACCGTTGCTTCGATGAGGTTCATGGATGGTGAACCCATAAAGGTTGCGACGAATACGTTTTTGGGATCGTTATAGACTTCGTCAGGTGTGCCGAATTGCTGCAAAATGCCGTCTTTTAAAACAGCAATTTTAGTTGCCAATGTCAGCGCTTCGATCTGGTCATGGGTGACATAGACAATCGTTGTGCCCATTCGCGCGTGCAGGCGTTTGATTTCGGTACGCATATCGACGCGCAGCTTGGCATCAAGATTGGACAGAGGTTCGTCGAACAGAAAGACCTGCGGATCGCGCACCAGAGCGCGGCCCATGGCAACCCTTTGACGCTGGCCACCGGAAAGCTGGCTTGGTTTGCGGTCAAGCAGTTCGCCGATTTGCAGAATTGAAGACACATTGTCGATGGCCTTTTTCTGCTCTGCCTTATCAATGCCGCGAATATCCATGCCAAAGCTGATGTTTTGGGCAACAGTCATATTTGGATACAGGGCGTAGGATTGGAATACCATCGCAATATCGCGTTTGGACGGGTGCAATCCGGCAACTGAGTTTCCGCCGATCAGTATCTCGCCGGAGGTGATGTCCTCCAAACCGGCAATAGTGTTCAACAGCGTTGACTTGCCGCAGCCGGAAGGGCCGACGAGAACCAGAAAGCCACCATCTTCGATTTCAAGATCAATACCCTTTAGAACCTCAACGGAGCTGTAGGATTTATGTAGATTTTTGATTTTTAACGAGGCCACTATTTTATCCTTTGACAGCGCCGGCCATAAGACCGCGTACGAAATATTTTCCTGCAACGATGTAGACAAGAAGCGTGGGCAGGGCGGCTAGAATAGCGCCTGCGAAATGCACATTATATTCTTTCACACCGGTGGAAGAGTTGACGAGATTGTTGAGTGCAACGGTCATTGGTGTTGAACCAAAACCGGAAAATGATGCACCGAAGAGGAAGTCATTCCATTGGTTCGTAAACTGCCAGATCACAGTCACCACAATGATTGGAGCCGAACTTGGCAGCAAGATACGCCAGAAAATCTGGAAAAATGTTGCGCCGTCAATTTGCGCGGCTTTGACCAATTCTGTTGGAAAGGCCGCATAATAATTGCGGAAAAACAAAGTTGAAAAACCGATGCCGGCGGCAAAATGTATAAGAACCAACCCTTCGATTGTTCCGGCCAAACCCAAAAAGCCAAGTACTTTGGCACCCGGAATAAGAACGATTTGAAAGGGGATGAAGCATGAAAGAAGCATCATGCCGAAGACGAGTCCGTCACCTTTAAAACGCCATTTGGTGAGAACATATCCGTTAAGGGCACCAAAAATAGTGGACAGTGTAACCGCAGGTACAACGATCAGGATAGAGTTGATGAAATAGGGTTTAAGGCCGGTTGGCTCCACACCGATTTGAGCCGATGACCAAGCCGACGCCCATGGCGCGATTGTCCAGTCCTTAGGCAGAGCCATCAGGTCTCCGCCGCGAATTTCATCCAGCGGTTTGAATGAGTTTGCCACCATGACGTAAAGCGGAAGCAGGTAATAGAAGATGAAAACAAGCAGCACAGCATAGATGAGTGCACGTGTCATGCGGCTGCTGCTGACGGCATTGTCTTGAGAGATGGCGCGGGTCATTGGTTATCTCCGCTTTTAAGTTCGCTGTACAAATATGGAATGATAATCGAGAAAACCATGATCATCATGATGATGGCCGATGATGCACCCACGCCCATTTGATTGCGGGTAAATGTGTAGGAGTACATAAAGGTCGCGGGGACTTCTGTTGCGCGGCCAGGGCCGCCGCCGGTCAGCGCAATGACAAGGTCATAGGCTTTAATCGCAAGGTGTGCGAGCACGACGAATGCCGACAGAAAGACAGGGCGCATCATGGGAATGATAATTTTACGGTAAATACGGACCGGTGAGGCGCCGTCAATCTGGGCCGCTTTAATAATCTCATTATCAACGCCGCGCAGACCAGCCAGAAACATCGCCATCACGAAGCCTGATGATTGCCAGACGGCGGCGATCACAACGGTGTAAATCGCGTAATTTCGGTCTTTAATCCAGTCGAAATGAAAGCTTGTCCATCCCAGATTATGGAAGGTGTTTTCAATGCCGATGCCCGGATCGAGAAACCATTTCCAGGCTGTGCCGGTCACAATAAATGACAGCGCCATCGGGTAGAGATAAATCGGGCGTATGAAACCTTCGCCGCGGATTTTCTGATCCAGCAATATGGCCAAAAGCAATCCCAATGCCGAACATATGACGATGTATAACACGCCAAAGATCGCCAGATTGACGAGGGCGGTGTTCCAGTGGCGCAAGCTGAATAATTTTGTGTAGTTTTCAAAGCCAACCCAGCCGTAGGACGGCAACATTCTGGAATCCGTGAATGACAGATAGCCTGTGTACAATATGAAAGCGTACACAAACACAAGTATAACGAAAAAGCTTGGTGCCAGCACGAGGCGCGGCAACCATTGTTGCAAATGGTTCATGTTTCGATATCCAAAATTGGGAGGCTAACAGATATGGCAGTCTGAGAGCCTCCCGGGCAAGCCGCCGGGAGGCTAAGCGGCCAATGTTTCAGTTATTTGGCGCCTTCAACAGCAGCAACGAGTTCTTCGGCTGCCGTCTGACTGTCATATTCGCCATTGAAATGCGCTGTGACGACATCATAGATCGCATTTTTAACGCCGGCAGGGTTCGCATGGCCATGCGCCATAGAGCCGTAAAGTCCGCCGGATGCGTTGGCTTCGGCAAAGTCAGCCATCCCTTTTTTACCGCAATCATCAAAGTCTGTGTCCGGAACATCGGTACGTGCCGGTACAGAGCCTTTAACAACGTTAAATGCAGACTGGAATGCCGGGCTCATAACCGCTGATGCCATGGCCAGTTGGGCCTCAGATGCGCCGCCCTGATCGAACATGACAAACTGGTCCGAGTTGAATGTGACTTTGCCTTGTGTGCCCGGAAAGCGGATGCAAACAAAATCTTCGCCCGGGACCTGATCGGCTTTCAGAAACTCGCCCTTGGCCCAGTCACCCATCATCTGCATGCCGGCTTTGCCTTCGATCACCATTGCGGATGCAAGGTTCCAGTCACGGCCGGAGAAGTTATCGTCAACATAGGTGCGAAGCTTGGCCATGCGGTCAAACGCTTCGACCATTTGTTCGCCGCCCAAAGCTTCTCCATCCAGATCAATAAAGGCTGCTTTGTAAAGCTCGGGGCTGATGCCCAAAACAACTGCGTCGAAAATGGTTGCGTCCTGCCAAGCCTGTCCACCATGCGCCAATGGCGTAATGCCATTTTCCTTCATCGCGTCCAGAACAGCAATCAGCTCTTCCCATGTTTCAGGCTCTTTGCCGCCTGCGGCATCCAGCGCTTCTTTATTGATCCAAACCCAGTTGGTTGAATGGACATTCACAGGCGCGGCAATCCAGTGGCCGTCATGTTTGGAAAATTCCTGCAATGCAGCCGGTACAACGTCGCTCCAGCCTTCTTTTTCCGCAACAGAATCCAGATTGCCGAGATTGCCGGTCGTGCCTGCCCAGTCTTTAATGTCAAAGCCGAGCATCTGTGCGGCTGTCGGCGCGTTGCCGCCTGTCACACGTGCGCGCAAAACAGTCATCGCGTCATTGCCGCCGCCGCCTGCGATCGGCATGTCTTTCCAGCCAACATTCTGGCTGGCCAAGTCTTCCTTCAAAACGTTCAAGGCAGCAGCTTCACCGCCGGCTGTCCACCAGTGCAGAACTTCAACATCTTCGGCTGATGCGATGCTGACAGACGAGGCGATAATTGTCGCGGCTGATGCGCTGAGTGCTAAATTACGCATTTTCATAGAATTTTCCTCCAAAATTCGGAGGCTTTAATGCCTCCTGCCAAATTTATAACGTTATAAATTTGTGAGAGTCAACCGATGACTTTGACGCCTTTTTATCAAAAACACTTTAAAATTAGTCCCAACGGTAAAGCTGATTGATCAATTGCTGCTTTGTATCTATGTTAGACGTTCGTGTTAATACAACGTTATAAATAGGCGCGGTAATGAAGCTTGGCACCGGAACTGTTACAAAGCGACCCACTCTCAAGACAGTGGCGGAAAAAACAGGTCTGGCTGTGACGACTGTTTCCAAAGCGCTCAACGGTGCGCCGGAGATTGCAGCCAAAACAAGATTGCTAGTGGAAAATGCCGCGCGTGAAATCGGCTATGTGCCTGATCGTGCCGCTCAAAGATTGCGCACCGGAAAAACCAATGTCATCAGTCTTGTCCTAAGTCCGCATGACGAGATTTTGGGTTTCTCAAATTCTTTGACACTTGGCTTGAGCAGGGCATTGAGAGGCACGAATTATAATCTGCTTGTCACACCGAGCTTTGAAGAGAGCACTGAAATTAAAACCATCGAGAAGATCGTGCGCAACAAAATGGCGGACGGCATTATATTTTCACGCACGGAGCCGTTTGACGAGCGTGTCCGGTTTTTGATCGAAAACGGTTTTCCATTCGTGTGTCATGGCCGTACCGAATTATCGTCCAAACATTCGTTTGTTGATTATGACAATGAAGAATTTGCGCGTCTTGCTGTTTCGCAACTCGCCGCAAAAGGTCGAAAGCGCCTTTTTGCCGTTATGCCGGACCGCAAATTCACCTTCTATGGGCATCTGAAATATGGCTTCACATCAGCAGCGGCTGATGTTGGTGTTTCATATGCAGTGCCGGAGGAGGTCAATCTCGACAGCGCGCCGGACGAAATTTATGCCTGTATCGCAAAGCATATTGAAGAAGGCAGAAGCCCTGACGGCTATGTTTGTGCCGGTGAGGTTGCTGCCATGACGATTATGGCGTGTCTAAGCGATCATAATATGATGGTCGGACGCGATGTTGATATTGTTGCCAAACAAACATCGCGGGTCTTTGACCATATTCGTCCGCGCGTGGATACGATTATTGAAAATATTGCCGAGGCCGGAGCTTTGATGGGTGAAATGCTGCTAGACGATATCAGCAATCCAAACGCTATCCGTGAAGGGTTTGTTCAGCGTCCAGAAAAGGAGTTTCCTGATTTAAATCCGGCCGGTTAGAATTGTGTTGTCGCCGGCTTTTCAAATTAGCCTTTCTTCGCGTTTGACACCTTCCATTTTGCAACCGTGCCGGTGCCTATTTTTTTCAACAGATGGATGAGCTCAGCGACATTGTTTTCTGATAAGTCTGAAAGGTGAGGGCGTGTTGCCGCAGCAATCAAAGCCGGGGCTTTATTGCATGCTTCAATGCCCAATGGTGTCGGTCTCACACTGTGTCCGCGGCCATCTTCATCATTGGGCTGTCTGGTCACAAACCCTTTCTTCTCCAGTTGCGTGATAAGCCTTGATGCGGTGGTACGTTCCAGGCCGACAAATTCGGCAATCTTGCTTGGAGATTCGACGCCATCAAAGCGAATGCAGGCCAGAACTGTCCATGACAGACGGTTCAGTTCTATCTCTATCAATGCTTCATCGACAGCGGTTTGCATGATCAGCGCAGCGCGGCTTAAGCAGTATCCCAAATTGTCCTGAGCACTATAAGTTGTTACTTCTTCATTGAAGGGCATACGAACCTCGAAAAGCGTGTCTTGTGAACATAAATCGTTACACCATTGCTGTCTGAATACAAGAATTTACTTGAAAATATGGATTTCGCGTGCACTATGAGAAAATATATATGTGCATTATGCACGTATATTGAGCCAGAAAGCTGGCGGAATCTTGGGAGGGATTTATGAGGATCATTCGTATTGCGGCGCTCTTCTGCGCTATGGTTACAGGCGCTTCGGCTTTTGCGGGAGAGTTGAAAATGGCGCATTTTATGCCGCCAACACATCCCATGGATCGACATGTTATGACACCGATGGCCGAAGCGTTCAATGAGGCTGTGGGCGGTTCGTCCGAAATTAAAATTTATCCTGCCGGTGAGCTAGGGCCGGGCCCGAAAGCCCAATATAAACGCGTTGCAACCGGTGTGGCAGAGCTTGCATTTATTTTGCCGGATTTTACACCCGATCTGTTTCCAGTTTTGACCGGCTATGAGAAACCCGGCCTTTTTTCCGACGGTGTGACGGCGACCGAAGCGATGTGGGATAATGAAGATGCCATCAAGGCCGAGGTCAGCCGCGCTGTACCGCTTGCTTTTTGGGCCAACAACACAACAATCCTTATCACCCGCGACAAGATCGTGCGTAATCCTGCGGATATGGCCGGCCTGAAAATCCGTATTGCCAGCGATAATATGGCGCAAATTATCACAGCATGGGGCGGGGTTCCTGTAAGCATGTCACCGGCTGATGCCTATCAGGCGATCAGCACCGGCGTGGTGGACGGCGTTTACATCGACCCGACTGCATTTACAGCCTACAAGCTCTATGAGGTCACGAAATATGCGACCGTCAATATTCCCGGTTCGATTTCCAGCTTTCTGCTCGCGATGAACCAAGACGCATATGACGGTTTGAGCGAAGAAGAGCAGGCAGCGCTTCATGCAGCATCCGGCAAGGAACTGAGCGTAAAAGGTGCGGCAGCTTTTGCCGAAGCAGGCAAGAAAGCGCTGGTGAGCGCTGAGGAAAACGGCGTTGAGATGATTACGCTCACCGCCGAGGAAGTTGATGTTTTTACAGAACTTTCTCCCTTCAAGGCTAACTGAGAAAGCATAATGGGCAAAAGGGCAGCTCTCATGCCCTTTTGGCCCGTTGTCAGGAAACGATTATGATGTCTCGAATTTTGGGCGGTGCATTGTTGTGCATTGGCGGGGCTGGCCTGCTCGGCTTGATGGTTGTTTCGGTTGGCGATGCGATCATGCGCACATTTGGCGCGCCGTTTATCGGTGCTCATGAAATCAGCCAGACATTTCTGGCCATATGTGTGGCGATAGCCGTGCCGGTTAGCATCTATCGCGGCAAGGCGGTGAGTATTGACGGGGTCGTCGGATTCTTACCGCCCGCCGCCGCGCGTATCTTGACCATTTGCGGCGAACTTCTCGCGGCAGGTTTTTGCGCGTTGCTTGCCTTTAATATGGTTCAGGCCGGTTTTGATGCACGCGACTTTGCCGAACAGACCGCACTTTTGAGAATTCCCTATTTTTATATGTATCAGGATTTAAGTGCCGGTTTCGCGCTGAGCGCTCTGGCTTTTATTGCCCGCGCTTGGATTTCCTATAAGGCGGAGAGCGCGCTATGAGCCCGGAAATTATTGGCGTCATCGGGTTTGGTGCGCTGCTGCTGCTTATTTTTCTGCGTGTGCCTGTGGGCATTGCCATGTTGAGTGTCGGATTTGTCGGCACCGCCAGTTTGAATTCACCGGCAACGGCATTGAATTTTATGACGGGTCAGACCTTCTCCATCAGCACGCTTTATTCGCTCTCTGTTCTGCCGCTGTTTATTCTCATGGGTAATATCGCTTCGAAAGCAGGGTTGAGCCGCGATCTATATGATGCGGCCTATGCGCTTGTCGGGCATTTAAAAGGCGGTCTTGCCAGTGCAACGATTGTCGGCTGCGCCGGATTTGCAGCGCTGTCAGGCTCGTCAATCGCTTCAGCGGTAACAATGGGGCAGGTGGCCTATCCTGAAATGCGCCGCCGCGCCTATAGTGACCGGCTATCGACCGGTGTTATTGCCGCCGGCGGTACATTGGGCATTTTGCTGCCGCCATCCACCGGCTTTGTTCTTTATGCCATTTTGACCGAGCAGAGTATCGGGCGGCTGTTTATGGCGGGCATATTGCCGGGCTTGCTGTTGACAGCTCTGTTTGTCGTGACAGTGACTTTAATCGTGCTGTTTAACCCTGCGGCGGGCGGCGATATGGCTGAAGAGGACACCAGAAGCAGGCGTGCCGCGCTTGCCGGTGCGCTGCCGGTGTTGAGCATCATTATCATAACGATCGGCGGCATTTACTTAGGCATTTTCACACCGGTTGAGGCGGCCGGTGTCGGCGCGACACTGGCGCTTGTTATGGCTCTTTTACGCCGCCAGCTTCAATGGACAGGGTTTGTTGATGCCGTCAAAGGTACGCTGGAAACAACGGGACTATGCTTTCTGATTCTGATTGGCGCGATGGTTTTTTCGCCCTTTGTCTCCCTGTCGGGACTGCCGAAATTACTGTCAGAAACAATTCTGGGCTACAGCACATCGCCTTATATCGTGCTGGGCTTGATACTGGTGCTGTATTTGTTTTTAGGCATGGTCATTGAAGGGCTATCGCTGATGGTCATCACCCTGCCGATCGTGTTTCCAGTGGTTATCGGGCTTGGTTTCGATCCGATCTGGTTTGGCGTGATTATGGTTCTGGTTCTGGAAATGGGGCTGATTAGCCCGCCTGTCGGCGTCAATTGTTTCGTCGTCAAAAGCGTTGCGCCCGATGTGCCATTGTCTGAAATTTTTAGAGGGATCATGCCGTTCTGGCTGGCAATGATCCTATGCATCCTGCTGCTTGTGGCTGTGCCGGGCATCGCGCTGATGCTGCCCAATGCAATGTTCTAGTTCAAAGATTGTGACGCAATGACAAGGTTCTTTTCCAGCAAGACTCGTCCCGTGCATATGGGGCCTTATCCGGTGGAACTATTGGAACGTATGCCAAAGGCGGATCTAAGTTCGGTTCCGGCGATGGAAGCCTTGCGATTTGAAAATGAAAGCGCGCCGTACTCTATCATCAATGCCATGCGTGAACATCAGGCCATGCTTGATGTTATCCGTAGCGGGCTGATCAATGGAGCGGTCGCGCAAGCGCCGACCGATCCGCAGGAGCGGGCAGAGCACCTCAAATCATTTGGTTATTTTGCCGATGCGGCATTGGTCGGAACATGCCTTCTACCGGATGAGGCGATACTCAATAAACCGATCATCAATCCGGATATTGACCGGCTTGCCGAAGATTTAAAGACGGTTCAAATCAAATCATTGGCGGCCGGTATCGATATGATTATGGCCGATCTTAAAGAGTCCATGGAGGCTGAAAAACCAAGTATAGAACCGCATAGTCATGCACTTGTGTTTCTTTATGAAAATCCGCGCGATATTGAGCCTGATGAACCGGGGACCGCATGGATTGAAGGGGCCTATGCCCATCGCGCGGGTCTGTTGGCATCGGAAACCTCTGTGGTTCTTGCCAATTATTTGCGCCTGTTAGGCTATGATGCGCGGGCGCACACGGTCAGTAGCTCGGATGTTGATCTGAACAAACTTGCGGTGGCTGCGGGTTTGGCGACCGTTGAAGACGGCAAGCTGCACCATCCTTATATTGGTTCCCGTTTTGGCTTGTCGGCGGTGACAACAACATTCGAGATCGCGCCTGACCAGCCGTTACTGCCGTTAAATCAGCAGCCCCGATCAGCCTTTGGTCCTGCGTGGCGGTTTGGCACAAAGTCAGCCAAGAATGCGGGCAATGCGGTGCCTTATGCCAAGCGTCGTTTTGTTGACGGCGCGCATCCGTTTGAAAAACTTAAACGCGTCGAGACACCGACCACCTATATTGACGAGCTCAATGTTGCGCGTGTTCCCAAACGCACCGACATGTTCGCGCGTGCCCAGTTTGGCGATATGGGCAAAAAACTGCAACAGACATCCAAGGGCGGGCACTATGTGCGAAAAGCTGCGCCGTCCATGGCACAGCGCCGCGCGCTGGGTGCCTTTGTTTTGTTGCAGGAAGGCATAGCGGCGCCAGAAAAGAAGCATTACACACCGCAGGAAGCTGCCGATCTGGTTAAGGCGACCAGCTATTTTCTGGGCGTGGATGCGGTCGGCATTTCGCGTTGTCCCACATGGGCGTGGTACAGCCATGATGCCCGCGGCGACGAGATTGTGCCGACACATGATCAGGCCATCAGCATGGTCATTGATCAGGGCTATGAAACAATGGACGGTTCGTCCGGTGATGACTGGATTGCGGTGGCGCAATCGATGCGGGCCTATTTGCGGTTTTCCCTGCTTGGCGGGGTGATGGCCAAGCAAATTGCAAGCCTTGGCTATTCTGCCAAAGCACATACGGTGATGGACGGTGAAGTGTTGCAGCCGCCCTTGCTTCTGCTTTCAGGGCTCGGTGAAGTCAGCCGCATAGGTGAGGTCATTTTAAATCCGTATCTGGGGCCGAGGCTCAAGTCAGGTGTTGTGACAACCGACTTGCCTCTGGCGCATGACAAGCCGATTGATTTCGGGCTGCAAACATTTTGTGAAAGCTGCAACAAATGCGCGCGCGAATGTCCTTCCGGCGCAATCACCGCTGGTCCCAAATTAATGTTCAACGGCTATGAAATATGGAAGTCGGACAGCCAGAAATGCACCACTTACCGCGTTACGACACCGGGCGGAGCGATGTGCGGACGTTGTATGAAAACCTGCCCTTGGAATTTGGAAGGGGTGTTTAAAGAAAAGCCATTCCGCTGGGCTGCGATGAATATGCCGAAGCTGGCACCGGCTCTGGCCAAACTTGACGATTTTGCGGGAAATGGCGGGTTAAATCCGGTTAAAAAATGGTGGTGGGATCTGGAAATTGCAGAAGATGGCGGGTACCGGCCAACTGTGGAGCCGGTCAACAAACGCGATCTGCAAAAAGATCTGAAATTACGTTTCGAAGAACAGACTTTGGCGGTTTATCCTGCGCCGCTTGCGCCGCATCCCTATCCTTATCCATTCCCCATGGACCGCGAGGCAGGGATTGAAGCCTATCAGGCGATGATCACCGCCGAAGAATATAAATCACGGTTGGCGCGCGGTGATGAAAGCGCCATTCACCGATACACCGCAGAAGGTGACAGTCCGGTGATACAGGTTCAAATCACCAAAGCGGAAATGATTGCCGATGCTGTGATGAAATATGAGTTCAGTGCTGTCGATGGCAGTGATTTGCTTGAATGGACAGCGGGCGCGCATCTTGATCTGGTGGTGGCACCGGAATTTTTGCGCCAATACTCGATGTGCGGTGATCCTGCGGACCGTTCAAAATACCAGATCGCTGTTTTGCGCGAAGATTTGGGGCGCGGCGGATCCAAGCTGATGCACCGTATTTTCAATGTCGGACGCAAGCTGTTTGTCTCGCGCCCCATCAACCATTTTGCTCTTGATCCAACTGCAACCAAATCAGTTTTGATGGGCGGCGGCATCGGTATCACGCCGATGATTGCCATGGCGCATGAATTACATGCACAGGGGCGTGATTTTGTTTTGCATTATTCCGGCCGCAGTAGAGCCAGTATGGGGTTCCTTGATGAACTTCCGCGCTTTGGCTGGGCGGATAAAGTACATCTGCATATTACCGATGAGGGAACACGCGCTGACATTAACAAATTATTGTCCGGCTATCAGCCGGGCTGGCATGTTTATACCTGCGGTGCAGAGCGGTATATGTCGTCTGTTCTTGAGGCAGCGCAGAGGGCCGGTTATCCCGACAAAGCGCGGCATCTGGAATATTTCTCTGTGCCGGAACTGCCGGACTATGAAAATTTCGATTTCACGATCAAGCTTGTAAAATCAGGGAGGAGCTTTCTGGTTCCTGCTGATCAAACGGCGGCTGATGTGCTCAATGACAATGGTATTGCCGTCGATGTGAAATGCTCGGACGGGATATGCGGTGTTTGTAAATGCGGGCTGGTTTCTGGCGATGTTGAGCATCGGGATTTCGTTTTGTCGAAGTCACAGCGCGAAACGGGCATCATTTTATGTCAGTCACGTGCGGCAAAGAAAGACGGTGTTATTGAGATCGATCTTTAAAGAGTTGTGCGCGCCCCGATCTCCTTGTGCAAGCATAGCTATTAAAGTCCGTCTGATTCCAACGGGCTAGAACACTGCAACATTTCCAGCCTTTGCACGTTGTCATTGGACCGAATCCAAATTTAGTGAAGGAGACTTTAATGCCTGCAAAATCCAAGTCACAACAAAAAGCCGCGGGTGCGGCGCTTTCTGCAAAACGCGGCGAAACAAAAGTCAGCGAATTGCAGGGGGCTTCGAAAGAAATGTACGATTCCATGAGTGAGGACGAGTTGGAAGACATTGCTTCAACGGATCATGATGACCTGCCTGAAACGGTAGAAGACGAGGAGAAGTGAGATGGAAACGCCTCAACGACAGCCCGGTCTGGAGCATGAAATGTCACCGGAGCCGGAATACATGCCGCGCTTTCCGGGGGCTGGCCGCTTGAAAGATAAAGTTGCTTTAATCACCGGCGGCGATTCCGGTATTGGGCGCGCCACCGCCATCCTTTATGCGCGCGAAGGTGCCTCCATAGCTATCGTATACCGTGATGAAACCGAAGACGCTGAAAAAACGGCTGCTTTGGTTGAAGAGGAAGGTGGCCGCTGCCTATTGATTAAAGGCGATGTGGCGGACAAGGATTTTTGCGAAAAGGCCGTCAGCCAATCAGTCGAAAAGCTTGGCAAGCTTGATGTTGTGGTGGCCAATGCCGCCGAGCAGCACGCCGTTGAAGAGTTTGAAAATATATCCGAAGAACAGTTAAAACGAACCTTCCAAACCAATATTTTTGGCTATTTTTTCATCTTGCAGGCAGCGATGCCGTATCTGAATTCAGACGCTGCAATTGTGTGTACCACATCGGTCACCGCTTATAGAGGTCAAGATTTGTTACTCGATTATTCATCGACAAAAGGAGCGATCTTGGCTCTCGTCCGTGCGTTGGCATCAAAATTGGCTGATAAAAATATAAGGGTGAACGGTGTCGCGCCGGGTCCGATTTGGACGCCGCTTATCCCAGCCTCTTTTCCGGCCGATAAGGTTGAGCGCTTTGGCAAAGATTCGCCACTAGGTCGCCCCGGCCAACCCAATGAGGTCGCGCCTTGCTTTCTGTTCTTAGCCTGTCAGGATTCAAGCTATATGACAGGTCAGGTTCTTCATCCAAATGGCGGCGAACCCATTTCGGGATAGTTGCCAAAAGGCAATGGTGAAAATCTAGTATTTCGGGAGCCGTTCAGCGATGCGTAGCGACAATGCCGCCAGCCAAGAGGGCAGCCTTAGCAAGATTGTAGATAAGATCCGCTCAGGCTGCAAAGGAACTGATGCCAAAGTGCAGGTGTCGGATTTGCTTTCGACAATTGGCGACAAGAGCATGTTGCCTGCCATTCTAGTGCCTGCCTTAATCGTCGCAACTCCGCTTTCGGGCGTCCCTGGTGTGTCGGTTGTTGGAGGCTTGTTGATTGCTCTTTTTTCTTTCGAACTGGTCTTTAACTTCCGGCGCGTTTATCTGCCCGCCAAACTGCGTTCGCAATCTATCGACGTAAACAAACTCGATAGCGCGATGAAGAAAATTGCGCCGGTGATTAAGTGGATCGATAGGCATTCCCGATCGCGCTTGCGATTTCTATTTCGTCGCCCCTTAATTTGGGTGCCGCAATTATTGTGCTTGTTTACCGGTCTTATGATGCCGTTTCTGGAGTTTATCCCATTTTCTTCCTCAATTGCGGCGATTGGTGTCGCGCTGCTTGTCATGTCCATGTTGACCGAGGACGGGATGTTTTTTCTGCTAGCAATGCTGCCTTATGCTCTGGCAATTTACCTCATACTTGGATTGTAACGTGCCGAGCGCTGAGGGCGAACAAGATAATACAGGTTCGCCTTTTCCAATTGTGATGACCAAAATAATTTCAGCAACTTTTTGCCTGCCAGCGCATTGATTTTACAACAGCGAAGGAGATGAAAATGACAAAACCCGACCGCTCTAATACAAATATCAAAGAAGCTGATTTGGCCCAAGATAAAATGGGCGACAATGACCTTCAGGCAAATGATCAGCGCAACGTACGCAATCAACGTCAAGCCGTGCCGGATGTGAAGAAAGAAACGGACGGCGTTGTTGAAAGCTTTGAAAAGCTGGACAAAGATGTGCGCGCTGAGCGCGACTTGGGAAAAAAGAAATAAAACAAAAGCCGTAGCTCTTCAGCTACGGCTTTTTTCAATATTTATGGCCACTGGTATTCAGCCTGCAAGCGCTTTGGCGCCCATCCACAAACCCATGACAATCATCATCAAGTTTTCGGTTAAGGAAACAAAGCCGAGTGGGACGTTTGACCCGCCGCCGACACACGCACATTTCAATTCGCGTTTGTCTATATAGACAGCCTTAAAGACTGATACAGCGCCAATTGTGCCGATGAAAAGTGCGATGGGCGCCGATATGAAGGACAGGATACCGCCGACCATCAAAATGCCTGCCAAGGCCTCGCCAAACGGGTAGATTCTACCGTAAGGCACCCATTTTCGGGCGAGTAAGTCATAGTTGAGAAACATAGTCGAAAAGCGTTCTACATCCTGTAGCTTCTGAACGGCGAGAAAGCACATTGATATGGCGATGAACCATTCGAAGACTCGGATATGGGCCAGTGTGCCTAAAACACCAATCCCCATTGCAACAGCCATAAGCGCGGCAACAGAAAATATGGCGATGACCGGTATGTAGCTCGTCTCTCCCTTTTCGGGAACGTGATAGCCGAAGTGCTTTTTCAATGCTTCAAAGCCACCTATGCGCTCGCCATTGATAAAAGTTTGCGGGGTGGTTTTAACCTGATGCTCCTCTTTAAAAGCATCAGTCTGCTCACGTGTTGTCAGGTGATGGTCCTCAACCTCATAGCCTTTACGCTCCAACAAATCTTTTGATTTCAATCCATAGGGACAGAGATGGTCTTCCATCACCATGCGATATAATTTTGCTGATTTAGTCATGTTCATTTTCCATCAATTTCAGGTGTGGCGGGCGGACCACCATTGAGGTCGACAATCAAAGCCTTCATCTCTTCAATTTCTTTCTTCTGTGCCTCAATAATGTCGTCGGCAAGTTTTCGCACGCGCGGATCAGAAATGTTAGCGCGGGTACTGGTGAGAATTGCGATAGAATGGTGCGGGATCATCGCTTTCATCCATGCGACATCATCAATGGTGTCCTGGCTGCGGACCAAATAAAGCGAAGTTGCAAATAATACTGCCGCGCCGGCAAAAATAGCGATATTGGCTTTCCGGTTGCTATACATGCCAAGCATAAAAGCGAGCATGATAATGGCCATCACCGCACCCATATACAGAGCCATATAAAGGCGTGTTTCACTGAAAAACACGTGATCCAGTGCCCATGTATTAAGATACATAAGGCCGAACATCACGATTGTGGATGTCACAATCATGGCAAAGAATCTTGAATATTTCATACTACTCTCCCTTCTTGTTACCTTTTAAACGGTAACAACCTTCCAGCGCTGGAAGGTTCCGGATTAATTTGCATCAGCTCTGCTTGAGGTTGCTCATATCATCGTGAGAGACGTCTTCGCCTTTGCTTTTCATGTAAACAAGGGTGCCTGCCCAAAGGACAATGCCGGCGGCGAGCAGCGCCCCGGCAATCAGATATTCAATGCTGTCTCGTCCGGTCCAGGGGCCGACAAAAAACGCACAGCTTATCGCACCAATATAGGGAAGGAAGGCCGGACTGGTGAAGTGATCGTGGTCGACCTTATCCTTGCGCAGAACAAGAACAGCGACATTGACGATGGCAAATACAGCCAGCAAGAGCAGGGCGGTTGTGCCGCCCAATGCAGGCACAGCGCCCACAAAAGTAATCAGGCAGGCTGCGAGAATAGTTGTAAATATAATCGCGACATAGGGCGTTCTGCGGTTGGGCAGAATTTTACCCAGAATAGACGGAAGTACATTTTCTTCGCTCATACCGTAAAGCAGGCGGCTTGCCATCAGCATATTGATCAGGGCCGAGTTGGCGACAGCGCACATGGTAATCAGACCAAATACACTTACCGGAAACCAAGGCGCACCCGCTTCAACAACTTTCAGCAGCGGCGTGGAGCCTTCGCTAATCTCATCGATAGGCACAAGGGCAACAGCAGTGATCGACACCAGCAAATAGATGATGCCGGTAATAGTCAGACCAGCCAAAAGGACCTTCGGAAATATGCGTGAAGGGTTCTTGGATTCTTCGGCCATATTGACCGAGTCCTCAAAACCAACCATTGCAAAAAACGCCAGCGTTGTAGCTCCGATGACTGGCCACCACAGACCTTCGCCGTCAGTTGTTTTAAACTCAAACGCTTTTGCAAAATCGCCTTGGCCACCGGAAAGTGCATAAGCGCCAATGCAAATTATAATGACGAGTCCGGAAAGTTCGATACACGTTAAAACCACGTTCATTTTAACGCTTTCTGCAACACCTCTGATATTGATGGCAGCGACAAGCGTAATAAATGCCAGCCCGATAAGCGTTATAAGAAAAGGTGCATTGCCGGCGGTAAAGCTCTCCACAAAATTTTCAGCAAATGCGCGTGAGGCAGTGGAGGCCGATGTGATGCCTGAAGACATGACTGCAAATGCAACGATGAATGTCAAAAAGTGGATACCAAATGCCTTATGCGTATAGAGCGCGGCGCCTGCTGCTTTGGGATATTTTGTTACCAGTTCGAGATAGCTGCATGCTGTTACAGAGGCCAGAAGGAACGCGATCAGGAAAGGCAGCCAAGCTATACCGCCCACTTTGCCTGCAACTTCACCGGTAAGAGCATAAATGCCCGTGCCCAGAACATCGCCAACAATAAACAATAGCAATAGCCAAGGCCCCATGACCCGTTTCAGTTTCTTCTTTTCGGTAGGAGATCCGTCGCCGGAGGCAGTTTGAGCAGATGCATCGGCCATAAATATCTCCTTATGATCTGATGCGGGTGGGCTGTTTCATGACAAAACGTCGCACCTTGTTTTTCGTTCCCTGACAACATCGCTTTATGGCGAATAGCGGAACCTTACGGGGCAAGCAGAGTTTGTTTTCCAACTTCAACAGGTGAAATGAAATGCTCGAGCAACTGAAAAGCGAATTCGAATTTATTAGCGATCCGTCCATCGTCATCATTGCAATACGTTTGGCGGGAGCAGCTCTTCTTTGCGGCCTTATCGGCTATGAACGTGAAATTCATAAGAATACTGCTGGATTGCGCACCAACATGCTGGTTGGTGCCGCCTCTGCCTGCTTTGCGATTATTACCTTGACGATGCTCAATTCACCGCTGGCAGGTGAAGATGTGCAAGCCGACCCTATCCGTCTGGTGGAAGCTGTGACAAACGGTGTTGCGTTTCTGGCTGCCGGTATCGTCGTCTTCACACAGGGCAAAGTGAAGGGACTGACGACCGGCGCAAGCATGTGGATCAGTGCTGCCATTGGACTGGCGGTGGGGCTAGGCTATTGGCCGATTGCGCTGGCAACAACCTTACTTGGCGTCCTCATTCTTGCCGTCCTTAGACGTGTGCAGTTTGCCATGGGCATGAAAGAAAAGGACGAATGATGTTCGGTTTGGAAGGCATCATCAGTGTTAATTATCGGATGTCGGATTAAGGCTCGAATAATAGGCTGCCAGTGCGGATATGTCGTCGGGATTTAAACCGTCAACAGATTGATGCATTAGATTTTGACGTTGTGTGCCACCGCGCTTTTCCTCTTTGAAAAGCTTTAGTTGCTGTTCAATATAAGTTCGGCTTTGTCCGGCAAGTTGTGGATAATATGGCGATTTCTTTGCTGCTTTCGGCCCGTGACAGGATGAGCAGGCGGGAACGCCGCTTTTAATCTCACCCCGGCTGGCAAGCTCTTTACCGCGGTCAACATTTTCGCCCGTTTTCGCTGTGGTTTGTTGTGCATCCATACTGCTGATGAAATCAGCGAAGTCGTCAATCTGTTGGTCGGTAAGCTGTGATGCCGCTTCCTGCATAATTCCGCTTTGTCGCGCGCCATTGCGGTAGGCTTTAAGGCTTGCTTCGACATACTCCCTTGAAAGTATATCCAGACGTGGAATGTGTTTGTTGGCGAAGGCCAGTCCGTCTGCTGCATGACATGTGGCGCATTTTTGTTCAAAATCGAATGGCGCGGATGTAGGCGTTGGTGCCTGACTGATCGGCTTTGTACCAGCATCGGTGTTCTCTTTGACAGATTGCAGGAACGCGACCACAGCCCAAACATCATCATCGCGCTTATCGGATGGCCAAGCAGGCATACCGCTCATTTTAACACCGTTCTTGACAATCCAGAACAAATGGTTCGGCTCCCAGTCCTTGACCGCGTCATCCATGCGCGGCGGCACCGGTAACATTGAAAGAGCGGTTTGCGAACGGGTTTCGGTTGGACGGGCATGGCAAAACGCACATGCTCTTTCATAGTGCTCGCGGCCGAGCGTAATCAGGCCGGTATCGCTCAAATCCGGTACTTGGGATGGATCGGGCGCGCGCAGTCGAACAGCATTGCGGTAAGTGGTGTGTAAAACCCACGAGACACCCGGCAAATGGTCCTGCCGGGCAGAAACATTATACAAGCCCAAGCTGACAACTGCCACGGCTATGACGGAACCAATAGCTGCCCATATGAGCGTTGCTTTAACAAACCACCTCATTGGCCAGCCCCTTCATTACCGGTGAGACGGAGCGCTTTCGACAATATGAAGAGACCGGCAATAAGATAAACGGGCGTTCCGATACCAAGCATAATCATGCCGCCTAATTGTTGATCTTCCACACCGCCCAGACGGCAAAGCTCTGCCTGATATAAAAGGCGCGGACTGAGGATGAGCAAAGCGCCAAGCAGGGTCATGTGCATGGTTGTTAGAAACAGCCCGCCAGCCCCTGCCAGCGCGTCACCTGAACGCAGCACCGAATGCCACAACAACACGCCAGCCACAAAGAATGATAATTGTTCCAGCAAGGCTACCGACCAGAAAGCGCGTGCCAGATCGTGCAATTGCGGTACATGCCAGCCCCAAACCACAATGAATTCAATCAATGAGGCTATGAGCGGCGACACAGCAAAAAGGTTTCGACTGCTATTGCTGAGACCAAATACAACCATGGGGCAAATGATTGTAATCAGCAGCATATGCCTTAGCATATGTTCGGAAAAATAACCCCCAGTCAGTTCTGCCAGCGGCAACACCCATATGGTGCTGAGTAAAAGCACGCCAACTGTTATGCTTAGCCATCTACTCATTGGCAGGTCTCCAGAAAGAGAATCGGCAGACTGACATAAATGACACCGATGAAAGAGATGACCGACAATAAGAAGGAAGCATGTCCTAAAAATTCGTGGCGGTGCTCTTCTTTGGCCAGATCATGTTCGTAATCATAATCGTCAAGAAAGTCCCACTGAACCCATGACCGCCAGCCAATGTAAGAAACCGCGCACAGTGCGAGAACGCTGATGATACCCAGTCCAACTCTCATATTGGTAATCACAGCCGGATTGGATGACCATTTTGCGCAGACAAAGGCTGCCGCGCCGTAGCAAACGACAAAATGGATCGCCCAGATAGAACAAGCAAATGTAATCAGCCAAAGACTGTCTGCCTCTTCAGCAAAGGTGCGTACTTCCTCATTTTCCCTGTTTTTAGCCATTAGAGTAACCTCGGCAATAATCCGATGACCAAGCTGGCAACGACAACGGTAATTATGATGAAATGCCAGTACAATGTGACATTGCAAAGGTCCGCATCATGTTCGGGAGTTAACTTGCCGAATGTCGCTCCGGCGATACAATAACCCAGCATGATCAAGCCGACGGCGGTGTGGACAACTGTCCAGACCATGATTGCCCATATGATTGCCGGATAAACATGGCTTGTCGGCTCAAGCCCGCTATTGACGACTGACAGACAAAACAGTGCAGTGCCTGCAATAGTAAAGAGCGCAGAAACAAGCAGCAAATTGCGCGCTGTTTTTGTACTTCCCCGCCGGTTTAATGCACGCGCGCCAACCAGCGTTGCCCAGGTTACCGCAAATGAAAGAACGCCAAGGACCAGATAGCTGGCAAGGACGAAGTCGCTTCCTGACGGCACAAAGTTTTCCTTAGCGGTCCAGTAAAAGAAAAAGCCGAATATCAAGCTGGCGAAAGCTGTTGAATCGCCGAGCATGGTTATCCATACGCCCCACCAACCGGCAGAGGCCGGACCTGATGCGTAAATCGGCAGATTGAGGCCAAGTCCGGCATCTTTTGTTTTCTGTTCCGGTATCGGCGCTGTGGATGTCCATAGCCAGTATAGAACACAGGCGATTGCCAAGATGCCAGAGACGATGGCTGGCGGATACCAATGAAATGTAGGAAAGATAAACGCACCGCCGGTGAATATGGCAGCGCAGATTGTAATCCAAGCAGGACCGGTAACCCGCATAACCTGAATGGGTTTTGCGTCCAGTACAGTTGTTATCAGCGTTTCGCGTTTGCCTTCCGGTGCATCGGCCAGATAATACCGGCCTGCATCCATCCGCTCGACAATTTTTTCTTGGTCCCAAAGTGGATACCGGCTGGTAATGTAAGGGATTGATCGTGAGCCCCAAGCTTCATCGGGAATGTTATGAGACCATTCCAATGTTCCCGCATTATAGGGGTTGCGCGGCGTATAGGGCTGCTTACCTTTCGGGCGCAGCAAATCATAGGTGAAAACAAGAAATCCGACGGCAACGATGAAAGCGCCTACGGTTGAAATCATGTTCAGCCAATCCCAGCCGAGAGTGGACGGATAGGTGTAAACGCGGCGTGGCATACCCATCAGTCCTGTCAGATGCATCGGCAGGAAGGCGATGTGAAAACCGGTGAACAACAGCCAGAATGCAATCTTTCCAAGACGTACGGACATCTGCTTCTTGGTAAAGAAGGGATAGAAATAATAGATGCCGGCAATCAGCGGAAAGACCATCCCGCCGAATAATGTGTAATGTAGATGCGCGACGACAAAATAGGTGTCATGTACCTGCCAGTCGAAAGGCGCAAGCGCAAGCATGACGCCCGTCAGGCCACCTGCTGTGAATATTGCGAGTGCGCCAGCGATATAAAGCATCGGCAAGTTCAGCTTGACGCGGCCAACCATAAGCGTCGCCACAAAGGCAAACAGCTGAATGCCGGTCGGTATTACCACCGCTTCGGATGCCGCTGTGAAAAAGCCGAGCGATATTGAGGGCAGGCCGGTCGTAAACATGTGATGCACCCAAAGGCCGAACGATAGAAAGCCGGTTCCGACAGCGGACAGGACAATCCATGAGTAGCCCACAATCGGGCGCTGGGCGACCGTTGGTACAACCATGGCGGCGATAGCAATGGATGGCAGAAAGACAATATAGACCTCCGGATGGCCGAATATCCAGAATAGATGTTGCCAGAGCATCGGATCCCCACCGCGCTCGGGGTCAAAGAACGGCCAGTCAAAGCTGCGCTCGAGTTCAAACAGGAAGTCACCGGCAATCAGCGGTGGGAAGGCAAACAATATCATACCGCCCACAACCAGAACGTACCATCCATAAAGCGGCATCAAATTGATACGCATGCCCGGCGGACGGCATTTTAAAACACCAACGATGAGTTCAACCGCAGCAGCTATCGACGCCACCTCAATGAAGGAAAGGCCAAGCAGCCATATATCCGAGCCGACACCCTCTGCTTTTGTGGCCAGCGGCGGATACATGAACCAGCCTGAATTGGGCGCCACTCCAAACAGGATCGACCCCATGACAAAAATTCCGCCGATCAGAAAGCACCAATAACCGTAAGCGGAAAGGCGGGGGAAGGGCATATCGCGCGCGCCAAGAAGCGCAGGTAAAACCAGAATTGATATCGCCTCGAACATGGGAACGGCAAAAAGAAACATCATTGCCGAGCCGTGCATGGTAAAAAACTGGTTGAATGTATCGGCAGACAGAAAGTCATTTTCCGGCACAGCGAGCTGTACGCGCATCAAGAGTGCGAGTACGCCTGCACACATCATAAAGAAAAAGGCTGTAAGCGAATACCAGACACCGACTTCCGAGTTGTTGACGGCTGACCAATAGCGCCAACCTTTGGGGGTCTCCCATGCCTTTCTTAGCCGGTCTGCCGTCTTTTCCTGAGTGCGCTTGTCGATTTTTTCTTCCAGCATCTGCTCTGTTGGCGGATATGTAGCGACGCCGGAACTGCTGGATTCTCTGTTTTGTGTTGACTGGGTCACTTGAGAGCCTCCAGATATTGCCCGAGCGCCTCAATCTGGCGGTCTGATAAATGTGCGAAGGACGGCATTTTTACGCCCGGCTTGATTGCGCCTGTATGGCGCGTCCAATTGGAGAATGCCTCAGCGGTAGGCGGTAAAATACCCGCACCTAGAGATTTGCGGCTGCCAACATGGGTCAGGTCCGGCCCGAGATTACCCTGCGCTTCAGTGCCGCGAATGGTGTGGCATGCACCGCAGCCTTCCGAAACAAAGAGCTGTTCGCCTTGCCGGGGGACAGCTTCTGTGGGCTGGACCGCATCTTGGCGTTCGCGCTCCAGCCATTGTTCGAATTCATCTTGTTCCAGAACAACCGTTTGAAAGGCCATGAGTGCGTGGGATTCGCCGCAAAATTCCGCGCACTGCCCGCGAAAGATACCTGTCTTTTCCGGCTCTACAGCCATGCGGGTTTCACGTCCCGGAAACATATCCATTTTACCGGCAAGGGCAGGGACCCAGAATGAGTGGATCACCTTATTGGCACCAAGTTTAATTTCTGTGCGGTGGTCGACGGGAAGGCGGATTTCGTTTGCAGAGACTATAGGCGCTGAACCATCACCTAAATCATATTCCACCCGCCACCACCACTGTTCGCCCGTAACGCGCACAACCACGCCATCGCCCGCAGCTCTTTGATCCGGCATGATCGACAATGCATAAGCAATCAGTCCAGCCAGAAGAATAAAGGGGAAAACAATGCCGCCGCCGATAACCAGCGCTTCTGCAGCGCGTCTTGAAAGTTCACGCGGCTCAATGCGCGTTACATAGAAGAAAAGACCGTTCATCAAAAGCCAGAGCACAATTGCTCCAACAAGTAAAACCCAAAACAGATGAGCAAGAACCGAAGCGTCCTTGCCCGCTGTATCCAGAACGGACTGCACACCGCTGCAACTGCTTAAAAGCAAACAGCTTAAACTGATGAGCGCAACGTTTTTCATTTAGCTATCAATTGTCGGGAAGCGCATAGGCAGTAATAAAATCACCAATTTTGGTTTCCATAAAGTGATGCCCTCCAGGCGCAATAACCAGATATTGTTTCCCGCCGGCTTCATAGGTCATTGGCGTGGTCTGGCCACCCGCCGGTAATACAACTTCCCAAAGCACCTCGCCGGTTTCAATATCAATGGCCCGCAGCAGGTCATCGGTTGTTGCAGCAACAAAAGCGATGCCGCCAGCGGTGATGAGCGGGCCGCCATTGTTCGGTGTGCCGATGCGTAGAGGTAACATGGACGGAATGCCGAACGGTCCGTTGTTTCGCGCTGTGCCCAATGGTTGGTCCCAAAGGGTTTTGCCTGTTTTCAGATCAATCGCGCGAATGCCACCATAAGGGGGCTGTTTACAAAGTAGACCGGTTGGCAAACGCCAACCTGCGTTGACATCAATTGCATAAGGTGAACCGGCTTGTGCGCCTGCCTCACCACCGCCGCCCTGACCGCCTTCATTGATTGCCTTGATACCACGCGCATCTGCTTCCTCGCGCGGGATAAGGCGGTTGTAGTTTGGCATATCGTTGTAATTGGCAATAATGATGCCGCGTTCAACATCCACCGCAATGCCGCCCCAGTCTGAACCGCCATTGTAGCCGGGATATTGTATCCATCTTTTTTCAGTGGTTGGTGGCGTATATTCACCAGCATAAGCGGCGCGGCGGAACTGGATACGGCACCACAATTGATCAATCGGGCTCATGCCCCACATGTCCTTTTCTGTCAGAGGCGGTTTATTTAAAGCCGCATAGGTCGAATAGGGTTGGGTGGGCGAAAGGTTCTCCGGTTCAACGCCGCCCGTTGGTACTTCGCGCTCTTCGACGGGAAAGATCGGTTCGCCGGTTTCACGGTTCAAGACATAAATCTGGCCCTGTTTGCTTGGAATGATAATCGCTGGCACCGGTCCATCATCCGCAGGGAACTCGACCAATGTCGGCTGTGAACCTAAATCGTAATCCCATACGTCGTAGTGGACAGTTTGAAACTTCCAAGCGACATCGCCGGTAGTTACATCAATGGCAACCAATGCTGTTGAAAACTCGTTTTCGGCGTCGGAGCGATTGGCGCCATAATAGTCTACAGAGGAGTTGCCCATTGGCAGGTAGACAAGCCCGAGTTCTTCGTCACCTGCCGCAAGCGTCCACATATTTGGAGTGCCACGCGTGTAAACCGCGTCGCCTTCCGGCGCATCTTTCTGGTCGGGATTACCCATATCCCACGCCCACGCGAGTTCGCCCGTCACAGCATCATAACCGCGGATCACACCTGACGGCGCGTCTTCGGCCTGACCATCTTTTACCTGCGCCCCTGTGACGGCAATACCGCGCACAATCGTCGGCGGCCCTGAGACTGCATACCAACCAGGGACTGTGTCACCGATACCAACATTAAGATCGACCATGCCGGCATTGCCGAACTGTGTGCACAATTGCCCTGTCTTTGCATCGACAGCGATCATTCTTGCGTCCAGTGTGGTCTCGATAATGCGTTCGGCGCATAAATCTTCCGGATTTAGGTCCGGCGCTTGGTAATAGGCGACACCACGGCAAGTGGCACCATAAGGAATAGCATCATCGGAAACGACAGGATCATAGCGCCATTCTTCTTTGCCGGTGCGGGCGTCAAGCGCGATCATGATATTCTTGGCTGTACATGTGAAAAGGCTGTCGCCAACTTTTAGCGGCGTGTTTTCAGGAGAATATTTGCCTTCTGCCTTTTCACTGGGCATGTCACCGGTTCGAATTTCCCAAACCTTTTCAAGCTGACCGACATTTTCCTTGGTGATCTCGCTAAGCGGTGAGTAACGCCGCCCTGCATAGGTGCCGCCGTAAGCCGGCCAGTTCTGTCCCACTTCGAGTTGCGGTTCGGGCTGCGGTCCCGCCAGTTCCGTGTCGGGCTCGGCTTGTTGAAGTGCAGACGGTTGATCCTGCTCGGATTGAGCTTCAGTCTCCGAAGGTGCGCTTTGTGCATGCGCATGATTGCTGCTCATCAGAGCGACGGCAATCAATGGAGCCGCTAAAATAAATGCGACAGTCCGACCATGTTTGGTGATCGAAACTTTGTTTGTCGATAAAGCGGGGATGACGAACAATACAAGGATCAGAATAACGGTCGGGGCAACTGTTCTGGGAACAAGAGGCCAGAGATCCAACCCGACTTCCCATAATGCCCACATAATTGTGCCAACCCACGTCAACAAATACAGGCCGACACCAAGCAGGTTACGCTTGATCAACAACAAGCCGCTTAGCAGTAAGCCAATCGCGGCAATTGCGTAGTACCATGAGCCGCCGAGCGTGATGAGCCAGACGCCGCCCACACCTAGAATCAAACCGATGAGTGCATTAAGAGCGCCGATGCAAACGCTGTAATATTGACCGAAAGACAAGTGCTGATTCTTGCTATCGTGAGCGTGTTGTTCCGATAATTGCATCGCGATCTCCCCAATAATGTCTTTATTTTCAACTCAATAAAGTTGATATGGTTCCATATTTTCTCAATACTTCTTGCTGATCGCGAAATAGTGTGTATGTCGTGCGTATCAACTAAGTGCAACAGACTGAACAACAACCGTTTTTCCGGTTGCTTTGAGGGATGACAATGAAACGATTCTCAATATCTGTCTGGCTTACAGCGCTGTTGATTTTGCTGTTTCTGCCGTTGTTTATCTTTTTTCTGTTTTTGATCGGACAGTTGAAAATTTCTGAAGATGAAGCGATGGAGCGGCGCACTTTACGCACCGCAGCGACTGTTTCCCAGGGCGTGCATTCAATTATCGAAAATATGTCGTTGACGCTCAATCTGGTTTCGTCCGCGCAGGAACTGGTTGTCGGTGATCTTGAGGCGTTTCATTCCAAGACGCAGTTTGCGCTTAAGGAAAGTCCCAATTTCATCATTGTTGTTGAAGAAAACGGGCAACAATTACTGAATACGCGTGTGCCCTATGGCACAAAATTGGGCGCAACGTCCGATCTTAAAAGTTTGAATGCCGCTTTGTCAAAAGCCGAAATACATGTTTCCGGCGCATTCAAAGGCAAGACGAGCGGGCGTTGGGTTTTCAATGTTATCAAATCATTGCCGCCCACTTACGCATCGGCGGCACGCGCAGTCATTACAACGCGCAATGCCGAAGAACTTGAGACGGTTTTTCATTCATTAATGTTGCCGGATGAATGGGTTGCATCTGTCGTCGATGGAGCTGGAAATGTTGTGGTTTCTTCTGACCGCCTTAAACAGGCGTCAGGCGATAAAATTGAAGATGTCGCATTCGCGAACCCTGACGAAAATTTCACCTCGATACAGCAAAGCAAATTCATGCGTGATGATGGAATGGTTACCGCCATTGCCAAGGTGAGTGGTACGGACTGGACGGTGCTGGTTCAGGGGCCTGCAAGCACAGCCCAGGATTCGGTATATGAAACATGGCAGATCGTGATTATCGGCAGCGTTGTGCTTGCTCTGGTTTCCGTCTTTGTCTTTTACCTCTTCTCGATATATTTGCGAAAATCAATTCGCGATATTGCGCGCATGGCAAAGCATCTTGCTACCGGAGAAATTGTATCACCGGTAAGTTCGCGCATTACTGAAATTGACCTCGTCGCAAAAGCTATCTCTGATGCCTCTTTTGACCGTAGCCAGCGCGAAGACAAAATCACCATGGTTATGCGGGAGTTGGCTCACCGCACGAAGAATTTGATTGCGGTTGTCATCTCGATGGTGCGCCAGACGTCGCGACGCACCAGTTCGAGAGAAGCCATGACAAAATCATTGATCGACCGTGTTATGGGGCTTGGTTTTTCGATTGACTTGCTCACCGACACACAATGGGGCGGCGTGTCGCTTGATGAATTGCTGACCAAGCAATTATCCAATTTCGGTACGATCGGCCAAAACATTATCACCAGAGGGCCGGGAGTAAAATTGCGGGCGGAAGCTGTTCAACATCTTGGTATGGCGATCCACGAGCTTGCCACCAACGCAGCAAAACACGGCAGCCTTGCGGTCACAAAAGGTGTGGTCAATGTGACGTGGGAAATAAATGGCATGGGCGATGAGAAAACTTTCAAATTCGTTTGGCAAGAAGTTGGCGGAAAGAAAGTCCGCGCGCCGGAAGAAACCGGTTTCGGTCTGCAAATTTTAGAACGCTACGCAGCTTCCACACTAAGTGGCAAAAGCACGCTCGATTTTGCGTCATCGGGTCTTGTATGGACATTGGAAGCGCCTGCGAAAGAAGTGGAAGATGACAAAGCTGCCGGCTAATCGCTGTTTGCCTCTGAATAGGTCCGCGCTTTGATCATCTTGTAGAAAAGTGCAATTTTGTTTCCATGCATGCAACCGTTTTGTGCCTGACCGAGTTTGTGTTTCGGGAGTTTTTCAATAAGAAACAGTTATATGTTCGATAAAATGTTGCGTCTATCGCACTACCCAATTATAAAATGGGCATAGCTGGAAGGGATCATAATTGATGATTTGGGCAATCGGCGGCATTGCCGTTTTCTGTATCATGGCCAGTGTCTTGCCATTTCTGCCAATACCGCATGGCATGATCAGAGCTTTTGATTTCCCGAGGTTGCAGGTCGCCATTTTATCGTTTCTGGCGCTGTTGGCTGCTTTGGCAATGTTAGAGCTGGACATCTATTCAACGATAGTGATTTTGCTTCTGGTCGTTTCACTCGGCTTGCAACTCACGAAAATTGTCCGTTTCAGCCGCTTGGGCAAACGCATCGTGCCTCAATACAAGGGCGGCGGCGAGAATATTTCAAAGATCAAATTGCTTGTTTCGAATGTGAAAATGGGAAACCGCGATTATGACAAACTCATCAATCTGATTGAAGAAAAAGACCCCGACATTGCTTTGCTCATCGAGGTCGACGCCAAATGGTGCGAGGCCTTGGGTCCGACGATCGAGAAATTCGAGCATCGACTTTTATGTCCGAAGGAAACCAGCTACGGGCTTTTGCTGCTTTCAAAATACCCAATGGTCAACAAGCAGATCAACTATCTTTTGAAAAGCGAAGTGCCGTCTTTTGACATTCTGTTCCAGCACGACAGCGGCGAGACTTTCCGCCTGATTGCCTTGCATCCCGAACCGCCCGTGCCCAGCAAGTATACTGTCGGTCGCGATGGCGAGTTATCCTTGGTGGCTAAAAATGTGCGCGACTATGACAAACCCATTATTGTCGCCGGTGATTTGAACGATGTGGCCTGGTCACGCACGACGCGGCGCTTCATGCGTGTGTCACGGCTGTTGGATCCGCGTGAAGGGCGCGGCATGTATAACAGTTTTGATGCGCGTTACTTTTTCATCCGCTGGCCGCTGGACCATATTTTCCATTCAAACCATTTCGAGATTTCACAGATTAAGCGCCTTCCTTCCGTAGGTTCAGACCATTTTCCAATGTTCTACGAGGTCGTGTTGATTCATTCCAATGATGCGCAAAGCGAAATTGACGAGGCTGACAGACAAGACCTTCAAGAGGCTGAAGAAGTCGTCCAGCAAGCTGAAAAAGACGATGATAAAGCTGTTGGCACTGATTGGGAGAAATAAAGTGCAAAATTGCTTCGCAATAACCGGAGAGTAGAGCGCGGGAAGAAGCAAATAGATTTGGAACTTTGACGGCGTGGACTGCGTTGATGACTTGGAGGTTCAAAGTCATGAATGATTTTCGCGCAAAATATATCACCAAGCCGATTCACAAATGGGCAAAAAAAGCCTTGCCCGCTTTGTCTCAGACCGAAAGCGAAGCGCTTACGGCGGGCGAAGTTTGGTGGGAAGCTGAATTGTTTTCTGGTAATCCGGATTGGTCAAAATTACTAGATGTTAAAGCGCCTAAATTAAGCGAGGAAGAGCAGGCCTTTTTCGATGGCCCGTGCCAAGAACTTTGCGGCATGATTGATGACTGGAAAATCAATCAGATAGACGGTGATCTGCCGGAGGAAGTCTGGCAATTTATGCGCGAAAACAAATTCTTTGGCATGATCATTCCCAAATCCTATGGCGGATTGGGTTTCTCGGCATTCGCCCATTCTGAAATAGTGCGCTTTATCTCCACCCGCTCTGTCGCCGTTGCGGTGACAGTCATGGTGCCGAACTCACTTGGACCGGGCGAATTGCTGCATCTATTCGGTACGGACGAGCAAAAAGACTATTGGCTTCCGCTTCTTGCCGATGGACGCGAATTGCCTGCCTTTGGCCTGACAAGTGCTGAAGCCGGCTCGGACGCCTCGGCCATGGTTGACGAAGGTGTGATCTGCAAAGGGCAGTGGGAAGGCGAAGAAGTGCTCGGCATTCGTCTTAATTGGAAAAAGCGTTACATTACGCTTTCGCCGGTTTGTACCGTACTTGGCCTTGCCTTCAAACTCCGCGATCCGGACGCTCTGCTTGGCAGCGAGAAAGATTTGGGTATCACCTGCGCTCTGGTTCCAACCGACCTTGACGGCGTTGATACCGGAAGTCGCCATTTGCCGTCGTCGACCATGTTTATGAATGGTCCGACCACCGGCGAAGATGTGTTTATCCCGATTGATTATATTATTGGCGGTCCTGAATATGCAGGAAAAGGCTGGATGATGCTAATGAGCGCGCTTGCGGCAGGTCGCGGCATTTCGCTTCCGTCTATGGGATGTGCGGCTATCGCTTACAGCGCGCACACGACAGGAGCTTATGCGCGTATCCGCGAGCAGTTCAATCTTCCGATTGGTAAATTCGGCGGCGTGCAGGCGCGTATGGGCAGGCTTGCGGCTGATGCCTATGCGATGGATGCCGCACGCCATCTGACCTGTGCCGGACTTGATGAGGGCCGCGCATTATCCGTCATTTCAGCGATTATGAAAGCGCACGCAACGTTCAAAATGCGTGAAGCGATCAATGACGCCATGGATGTCCATTCCGGCAAGGCTGTTATTGACGGACCATCAAACTATCTTCTGCCGCTTTACCGCGCGGTGCCGATTGGTATCACGGTGGAGGGCGCCAATATTGTTACGCGCAGTTTGATCATCTTCGGGCAGGGGTCCATTCGCGCGCACCCGCATATGCTTGATAACATCATGGCATTACAGGAAGAAGATCAGGACAAATCGCTCGAGAAATTCGATAAATCGTTCTGGGCGCATGTCGGCCACACAAGCATGACCGTGTTCCGCGCCTGGAGCCGCGCTTTGACAGGCGGCAGGTTTGCGCCTGCACCGGATGCGGGAAAAGCCACACACATATATAGGCAGTTGGCCCGATGGTCTGCCGCATACGCACTGACAGCTGATTTTGCATTTCTAACCCTTGGCGGCGAACTGAAGCGCAAGGAAATGATTTCCGGCCGGATGGGCGATATCCTATCAGAAATGTATATTTTGTCAGCCGCACTCAAAAGATGGGAAGATGAAGGACGCCAGGATGCGGACTTTCCGGTTCTCGAATATGCGGCCGCGGCAGGGTTGAAGCGTATTCAATCATCTTTGGACGAAGTCATCGACAATCTTCCGGCGCGATGGGCCGCATGGGTCTTGAGATTTTTCACATTGCCGGGCGCAAAAGTTTCAGGGCCTGACGATCGACTCACAGCAACATGCAGTGATTTGATTTTTGAACCTTCTGAAACGCGCAGCCGCATAACAGGTAATTTGTATCCGGGAGCCAGCGGCGATGCTCTGGATGTGCTTAATCAATGTTACGCCAAAGTCATCGAGATGGCACCGGTGATGAAGCGCTTGCGCGAAGAGAAGAAGACGCCAGAAGAAGCGCTTGAAGCCGGACTGTTGGACGATGCGGAATGGGCAAATCTCAATGAGATGAAAGCGCTTGTCGATAAGGTTATTGCTGTCGACGATTATTCGCCTGACGAATTTGCGGCCTTATTCGGCAATGAAGATAATAAAGATCACCAGAGCCTAAACAAGCAGGCGAAAGTAGCGACAGAATGATAAAACTTCCAAAACAACGTGTGTATCTCGTTGATGGCGCACGGACACCTTTTTTAAAAGCACGCAGCGGACCGGGACCATTCACCCCCGTGGACCTTTCCGTGCAGTGCGGACGTCCACTGCTTGCACGGCAAAAATTTGACCGCAAGGCGCTTGATCTGGTTATTCTTGGCTGTGTCAACGTGATTGCGGATGAAATGAACCCCGCGCGTGTCGCCGCGCTGCGCCTTGGGCTTGGCGAGCAGATGGTGGCATTTACGATGCAGATCAATTGCGGTTCGGGAATGCAAAGCATTGATACCGCTTATCGCTATATCCGTGATGGATCGCACCAAATGATTTTGGCGGGCGGTGCTGAAGCACTCAGTCATTCGCCGCTCGTGCTGCGTAATTCCGCTGTAGAATGGTTCGGTAAAATGAACGCTGCTAAAGGACCACTCGATCAGGCGCGCGCGATGGCCGGTATCAAGCCGGAATTCTTCAAACCGGTTATCGGCCTTGAACGCGGCCTGACAGATCCGATTACGGAATTGAACATGGGTCAGACGGCCGAAGTGCTTGCACATCGCTTCAACATTGATCGTGAAATGGCGGATACTTACGCCATGCAAAGTCACCACCGGCTTGCCAGTGCGCAAAAGGACGGCACTCTGGATGATGAGGTACTGCCTGCCTTTGACCGTGACGGCACGGTTTATGATCATGATGATGGTGTGCGCCCCGACAGCGATATGGAAGGGTTGGCAAAACTAAAGCCGGTGTTTGAAAAGCCCTACGGTAAGGTAACAGCCGGAAATTCGAGCCAGATCACGGACGGTGCAAGCTGGGTCATACTGGCATCGCAGCAGGCGGTCGACGAGCATGGTTTGGAGCCAATTGCCGAGATCAAAGATAGCGAATGGGCGGCGTTGGACCCGTCCATTATGGGGCTAGGCCCTGTCATGTCTGCCTCGCCCATCGTGCAGAGACATGGGCTAACGCTTGACGATATTAATCTTTGGGAATTGAACGAGGCTTTTGCCGCGCAATTGTTGGCCTGCCTAGCGGCGTGGGAAGATGATGATTTCTGCCGCGAATTACTGGGAATGGACAAAGCTTTCGGCCGCATAGACCGTGAGCGGCTAAATGTTGATGGCGGTGCGATTTCGCTGGGTCACCCCGTTGGCACCAGCGGCAACAGAATTGTGTTGCATCTGGCCAATGCCATGAAAAAGCGTGGCGCAAAACGCGGTATTGCAACAGAATGTATCGGCGGCGGCCTTGGCGGTGCAATGCTATTGGAGGCGGTATAATGACGGGCAATGTCCTGACATTTTTAGGTGAAACGAAACTGGAATTGGGTGCGGCTGGAGAGCGTACGGGCAACTGGCGCACGGGCCGTGATGAAGCCGGAATATTATGGCTGGTGCTCGACAAGGCCGACACCAATACCAATACGATTTCAGAAGATGTTATCCGTGAACTGGATGAGCATATAAGGTCCGCGGAAACCGATCTGCCCAAAGCGCTGGTCATCCGCTCGGCTAAAAAGTCGGGTTTTGCAGCAGGGGCGGATATTACGAGTTTTGAAGCCATGTCTGACAGCGGCGCAGCCGAACTGCTCAAGCAGGGCCATGACGTACTGGATCGGATTGAGGCATTGAAATGCCCGACAATCTGCGTTGTCCATGGTGCCGCGCTGGGTGCAGGTTTCGAACTGGCGCTTGCCTGTGATTACCGCGTTGCGGTTGACGGTGCCACTTTCGCATTTCCTGAGGTTCAATTGGGGCTGCATCCGGGACTTGGCGGTACTTTCCGTTTGCCATCGCTCATTGATCCCACCGAGGCATTGACCATGATGCTGACTGGAAAAACGGCCTATACCAAGCGCGCCAAGAAGCTGGGAATAGCCGAACTTGTGGTCGAAGAGCGCCATGTAGCCAAAGCCGTCCGCGATATTGCCGATGGCAATGTTGAAAAAAACAAGCCGGGACTAAAAGCCCGTGCGCTTGAATTTGATCAGGCGCGCAGTCTGGTGGCGCGCAAGATGCGCAGCGAAACTGAAAAAAAGGCATCCAAAGAACATTATCCGGCGCCTTATGCGCTCATTGATCTTTGGGAAGAACATGGCAGCGACGAAAAGGAAATGCAGGCGGCGGAAATCCGCTCCTTTGCAGATTTGCTGAAGACAGACACATCCAAGAATTTAAGGCGTGTCTTTTTCCTGCGCCAATCTTTGAAGGATGCTGCGCGCGGTGATGACGACATTTCGCATGTTCATATTATCGGCGCAGGCGCGATGGGCGTTGAAATTGCGACTGTCTGCGCGATCAAAGGCAAACAAGTCACAATAAGCGATCTGGAAACAGAGGCGCTGGGCAAAGCGGTCAAACTGGCTGACAATATCTGCAAAGATAAACATTTAAGCGGTATCGAAAGCCGTGACGCGCTGGACCGGCTTATGCCGGACCCGCATGGATATGGTATTGCGCACGCTGATTTGATTATTGAAGCCGCTTCTGAAGAAGTGGACGTAAAGAAAAAGATTTATGCCGGCCTGAAAGGCAAAATGAAAAAAGATGCAATTTTGGCATCCAACACATCAAGTATTTCTGTTGATTTGCTTGCCGGTCATGCGCCGCTGAAGACGACATTTGCAGGTCTTCATTTTTTCAATCCGGTGTCGAAAATCGATCTGGTTGAAGTCATCAAAGGGAAGTCAACAAACGCAAAAACGGTAAACCGTCTTGCTGCATTTTGCGGCGCGATCGGCAAATTACCGGCGCAGCTGCGCGATTATCCGGGGTTCCTTGTTAACCGTGTGCTGACGCCGTATCTTATGGAAGCAATGGTGCTGATGGAAGAAGGGGTTTCAAAGGAAGCAATCGACACCGCCGCGCTTCGTTTCGGAATGCCGATGGGGCCTGTCACACTCGCGGATCAGGTTGGCCTTGATATCGGCTTGCACGTAGCGGAATCGCTTTCAGATAATCTTGATAAAACAATGCCGAAAATCTCCGATGCTTTACGCCGTAAGGTTGAAAACGGAGAACTGGGCAAAAAATCCGGCAAAGGATTTTATGACTGGTCTGACGGGACACCGCACCCGAAATATGATGATGAAATACCAAAAGATGTAACCGACCGCTTGATTTTGCCCATGCTTGATGCCTGTGTTGAACTGCTGCGCAAGGGCATTGCTGAAAGCGAAAATCAGGTGGATGGCGCGATGATTTTTGCAACCGGATGGGCGCCGTTCCGTGGCGGCCCTATGCATTATGCCCATAGTCGCGGCATATCTGAGATTGTTGCAAAATTAAAAGAGCTTGAAGTCGCTCACGGTCCGCGTTTTGCACCAGATGATGGTTGGAGTACGGTTGGCTGATCGGACATATATTTATACGGACCCTGACGCCCTGGCCGGGGCGTTGTTTAAGCGTTTGGACGGCCATATACGCCTTGCATTGCCTCTGGGTTTGGGAAAACCCGTAACGCTGGTAAATGCTTTAACAAGGCTTGCTGCTGCCGATCCAAATCTCAAACTGTCGATATTCACCGCGCTCACGCTGCAAAAGCCAAAGGCGGGGTCGGATATAGAAAAGCGCTTTCTTGAACCAGCAACGGACCGCCTGTTTGGCCGGTACCCTTCTTTGCATTACGCCGATATGATTGCCGAGAAGCGCTTGCCGGACAACATCGAGGTCTCGGAGTTTTTCTTTCAGGCCGGTTCCTGGCTTGGGAACAGTTACGCCCAACGTCACTACATTTCTGCCAATTACACCCATGCGCGTGATGTGCTGATTGCGCAAAAGCCCAATTTGCTTGTCCAGCTTGTGCCCCGTGAAGAGGGGAAAATCAGCCTTTCCTGCAATACCGATATTTCTGCGGATCTGTTCGATTTTCGCCATCAGGGCAAGATGGATTTTATTGCGGTAGGCGAATTATGTGACGCCTTGCCGTTTATGGGTGGGGCTGCGATGCTGCCTGAAAATGAATTTGAGATGATGCTGGAGCCCAAAGAGCAGATCGATTTGTTCTCCGCAGTGCGGCGGCCTGTCTCAGCGGCGCAATATGCGATAGGGCTGCATGTAACGCGTTTGATCGCCGATGGCGGCACCTTGCAGATTGGTATTGGCGGCATTGGCGATGCGGTTGCCCACACGCTCATGCTGCGCGACAAATCGGCTCTCGATGATGTTTGGCAAACGTCGCCTTTTGCTTTGAGCGGCGATGAGACCGCACCTTTTAAAACCGGACTTTATGCTATCAGCGAAATGCTGGTTGGCGGGCTGCTGGCTTTGTTTGAAAACGGTATAATCCGCCGTGAGGTTGACGGTGTTTGCATCCATGCGGGCTTTTTTGTCGAAGCGCGCGATATGTATGAGCGTTTGCGCGCGCTTGACCCTGCCAAACGCGCGAAGATTGCGATGATGCCGGTCAGCTTTACCAATGCGCTCTATGGTCAAGAAGAGAAAAAACGCACTGCCCGTGTCCGCGCACGGTTTGTGAATAGCGCAATGAAAGTGAGCCTCTTAGGCGATGCGATGTCCGATGCGGCTGAAACCGGCGCGGTCGTCAGCGGCATTGGCGGGCAATTTAACTTTTTTGAACAGGCATTTGCGCTTGAAGATGGCCGTGCCATTCTGACTTTGCCTGCAACACGCATGAGCGATGGCAAAACCACCTCCAATATTGTGTGGCAATTGCCTGTCACATCCGTACCGCGTCACATGCGCGATATTGTAATCACGGAATACGGGACAGCCGATTTGCGCGGGCAGACTGATGAAGATGTCATCAAACGGATGATCGCGATCGCAGATAGCCGGTTTCAAAATGACCTTGTGAAAGAGGCGAAAAAGGCGGGTAAGCTTTCTGGAAATTATCAGGTGCCTGAGGCGCACAGGAACAATACACCGCAGGCACTTGAAAAGTGGCTTACGCCTTATCGCGATGAATTGTTGCCGGACTTTCCGCTGGGGACTGATTTTAACGAGATTGAGCGCGTCTTGCTGCCCGCGTTAAAGCGGCTTTCGCAGGCATCCTCTAGCAAGATGGAACTGGCATCACTGATATGGGCGTCCGTTTTTGCTGCTGCCCACCCGCGTGAAGAAGAAGCAATGGAAAGAATGGGTTATGAGCCCAAGGCGCAATTGCTTGAAAGTGGGCAGGCGCGGGCGCTGCGCGGTGCATTGCGCCAAGTTGCCAAGAATAAATTTCAATCGTGAACTGTCACGACTTACTTCGCATTTGCTTGGATAGTCTGATTTTCACTAAATCTATTACCGCAGGAGTGTTTCAATTATGGCCTTAAATGAAATCCAGTCAAAGCAATGCGATGATAACACAACCGATTTCTCGGATTTGAAGGCGGTTATTTTCAACACCAGTTTAAAACGCGAAGAAGAAAAATCGCATACACGATTGCTGCTTTCTGTGGCCGGTGAAATCATGTCGCGTAATGGCGTTGAGGTTGATCATATTCACGCCGCTTCGCATCAGATCGCCTATGGTGTCTATCCGGATATGACCGAACACGGTTGGGACCGCGATGACTGGCCGACGCTTTGGGAGAAGGTCTCGGCCGCTGATATTTTGATTATCGGCACACCGATTTGGCTTGGTGAAGAAAGCTCGCTCTGCCGTGTGCTGATCGAGCGGCTCTACGGGATGTCCGGCATGTTGAACGATAAAGGGCAAAGCATATTTTACGGTAAGACGGGCGGTGCGGTTATTACCGGCAATGAGGACGGGATTAAACATTGCGCGATGACCATTTTATATGCGCTCGGCCATCTTGGTTATATGATACCGCCGCAGGCTGACTGCGGCTGGATCGGTGAGGCGGGGCCGGGGCCATCCTATGGCGATGATGTTGAAGGCGAACCGGCAGGGTTTGACAATGATTTTACCCAGCGCAATGCGACGATAATGACATGGAACCTCATGCATACGGCCCGGATGCTCAAAGATGCCGGCGGCTTGCCTAATCATGGCAATGACCGCAATGCGTGGAAAGCAGGCTGCCGGTTTGACTATGAAAATCCTGAACACCGGCAGTAAAGGCGGACGTAATAAGCTTCTGCTCCAAATGGCGATGTGATTTCTTGAAGCGTTTAGAGAAATGGTGCTGCGGAAGAGATTTGAACTCTCGACCTCTCCCTTACCAAGGGAGTGCTCTACCCCTGAGCTACCGCAGCACGGCAGGCGATATCATCGCGGGTGCGGGGCTAATGCCACAAGGCAAACCCTGTTGCAAGATGGTTTTGAACTCTCTTGCACATAGTTGAGCGGCTTTGCAAAGAAAGGCTTTTATTTGGCCCTCGAATACCATATTTGAGACCAGTTATGAGTGACCAAAAGAAAAAAGAAGAAAAAGCCAAACGGCTGGCAGAACAATTGCGTGCCAATCTAGCGCGGCGCAAGAGTCAGGCACGCGCGCGGCGTGCCGGTGAGGGTGATGCGCGCCGCGACGGCATCAAAGCAGCAAAAGCAGAGGATAAAAAGTAATTCCAAGTGTCACGAAGACTTGATTAAGTTTATCGTGCTTTGCTTGTAATGACATTATTGATCTTTGCTTTGCCTTGAACCAACCTATTTGTTGGTCTAAAGCCACGCGCTAGGACAAATAGATGTGGTTTATGGTGACCACTGCAATTTTGGGGCCGCATTTCTTGCGGAAATAAATTATGGACAGCATTCGAGTTGTTGGCGGCAATAAGCTGAACGGAATTATTCCGATTTCCGGCGCTAAGAACGCAGCGTTACCGCTGATGATCGCATCCTTGTTGACGGATGATACACTGACACTGGAAAATGTGCCGGACCTTGCTGATGTTCAGCAGTTGATCCGCATTTTGAGCAATCATGGCGTTGATTATGCCGTGACAGGTCGTCGCCGCGCTGAAGGGCAAAATTATGCCCGTACGGTGCATTTTACAGCGCGTGATATTGTCGATGTTAAAGCGCCTTATGAACTTGTGTCCAAAATGCGTGCGAGCTTTTGGGTTTTGGGTCCATTGCTTGCCCGCACGGGCGAGGCGATTGTATCGCTTCCCGGCGGCTGCGCCATCGGCACACGGCCCGTCGATCTGTTCCTCGAATCGCTCAAAGCTCTTGGCGCGGAGATCGACGTTGAAAACGGTTATGCCCATGCGACCGCCAAGAACGGTCTTGTCGGCACACATTACAAGTTCCCGAAAGTGTCGGTTGGTGCCACCCATGTCATGTTGATGGCCGCCTCACTGGCCAAGGGTGAGACAATCATCGAAAATGCGGCATGTGAGCCGGAAGTCGTCAATCTGGCTGATTGTTTGAATGCCATGGGCGCTAAAATCAGCGGTCAGGGCACAACAACGATCACTGTTCAGGGGGTGACATCGCTTTCGGGTGCGCGTCACCGTGTTATTTCCGACCGGATTGAAACAGGCACCTATGCCATGGCGGTTGGCATGACGGGCGGCGATGTTCTGCTTGCCGGTGCTGATGGATCATTGCTTGAAGCGGCGCTTGAAACATTGCGCCACAGCGGCATGGAAATCACGCAGGAAGATGCCGGTCTGCGCGTGCGCCGAAACGGCAATGGTTTGCTGCCGGTCGATGTGAAGACGGAGGTTTTCCCGGGTTTTCCAACCGATTTGCAAGCGCAATTTATGGGCTTGATGACAAAAGCGGACGGCGTTTCACATATTACGGAAACGATTTTTGAAAACCGCTTCATGCATGTCGCCGAGCTGGCGCGTCTTGGCGCGAATATTTCCCTTTCCGGCCAGACGGCAACCGTAACCGGTGTGCCAGTGCTGAAAGGCGCACAAGTTATGGCGACAGATCTTCGCGCGTCATCAACCATGATTATTGCGGGCCTTGCCGCCGAAGGTGTGACCGAAGTCAGCCGTGTTTATCACCTTGATCGCGGTTTTGAACGTCTGGAAGAAAAATTGCAGGCTTGCGGCGCCGAAGTTGAACGTATGTCGCACTAAGACAGGCTTGCAGATTATGCGGAAATATGACTGTATGTTGCAATGCAGCATTTGCCGTATTAGGGCATAGTTTGAAATAATTATATAAAGGCTCGGGGATGGCCGATCTAAAACTCATAGCTATGGATGGTGCGGACCTCGCGGTCATTTCCGCACATGTGCAGGACGCTGTCTGCAAGCCCGCTATGTTCGATTATTCACCGGCAAAGCGCCAGTTTTCATTGGTATTAAACCGCTTTTCTTGGGATGCCGCGCATAGTGAGCGTAAAGGTACCTACCAGCGCCATGGCTCTGTGCTAACCTTTGCCGGTGTCAATGCTGTACGCACCCGCGACATACAGCGCGGCAGCGACAAGCAGGTTTTGTCTTTGCTTAGCGTGCAGTTTGCTGCTGATAATCCACCGGCTGGCATTATCGAGATTGTTTTCTCGGACGGACCTGTTCTTCAGCTTGATGTTGAATGTATCGAAGTTCGCTTAAATGATCTTGGCTCTGCGTGGGAAACGAAATTCAAGCCGCGTCATCCTTTGGCATAAATTTTAAACCGGAGTGCCGTGTGCCTATTTTTCTGAACGCCAGTAATGCCGAATTCGAGACCCGCTTTAAATCCTTTTTGGGGATGAAGCGTGAGGTTTCTGCTGATGTTGACGCAACCGTGAGCGAAATCATTGATGATGTGCGCGAAAATGGTGATGCGGCACTTAAAAAATATACGCTGAAATTTGACAAGCTGGACTATGATGAAACGCCTATGCGTGTGCCGCAGCAAGAACTTGCGGAGGCGCTTAAAGGCGTTGATGACGAGACAATTGAAGCGCTGACACTGGCGCGTGATCGCATCCGCTCGCACCATGAGCGGCAATTGCCGAAAGACGATCTTTATACAGATCCAATCGGGGTGGAGCTGGGCTCCCGCTGGACAGCGGTTGAGGCCGTGGGACTTTATGTTCCAGGTGGTACGGCATCCTATCCAAGCTCTGTTTTAATGAATGCTGTGCCTGCTGTCGTGGCAGGGGTTGAACGCATTGTCATGGTTGTGCCCTCACTCGGCGGCGCGCTGAACCCGCTGGTTCTTGCGGCAGCGCATTTGGCTGGTGTAACGGAAGTTTATCGGGTGGGCGGCGCGCAAGCTGTGGCTGCGCTTGCCTATGGCACTGAAACAATCGAACCTGTGGCCAAAGTCGTTGGTCCGGGAAATGCCTATGTCGCGGCGGCCAAGCGGCAAGTTTTCGGAACAATCGGCATCGATATGATTGCCGGTCCGTCAGAGGTTCTCGTTGTTGCCGATAAGGATAATGACCCTGATTGGGTGGCGGCCGATCTTTTGGCGCAGGCCGAACATGACAGCGGTGCGCAATCTATTTTGATTACTGATAATGCCGCTTTTGGCGAGGCTGTTAGTGCCGCTGTCGAACGGCAGCTAAAAGCGCTTGACCGTAGTGAAATCGCCACTGCCAGCTGGCAGGACTTTGGCGCCATTATCAATGTGGACGATATTTATTCAGATCAGACATTGAAGCTCATCAACCGGATTGCGGCAGAGCATCTTGAACTTGCCTGTGAAAATGCCGATACATTGGCGGCAAAAGTGCGCAATGCGGGCGCGATTTTTATCGGGCGTCACACACCGGAAGTGATCGGTGATTATGTGGGCGGTTCAAACCATGTTTTGCCTACGGCACGCTCAGCGCGGTTCTCGTCCGGCCTTGGTGTTCTTGATTTCATGAAGCGCACGTCATTGCTGAAGCTTGGGCCGGATCAATTGCGTGAACTTGGTCCTGCTGCTATTCGCTTGGCTGAGGCCGAGGGGCTGGACGCGCACGGACGTTCGGTTTCCATAAGATTGAATCTCTAGAAAGCGCGGGCAATATGTCTTCGGGTGAAATAGAATTTGGTACCAATGATCGTCTGACCGACTTAACGTTCGGCCAGTCTATTGGCCGTTCTACGCCTGATGTCGAGCATGAACGGGCCGTTGCGATTTTCGATGTGCTTGAGAAAAACAATTTCCGGCCGGTTGGCGATGATGTTGTCGAAGGGCCTTACAAGCTGAAACTGTCTGTCATCGACAACAAGCTGGTGCTTGATATTACGCTGGACAAGGATGACAGTGAAGTTGCAACGCATATTTTGTCGCTTGGGCCGTTCCGCCGTATTGTCCGCGATTACTTCATGATTTGCGAAAGTTATTATGAAGCGATCAAGACCGCCTCAACAGCGCAGATCGAGACTATTGATATGGCGCGGCGCGGGGTCCATAATGAGGGTTCTGAAACCCTGATGCAGCGTTTGAATGGCAAAGTGGCTGTTGATTTTGATACAGCGCGGCGTTTATTTACGCTTGTATGCGTTCTGCATTGGAAAGGCTAACGGGGAACCGATTGGCCTTATTGATCATTTTATCTGTTCAAAACGTGTTTCATGTTATAGATGAACGTGAAACACGGACAAATACGTCCAAACTGAAATATTTAAAGGGTGCTGACTAAAGCATGGCAAAAGAAGAACTTTTGGAATTTCCCGGCGTTGTGTCGGAATTATTGCCGAACGCGACATTTCGCGTGAAGCTTGAAAATGATCATGAGATCATTGCGCATACTGCCGGCAAGATGCGTAAAAACCGTATTCGTGTACTCACAGGCGATAAGGTGCTTGTTGAGATGACTCCGTATGATCTGACCAAAGGTCGTATCACTTATCGCTTCAAATAATTTTTCGGGCGAACACACTGAATGAGTGTTTTTCAAAAACTTGTCCTTGCCTCAGGTTCGCCCCGCCGCGTCGAATTGCTGGCGCAGGCCGGTATTGAGCCGGACAGATTGCTTCCCGCTAATGTTGATGAAATGCCGCAACGCGCTGAACATCCGCGTTCGCTGGCGCGCCGTCTGGCCTATGATAAGGCGCACCGTTCGCTTGAAATTATGCGCGAAGACGGTGAAACACTCGAAAACACTTACATTCTGGCCGCTGATACGGTGGTGTCGGTCAGCCGCAATATTTTACCAAAAGCAGAACTGCTGGACGAAGCCTCGCAATCATTGCGGATGCTCTCCGGCCGCGCGCACAAGGTTCATACCGGCATTTGCCTGATAACGCCGAAAGGCAAGTCGCGCTCCAATGTTGTTGAGACGAAAGTGCGCTTCAAGCGTATTCCGCGCGATGAAATGGACGCCTATCTTGCGTCGGGCGAATGGCGCGGCAAGGCTGGCGGTTATGCGATTCAGGGTTTGGCGGGCACATTTGTGGTCAAACTGGTCGGCTCTTACAGCAATGTTGTTGGTTTGCCGCTTTATCAGACAACCAAGCTGCTGAAAGATGAAGGGTTCGACGTGCATTTTAACTGGCTAAGCGGAGCAAACTGATGTCTTCGAAAGTCGAACCGCTGCGTCCAACAGTCAAATGTCCGGAATGTTCGCGTGACAGTGCGCGCGCAACCTATCCGTTTTGCTCTGCCCGTTGCAAAGATGTTGATTTGAACCGTTGGCTTTCCGGTTCTTACGTCATTCCCGGTCCGCAATTATCGGATGAAGATGATTATGAGGCCGTGGATTTTAATCCCGACCTGAAAGATTAATCGCCTACGACTTGATAACGCCATCTCAACGCTTTTCCTGTAGCGTTCCGCAAAACAGGAGTTTTCAATGCGGTTTGCCATTATCGGCACGGGGTTCGTTGCTGATTATTACATGAAAACGCTCGCGCATATGGATGTGCTTGAGCTTGCCGGTGTTTTCGACATTGATCAGGCCCGGCTTTCGCAGTTCTGTGATTATTATTCGGTCAAACCCTATGCGTCGCTGGATGCGGTTTTGCAAGACGAAACTGTTGAATTGATTGCAGTGCTGACAACACCGGAGACGCATTACGATATCGTCTCAGCCGCGCTGGCTGCGGGCAAGCATGTTTATTGCGAAAAACCGCTGGCAATGAATCTTGATGATGCGCGCAAATTAGTTGCGCAGGCTCAGTCAGCGGGGCTGGTTCTAGCGGGCGCGCCAGCCAACGCATATTCAGACGCATTTAAAGCAACCAGTAAGGCGCTTCAGGAAAATAAAATCGGCAAACCCAAGCTTGTCTATGCGGAAATGGAAGACGGAGCGGTTTTCCGTGAAAAATGGCAGGAATGGCGCAGCTGGAGCGGTGCGCCATGGCCCGGCAAACATGAGTTCGAGATCGGTTGCACGCTGGAACATGCAGGTTACAGCCTGTCCTGGCTGATTAGCTTGTTCGGGTCAATCAAACGTATCACAGGCATGTCCGCGACCTTGTTTATGGATAAGGGCGTTGAGATTGCCGCCGCCGACATGGCGCCCGATTTTTCGACGGCAGTTCTGGAGTTTGAAAATGGCGTCATTGCGCGGCTGACATGCGGGCTTTGTGCGCCGAAAGACCGCTCTTTGACCATTATGGGTGAGGACGGCACCTTGACCGTTGCCGATTTGTGGGACCATTCATCGGCAATATTTGTGGAGCGTAAGGATCAACCGCTTTCCTTTATATTCAGGCTTTTCAGGCGGCTTGAAGCGCTGCGTGGCCGCTTTATGGCGGCAAAACCTCACGCGGGTTCCCGATTGAAATATAAGGCGGGCAAAGATGATCACCTGCCTGCCTATCCGTCACGCATTGATTTTGCGGCAGGTATTGATGCGGTCAGGCTTGCTGCGCGAGGCGAGGGGAAGTCACCGGACCAACTGGCCCGCGAGGCGCTTCATATTACCGAAGCTGCCTTGGTACTGAATCGCATTGCCGATCATAATGGCCGCTACGAGATGGTTTCATCGCTTTCACAATAAGTGCCGGTACCAAGTCCGGCTTGCGTCCGCTTGGCACTGCGTTTACAGACCCTTTGTGTCAGTTGGCCGGGCGGCCGCGCCGTATCAATGCCGAAAGGCGTGCGGTGAGGAAAGTCCGGGCTCCACAGAGAACGGTGCCGGATAACGTCCGGCGAGGGTGACCTTAGGGAAAGTGCCACAGAAAGCAAACCGCCTTCAAAGATGTTCGCATCAGGAGGGTAAGGGTGAAAGGGTGCGGTAAGAGCGCACCGCATGGCTGGTAACAGTCATGGCAGGGTAAACCCCACCGGGAGCAAGACCGAATAGGGATGGCGTCAACTTCGGTTGCGCGGCTCTTCGCGAGTCATCCGGGTAGGTTGCACGAGGCGTATAGCAATATGCGTCCCAGATGAATGGTCGCCACGTGCTGATTTCAGCGCCATACAGAACCCGGCTTACAGGCCAACTGACACACTTACCGCAGACAGGTCCGCAAAATTGCGGACCGGCCAGACGTTTAGTGCAGTGGATTTAATGTAGCGCTGCGGTTCTTGTTTTGCCGCGGATCGTCAGCCAGTTATTGGCGTTATTGGAAGCCTGCATACTCAAAAAGCGGTAACGCACCTTGCTCACCGGCTGGACGCGGTTGCTCAAATTATCAAGCATATAGTCGCCCTGATTGGTGCGCACGACCAACACAATATGCGCTTGGCCGTTCGGCAGGCGAACCTTTGTCAGAGGCAATTGCGAGCCTTTAAAGCCGGCCGCCATCATTCTTGAACGTTTCAGGAGTGCGTAATCCTCACAATCGCCCTGACTTTTCGGGATTTCCCAATATTCATTGACGCCGCGACTGTTGATATCAAGCACCGGTTTGATCTGTTTGTTGACCGCAGTATTGATGCGGCGGACTTTGGCCCAACGGCTTTCGGACATTTTTGCGGGCGCAACGGCGCTTTGAGAGCCGCAATGACGGCCGCCGCGTTTGCAATATTCATAATGACCGAAAGGTGTTTTTGATACGCCGCCTGTTTTAAGCCATGTCTTGCCTGATGCAGGCACAGATGCAGCTATGACCGCAACAATTGCTGCTGCCGCAATACGCATTTCAAATTTCAACTTTTGAACCCCCACGTTAGTCCCCACCAACGACATTACAAAGCGTAACAGAAATGTGAGCGGATGCAATATTGTCATAATGGCTAAGATATCCGGCGATTTTCGCCTCATGGTTAACCAATAATAAATGGATTTCGCGCAATTCTAGTGATTCGTTTGGACGTCGATTGGAGTGCCTAAAACACGCTATTCCCGTTGACGCCCATGATCGCCCATGTTACCCCAAGAGGCAGCTTGATTTGCCCGGTTTTCAGTCATGTGCTTCTCAGTTTTTGGTACGGAACGCGCCAGTCGCGAGCCAGCCGCAAAGCGGTTTTTTGCCCGAGCTGAACGCAGTGCCGCAAGGGTTTAGGCTGTTTGTTGCAGGCGTTGCCAGTTTTTGGAAATTTCTCAATTGGTGCCGGCTGTGTGGGGAAGGTTGTTTGCCTGCGTTTCTAACGGACGCTTTGCGGGCGGCAAGTGTGGCAAGTGGAACTGATGGAGCGATTTCTTTCAAATGCGGTCAACCGGATCGATGCCAAGGGACGCGTTTCCGTTCCGGCGCAATTTCGCTCCGTGCTGCAATTGAAGGGTTTGAGCGATCTTTACGCTCTGCAATCCATCGATATGCCCGCAATCGATGCGGGCGGTATGGACCTGCTGGAAAAATACGAAGAAAAAATAGCGCTGGACGATCCGTTTTTGCGCTCGTCAGACGATATGTCGATCTTTTGCCATGGCGATGGCGCATTTTTCAAAGTGGATGGGTCGGGGCGTCTGCAAGTGACGGATTTCATACGCGAGCATACGGGCATCAAGGACCAGATCGCATTTGTGGGACGCGGACAGTTTTTCCAGATGTGGGATCCAGAGCAGTTTGCCGATCATCGCGCACAGGTGCGCGCACGGTTGCTGGAAAAACGCAATCAGGATGCGGGGAAACAAGCATCATGACCGGTAAAACCGATAATCCGTCAAGCGCGGAAGCGCCCCATATTCCTGTTATGTTGCCAGAAGTGCTGGAAGCGCTTGAACCCAATGATGGCAAACATATAATCGATGGCACTTTTGGTGCGGGCGGTTATTCAAAAGCGATTATGGATTGCGGTGCGCGTGTCACCGGTTTTGACCAGGACCCGAATGCGATTGCCGATGCACAGGCTCTGCTATCGGAGCGCGGAGAACAATTGTCTCTTATTCAAGCGCCGTTTTCTTCCATGGACACGCATTTCGAGCCCGGATCCGTTGATGGCGTTGTTCTGGATATCGGTGTTTCATCCATGCAGTTCGATCAGGCCGAGCGCGGCTTTTCGTTCCGCTTTGACGGACCGCTTGATATGCGCATGGCGCAATCAGGTATCAGTGCGGCTGATGTCGTCAATACGTTTGCGGTCAACGACCTTATCCGCATTATTGGTATTTTAGGCGAGGAGCGTCAGGCCAGCCGGATCGCAAAGTCGATTGTTGATGTACGCAAAGACACACCATTTGAAACGACATTGCAACTAGCCAAGCATATTGAAAAAGTGATGCCGCGAAAACACGGCGACAAAATCCACCCTGCAACGCGGACATTTCAGGGTTTGCGCATATTCGTCAATGATGAACTCAATGAGCTGGCGCATGCGCTTTATGCTGCTGAAAAGGTCTTGGCGGTCGGGGGCAAGCTCGTCGTCGTCACATTCCACTCACTCGAAGACAGAATTGTGAAACGCTATTTTCAGGACCGGACCGGCAATGCTGGCGGTTCGCGCTTTTTGCCTGCGTCAGCGCCTTCGCAATCGCTTTACGCGATTGAGGGCAAAGCCATGGTGAGTGCAAGCGAGGGTGAAGCCAGCGTTAACCCGCGTGCGCGGTCGGCAAAATTGCGCCATGGCACGCGCACAGGTGGCCAGCGCGACGATCTCGATTTTTCGATTTTCAAACTTCCTAATCTGCCTTGGCCGCGTTTCAAAGACGCCGGTTCAAATAATTCATTGCGACGGAGACGCTGAAATGATGCGCTGGATAAATCTCTTGTTTCTGGGGCTGGTGATTGCGGCTGCAACATGGACCTATCAGGTTAAACATGAAGCCGAGGAGAAGCTTGCTGAAATTCGCGAGTTGGAGAAAAAGATCGCTCTTGAGCGCGAGACGATCGACCTTTTGAAAGCCGACTGGGCATTTTTGAGCCATCCGTCACGCCTTGAGCGGCTTGTGAAGCGCTACGAGCAGGAACTGGGATTGCGGGTGACAGATTCGAACCAGCTTATTCTTGCTGACGAGTTGCCGGGCGTACCTGTTTTTACACCGGGTGACGGTATCGGAGACATTATCGCAGGCGAAGCGATTGATGATTTGCAAACCGGTTCTATTGAAGAGGGGCAAGGCAATTAAGATGCGATTTCCCTTTATCAAACCGCGATTAAAGTCTGTTGAACAGCACCGAAAACCGGCAATTTCTGCTGCGTCGAGCAGAAACCGCGTCATTATCGCCATGGGCTGCTTTATCGCGGTTTATAGCGTTATTGGCGGGCGGCTTGTTCAATATGGCCTAACCGACATTGATCAAGGGCGCAGTTATGGGTCGGTTGACCGCAATATGGCCGCGCGGCCAGATTTGGTTGACCGCAATGGTGTCATTATGGCGTCCGATATTCGTGTCGCGTCGCTTTATGGAGAGCCGCGCCGCATTATTGATCCGGATGAAGCCGTTGAGGCGCTATCGACCGTTTTACCGGATGTGGACTATAAGGAATGGCATCGAAAGCTGTCATCGGGCGCCGGTTTTGTTTGGCTGCGCCGGGAAATTACACCCAAGCAGCAGGCACAGGTTCTGGCGCTGGGTATTCCCGGCATCGGCTTTCGAAACGAAACCCGCAGATTCTATCCTGGCGGGCCGAATACCGCTCACATTCTCGGCCTTGTTGATATTGATAATGCCGGTATTTCCGGCATTGAAAAATATATCGACAATCAGGGCGTCGGCACATTGCAGGAATTGGGGCTTGATGTCTCTGCCGAACTGCCGCCGGTAAAATTGTCCATCGATGCGGGTGTTCAGCACATTGTGCGTGACGAACTGGTGCGTGCGATGGAAAAATACAGAGCCATTGCCGCCGGTGCCGTGATTTTAAATGCGAATACCGGTGAAGTTGTCGCCATGTCTTCGGTCCCTGATTATGATCCGAACAATCCGTTTAACGCCAATGACAAGGACCGGCTGAACCGTATGGCGGCCGGTACCTATGAAATGGGATCGACGTTCAAAGCGTTTACAACCGCCATGGCGCTCGACAGCGGCAAAGTCACGTTAAACAGCCGTTTCGACGCAAGTAAACCGATCAAGATCGCGCGATTTACGATCAATGATTTCCACGGCAAAAAGCGCGTGCTGACTGTACCGGAAGTGTTCATCTATTCTTCCAACATCGGCACAGCGAAAATGGCTGATGTTGTTGGGATTGACGGGCATCGCGCGTTTTTGAAAAAGCTTGGCCTTCTGGACATGCTGAAAACCGAATTGCCGGAAACCGCACGGCCGCTTGAGCCTAAAGAGTGGAAGAAGCTGAACTCTATCACGATCTCTTTCGGTCACGGTGTCACGACAACACCGCTGCAGACAGCGATGGCGGCTGCCGCACTTGTTAATGGCGGCAAGCTGATCAATCCGACCTTCCTGCCGCGCACGAAAGAGCAGGCCGATGCAATCAGCGAGCAGGTGATTTCGGCCAAAACAAGTGCCGAAATGCGCTATCTTTTCCGCTTGAATGTGGAGCAGGGATCGGGCCGCAATGCTGAGGTTGAAGGTTTTTATATGGGCGGCAAAACAGGAACGGCTGAAAAGGTTGTCAATGGACGATATTCCAATGATGTGCGCTTCAATGCCTTTCTGGCGGCATTTCCGATCGATGACCCTGAATATGTGATTTTAACGATTATTGATGAGCCGAAACCCGAAGAAGGCAATTATAGTGCGACAGCCGGTTTGAACGCTGCGCCGATGGTTGAGGCGATTATTCGCCGGTCAGCTTCTTTGCTTGGTATACAGCCAAAATTTTATACGGACCGAGAGGCCTTACAAGTGTCGTATTAAGCAGCGTATAAGCCGAACAGATTTCACTGATTCCGAGACAAAGATGTTCTTAACCCAATTATCTCCTATCCTTAATAATGCACTGGAACTGAAGTCAGGTGCCGTATTGCCTGAAATTGAAGCCAATGGCGTGAGTGCGGATTCACGCGAGATTTCAGCCGGTGAAATTTTTGTTGCTTTATCCGGTGTAAAAACAAACGGCGCGCAATTTGCTTTGGACGCAGTTGAAAAAGGGGCGCTGATTGTTGTGTGCGGCCCGAATGATGATTTGGGTGATATTGGTGTGCCGGTTCTGCATGTTCCGGACCCGCACCGCACTCTGGCGCTTCTGGCGGCAGCTTTTTACGGTCCGCAACCTGAAACTGTGGTTGCTGTTACAGGAACAGCGGGCAAGACTTCTGTGGCGGCATTTGTGCGACAGATTTATACATTTGCAGGTGTGCAAGCGGCCAGTATCGGGACAACAGGCATTGAACGGCCGAGCGGCGTTATTGAAGGTTCGCTGACGACGCCTGATCCCGTTGTTCTACACATAGAAATGCGTAACCTGGCTGCTGAGGGTGTAACCCATGTTGCTATGGAAGCTTCCAGCCACGGGCTGACACAGCGCCGCCTTGACGGTGTGAAACTGGCTGCTGCCGCCTTTACCAATCTTGGCCGTGACCATATGGATTATCATCCAACGGTTGATGATTATCTGGCCGCGAAGATGCGTCTGTTCGATACGCTGATGGCGCCAAAGTCTCCGGCTGTTATTTTTGCTGATGATGCCTATTCGGAAAAAGCAGTCAATGCCGCAGCGAAAGCCGGTTTGTCTGTCATGACTGTGGGCCGCAAGGGTGATTACATTACGCTCAAGCGCGTTGAGCATGAACGGCACCGCCAAATCGCTGAAGTTGCGCATGATGGCAAAATCTATCGTATTGAGTTGCCGCTTGCCGGAGATTTTCAGATCGCCAATGCATTGGTCGCCGCCGGACTGTGTATCGCAACCGGCGTTGACGCTGCCACCGCATTTAAGGCGCTGGAAGAATTAAAAGGCGCACCGGGCCGGTTGGAACATGTCGACACCACCAATAATGGTGCTTTGGTTTATGTGGACTATGCGCATAAACCCGAAGCGTTGGAGCAGGTTTTACTCTCTGTTCGTCCTTTCACAACAGGCAAGGTTGCCGTTGTTTTCGGGTGTGGCGGGGACCGCGACACAGGCAAGCGTCCGATTATGGGTGAAATCGCAACACGGCTGGCCGATGTTGTTTATGTGACCGATGATAATCCGCGAACTGAAGATGCTGCGCTCATACGCAAAGCTATTATGGATGTGAGCGAAGGCGCGATGGAGATCGGCGACCGCCGTGAAGCAATCCGTACAGCCATTTCAAACCTTGGCAAAGGCGATACACTTGTTATTGCAGGCAAGGGACACGAAACAGGCCAGACGATCAATGGCGTGAAGCATCCGTTTTCTGATCATGAAGAAGCGCGTATTGCCATTGAGGAAGTTGGTCCGGTTGGTGACATGCCATTGTGGACCGGCAAAGCAATGGTCGATGCCATGAACGCACGTCCGGTGCATGGCGTTCCTGAGGAAATTACAGGCATCTCAATTGATACGCGCACATTGCAAAAAGGTGAGGCCTTTTTTGCTATCAAAGGCGACCGTGTTGACGGGCATGATTATGCCACTGCTGCAGCGGCAGCCGGTGCAGCCGTATTGGTGGTTGACGAGAAAAAACTGCCCGCGCTTGGCCGGATCCAAACGCCGCTCATGGTTGTTGACGATGTTCTTTATGCGATGGAGCTTTTGGGCAGAGCCGCGCGGGCGCGTTCAAAAGCCAAAATCATCGCGGTGACCGGTTCTGCCGGTAAAACCACGACAAAGGACGCGCTTGCCCATGCGCTTGAAGGTTGCGGAAAAGTCCATGCCTCGGCAGCGTCATTTAACAATCATTGGGGCGTACCGCTGACTTTGGCCCGTATGCCGCAGGAAACCGATTTTGGTGTTTTTGAAATCGGGATGAACCATGCCGGTGAAATAACGCCGCTTTCAAAAATGGTGCAGCCACATATTGCCATTGTCACGCTGGTTGCGGCAGCGCATATGGGACATTTTAAAACCCTTGATGAAATTGCCCACGCCAAGGGCGAAATCTTTAGCGGCCTTGTGCGTGGCGGTACGGCTGTCATCAATCGGGATGACAAGCGCTTTAAACTGTTGAGCGAAATCGCAGAGCAGTCCGGCGTGAAAAATATTGTCGGATACGGTTCAAACCGGCGCAGCGATGTTGTGCTTAAAAATGCGGAATATCTGGAAGATTGCTCGACCGCGATTGCCAAGGTTTTCGGGCAGGAAGTTGCTTTCAAAGTTAGCGTGCCGGGCAAACATGTGGTTCAGAACATGCTGGCCGTGCTCGCCACCGCTCATTTGATTGATGCGGATATGAGCAAAGTCAGCCATTCTCTGGCACGTCTGACCGCATCAAGCGGGCGTGGCCGCCATTATGAATTGAAGGTTGGTGACGGGACGTTCACGCTGATTGACGAGAGCTACAATGCCAACCCTGCCTCTATGGAGGCGGCGCTTGAAACATTGGCGTCGATGAACCCGAAAGGGCGCGGCCGCCGCATCGCTGTTCTGGGTGACATGCTCGAAATGGGCAAATTCTCGCAGAAGCTCCATGCGGCCCTTGCCGATCCGCTAACAAGGCTGGGCATTAAAGATGTCTATCTTGCCGGTTCAGAAATGAACGCGCTTGAAGCGGCTCTTGGCGATGAATTCAACACGCGCTATTTCGATGATGCCGATATGCTGGCCGAAGAGTTTGCCACCGTTCCGTCTGCCGGAGATGTGATCATGATTAAGTCGTCCAACGGCATCAGGTTTTCAAAAATTGTTAAATCGCTTTTGAAAGCGTATAGCGCTGCGTAACATGAGGGTAACGCTGCGTCGCAGCGGTTTAGGGGAATTCAATAATGCTATACTGGTTGACGCAATTTGCTGATCAGTTTCAAGTTCTTAACTTGTTTCGATACATCACCTTCCGCACCGGTGGCGCACTGATTACGTCCGCCTTTATTGTGTTTCTGTTTGGCCCGCGCATTATCGCGGCGCTTAAATTGCGGCAGGGCAAAGGTCAGCCTATTCGCGCTGACGGACCGCAAACCCATTTGAAAAAAGCAGGCACGCCGACAATGGGCGGCCTGATGATACTTGTCGGCATCATTGTGGCGACATTGCTTTGGGGCAATCTCAGCAACACTTATGTGCAAGTTGTCATGATGGTGATGATCGGTTTCGGCGCAATCGGCTTTTATGATGATTATCTCAAAGTGACCAAACAGTCCGACAAAGGATTTTCCGGCAAAATGCGCCTCGGCCTTGAGTTTATCATAGCCGGTATTGCTGCCTATGTGATTATGCGTGCCGGCGGCGAGCCGTTTTCTTCAAGTCTCGCATTTCCGTTTTTCAAAGACTTCCTGATTAATCTGGGAATCTTTTTCATTCCTGTGGCTGCATTCGTTATTGTTGGTGCGGGTAATGCGGTGAATTTGACCGATGGCCTTGATGGCTTGGCGATTGTGCCAATCATGATCGCGGCGGGTGCATTCGGTATTATTGCCTATTTGTGCGGTAACGCGATTTTTGCCGATTATCTTCAAATTCATTTTGTGCCGGGCACAGGTGATCTGGCCGTTGTCATGGGTGCCCTGATGGGCGCGGGGCTTGGCTTTTTATGGTTCAATGCACCACCGGCAGCGATTTTTATGGGGGATACCGGTTCGCTGGCCTTTGGCGGATTGATCGGCACTGTTGCTGTTGCCACCAAGCACGAGATCGTCATGGCTATTATTGGCGGTCTGTTCGTCATGGAAGCGCTCAGCGTTATCATTCAGGTCGGCTATTTTAAGATAACCGGCAAGCGCGTGTTCTTGATGGCACCTATTCACCACCATTTTGAAAAGAAGGGCTGGACGGAAAGCCAAGTTGTTATCCGTTTCTGGATCATAGCGCTCATTCTGGCGCTGATCGGTCTTTCCACACTCAAACTGCGTTAGGTCACCACGATGATCAAACTTACAGTCATGGCCGCTAAAAAAGTCGCTCTTTTTGGTTTGGGCGGCTCTGGCATCATGACTGCCGAGGCTCTTGTTGCCGGCGGCGCGGAAATTTATGCTTGGGATGATAATCCGGATAGTGTGGCGCGCGCACGGGCCAAAGGCATTAATTGTGTCGATTTGCATGAGTTGAACTGGGGGAAGATAGACAGTTTTGTACTCTCGCCCGGTGTGCCGCTCACCCATCCCAAGCCGCATTGGTCGGTTGATCTGGCGCGCGGCGCTGATGTGGAAATCATAGGCGATGTCGAGCTGTTTTGCCGTCAGCGCCGAGAAGCGCAGACCACCGCGAAATTCATCGCCATTACAGGTACGAACGGCAAATCAACAACAACAGCACTGGTTGCCCATTTGTTTAGACAATCAGGACGCGATGTTCAGATGGGCGGCAATATCGGTGTTCCCGTTCTTGCACTGGAAGAGCCGCAAGACGGCCGTGTCTATGTGATTGAATGTTCATCCTACCAGATTGATCTGGCACCATCTCTTGACCCCGATGTCGGCATATTGCTCAATTTATCGCCGGACCATTTGGACCGTCACGGCTCAATGGAAAATTATGCCGCGATTAAAGAACAGCTTGTTGCCAAATCGGTGCAGGCTGTCATTGGCGTTGGCGATCAATGGTCGGCTGCGATTGCCGCACGTATTGAAAACGCGATGCTTGTTGATGTCGAACAATATGGTGCCATGCTTGATCTGAGCGATGCGCCATCACTGCGCGGCGCGCATAATATGCAGAACGCATTGGCCGCGACCGCAGCGGGGCGAATTCTGGGCCTTGAGCCGGAAGAGATGATGGCGGCGCTCAAATCCTTTCCGGGACTTGCGCACCGCATGCAAATTATTGCCGAACGCGGAAAAACCAAGTTCGTCAATGACAGTAAAGCGACCAATGCCGATGCGGCGGAAAAATCGCTTTCAAGTTTTGTTTCTATTCACTGGATCGCGGGCGGACTTGCAAAAGAAGGCGGTATTGAACCGCTGCGTCCTTTGTTCGGCAATATTGTAAAAGCATATCTCATCGGTGAAGCGGCCCCTGCGTTTGCGGCGACACTGGGCGAAGATGTGGCTTATGAGATTTCCGCAACGCTTGACGTGGCCGTAAAACATGCGGCAGCGGATGCGGCGCAAAGTTCGCACCATGAACCTGTGGTACTCTTGGCACCGGCGGCAGCAAGTTTTGACCAGTTTTCAAATTTTGAAAAACGTGGCGAAGCTTTTGTCGCAGCGGTTGAAAAACTGCCACTTGAAGGCAAAGTGGAAGGGGAAAGCTAATGTATGGACGCAGTGACCGTAGTGCAGGCGCAGAATGGTGGCGGACCGTTGACAGGTGGTTGCTGGTCGCATTTCTAGCACTTATCGGCTTTGGCATGGTTCTGTCCTTTGCCGCCAGCCCGAACGTGGCCGAGCGTATCGGCCTTGACAGCTTCCACTTTGTTAAACGTCATGCTGTGTTTTTGCTGCCTACGATTGCTGTCATGATCGCCGTCTCTTTTCTTGATGAGCGACAGGTCAGGCGGCTTGCACTGGTCGTGCTTGCAGGATCGATTGTATTTATGGTTATGGCGCTGTTTTTCGGCGTTGAAATTAAAGGTTCACGGCGCTGGGTCAGCATTCTCGGTTTTCAGCTTCAGCCCTCGGAATTCATGAAACCTGCCTTTGTGGTTATTTGCGCATGGATGTTTGCGGAACGCCAGCGGCGACCGGACATTCCGGGCAATCTGTTTGCGGGAATTTTGTTCATCGCCATTGTCGGGCTTTTGGTGGCGCAGCCGGATCTGGGACAGACGATTTTGCTGGCCGGTACATGGGGCGCAATGTTCTTTATGGCCGGCATGTCATGGTTATGGATTGCTGTGCTTGGCGGCATCGGCGCAGTGGGTCTTGTGTTTGCCTATTACGCGCTGCCGCATGTGGCAGGCCGTATTGACCGCTTCCTGACCGGCGAAGGCGATACCTTTCAGGTGGATATGGGCCGCGAGGCGATTGTGCGTGGCGGCTGGTTTGGGCAGGGGCCAGGCGAGGGCACCGTAAAGCGTGTTCTGCCGGACAGCCACACAGACTTTATTTTCTCTGTTCTTGGCGAAGAATATGGCATCATCCTGTGCATGGTTTTGGTGGCGGTTTTCGCCTTTATCGTGTTGCACGGTTTAAAACGCTCTTTTGGCGAAACAGACCATTTCCGGCGCTTTGCCGTTTCCGGCCTTGTTATCCTGATCGGGTTTCAATCGATGATCAATATTTCGGTTAATCTGCAACTAATGCCGGCAAAAGGCATGACATTGCCATTTGTTTCCTATGGCGGCTCGTCGATGATCGCTGTTGCGCTGACAGCCGGATTTCTGCTGGCTCTGACACGAAAACGCCCAGAATCGCGCGCAGGGAAAGTGCGCTTCCATTCGTCTATGGAAGGCGGTTTGGAAGCAGCGGAGTAAGCGATGACAAAAGGTGTAATTCTTCTTTCGGCAGGTGGTACTGGTGGCCATTTGTTTCCTGCCGAAGCCCTTGCTCATGAACTGAATAAACGCGGATGGACAATTCATCTGGCAACAGACAAACGTGCGCAGCAATATACGGCCAATTTTCCCGCTTTACAGACACATGTGATTGATGCGGCATCGCCATCGGGCGTCAACCCGATCAAGATCGTCAAGGCGGTGCTGACCCTGATGAAAGGGATGGTCACGTCAAAACGGTTGATCGGAGACTTGAAACCCAGAGCCGTTATTGGCTTTGGCGGTTATCCGACAGTGCCGCCGCTTATAGCTGCCAGCGGCAAAATGCCAACGATGATCCACGAGCAAAACGCTGTTGCAGGCCGCGCCAACAAAATGCTGGCCAAGCGTGTCACTCTGATTGCGGGCGGGTTCCTGAAGGCAAAAGGTGAATTTGCCGACAAGATTGTTGAAACGGGTAATCCGGTCCGCCCGGCGGTGAAAGAGGCGAGCGAAAAAGCCTATGCTCCTATCGGCAAAACCGGTCCTATAAATCTTGTGATTTTTGGCGGTAGCCAAGGCGCCCAGTTCTTTTCCAAAACAATTCCCGCCGCATTGGCCAAGATGCCAGAGAGCTTGCGCAAGCGGATCCATTTGACACAGCAGGCACGGCCGGAAGACGAAGATGAAGCACGCGCCGCCTATGCGACGCTTGGTGTGAAAGCCGATGTCTCGCCGTTCTTTTCCGATTTGCCGCGCCGTATCAGCGATGCACATCTGGTTATGGCGCGTTCGGGCGCATCAACGGTGTCAGAAATCGCAGCGATCGGCCGTCCTGCGATTTTTGTCCCTTATCCGCATGCGCTCGATCATGATCAGGCAGCCAATGCCGCAGCGCTGGAAGCGGTTGGCGGTGCCAAGGTGATGCGGCAGGGAGATCTTGATGCCGATATCATTGCACGCGAATTCGAACAATTGATTCAATCTCCTGATGTGCTCGCCAAAATGGCGGCGGCCGCAAAAGCGGCTGGCAAACCACGGGCCGACATCTTGCTTGCAGACCTGACAGAGGCTATTGCGTCAGGAAAGACAGTTGCAGAGCTTAAAACGACGCAACCGTAAATATTCAACGCCTCAAAATTTCGGAACGACATAATATGAAAATGCCGCAAAATATCGGACTGGTCCATTTTGTTGGAATTGGCGGGATTGGTATGAGCGGCATTGCCGAAGTGCTGCATAATCTTGGCCATAAGGTTCAGGGTTCTGATCAGGCAGATGGCCCGAATGTTCAGCGTTTGCGCGAAAAAGGCATTGAAGTCTTTGTCGGCCACTCCTCAGCCAATATCGGCGACGCGCAGGTTGTGGTCGTGTCGACCGCGATTAAAAAAGATAATCCGGAGCTGATCGCCGCGCGTGAAAAATTGCTGCCTATCGTTCGCCGTGCGGAAATGCTGGCGGAAATTATGCGGTTTCGAAATGCGATCGCGATTGGCGGAACGCACGGCAAGACCACAACCACCTCAATGGTGGCAACCCTTTTGGATGCGGGCGATCTTGACCCGACTGTGATCAATGGCGGCATTATCAACGCTTACGGTACCAATGCCCGCATGGGCGAGGGCGAGTGGATGGTTGTCGAAGCTGATGAAAGCGATGGCACATTTTTGAAACTGCCAGCGGATGTGGCCGTAATCACCAATATCGATCCGGAGCATCTTGATCATTACGGCTCATTTGACAATGTACGCAAAGCGTTCCTTCAGTTTGTAGAGAATGTCCCGTTTTACGGCTTTGGCGTCTGCTGCATTGATCACCCTGAAGTGCAATCACTGGTCTCGAAAATTTCGGACCGGCGCGTTATCACTTACGGTACAAACCCGCAGGCCGATGTACGCTATACGCATAAGGGCATGGACGGTGCGACCTCCATTTTCGATGTTGAAATCCGCAACCGCAAAGGCGGTGAAACCGTGTCGCTGACCGGTTTGCGCCTGCCAATGCCAGGAGCGCACAATGTGTCGAATGCAACGGCTGCGATTGCTGTTGCGCACGAGCTTGGCATGTCTGCGGAAAACATCACCAAAGGGCTCTCTGCCTTCGGCGGTGTAAAGCGCCGCTTTACCCATACCGGCGACTGGAACGGCGTTTCTGTTTTTGACGATTACGCGCATCATCCGGTTGAAATCAAAGCGGTGCTGCAAGCGGCACGCGCGGCGGCCGGTGACAAACGTGTCATCGCCGTCATGCAGCCGCACCGCTATACGCGTTTGCATGATTTGTTTGATGATTTTGCCGCCTGTTTTAACGATGCCGATATCGCGCTTGTTGCTCCTGTTTACGAAGCAGGGGAGGACCCGATCGAAGGGGCGAGCCACACTAGCTTGGTCAGCCGCATGAAATCGGGCGGACACCGTGACGCGCGGGCTATTTCAGGGCCTGCCGATGTGGCTTCAATTGTCCGTTCGGAAGCATCTGAAGGCGACTATGTTTTGTATTTGGGTGCAGGTTCTATCACCCAGTGGGCTTATGCACTGCCACGTGAACTGGCGGGTGGTGAGGCCTGATGTCTATCAATAGTGAAGCTTTACTGGAACGGTTGCGTCCTCTTGTGCCTGATTTGCGCGGAAGGCTAACGCCCGATGCACCCATGAGTGCTGTAACCTGGTTTCGTACTGGCGGACGCGCGGAAGTTCTCTATCAGCCTGCCGATGAAGACGATCTGGCGATGTTTATGGCCGCCCTGCCGGATGATGTGCCGGTTCTTGTTGTTGGTGTCGGGTCCAATTTGCTGGTACGCGACGGTGGCTTGAAAGGCGTTGTTATACGCTTGTCCGCGCGCGGGTTCGGCAATATCGAGACTGTCGGTGACACACAGATCAAATGCGGGACTGCGGTGCCGGATAAAATGCTTGCCAGTGCGGCGCGTGATGCCGGCTTAGGCGGTTTTCACTTCTACCATGGTATTCCAGGCGCAATTGGCGGCGCGCTACGCATGAATGCAGGTGCCAATGGCACAGAAACACGCGAACGCGTTGTTGAGGTTTATGCCGTTGATCGCAATGGTAAAAAACACACGCTTTCAAATGCTGATATGGGCTATTCCTACCGCCACTCGGAAGCTGCCAAAGAATTGATTTTTACCGGCGCGCTGTTTGAAGGTTACAGCGAAGATAAAGCCATCATCCAGAAACAGATGGATGAGGTTCAGCATCACCGTGAAACGGTTCAGCCAGTAAAGGAAAAAACCGGCGGCTCTACTTTCAAAAATCCGGAAGGTCATTCAGCGTGGAAGCTGGTTGACGAAGCGGGTTGCCGCGGCTTGATGGTGGGCCAAGCGCAAATGTCGCCGATGCATTGTAATTTCATGATCAATACGGGCGGCGCAACCAGCCATAATCTTGAGTCGCTTGGCGAAACCGTGCGTACGCGCGTGCTTGATAATGCCGGTATTCGCCTTGAGTGGGAAATCAAAAGGCTTGGTGAATTTGCAAGTGATCAGGAGCCGGTGCAGGAATTCCTCGGCCGTATGCTTTAAAGCATTCTGTTTCATTCAAATCTCTTAAATTTAACCGTCAGTTTTTTTGTCTGATGCGGTGAAAATACCTATTGGCCTTTGTTTGAATCGGGGCTAATGGGTCCGGATGACAGATATTGTGCAAACTGATGAAAAATTAGTCAGGCCGGGTTTGAATACGTGGTCCGAGCACATGCGCGCGACGTTCAAGCTTGGTATTCCGCTTGTCGGCTCACAGCTTGGTTTGATGCTGATGAATACCACCGACACTGTCATGCTCGGCTGGTACGGTGTTGAGGAGCTGGCTGCCAGCGTGCTGGCGACGCAATTATTCTTTGTCATCATGATCTTTGGTGCGGGCATCGGTCAGGCCGTTATGCCAATGGCTGCGCAAGCCGAGGGCGAGGGTGACAAGCGCACCGTGCGCCGCGTTGTTCGCATGGGTTTCTGGGTTGCAATTGTTTATTCCAGCCTCGTTCTACCGATCTTCTTCTTCGGGGAAGAAATATTGCTTATGCTGGGGCAAAAACCGCTGCTTGCTCTGCTGGCAAGTCAATATCTGGCTATTGCCGCTATTGCGATGTTCCCGACCCTGATGAGCTTTGCTTTGCGTTCGTTTTTGTCTGCCATTGAGCGGGCGGAAATTATTTTCTGGTCAACATTGCTGGCCGCGCTTGCCAATGTCGTCATCAATTACATGCTTATTTTCGGCAATTGGGGTGCGCCGGAACTGGGTGTGCGCGGCGCTGCCTATGCGACTTTGCTTGTGAACATCATTATGTTTCTGGCGATGGCGCTTTATGCCGCCTACCAAAAAGATTCACGGAAATATGAGGTGTTTGTCCGCTTTTGGCGTCCAGACTGGCAGGCATTTTTCGATGTCCTGAAAATCGGAATTCCGATTGCGATCACAATCCTTGCGGAAGTCGGCATGTTCATCTTCGCGTCCATCATCGTGGGGTGGTTGGGGGTCGTGCCATTGGCCGCGCACGGTATTGCGCTGCAACTGGCTTCGATTGCCTTCATGATACCGCTTGGCATGAGCCAGGTCGCAACGATTAGAATTTCAAACGCTTACGGGCGCAGTGACCCCGATAATCTTCACCGGGCGGCCAATGCTGTTATGGCGATTGCTATTTTGGTGGCCGTTGCCAGCGCCAGCTTGTTTTTCATCATGCCCGACCAGTTGATCAGCCTGTTTCTGGATGAGGGCAAGGAAGATGTTGCCGCGGTGGCAGCCTATGCGGTGCCGCTGCTATTCGTGGCTGCGGTTTTCCAATTATTTGACAGCGCGCAGGCTGTGGCCGTTGCGCAATTGCGCGGTCTTAAAGATACGCGAATTCCGATGGCATTCGCCGTTTTCTCATATTGGTGTGTCGGACTTTCGACATCCTATTATCTGGGGATCGTCGCAGATTGGGGCGGTGTTGGTGTTTGGACCGGCCTTGCGCTGGGGCTGGCTTTTGCATCGGTTTTGCTTAATGCGCGCTTCCAGCTTATTCGCCCGCGCAACTAGGCTCTTTTTTTTCGTAATCATGCAAAGTGTGCGGCTTGGGTCATGAAAACCCGTGCCGCTGCAATCAATTTTCGTGACAAATAGCCTTCTCGTTTGATGATTTTCAGCAAAGTACTTTTGCAGTTTTTCCGATTTTTACTTGTCAGCGAATCGCCACTCTGATTCATATAGGTTGTTCCGTTTTGGTTTGAGTCGGGCGGGTGTTTGCTGCCATGATTTGCGGTGCGCGTTTTGCGCCGTGATCGGACTCTCGCTTTATCTGGCGGACATTGATGAAACGAGGGGAAGCGCTTTGGTCAGTCGAGATAAGCATGTTGCGGTGTTAATGGGTGGTTTTTCATCGGAAAGACCAGTCAGTCTGAGTTCCGGAAAAGCCTGTGCCGATGAGCTTGAGCGCTTTGGATATCGGGTGACACGCATTGATGTGACACATGATGTTGCCAATCAGCTTGCCGAGGTAAAGCCGGATGTTGCTTTCAACGCGCTGCATGGCCCTTACGGCGAAGATGGCACCATTCAAGGCGTACTGGAATTTATGCAAATTCCTTATACGCATTCCGGTGTGCTGGCGACTGCCGTTGCTATGGATAAAGAGCTTTCCAAGCGATTGGCGAAAACGCACGGTATTGCCGTTGCCGAGTCGAAGGTTATGGACCGCTTCGATATTACGTCGGCGCATCCCATGAAGCCTCCCTATGTGGTGAAGCCTGTGGCGGAAGGGTCGAGCTTCGGCGTTGTCATCGTGAAGGAAGGGCAAAGCCATCCGCCGCAAGTCATTACCTCCGATGAGTGGAAATATGGCGACCGTGTCATGGTCGAGCGGTATATTCATGGCCGTGAACTGACTTGTGCCGTCATGGGCGATGTGGCGCTCGGCGTAACCGAGATCATTCCGCAAGGCCAAGAGTTCTACGATTTTGATTCAAAATATGCCGCCGGTGGATCAAATCACGAATGCCCTGCAAAAATTTCACCTTTTGTTTACCAAAAGATTACGAATATGGCGTTAAAAGCTCACAAGGCATTTGGTTGTCGCGGCGTGACCCGTTCCGACTTCCGGTATGATGATCGGTTCTCAGAGGAAGGTGAAGTGATCTGGTTGGAAATCAATACGCAACCCGGCATGACCGCAACATCCCTAGTGCCCGAGCTTGCAGCTTATGCCGGACATAGTTTCGGCGAGCTTTTACATTGGATGGTGGAGGACGCTTCTTGTTTGCGTTGAAGTCAAAATTGCCAGAGTTTGATCGGATTGTGCTTCCGGGCACAAGTTTCGCAAACCTGCGCGTTTTGCCGCGTTTGCTGCGCTGGCCAGTCCGTTTCATGAAACGGCTGATGGACGGACACATCATTTTTCCAAAACACACCGAAGGTTTCGGTATTGCCGCCATTCTGGGCGGAGCAATTATTTATGGTTCTGTTATTGGCGGACAATTCGGTTCTGTTGTTGATACAGTTACCGCGAAAGCCGGTTTCGCCGTTGCGGAAATCGAGATTTCCGGCAACACGCACACGACAGCTAATGACGTGTTTGCAGCATTGCGTCTGGGTGATCAGCGTTCTCTGGTTTCTATCGATGCGGGTGCCTCGCGTGCCGCTTTGAAACAGTTGCCATGGGTTGGCGGCGCAAGAATCGCGAAAGTTTACCCTGATAAGCTTCAGATAGAAATTGAAGAGCGTGATGCTTTTGCTGTCTGGCAGCAGGGTGAAGCACTGACCGTTGTTCAAGAGGATGGTTCGGTTATCGGCGGCTATGCAGCGGATGCACGTTTGTCGGCTTTGCCATTCCTTGTTGGAAAAGGCGCAGCAGAAGGCGGTAAGGCTTTTGTGGAAACAGTAGCAAAATTTGACGATCTGGCAGGACGTGTCCGTGCTTTTATCCGCATTGGTACACGCCGCTGGAACTTGCGTCTTGATAATGGCATGACCATACGCTTGCCGGATGAAGGGCTGGAAGATGCGCTTGTTCGTCTGACAGAGCTACAGGCCGAGCTTGGCGTACTTGACCGTGATCTTGCGGCGATTGACCTTCGCCTGAAGGATCGCACTATTTTTGCGTTGACTGAAAATGCGCAGGCAAGCCGCGAAGAGTTTGTCAAAGCGCGCGCAGAAGCTGCGAAAAAAGCGCGTAAAGAGCGCGGGAGCCGTATCTGATGGCCAAGATCCGCAGCTCAATCGTTACTGTTCTTGATATCGGTTCCACCAAGACCGTTTGTGTGATTGCAAAATTGATGCCGGTTGATGGCGGACGCTATCTGCATGGCCGCACCCATGCGCCAGAAGTTATCGGCATTGGTCATACAAAATCGATTGGTATGAAATCCGGTATGATCGTCGATCTGGACGGTGTTGAGCGCACCGTGCGCCACGCGGTTGAAGCTGCCGAACGCATGGCCGGTCTGACCGTCGAATCAATTATCACAAATATCAGTGCCGGCCGTATGGCCAGTACAAAATGTTCCGCATCAATCACGCTGGATGACCGGCCGATTGCTGCAAAGGATATTCAGAAAGTTTTAAAAGCCGCCGTGGCGCGGGCCGCACGTATTGATCGTCAGGTGGTTCATCTTATGCCTGTTGATCATGTGCTTGACGGCGAGCGCGGTATTCTTGATCCGCGCGGCATGATCGGCGAAGAGCTTTCACTTAATATGCACCTGCTGAGTGTTGATGCCGCGCCAATGCGCAATATGGAACTGGCAATCAACCGTTCGCATCTGAGCGTCGAGCAAATGGTTGCAACACCTTATGCGTCAGGTCTTTCAACGCTTGTTGATGACGAATTGGAGCTTGGTTGCGCCTGTATTGATATGGGCGGCGGCACGACTTCTATCTCGGTGTTTTCAGAGCGCAGATTTATTCATGCCGACTGTATTCCTGTGGGCGGTCACCATGTGACCATGGATATCGCGCGTGGATTTTCTTGCGGTATTGAAACGGCCGAACGCATGAAAGTGATGCAGGGCTCGGTAATGGCAGCGACGGTTGATGACCGCGAAATGATTTCCGTTCCGGGTCTGGGTGAAGACGGACTGGATAATCCGCATCAGGTGCCGCGTAGCTTGCTCAACCGGATTATTGCGGCCCGCGTGGAAGAAACGCTGGAAATGCTGCGTGAGCGTCTGAACAAATCTGGACATTCCAGTGTTATTGGCAAACGCGTTGTTCTAACCGGCGGCGCTGCGCAGATGACGGGTCTGCCGGATCTGGCAAGGCGGGTGCTTGGCCGTAACATCCGTATTGGCCGTCCGCTTGGCATTAAAGGTTTGCCGACATCGGCCAAAACGCCTGCTTTTGCTGCAACTGTGGGTCTGATGATCTACCCGCAGACAGCACATAACGACCAGAGTTTGACGAATTTTCGCGGCGCGGTGCGCCATCAACGCAACGGAACCGAGGGTCCATTGGGTCGCATGACACAATGGATCAAAGATAGTTTTTGATTTCACACGAGAGTGTGACCACCGGCAGCAAGGCAATGCTACCGAAACCAAATGGGGAATGAGCCATGACCATCAATTTACAAAAGCCTGACATCACAGAGCTTAAGCCACGTATCACTGTGTTCGGTGTCGGCGGCGGCGGCGGAAACGCGGTCAATAACATGATCGCCGGTGGTCTTGATGGCGTTGATTTTGTTGTTGCAAACACAGACGCGCAAGCATTGTCGATGAACAAGGCTGAACGTATTATTCAGCTTGGTACTGTTGTGACCGAAGGTCTTGGTGCCGGATCAATGCCTGATATTGGCCGCGCTGCTGCCGAAGAGTGCATTGACGAGATCAATGATCATCTCAACGGAACCCATATGTGCTTCGTGACTGCCGGTATGGGCGGCGGAACCGGTACCGGTGCAGCGCCTGTGGTGGCACGTGCGGCCCGTGAACGCGGTATACTGACTGTGGGTGTGGTCACAAAACCATTCCATTTTGAAGGTCAGCGCCGCATGAAAACTGCCGATGCGGGTATTGAAGAGCTTCAGGCAAGTGTTGATACGCTTATCGTTATTCCAAACCAGAACCTTTTCCGCATTGCCAATGACAAAACAACATTTGCCGATGCGTTCGGTATGGCCGACCAAGTTCTTTACTCCGGTGTTGCCTGCATCACTGATCTGATGGTCAAGGAAGGTCTTATCAACCTCGACTTTGCTGATGTGCGCTCTGTGATGCGCGATATGGGCAAAGCAATGATGGGTACAGGCGAAGCATCCGGCGAAGGCCGTGCAATGACAGCTGCTGAAGCGGCTATTGCCAACCCGCTGCTTGACGAAACATCCATGAAAGGCGCACGCGGCCTGTTGATCTCGATCACTGGCGGCCGTGACATGACCTTGTTTGAAGTTGACGAGGCAGCAACACGTATCCGCGAAGAAGTTGATCAGGACGCCAACATCATTCTTGGTGCAACCTTTGATGAAACGCTTGAAGGCATCATCCGTGTCTCTGTGGTTGCAACGGGCATTGAGGCGATGGAGGCAGCTGGAACGGTGGATAACCGTACACCCAGCCGCGCTGTAACAGGCGCTGCTTCAACGCAGCAAGCGCCGCGCCCTCAGCCAAGTGCACCGCTACAGGCAAAACCTGCCACTGTTGAAGCTGCAAAGCCTGCGCTTGATCCGGTTGCTGAAGCACAAAAGGAAATGGAAGCGCTTTCGAATGCGCGCAAAGCTGAAGAAGCCAAGCGTGAAGAGAATTTCGTGCCGCAGAGCCGTCTGTTCTCAAACGCAACACCGCAAGCCAAGCCTGCACCGAGTGCTGCGCCTTCTGAGCCGGTTCGTGAAGCCACAGCAGAAGCCAAGCCGCAACCGGTACCGCAGCAACAGCCATCTGTTGTGCCTATGCCAGCCGCCGCTTCCCAGCCTGCGCCAGCGCCGGCAGAGCCAAGAATGCCGCAAGTGGAAGATTTTCCGCCAATGGTACAGGCTGAACTGGAAACGAAAGCCAGCCGTGCCGGTGAGCGTGTTGCAGAAGATGATGACCGCGGACCGCTTGGTCTGCTCAAGCGTCTGACAACCGGTTTGTCGCGCCGTGAAGAGCATGATGTACCGGCGGAGCCGCGTCTTCGCCCGATGAATACAGGCAACAACGAGCAGCGTTCTTCCGAAACACGCCGTCCGCTGAGTCAGGAAGCATCTATGTATGCTCCATCAAGAGGGCAGCATGACAGCCAGGGCAGAACACAGCCTTCTGCTGTTAATCAGGATGATGACCAGTTGGAAATTCCGGCATTTCTGCGCCGCCAAGCCAATTAGGTTTTGTAACATAATGTAATCTCAGGTAACGGGCTTCGCATGCGGGGCCCGTTACAACTTTATTAACGCTATGATTTTATTGTGCTTTATCGATAATGCACATGTTTTGCCGATGGTAACAATTGGTAAGAAAGCGTGATTTGGAAAGCGAGCCGACTCGCGGATATGTTGTGCGCGGGGTATGAGCGCGTAGTGTCCTTTGCGGTAGGTAGGGTTCCGCATTGAGCGCCTAGTAAGGAAGTGTCTATGGGGACCGATTTGAGGGCTTATCAAACCTCTCTTAGCGAAATTGTGAATCTTTCAGGTATTGGTGTTCACAGCGGTGATAGTGTCTCTATCTCTATGCTGCCCGCCGATCCGAACACCGGCATTATATTCCGACGTATTATGCCTGACGGTACGATGCACGATTTTCCAGCTGTCGTCAGTCAGGTCGGCGCCACCGACCTTTGTACAATGCTTGGCGACCCTTCAAAAGTTCATGTATCGACAATTGAACATATGATGGCTGCATTTTCAGCTATCGGGCTCGATAATGTAATCGTTGAAGTTGATAGCCATGAAGTGCCGATCATGGACGGTAGTTCACGCATCTTCATTGATGCGATTGATGAAGCCGGCCTGACGCATTTTGCTGCCAAGCGCCGCTACATCCGCGTTAAGAAAACAGTACGCGCCGAAATCGGTGGTTCATGGGCTGAATTCAGTCCTTACGAAGGCACACGGTTCGAGGTTGTGATCGACTTTGAAAGCGCCGCTATCGGGCGTCAGGAATTCAAGTCAGAAGTTGATGGCGATGTGTTCCGTAACGAGCTTTCCAGTGCCCGCACCTTCGGCTTTATGAAGGATGTCGAGCGCTTGTGGGCTTCCGGTCATGCACTTGGTTCTTCGCTTGATAACTCGGTTGTTATTGGCGATGATAATGCGGTTATCAACCGCGAAGGGTTGCGTTTTGCCGATGAGTTTGTGCGTCACAAAACACTGGACGCTGTGGGCGATCTGGCATTGGCCGGTGCGCAGTTTATCGGTACTTTCCGCTCTTATCGCGGTGGTCATCGTTTAAATGCAACCGTTCTGAAAGAGTTGTTGGCTGACCGTACCGCTTTTGAGATCGTTGAAACGCCAGAGCCGCGTGAACGCGCTTATGCACGTGAGTTTGTGGCAATTGCCGCTCAAGCCTATGCACCATGGGATGTGTAGAAGTCGCGTTTGGCTTTAAAAATACTGACAAAGCTTGATCAAGTCACAAAATTGCGGCATTTGGTGTGCATCGCTGCGCGGGAGTTTATTCTGCGCAGTATTGTGGTATTGTCAGGACATTATTTGTCCTGCGTTTTAAGAAGCCGGTAGTTGATATGACATCTGAAATTCGTTCATCGCGTTTGAAATACCGCGCATTTGCAATTGGCCGCGGTTTGCTTGTGGCCGGACTGGCTATCGGTGTTGTTTCGGGCTGTGCCAAAGACAATGACGACATTGATCTGAATGCGTATGTCGATACAATTGAACCGGCTGATGAGCTTTATAATCAGGGCCTTGCCAATATGAACCAGGGCCGGTTGCGCGAAGCATCCAAGAAGTTTGATGCGCTTGACCGTCAGCACCCTTATTCAGAGTTTGCGCGCAAGGCCAATGTTCTCGCTGCCTACACGCAATACAAGCAGGGTAATTTTGACGAAGCGATTTCATCTGCACGCCGGTTTGTGAACCTTTATCCGACGCATGAAGATGCGGCCTATGCGCAGTATATCATCGGTATTTCCTATTTCAGCCAAATGCCGGTTGTGACCCGCGACCAGCGCGATACGCGCCTTGCAATCCAAAACTTCAACGAGCTTCTGGAGCGCTATCCCGATTCTATTTATGTGGAAGACGCTAAAAGCAAAATCCGCATCGGTACTGACCAGTTGGCCGGTAAAGAAATGCAGATCGGGCGTTACTATCTGGAACGCCGCGAATATGCCGCTTCCTTGTCACGGTTCAGAAATGTGGTCGAAGAATATTCGAACACACGCCACATTGAAGAAGCGCTGGCGCGTTTGACAGAGACCTATATGGCAATGGGCCTGGTGAATGAAGCGCAAACGGCGACTGCTATTTTGGGCAATAACTTCCCGGACAGCGAGTGGTACGCAAGTTCTTACAAGCTTTTGCAGTCCGGCGGCTTGGAACCACGACAAAATTCAGGTTCATGGTTGTCACGCGCGTTTCGTCGTTCTTAATAGGTGATCAGACACACACGTCCGATTCGCTGTTTCAGGAACCTTTAAAAAATGCTGGCTGAGCTTTCGATCCGCGACATTGTTCTGATCGAAGCGCTAACAATACGCTTTGATGACGGACTTTCTGTACTGACCGGCGAGACCGGTGCGGGAAAATCTATCCTGCTCGATTCACTGGCGTTGGCGCTGGGTGCGCGCGGTGATGCAGGTTTGGTGCGTCAGGGTGTCAATCAGGGCCAAGTGACAGCCATATTCGAGCTTCCTGCCGTACATCCGCTGCGCACAGAAATTCAGGAAGCGGGCATACAGATTGATACCGGTGAACCGCTCATTTTTCGCCGTGTACAATCAAGTGATGGCCGCACCCGTGCCTTCATTAATGATCAATCAGTCAGCGCCGGACTGCTGCAAAAAATCGGTAAGCATCTGGTCGAAATTCACGGTCAGCATGATGATCGCGCACTGGTTGAAACAGATACGCACCGCGATCTCCTCGATGCGTTTGGGCAGCTATCCGTTGAGGCAGCACATGTTGCAACGCTTTACCGTGACTGGCGCGGCGCAGCTAAAGCGCTTTTAACGCATAAAGCGCGGGTGGCTGAGGCTGCCAAAGAAGCTGATTATCTTAAAGCTTCATCTGAAGAGCTTGAAGCGCTGGCACCGGAAGAGGGTGAGGAAACCGAGCTTGCCGAAAAGCGTCAGGGCATGATGCAGGCGGAAAAAATTGCAGCCGATTTAAACGACGCGCATGAAATACTGTCCGGTCCAAAGTCACCGGTGCCGGATATCGCAAGCCTGCTGCGCCGTCTTGAGCGCAAAACAGAAGAAGCGCCAGGCCTGCTTGAAGAAGCCAATGAAAATTTAGGCAGAGCGCTTGATCATTTGGCCGAAGCACAAACGCTTATCGAGAAAGCAATCAATATCTCCGATTTTGACAACCGTGTGCTTGAGCAGACGGAAGAACGTTTGTTTGCGCTGCGTGCCGCATCACGTAAGTTCAACGTTCCGGTTGAAAATCTTGCCGAGCTTGCCGTTCAAATGGCCGATCAGCTGGCCGAGCTAGATGCGGGCGAAGCACGTTTGATGGAACTTGAAAAAGCCGAAGCCGAGGCATTGGCGGTCTATGACCGCGCGGCATTGCAATTATCTGAATCCCGCAAAGCTGCCGCCGATCAATTGGTGGCAGCGGTAATGGCAGAATTGCCCGCTTTGAAGCTTGAAAAAGCGGCGTTCATTATCAATCAGACATCGGATGCCGATAACCGTTCTGAAACCGGCATTGATACAATCGAATTCTGGGTTCAGACCAACCCGGGAACACGGCCGGGGCCGATGATGAAGGTTGCATCGGGCGGCGAGCTTTCACGCTTTCTACTTGCGCTCAAAGTTGCGCTTGCAGACAGGGGCTCGGCGCCAACATTGGTCTTTGATGAAATTGATACAGGTGTAGGCGGTGCGGTGGCAGATGCAATCGGTTCGCGTTTGTCGCGCCTTTCGTCCAAGGTGCAAGTACTGTCTGTCACCCATGCGCCGCAGGTCGCCGCGCGGGCAGGGCATCATTTTTTAATCTCTAAAAAGACAAAAGATGCGGACAAGCTGGCGACATCGATCGTTGAAATTGATATGGATAAGCGGCGCGAAGAACTTGCGCGTATGCTTTCAGGTGCAACGGTCACTGATGAAGCGCGCGCAGCAGCAGCACAGCTCTTGAATGCAGGTTGAAGCCCATGCCGGATAAATTGCGCCTGATAAAGGTTTCTGACCTTACAGAAGCAGAAGCAAAGGCCGAACTTGCGGCAATTGCCGCTGAAATGGCCGAGTATGATCTGGCCTATCACACGCAAGATGCGCCGCTCGTTTCTGACGCGGAATATGATGCCCTGAAGCTGCGCAATGAGGAGATCGAGGCTCGGTTTCCTGAACTGAAAAGGACTGATAGCCCTTCTGAAAAAGTGGGCGCGACCGTTTCTGAAAAATTTGAAAAAGTGCGCCATGTGGTGCCGATGCTCTCGCTGGACAATGCGTTCTCTGACAGTGATGTCGCGGATTTTGCCAAGCGGATAAAGCGCTTTTTGAAATTGTCTGAGGCCGCACCTCTGCGCCTGACTGCCGAGCCGAAAATAGACGGGTTGTCGCTCTCGCTGCGCTATGAAAACCGCAAACTTGTCTATGCGGCTACGCGCGGCGACGGCTCGGTCGGCGAGAATGTTACGGCCAATGCGCGCACGATTTCAGACATACCGGAAACCTTGCCGGATGCTGCGCCGGATGTTTTTGAAGTGCGCGGCGAGGTCTATATGACCAAGGCGGATTTTGTTGCCTTGAACGAAAAGCAGGCAGCGGCGGGTAAACAAACCTATGTAAATCCGCGTAATACTGCCGCCGGTTCGCTGCGTCAGCTTGATGCATCCATCACCAAGGAGCGACCGCTCAAGTTTTTCGCCTATGCGTGGGGCGATGTGAGCGACATGCCTTCAGATACGCAAAGCGGCATGGTGGGAAAGCTTGAAAGCTATGGTTTTTCAATCAATCCGCTGATAACCGTCTTTGACGATATTGATGCGCTTATCGCACACTACCATAAGATTGAACTGGGCCGCGCCGAGCTTGATTATGATATTGACGGGGTCGTTTACAAAGTTGACGACCTTGCCTTGCAGCAACGTCTTGGCTTTGTGTCACGTTCGCCGCGCTGGGCGATAGCGCATAAATTTCCGGCTGAGAAAGCGGTCACGATACTCAATGCGATTGATATTCAGGTCGGCCGCACGGGCGCGCATACGCCGGTGGCACGGCTCGATCCTGTAACGGTTGGCGGCGTGGTTGTTACCAATGCAACGCTGCACAATGCCGAGGAAATAGAGCGCCTTGGCATTATGATCGGTGACACGGTAACGGTTCAGCGCGCGGGCGATGTGATACCGCAGATATTGGGGTATGTGCCGGAGAAGCGTTCCAATAGTGTGGAGCCGTTCGTGTTCCCGACCCACTGTTTATGCCCGCTGAAAACTGAGCTTGTTCAAGAGGATAAAGCATCGGGCGAGGCGGGCGTTATCCGCCGCTGTACAGGCGAGTTTGCCTGTCCGTTCCAGCGCAAAGAGCATTTGAAACTGTTTGTCGGGCGCAAAGCGTTTGACATTGATGGGCTTGGCGACAAACAGATTGAGTATTTTTATGAATTGCCGGACGATGATCCGCTGACAATCCGCACGCCTGCCGATATTTTCAAATTGCAGGAAAATGACCAAAAAGACACCCTGCGCAAGCTGAAGAACCGTGAAGGTTTCGGCGAGACCTCGGCGGGCAAACTCTTTGCTGCTATTGAGGACAAACGCACCATTCCGCTTGACCGTCTGATCTTTGGACTTGGTATCCGCCATGTCGGGCAGACGACGGCCAAAACACTGGCGAAGGGGTATGAAAGCTGGAGCGCTTTTGAAAAGGCGGCGCTATCCATTGCCGATGGTGATATGTCGGCGCGGTCAGAAATGGAAGCGCTTGATGATATCGGGCCAGCGGTGCTTGAGGCCGTTGCACGATTCTTTGGCGAGCAAAAAAATCTGGATATGGTCGATGCGCTTGTCGATCAGTTGAATGTTCAAGATGCCGAGAAGCCTAAAGCAGATAGCATTTATGCCGGAAAAACCATCGTGTTTACAGGCTCTCTGGAGCGGATGAGCCGCGATGAGGCAAAAGCGATGGCAGAACGGCTTGGCGCGAAAGCATCAGGCTCAGTGTCATCCAAGACAGACCTTCTGGTTGCGGGGCCGGGCGCTGGCTCCAAGCTGAAAAAGGCGCAGGAGCTTGGTATTGAAGTTATCGACGAAGATGAATGGTTCAAGCGTGTTGGCGACACTTAAACCTTTTTGCGCTTGCGGGTGAACGTCATTTTATGAGCGGCAAGATCCTGCGGCTCGGCAGTCCATGCATAGGCCAATAGCACCGGCTCTGTGGACGATGTGCGAATCGTGTGGGTTGCGCCTGCCGCATTGAAAATCATCGACGGTGAGCGGAATACACCGATATCATTTTGAGAGCAGGCACCGGAAAGGACGATATAGCTTTCGGTTATGCCGTCATGCTTATGGGTTGGATAAACACTGCCGGGCGCGAACAAAACAAAGCCCAATGCGAGATCGTCAGCTTTCACAAAGCCGGATGGCCCCAAAATATCAGCATAACCGTATTTCTTTGCCAGTGTTGGCGAAATTTTATCGTAGCCGAATTGCCAAAATAGGCGGTCTGCTATTTTCTTGGTGGCACGCACAAAGCTTTCTGATGAATCCTGAAAGCCATTGTCCAAGGCACGCGCTAAATGCGCTGTGACTGGCACTGAGGCAGGTGCAATTGTTTCGACTAGGGGATTGTCTTTCATGCTGCGACTGATGCGGTCGCGCACACGGCGCATATGTGTGCGGATAGCGGCGCTGCCGCCATAAGGGGCAAGCCGATAGGCGCGGTCAAATTCTCGTAGTAGATAGAGAAGATCAATATCATCAAACAGATTCATCTATCCGGCCGCCTCTCTCGTCTATTTCATTTCAGTGAAACTGGCCGAGCCATTGCGGCCGGTTCACTACATTTGATTGTCATGATCACAAAAATTCAAGTGAAATCTCCTGACGGCTGGACTAGAGTTTTGTGATTGGAGAGAAACATTGCAATTCACTAAACTCGAGTTCAAGTCCGGTGCTGTCATGGCTATTCCCATGGTATTGGCGGCAGCGCCTTTCGGTGCGCTTTTTGGCGCGTTGGCCGTTAAAAACGGCATGTCTGTTTTCGAAAGCTTTTTAACAAGCGCGGTGATTTTTGCCGGTGCCAGCCAGATGGTGGGTATTGAACTTTTCGGTGCCAATGTCGCGCCGTGGTTGATCGTTTTGTCTATTTTTGCCGTGAACTTTCGCCACATTCTCTATTCGGCGGTGACCGGCCGCTACATGACGCATATGACTTTTGCCGAACGCTATACGGCGTTTTTCTTTCTCGTCGATCCGCTATATGCGATGATGGAAGAAAAGCACGATAGCGGCAGGCAAATCAGCTTCGCCTGGATGATGGGCGCGGGGGTAAGCTTTTGGGTTGTTTGGCAAATCGCAACACTTATCGGCGCAATTTTCGGCAATTTGATTGGTAATCCGGAAGCGGTCGGCATTGATTTCCTTTTGCCAATTTATTTCCTGTCGATTGTGATGGGCTTTCGTAAACGCAATAACTGGGCTGTGATTGTTATAACAAGCGGCGCGGCAGCGATCATAGCCTATCACTACATCGGTACCCCTTGGCATGTTACAATCGGTGCTTTGGCAGGCATATTTGTCGCTGCGATCATAGGATTGCCTAAAGACGCAAAACTGGTGGCAGAATAATGTCTACGACTATCTGGATCATACTTGCCGGCGCTCTTGCGACCTATCTAACCCGTATTGGCGGACATGTCGTTTTATCGCGGTTTGAAAAGATACACCCGCGTGTCGACGCTGGTTTGCGGGCTGTTCCTGCTGCCGTGTTGACGGCAATTGTTGCGCCCTACGCAGCGTTTTTTGGCGTGGCAGAAACGCTCACATTGGCGATTGTTGCCGTTCTTGCCCTGTTTTTGCCGGCCCTGCCGGTGTTTGCACTCGGCTGGGCCTGCATTTTAGGGCTTCGCTATTTGATTGGCTAAATTTAAACGCGCTTGATACGGCGCGTTGCCTTTTCCAGCCAATGAAGCGTGTTTTCATCCTCGATCAGTTTTGAAAGCTCGGTCCGCACCTTGCTGTGATAGCTGTTGACCCAGCGCTTTTCAGCGACTGTGAGCATGGAGATATCAATCAGGCGGCGGTCAATCGGACATAGCGTCAACGTTGTGAAACTTAGCATTTCGATATCGCCGCCTTCAGGCACTTTGGGCGGGTTGACGACAAGTGTGTTCTCGATGCGAATACCGTGGCTGCCTTCTTTGTAATAGCCCGGTTCGTTGGACACGATCATACCCGGCTCAAATTCAACCATAGCGCGGCGGTGGATGCCCTGTGGTCCTTCATGCACACCAAGATAGGATCCCACGCCATGACCGGTGCCATGTGCATAGTCAAAGCCTTCTGCCCACAATGCCTGACGCGCGAAGCCGTCAATATCGATGCCGCGTGTGCCGACCGGAAACTTGGCTTCTGAAATCGCAATCATGCCTTTCAGAACAAGAGTAAAATGACGGCGCTTGTCGTCTGCCGGTTCGCCAATTGGAATAACGCGCGTGATGTCAGTCGTGCCGTCCTCATACTGTCCGCCGGAATCAACCAACACCAAATCACCATCGCTTACCTGACGATTGCTCTCGGTATTTACGCGGTAATGGGGCAGGGCCGCATGCGGTCCCGCTGCGGAAATCGTATCGAATGAAATCTCTTTCAGCGGAACACCTAGCCGCTTACCGGTGTCGATACGGATTTGCTCCAGCTTTTGCGCAATTTTTATTTCGTTGAGATCTTCTGCCTTCTGGCTGTCCATCCAGCATAAAAACGCGACCATCGCCGCGCCATCGCGCTTTTGCGCTTCCATGGCACCTTTGCGCTCAATGCGGTTCTTGCAAGCCCGTGGCAGGCGGCAGGGATCATCCCCCTTAATAATTGTCGCGCCTGAGAATTCCAGCGTTTCAGCGATTTTTGCCGCAACGAGTGACGGATCAAGCAGAACGTTCAGTTCCGCGTCGCCCAATGATGCCAGCGCTGCTTCAAGCTCTTCCATCGGCGCCAAGCGGGCAAGCTGGGTAAGATAAGCCTCCTCAGTCGTATCGAGCTTGCTCTCATCTAAAAACAGCATCGGTTCGCCCTGTTTTTGAATAATTGCAAAGCTCAAGACGAGAGGCATATGCGACAGGTCTTCGCCCCTGATGTTAAATGCCCAGCAAATAGATGTGGGATCTGTCAGGACTGTGACGTCCGCACCTGCTTCACGAACGCTCTTGGCTACTTCATTCAGCTTTTGTTTTGACTGAACACCGGCATATTGCATGTCATGGATTGTAACCTTGCCTTTTGGTGGCTCCGGCTGATCGGACCAGATTGCATCGAGCGGATTTTCATCCAGTTTAACAAGTGTCGCGCCTGTTTCTTTGGCAGCTTCTTCAAACGCGGCAATGCCTGACATTGTGTGAAGCCAAGGGTCGATGCCGATGCGCATATCTTTTTCGGCCCATTCTTTCAAATTGAGTGAGGGGCCTGCTTTGGGCAGGTCGTGGCGATGAAAAATGTTTTCATCGGTTTGCTCACGCAATTGCACCGTATAACGGCCATCAGAAAAAACATGGGCGCTGTCGGCCAAAATTACTGCTGCGCCCGCAGAACCGGTAAAGCCGGTGATCCAGGCGAGGCGCTCTGCACGTTTTGGAAGATATTCGTTTTGATGCTCATCGCTGTGGGGCACAATAAATGCGTCAATGCCAAGCTCTGACATGCGTTCGCGCAAAGCTGTAACACGTGCAGGGCTTTCGGATTTTTCGGAAGTGACGTCAAAAGATTGGAACATGAGGGTATCCGTTTTGTTTTTCAGCAAGCTATCTGAGCCGTATACTGCCTTCAAGGTGAAGGTTGATGTTGCGCTGCAATAAATTCTTTCGCACATGCAAAAATGCATAGCCGTATTGCTGAATTATGCGTGGTAGAATGGACCTTCATAGCCCATATTATTGTTATCGCAACAATGCGGAAACAATTATTTGGAGAATAGTCATGGCAAACCGCAAAGGTTTCTTCGAGGCAATGATGGATGCACGTTCACGCCAGGCCAAGGCATATGTAAACGGCGCACTTTTGATGCTCGACGACAAAACACTTAAAGCACACGGTTACGACCGTAATGAATTGTCCAAGAACAAATCATCATACTACCCGTTCTAAGAAACGGATTTAGTGATCAAAAAAGCGGCCTCTGGCCGCTTTTTTATTGTGATTTATAGATTTCCCTGACGCAGGTGAAGCGTTACCCAGCCCTCACGCTCAATCGTGCGGCGATGCGTCAGTCCCATATTGCGGAAAGCGGCAAGGACCATCCTGCGCTGATGGGTCAGAATACCAGACAGAATAAGATCGCCGCCATAGGCAAGATGTTTTTCAATGTCGAGTGCCATCGCCATAAGCGGCCAAGGCAATATATTGGCCACGATCAGATCAAAAGGCGCTTTATGTTTAAACGCCAAATGATTGAAACCGATTGAGGTTTCGCATTGGATCTGCGCAGTTTGACCGTTAAGGGCAACATTTTCCCGCGCGACCTTTACAGCAATCGGATCAATGTCGGTAGCAAGCACTTTTGCCGATGTAAGTTTTGCGATAGCGATTGCGAGTACGGCGCTGCCGGCGCCCAGATCAAGCGCGTTAAACGGTTCGCGTTTGTTGATAATATTTTCAAGCATGATGAGGCAGCCGCTGGTTGTGCCATGATGACCGGTACCAAAAGCCTGTCCGGCATCGATTTCAATAGCAATATCGCTTGACCGAACAGCGTCGCGGTCATGGGCTCCATGAATGAGAAAACGGCCCGCGCGAACGGGTTTCAAACCCTCCAGTGATTTTGCCACCCAATCAATATCCGGCAGGTCTTCGCGGCTGACCGGCGCGCCAAAGCCGTCGGAACCCAGACTTTGTTTGATGCGGGCGATGACGTCTGCGATTAGTTCCTCGTCAGTGTCGACATAAAGCGATACCATGTGAATATCGGCATCTTCATCAATTTCGGTAATCGCAATGGCATAGCCGTCATCTTCGAAAACATTTTCGAGCAACGAGAATATGCGTTCTGCCTCGGCTTTTCCGGCTTGCAGACTAATCAGGCTTTGGGACATGTGTGTTTCTTTATTCCGGCAATTTGGGATCGGGTAGTTTCTTTTCCGTTTGTACCTTTACCGCTTCTTTTTCCGGTTTGGCCATCGCAAAACTCAAAATCACATCTTTTGGCTGTGGTTGATGGTCATCAATCGCTTTGCCGGGAATCAGTTTTCCATCGGGTTTGCGCCACAGAACGATATGTGTGCCGTCGGGACGGGAGTTTTGGAATTTTTCAAATGTGAATTCATCGGTGATGCGCGTGGACTGGAATGTCCAGCCCTCATGCGTTTTTTGCTCAAGCTCGCTATAGCTGATGCCCGGTGACATTAGCTGCCTGCCGCCCAGCGTGAAGCTTAAAGCTTTGCGTTCGGATTTTTCTTTATACGCGCCGATTTGGAAAACGTGGCTGCGTCCCATCTCCGGACCGAAATCTGTACATACCAGCGCATTGTAAGCGTCATTATCCGTCACTGCGATCAGTGTGGAGAATTTGTTGAGCGCAAGATGATGATGGGAATGTTCCGACAGAACATCACCGAAGTGAACGGGGATATCATTGAGGCGCGCTTCGGAAAGATGGTTCCAGTTTGCATCGGCAATGGTCACCGGAATTTCCATCGCTTGAAGGCGTCTGGCAAGCGAAGTTGACCATTTTGACCCGCCGACGAGCAGGACGCCCGGTTTATTTGTGGTTTTCAAACCCAATATGCGGGAAAGCGGAGAGAGTGAAAAGCCATGCAGTAATATGGAGCCGACCACGACGGCAAAGGTCAGTGCAATCATGCGCTGGCCATCGTCGACACCTGCACCGACAAGCGAGGCGCCGAATAGACCAGCTATGGCGACGGCAACAATGCCGCGCGGCGCAATCCAGCCAACCAAAAGGCGCTCCTGCCATGTAAGACCCGCGCCGATGGTTGCGACCGTTACGGCTACAGGCCTGATGACGAATAAAAGCAAGAGCACAAAGCCTAGTGCGTGCCAGTCCAGTGACTGTATGGTTTCCCAGTCAAGTGCTGCGGTAAGCAAAATGAAAACGCCTGAGACCAGAAGCACCGTCACTGTCTCTTTAAAGCGGCGCATTTCTGTCAATGAAGCAATGCGCGTATTGGCCAGTGTGATGCCCATGACAGTGACTGTTAAAAGGCCGGATTCTTCTAAGATCATGTTTGACACGGCAAACAGTAACAGCACTGTTGTAAACAGTACCGGCGCTTTCAAATAATCAGGAATGTGACCTTTGATAAATGCGCGTGAAAGCAGGTAGCCAGCCGCGTAGCCGATGACGATTGCAAAGGCGAATGCTGATATAACATTGAGGAAAATCTCGCCGGGGCCATGACCATTGGCGCTTTGGGTGGCCAGAAAGACCTCAAATGCAATGACTGCAAAAAGCGCGCCGATCGGATCATTGACGATTGCTTCCCAGCGCAGCATAGCGGCGGGGCGCTGCTTTAGTTGCGCCGATCTTAATAGCGGCATGATAACCGTCGGGCCGGTTACAACCAATATTGCGCCTAAAACGATAGCGGCGGGCCAAACCAGACCACCGACATAGTGCGCCGCCAAAAGCGCACCGAGCCAGGTCAAAGGCCCGGCAATCAGGATCATCCGGCGCACGCCTTTGGATGTCTCTGAAATTTCTTTGAAATTGAGTGTCAGGCCGCCTTCAAACAGAATGATTGCCACGGCCAATCCGACAACGGGTTTATAAATCTCGCCAAAGTCAGTGCTGGGTTCCAGAAAGCCGGTCAGCGGGCCGGCAATAAAACCGGCCAAAAGCAGGAGTACAATCGCGGGCAATTTTAAACGCCATGCCAGCCATTGTGCACCGATGCCAGCAACGCCTATGGCTGCCAGTTTGAGTGCGACATCTTCCATTTCAACTCACTTTTTTGGTTCGACTAATGCACTCATATGAGCCAGTCGATCAAAAATGCAAGCACTTAGCTTCCCGCAAGGTTACGAAGCTTTTCAATCGCCGTCTCGGAATTTTCTCCCCAGGCGATGGTGGAGCGGAAATCACCATTGGAATCAAGCAGGAAAACAGAGGCTGTGTGATCCATTGTGTAGTCGCCGTCTTCGAGTTCCTGACGTTTATAATAAATGCCGTAGCCTGACGCCATGGCGCGTACTTTGTCAGGGTCGCCGGTAATGGCCGTTACCCGATCTGTAACGCTGGACACATAATCATTCAATAATTCCGGCGTGTCACGTTCAGGATCAACGGTGATGAAAAATGCTTCAATCTCTTCGCCATCTTCACCTAGCGCTTCGAGCCAGCCGTTCATTTCATAAAGCGTTGTCGGGCAGATTTCCGGACAGTTTGTAAATCCGAAAAACAATGCTGATGGGTGTCCTTGAAACGCTTCTTGCGTGATTTTTTCACCCTTGCCGTCGACCAGTTCAAAAGGAACGCCGTAAGCTTCAGCGCTGTTTTGCGTTTGCTGCCATTGATAAAATACAACACCCAGCGATGCGATAAGAACGACGATGAGAACCGAAAAGAGAATACGCATGGTAAATGTCCCGTCATTGAATGGTGGGTGCTGTATAGTTTGAAATAGGCAGACTGCCTATGCGCGGATTAGCGCAGCTTGTGATCTTAAAAACACCACGCCAGTCCGGATTGTATGAGTGAAGCCATCATCTGTTTTCCGGACCCGAGCCAGCCTGCGAAAGCGAGTAAGGCAACAATAATTATCAGACTGCCTGCGGCGGTCATCTGGTTTTTTGTCGTCCGGTTTTGTGGCTCTTTGTTTCGCATCATTCGAGTATAAAGCCATATTGGTCTTTGCGCCATATATGTTTTGCCGTGCGGCTCTCTGATAATTTTCAAATTGGGAACTATATATGGCTTTGACCGTTTGAATTTCCATGGAGAACAAAATGTTACGCACGCTTACCGCCACCGCCCTTATTGCAATGATGGGGGTATCAACGAGCCTTGCCGAAGAGGTGGGTGAAGTTGGTGTCGACTGGCTTGGTAATGACATTGTCATTGAGGCGGTCAGCGATCCGGATGTCGAGGGCGTAACATGCCATATCAGCTATTTTGACCGTGGTTTGATCGACCGTTTGCAAAAAGGCAATTGGTTTGAAGACCCGTCGAACTCTTCCATCGCGTGCCGTCAGACCGGCCCGATCAAGATCGGCAAGATCGAACTGGATGAAGACGGCGAAGAGGTGTTTAAACAGCGCCGCTCCATCATTTGGAAGCAACTCGTGGTCAAACGCATTTACGACCGGACAAACGACACCCTGATTTACTTGTCACATTCGCGGCAAGTGCAGGACGGTTCCGCAAAGATGAGCATGTCGACCGTGCCGCTGTTTGGTGCCGAGGTTGAATGGGCGGAAGGCAAGCCGGAGGAATAGGCTTAAACCTTCTCAACAAATCCGTCCAACACCTTCTTTTCCCCCGCTTTATCAAAAGAGACGGTGAGTTTGTTGCCATCAATCTGGACAATATTGCCGTTGCCGAATTTGATATGAAATACGCGGTCGCCAACGGTAAAGTCAGATGGCTTGTCGGCGACAGATTTGGCCACAAGTTCGCCTTCGATCATGGTGCCTTTAATCGATCCGCGACCAGCGCCGCGACGGCTGTCTGTTTCGCCATAGCCGATGCGCTCGACATTGGCGCCGGAGCGTGAACCCCAATTGTTGCGGGTTGCATCGGTTTTATTGGCCTGCGCGCGTGCCCAGCCGGGTGTCGAATAGGTGTTCTGAAACGGTTCGGCTTTGTCAAAACGGGACTGGCCATAGCCACCATTGCCGCCGCCATAACCGGAAGGCGGGTCGGCAACATCAACGTGGGTTGTCGGCAATTCGTCCAAAAAGCGCGACGGGATTGTTGATTGCCACAGACCATGGATACGGCGGTTGGACACGAACCAGATATGACAGTTTATTTTGGCGCGGGTCAGTCCGACATAGGCGAGGCGGCGCTCTTCTTCCAAACCATTGCGCCCGCCTTCATCCAGCGAACGCTGGTGCGGGAAGAGACCTTCCTCAAAACCGGGTAAAAATACTGTCTTGAACTCCAGACCTTTTGCCGCGTGCAGCGTCATGATCGAGACTTTATCATCGTCCGGATTTTGCTCGACATCCATAACCAGAGACACATGTTCCAGAAATGAGCGAAGGCTTTCGAATTCACTCATCGAAGTGATGAGTTCTTTCAAGTTCTCCAACCGGCCGGGCGCTTCGGCGCTGCGGTCTGCCTGCCACATGCCGGTATAGCCGCTTTCTTCCAGAATGGTTTCGGCAAGCTCGGTATGTTCGGTATTTTCAAGCGCATTGGCCCAGCGTTCGAAATTAAGAACGACTTCGCGCAGGGCGGCGCGGGGTTTTGGCTTTAATTCCGTCGATTCAATCAGTTCAGCAGAAGCCGCCAGCATTGGAATGTCCTTGCGCCGCGCATAATCATGGATGAGCCGCACGGAAGCATCGCCAAGGCCGCGCTTTGGCACATTGATAATGCGCTCGAAGGCCAGATCATCGGCCGGTTGGCAAACCACACGGAAAAACGCCATCGCATCGCGAATTTCCAAGCGTTCGTAGAAGCGCGGGCCGCCGATCACACGGTAATTGATGCCGCTTTTAATAAAGCGTTCCTCGAACTCCCGCATCTGGAACGAGGCGCGCACCAAAATGGCCATTTCGTTGAGGTCGTTCTGGTCGCTGTACAGGCGTTCAATGACTTCGCCTATCGCGCGGGCTTCTTCTTCTGAATCCCAAGCGGCATGGACCTGCACCTTCGGATCATCAATGTCTGCCTCATCGGTGAACAGTGTTTTGCCGAGCCGGTCCTCATTGTGGCTGATCAGATGGGCCGCAGCGCCCAGAATATGCGCTGTTGAGCGGTAATTGCGCTCCAGCTTGATCACAGCCGCGCCGGGAAAATCTTTCTCAAAGCGCAGAATATTATCCACTTCCGCGCCGCGCCAGCCGTAAATGGATTGATCATCATCACCCACGCAGCAGATATTGGCGGGTCTGCCTTTTGGCCGCTGTGATAACAGCCGCAGCCACATATATTGCGCTATGTTGGTATCCTGATACTCGTCAACCAATATGTACTTAAATTTGGCGTGGTACTCGGCGAGCACATCAGGATGGTTTTTCAATATGCGGATCGGGTGGCAAAGCAGGTCGCCAAAGTCGGCGGCGTTTAGCGTGCGCAGACGGTCCTGATAGGCGGTAAAGAGCTCTCGGCCCTTGCCGTTAGCAAAAGCGCGCGCATCGCCTTCGGGAATATCGCCCGGACCCCAGCCTTTATTTTTCCAGCTATCCATCAAATGCGCAAAGGTACGCGCCGGCCAGCGCTTGTCGTCAATGCCTTCGGCCTGAATAAGCTGTTTGATCAGACGTATCTGGTCGTCGGTATCAAGGATTGTGAAATCCGATTTCAGGCCCACAAGCTCGGCATGTTTGCGCAGAATTTTCACGCCAATGGAGTGAAATGTGCCAAGCCACGGCATGCCTTCGACGGCTCCGCCAACCAGAACGCCGATACGCTCTTTCATTTCGCGGGCAGCCTTATTGGTAAAGGTAACGGCAAGCACCTGGCTTGGCCATGCCAATCCCTGACCTAAAATATGCGCGATGCGGGTTGTCAAAACGCGGGTTTTACCGGTTCCCGCACCGGCCAGCACCAATACGGGGCCTTCAACGGTTTCCACCGCGCGGCTCTGTTCAGGGTTTAAACCTTCCAGATAGCGCGGGGCGCTACGCGCTGCCATAGCGCGCGCGGCAATGCCGGACCCGCCTGCGTGTTTGGGGGCAGGTGAGGTGTTATTTCGAGATGGTGCTGGACCATCATCGAATGGTATGTCATCGAACGGGTTGCTCATTTGTTCGCAATGTAATGATTCGGCGGGCAATTGCGAGTTTTTTAGTGGAAAATAGAAAGCAATGTTAACGGTTTGGTAGCATGTTTTACGTTATTCTTACCAGATGATGACAGTATTTAATAAAATTTTTGTCGGATACGCTCTAATCTTGGCTGGTATCACAGTTGCAGGCGCTGCAACGCTGTCCAGCGATACGAAGATTATCAACGCAGCTTTCACTCAGCCCAGTTCGCTAGATTTTATCGTCACCGGTGGTGCCAAAAGCGATACGCAAAAAGGTGTTTTGCGCCATTTGGATGCGTGTGATGCAGATTGCCAGGCCGAGCGCCTTGGCCTCACATTCGATAAGTAATTATCCTGACTAGCGGTGTTCTTCGACGCTGGCGTCAATCAATGCCTTATTGAAGTATCGCAGCGCGTTAACCTGCAATGCCCAAGCAATAATCTTAGTCTCGTCGCGTTCGTCGACAACGGGCAGGCGCTGGTGTCCGCCTGCATCAAAGGTCCGCAATGCGTAATCGATTGAGTCTGTTGGCTTGAGCGTGGGCGTGTCTTTTTCCGTATCGATCCTTTCCGGCTCCAGGCCGGGTTCGACAACATCCATAAAATCCATCACCTTTTTGGTACGCATGATTGAGCGGTGCGGCCCCAAATGATCGAACAGGCCGCGCATTTCCAATTGCCAGTGGAAATAGGAGTGTCCGTGTACGGCCTGATTAACGCCGTGTGCAATTGCAACACACAACAAGAGCGCGATCGAAAGACCGTAGCCACCGGTCAACTCGAACACGATCATCGTGGTGGAAATCGGCGCGCCAAGCACCGCTCCGGCCACAGCGCCCATGCCTAAAATGGCGTAAAGCCCGCCGCTGGATGCAAGGTCAGGAAAAATATTTCCCGCTATCAGGCCAAACGCACCGCCGGTCGCCGCGCCAAGAAACAAGGCAGGCGAAAAAATACCGCCGCCAAAGCGCGAGGCAAGAGTGATGGCGGTTGCCAGTGTTTTTGCGATGATAAGCGTAAACAGAAGCCAGAGCGGTAATTGGTTCCACAGCATTTTGTCGGTCACTTCATAACCAACACCCAGAATGTGAGGGAGGAAGAGGGCCATGATGCCGATGGCGATACCGCCAACAATCGGGCGCATCCAGATACGCATTTTAATACCGCGCGCGACATAATCCGCTGAAAACAGCGTGAACTGGAAAAGGACGGCGACAATGGCGCAGACCATACCGAGCAAAGCAAATGCAGGAAACTCCCAATAGGAGGTGATTTGATAGACCGGAATGAGGAATGTGGTCGCTTCGTCAAACCACAGCCGTGATAAAACCGTGCCAACGGTTGAGGCAATAACAATCGGCACAAAGGAGCGCATGGCGTAATGCTGGAGAATAACTTCATGGGCGAAAAGAACACCGGCAATCGGCGCATTAAACGAGGCTGAAATCGCGCTGGCCACACCGGCCGCGAGCAATGTTTTGGAACACCATTCGGGCAATCTACGCCTATGCGTAATGAAACCGGCAAGTGTTGCGCCTAAATGGACAACCGGCCCTTCGCGTCCGGCACTGGCGCCGGAACCGAGTGAAATTGCGCTGATGACAGCCGACCAGATGCCCTGTCCGAGCGAAAGATTGCGCCCGGATGTTGTTCGCGCCTCAATGACGTCGGAAACATTGCCGGTCCGGCGTGCGTTGAGAAATTGCAGTAGCTGGCCGACGATGATGCCGCCAATAACAGGTGCGATAAACAGCCAGATGCGGGATACGTTTTGAGCCGCTGTCAGCGTATCTTCGCTCCGGTTGCCCAGCCAAGGCAGTTGGACAAGTCCTATCAATTCACGAAAGAGAATGGCGGCAACACCAACCGCCGCGCCGATGATCAGGGACAATATCCAAATGGTCAGCGCTTTCGAGTGTTTAAACGTATCAAGATTTGGCTTGATCCAGTTTATCAGCGCTGTAGGAAGCCTTTTTAAGACGGACCAATTCATGATGGTTTGTCGGCTCTCGAACGGATGCCGATTGACTGACCGGCCTTTTCGGGGCGCGGCAGCTTTAAATGGCTTTCGCTTATGGTCTCGATATTATGCAAGATATCAGGCGGGAAGGGCGTCACTTTCGGGCCGGTTGCATCGATATGCAGTGTGACTGTTTCACAGGTTGCGGCGACCGTACCATCTTTGAACCGAAGCTCCTGCCATGTGTGAAGGCGCTTTTCATCATAATTTAATATCTGGCATATCGCGGTCAGATCAGCGCCTTTATGTACTTCGCGAAGGTAATCAATCTTGGTTTGGCCCGTATAGGTCGTCATTTTGCGGGCTTTGACATATTCCTCAGTTATGCCCAACGCATAATGGAAATCGTCAAATGCCTTTTCAAACATGACAAGGTAATAGGCCATGTTGAGATGTCCGTTATAATCTATCCAGCTGTTCTCAATATCGACCGCTTTGGATGTAAAAGGTGCGGAGCTGTGAACATCATCGGACATTATGCTTTAGTTCGCCTTTTGGTGGTGGACACATGCGCGTTGTAACGGCACATTACGAAACATAAGACAACCGGCAAGTCAAATTGCCGACAAATTGAAATTCTTGAAATATATCAATGAATTTTGTCCGTGGAGGAACGTCGTTGGCGCTCAAAGATATCGCGAAAATGAAACGCAATGATGCCGGAATTTCCACAGCTCTCGGAATTCTGAAGCAAACATTCGGCGAAGCATTTCAGACCGGTGAAGCTTTACGTGAGCAGCACGCGCACACAACAACTTATATTCCGGCACAATTGCCGGACGGGGTGCTGTTTGCCAAGTCGTCAGATGATGTGCAGGCGGCAGTGGAAATCTGCGCCGAGCACAAGGTGCCGATTATCCCGTTTGGTACGGGAACGTCGCTAGAAGGCGGGGTCAATGCGCCGGCTGGCGGTATTTCGATCGATGTGAGCCAGATGAACAGGATTATTTCGGTCAATGACAGTGATTTGGACTGTGTTGTCGAACCGGGTGTGACACGTGAAGATCTGAACACCTATTTGCGCGATTCCGGCCTATTCTTTCCCATCGATCCGGGCGCCAATGCCAGTCTCGGCGGTATGACAGCAACACGTGCATCCGGCACCAATGCCGTGCGCTACGGTACGATGAAGGACAATGTGCTGTCTGTTGAGGCGGTGCTGCCAAACGGGCGCAAAATCACCACCGCACAACGGGCGCGCAAAAGCTCGGCGGGCTATGATCTCACGCGCTTGATGGTCGGCTCGGAAGGTACACTTGGAATTATCACCCAAATCACGTTGAAATTGCAAGGCATTCCGCAGGCTATAACAGGCGGTGTATGTCCGTTCCCAACGCTTGATGCGGCAGTTGAGGCGGTCATTTATACGATACAAATGGGACTGCCGGTTGCGCGCATTGAACTGGTCAATGCTTTGCAAATGAAAGCGATGATTGAATATTCAGGGCTTAATTTCGAGCCAACGCCTTGTCTGTTCCTTGAGTTTCACGGCACGGATAACGGCGTTGCTGAACAGGCCGATTTGTTTAACGAAATTGCCACCGAGCTTGGCGGCGGGCCATTTAAGTGGTCGGCTGTTCAGGAAGAGCGTACGAAATTATGGAAGGCGCGTCATGATGCCTATTGGGCATCTCTGGGCCTGCGCCCCGGCGCAAAAGGAATTTCAACCGATGTTTGCGTACCGATTTCCCGTCTGGCCGACTGTATCAGGGAAACTGAAGCTGACATTGAGGAATTCGGATTGATTGCGCCGATTGTCGGCCATGCAGGCGATGGCAATTTTCATGTTCTGCTTCTGATTGATGAGGAAAAGCCGGAAGAAATCACCATGGCGGAAAGCTTTGTCGAACGGTTGAACAACCGTGCATTGGCGATGGGTGGAACATGCACCGGCGAGCACGGTATCGGGCAGGGGAAAATGAAGTTTCTGGAGATGGAACTGGGCGGGGCTGTTGATGTAATGCGGGCGATCAAGCGTTCGATTGATCCTGATAACATTATGAATCCGGGAAAAATATTTACACTATGATTTATAAAGATTTTTCTCTGTCCTTAAATCGTCAACTTAGTCGGTCACGTTTAGGGAAAATCAGGGGCTAATTTGCGTTTATTTGTTCTCATTGGCGGTATGATCGTACTGGTGCTGCTTGCGGCACTGGTTGGGCCTTATTTTGTCGATTGGGGCGGTTATCGTGACCGTTTCGAGGCCGAAGCATCGCGTATTCTGGGTCAGGAAGTGCGTGTTGAAGGCAGCGCCTCGGCCCGTCTCGTCCCGTTTCCCTCCGTGACGTTTTCCGATGTGCGTGTCGGGCCCAAAAACGCGCCCAATATAACGGTCGAGCAGTTTTCCATGGATGTGGAGCTTGCACCGTTTCTGCGCGGCGAAATTCTTATTTTTGATATGAATTTCGTATCACCGGTTGTTCGCCTTGATCTGGATGAAGAAGGTATTCCGCAATGGGATTTTCCTCTTGAAGCACCGGTCGATCCTGCCCAAGTCACTTTAGAGCAGGCCAGTTTCAGTGACGGAACAATTGTGCTGCGCGATCAAAAGACCGGGCGCCAGTGGGACTTTCTCTCACTGAATGGCACCGCAGCGGCTCAGAGCCTGTTTGGGCCGTGGCGGGTGGAAACGAATGGGTTCGTGCGCGGCGAGGCTTTTGAAGCAAAAATTTCAACCGGCAATCTGAACCGTGAAGGCTTTTCAACGCGTATCCAAGCGCTACTGCCTGAAAGTGATTTTGAAATGATCAGTGAGGGGCGCATTGCCGCGCCATCCGCTGAACGGACAAGCTGGTATTCGGGAACTTTCTCGATAAAGCCTACAGAACAGCTTGCGCAGAATTATTTGATTGAGGGCCTTTTTGAAGCCGATGCGCGCACGCTGAAAGTTGAGCAGTTCCGCGGTGATTTCGGTGCGCTTGATGACCCTTACACAATCAATGGTTCGGCGGAAATTCTCGGCGGTCAAACGCCAACGTTCAATTTCCAGGCAAAAGGCAATCAGGTCAGCTTGAATGAGAATGTGGATGGCGAAGGCGAGCCTGTTTCGCTGTCAGCCCGTCTGTCGGAAATTCAAACTATTCTTGCCGCGCTGCCGATACCGCCCATGTCAGGCACCATTGATTTGGATTTGCCGACAATTGTTGCGGGCAATACCACCGTTCGGGATCTCAAATTGCAGGCAAAACCGATACGCGATGCTGATGGGCGTGTTTGGGATATAAATCATATTGAGGCGAAGCTGCCGGGGCGTACAGTACTGGAAGGGGCCGGAACATTGATGCTCGGTAAGGGCGAGACAGCCGCCGCCGATACATCCTTTAAGGGCAATCTGGTCGTCGCCTCACGCCAACCTTCAGGCCTGGCTGCATGGCTTACCAATGATATAGATGACACAATCCGGCTGATGGCCAATGCAGGATTTTCCGCTCAAGTCGAGCTGACAGCAGAAGAGCAGATTTTTAGCGATCTCGAACTTGTGCTTGGTGATGCACAGCTTAGTGGCCGGATTGAGCGAAAGGAAAACGCATCATCGCTGCCATATATTTCGGTTGATCTTGCGGGCGAAAATGCACGCTACGAAACTTTGGACGCATTATCACGTGTATTGTTCGGCGCAGGCAGCGGCACCTCTATTTCAGGGCATGATATTGATGCGACATTTGATCTGACGACGCCGCGCATTAAAAATATCGAAATGGGCGGGCTGGAAGCAGCTTTGCGGGTGCGCGGTGAACGTGTCGAGATCGACAAGCTATCCGTGCGTGATATTTTTGGCGCATCCATTTCCGCAACCGGTACAATGTCGGCAATTGAAGACAAAGCCGGTTACAATGCCAGTTTTGACGCCAGCCTTATTGCCGCGCAGGGCGCACCTTTTGTACGCGGATTTGCAGAAATTTATCCCGATATCGCATTACTGGACAGATTGGAAAGTGTTGCCGCGCGCGATGCGGGCGCGTTGCAGGATACCCGCCTCAATCTGGTTGGCACTGTTATGCTGCCTGCCGGTGAAGACGCAGAAGCCTCGGTCAGTCTATCAGGTGAAACCGGTGGCTCTGACCTTTCCTTGACGACGACTGTCGCTGGTCAATTGCTTGATCCGGCTCAAGCGGAACTCTCTGTTAGCGGAACGGTCACAAACGCCGAGGCAGCCGTCTTGTTGTCTCAAGCCGGTTTCGACGTTTTGCCGCTACGCCTGTTGGGCGACGGGCAACTCACGGTCAATGCCATGGGCAATATGACAGAAGGCTTGAGCACGCGGGTCAGTCTTCAAACGCCTGACAGTTTTGGCAGTGCGGAAGGTGTTCTAAAGCGCAGTCTTACGGAGTCGGAATATATCGGTTCGGCGCGGATTCAAACCGAAGATGCTGAGCCGTGGATGGATATTTTCGGTTATATTTTCCCCGCTACCGGCCTTGGTACACCGCTTGCCGGTGAAGCACGCATTGCCGTGCAAGATGGTTCGCTTGCCCTTTCGGACCTCTCCGGCCAGGTCGCTGACAATGGCTTTGAGGGCAACTTGACTGTGGCGACCGACCGTTCGAACCGAATTTTTGAAGGCACGTTGAAGCTTGCTCAACTCGACCTTGGATTTCTGGCTGGTATATTGACCGGACGCTATGATTTGTCTGACGAAACAAGTCTGTTCAGCAAGCCGCTTTATACCGAAAACGAATTTGATCTGCGTGTGGAAGCTGAAACACTTTCAACTTTGGAAAATAGCGCTTCAAATGCCCAATTGCGTGTGATTTACCGCGATAACGCGTTGTCTTTGCAAAGCATCCAAGCGTCGATATTTGGCGGTGAAATTGCCGGTTCTCTTGATGCGCAAAATGATGATGGTGCCCTGCTGCTCAACAGCAATCTTCGAATGAAAAATGTCGATCTGAAAAATTTTGCAACTGCGCCTCTTGCCGGTGTTGAGGCCAACGGAGATGTGACACTTTCGCTGACGGGGTCGGGCAATAGCACAAAGGCGGTTGTCAACTCGCTTGCAGGTTCCGGTGTTGTGGCAACAGATAGTCTGAAACTGACAGGGCTTAACGGTAATGCGCTGCCACCAATTCTAAAAGCAGCGGACGAGATCGGCTACGAGATTACGGATGCGCAAATAAAAAATATTGCGAACATGCATATTCCGGTGGGCGAAGTTTCCCTGCCGCCGCTTGAATTGCCGGTGTCTGTCAATAATGGACGCCTGACAATCGACAATATAGCTATCCAGCTTGAGCAGGCGGCATTGAGCGGTTTCATGTCATTGTCGCTCAATGACCAAACAATGGCAGGTGAGGCACGTGTGACCTATGATGCCGGTGACGAAATTATCGCCGGTTCCCAACCGGAGTTGACCGTATCGATGCAACAAGCCGGTGCTGGCGACCCCATTGCCATTGAACGGGATTATGCATTGCTGACCTCGTTTTTGAGGCAACGTGCGCTGGAACGCGAACAGGCACGTGTTGAGGCTTTGCAGGCGCGGCTATTGGAGAAGCAACGGCTTCGCCGTCAGGTGCGCTATCTTAAATATCTGCAACGTGAGAATTTTATACGCGGTGAAGAAGAGAGGCTGCGAGGATTTGCTGCAGAGCGGCGCGCGGCGATTATCAAACGTCAAGAAGAACAGCAACGCATTTTGGAAGCCCAGCGCATTATGGAAGAGCAAAAACGTCTTGCTGAAGAACAGGCCGAGCAAGAGCGCATTGAGGAAGAGCGCAGACAGGCTGAAGAGCAAAGGCTGGCCGAAGAAGCAGCGCGCGCTCTTGAAGAACAAGAAGTAGATGAAGCCGATACGGATGACGATACACCGGCCAATGACCCCTTTGGCTCAATTATCGGCCCATCGAATCCATTTCAGAACCTTCAATTTGATTCCAACTGATATCGCTTAGGTTGATGATTACAGGGCTTGGAAATGGCCTTTTTTGGCGGCATTCAGCACATACAATCTAAGCGCTGAAGACAGATTACTGTCACGCGGGCGCTCATTGTCTATTTTGGTGACAAGCGCCGCAATGGAAAGGCCGTCTTGCTTGGCCAGATGGCACAAATCATCAAAGAAAATATCTTCAAGCGAAAAGCTGGTTCGATGACCGGAGATGGAAATTGATCGCTTGCGCGCCAGCATTATTTCTTCTTGCGGAACGAATCGAGTGAAACGACATCCGCAGAACCGTCACCGTCCTCATTTGAAGATTGGTCATCTTCGTCCGGCGTTTCCTTGTTCTCTGCTTTGTCGCTTGCTGAATCATCCTGCAGGACTGACGTTGCCGCGCCGATTGTCGCCACGTCGCCGCTCGTCTCTTCCTGATCCTCTGACTGTTCGACATCAAATTCGAGTTCGAAATTGACCGAAGGATCATAGAATCCGCGAATAGCAGCGTAAGGAATATAGAGTTTTTCAGGGATGTCGGAAAATGAAAGCCCGATACCAAAGCCTGTTTCGTTGACTTCAAGTTCCCAATATTGGTGTTGAAGAACAATCGTCATCTGCTCAGGATATTGTTCCTTGATGCGGTTTGACACTTTAACGCCTTGAGCGCCTGTCAAAAACGTAATGAAGAAGTGATGATTGCCCGGAAGGCCGGTTTTGTCGACTTCAGACAGCACTTTGCGAATAACGCCGCGCAGGGCATTTTGTACCAGAATGTCATATCGCAGAATGTCTTCTGTCATCTTTTACGTACTTTCCTCTTCATTGCTATAAATGCAGATGTGCGCCGAACACGGGTTAAGGTCAAGAGGCAGGTAAGACACTTGCTCATATAAATATCTGGAAATGTGCAGAAATTAAAGTGCAGGCTTCTGTTGCCAGGTGCCTGCGAACCCCGCCTAACAGTGCGAACCGTTAGGAGTTAATGTGAAGCTGTCGCACCGCATTAAGCAGCGAGACGTGCTTCCGCGTAGTTGTCGTTTGCAACTATACAAATGACCCGATAACGGCGGTATCATGCCGAGTGAAAGTACGCTCTTTACGCCCTCGTCGATCCTATTTCGCCCCCATCATCAAAAGTTCCCGTGCTTTGAACACGATGCGAACCGTTGGTGGTGGAGGCGCCGGGTACCGCCCCCGGGTCCGAATGGTTTATTTCAACGCCAATTTATCACCATAGCTGGCAAGCCAGCAAAGCTTATATAGGTGCTATCTTTATGAAATTAAAGCCCCAAATTAGGCCGTGCGCTTGACTTTACGTAGCTGTTAAAGAACATTTGCCGGTAACGTTAGTTAATGCCGGACGATTCAGTCCAAAACCGGTCCATTCAAGAGGGGAAATCTATGAGTGACTATCTAGGTGATGTGCAACGTTATGATTCGGGCGCAAGTGAGGAAGTTGTAGACAAGATTGTTAAACATCTGGGAATCGCGTTGCGCAGCCGTGATGCTTCTCTGGTTTCATGTTCTGACCAATCAGAACTTGACCGCGTTGTTGAAAAATGGTGCGGCAAAAAGCTTGGTATGGATGAAGCGGCTGGCGGTGAACTTGTTTCTAAGGTTTGCGAAGAAATGGCCGGTGACCGCAATAAAGCGCGCGTGACGTTCTATTATCTTGTGGCAAAACACGCAGGCAAGCTCGGCGATCTTTAATGGTTGTCAAATTGCACTAGATCAAGCCCCCGTTAATCGGGGGCTTTTTTGTGCGTATCTTTATTTGGGCGACAGTCATTTGTGGATTTTTATTCAGGAATCGTAGAAGGCTCTTTGCATGCAACAATATCTCGATCTTATGTCTCGTGTGATGGAAAACGGTGCTGATAAAGGCGATCGTACCGGCACGGGTACGCGCTCCGTTTTCGGCCACCAAATGCGTTTTGATTTGAGTGAGGGTTTTCCGCTCGTCACGACGAAAAAGCTTCATTTGCGCTCCATCATAATCGAGCTGCTATGGTTTTTGCGCGGTGATACCAATATCGGGTGGCTCAAAGACAATGGCGTGTCAATTTGGGATGAGTGGGCCGATGAAAACGGCGATCTCGGCCCTGTTTACGGCTACCAGTGGCGTTCATGGCCGGCGCCTGACGGCACAAGTATCGACCAGATCGAGAAACTGGTTGAAGGCATTAAAAACAATCCGAATTCACGCCGCCATATTGTGAGCGCCTGGAATCCGGTTTTGGTTGATGAAATGGCGCTGCCGCCATGCCACTGCCTGTTCCAGTTCTATGTCGCGGACGGAAAATTATCCTGCCAGCTTTACCAGCGTTCTGCGGATATCTTCTTAGGCGTTCCGTTTAATATCGCATCCTATGCACTGCTTACGCACATGATCGCGCAGGTTTGTGACTTAGAGGTGGGTGATTTTGTGCATACGCTTGGCGATGCGCATTTATATTCCAACCATTTCGAGCAGGTTAAAACACAGCTTGGGCGCGCGCCAAAAGCGTTGCCACAGTTGAAAATCAATCCCGATGTGAAGACGCTGACCGATTTCAAGTTCGAGGATTTTGAAATTATTGATTATGACCCGCATCCGCATATTAAAGCGCCGGTGGCAGTGTGAAAAACATAGAGCCGCATATCGAGATTGTTGTTGCTGTTTCGCAAAACGGTGTGATTGGCCGTGAGGGCGATATGCCTTGGCGTCTTTCAACCGACCTTAAACGCTTCAAGGCACTGACAATCGGTAAGCCGGTTGTGATGGGACGTAAAACGTTCGAAAGTATCGGTAAAGCACTGCCAAACCGGCTGAATATTGTGATTACGCGCGATACTGACTGGCAGGTCGACGGTGTGATGCGTGTCGGCTCGATCGGCGCAGCGCTGGATCTGGCGCTCGCACATCTTGAAAGTGCCGAGCCTGATCCGGATGATCCGGACGCACCTATGCCCGATGAAATATGTGTTATCGGCGGCGGGCAGATTTATGCGCAAGCCATTGATATGGCGCATACACTCTATGTGACGCACGTGTTGGCTGAGATTGACGGCGATACGTATTTTCCGGAAATTGACAAAGATGTTTGGCAGGAAGTCTCACACGAAAATGTGCCCAAAGGCGAAAAGGACAGTGTCGAAACACGTTTCGCTATCTATGAGCGCAAAAGCGAGACTCAGCTATAAAGACAGGCTTGATGCATTAATTTTTAACTGATGCGTCAAATTTGCTCTTCAAAGGCAACGAAAAACGCGCCGAATGCGTTGAAACTGGTTAAGCTGCGTCCTAATATGTATGCTATGGCTCTGCATCTGCGGAGCTTTGTTTATTCGTTTGAGAGGATTTTGATGCCCTGGAGCAATCAGAACGGTAATGGCGGCGGAGGCCCTTGGGGCGGCGGCGGTAATAATAATGGTGGAAACGGCGATAATGGCGGCCCATGGGGCAATGGCCCAAAACGCCCGAATAATGGAGGTGGCGGTAACCAACCGCCCGATCTTGAAGACATCATCAGGCAAGGACAGGACCGTTTAAGGAAAGCTATTCCGGGCGGCGGTGGCCGTGGTTCGAACGGTGTATTTATCGTGTTGCTGGTTTTGGGCGCTCTTGTGCTTTACGGCATGCAGGCATTTTATCAGGTTGATACCGATGAACGCGCAGTCGAACTCTTGTTCGGTAAGCCGAAAGAAGAATTGTCACAGCCGGGCCTACATTTCCACTTCTGGCCGGTCGAGAGCGTTGAAAAAGTCAAAATCGTTGAAAAACAGGTGGCAATTGGTGCCGGCACAAGCCGCACCGGTTCAACCGGCCTGATGCTTTCGGGTGACCAGAACATTGTGGATGTGCAGTTTGCGGTTCTATACTCCGTGATCAACCCGCAGGATTATCTGTTTAATGTATCGCGTCCGGATGACGTTGTCCGTCAGGTTTCGGAAAGCGCGATGCGCGAAATCGTTGGACGCCGTCCGGCGCAGGACGTGTTCCGTGATAACCGTGCTGCGATTGCTGAAGACGTGCGCAATTCAATGCAGGCGACTTTGGACAGCTATGGTGCCGGTATTCAGGTCAACACTGTCTCTATCGAGGACGCTGCTCCGCCACGCGAAGTGGCTGATGCCTTTGAAGAAGTTCAGCGTGCCGAGCAGGACGAAGACCGCTTCCGCGAAGAGGCCAACCAGTATTCAAACCAGCAGCTAGGTGCTGCCCGTGGTGAAGCTGCGCAAATCCGCGAAGAAGCGTCTGCGTATGCAACACGCGTTGTACAGGAAGCAGAAGGTGAGGCGGCCCGCTTTATCTCGATCTATGACCAGTACAGGCTGGCTCCTGAAGTAACGCGTAAACGTCTCTTCCTTGAAACCATGGAAGGCGTACTGCGTGATTCAAACAAAATTATCCTCGACAAAGATGGTGGCGGCGTTGTCCCGTATCTGCCATTGCCAGAGGTTCAAAACCGCCGCAATGACGGAGGAAACAACTAATGAACAGCAATAAATTACCTATTATTGGCGCACTTCTCATTGCGGTTCTCATCGCGATCTATGCGTCCGTGTTCGTTGTTAACGAACGTCAGCAGGCTGTTGTTTTGCGGTTTGGTGAAATTCAGCGTGTTCACACAGAGCCGGGCCTTTATTTCAAGGCACCGTTTGCTTTTGCCGGTTTCGACACAGTTCAGCTGATTGACGACCGTCTGCTGCGTCTTGATTTGGCAGATACCCCGCCGGTCCAGGTTTCCGGTGGCCGCTTTTATGAAGTGAATGCGTTTCTGACATATAAAATCACAGACGCACGCCGTTTCCGCTCTGTTGTTTCCGGTGATCTTGCTGCGGCTGAAGCGCGTTTGAGAACACGTTTTGATGCGGCACTTCGCCGGGTCTACGGTTTGCGTGGTTTTGAGGCTGCGCTATCAGAAGAACGTACCCAGATGATGAGCGAAGTACGCAGCTTGCTTACAGCAGACGCAACCTCGCTGGGCCTTGATATCAAGGACGTGCGCATTGTGCGTACCGATTTGACGTCAGAAGTTTCCCAGCAGACTTATGACCGAATGAAAGCGGAACGTCTTGCCGAAGCGGAACGTCTGCGTGCGCGCGGTCGCGAAAACGCGCAGGCAATTCGTGCGATTGCAGATCGTCAGGTTGTTGAAACGGTTTCAGAAGCCAAGCGCGAATCTGAAATCATTCGCGGTGAAGGCGATGCCGAGCGTAACCGTGTGTTTGCCGATGCGTTCAACCGTGACCCTGAGTTCTTTGAATTCTATCGCTCAATGGCAGCCTATGCTTCATCATTGCAGCAGTCAGGCACAACACTTGTGCTTTCGCCTGATTCAGAATTCTTCCGCTATTTTGAAAATGCGGGTGGTACAGCTCCTGCAGCCTCCAATTCTGGTACAGCGCCTTCCAGCGCTCCTAACCAAGCGCCTAGCGCAAGCAATTGATGCTTAGCACTCTGATTACCGCCGTAGGGCTTGTTCTCGTTATTGAGGGCTTGCTCTACGGCGTTTTTCCATCTTTGGCCAAGAAGCTTGGCGAGTTTCTCATTGCAACACCACGAAACGATATTCAGATCGCGGGTATTGCGCTGGCTCTTGTCGGGCTCGTGATCGTGTGGTTTGCGCGCGGGTAATCGAAGGCTCGGCTCATGAACTTTTTAGAAATGACACGGGCATGTTTTTTCACTTTGTCGTTATCTGCCCTTTGCGGGAACGAAGTTCGGCCTTATTTCTTTTAAACAATAGTATTCAATCAGGGCACCGGCCAAAAGGTCAAAGCTTCTATGGAGGATTATATGAGAATTTCTGAGCTTGGTGCGCAACTGCGCAACGGTATTACACGCACGGGCATAGCGGCCTTGTCGGTTGCGACGATTGCCGCCACCGCGCCTGCACTTGTACCGCAGGCATCTTTTGTCACGCCAGCTTATGCTCAAAACGGACCGGTATCGTTAGCAGATTTGTCTGAGCGTTTGATCGATTCTGTGGTGAATATTTCAACTTCGCAAACAGTTGAATCCTCTCCCGGCGACCGCAATGTACCGCGGCCTCAATTGCCGGACGGCTCTCCGTTTCAGGAATTTTTTGACGAGTTTTTCAATAACCAGCCAAACCGTGGTCCTTCCGGCCCGCGTAAAGTCCAGTCTCTTGGATCAGGTTTTGTGCTTGATGCCGAAGAAGGCATCATCATCACGAACAATCACGTGATTGCCGACGCTGATGAGGTCGTTGCAAACTTCAACGACGGTTCGCGCGTTGACGCGGAAATTATTGGCCGTGATCCGAAAACGGATATTGCCGTGCTTAAGGTTGATCCTAAAGCGCATCCTTTAAAGGCGGTGTCGTTCGGTGATTCCGATGCGATGCGTGTTGGCGACTGGGTGCTGGCAATCGGTAACCCGTTTGGCCTTGGCGGTACGGTGACAACCGGTATCGTTTCGGCGATTGGCCGCGACATTCAATCCGGCCCGTATGATAATTTCATCCAGACAGATGCGGCGATTAACCGGGGTAATTCAGGCGGACCGTTGTTTAATATGGACGGCGAAGTGATTGGTATTAATACGGCGATCATTTCACCTTCTGGCGGTTCAATCGGTATCGGTTTTTCAATTCCGTCAGAGCTGGCAATGAATGTTATCGATCAGTTACGTGAATTTGGTGAAACCCGCCGCGGCTGGCTCGGTGTTCGTATCCAGCCGGTCACAGATGATATTGCTGAAAGCCTTGCTATGGACGAAGCAAAAGGCGCGCTTGTTGCCGGGGTTATCGAAGGTGGCCCGGTTGACGATGGAACAATCCAGCCCGGCGATGTGATTGTCGCATTCGACGGTAAGGAAATCGATGAAATGCGTGATCTGCCACGCATTGTCGCTGAATCGCCTGTTGGTAAAGCTGTCGATGTTGACGTTATCCGCAAAGGCAAAAAAGAAACGCTGAAAGTAACGCTTGGCCGTCTTGAAGATGGTGAGAAGCTTGCTTCGGCTGGAGGTGACAGCGACGAGTCAGAAAGCGCCGAAGAAAGCAGTTCTGTTGAATTGTTCGGCATGACACTCAGTGCGCTGGACGATGCGGCGCGTGAGACCTTTGAAATTGGCGATGATGTCACTGGCGGCGTGGTTATCACCAATGTGGAAGACGGGTCTGCTGCTGCGAGCAAAGGCGTGAGCGCCGGTCAGGTGATTGTTGAAATTGCGCAGGAAGCGGTAAAATCTCCAGAGGATATTTCCGCTGCGATTGATAATCTGAAAGATGAAGATCGTAAAAATGCGCTTTTGATGATTGCCGACAAAGACGGTAATTTGCGCTTTGTGACAATCCGCATTGATGGCTAAGGCCTATTAAATCATAACTTAAAGAAACGGCGGTTTAACCCGCCGTTTTTTGTTTGAGCCACTCATCGCGCGTAATGACATAAGTGTCGTGGCGAAGAAGATCATCCCGATCGGCCGGAATATTGGGATGATCGAAGCTAAGGCCCTTTTTCAACCTCATGCCGATACGCTCCATAACCGCAAAGGATTTCGCGTTTGTTTGAACGGCAAAAGCCATAATTTCCTTTAGACCTAACACTTCAAAACCATAGTCCAGAAAAGCACTGGCTGATTCTGTCGCATAACCCTGATGCCAGAATTCCGGCAAAAAGCGCCAGCCGATTTCTGTGCCCGGACCGTTGGGAAAATCGCCGCGAACAGGGGCGATACCGGCCATGCCGATGACCTGTCCGGTACTTTTCAAAGCTACCGCAGTCCACCCATAACCGTGCTCAGTGATCATATTGGCAATGACACCCAACATCTGGTCTGCTTCTTCACGGGTGCGCCGATGCGGGAAAAACTCCATGATTTGGGCATCATTACTTAACCGATGAAATACATCACCGTCTTTGGTTTTATCCCAATGGCGTAGAATTAGGCGCGCGGTTGTAACTTTATCGCCCGGTTTCATCGACCGATCTCGTCTGCATGATAGCCTTGCACATAAAGCAGTGCACTTAGATCGCCATGATCAATGCGAATATCTGCTGCCGCAGCAACTGCCGGTTTCGCATGAAGGGCAACACCGGTTCCTGCCAGATCCAGCATGCCTAAGTCGTTCGCGCCGTCACCAACAGCGATGGCATCTTCCGGTGTTAATCCCAAACGGTTTGCAATGTCATTGAGCGCATCAACCTTGGCTTGCTTGCCAAGGATTGGTTCGCCAACGGTACCTGTCAGTTTCCCGTCGGCATGGAGCAGCGTGTTGGCCCGGTTTTCCTGAAAGCCGATCATCTGCGCGATGCGGCTGGTAAATTCTGTGAACCCGCCTGATACGAGCGCACAATAAGCGCCTTGTTTGCGCATCGTGCGAACAAGTTCAACGCCGCCGGGCATTAGTTCAATACGGGTTGCGATAACCTGATCGATCACGCTAACCGGTAGGTCTTTTAGCAATGCGACGCGCTCTTTCAGCGCGGCGTTGAATTCTATTTCGCCATTCATCGCGCGGGCTGTGATTTCGGAGACCTGCTCTTTGATACCTGCTTCTGCGGCAAGCTCATCGATGCACTCCTGCCGGATCATCGTTGAATCCATGTCGGCAATGAGGATATTCTTCTTCCGGTTTTTACCGGCCGGCTGGACGACGATATCAATCGGTTTCTCACCGATGATTTCTAGAGCCGTTCTCCGGATAACGGATTTTTCTGCGCCATCGCATGTTAAATCGAGAACTTCACCATCCTTGAGCCAATTGAAGTTTTCGCAATTGAGCGCCGCCGAACAGCGCAAGGCAATCTCCTGCGTGATCAATTTGCTGTTTTGGGGCGCGATGAGCGTGACGAAGAATGACATTTACAATTGCCTTTAAGCTTGCGGGTAGGCTGGTCCTATGCCAACTCAATTAGCATCGCAATAGGATCAGCGTTGAACGAGGTTAGGGTGAACGCCGACAGCAACAAAAAAACCACGATGCCATGGCGCAACGCGACCCTGCTGGCAGGGCCGACAGCGAGCGGCAAGTCCTCGCTTGCGCTTGATATAGCCCAAAAGAAAAACGGTGTGATTATCAATACCGATTCCATGCAGGTCTATGCATTGCTGCGTGTGTTGACGGCGAGACCGGCTGTTGAGGACGAAAAAATCGTGCCGCATTATTTGTACGGGCACATCCATCCTTCCGAGCCTTATTCGACCGGCAATTGGCTGCGGGATGTTGAGGCTTTATTGGCAGCGCTGACATCTGACCGACATGTCATATTTGTTGGTGGAACAGGACTTTATTTTCGTGCGCTTCTGGGCGGATTGTCGCCCATGCCGGAAGTTTCCGATGATGTGCGTCAATATTGGCGCGAGCGTCTTAACAATGAGGGAGCGGTCAGCTTGCATCAGGTTCTGACCGAAAAGGATGCTGCGGTTGCTAAAACGCTGAACCCATCAGACGGGCAACGTATTGCCCGTGCTTTGGAGGTTATTGATGCTACAGGCAAATCTATCGGCTGGTGGCAGAACCAGAAGGGCTTTCCTCTCGTTGATCCGGGCCAAGCCGAGCGCCTTGTTATCGCACCTGGCCGCAACATTCTAAAACAGAGAATTGCAACCCGTTTCGATCAGATGATTGATGAAGGCGCTCTTGCAGAGGTTGAGGCTCTGAATTCCCTTGGACTGAGCGATAGCATGCCCGCGATGAAAGCGATCGGGGTTCAGCAACTCAGCGATTATATAAAGGGCGAAAAGACACTTGATGAGGCAATCGAGCTTTCGAAGATTGCAACGCGGCAATATGCCAAACGCCAAATGACATGGTTTCGAAACCAGCTTGATGATACTTGGCAGCGTTTGGAGTAGTTGCCAGTAAAAGTGCTAAATATATTGCATGTGTACTAGTTGCTTAATATTCTTGCAAGAATACTCGTCTATCTTAGCTGTGCAAGTAGGTAGAGTTAAGTATGCGTCTTCACAGAGCTGAGATTTTCTTTCTAGGTTACGCCGCCTTGACGGCGGCGGCTACCTATTTGATTTTCTTGCTGAAACGCTATTTAGATGGCCGGATTGATGACGGTTATGCGGATATAAATGCTTTATCCGACTTCAACACATTATTGCTCGGTACACTGGGGATCATGATTTGCGGTTTATTGATCGCAATGCTCGGTATTTACCCTGCGCTTCGATCCGCATTGAAGGAACACGGCCGTTTGTCAGAGGTTACGCAAGATCTTACCAAAAAGAGCGCGACCTATCAGCATGCGGCTCTGACTGATCCTCTAACCGGACTTCACAACCGCCGCTATTTTGACGATGCTTTAGAACAATATCAGCAGGAATTCAGTGCTATCGGTCATCCGCTGGGCGTGATTCTGCTTGATCTTGATCACTTCAAAAGCATCAACGACACCTATGGTCACGATATCGGTGATGATGTTTTAAAAACGATTGCGAAATGCCTTCTCGATTATACACGTTTTCACGATGTGGTTGCGCGTGTGGGTGGAGAAGAATTTGCTATATTGGCACCGAATTTGGATTCAACGGCGCTTAACAAGCTTTCCAACCGCATACGCAATGCCATATCTGAAATCACTCTTAAGTCAGATGAAAACTGTTTCCGTGTGACTTGCTCTATGGGCATTACGATCTGGGACGGAAAAGAAACTCCGGCCGCATTTATCAAACGTGCTGATAAGAATCTTTATGCCGCAAAAAGCGGTGGACGCAACCGCGTCGTATCCTGAGTTTTTCCCACGCAAAAATATTCCATATATCAATGACGTATCTATGGCTTCCTAAAGCGGCTGATAATGCTGTTTGCGCTTCTTTGTGGTTCTTCTGAACTTTGAGCCGCGGGCGATGATTCTTTTTGGCGGATCGGGCTGCTGCTGGCACCCGATGAGGGTGACGGGCGACGAAGCGGGGTCGTTTCAGAAAAAAGGCTTTGTCTGACAGTGTCGAACCGGTCGGACGTCGGCTGCTGCGGAATTGAAGCCGGTTGCTCATCCACATAAGTGCCACCCAGAGGAGCGATGTCGGTCATAGAATCGCTTGCGGATCCGCCGCCAGGGAAGCGGATTTTGTGCAGGACGGTCCCGATATCGATAGGAATTTCCACATTATCGTCCCTGCTGCCTGCTTCTTCCATAAGATGGTTTGCGGGAAGCTCGTGCTGAGGAATATTGACAAAGCGCATACGCATCGGCGTATTCACACCCTGGCCAAACATGATTGCTTCGCGGTTTGCCAGTGAAGGCAGGAAGTTCAAATAGGAACGCGACGCGCCGGAAATTGCCTTGCGCACGATGCTCTGGTCAATATCGTTGCCAAGGCGCATAGCCACAAATGTGTTGCACTGGGAAAGGATCGTTTCATCCAGTTCGCCGGGGCGCTGTGTCACAACGCCAAGGCTAACGCCGTATTTACGACCTTCCTTTGCAATTCGTGCAATCGCCTGACGTGTCGGGGCAAAACCGTCTGCCTTATTAGCCGGAATATAGCGGTGAGCCTCTTCACAAAGCACCAGTGTCTTGATTTTTGAATTACTCCAGACCGCAAGATCAAACGCAAGGCGGCAGAGAACGGAGACCACGGCGTTGACGACTTCTGACGGGATACCGTTCAACTGGAAAACCGTGATCGGTTTGCCGTTGGCCGGCACGCGGAATATGGTCGACAATACGCCATCCAAATTGTCCTCAATCGTTGTTTTGGAGAACATGAAGCGGAAATTGGGATCGCTGGTCAATGCATTGATGCGGGCGAGCAATGACTTCAAATGGCTGCGCTGTTCGCCATTGCCCAGTTTGCCCAAAGCATCGTCTATCAACCGCACAAGATCGGACATCCGGTAGGGAAGCGGCGTATCTGCTGTGATACCCGTGCCGTCTTTTTGAGCGCGGCGAATGGTTGTTCGCTCGTCACCTTTAAAGAGCTGCTTGGCGCGCGGTATCATGTCACGCAGAATATCGACTTCAGCGGGAATATGATCGTTGCCGCGGAACAAGACCTCGACAAATTCTTCCAACCTGAACGCCCAGAATGGCAGATCCAGATTGGAGTCCGATACGACAATGGATTTGTCCGGAAATGCTGAGGAAAATTCGTTGTGCGGGTCAAGAATGAGGATCCGCATGTCGGGGCGTGCCTCAATAATCTTGCGCATAAGAAGCGTTACGGTTGACGACTTGCCAACGCCGGTCGTGCCTACCACGGCAAAATGGCGCGATATCATCGCGTCAATCGCAATCAAGGCGGGGATGTCGGAATTCTGCGAAAGAGTGCCGATCTTTACCGCCGATGCGTCGCTATTTTCAAAAACAGCCGAAAGGTCGGCACTGCGAATCCGGTGCGCAATCGCGCCTAGGTGCGGGTAGGCGGAAATACCGCCGTTGAAGCGCGGCTTGCCGGCAGCATCATTGGTGATTTCGCCAACCAGCTCCACATGAATTTTCATGTGGTTATCGCCTTCGGTGTCCCAAACGTCATTATCAGATTCGATTTTGTGCAGCATGCCGATGGTCCGCACACCATCGCCGACAGAGATAGAAATGAGCATGCCGACAGACCAGTAATCTTCACTGGCTGTTTCATTTTTGCGCATGCTTGCTGATATGACGGCATGCATACCGTCACATTCGATAACATGTCCCTCGGTCCGGTTCCTGATTATCGAACCGTCAGGTGCTCTGTTAACGCGGCTCTGGTCTCTGGAACCGACCGCCTTATAACCTAATTGATCGTAGCTATTCATGTATTCTGCCCCGCATGGGGTCGTTTTAGCATGTTTATCGTTAACGAGACGCTATCATCGTGACAAATCTAATTATGACATTGCATATTTCGTGGACAATTTCGGGCTTGACTGGACGTCATCGCGTGATAACTTTCGATTTATGACCAATATTATTCTAATCGTGGTGGGACGGCGCATGGGCAAGATGGTGTAACCATCTGGCGAAAGCTCCCATGCGCGGTAAACAACAGGCTCCTAAAGGGAGCCTTTTTTATTGCCTTTTGATGGTCAAATGCTCAAAAGGATTTCAGAGAACCAAATTTAGACGGAAAAAAGAAGATGAACGCTAAGAAACGCGACTTTGATGGCTCAGAGATGACAGGTGCCGCGATGGTTCTGCAGGCACTGCGTGATAACGGCGTAGAGCATATTTTTGGATATCCGGGCGGGGCGGTGCTGCCGATTTATGACGAGATATTCCAACAGGATGATATTGAGCATGTGCTTGTAAGGCACGAGCAGGGTGCCGGACATGCGGCTGAAGGCTATGCCCGTTCCACCGGCAAGGCCGGTGTTGTGCTGGTTACTTCCGGTCCAGGCGCAACCAATACGGTTACAGCGCTTCAGGACGCGCTGATGGATTCCATTCCGCTTGTCTGCATAACAGGGCAGGTGCCCACGTCGCTCATTGGTTCTGACGCGTTTCAGGAGTGCGACACCGTTGGCATTACACGGCCTTGCACAAAACATAACTGGCTTGTGAAATCGGTTGAAGAATTGCCGCGCGTTCTGCACGAAGCATTCCGTATTGCAACCACCGGACGTCCGGGGCCTGTTGTTGTTGATGTTCCAAAAGACGTTCAGTTTGCTCTTGGTACATATTGCGGGCCGCAAGTTGCTGAAGCGCGCATAAGCTACAAACCGAAAATGGAGGCCGATTCCGCACGCATCAAAAAAGCTGTTGCGTTGATGGCCAAAGCCAAGAAACCTATTATTTATTCAGGTGGCGGCGTTATCAATTCTGGCGATAAAGCCAGCAAGTTGCTGCGTGAACTCGTCAAGGAAACCGATTTTCCAATCACATCGACGCTTATGGGGTTGGGCGCCTATCCGGCATCTGGAAAGCGCTGGCTTGGCATGTTGGGCATGCACGGCACCTATGAAGCGAACATGGCGATGCATGACTGTGATGTCATGATCAATATAGGTGCGCGCTTTGATGACCGTATTACGGGCCGTATTGATGCGTTTTCGCCGAACTCAAAGAAAATCCATGTCGATATCGACCCAAGCTCAATCAACAAAATCGTGCATGTTGATATTGGTGTTATTGGCGATGTGGCACACGTTCTTGAGCAGATGCTGGCGCATTGGAAGAAAGAAAAGAAAAAAGAACAAGCCAAGGAACTCAAAGACTGGCATGCGCAAATTGTCACTTGGAAGGCACGTAACTCGCTGGCTTATCACAGCACGTCAGAAGTGATTATGCCGCAACATGCCATTGAGCGCCTTTATGAAGCGTCGCTGCGCTCAGGCAAGGAAACATTTGTGACAACCGAAGTTGGCCAGCACCAGATGTGGGCGGCTCAGTATTTCGGGTTTGAAGAACCTAACCACTGGATGACATCAGGCGGTCTGGGTACGATGGGTTATGGTTTTCCTGCTGCTGTTGGCGTTCAGGTTGCGCACCGCGATGCGCTTGTCATTGATATTGCCGGCGATGCGTCTATTCAAATGATGATGCAGGAGATGTCGACTGCTGTTCAATACAATCTGCCGGTGAAAATCTTTATCCTGAACAATCAATATATGGGCATGGTCCGCCAGTGGCAGCAATTGCTGCATGGAAACCGTTTGTCGAGCTCCTATTCGGAAGCGGTGCCGGACTTTGTCAAACTGGCCGAGGCTTACGGGGCAACGGGCATGTATTGCGATGACCCTGCCAAGCTTGATGACGCGCTTGATGAAATGATCAATACGGAAGGACCGGTTATTTTTGATTGCCGCGTTGCCAATCTGGCGAATTGTTTCCCAATGATCCCATCTGGTAAGGCGCATAATGAAATGTTGCTGCCGGATGAAGCCAGCGATGATGCGATTGCGACTGCAATTGATAACAAAGGCAAGGCTCTGGTTTGATTATGAAGCGTCAGAATACAGGCTTTTACGAGTATCGGTGCGGCACATGTCAGGCTGACATCGCACTAATGGCAAATTTCAATAAGGAGCTTTCGCTATGAACGAAGCTGTTGCATCACCGGCTTCTGCCTATTTTATCGTTAAAGATAACGGGACTCCGGAAAACCATACTTTATCAGTTCTGGTCGATAACGAGCCGGGTGTTCTGGCGCGTGTTATCGGCCTGTTTTCTGGGCGCGGTTATAACATCGAAAGTTTGACTGTTACCGAGACAGAGCATGAAAAGCATCTGTCCCGTATCACGATTGTCACCAATGGTACCCATTCGGTTCTGGAACAAATCCGACATCAGCTGGAGCGGATTGTGCCGGTGCATTCCGTCACAGATCTGACCGTTGTGGCGCATGCAAAAGGCTATGAAAAACCGCTGGAGCGTGAACTTGCCATGTTGAAAGTTGTTGCGACAGGCGAGAAACGACTTGAAGCGCTGCGTTTGGCCGATGCGTTCAAAGCGCAGGTGATTGATGCGAACGTCACCCATTTCATTTTTGAGGTGACGGGCAGAACTTCAAAAATCGAACAGTTTATCGCGATCATGGCCCCGCTCGGACTGGTTGAAGTGTGCCGTACCGGCGTGGCAGCCATGGCACGCGGTCCGGAAATTGAATGACCAACACCGGTGAACTGCCTGATCTTGAGAAAGGCAATATTCATCTGACAGGATATATTGATGTTCCCGCCGAGCGCTTAGACGCCGTGCTTTGCGCAATGAATGCCCATATTAATCTGACGCACGCGGAACCAGGCTGTGTTTATTTCGTTATCAAGCGGGATAAATCGAATCGGTGCCGTTTGAATGTGGAAGAGGTTTTCACTGATCGCGCTGCATTTGAATATCATCAACGTCGGGGAGCCGCATCTCACTGGGCAGATGTAACTAAAGGTATTGAACGTCATTTCGAGATCAGGGAAATCTGATTAGTGAGTGGTAGCAACAATGAAATTTTCTCTTCTCTTGAATGACCATAGCGGCACAGTTCGAGATATTGGCGCCGATGTCATTGAGGACAAATTTGTCAATTCATTTAAAGTTGCCGGTCACGAAGCCACAATCCACCATTTCAGTTCCGGTGATTTGATTGAAGCACTAAAAAGCTGCGCTTCTTCAGGATGCGACGGTATTGTTATGTGCGGGGGAGACGGTTCGGTATCAGCGGCCGCTTCTGTTCTTGCCGAAACTGATGTCGCGCTTGGTGTTTTGCCGGGCGGTACGATGAATCTTTACGCCCGCTCGCTGGGTATGCCGCTTGATGTTATCGAGGCAATAGAGGCATTGGCAACGGCAAAAATCCACAAAGCGGATGTCGGCTGTGCGGATGGACGCATTTTTGTGCATCAATTTGCGACAGGATTTCAGACCCGCGCGGTTCGGTTGCGCGAGAAAATGAAGTTCGGTTCCAAGTTCTCCAAAATACTGGCCAGTACAAAGGCGATTTTAAGCGTCACCACCAATCCGCCGGTTTACAAGCTGGAAATGAGTCTCGATGACGGTGAATTTCAGCCGGTAAAATCGTCATTGTTTGGCGTTACAAACAATGTCTTTGGTGTCGGTCATTTGCCCTATGCTGATGAAATTGATGGCGGCAAGCTGGGCATCTATTTTTCTAAGCCGCTTTCCCGATCAGGGGCGTTGAAGATTATTCGTGATTCTATTCTTGGCACATTGCATGACAATGAATTTGTATCGACGGGAGAGGCCGAGCGTGTCGTGCTGCGTTTTCCCAAGCTTAAGAAATCTGATCAGGCTGTGATCGACGGGGAACTGATCAAACTGAAAAAGCAGGTCGAGATCAAAATCATGAAGAAAGCTCTGCGCGTCATGGTGCCGGGTAAAAGTTGATTAAGCCCACCTGACGCATCATTTTCATATTTGCCTTGCGCGGCGAATCCCGTAAGCGTCTTTCATGCAGTTTTCACCTCAACAAGAAGATGCGCTCAAAGCGGTTGCCGACTGGCTCAAACGTGGCGACAGCCAGTTGTTCAGGCTGTTTGGCTATGCCGGTACCGGCAAAACAACTTTGGCACGACATTTTGCCGAAGGCGTTGACGGTGATGTTCAGTTTGCGGCCTTCACAGGAAAAGCTGCACAGGTGATGCGCGGCAAAGGCGCATCGAATGCCAAAACCATCCATTCGCTGATATACCGTCCGCGCGGTGAAGAAGAGCGCGAAGATGTTGTGACCGGAAAAATGGGCATGGCACCGGCCTTTGCACTCAACCGATCATCAGACATTGCCAAAGCCAAGCTCGTTATCGTTGATGAATGTTCAATGGTTGATGAAGACCTTGGCCGGGACCTTTTAAGCTTCGGCACACCGGTTCTGGTTCTGGGTGATCCTGGGCAGTTGCCGCCCATTTCCGGCGGCGGTTTTTTCACTGATGCGGAACCCGATTTTTTGCTGACCGAAATTCACAGACAAGCGGCGGAAAATCCAATTATCAAACTGGCAATGGATGTGCGCAGCGGCACTGAAATTATGTATGGTGATTACGGGCCATCGGCAAAAATCATCTCCAAGTCACAGGTCGATACCGATGAGGTTTTGGCCGCAGATCAGGTGTTGTTAGGTATCAATAAAACGCGGCGGCGCTATAATCAGCGACTGCGCGAACTTAAAGGATTTTCCGCGCAATATCCGCAGGCCGGCGACAAGCTTGTCTGTCTTCGCAATGATCCGAATAAAGGGCTTTTGAACGGATCGCTGTGGAAGGTGATGACATCCTCCAAGGAAACGACCAAGCCCGGCATCAACCTTCTGGTTTCACCTGATGACGGTGATCATGATCGCGGTGCCGCAAAAATCAAATTGTTGAAATCGGCGTTCGACAATCCGGACGAAGATGTGGCTTGGCAACTCAAAAAACGCTTTGACGATTTTGATTATGGCTATGCGCTGACGGTGCATAAGGCGCAGGGTTCGCAGTGGGACAATGTGGTGCTGTTTGACGAGAGCTATGCGTTTCGTGACATGCGTTCGCGCTGGCTTTACACCGCCATTACACGTGCGGCTGAAAAGATCACAATTGTCAAATAGTCCGGTGCGTATTTAACCATCTCTGCTTTTATACCTTTCGCTCGTTCAGTATTAACATTACGATTGTTGAAAAGAACGCTGCAGTGTTGAATGATTGCGGCAAATGTTCGGGCGAGGGATGTACGTTATGGCGAGCGAACGCTTTGTTGAGCCGAAAAGGCTGAAGGAACTTCAGCAGTTAAAGCCTTGGAAAACGGTAGCTGTGATTGCTTTTGATTGGGTCATCATAGGTCTTTCGATTGCAGCGTCACAAGCAGTCGGTACATGGTGGGCATGGCTTATCGCTACATTTGTGATTGCGGGAAGAATGCACGCACTGGCCTCAATTGTGCATGAAGTCGCGCACTACCGCTTGCATAGAAACAAGGTTCTCAATGATTGGATCGGCGATATATTTGTCGCTTGGCCGCTCTTGCTGACAATCAATTCCTACCGGCAAAACCATCTGATGCATCATCAGCATGCCAATACCGAGCTTGACCCGGATTATATGGTCAAATTCAACCAGGGCCGATTTATCTTCCCGCGCAAATTCTTCGGGTTCCTTAGCTCTCTGGCGGGATATCTCGTTGGCTATCATGGCTATCAGGACATGCGGACCGGATTGAACCGGTTAAACCGTAAACTGAGCCATTCGAAGACATATATCGCTCTACGCATATCGTTTTACGTAATTGTTTTGAGCAGTATAATTTTTGCAGGCTATGCGTATGAGTTTCTCATTTACTGGCTTATCCCTTACCCGACCATATTCTTTGGAATCATGTATATCCGCAGTGTTGCGGAACACTTTGCCATTGAGAATATTGATGAAAAGCTTGAGGGCACGCGCACGGTGATTCCGCATTTCTGGGAACGCGCTTTCTTTGGTCCGCACAATGTTTCCTATCATTTGGAACATCATATCTATGCAGGGGTGCCGTTCTATAATTTGCCCGCTTTGCACAAAGAGATGATGAAGCATCCGCAATTCGCTGCCAAGGCCCATATCACTTATGGCTACACAACCGGTCTTATACGCGAAATTCTTTCACATGCCGGCCGGCAAAATATGTCGATGGTGCCTGCTGCAACCAAGCATTTATATTCATCAGGAAATGCTGCCAAATAGGTCAGCTTTAGGTATTGCTTATTCTGGTCCGATGCCGATCGTTCAGTCTCATCATTGTGGTCGGGATGGACGCTTGCGCTGGTTTTATGCTTCTACCTGTACGACAGTTAGATCGACAGCGTAAAATGATACAGTGACAATTATTTGGTGGAAGCTGCAGGGGCGCTCTCATATGCTTTGGCCAATGAAGTGGAGTGCCTGTGATGCCCGTTAAGCTGTCGGTCAATGTGAATGCCGTTGCCATGTTGCGCAACCGCCGCGATTTGCCTTGGCCGAATCTCGTGGATCTGTCACGGCAGGCGCTGGAAGCCGGTGCCCATGGCATCACTGTCCATCCGCGTCCCGATCAACGTCACATCCGGTTTTCTGATCTTGCGCCGCTGCGCGCTTTGATTGACGACGAGTTTCCCGATGCAGAATTTAACATTGAGGGATATCCGACTGACGAATTTCTTGAACTGGTTATAAAACATGAACCGGAACAAGTAACGCTTGTGCCGGATGATCCGTCACAGGCCACGTCCGATCATGGGTGGGATTTCACCGGCAAAGGCAACTATCTTTATGACCGTGTCTGGCGCCTGAAAGATCGCGGATTCCGCGTCTCATTGTTCTGTGATCCCGATGCCGGTGAGGACATGATTGCCCGCGCCAAAGAAACTGGTGCTGACAGGGTGGAGCTATATACTGGCCCCTATGGTGCATGTTTTGACGATAATAAAGAAGCCGCCCATCAGGTGAATATGCTGGGCACAACGGCAGATTTTGCCAAGAGTGCAGGGCTTGGCGTTAATGCCGGTCATGATCTGACCGTCGCCAATTTACCGGCGCTTGTTGAGCGCGTTCCCCATCTGGCGGAAGTATCTATCGGGCATGGTCTGACAGCTGATGCACTTGAGCATGGCTATAAGGTTGCAGTAAAACGGTTCCTTGCCGCCTGCGGCCACTAAACTCGCTTATGAAATCACAAAATAATTGACTGACTGCAATTTTCCCGCTTGACATGGTACCGAACGGTACGGTACTAAGTTGCTCATGAACACACATGCTGATCCATATATTGAAACTGACTTCACAGACCGGCAGGGTGCGGTGCTGGAAGCTGCACTTGGACTGTTGGTTGAGGGCGGCGAAAAGGCAATTACGACCGCCGGAATTGCCCGTGCTGCCAACTGTTCCAAAGAGAGCCTTTACAAATGGTTTGGTGACCGTGACGGCATTCTCGCCGCCATGATAACGTATCAGGCTTCGAAGGTTCGCGTGTCCGCGCGTCTTGGCGGCCCATCGCAGTCGCCGGAGGCTTTTCGTGCCGAGCTTGAAGTTTTTGCCAATGACCTTCTGACTGTTCTGTCAGGCGAGACATCGCTGGCACTTAACCGTCTGGCTATCGGGCAGGGCAGCCGCGAAGGCTCGGTGCTCGGTAATCTTTTGATCGAACGCGGACGCAAAACAGTGCGGGAACGCGCATTGGTGCTTTTGCAATCAGGGCAACTGGCAGGGGTATTGCGCTTTAATGACCGCGCCGCTGCATTTGATACACTTTACAGCCTCGTTGTCGGTGATTTTCATGTGCGTATGCTGCTGGGTGAAAGCGTTCCGGCCTTGCGCGATGAGCTGGCCCGCAAAGAACATGTCGAGCAGGCAATCGACCGATTCCATCTGTTATATTCAAAAGACCAGATGAACTAATATTCAAACAATAACTTACTAACTGGAGACGACAATGCGCGTATATTACGACCGTGATGCAGACTTGAATTTGATTAAAGGCAAAAACGTACTGATTATCGGTTATGGTTCACAGGGTCGCGCCCATGCCATGAACCTGAAAGATTCCGGCGCGGAAAATGTACGCATTGCACTGCGTGAAGGCTCAACAACGGCGCTTAAAGCTGAAGCAGACGGTTTCACAGTGATGAATGTTGCTGACGGTGCCGCATGGGCTGACCTAATGATGATGGCAACGCCTGACGAATTGCAGGCTGGCATCTACAAAGAACATGTGGAAGCCAACATCAAAGACGGCGCGGCGATTGCATTTGCCCATGGTTTGAACGTTCACTTCGGTCTTATCGAGCCGTCAAAAAACATTGACGTTGTGATGATTGCGCCCAAAGGGCCTGGCCACACGGTCCGCGGTGAATACCAAAAAGGTGGCGGCGTTCCATGTCTGATCGCGATCCATCAGGATTCATCCGGCAACGCGCATGATCTCGCATTGTCTTATGCATGCGGTGTTGGCGGTGGCCGTTCAGGTATTATCGAAACAACATTTCAGGAAGAGTGTGAAACAGACCTCTTCGGTGAACAGGCTGTTCTTTGCGGCGGTTTGGTCGAGCTTATCCGTGCTGGCTATGAAGTTCTTACAGAAGCCGGTTATGCACCGGAAATGGCTTATTTCGAGTGTCTGCATGAAGTGAAGCTGATCGTTGACCTGATCTATGAAGGCGGTATCGCCAACATGAACTACTCAATCTCCAACACTGCCGAATGGGGTGAGTATGTAACAGGTCCGCGCATCATCACAGAAGAAACAAAAGCTGAAATGAAGCGCGTGCTACACGACATTCAGACCGGTAAATTTACATCCGAGTGGATGCAGGAATGGCATTCAGGTGCAGCCAAGTTTAAAGGCACACGCCGCATGAACGATTCTCACCCGATTGAAGAAACAGGCGAAAAGCTTCGCGCTATGATGCCTTGGATCAAATCCAACGCACTTGTGGACAAAGAAAAGAACTAAAAATCCTCCCGGATTTAAACCTGAAAGCCGCGATCATAGCATCGCGGCTTTTTTGTTGGCTGCGGGTATGAATTATCGCTTTCCATGATCGGGGTTCATGTTAAACGCGACGCATGATCCATCTGATTACCGACTGCAAGCTGACTGTCTCGCGCGAGCCGCTTCCCTATGAAGAGGCACATAAATCGCTCATTGATGTTTTTTGGGAGCAGGCATATGCGCTCAATCCCCGCTTATGGAACGGCACTTTCTATATGTTTTCTGATGTGCGCATTGAGAACGGCTGTTTGTATGCACAGGCACACCGGACCGATTTTGCGACATTTCTTTATTGGCGCGAGAACGGTAGCGATGGCGCGACACGACATATGACGGCGACAACATTTCCGGCGCTTAATGATGGTTCGTTGCTGGCTGTTCGTATGTCGCAACATACGGCAAATGCCGGACGAGTTTATTTTCCCGCCGGTTCCTTTGATCAGGATGACGTAATCGAAAACCAGCTTGATCCAATCGGTTCCATGAAACGGGAAATGAGCGAGGAAACCGGAATTTCAGTCGATGATAGATGGTTTGAAGGACCGCTTTTAGCGGTAGAACAAGACAACTCGATTTTCATTACGCGGAAAACCAATATTCCCTATGGGTTTGATGAGGTTGAGAAAATCTGGCAGCGGCATCAAAAGAACGGCGGTGATGATGAAATATGCGGCCTTGTGCAGATTGAAACGACAAGGCACATTCCGGATGTAATGCCGCGCTATGCTGTGGAGTTATGTGCCTATCATTTTGGACATGAAGTATTATGACAAGAAATAACGCCATCAAACGCCATTATGCCATTTATGATGTGTTCACGCATGAGGTGTTGAGCGGCAATCCTTTGGCTGTTGTTTTTGACAGTGAGGGACTAAGCCAAAGCGCAATGCAGGCCATCGCTGCCGAATTCAATCTGTCTGAAACGGTGTTCATCGGTAAGGCGGAAAACAAAGCGCATACCGCCAAGCTTAAAATCTTTATGCCGCGCGGTGAGCTGCCATTTGCCGGTCACCCGACTGTGGGGGCGACTGTTGCCATTTGTGAGGCGCAAAACACCGATGTCTCGCGCATTTTGATGCTTGAAGAAAATGTTGGCGTTATACGCAGTGCCTATTCCAAAAAAGATGTCGGCTATGGTGAGTTTGACTTGCCTCAGCTGCCCGCCCGCGAGGTACCGGCACTTGAAAAAGAAATGGTGGCGGCAGCACTCAGTATCAGCGAAAATGATATCGGGTTTGAAAATCATCTTATCAGCCAGTTCAATGCTGGTGTGCCATATCTGTGCGTGCCGGTAAAAAACTTAAGCGTGATGGAGCGGCTGGTCTTTGATGAGACGCGCTGGCTTTCTTATTTCCCCGCGCTTAGACCGCTTCAAGTGCTATGTCCCTATGTCTATTGCCGCGAAACGATCAATCATGATGCCTCTTTGCATACACGTCTGTTTGCGCCGCATCACGGTATTCCGGAAGATCCGGCAACGGGCTCGGCAGCCGCAGCGCTTGCCGGTGCGCTGTTTTATTTTGACGGACCGGGAGATGGCGCGCACGATTATCTAATCGAGCAAGGAATTGAAATGGGTCGTCCGTCCTTTATCCGACTTGAGGTCGATTGTCATAACGGGGTTATGAATTCGGCGCGAATTGGCGGACATGCAATAAAAATCGCAGAAGGTACATTGTTGGTATGAGTGCAGCGCACCAGATTATTCGCGGAAGATTGTTATCCTTTTCCGATGAGCCGATGGGGCCGGATGAGCTTGATAAGTATGAATATATCGAGGATGGCGCGCTCGTTTGCGAGGCCGGAAAAATAATCTGGACAGGGGCTTGGAATGATCTTCCCGAGAAATTTTCAAACGAAGATTTTACCGATCACAGACCTCATTTGATCGTTCCAGGCTTTATTGACTGCCATATACACTTTCCTCAACTTCAAGTCGTCGGCTCTTATGCAGGTTCTCTGCTTGAATGGCTCAACACATACACATTTGTTGAAGAGCAGCGATATAGTGATGTAGCGCTTGCCGAAGCAATGGCTTCAAGATTTTTAGACCAGCTTGCAGCGCATGGTACGACAACTGCAGTGGCCTTCGGCTCGGTGCATAAAACATCATGCGATGCGCTTCTAGTGGAAGCGGAAAAGCGTGATATGCGGATGATCGCCGGTAAGGTGATGATGGACCGCAACGCGCCTGAAGCGCTGCTTGATACAGCGCAATCAGGCTATGACGATACTAAGGCGCTGCTTGAATACTGGACAGGCAAGGAGCGCTGCGAAGTGGCGATTACGCCGCGTTTTGCTTTGACTTCTACCGAAGCGCAGATGGAAGCTTCAGGCACTTTGGTGCGTGAGTATCCGAACGCTTTGATGCAAACGCATTTGTCAGAAAATCATGATGAAATCTCTACGGTGATGGCGCTCTACCCGAAATGTAAAGATTACACCGATGTTTATGACACATACGGGCTGCTGACTGATAAAGCGCTGTTTGGCCATACAATCCATGTCAGTGAGCGTGAAGCGGCGCGGCTAGCCGAGACAGGCGCGGTGGCGGTGTTCTGTCCGACATCGAATTTGTTTCTCGGAAGCGGTTCTTATGACCACGCACGTTTAAGTGCGGCCGGTATGCGGCACGCTATCGCGACAGATATTGGCGGGGGAACGTCTTGGTCCATGCTGCGCACGCTCGATGAAGGGTATAAAATTCAAAATTGCCTAGGCTACCGCTATCATCCGCTGCGCTCGTTCTATCAAGCGACATTGGGTAATGCGCGGGCCATCAACCATGCGGATAAAATCGGCACGCTGGACGTTGGAACCGAGGCTGATTTTATTGTGCTCAATGTCAATGCAACCCCGGCAATGGCGCTGCGCGCTGAAAGAATTGAAAACCTGTCCGAAGAGCTTTTTGTTTTGCAAACGATGGGCGATGATCGGGCTGTGGAAGCGACCTATATCGCGGGCAACAAAACAAAATAAGGTCAATTATTGTGTTAAGTATGCTTCCATCGCACAGACTTGCCATATGTTTCGGCTAATCTATGCGCCGTGAGAGTTGTGCTTTGGAGCATTCATGCATCTTTTTCGACACCTAATTTCAGCAGTTTTACTTGTTTTTCTGGCAACAATTGCGACCGCCCAAGAGGTGGGAGAAGAGCAAGTTCAAGCGGTCGAGGCAATCACCCAAAAAATTGAACAGTTTGCCAAAGAGGTTGAGGCTGCACGTGACTCAGATCAGCGCTTGGTGGAGCTTAGTGTCGAGATTGACGCGCTTGAGAAACAGCTGATCGAGCGTGGCGTTGAGCTGTCTCCGCGTTTGCCTCAGGTTAAATTGCGGCTTGATCAGCTTGGTCCTGCGCCGGCTGAAGGTGAGGGACGCGAACCAAAGAGTATCGAGGACGAGCGGCAACAACTTGTCGAAGAACGTGGCCGAATAAACCAGCTTTTGGGCATGCTGGAAGAGCAGTCCATTCGGGCAAACCAGTTAACCGATGAAATTTCCGAAGCACGCCGACAATTGTTCACGGATGCGCTGTCACGGCGCTATAACATTATCGAAGCTTTTAGTTCTGATCTTTTCAAAGATGTTGAGGACCGTGTTAATTCGCTTAGCAATCGCGTTAATTCATGGTGGAACTTTACCTGGCGCTTTAAATTCAGGAATGCCCTTTTAGGAATTGGCGGCGTCCTGGCGCTCACGCTTGTAGCCCTGCTGGGATCAAGAAAAATATTCTCCGGATGGGTTTACCGTGATCCTGCGGTGCCTGACCCTTCTTATCTTACGCGCCTTACGACAGCGTCCTGGTACACAATTTTACCAACCGCCCTCGCGTGGCTGTTTCTACTCTTGACTTTCCTTGTCATGAGTTTGCTGGGCGTCCTGCGTGACGATATTGGGTTGATTTTAGGCACAATTTTTGTTTGCGCCGCTATTATCATTTTGGTTTGGCGGCTGACGGAAGCTATTTTTGCGCCGAAATTAAAACAGTGGCGCCTCATTGATATAGCCGATCATGCAGCAGGTCCGTTGAAAAGCTTTGTCGTGCTTATGGTTTTAGTTTCGACAGCCGATGTACTTGTCACCCAAATCAATTCTATCATTGGTACATCAGTACCCGTGACGATTGTAAAAAGCCTGTTTACATCTATTGCCGTTGGCCTGCTGTTGATTTCAATCGCATTCCTTAAGCCATTTGACCAACAAGTCGATGAGGGAACGACCGTCAAAGCGCCTTGGCCACGCACCATAAAACTGTCGCTTTGTCTGGTTGGTGCGTGGCTTATTGTGTCTGCTCTTGTCGGATATATCGGTTTTGCCCGTTTTGCCGCACAGCAGATCGTCGTTACGGGTGCGGTTGTTGCTACCATGTATCTCGGCCTTCGCACTGCGCGCGCGATTTCAGAAGAAAGTGCGTTCGTAGAAACTGCACTCGGCAAGAGGTTTTTGAGCAGTTCTCACTTTACCGAAGCAGGCATTGACCAGTTGGGGTTAGTCTTCGGGTTTGCCGTGACAGCTTTGGTTTTGGCGACCGGTTTGCCGCTTCTTGCACTTCTGTGGGGCTTTCAGTGGCTGGATATCGAGCAATTCGTTGTCGGGCTTTTCACAGAGATTCAGGTTGGTTCGATATCCTTATCGATCAGCAGCATATTGATCGGTGTCTTACTGTTTTCGGTAGGGTTGTTTTTAACGCGCTATTTCAAGTCGTGGCTTGACGGCAAAATCCTATCGCGAAGCCGCATGGATGCCGGTGCACGAAGCTCAATTGTGACAGCTGTGGGTTATGTCGGGGTTGCTATTGCCGGCCTGTTCGGCGTTATGGCTGCCGGCATTGAGTTAAGCCAGCTGGCATTGATCGCGGGTGCGTTGTCACTCGGTATTGGTTTCGGTTTACAGAATATCGTCAGCAATTTTGTTTCGGGCCTCATTTTGCTTGCAGAACGCCCGTTCAAAGCAGGGGATATTGTTGAGGCTGGCGGTTTTACCGGCGTTGTGAAAAACGTGAAAGTTCGGGCAACCGAAATCGAGACCTTCGATAAAAAGACGCTGGTTTTACCGAACTCGGAAATGATCAACTCTGCTGTTATCAACTGGATGCATAAAACAGCACTTGGCCGTGTGAGCGTTGGTGTCGGCGTTTCCTATGATAGCGATGCGCAAGCGGTACATGACCTTTTAATTGAAATAGCCAATGACCACCCGCGTGTACTGGCGAACCCGGAACCTTTTGTTGATTTTCACAATTTCGGCGATTCCGCACTGGAATTCGATTTACGCGCCTATATCGCGGATGTTGGCTTTTCTATCGGTGTCATGACGGAGTTGCGGATTGCTATCCATCAGCGCTTTAAAGAGCGGGGGATTGAAATTCCGTTCCCGCAACGCGATGTAAACTTACGTGTCATCGATGGAAATGTCAGTCAGGTTTTAAAGAACGGTGAGCAGAAAGCGCCGGCGGTGATAAAGACGGGCAAAACGCCTAATTTGGACGATTAATATCGAATATATAGCAATTTCGGCTTTGTTCAGGCAACATTCAGGTTAGCCTGTTATATTGCCCATAAAGAAAGGCTTCTATTGTTAGGAGCATGAAAGGGAGACGAAATATGTCGTCGAAAATGATGAAGATTGCTTTGATTGCGGGTGTCGCGACAAGTCTGACTGCCTTTGCGGCTTCTGCTGCAAGCATCGAAAACAAAGATTCCGAGCCTCATACACTGTTTGTAACCGAGGACGGTGTGAAAAATGAGATTATTATTGGTGCAAATGAGATTGTAACAATCTGCCAAAACGGTTGTTTTATCACAATGCCAAATGGTGACCGTGCGGCGCTGTCCGGCGGCGAGAGTGTCAAAATTGTCGACAGTGCGGCTGTTATTAACTGACACCGATATTTGACCCTAAGTAACCGGCGGTTAACGATACTGCCGGTTTTTGCTTAATTTTCGAGCATTTTCTACTCTGCTTCACTCATCCTTACCAATTGTCTGCCATGTTCGCCCCATCTTGATGATGAGACACTGGGCTAGACGACTAAGATGGATGCAAAAACCGACAATCAATCAATTCCACTCGCTATCGATCTGGACGGCACGCTAATTGCCGCAGATTTGTTGTGGGAGTGCTTGTTTATACTCATTCGCCGCAATGCATTCTTCCTGTTTATGGTTCCCTATTGGGTCGCCATTGGCGGTAAAGTCCGCCTCAAGCAGGAAGTGTTTTCGCGCGTTGATGTTGATCCTAAAGAGCTACCGTATCGCGAAGAAGTGCTTAACTACATTCGCGCGGAAAAAAGCCAAGGGCGCAAGATTGTTCTTGCTACAGCAAGCGCGCAGCATATTGCCGAAAAAATTGCCGAAGAGCTTGGTTTGTTTGATGTCGTCATCGGTTCGACGTCAAAGGTCAACTTGAAGTCGAAGGACAAAACAGCACGCCTCGTCAAAGAGTATGGTGATGGCGGTTTTGATTATATGGGTAATAGCCGCGATGATTTGGCAGTGTTTGACGCTGCGCGCAAATCAATTGTTGTTGCACCTGACAAACATGCGCGCCGCTGGGGAGCAACCAACAGCGCGGAAACATTGGTGGACAGCGGACCGGTCAAGCTTAAAGAATATCTTAAAATGCTGCGGGTTCACCAGTGGGCAAAGAATGTTCTTATTGCGGTTGCGCCAATTCTGGATCACCGGATATTTGATTTAACGATGCTATTATATGTCGTTGGCGCATTCTTTGCGTTTTCGTTCTTGGCTTCGTCTGTTTATATTTTCAATGATCTGTTTGATCTGGCGATCGATAGAACGCACGCTACGAAGCGCAAAAGACCTCTTGCATCCGGACGGATTGATCCTGCGACGGGGATAAAGATAGCGCTCTGTCTGATTGGCCTGTCAATCTTCATCACGGCAATGCTGCCTGCGATGTTTGCGATCGTTCTTGCTGTCTATTTCATTGCGACAACGGCCTATTCGCTAAAGGTGAAACGCTGGCTGCTGCTTGATGTGCTGACGCTTGCCGGCCTTTACACCATTCGTGTGGTTGCCGGTGCCGCTGTCACTTACACGCCTGCATCCTTCTGGTTGCTTGCATTCTCAATCTTCTTCTTCCTGTCTCTGGCTTTGGTCAAACGCTATGTGGAACTTGATCAGGCAAGCATTAAGGAAAAAGAGCGCCTTTCGGGCCGTGGTTACCGGCCGGAAGACAAGTCGATCATTGCTCAAAGCGGCATAGCGTCGGCTTTCGCATCGATCCTCGTTCTGGCGCTTTATATTCAGTCAGATGCGATCTTCGAACTTTATGAATATCCGTTCCTGATCTGGCCTTTATGCCCGCTGGTTCTCTACATCATTATGCGCGTATGGATTTTGGCCAACCGCCGCGAGTTTTATGACGATCCGGTTGTATTCATTATTTCGGACTGGCGCAGCCAGATTATGATCGGGCTTGGCGCATGTCTGATGCTCTTTGCCGGACTGATCAAAACAGGCGGGTTACCTTTTGGATAAGCAGTTCGACAGTTTTGGCAGACTGGATAACCGCAACCGCCACCATGTAAGCAGTGCTGTGGCTGTGCGCGATATTCAAAATGCATCATCTGACCGGTATTTGCCTTTTGGCAACGGGCGATCCTACGGTGACAGCTGCCACAATAATAAAGGCGTTCTCGCTGACATGCGCGGCCAGAACAACATCATTTCCTTTGACAGGAAAACCGGGCTGTTAACAGCGGAGCCGGGCGTGTTCCTGCACGAAATTATTGACTATTGCGCGCCTTCCGGCTGGTTTTTACCGGTGACACCGGGCACGCGATTTGTCACGCTTGGCGGCGCGGTCGCCAATGATGTGCATGGAAAAAACCACCATGTGCGTGGTACTTTTGGCAGCCATGTCGAAGCCCTTACCCTTGTGCGCTCTGACGGCGTTCACCGGCTGACACCGGATGATTTGACGGGCCTGTTTCAGGCGACGATTGGTGGCATGGGGCTCACCGGCATGATTGCGCGTGTCACATTACGCATGATGAAAGTGTCATCACTGGACGTGACGGAAAAGCTGACGCCGTTTCAAACATTGGATGAGTATTTTGCGCAGGCCGAACAAGCTGATGCCGATAATGAATATGCGGTGGCATGGCTGGACCAGCTTTCCGGCGAGCGCGGGATTTTGATGACAGCCAATCATGCCGACAATGGCAATTTTGACACCGGCTCTCATACGGCGAAATTGAAGGTGCCGTTTAACCTGCCTTTCAATGCGCTCAATCATTTAAGTTTGAAGGCATTCAACACTGCTTTTTATCTGGCGAAGAAGCGCAAGAGCGGTCAGGTTTTGACCTCCAACTATCAAGGCTTTTTCTACCCGCTGGATGCGGTTGAAAACTGGAACCGGTTATATGGCCCGCGCGGATTATTCCAGCATCAAAGCGCTATTCCGGCGGACCGCGCTATCGATACAATTCGCCTTATGCTCTATGCCAGTCAACGCGCAGGGCAGGCATCGTTTCTGACAGTGCTCAAAAGGTTCGGTGCGATCAAATCTCCGGGGCTGCTGAGTTTTCCTCAGCCCGGTTACACGTTGACACTTGATTTTCCCAATCGCGGCGAAAAAACGCTGGCGCTGCTTGCCGAACTTGATCGGTTGACCGTTCAGGCGGGCGGACGTGTGAACCCTTATAAAGATGCACGCATGAGCGCAGAAACCTTTGCGGCCTCTTTTCCTAACTGGGAAAGGTTGGAAGCACACCGTGATCCAAAGATTATGTCTGATTTCTGGCGGCGAACAGCACAAAAATTGCCCAAAAACGGGATTGCAAACAATTCTAACGATTTAATTCAACCGTCTGAAACCCCTTCTGTTTAACATCTGACTTAGGGGAATAGGGAAGACAAATGAAATACATTATTTTCATATTATTTACGGTTGCGACAAACGCTGCCGCCCAGTTGATGCTCAAGCAGGGTATGACCACGCTTTCGCCTTCTGTTCTGGCGCAGGAAAACATCATTTTGAAACTCCTGATGGTGGTATTTTCACCTTGGGTTTTCTTTGGGTTGGCAACATTTGTGATCTCAATGGCCAGCCATATGTTTGTGCTGTCCAAGGTCGATTTGTCTTTTGCTTATCCGTTTTTGTCTCTGGCTTATGTGCTGGTGGCAGTGCTTGCCTGGCAATTATTTGGCGAAGAACTTGGCGCCTACAAGATTGCCGGCATTATATTTATCTGTATCGGCACGGTGCTCATTGCGCAGTCGGGATCGCCGGTGCAGGACCCAACAATTTCTCAAACGACAACTGAAGAGTATCACTCATGAAACACGTCATTTTTGGCGGCGACGGCTTTGTCGGTCGCTATCTAGCAAAAGACCTTGTTGAGCGCGGCGAAAAAGTTCTTGTTGCCGATATCAATAAGACCGACCTTGCACATTATAAAAAAGCTGAATTTGTGCATTGCGATGTAACGAACTCCGCGTCTGTTTCGGATGTAAAGATTGCCAAAGGTGACATGGTTTATAACATGTCCGCGATGATGCTTTCACCGATTCAAAAGCGGATTGACCGTTATCCGTTTTTCTATCCGGTCAACACATTCGGTGCTGCCAATATTATGGCGCATACCTATGCGTCCGGCGGGCGTAAACTGGTGCAGTACACAACGGATATGGTGTACGGCAAAACAGTTCAAACGCCTCAGGATGAAAAGCACCCGATTGAGCCGATTGGCCATTATGGCGCATCCAAAGCCGCGACAGAAAAAATTGCCGATAGCTGGCGCGAGAAGGGCATGAATATCACGATCATTCGCCCGCGTTTGATCATTGGCCCTGGACGTCTTGGTATTTTGGGCAAGTTGTTCAAGCTGATTGATATGGGGCTGCCTGTTCCGATGATTGGTTCGGGTAAAAACCCGTATCAGTTTATCTCGGTGTTTGACTGTGCTGACGCTGCGCGTCTGGCTTGGGAGCATGGCGTGCCTAACAAAGCCTATAATATCGGTTCGGATAATCCGCCGCCGGTGAAAGAGCTTCTGGGCGATTTGATCAAGTCCGCCGGTTCAAAATCTATTTTGATCCCGACACCTGGCTTTGCGGTTAAATGGACACTGGCAACGCTTGATTGGCTGAACGTCCCGCTTATGGACCCTGAACAATATATGATCGCGGATGAATATTGTGTGCGTGATACAAGTGCGATCAAGGCCGACTTTGGCTGGACGCCGAAATATCGTGACGAAGACATGCTCAAGGATGCTTACGCGGAATACCGCAGAGCCGTTGATGCAGGTGTTAATGTGGGTAACTCAACCGTTGTTGCTGCGGAATAGGAACGAAAATGCTTGATTTTTTAAAGTCTAAAAAGCCGGTAGAGGCACGTAAAACTGTTGCGGCGCCATCTGTTGTTACACCTGTGCTGGGTCCGGTCTCCAAACCGGATTTGCTTTCGGTGGAAGATGCCAAGGCTATGAGCGTTGAAAAGATGACTGATCTTTTCAAGACGCATTACAATCCGGGTCAATTGCATTTCATGAAGCTTCTGGGCTTTCATAAAATCAAGATCGAGCGCGCTGAAGGCATGTTCTACTATGATCAGAACGGCCGTGCGATATTGGACTTTTTTGGTGGTTTCGGTTCGCTCGCCATGGGCCACAATAATCCGCGCATTATTGCAGCGCGCAAGAAGTTTCAGGACGAACAACGTCATGAAATCGCAATGGCTTTCATGAGCCAATATGCAACTGCGCTGGCACATAATATCGCGGCGGTGTCGCCTGGCGATCTTGATATGGTATTCCTTGGATCATCCGGTTCCGAAGCTATGGAAGCGGCACTGAAAGTGTGTGAACGCGCTGCCGGACCGGACCGCTCGATGGTTCTCTTTGCGGAAAACTCTTTCCACGGCAAAACCAAAGGCGTTTTGTCCTATACGGACGGCCCGCTTTATAAGGGCGAGTTCAAGCTGCTGGAAAATGGTGTCAAAGTACCGTTTGGCGACATTGATGCGATTGAAGCGGCATTTAAAGCGCACCCTGAAATCGGAACCGTGTGCCTGGAGACAATTCAGGGCGGCGGCGGCATCAACACGGCACCTGCCGAATTCTGGCAGAAGCTTCGCGCATTATGCGACAAATATGACGTGCTTTGGCTTGCCGATGAAGTGCAGTGCGGTGTTGGCCGAACAGGGCGCTTCTATGCCTTTGAACATTATGGTGTTGTGCCGGATGTAACAGCAATCGCGAAATCGCTTGGTGGCGGCAAATGCGCGATGGCGGCTATGATTGCACGCACTGAAATCTACATGAAAGCTTACGGTACGCCGAAAACCGCACTCATCCATGCGGCGGCGACATTCGGCGGGATTGGCGAAGGCTGTATCACCGCGATGGAAACCATCAATGCGCTTTATGAGGATAACCTTATCAACAATGCGGCTGAAACCGGCGCATATCTTAAATCCGAGCTTGAGCGCTTGCAGGCAAAATATCCCGACATCATCAAAGATGTGCGCGGGCAGGGACTTATGGTTGGTCTTGAATTCCAGGATTTTAGCCAGACATTGCCTGCGGTGATGCGTCCGGCGGTTGCAATGCTCGATGACAAGCTGAAAGGATCGCTATCCGGATTTATGGGCGCATTGTTACTGCGTGATCATGATGTGTTGGTCGCCTTTACCGAGTACAACCGCAATGTGGTGCGTCTGTTACCACCGCTTGTGTGTACGAAAGAGAATGTCGATCAGCTTATTGGCGCGATGGACAAAATGATGAGCAAGGGCGTTGTGATGATCGTCAAAGACTTCATAGCCGCGCAAGTCATCGAAAAGAAAGCCAAAGGCAATAAAGCTGCCTAAGGCTTTTCAAACAGCACTACCAGTCGGCTTGTAGTCGGGGATGAATAAGGGCGGTATGACACTGTGATAGCGCCACTTCTTTATGATCGACGAGAGCCGGCCCGTAAATATCTGACAGCATTCTAATATTCGACGTGTAAGGGCATTGTGGCACCAGAATGATGTCTGTGTCTGCAAGTGCTTCCGCTTCACCCTCCCGCAGTTTTGTCACAATACGGGTCGGGTCTGCGCCGATTGCAACATGTTTGGGTGCTTCCTTATCTAGCAGATAGGCAAATGGATTGGTGAAATCCATGTTCATGATTGTTTTATATTCGAGACCCTCGGCTTCTTTTTTCAGTAAGGCAGTGACAGCCATATCCGCATTTCTTGCCCAAGCCGCCTGAAAGGCAAAGTCTTGGAAAAGGACAAATTCGGGTAGCTGGCCCAGTTCGACATAATGCATCATCGCTTCGGGATAGTTTTGCCAGTGCTGCCTGATTTCGGTTTCGCGCTCTACCAAAAAATCACGAACAAGTACGTCGCCCATTGATTTCAGGTTCTCATGTTCGAGGGGTGCTTGCTTTAGGGCGGTAACGGTTGCACGGGCCGCGTGCTGTGTTGTTTGAACAATTGGCGGTAACGCTGCTGCCGCGCCCAGAAGCAATAATACGCCAACCATTGGTGGTGCAATTGTGCTCTTTAAAACGATAAACATCGCGTACACAATTACCGGAATGACGAAGATCAATTCTTGGCCGCCTGTGTTCTGACTTTCAAAGAAAACACCGGCAGCAAGCGCAACAAAAATCCAGATTGCCGGATGATCAAGCCGCTGCCATTTTGCGGCAAACAGCAATAGCAGTCCGGCAAGGGCCGCAGGCGCACATACGCCGAATGTTCTGGCCCCGCCCTGCAACAGGCGGCCGATAAGTCCGCCCTCATTGCTTGTGACGAGTTCAAAAATATCACGCAGATAGGCGGAAATTATCCCGGTTGTCAGTTCTGTAATTGCCAAGATGATCGCGGAAATAATAATGGCAATAATTGTCGAGCGAATTGAAATTTTACCGCAGAGCAAAGCATAAGCGCAGAACAGACCAGCTGCGAGAAAGGCTGTGATTTTTATGGAGAATAAAGCGGTCATCGCCAGACCAATGACAACGCCTTGCAGCCATGTTTGACGCATGAACAAAAGTGCTGCTGCCACCACGTAAATTAATTGACTGCCCTGACGGTTGTAGATGGCAAAGCCGTCATAACCTGGATACGAGTAATATTCAGTCGTGTTGAATGGCACGATTGTAAAAAAGGCAAAACCCAGAACCACCAATAATGTTGTGACGGCATTGGTTTTCAAACTGTCCCAAGTGACAACTGCCATTAAGGGAACTGTCACAAATATCAGTGCCCAGGAAGCCGCGAGCATGGGCTGGCTCTCAGGGAGTACCAATCGCAGCCAGTAAAATAAATAATATCCCAGAGCGCCGACAGGCGGGAAAAAGTCGACATTGGGAAGCTGTCCCGTCGCAATCCGGTTTTGTGCATCAAGGTATAAATAGCTATCCCAATAAAACGCTCCAATCGGAATTTTGACCGGCAACGAAAAGACCAAGATGGGGAATAAAACGCATAGCGCAAGCAATGCCCAACTCGCGATTACGTAATATTTGCTTTGTTCAGAAGTTGCCAATTTGATCACAGATTTATACCGGTTATTTCACAAGCCATGACAGCCGCCAGTTGTAACTGGCGGCTTTACCTGCAGGTGATCATATTATGGTTAATAAATCTGAAAATTCGCCGTTGTTTAGCTGCGGGGTTTGAGGTTTTCAGGATCGTAAAGCGGCTCGTAACCAACGCCTGCAACAGACATCGGAAATTCTTCGCCCATATAATCAATCAGCAGCTCGGTACCTTTTTGCGCATAATCATGCGGCAGGTAAGCAAGAGCAATGTTTTTGCCAATTGTAGGACCGAAAGCCATTGAGGTTGTAAAAGAGCGACGCCCCAGTTCATCAACCAAGGTTTGCTTGGTATCCTTGTCTAGAACCGGACATATGCCAACCGGATATCGTGCCACGCCGTGACTGTCCGTATTGTCATCGACAATTAGTGTGCAAAGCGTTGCAGGCTGATGGTCACGGGCGCGGATATCAAGATAGGCCTGCTTGCCGCGGAAATCTGCTTCCTTAACCTTCGGGCGGGCAAGATCAGCTTCAATCAAATTGTATTCGGTCAGCAGATCGGCATTTTGCAAACGCAGCGATTTTTCCATGCGGCGTGTATTGGCATAGGTTTCCACACCGAAGGGCATAACATCAGCGGCACGGATGGCATCCCACACGGCCAAACCGTCCTCATATTTCATATGCAGTTCCCAACCTTGTTCTCCGACATAGGAAAGGCGCAGGGCAGTGACAGATTTTCCGGCAATCTCAATCTGGCGCAGCGAAGCAAATGGTGCATTTTCCTCACTGAGCGCATCAGGATCACTGATGATTTTTTGTAATGTTTCGCGCGCATTCGGTCCCCAAACACCTATGGTGGTATATTGTTCGGACACGTCTTCAATTGTCACATCAAAGCCCTTGTCTTCGGCCAACCTGCGCAAATAATGATAGTCGCGGGGACCAGCATCGGCGCCGTCGATCACGCGGCAGCGGTCAGCCATGCGGATAACGGTAAGGTCTGCAGCAACACCGCCAAGATCATCAAGAAAATGCGTGTAAATGCCTTTGCCGATCATGTTGTCGCCACCGATTTTGGCAACGCAGGCATATTCCATCAATGCAACACGGTCCGGACCTGAAACATCAAACATGGCAAAATGAGATAGATTGACCATGCCCACATTGTCACTCATCTCAAGATGTTCGGCGTTGGAAACGCGCCAGAAGTGGCGGTTGTCCCACTCATTCTCACGCACGGGCACTTTATCTGCCCATTTATCAAGCAAATGTTCATTTGACGCATAGCCATGCGCACGCTCCCAGCCGCCAAGCTCCATGAAATAGCCGCCAAGCTCGACTTCGCGTTCATAAAACGGTGATCGGCGGATACCGCGGCCGCCTGCAAAAGGCTCACGCGGATGAACCGCAGGATTGTAGATTTTCATCGCTGTTTCTGTGCAGCGCGCTTCAATGTACTCTTCTGTTGTCTGGAACGGATAGAAACGGGCGTAATCAATGGCGTTGTGATCGATTACCGTGCGTCCATCGGTCATCCAGTCAACAAGCAGTTTGGCCATGCCCGGACCGTCTTTTACCCAAATGGCAACCGCGTACCATAGGCCGCGCACTTTCTGGCTTTCGCCCATAGAAGGGCCGCCATCGGTGGTTACCTGCAAAAGCCCGTTAAAGGAGTGGTTTTCATTATAGCCAAGCTCGCCCAGAATAGGGGTCAACTCCATTGCCCGCTCCAAAGGCTCCATGATTTGTTCAATCGGCAGATCACGCTGTGAGGGCGACAGACGCGCTTCATGCTTTTCAAGAATATCACGCGGATGGCAAAGACGGGGTTCTTTTTCCTCGTAGTAACCCCATTCAATCTGGCCGCCTTCAGGCGTTTTTGGATCGCCGGTATCGCGCATATAGGCTGAATTGCCCTGATCGCGAAGAAGCGGGTAGCCAATGTCTTTTCCGGTGCCTTCAAATTCCGTATATGGACCAAAGAAGGTGAGGGGGTGATCAACCGGCATGACCGGCAAGTCTTCACCGACCATATTGGCGATCAGGCGCCCCCATAGACCTGCGCAGACAATAACCTTGTCAGCCATGATTGTGCCGCGCTCGGTCTTGACGCCTTTGATGTGACCATTTTCAACAATTAGATCAAGCGCTGACGTATTGGCAAAGCTCTTTAGCTTTCCGGTTGCGACAGCTTCGTCGACGAGTTCACCGGCTACAGTTTGCGAGCGCGGCGCGACAAGGCCCGCATCAGGATCCCATAGGGCACCTTGAATCTGATCTTCTTCCAGTAGTGGAAATTTCTCTTTGGCTTCAGCGGCGGAAATCATTGTTGCACGGGTGCCGAAGGCTTTGCCGGATGCGACCTTTCTTTTCAGTTCCATCATGCGGTCATCATCACCGACACGTGCAACCTCCAGACCGCCAACCTTTTCGTAACGGCCACGCTTTGAAAAGAAATCAATGGAATAAAGCGTTGTCCAGCAGGTTAAAAAGTCGTGCGCTGTCGCATAACAAAAGTCGGATGCGTGGGACGTCGAGCCGATATCTGTCGGAATGGCGGATTTATCGATACCGACAATATCATCCCAGCCGCGTTCGATCAGATGGTGGGCAATGGACGCGCCGACTATGCCGCCCAAACCGACGATCACTACTTTTGCCTGTGCCGGAAATGCAGCCATGACAGCCTCCCCAATGTTTGTTGTCCGCATTGCGTGCCGCGCCGGCCATGATAAACAAAGCCATAAAAACACGCGGTTTATTCCAATTTGATTTATCCCTAAATCTTTCCGGAATTCCTGTTCTTAATGCGACAAGTTTTTGCGTGAACTATGAAGCGCAATCAGCTAGATCAACGTCATGCATATTTCTGCCGAGATTATTGATATTTTATTTTTGTCGTTGCGGGTCAGTATTTTAGCCTCGCTGATCGGCCTTGCCATTGGTGCGCCGATGGGCGCCTATATATCTACGCTGAACGGAAAAGTTCAAACGGTCTGGCTAACGGTTTTCAGCGCGCTTCTTGCGGTTCCCACTGTGGTTGTGGGCTTGGTCGTTTATCTGCTGCTATCGCGTTCAGGTCCGCTGGGCTGGCTGAATATTTTGTTCACGCCGACTGCCATCGTGATCGCGCAGGTTTTAATCACCGTGCCGGTGATCACCGTTTTTGTTCACCGCGCCTGTACTGCCGCCTGGAATGAGGTTGGCGATGCTTTGCGCCTTGATATTGCGCGGCGGTGGCGGCGCATGTGGGAAATTGGCAAGATTGCCAAAGCGGGCCTTGTGACCGCATTTCTTGTCGCGTTCGGCCGCGCTATTTCAGAGGTTGGCGCGGTGATGATCGTTGGCGGCAATATTCGCGGCGAAACACGGGTGATGACAACCGCGATTACTTTAGAGACAAGGCAGGGCAATTTCTCCATTGCCGTATGGCTTGGTATCATTCTGGTTTTATTGTCTTTTTCGGTAACCGTCATTACGTTTCTGGTCACGCGTGAGCGCAATAAATCCAAAATTTAATCGCCATCGATAAAGAACATTTGCTTGCCGTCTATATCAAACGCGCGGATGGCTTGCTTGCCTTCCTCACTCGTCAACCATTCATGCCAGGACTGGGCAAAACGGGCTTCTGCTTCCGGTATCAATGTGTTTGTGACAAGGATGCTTGAATAGGGATTGTACAATGGGGGATCGCGCTCGAACACAATCACATGGTCTGCCTTGCTGGCAAATTTTGTCCAAGTTGCCCGATCCGCCAATGTGTAGCCGCCAATTTGCGTCGTGGTGATAATTGTCTGGCCCATACCGCTGCCGGCTTCGCGGTACCATGGGCCGAAGTCCGCAACGGTAAAGCCTGCATTTTTCCATTCGCGCAGTTCTTTGCGGTGGGTGCCGCTGTCATCGCCGCGTGAGATAAAGGTCGCACCGTTTTCAACAATCGCGCTAAGCGCTTCTTTGGTTGTTTTAGCCTCTTTGAGTTTGGCAGGGTCGCTGCTCGGACCGATAAGTATGAAATCGTTATACATAACATCGCGGCGGTCTTTGCCGTGGCCTTCACTGACAAATTTATCTTCGCCAATCCGATCGTGGGTTAAAAGTGCGGCGGCATCTCCGCGTCGACCCATGGCAAGAGCCTGGCCGGTACCGATGGCAACAACTTTGACATTAATACCTGTTTTTGCTGTGAATTTTGGAATTATGGTATCAAGCAAACCAGAATTTTCAGTTGACGTTGTTGTTGCCAAAACGAAGGATTTTTCGGCGCTTTGCGCTGGAGAAATGGCAAGGAAAAGCCCCAGTAGACCCGCTATAAAGTGTCTTCTGTTCATATTTATCTTTCAAGCTACGAGTAGTTGTTTGCGTTCAGCGCGTTCCTGCTGTGGTGATTTGGCATAAAGTTCGCGGTAACATTTGGAAAAGTGCGAGGCTGAAACAAAGCCGCATGCGATCGCAATTTCAACAACGGGCAGGCCGGATTGCAGAAGCAAGTGGCGCGCTCTATCAAGCCTGATTTCCAAATAATAGCGTGCCGGAGAGCGGCCCATTTCATGACGGAAAAGACGCTCGATCTGCCTGCGTGACAGGCCGACATGATCGGCAATTTCCAGCAATGACAATGGCTCGGAAAGGTTGGCTTCCATCAATTCGATAATGGCCAGAACGCGGGCGTTTTGCACGCCAAGGCGCGCGCGAAGCGGTAGCCGTTGGCGGTCGCTGGCCGCGCGAACGCGGTCCGTCAGCATTTGTTCGCAAATGCGGTTGACCAGATCATCACCGAAATCTTCAAGAATTAACGACAACATCATATCCAGCGCCGCCGTACCGCCTGCGCAGGTGTAAATGTTTGAATCGACTTCAAACAGATCGGCGTAAACATCAGCTTTTGGAAACTTTTCTTGAAATCCCGGTAGATTTTCCCAATGAATGGCGCATCTTTTGCCGCTTAAAAGACCTGCTGCTGCAATGACATAGGCAGCCGTGCACAAACCACCAATTGCGATGCCCCGCGCATATTCTTCACGCACGAGACCCATGACCGATTTTGTCGCATATTTTTCAACATTGGTGCCGCCACAGATCAGAAAAAGGGTCGGCCTGCTGGAAGCGCTCAAGAGTTTGCGTTCTTCTTCAATTGACGTTTTCGTGGTAATTTCGACGCCATTGGAAGCCGCAATTGTGCCGCCTAACTCACACGAAAGTCGCCAGCTATAGGCATCATAGCCCAGCATACGGTTGGCAGAGCGCAAGGCTTCAACCGCTGATGTGAAGGCAATCATTGTAAATTCGGGCAACAGATAAAACACGACATTGCGCCGGTATGCTACCGAATTTGATTGGGCCTCGCTCATGGCCATCATCCCTCAATTAATACCCAATTCTGGGGCGTTAACTCCACCCTCAAAGCAAATCATCAAACATGCTGTTTTAGCAAGAGAAATTTGATTTGCAGGTCATAATTTCCAGCGGCAAATTTCAATTTTGCCAAAGATGGTTTTAGTGTTTGCGCGCTCTTAAGCCGGACGATACCAGTTCCTGAGGTGGCTGCAAAATGCGTGAGCGCAAATAGCAAGGATGTAACTCAGGCAGGCGATGGTCAGCATGCCACTTTGATCGAATGTGCCGATTGCAGCGGCAAGGATGGGTGTGCCAAACAAATTGCCAAGATTGCCTGTCTGGACAAGCAAGCCATTGGCTTTCGAACGGTCTTCAATCGTCTCATTTAGCTGCGGAACAGCGGCAAAAGTTGCGCCTTGGACGAGGCCCAGTCCGATATATATTAATATCGCCATTGAAGCGTTGATGCCGGTGAAAAACATCGCGATTGAGACGGCGAAAGCGAATGCGAAGCCGACCATAACAACGCTCACCGCACTCATTATACGCAAAAGGAATGTGCCGAGTGTAAGAGAGGCGATAATACTGGTTATGGGCATTGCGCCGATGACGAACAGTTTTTGATCATCGGGAATGAATTGCGGAAGCAGCGTCATCATTGCTACGAATGTCAGCGTATAAAATGCCCAGCCAATGGCAGGGGCAGCAATAAAGGGCGAGCGATAAGCCTCAATATGCGCGGTCAAAAAGTTGGTGTCCGGCGCGGGTTTTTCTTTGACTGGTAAATTTGCACGCGGGTTGGGCATGCAAACGAAAAGCACAGCGCCCATCACCAGCATATATATGCCGTGATAAAGGAATAATTGATCAAAACCGCCATTGCTGAGTATGGCAGGCGAGATAACAGACATCGCGGCAAATGCGACACCGAAAAAAGTGCCCCAAAGGGTCATCGCATAGGTGCGAAGATTGTCAGACGCATAGCTTGCGATGAGGGTCGGCGCTGCAACAGTGATCGCCAGATGCGATATGCCCTCAATGGCGCGCAGGGCTATCATACCCCAGAACGGCAGCAGAAAAACCTGCAAAAAAGACGTTATCGCACCGAGAAAAAGGCCGAAAATCAAGAGTTTTCGATTGCCGTATTTGGCACCCATGACGCCGGCATAAAGTCCGAAAACAACACCAAGCAAACTAACGGTCGACAACAGGAAGCCGGAGCGGACATCATTTTCAGCATAATAGGTGCTGATTTCGGAAAAGATGATCGTGATCTTGGCGAACTGTGCTGCCGCGCCGAGGCCCGCGAACCAGATTGCAAGAATCAAAATGACCGGATTGATGCGTTTGAATAACATGAATTCAGCTTTAGCCTATCTGCCGGTTCATGAAAGATACAAAATCAAGCGCGGCGTCTTCTTCCACCAGATCTACGCGGTCGTGTCTGCTCGTTGTTGTCGTCGGCCCCTTTTTTGCGCTCGGGCAGATTGACAACTTTGCCAAGCTTTTCGAAACGGTCGACCTTGTTAGGCAAAGCCATTGCATTGATGAAATGCTCTTGGAATTTGGGCTCCAAAGCTGTTTCGACTTTTTCGATCTCGCGGACGGTTTTTTCAATTTCACGCCGGTAATCGCGATTGACGAGCGCCATTCGCGCACCGGTACCGGCGGCATTGCCCACGGCTTTTACATTTTCGATTTCGCAGTCGGGAATGAGGCCCAAAACCATTGCGTATTTAGGGTCGATAAATGAACCGAATGCACCGGCAAAGCGAATCTGATTAACTTGTGTGATGTTTTGCTTATCCATTAAAAGCTTGATGCCTGCATAAAGCGCGGCTTTTGCCAATTGGATAGCGCGTACATCGTTTTGCGAGATAATAATTTTCTGCGCGCCATCATGCAGCATGTAAGAAAATGTGCGCCCGTTTTCCTGTACGCGGCTGGAGCGTCCGGCAAGCGATCCGTCAACAACACCATCTTCCGAAATAATGCCTGCCAAAAACATCTCAGCAACAACTTCAATAATACCGGAACCACAAATACCGGTGATGCCTGTTTTTTCAACGCTTTTGGTAAAGCCTTCTTCATCAGACCATAATTCCGAGCCAATAACGCGGAACTTGGGTTCCAGCGTTGCAGGGTCGATACGGACACGTTCAATCGCCCCCGGTGCCGCGCGTTGACCGCCTGAAATTTCAGCCCCTTCAAATGCAGGACCGGTAGGCGAGGAGGCTGCAACCGTCTGTTCTTTATTGCCCAGCACGATTTCCGCATTGGTGCCGACATCCACCATTAGCATGATATCATCAGAGCGGTGAGGGCCTTCTGCCAATGTCGCGGCTGCGGCATCGGCGCCAACATGTCCGGCAATGCACGGGATCATATAAACGCGCGCACCTTCATTGGCTTCAAGATCGAGCTCTTTTGCGGACGTATGAACGGCACCGGAAACGGCAAGTGCAAAAGGCGCACCGCCAAGCTCAGTTGGATCAATCCCCAAGAACAGATGATGCATAACAGGATTGCCAACAAACACCATGTCGAGAATATCTTCGCGGTGAATGCTGGCCGTGTCACAAACTTCGCCGATCAGCTCATTGAGCGTTTTGCGTACTGCATCTGTCATCGCGCCGCGCCCTTCCGGATTCATCATCACATAGGAGACGCGGCTCATGAGATCTTCACCGAAACGGATTTGCGGGTTTGACGCGCCGGCTGACGCGATTACCGCACCGGAAAGCAAAGATACCAGATGCAGGGCAATCGTGGTTGAGCCAATATCACAGGCGATGCCGTAAGCTTCATTTTTAAGTTCCGGCCAAAGTGCGATCAGGGTCGGCGCTGATGTTTCGGCATCCTTATGTATGGCAGCGGTGGCTGTCCAATTGCCTTGGCGCAATGTCTTTTGCACATGCGGCAGGATGTGGTGGGCGACCTCGATACTCTCATATTGCCAGTCTTTTTCCAGCGATACTTTGAGGCGATCAAGGTCACCAAGCGGTTTGTGCATGTCCGGTTCTTCAACCTCAACATAGCAAAGTTGAACAGCAGGTTTGCGGTCGAAAATCTTATTGTCAGCAGCTTTGCGCACAACTTGCGCGTTGACCTGCACATCAAGCGGAATGTCGACGACAAGATCGCCCTCAATCGTTGAAGAACAGGAGAGGCGGCGACCTTCCTTCAGGTCCCGTTTTTCTGCGTAACGCTTTTCCTTTGCACCGAATTCAGAAATGTTTTCTGCTTTGGATTCGATGCCGTGTTTGGAAAAATGTCCTGTCTGAACTTCCACCTGACAGCGGCCGCAAATTCCGCGTCCGCCGCAAACCGATTCCACATAAACGCCAAGCTCGCGCGCAGCTTCCAGCACGTTTGTGCCTTTGGCAAAGCGTCCGCGTCTGCCCGATGGTGTGAAAACGACGAGGTGGTCAGTCAAAATGTGTCCTATGCTGAAACTGATTCATTAAATTTCGCAACAGAAACCAAAATAGTTGCGCCGACATAAACAATTATTGACGTCGCTAAGGCCAATAATGGAATATTCATTTGTCTGGCATTTCTTGCTTGTTTGAGCAAATCAGCGCCGCGAGCGGCGGCCCTCACGGCGACCACGTCCACCAGCAGCTGCAGCATCAGGATCTTTGTTAAAGTTAATCCATGCAGCGCCGCCATCATCCTGATTAAGCAGGAAATTCGCAGCACGAATGGCCTCCATTTCTTTACCCGGGCGCGGTTTTGTCGATCCCATGCCAAACATTTTCACAAATGTTTCGTCGTCCATTTCCGGCAAAATGATGCCAGCCGCTTCAACAAGCGCGCGTTTTTCTGCAATCTTCTTGGGGCCGACTGGAAGTGCAACGGGGTTCATGATCGCTGATGTCATGCCAGCAGCATATGCCATAGGCAGGAACGCATTGTTGATACCATGGCGGTTCGGCAGGCCAAATGATATGTTGGATGCACCACAGGTCGTGTTAACGCCAAGCTCTTCACGTAAGCGGCGCACGAGCGTGAATACTTGGTGTCCTGCTGTCGCCATAGCGCCGATTGGCATAACAAGGGGATCGACCACAATGTCATGCGCGGGAATGCCAAAGTCTGCAGCGCGTTCAACAATTTTCTTTGCAACAGCAAAGCGCACTTCAGGATCCTCTGATATGCCCGTGTCATCATTTGAGATTGCGACAACCGGCACATCATATTTCTTCACCAGAGGCAAAACCATTTCCAGGCGTTCTTCTTCGCCGGTCACAGAGTTTAGCAATGGGCGACCTTTTGCGGTCTTCAATCCGTTTTCCAGTGCGCCCGGAACAGATGAATCAATGCACAATGGGCAGTCTGTTACCGCCTGCACATGCTCAATCAACTGCTGCATTAGAATCGGTTCAACAAAATTGTTGTCGGCATAACGCGCATCAGTCGCCATTTTGCCGGAAAATACGGCACCGGAATTGACGTCGAGAATAGTTGCGCCAGCAGCAACTTGCGCAATTGCGTCTGCTTCAACGCGACTAAAGTCACCATCTTCAAGCTCTTGATTCAGGATTTTGCGGCCAGTCGGATTAATCCGTTCGCCGATAACGCAGAAGGGCTGATCAAATCCAATGATTGTTTCTTTTGTTGCAGATGCGACGATCGTGCGTGTCATTATAGTCTCCCAAAGATATAAAGAATTGTTTATATCGTTATGTGGTTGTGATCAAGTGTTGCTGGCGGCATTTTCAGCCATCTCAGCGGGAATTTGTTTTTGCTCGTCGACGAGTTCTTCCATGCGTTCAGCAACGATTGCTGAATCTGCCAGCGGTTCGCGTTTCCACGGCTGTCGTCCTTTTAGAACGCCTGAATCATGAACAATTTCAGCCACGAATTCTTCTTGCCGGTAAGCCATAACATGAACGCCCGATACACCTTCAATCTCTTTTATCTCCTGCATGATTTCAATGCACAGGCGTTTGCCCTCGGCTTTTTGTTTTTCGGCTCCTTCAAGGCGTTTGATAATGTGATCGGGAATATGAACGCCGGGCACATTGGAACGCATCCAGCGCGCTGTTTTTGCTGACGCAAGCGGGCCGACACCCGCCATAATGAAACATTGCTCATTGAGGCCCATATCAACAACGCGCTTCATATATTCGCGGAACATGGGCACATCATAGCAATATTGGCTTTGGACGAATTGCGCGCCAGCTTCAATTTTCTTCTTGAGGCGCATCGGGCGGAAATCATAAGGCGGTGCGAAAGGATTGATCGCCGCGCCCAAAAATACATTGGGCGGATAGGTGATCTTGCGGCCAGACAAGAAGCGCTCGTCATCGCGCATGGAACGTGCGGTTTCGAGCAATGACATACAGTCTAAATCAAAAACAGGTTTTGCACCGGGCTGGTCGCCTGCCTGCACACCGTCGCCGGTCAGGCACAGGATATTTTGAACGCCCATTGCCGACGCGCCCAGAATGTCGCCTTGAATGGCAATGCGGTTTTTATCGCGGCAGGCAATTTGTAGGATAGGCGCGTATCCCATGCGGGTCAGCAGGGCGCATATGGCAACAGAGGACATATGGCAGTTTGCGCCGGAGGCATCGACAGCATTGATACCGTCTACCCAACCTTCAAAAATAGATGCACGTTCATAGACTTCGTTAGGATCGGCGCTGTCAGGCGGGTTTAGTTCCGATGTGACGGCAAATTCGCCGCGCCGAAGCACACGTTCCAGCCGTCCGCGTGAAGAATGTCCCGGTAGCGGATCAAGTGGTGCGCCAGCATCAAGCGGGTTAGTATCGACCGGATTCATGATTTGACGCTTTCTTTTTCCTGCGCTGCTTCAGCGGTGACCCGAAGCCATGACGATGTTTCGCGAAGTGACTGGTCGACCGGCTTTTGCACGGCCATTATCTTGTCGGTGCCCGTTTGCATTTTGCTGGCACCGCTCCACGCCTGAACCCACACACAGGGCATGTCCGGTTCGACTTCGCAATTGCCATTGGCGCGAACGCCGCCACACGGGCCGTTACGCAATTGTTTAGGGCAGTTCATGGGGCAGGACATGCCGGTGGACGACAAAGCACACTGGCCGCACATGCGGCAGTCAAACAAAAGTCCTTTTACCTGCCGCTCGACAAAGGTGACCGGCTTTTCCGCTCGGTGATAGCCAACGGCTTTCCAAAAAGGATGGAGAAACAGAAACAGATTGGCGAATTTTTCATAAAACCATTCAAAGAAACGGGCATGACGCACAACCCAAAGGCGGATTGTGAAGCTGCGCTGTTTGCGCCTGTGCGGGCTGACATTGGCGGGCTGAAAATCGGACTTGGCATTCGTCCGTCGCAGTTTTGAAGTCCACGTTTCCAGTCTCGCCATATTGCCTCAGCTTTCTTTGCCTTCACCTTTGACCAGAGCCACAAGGCGATCCTTATCATATGCTGTCTCGATCTCGGTGGCAGCAGCCTCGGCTTCTGCTTCCAGATCATCGCCAACAGGGACAGGGTCCGACTTTCGCCATTCAGCCAGATATGCATCGGAATCCTTGGCGCCAACGCGCATTGCGCACATGTCAATCGCTTCGGTAAAACGTAGCGATAGTTCGCGCTTTGCGACATTGCGACGGCCTGCTTTCACAATTACCTGTGCAGGAATATCACGCCAATATACGATGATCTTGTCGGCCAAAATCAGTACCTCCAGTTGAAATTTGAATGAATGTATCGGTGTCAGCTTGTTGCATGACGACGAGCGAAGATCAAAAAACGACAGTGCTTCTTTTGAATGATCACCAGATATTTACGGGTTGCCGGAGGTATTTGGCCTTCTAGCCGCCGATTATCCATGTCACGCCGAAATGGATCGCTATGACCATGGCGATAAGCACCGCGATTGATATTGTCCCCAGTGCCACACCAACGAACAATAGACGACCGTCACGCTCGGAAAGGGCTGCACCGCAGATGGCGCAGGCAAATGCAGGAAACCAATTGCCAAGCGGCACGGGCAGAACAACAGCGATACCCAATATCAATGCCCAAACGCCGATAATTTTTTCGGCGCTTTTCACATCCGGAAACGGCCAGGCGCGGGGTTTTACAAAGCCCTCAAGCTTTTCAAGCGCGGGTATTATCTTTGTAGAGAGCTTTTCAAAGGCTTTCTTGCTCAATGATTGCTTGAGGAAAAACTCCGGAAGCCAGACGGTTTTGCGTCCCAAAACCATTTGCATGGCTACGATAACAATCGGTATGCCCAATACAATTGTCGAGCCGGGCGGGAAGGGCAGCATATTGATAAGGCAGGTAATGATGAGGAATGCGGCGAATGACCTGCCTGCAAGCGCTTCGCGGATGCAGCGGATTGTCACTTTTGAGTCGCCTTCACGGGCGGCAAGAGCACGCAAAACGGCAGATAGTGGACGTGGATGATACTCATCACTTACCGACTCTACCGTACTCATTGTTTCATCCGTTTGCTGTAACATAACTGCCCGCACTACATCGCCATTAGGCGCATTCATGTGTCGCTTTTATGAATACACGTAATTTGCAACTAAATTATTTACGAAATGCCGTTACCTGAAATTTGGGTATTGGCAAGTGCTGGTGCAAGGTCTCCGTAACTGGTAAACTTGCGTTCGTATTTTAAGCCCAAGATTGCGGCAATTTCTTGTGCCTTTTTATCCAATTCAGGATCATTTGTTTGCGCCAGATAAAGCGCCGTCGTGTAATTGCCGAAATACATTTCCAGCAGCTCAGGATGTTTGAGCAGTCCAAGTGGCTTTAGCAGGAAATTTTCATAATGACGTGCAAGAAAATCAGTGATGAAGAAGGTCGTTATGTAGTCGCCGCCCTTTTCATTAAATGATTGATTTCCAATGTAAAATGAGAAGCAGTGCGGGCCTTCTATGCGCTCCACACCGTGTTTTTGACAGACTATATCCAACTGTCCGCCGGTGCCGCAATCCGCATAGCCGATGAATATGTTTTCATAGCCATCATTGCGCGCTTTGATTATTGCCTCGTCAACGGCTGGCGCAATGAGCTGTGGTTTATGATGGTACTCAGCAGGCAAGCAGGTCAGCGAGATGTGTTGCAGATCGTTCATCTCACAAATATCCAACACCTCTCGCGCAATCATGCCGCAGGCGATGACCCGGGTTTTTGCCGTGTCCGGCACATTTGTGATTGAGCTTTTGTTGGCCATTCCTTCACCTTTGAGCGCGTAATAGCTCTTTGATGGGTGTTTTGGCCAGTGTATTGCGTCGTAAAGATGTCGCACAATGTTCAATTTTAAAGGGATGATATGCAAGCTCCGGAACTTACGATTGTTCTACCGGCATATAATGAGTCGAAGAACATAAAGCCGCTTGTGGACAAGATTGCGCAGGCGATGGGGTCTATCACACATGAAGTGATTGTGGTCGATGACAACAGTCCGGATGATACGGCCGGTATAACGCGCAATCTGGTGTCGGAGTATCCGCATATACGGTGCATTCGCCGTATCGGCCGACGTGGTTTGTCCGGTGCCTGCCTTGAGGGCATGATGGCGGCAAACGCGCCTGTTGTGGCTGTTATGGATGCCGACATGCAGCATGATGAAACACGCCTGCCTGTGATGCTTGATGAAATCAAGAACGGCGCCGATCTTGTTATCGGTTCGCGCTATGTTGACGGCGGTGATCATAAGGCCGGTTTTCAGCAAAAAAGCCGGGCCAAGGGCAGCGAAATCGCAACCTCAATGGCGAACTACATTACCGGCAATTATACAAGCGATCCGATGAGCGGATTTTTTATGCTGACACGCCAAACAGCGGATAAAGCGGCTGAAACGGTCTCAAAAGACGGATTTAAAATACTCTTTGATATCGTCAGCCGCTTTGGTGAAAATCTGACGATCAAGGAAGTTCCTTTTCAGTTCCGCGAACGCGCGGAAGGTGAAAGCAAGCTGGGCTTTTTGGTCACTCTGCAATTTTTCGGCTTGCTGGTGTCGCGCTTTACGGGCGGCCTTATCCCAATGCGCTTTATGCTGTATGCGCTGGTCGGCTTTTCAGGGCTCTTTGTTCATATGGCCACATTGTTTGCGCTGTTTTATGGTGCTGGCGTTGATTTTGCCGTGGCTCAATTCGCCGGTGCATTTGCAGCTATGACCTCGAACTTTGCTCTCAATAATAGTGTGACCTATGCCCACCGAAAGCTGAAGGGTAACCAATTTTGGGTTGGTCTTTTCACATTTTATGCTGTGTGCAGCATTGGTGCTCTTGCCAATGTTTCAATCGCGCAAAGTTTGTTTGAGCTCAGACAATCAACATGGTTCGCAGGCTTGGCCGGTGCGTTGATGAATACTGTATTTAATTACGCTGTCACCAAACTGGTGACCTGGCGCGATACCTAAAAGGCGATCAATATGAAAAAGGGCCGCTGATGCGACCCTTTAATACCATGTAAGTTTGATGTTACGCTGAAGCCTGATTGTGCTTTCGCTTCATGAAATCTTTTGCGGTTTCCACAGCAACCGCAGCGTCGCGGCAATAAGCGTCGGCGCCAATGGCCTTGCCAAATTCTTCGTTTAGTGGCGCGCCGCCGACAAGAACGATGAAATCATCGCGCATGCCTTTTTCTTTCAGCGTGTCGATCACGACTTTCATATAAGGCATGGTTGTTGTGAGTAGCGCTGACATGCCCAAAATATCGGGCTGTTCTCTTTCCAGCGCTTCCAGATATTCTTCAACCGGCGTGTTGATGCCCAGATCGACAACGTCGAAACCGGCACCTTCCATCATCATGCCCACAAGGTTTTTGCCAATGTCATGAATGTCGCCCTTCACCGTGCCGACAACCATTTTGCCAAGTTTCGGTGCGCCTGTTTCAATCAGCAATGGGCGCAAAATGCCCATACCGGCTTTCATGGCATTCGCAGAAAGCAAAACTTCGGGTACAAACAAAATACCATCGCGGAAGTCTTCACCAACAATCCGCATGCCTTCAACCAGCGCTTTTGTCAGAACCTCGTAAGGCTCCCATCCCCGCTCAAGAAGGATTTCTGTGCCCTCGACGATCTCTTCTTTAAGACCATCATAAAGGTCGTCATGCATCTGCTGCACAAGTTCGTCGTCTGACAATTCACTAAGGATGATTTCTTCTTCGTCGGACATCGTCAACTCCCAGGCTGTGCGCGATAATTATGCAATTCTAACGCGGTTTTTATTAACAAGTTGAATCTGGTGCGACCTTACTTGATATGAAAACGACACGGCAGGACTGTCAGCAATACATAAAGGCATCCTTATGTGATTATATCAATGCGATCAAGTGCTTCTTACCAATCAAATGAATTTTGCGTGTCGTCTTAAAGCAAGGCGAAGGCGCACATGGAAGCGCGAAAAAACACTGTCGGCAGAATATGAAGTCAAAATATGTAGCTTCCTGTTGCGGAGATAGGCAAATGAATGAAACTGAGAGCTTTGACGACATTATTCCAACACCGGAAGGTGCCGGGCTTGAAGTTCATGTTCCGGCGCGGGCGCGTTCGCGAAAAGCGGGCCGGGGTGCTGCCGGTCGCAGGGCAGCACGTACAGGCGGCGGGCCGGGTGAAAGTCACACCTACATAAAGCGCAATATTCCTGTTTATGAAGTCCTGAACGAGGAAGCGCTTTCGACCATCGAAGCCAATGCTGACAAGGTTTTGGAAGAAATCGGCATTGAATTTCGCGAGGATGAAGAAGCACTGCAAATGTGGCGTGATGCAGGAGCTATTGTTGAAGGCGAGCGTGTTCGTTTTCCAAAAGGGCTTTGCCGCGAACTTTTAAAAACCGCACCACCTGTTTTTACGCAGCATGCGCGTAATCCCGAGCGATCCGTACAAATCGGCGGCGATGCGACTGTCTTTGCGCCTGTTTATGGACCACCCTTTGTGCGTGATCTTGAAGGAGAGCGCCGCTATGCAACAATTGAGGATTTCCGCAATTTTGTGAAACTGGCCTATATGGCGCCCGCGATGCACCATTCAGGCGGCACTGTTTGCGAGCCGGTTGATGTGCCGGTCAACAAGCGCCATCTCGACATGGTTTATAGCCATATCAAATATTCCGATAAGCCGTTTATGGGATCGGTTACTGCGCCTGAGCGTGCAGAGGATACGATTTCAATGGCGAAAATTGTTTTCGGCGAAGAGTTTGTCGATAATAATTGTGTTGTGATCAATTTGATCAACGCCAACTCTCCGATGACCTTTGATGGCACTATGCTTGGCGCGGCAAAAGTTTATGCCCGTGCGGGGCAGGGCTGTATCATTTCGCCGTTTATTCTTGCCGGTGCGATGAGCCCTGTCACAGTTGCAGGAACATTGACGCAAGTTTTGGCAGAAGTGTTGGCCGGCGCAGCATTTACGCAGTTATGCCGTCCGGGCGCGCCTGTTTTGTTTGGCACATTTGCCGCTTCCATTTCCATGCAGTCCGGCGCGCCGACTTTTGGAACGCCGGAACCATCATTGGTGTCTTACGGGGCAGCGCAATTAGCACGCCGTTTGGGATTGCCGTTTCGAACCGGCGGTTCTTTGTGCGGGTCAAAAGTTCCCGACGCACAGGCAGCGCATGAAAGCGCGAATACAATCAACATGACGCTTCTGGCCGGTACCAATTTTGCCTTGCATTCCGCTGGCTGGCTGGAAGGCGGGTTGGTCTCTTCCTATGAGAAATTCATGATTGATGTTGATCAGTTGGGCATGTTGCAGGCTATGAGCAAAGGAGTCGACCTTTCCGAGAACGGGCAGGCTCTTGATGCTATTTCGGAAGTTGGGCCGGGTTCCCACTATCTGGGATGCGCGCATACGCAGGCGAACTTCCAAACAGCCTTCTATCGTTCAACGGTTGCTGACAATAATTCTTATGAGCAGTGGCTTGCAGAGGGCGAAACCCGCGTTGAAAGCCGTGCCAACAAGCTTTGCCGGCAGTGGCTCGATCAATATGAGGCACCTGAGCTTGATGCGGAAATTGACGCAAAGCTGCTTGCCTTTATTGAGGATAAAAAGAACTCAATGCCGGATGCATTCACCTGAGCAAAACCCGTTCACGCCAGGGAGACAGGCGGTATGCGCCTCATGGCCCGTCTGATACAAGACGAAGTTTGGCGTGTTGTGGAAGAGTAAACATGTTAAAGGCGACGCGTTCGGATGAACGTGCCGCCTTTCGCTTCTTGTAACCGCGTGGTGATACGGATCAGTCTTCCATTTCGCCGCCGGCTTCTTTCCAGTCGCCAATACCGCCAATATTGGTGACGCTTTGATAGCCCATATCTTTTAGGGTCTTGCCAGCCAGAGCGGCCTGACCGCCGGCACCGCAGACCAGATAAATATCGGCATCTTTTTGCAATGCTTCATTGTGGAACTGCATCTCGCTGTCCGCCGCAAATTCCATAAAGCCGCGCGGGATGCGGTGGGCGTTTTTGATTGTGCCGCTTTTTGCGATGTCGCTGGAATCGCGCACATCAATGAATGTACCGTTTCCTGATTCATATACCGCGATTGCTTCCTTAACGGTAATACGCGGCACTTCGGCATTGGCTTCAGCCAGATAATCCTTGGCAGATTTCATCGTTTTCTCCTGTAAACTGTTCGCCCTACAGGTAGGAATGATGTGCCGTTAAAACGAGGTGCGCAGACAGATTATTTTAGCTTTCGGCCGGTTTATCCGCAAACCAGATTTTGTAGGTGTTTGCGTGCGTGCAATGGGCCAGTTTTTCGCGTTTATCACGAAAATCTATGCTAAGCGCTGTCAGCCGTTCCTTTGTCTCTGCTGGCAGTGTTTTGAGTTCGTCAGGCAGCGCTGTGTAAAAGCTGCTTGCAACATGCGCGCGAATGTCGGCGATTTCTTCTTGTTTTTCATTGGCTTGAAGGCCGTATTGATTAACAATGTCGTAGTCTGTTGCGATGTTAAGTGCAAAAAAGCGTCGATGCGCAGATGGCAGTTCCACCTGATACATCCGTGCCGCACAAATGGCGACACCCTCTTCGACAGCACGTTCAAAGCCATCTTTATCAGCCTTATAGGCTTTTGCATTATGAAGGATGTAATTGCGGATCTGTTCGTGCGCCGAGGTAAGCCGGTCATACTCGCTATAGGCCGCACCACCGATGCCGCCAAACAAAGCCATACCTGCAATAAGAACGAGTGGTTTCATCGATATTCCTTCCGCAGGGACACTATCCCACCAAATTGGTAAAAAATGCTAAACAGTCTGCAATTTCCTAAGCTTGTCTGCCGTGATGGCTTGCATCACCGCTTTATGCGCGCCAATGTTTGCCAAAGCTTAAACGGGAGAATGCCATGAAAACGCGCGCCGCTGTTGCCTTTGAAGCAGGCAAGCCACTGGAAGTTGTCGAAGTTGATCTTGAAGGTCCAAAATCCGGCGAAGTGCTGGTTGAAATGAAGGCAACCGGTATATGCCATACCGATGAATTCACGCTCTCCGGCGCTGATCCTGAAGGTGCATTTCCGGCAATTCTTGGCCATGAGGGCGCAGGTGTTGTCGTCGAGGTAGGGCCGGATGTAAAAGATTTGAAAGTGGGCGATCATGTTATTCCGCTTTACACACCGGAATGCCGTGAGTGTGAATATTGCCTCAACCCGAAAACCAATCTCTGTCAAAAGATCCGTTCAACCCAAGGGCAGGGTGTTATGCCTGACGGCACAAGCCGCTTTTCCTATAAGGGTGAAAAGCTGCTTCATTATATGGGCTGTTCCACGTTCTCGAACTATTCTGTTTTGCCTGAAATCTCCTTGGCAAAGGTGCGCTCCGATGCACCGTTCGACAAAATTTGTTACATTGGTTGCGGTGTGACAACGGGGCTTGGTGCCGTAATGTTTACAGCCAAAGTGGAGCCAAACTCTACGGCGGTGGTTTTTGGTTTGGGTGGCATTGGCCTGAACGTGGTGCAAGGGCTGCGAATGGTTGGCGCGCGCCAAATCGTTGGCGTTGATATGAACCCTGCAAAAGAAGCAATGGCGCGTCAGTTCGGTATGACCGACTTTGTTAATCCCAATGACATCAAAGGCGATCTAACCGGACATTTGGTTGAATTGACAGGTGGCGGTGCCGACTATTCTTTTGAATGTATTGGCAACACAAATGTCATGCGCACCGCGCTTGAATGTTGTCACAAAGGCTGGGGCGAAAGCATCATTATCGGTGTTGCACCGGCGGGAGCAGAAATTGCGACCCGGCCATTTCAGCTTGTGACCGGCCGTTCTTGGCGCGGTTCAGCTTTTGGCGGTGCCAGAGGGCGCACAGACGTGCCGAAAATCGTGGATATGTATATGGATGGGCGTATCGATATCGATAGTTTGATAACCCACACAATGCCTTTGGATGATATCAATAAAGGCTTTGATTTGATGCATGCCGGGGAAAGTATCCGCTCCGTCGTTCTTTACTAAAGTTAAACACGTAAAAGAAAAGCCACCTCCCAGGGAAGGTGGCTTTATAGTCGCTAAAGTAAGTCAGCTTATTGTGCTGGAACTTCTTCTTTAGGTTCTTCCATTGTCTCAGCATCTGAGGCATCCGGAGTGGCAACATCTTCGGCTGTTGTGTCAGCCATCGGCTCGGTTGCTACCGGCTCTTCTGTTGTCATAGCTTCTGACTCAGAGGCCTGCTCTTCTTTGGTTGTAAACTCTGGCGCGGCTTCCAGCTCTTCTTTTGTACTGTCGAGTATCAGAAGCGTTTCACCTGAGTCTGGGCTCGTTTCGAATGTGATGGCTTCAAAGTTGATTGCAACGCTTTTCTCACCGATACCGAGGAAACCACCGACACCAACGATAACACCAGCTAGTTCACCATCTGTAGACACGATAATCTGTTCGACATCACCGAGCGATTCACCGGCAGCGTTTTTGATATCGGAACCGAGCAGATCATCAGAAGTCATCTGGTTTGCAGCCTCATAGACGAAGAATTTTTCGCCGCTTTGTGAAGCCATATCAGTTGCCGGAGCGGCTTCAGTGTCTGTTGCCGGTGCAGCTTCTTCCATCTCAGTTGCGGGTTCGGTCATTGTGTCCGCAGCGGGATCGTTTTCCATCGTTGTTGCATCATCTGCTGGCGCTGCACTGTTGGCAGGAGCTGCGTCATCTGCAGGGGCTGTATCAGCAGGTGTTTGCGTCTCTTCCTGCGTCGTTGCGGGCTGTGTTGCATCCTGTGCAATAGCAAGAGGTGCGGCGATGGTCATTGCACTAATTGCGACTGTAGCGAGGGCTGTAGAAAGGTTTAATTGCTTTTTCATTTTTCTCTCCAATCTTGCCGTTGAGGCTGTTATGCTGCAACAACGTCAGGTTGATGTTTCGGTTCCTCGCGCTGTTTGAGTATTTGCGTAAAGTCAATCTAAGATGTTGAAAAGTTTTTGAATTTTAGTTTGTGACCATTGTGTGTCCAAGGGTTTTGGAGTGTGTTTTGGAGCTTGTTGAACAAAAAAAGGCTTTCGGTGGGATGCTGGAAGTATTCGATCACCAAAGTGAAACATGCCACTGTGTGATGCGGTTTGCAGTATTTACACCGCAACAAGCAAAGACTTCTAAAGTACCGGTCATCTGGTACCTGTCCGGACTGACATGCAACTGGTCAAATGTGATGGAAAAAAGCGGTATTATGCGCTTGGCCGCCGAGCATGGATTTATGGTTATCGCGCCGGACACCTCACCACGCGGTGATGATGTGGCCAATGACGATGGTTATGATTTGGGGCAGGGTGCTGGCTTTTACATCAATGCAACGCAAGCGCCTTGGGCAAAGCATTTCCATATGGAAACATATATTGCGGAAGAACTGCCTGCTTTAATCAAGAAGGAGTTCGCAAACGCTGATCTGGAGCGCCAAGGCATTACAGGCCACTCAATGGGCGGACATGGTGCTTTAACGCTGCATCTTAAAAATCCCGGTCGTTATAAATCTGTTTCTGCATTTGCGCCTATCGTTGCGCCATCTAAAGTGCCGTGGGGGGAAAAAGCTTTTTCAGCCTATATCGGTGAGGACCGTACGGATTGGCTAAAGCACGATGCTTGCGCGCTGGTTACGGCCACACCAAGTGATGTGCCGATATTGATTGATCAGGGCACGGCGGACAATTTTCTGGAAGAGCAGCTACAGACACATTTGTTTGACGAAGCGTGTGACGCTGGAGGGCAAAAAGTGGAGATTAATATGCGTGAAGGGTATGATCACTCATATTATTTTATCGCGACTTTTCTGCCCGACCATTTTGAGTGGCATGCAAAGGCACTGAAAGACTAAAGCAATCCCGAGCGGAATTGCTCGGGCTTTTATCGGCGGCGACGACCACCTGTGCGGCGTTCTCTTTGCGGGCCTTCACCTGAAGCTGCCGCTTTGGAATTGCGCATCGGGCCAATCTGCTCGCAAATAAATTCGACCGTCGGACGCTCCGCTTTAACATGATTGTCAAGCGCAACGCGCATAGCACGCAAATGGTCGCATGATGTGCCGCAGCAACCGCCGATAATTGCCGCACCGCCATCAACGGCAAGTTCGACATATCTTGCCATTAATTCCGGTGTGCCGGAATAAACGATTTTCTCGCCTTGGAATTCCGGAATACCGCAATTGCCTTTGATGACAATTTTTGCGTCCGGTGCAGCGTCTTTCATATCGAGTAATGACGACAGGATATCCGACGCGCCAACACCGCAATTGGCACCATAGGCTGTTGGCATCTCTGGGGATTTTTTAAAGATCTTACCCATGTCGGCCGGATGAATGCCCATCATGGTCTTGCCGGCAGTGTCGAAAGAAGCGGTGCAAACATATTCCATGTCTTCGGCAACCGCTGCTTCGGCCGCTGCCTGCATCTCGCCGCTCGCGGACATGGTTTCAATCCAGATAACGTCCACGCCGCCAGCTTTCAGGCCTTTGATTTGTTCGCGAAATGATTCAACCGCAAATTCATATGTCAGTTCGCCAAGCGGAACGAGAAGCTCACCGGTAGGGCCAACCGAACCGGCGACAATAATTTTGCGATCCGCTTTATCAGCAACGCTGCGCGCGATTTCTCCGGCTTTTTTATTGAGTTCGAATACGCGATCTTCCGCGTTGTGCAGTTTCAGGCGTTGCCGCGTTCCGCCAAATGAGTTGGTTAGAAAAATATCAGCGCCGGCATCTACAAAATCCTGATGCAGTTTGACGATTTTTTCCGGCGCACTCTCATTCCAAAGCTCCGGCGCCTCGCCAGATTCAAGCCCCATTGCAAACAGGTTTGTACCTGTTGCGCCATCGGCAAGAAGAACGCCTTTTTCAGCGATGAAATCGGCAAGAGGTGTCGCAGTTGTCATTAGATGCTCCAAAATTCAAAATCCTATATAAAGAAATAAAGAAATCTTTATGTCTTTGCAACGCTTGAATTTTGTGGTGCAGGTTCAATCTAGACGATTGAGGACTTTTTAATGACAGCGAACTGGGCGTAACCGCGATATAGAGTCCCGAATTCGGCGGTTCCATTAATGTTTCTGGCGGCCTTTCGTGCAATTGCTTCAAGATTTTGCCGCGGCTGAACGTGGAATTTACGAAGCCATCCGTATAGCGCAGATTTGAACCATTTAGGCAATCTTGCCTGATCGCCAAAATCAACAATCCAGAGTTCACCCCCCGGTTTTAGCTGATTTACCGCATGTTCAATTGTGGCTTCCCAAGGCGGAATCATCGACAATGAATAGGAAAGTAATATTCGGTCGAATTTTTGTACGCCCCAAAGTGCATTGGCATCAAAATCGGTCGCATCGCCTTGCGCCAAATGGACTTTGTCGTGGAGGCCAGCCTTTTGCAAATTGCTATTTGCGGATTTGAGCATTTCGGCAGAAATATCCAAGCCATATAGTTTTGCAGAAGGGTAAAGCTTTGCAGCAAGGCATAAATTTCGCCCCGTGCCACAGGCAATTTCGAGCATTGTGCCGTTTTGCGGTATTGTCAGGCGTTGCAGGATCAGGTCGCGGCCAAGAAGATAAAACTTGCGGGTCGCGTCATAAAAATGCCGCTGCTTGCTATAGATGGTATCCATCAGGGAAGCATGTGCATGATCGGTTTGCGTGTTACTCACAAGCTTGCCTATTTGCGTGTGTAAATATGGAAGCCGCCATAGATGGCAGAGCGGTCTTCCACGTTTAATGTTTGCGAACGCGGCAGGTCATAATGCCAATTGCCGAGTATCCGTCCATCCACGCGGCCTTGCAAAATGTCATCCACACCAGCAGTGCGATATATGACCCTTGCTCCTTTTTGCGCGGTCCGGTCAATTTGCGCCCACATGTCATTGAGCTGCTGGTCCGTCATCCAGTCCTGTGCATCAAGCAGCACAAAACAGTTTTTCGTGTCGGCGGGCGTTTCTTCCAGCAAATCTGTCAGGTTGCGGTTATGAATTTCCGCTTTGTGGGCATTATCCCGCACTGTCTCATAATTGTTCCTTTGCAGATAAGGGGGCAGCGGCCCTGTGCCGTCCTGTTTATAGGCGCGGTTGAATGCCTGCCACGCAAAGTAATTCTCGCTGAGCGGAAAATCACACATCAGTTTGCGGGTGCGCTCGACTAGCACAGCGTGGATATCTCCATTTGCCGCGCCTGCCAGCGCTTCATATTGTTGCGGCGGTATACCAAGGCCAAAAAGCGAGGCCCGATTTGTTGTGATGAACCTGATCAACCAAGCATTGAGGGCAGGGCGCATTTTTTCATAGAAAAACGCCATTTGTGCTTCCTGTGTTTCGCAGGATAAGAATTCTTTGTAATCGACGCCGAGCAGGCGTGATGCAAAATGCGCACTGCCAATAAATTTGCCAAGCGCGCCATAACGGTAAAAGCCGTTTTCAAACATATTAATCCGGCGTGCGCGCAAACCGGTGCGCTTGTTCCAGTAAGCCAGTGATTGCTCGTCCAGATAGGGGGCAATGTAGTGATCAAATAATGCCGCATTTCCCTTTGTGTTTGCATTGCCAAAAAACTGATAGAAGGCATCGTAGTCAGGCAAGTGACGCGCGGCGGTATATTTCAAGCGGTTCAGCGCGATATGGGCCGGTGACAAATCGACAGCCGTAACGGATGCTGGTTGAGCTGTTAGATAGCTCATAATATTGCACCCACCAGAGGCTATCGTGACGACGTGGTCTGTGGGCTGGATGTTCAGCGCCCTCATATCCTGTTCCGGATCTTCCCAGATTTGCGGATAGACCAGTCCGGTAAAGGTTTTGGCAAAGACCCGCTCCAAAAAGCCGTCTATGCTGAATGCTTTGTTGCGCTGGACGGCTGCATCAAGCTGTGCGCGTGCAGTGTTCTGAATTGCTGGCATCTATGATTACGCCCTTCAAGCGGCTGTTTGTTCGTTTTTGGTGTCAGTTTGTTGCGGTACGCTGGCCGCCAATAAGCGCAGATTTCTCAGGCGCATTTCATCGGCCCAGTCTACGAGGTGGAGTTTGCCGTTTTCATCTTCGAAAATTGCCGTGCAGCTTTCCACCCAGTCGCCTGTGTTGACGTAGCGAACGCCATTCAAATCATGCAGCGCTGCGTGGTGAATATGGCCGCAAATGACACCATCCACACGGGATTTTTTTGCTTCTGTTGCAAGCGCATCTTCAAAATCGCCAATAAAATTGACCGCCTGTTTGACCCTCAGTTTCGCCCATTTTGACAGCGACCAATATTGACCGCCCCATAGACGGCGCACACGGTTGAACCAGCCGTTAAACCAGAGCAGAAAGTCATAGGCCCAGTCGCCGGCATGGGCGAGCCATTTCGCGCCCATCACGACCATATCAAACTGGTCGCCATGAATAACCAGATATTTTGTGCCGTCCGCCGATATGTGGATATCGCGGTCGCGCACCTCTATACCGCCGAAATGCGTGCCTAGGAAACCGCGCAACATTTCATCATGGTTGCCTGGTATATAGATAATCTCGGTGCCTTTGCGGGCTTTACGTAAAAGCTTTTGAACAATGTCATTATGTGTCTGCGGCCAGTAAAAAGCCTTCTTCATTCGCCAGCCATCAAAGATATCGCCGACCAAATAAATTTTGTCAGCATCGTTATGGCGCAGGAAATCCAGAAGCATTTCGGCCTGACAGCCGCGTGTGCCCAAATGGACATCGGAAATAAAAATCGTCTTGTGATGCTTGGCTTTAATCATAGCAGAACCGTTTTAATTTCAGTCCGCTAAACCAGATTCATATGTCAGTCATATGAACGGGTTTGTATGCAATGTCATACAGTGTTCAACTTTCGAACTATCGTGGTGCCAATGAATATGTTTGGGTGGTCGGGGATCACTGTGGGGCAAACGTCGTATAAATTTAAAGACGACGCGATGACGGCGCATTGGGAAAAGTCTCTTAGTCTGTCTGCTATAGTGTAAGGTAACAATAATAACCGGATGTTTTCTGATGAATGAGTTGACGCCTATGCGCAAAGGTCGAAAAAGCAGTCTTACAAAAGGACGGCAGCTCGAAGACGCGGCATTGGACGAAGTCAAACTTGCCTTGGCCGGTACATCGCTCGCCCGCGACCTGCTCATAGAAAATCTTCACAAAATACAAGACATGTATGGCTGTATTGAAGCGCGGCATATTCGCGCTCTGGCTGAAATTATGCGTATCGGACAGGCCGAGATATATGAGGTTGCGTCCTTCTATGATCATTTTGATGTTATTCGCGAGGATGAGGAAAAGCCTGCGCCGCTAACGATCCGTGTATGCGATTCACTCTCCTGTATGATGAATGGCGCTGAAGATCTTATTGCGAATCTAAGCAAAAATGCGAATCCTGACCATGTGCGCGTGTTGCGGGCGCCGTGTATGGGACGCTGCGCCAATGCTCCTGCTGCGCGTATTGGTGACCGTGAAGTGGATAACGCTTCGACGTTGGGCCTTCTCAAAATGGCTGAGTTGGGCGAGTTTGATGTTGCCGTTCCGGATTATATCGGCCTGCATGCCTATCAGGAAAGCGGCGGTTACCAAGTACTTGACCGTGTGCGCGCCAATGAGCTGACCTTCGACATGCTGGTTGAGACACTCGGTGATGCGGGCTTGCGGGGCCTTGGCGGTGCGGGGTTTCCAGCAGGTAAAAAATGGGGTTTTGTGAAAGGCTATCCGGGACCGCGCCTTATGACGATCAATGGCGATGAAGGCGAGCCGGGAACATTTAAAGACCGTTATTATCTTGAAAGTGATCCGCACCGCATGTTCGAAGGAGCCATTATTGCGGCTCATGCAGTGGAGGCGGAGCGGATCTATCTCTATATGCGCGATGAATATCCTGCTGTTTTGGAGATTTTACGCGCTGAAATTGCGGCGCTTGAAGATGGCGGTATCATCGACAAGGGCTTCATTGAGCTGAGACGGGGCGCTGGCGCTTATATTTGCGGTGAAGAAAGCGCGATGATCGAGTCGATTGAAGGCAAGCGCGGTTTGCCGCGGCATCGCCCGCCCTATATTGCGGAAGTTGGTTTGTTCGGCCGCCCGACACTCAATCATAATGTTGAAACGCTTTGGTGGATACGCGACATTGTCGAAAATGGACCGCAATGGTTTGCGGAGCAAGGCAAGCCTGATCATCCGGGTATTCGTTCATGGTCGGTTTCAGGCCGTGTGAAAGAGCCCGGCGTTAAACTGGCTCCTGCCGGCATTACAGTGCGTGAACTGATAGATGAATATTGCGGCGGCATGGCTGATGGGCTCGTATTCAAGGCTTACCTCCCGGGCGGTGCTTCGGGCGGGGTTTTACCTGCATCCATGGATGATATTCCGCTGGATTTTGGCGACAGTCTTTTTCAGCACGGTGCATTTGTCGGCTCGCATGCGGTGGTGATCCTTTCAGATCAGGACAATATCAAAGATGTGGTTATCAATCTGATTAACTTTTTTGCGCATGAAAGCTGCGGTCAATGCACACCATGCCGGGGCGGCACGGAAAAACTATCCAAGCTGCTTCGAAAAAGTGGCAATCTGGATGAAGAAACGATCCGCGATCTTGAGCAAGTTATGCGTGATGCCTCGATTTGCGGTTTGGGGCAGGCGGCCCCTAATCCGGTCAATCATTTGCTGACCCATTTCAGGGAGGATTTGTGATGAGCAACCAAACAACATTCACACTGAACGGCAAGCAGGTTTCAGCCTCAGGCGAGGAAACAATCTGGCAGGTTGCAAAGCGCGAAGGCGTCGATATTCCGCATCTATGCTATCTTGATAAACCGGGCTATCGCTCCGATGGCAACTGCCGTGCCTGCATGGTGGACATTGAAGGTGAGCGCAATCTGGCCGCATCATGTATCCGCAAACCGACCGAAGGAATGAAGGTCAATACGGCGACCGAGCGGGCGGAAAAAAGCCGCAAGATGGTGTTTGAAATGCTCGCCGCAGATATGCCTGCGCGTGATAGTGGACCTGATGATCAGTCGGTATTCTGGGCATGGGCGCAAAGCTTCGGGATTGAAGGTTCTGACCGTCTGCCAAGCAAGTTCGACGATGCTCCGCGCGAAGTGCACGATATTTCCAATCCGGCTATCGCTGTAAATATGGATGCGTGTATTGCGTGCGGACTTTGTGTGCGGGCTTGCCGTGAGGTGCAGGTCAATGATGTGATTGGCATGGCCGAGCGCGGCTCGCACTCAGTGCCTGTTTTTGATGTCCATGATCCGATGGGGCTTTCAACCTGTGTGACATGCGGAGAGTGCGTTCAAGCGTGTCCGACCGGTGCGCTTTATGAAAAGGCACTTATGGATGAGGCCGGGAAAAGCCGCAAAATCAAAGAGTTTGATAAATCCGTCAATTCTGTTTGTCCGTTTTGCGGGGTTGGTTGCCAGACAACCATCAATGTCAAGGACAACAAAATTGTTCAGGTGGACGGGCGCGACGGTCCTGCCAATGAAAACCGCCTCTGCGTAAAAGGCCGGTTTGGTTATGATTATGCTATGAGCAAGGAGCGCCTGACCAAACCGCTTATACGGCGTGATGATGCGCCCAAGCGCGGTGATATTGATATGCGCTTTATGAAAATCGAAGATGTTTTTCGCGAGGCCACATGGGAAGAGGCCATGGCCAAGTCCGCAGAGGGGCTTATGGCGATCGAGAAAGAATATGGCGGTGATGCACTAAGCGGCTTTGGTTCGGCCAAAGGTTCAAACGAAGAAGCCTATTTATTCCAGAAACTGGTACGCCAAGGGTTTGGCACCAATAATGTCGATCATTGTACGCGCCTTTGCCACGCTTCCTCAGTCGCAGCCCTGCTGGAAGGGGTTGGGTCAGGTGCCGTGTCCGCGCCCTTTACCGATGCAATGGTTTCGGACTGTGTGATCATTATCGGTGCGCGCCCGGCGACAAACCATCCGGTTGCCGCGACTTATTTCAAACAGGCAGCCAAGAACGGTACGAAAATTGTCGTCATGGATCCGCGCCAGCAGGACATGATGAAGTTTGCCGAGCACTCGCTTCAGTTCAAGCCAGGCACAGATGTCGCCATGCTCAATGCCTTGCTGCATGTGATCGTCGAGGAAAAACTTTATGACGAGCAGTATATTCAGGCCAATGTCACCGGCTTTGCGGCACTGAAGGACAAAGTCAAAGATTTTGCGCCTGAAGACATGGCAGAAGTTTGCGGTATTCCGGCTGAAACCCTGCGCGAAGTTGCGCGGCTATATGCGACTTCGGAACGCTCGATTATCTTTTGGGGGATGGGTATTTCCCAACACACACACGGTACGGACAATTCACGCTGCCTGATCGCGCTTGCTCTGATTACCGGGCAGATTGGACGCGAAGGCACGGGGTTGCACCCGCTGCGCGGACAAAACAATGTTCAGGGCGCTTCGGATGCCGGTCTTATCCCGATGTTTTTGCCTGATTATAAAAGCGTTGAGAACGTCGATATCCGTAGCCAGTTCGAAGATGTTTGGGGCGCTACAATAGACCCTAAGCGGGGGCTGACCGTTGTTGAAATCATGGACGCTATCCATGAGGATAAAATCCACGGCATGTATATTATGGGTGAAAATCCGGCCATGTCGGACCCTGACCAGCTTCATGCCCGCGCAGCGCTGGCAAAACTCAAACATCTTGTTGTTCAGGATATTTTTCTGACGGAAACAGCATGGCACGCTGATGTGGTGCTGCCGGCCTCGGTTCATGCTGAAAAGCTTGGCACATTTACCAACACCAACCGGCAAATTCAGGTCGGCCGTCCTGCTATTGACCCACCGGGAGAAGCGCGTCAGGATTTGGATATTATTATCGACCTTGCCAACCGGATGGGACTCGACTGGAAATACAATGATGCCAGCGATGTCTATAACGAGATGATGCTCGTCATGCCGTCATTGAATAATATTCCTTGGTCGCGTCTGATTAATGAGGATGCGGTGACCTATCCGGCGAGCAGCGAAAGTGAGCCGGGCGCTGCTGTGATTTTTGGTGACGGCTTTCCAACGGCAGATGGCAGCGGCAAGCTGGTTCCTGCAGATTTGCGCCCGCCGGATGAAGTACCCGACGAAGCATATCCGATGGTGCTAACCACCGGACGTTTGTTGGAGCACTGGCATACGGGCGCGATGACGCGCCGTTCCGATGTTCTTGATGAGATTGAGCCGGAAGGCATTGCGGCGATGAACCCGCACGAAATTGCGCGACAGGGATTGGTTGTCGGTGAAATGGTCAGTGTGGAAACACGCCGAGGTACAATTTCGGCAGTGCTTCGCGCTGACCGTGAGGTGGCGGATGGTATGATTTTCATGCCGTTCTGTTTCAACGAAAGCCCCGCAAACGTACTCACCAATCCTCAGCTTGATCCGTTAGGAAAAATTCCCGAATTCAAGTTCTGTGCGGCAAAGATTGCCAGACTTGAGGAGGTGCAGGCAGCCGAGTAATGCGCTGCCTGTATCATCCATGGTTGTAAAACGTATCGTACCTAATTTTACGCACAATGATCCTGTCGAAGCGGCGCGGTTTTATCAATCATTGTTTGATCTCGATATTGTCATGGATCACGGTTGGATTGTTAGTCTGGCTTCGAAAGAAGCGACCACACCGCAAATCAGCGTAGCTTCGCAGGGCGGTTCGGGAACGGCTGTGCCATCTGTTTCTATTGAAGTCGACAATGTTGACCGGGTGTATGAGAAAGCGCTGAAACTGGGCGCAGACATTGTCTATGACATTACAGACGAGGACTGGGGTGTCAGACGATTTTATGTCCGAGACCCCAGCGGTATGATTTTAAATGTGCTTTCCCATATGTGACGCGCGATTATTTTAGTTATGCACATGCCCGAGAATGGAAAGATGCGGTTCGCCGTCACTGGTTTTTGCCGGTGAATCGCCCTTGTTGTCGATTTGACCGTTAATGCGTTTTCTAAACGCAGAAAAACTATCAAAGGTAACAACATCTACGGCTTCATCCAAATCCAGCGTCACGCGCAGATAAGCGCCGCCGCCCTGTTCGGTTACCGATAGAACGCGGCCGGTAAAGGGCTGTTTGAGATAGGTGCCGTGCACATGATCGCCGACCTGAATGGAAATATCCGGATAGTTCGAGAGCAGGGCGGCAGCGGTGTTCCAGTTTCTGTAACCAAGCTCCTTTGCAACCTGTTCAAGCGCTTGGCTATGCGAAAGTTGTTGACCGGACTTTGATTGGACAACACGCAATTCGCGTGCGCGCATTTTTGCGCGGTGTAGTGGTGTGATTATTCGAGCGCATTCTTGCCTCCGTTGAGGCGGTCTTTGAAGCGGGGCTCACATTGCCACATGACCGCAATAAACGGGATGCAGAACTTAACTCAAAGAGGTTTCACCATTTTCAGTGAGCGGCAGGCACCTCAAGCCTGAAGCGGCAATAGACCTAATATCACTCAATTGTCAAACGTAAAGAAAGTGATCAAATGTCCAGCCAGACTTGTATTGCGGCAACTGCAATTGTTGTGGTGCCGCCGGTATCAGGTTTACCCTGATCGAGGCCGCCAACTTCTGCCGTTACTGTGATATCGCCATAGGGAAAGGTTTTTGCCACTTCTGCTGTGTCAACCTGATCCGGCTTTGCAACGCCGATTACACATTTGACAACCATCTCGGATGGATCTTTATCAAGTGCGTGGGCAACGGTGAGAGAATTGCGGTAAAGCGCATCCTTTACGGCGCGTATTGCCGCTTTTGTGTAATCCTGCCCGCGCAGATCAACGCCCATACCAAACTCTGTTGCAAACCGTTTTAACGCCATATGTTCGAGTTCCTTTGCTGAAAATGGATGGTGCCTGTTAGATCGTCATGCGCTTTGCGTCAGGCTCTGTTCTCTAAATTCCGTCGGACTTTGCCCTGTTCTTTCGCGGAATGCACGGTTGAAAGGTGCCAGTGAGGTATAGCCTAAATCATAGGCAAGACCGGTAATCTGCTCACGTGCAAAGCTTGGTTCTGCAAGGCGGCGCTTGGCTTCGGCAATCCGGTGATCATTGATAAAGGCGGCAAAGTTTCTGTAGCCGAGGCCGTTGTTTATCAGCCTGCGCAGTCTGTGCTCTGGAATGTTCATCTGGCTGGCCAACTGACCAATAGAAAGGCCAGAATGCATAAATGCGCCTTCTTCCATCAGATCACGCAGGCGGCCAAGGTCGATGCGGTCGGCCGCGCTTAAATCTTCGGCATTCATGGTAAGGTTTTGCGGGGATGCTGCAACTGGCAGCAATGACTGACGCAATGTCAAAACAGATATGACCAATATGATCCCGGTGCCTAAAATCGCGCCCGCAACAGCAAGGCGCGCGACGGCATGTTGTATTTCGATTGTCTCCAGAATTTCGATACCGATAATCGCAGCACCGATAAGCGGCACAAGAACGCGCATTGTCCGACCAAAATGGCGCCGCGAAGCAACAAGATCATCGCGGTAACAGCAGCGGACCTTATGAATGGTCCACCCCATAAGCAGGGCGACGATGATCACCTGTAATGTTTTCGCATAGGTGGAGACGGCAGGAAAAGGAATACAAATAAGATAAAGTGTGCCGATCAGTATGAGCGGAACTGACTTATACCAGCGCCACTTGAAATTATCGTCATGTATCGCTTCGATAAATAGCCAGAAAAATGCGGGCGATAACATGCCGAGCAATTTGAACGGGATGATGTAAAGTCCGAGTGCCTCACGCACAATCGGTAATGCGACGACCGAATAGATTCCCGCGCCAGCCAGAAACAAGCTGCCGAATGCGGCAGCAGCGCTGACGGGGCGTCTGCCGAGCAGTTGTATAATCAAAGCTACGCAAAGAGCGGCTGCGCCGCCTCTCATAGAGCTTTCGATGAGTTCGATAATCGTCATGCGAATTCAGATATATCAGCGGCGCTCGTTTTGAAAGAGCACCGCTGACTATGGCGTCTAAATACCGAAATTGCCGGTGGGGGCACTTGGGAATTGTGGGTTGGGATTTCCCTTCGTGATGCGGCAGATAATGTCGGCGTTAGACGCAAACGGGTCACAGGTCTGGATGCTGCCGGTTGCCTGATTATCCAGTTCTACAGTTGCTGGCTTGTCTTTAGGTGCATTAATTTCTGCGCTTGCGGTTGTGATGCCCATTTGCATTGCCGCAATAAGCGCAACCGCTGCGATGGCAGTTTTGTTTTTCTTAAGGTCAATCATTTTATGTCCCTTTCGTGTTTTAATATTCGATAGGGCATAGATGGTGGTTTTCGGGTGTCTGTGCTGCGCAGATTTCAAATCCGGATGATCAATTTCAAAAATGATCATAGTTTTTCAAAAATGATTTGCAGTCCTTTGCTATTTCACGATTGCCAAGTTTGGCTGCTCTGATAGGCTTATGAAATGAGATTGAAAACAACATCACTGTCACGCCATGCCGAGCTTCTTTTGCTCTGTGCGCGAATTGGCTATTCGCCGCCGCGTGTCTCCTGAATCCAATATTTTCTTTTATTTCAGGAACTGATCATGACTTTTCAAAATTTTTCGACCGAACAACTTCAAAAGATGGATGCCGGGCATCACCTGCATCCGTTTACCGATCATAAAGAGCTGCGTGATGCCGGCAGCCGCATAGTCACGCACGCTAAAGGTCCGTTTATCTACGACAGCGAAGGCAACGAAATCCTTGATGCGATGGCAGGTCTTTGGTGCGTTAATATCGGCTATGGATATGATGAGCTGGCAGATGTTGCCGCAGAACAGATGCGCGAATTGCCTTATTATAATTCATTCTTCAAATGTACGACGCCAACGCCGGTTTTACTTGCCGAAAAAATTGCCTCACTTGCGCCTGACAATATGAATCAGGTGTTTTTCGGTTCATCCGGTTCTGAAGCCAATGACACCGCGCTACGTCTGGTACGTCATTTCTGGGTTCTTGAAGGCAAGCCGGAGAAAAACATTATTATCTCACGCGATAATGCTTATCACGGCTCTACTGTTGCGGCGACATCATTGGGCGGCATGTCAGCCATGCACGAACAGCTTAACGGTGCGGTGCCGAACATCAAACATGTGATGTGTCCTTATTATTATGGTCTTGCGGAAGAGGGCGAGACAGAAGAAGAATTTGGACTGCGCGCGGCAAAAGCCGTTGAAGATGCCATTGTCGAAGCCGGTCCGGAAAATGTAGCCGCATTTATTGCGGAGCCGATCCAGGGTGCTGGCGGTGTTAAAATTCCACCGGCAAGCTATTGGCCGGAAATTCAGCGGATTTGTGAAAAATATGATGTGCTGTTGATGCTGGATGAGGTTATCACAGGATATGGCCGCACCGGCGAGTGGTTTGCGGCGCAATCCATGAATATCAAAGCCGATACAATTACAACGGCAAAAGGTCTAACATCGGGCTATATGCCACTGTCTGCTCTGATTGTGGGCGACCGTGTTGCCAAAACACTGGTTGAAAAAGGCGGTGAATTCTATCACGGTTATACATATTCCGCGCATCCGGTTGCCTGTGCTGTCGGACTTCGCAATCTGGAGATTATTGAGCGCGAAGGTATGATTGACCGAGTGCGCAATGAAACCGGTGATTACCTTTTGAGTAGCATTGAGGCAGCGATTGGCGATCATCCCTTGGTTGGCGAAGTTCGCGGCAAGGGCTTTTTGATTGCAATTGAAATCGTCAAGGATAAGGCGAGCAAATCACGTCATGAGCCATCCGGTGCAGGTGCAACGGCTGTGCGGGATCATGCTATTGCCAATAATATCATGATGCGTGCAGTGGGTGACACAATGATTATGTCGCCGCCGCTTATCTGGACGCGGGAGCATATTGATATGGCTGCCGAGCGGGTTAAAGCAGCGCTTGCCGGTGCACTGGCTGATCTTAGCTAGGAATATTTAATTGCTGCGTTGCAGCGCATTGAGCTTGATTTTGCTGCGCTGCAATATTATTTGTGACTCCTACGATCGGAGATCACGATGTTTACGCCTGCCAGCTTTTTTAACATATATGGAACAGGCCGTTCTTCCGGCATGGATATTGCAATGCTTGCGCCGTGGGTGATTGCCATGCGGATGCCAGCGCTGGCTTATGAAATTGCAACCCCTTGGATTTCTGCAAACAGCAGACGTGGCGGCGAAGGTGCATTGGCGCTATCAGAAAAAACAGATGCCTTCGTGGAAGGTATTCATGCAACGCAAGCTGAATTGATTTCGGCGTGGGGTTCGCTGGTTGCCACGACTATGCGCGGTGAGTTGCTAACGATCCACGCAGCATCCAAGTCATTCCAAAAGATATCAGACGCCGGCATAGAGCCGATGGCCAAACGTGTCCGCGCAAACTATAAAAGATTGCAGAAACCCAAGAAATAGCCCTGACTATTCTGCGAAAAGCGCTGCCAGACGTTTTTGTTCAATCGCATCAAAGCGTCTTTGTGCGCGATCATGATCGCGTAGCAAGCCCTTAAATGCTTTTTCAGCCACCTTATCCAATTTCTCGCATGTTTTATGTGTCGGCAGATCCATCAGGCTGTCGCCCATTTGCTTGGCGTACTGCTCTGCAATTTTAACGTGCATTTCTTCATGAAGCTTTGCGTATTTTGAAAGCCCGTCCCATGCGCGGCGCAGATTCTGATCTTTTGATGAGCGTCTTTCTGCCCAGCGTGGTAGTGTAAGATTGGCCTTTACGCGGAATTTTGCCGTCTTGAACCGGCACCCGTCTTTGGACGATTCTTGCAATACTGAAACCGGTTCAAAACTGATGGCCGCGGAGGCCAAGGCATGGCCGTCCAATGGCCCCTTGGCGCGAAGCTCACGGTCGATTTGTGCGCCTGTTAATCCGTTCACAGTGTAGAAACTTGTTTTGATGGCAGGGCTTGTGCTCACGCATCCAACAAGTGACGCTAGGGCAACAAAAATACAGCTTTTGCGCAATATCGGATTTATCGCCGTGAAGGTGATCATTCATGCTCCTCTGGTTTCCAGCAGCATTGAGCACTTGCCGCACAATATCAATGCAAGAATTACAAAACGTGACCGACATGGTGAAGTTCGTTAACAAATGTAAACAAAAAAACTCAAAAAAAGTTCGAAATTTAGACTTGCTTAAGGTCTCAATAACCTCGTGGTAACGATGTGTGTTTATGAATGTTAGGCAAGGCGTTTCAAACAGCCTGCTCCGGATCAGGTACTGCGTACCGGAGAGTATTTTCGCCACGCGTATTTGTGGCACGTTTTGAGTACTAACCGCATTGCAACACATGGTTGCAATGCGGTTTTTATTTATCCAATCGCCTCTTTAAAGTAATAGTCAGCGATAATCTTCTTTTAGGTCGGCAAATATTTGCCTTTTCGGTCGCTCTAAATTGGGCTACGCGACTGGCATGACACTTTCTATCATGTTGCAGGGAACAGGCTCGGATGTCGGCAAGACCGTATTGGTCGCCGGTCTTTGCCGTGCTTTGAAAAACCGCGGCATGAATGTGCTTCCGTTCAAGCCGCAAAATATGTCGAACAATGCCGCAGTTGCCGATGATGGCGGTGAAATCGGACGTGCCCAATGGCTGCAGGCTCTGGCATGTGGCGTTGCGCCTAGTATTCATATGAATCCGGTTCTTTTAAAACCGCAATCCGAAGTCGGCAGCCAGGTTGTCGTACATGGCAAAGTTACCGGCAATGCAAAGGGGCGAGATTATCAAAAACTAAAACCCAAATTGCTTGATGCTGTTTTAGACAGCTTTAACACACTCAAACAGCAAGCCGACATTGTTGTTGTTGAGGGTGCCGGTTCGCCCGCCGAAATCAATTTACGGGCAGGCGATATTGCCAATATGGGGTTTGCAACCCGTGCCCAAGTGCCTGTTGTTTTGGTTGGCGATGTTGATCGGGGCGGGGTGATTGCATCGCTTGTGGGCACACACACAATTTTACCTGATCAGGACCGCGCGATGATCGCAGGGTTTTTGATCAACAAATTTCGCGGCGATGTTTCATTGTTTGATGATGGCCTGACTGCAATTACTGATTTTACCGGATGGCGGAACTTCGGTGTCGTGCCTTGGCTGGAAGAGGCAGGAAAGCTGCCTGCGGAAGATTCCATGGCGTTGGAAACTTTGGTGCGGGCAGCATCCGGCAAGTCGCTCCAAATTGCGGTGCTGGTAACCGATAGGATCTCCAATTTTGATGATTTCGACCCGCTGATTGCCGAAGATGATGTGGATGTCAGTTTTATCCGCAAGGGTGATTTGATTCCTGCCGAGGCGCAGATTGTTATTCTGCCTGGCTCTAAATCCACGATTTCCGACTTGGCTTGTCTGCGCGCCAATGGCTGGGATGAACAATTACATGCCCATGCCAAGCGCGGCGGTCATATCATTGGCATTTGTGGCGGGTATCAAATGCTTGGCCGGAGAATTGCGGACCCTGATGGTATTGAAGGTTCCGCCAGCGTCGTTGATGGTCTCGGTCTTTTGAATATTGAAACGGTCATGCAGGCAAAAAAGAATGTGCGCAATGTAAGCGCTCATAGCCCGCTATTTGACGTGCCGTTCAATGGTTATGAAATTCACATTGGTGAAACGACCGGCCCTGATTGTCAGCGTCCGACCAGCATGATCGATGGCCGGCCGGACGGGGCGATGAGTGCTGATAGTAAAGTCATGGGTACCTATCTGCATGGCTTTTTCGACAGTGGCGTATTTAGGCGCGCTTGGCTTGAAAGCTTTGGAGTAGCGTCTGCTGGCGGTGATCATTTGGCCGCTATTGAAAAGACGCTTGATGAACTGGCAGAACGTTTGGAAAAATTGCTGGATATTGATGCAATTCTGGACGTCGCAAAATCCTTTGAGCAAAAATCTGTCTGATACGATTCAATTTGATTGACGTTGCTTGCAACAAAGACCTAATGTCGGCCCGCAATGATTCTGAAAACCCAGATGTGTTTTTGGATGAAAAGGGAATGTGACGGGTGAACCCAAATCGGGCACCTTTATCACGGCCGACCCCGCGACTGTAGAATGGTTAGCACACCGCGTCTTTAACAAGACACCACTGGAATAGCCCGGGAAGGTAGATGTGCCGGACAAACCATGAGCCAGGAGACCTGCCTTTGCGATTGATCTGATAGGGCGGGCGTCCTGTATCGGGCCAGATGCGGTTTATTTGCGCAGAGCAAGCACCCGCTTTTAGGTTCGTTCAATGCGCTTGCTTAAACGCAACGAGATGAACCGACGATGAGTACAGTCTCCGAAATAAAAACCAAAAGCAGCACCATGCTTGTTTTGGGCGGTGCGCGGTCCGGTAAGTCTACATTTGCTGAAAATCACGTATTGGAAAGCGGCCTTTCTCCTTATTACATTGCAACGTCGCAAGCCTGGGATGATGAAATGCGCGCGCGCATCAACACCCATAAAGAACGGCGCTCGTCTATTTGGACTAATATTGAAGCACCGGATGATCTGGAATCTGCATTGACCGCAGCAGATGATGAAAGCCACATCATTCTCGTGGATTGCCTCACTTTGTGGGTCACCAACCTTATGATGGCTAAGGCCGATATTGCAGCGCGTTCACAAAGCTTGTGTGCCGTGTTGCAGGACATGAAAGCGCCGGTTGTGCTAGTCAGCAATGAGGTGGGGTTAGGCATTGTGCCTGAAAACGACATGGCACGTGCGTTTCGTGATCATGCAGGACGACTACACCAGGAAATAGCCGCTATGGCGGATGAAGTTTATTTTATCGCAGCGGGACTGCCGCTGAAAATGAAGGGTTAAACCATGCTCAATGCAAAAATTCCTGCCACGGTGATTACCGGCTTTTTGGGTGCAGGCAAGACAACGATGATCCGCAATTTGCTGCAAAACGCAAAAGGCAAACGCATTGCGCTTATCATCAACGAATTTGGTGATCTGGGCGTTGATGGCGATGTTCTGAAAGGCTGTGGTGATGAGACCTGCACGGAAGATGACATTGTTGAACTGAATAATGGCTGTATTTGCTGTACGGTAGCCGACGACTTCATTCCAACGATGGAAAAACTGTTAGAGCGCGAAAACCGCCCTGATCATATTATTATTGAAACTTCCGGCCTGGCATTGCCGCAGCCATTGGTGGCCGCATTTAACTGGCCTGAAATTAAAACACAGGTCACCGTTGACGGCGTTGTGACTGTCATTGACGCCGCTGCCGTGTCTGAAGGGCGTTTCGCGCATGATCACGACAAGCTGGATGCGCAACGCGCCGCCGATGAAGAGCTTGACCATGAAAGCCCGTTGGAAGAATTGTTCGAGGATCAAATCCGCGCCGCCGATATGGTTGTCCTCAACAAGACAGATTTGATCGATACGAAACGTCTTGCGGCTGTGAAAACCAATGTTCAAAGCCAGACAGACCGGACTTTGAAAATTATATCCGCGAAACATGGTGATCTGCCGATTGAAGTGCTGCTTGGCATGGGCGCGGCGACAGAAGACGACATTGTTAATCGCAAATCCCATCATGAACTGCACCATGCTGACGGCCATGAGCACGATCATGACGAGTTTGAAAGTTTCATCGTTGAGACAGGCGAAATTGCCGATACAGACAAGTTTATTGCAGGGCTGAAATCCATCATTGCGGATCACGATGTACTCCGTCTGAAAGGCTTTTGTGCGGTGCCAGGCAAACCAATGCGGCTGGTCGTTCAGGCGGTCGGGCAGCGGATTGAGACTTATTTTGACCGGGCCTGGCAGGCCGGTGAAAAGCCGTCATCACGCCTAGTCGTGATTGGCCTGCATGATCTGGATCAAACCGCAATCGCTGAACAAATCAAAGCGGCGGCTTAAGCCAATATGCATTTATTGCTGGCGCAAAAAGGGTCGCTGACGGACGGTGACGGGGAGGCGATTGATCTTGGTCAATCGCCTGCTGATATTTGCGTCCTGTCATCTGCCGATACCGAACTTGCCAGTCTTGCGGCGGCCGCCGATGCCGTAAAATGCGATAATCTCCGGCTCGCCAATATGCTTCAGCTCAAGCATCCGATGTCGATTGACACGTGGATGGAGCGCACTGGCAACAAAGCCAAGTTGATTGTCGCGCGTCTGTTAGGCGGAAAAGCCTATTGGAATTATGGCGTTGAAGCGCTGCTGATGGCGGCGCAGCAGCATGGTGTTAACATTGCGCTCTTGCCCGGTGATGACAAACCGGACGCTGAGCTTGCGCAATTGTCCACTGTGTCGCCCTCCGATTATTGGGCGTTGTGGCAGTTTTTGGTGCAGGGCGGAGCATCAAATGCGCAAAGCTTTCTGGATGCTTGCCAATCGGTCGTGGACGGACGACCGATTGATGAGGAGGCGCGCCCGCTTCTCAAAGCAGGTTTGTTCGGTGATCTTTATTCTGGCGAAAAAGGTCAGCCGACTGCCGCGATTATCTTTTACCGTGCTTTGCTGCAATCAGGACAAACTGCGCCCATTCATGCGCTATGCAAGGCATTGCAAGCGCGTGGTGTGCGTCCGCTGCCAATCTATATCTCCAGCCTTAAAGACGATGTGAGTGTTGCGACTGTTTCGCAGTTGTTTGAAAAACATGCGCCGGATGTTGTATTGAACGCGACCGGATTTGCGGTGTCGACACCCGGTGCTGACCGCAAAAAAACAGCGCTGGAATCGACAGGCGCACCGGTGCTGCAAATTGTGCTTTCAAGTTCTGATGAGGCAACTTGGCGGGCGTCCGACCAAGGGCTCAATTCACGTGATCTGGCGATGAATGTCGCTTTGCCGGAAGTCGATGGTCGCGTATTGTCGCGTGCGATTTCATTCAAGTCGGCTGATCGCTTTAACGAGCGGGTCGAGTGCAATATTGTTACACACAGGCCCGTTGATGACCGCGTTAATTTTGTCGCTGATCTCGCAGAAAAATGGGCACGTCTCAAGCGCAGCCGCAACGCAGAAAAACACATTGCCATTGTGCTGGCCAACTACCCGAATCGTGATGGCAGGCTTGCCAATGGTGTCGGCCTTGATACGCCTGCCGGCACTGTCGAAGTTTTGCGTGCTATGCGCGATGCGGGGTATAATGTCGGGGATGTACCACCTGACGGTGATGCGCTGATTGATCACTTAAAGGCAGGACCGACAAATGCCGCAATTGATGCAAGGGAAATTCGCGAAACAATTTCCTTGAATCAATACAAGGCAGTATTTGAAAAACTTCCCGTTCAGATTCAAGATGAAGTTCATGCGCGCTGGGGCGCGCCGGAAAACGATCCATTCTTCACCGATGGAAAATTTGCACTGCCTCTGGCGCGGTTTGGCAAGACACTGGTCGGCATTCAGCCGGCGCGCGGGTACAATATTGATCCTAAAGAAAGCTATCACTCGCCGGATCTTGTGCCGCCGCACGGCTATCTGGCGTTTTATATTTATTTGCGCGAAATCTATGGTGCCCATGCCGTTGTTCACATGGGTAAACATGGCAATTTGGAATGGCTGCCGGGCAAAGCCTTGGCGCTATCCGAGACCTGTTATCCCGAAGCTGTATTCGGTCCGCTGCCACATATTTATCCGTTTATCGTCAATGATCCGGGTGAGGGAACGCAGGCGAAGCGGCGTATGTCGGCTGTCATTATTGACCATTTGACACCGCCGCTCACCCGCGCTGAAACTTACGGTCCTCTAAAAGATTTAGAAGCGCTGGTTGATGAATATTACGATGCAGCCGGTAATGATCCGCGCCGGTTAAAACTGCTGAAGAAGAACATACTCGAACTGGTGCGCGATATTGGTCTTGATTATGATGCGGGCATCGACAAGCAGGACCGCGATGATGCCGCGCTTGAAAAACTCGATGCTTATTTATGTGATCTCAAAGAGATGCAGATCCGTGACGGTTTGCATGTTTTCGGCAAGGTGCCGGAAGGGCGTCTTTTGAATGATCTGACCGTGGCGCTGGCCCGCGTGCCGCGTGGTGCCGGTGAGGGAAAAGACGCAAGTCTTCAACGGGCAATTGCGATTGACTTTGCCCTCGGATTTGATCCTTTGGATTGTAATCCTGCTGAAGCTTGGGACGGGCCGAGGCCGCAAATTTTGCTCGATATTTGCGATGATGTTTGGCGCACGAACGGCGATGCAATTGAACGCATCGAGCTATTTGCAGCGCAATTGGTTAGCGGTGAAATTGCCTGCAAGGATCAATGGCAGAATACTAAACATGTGCTTGGCGAGATCAATGCGCGTATCAGGCCGTCTGTTGAAATATGCGGGCAGGCGGAACTGGATGGCATTTTAACGGCTATGAACGGGCAGTTTGTTGAACCGGGGCCATCAGGAGCGCCGACGCGTGGCCGGCCCGATGTTTTGCCGACAGGCCGGAATTTTTATTCCGTTGATACCCGCGCAGTTCCTACCGAAACCGCTTGGGCGCTTGGTAAGAAGTCCGCCGAACTTCTGATTGTCCGCTATATGCAGGACAATGGTGAGTGGCCGACGAGCTTTGCGCTAACTGCATGGGGCACGTCCAATATGCGTACCGGCGGCGACGATATTGCGCAGGCGCTTGCGCTCATTGGTGCCAAGCCGATTTGGGATGGTGTATCGCGGCGCGTTACCGGTTTCGAGATTGTTCCAACGTCAGCGCTTGGACGCCCGCGTGTTGACGTGACTTTGCGTATATCCGGCTTTTTCCGCGATGCCTTTCCGGATCAGATTGCGCTCTTTGATAAAGCGGTACGTGCAATAGGTGCGCTTGAGGAGGATGAAACGGACAATCCGATTGCCACGCGCATGGCCAAAGAGTGTACTGCTCTCACCGGTAAGGGAATGGATTTGGCGGCAGCGAAAGCGCAATCCGGCTTTCGGGTTTTTGGTTCAAAACCAGGCGCTTATGGTGCGGGGCTGCAAGCGCTGATTGATGAAAGAGGCTGGACCGACAAGGCTGATCTTGCCGAAGCCTATATGGTCTGGGGCTCTTATGCCTATGGGGCGAAAGCAGAAGGTGAGGGCGCACGCGGAATTTTCGAGACGCGTTTGAAAAGCGTCGAAGCGGTTGTACAAAATCAAGATAACCGTGAACATGATTTGCTTGATTCCGATGATTACTATCAGTTTGAAGGCGGGATGAGCGCAGCGGTGGAGCAGCTTAAAGGCGAGCAGCCGACCATCTACCATAATGATCATTCGCGCCCCGAGCGGCCGGTCATTCGTACATTGCAAGATGAAATCGGGCGCGTGGTTCGCGCGCGCGTCGTCAATCCGAAATGGATCGCGGGCGTGATGCGTCACGGTTATAAGGGCGCATTCGAAATGGCGGCGACGGTCGATTATATGTTTGCGTTTGCGGCAACAACCGGCGCGGTTAAAGACCATCATTTCGATGCTGTTTACGCTGCATTTTTAGGCGATGAGGCTGTGCGCGAATTCATTGCAGCTAAAAATCCCGATGCGCTGCATGAGATGGCAGAACGCCTTAATGAAGCAATTGACCGTGGCCTATGGACGCCGCGCAGTAATTCAGCCAAATTTGATTTAGACGAGATAGTGGGAGCCTGATATGAGTGAAGAGCATAAGCCTGTTGCTGATGATGTTGCAAAACACAATGCGAAAATGGCCAAGAAAAAAGCCGCACGGGACAAAATCATGGCGACCAAGACTGATGAAAAAGGTCTTGTCATCGTTCATACCGGCAAAGGAAAAGGCAAATCCACTGCGGCCTTCGGCATGATTTTCCGTAATATTGCGCATGGCCGGAAGTGCTCAGTCGTTCAGTTTATCAAAGGGGGAATGTCGACCGGCGAGCGTGATCTCATTTTGGATAAATTCGGCGATGTTTGCAGCTTTCACACCATGGGCGAAGGCTTTACGTGGGAAACGCAGGACAAGTCGCGCGATATTGAAATGGCGCAGGCGGCGTGGGCAAAGGCCAAAGAAGAGATATTGGACGAGAGCAATCACATGATTTTGCTCGATGAAATCAACATTGCTATCCGCTATGATTATATCGACATAAATGACGTTGTCGCATTTTTAAAAGCGCATAAGCCACACATGACGCATGTGGTTCTTACCGGACGCAATGCGAAAGAAGAGCTGATTGATGCTGCTGACCTCGTGACAGAAATGGAACTTGTCAAACATCCTTTCCGCAGTGGCATTAAAGCGCAAATCGGCGTTGAGTGGTAAATAAGCCATTGTGAACAAATGGCTTTTGGTGCCCGCGATAGAATTTTTCAAATTTTAATAATCGCAGCTTAAACTTTTCCCTTAAGCCCAAGGGGGAAGCAAATGGATATCCAGCCTATCAGTTCGATCGAATGTGTGCTGCTGCACAATCGTTTCTCGCCAATGGCGCTTGACAGAATTAAAGGTGAAATCGCCAGCATCGCTGCAAAGATTGGATGTCGCGGCGATTGCCTTATGATTTTGGATGAGAACCGCCAAACAGTATTTACGGTTGGTGATTACCGGATTGCGATTCATCAAGAAGATAATGCGTTGCCCATTGAAGGGTTTGGCGGTTGCTTGCCGCAACCCATAACAAAGATGATGATGCCGGATGCGGAACAGCGCGTTGCGAACCATAGCGCCAACAGTTTTGTGACGGTGACACGTAATCCTGCCTTGCGTGACTATGAGATAGCGCCGGCTATCGATGATGAAGCTTCCGGCAATTTTATTTCAACGAGAGATTCCCTGCGCGCCATGAGCCTTGCGTATTGGATTGCCGATGCTTTGCATCGTAATAATCCCGCTTGTACATTTCATTGGCTACCCAGTGACCATCTTGTTCCACCGCAGACATTTGAACTGGCCGGTGCGAGCGCTTCTCTGACCAGCTTTTTCATACGTCCGTATCTTTATTCAAGTGACGGTTACATCAATGAGAAAAATGCGGTGGGTCTGGTGGCAAATGGTTCGCAGTACCTGTTGCCCAAACCAGTTATTTTTAAAGAAGCGCAGGTTTCCTATGATTGGATGATCAAGCGCGCTATTCAGTTTATCGATAGGGCGATTAAAGCCGATCGTGTTCCTGCCAACGGATCGCCCTTCGGTGTCGACGAAGGCGAGATCATTGAGGTGTTTCATCAGCCGCCGGAGCCTGCAAACCCGATGGGTTCCTATCTGCTTGTTCCGCGCAATGTACCCCAGTTTGGTATCAAGGGCGGCTTGCACTCTGTGTTGAAGGAAGACTCCTATCAGAAAGATCAGGAAGAGCGGTCACGCCAACGTTTGAACGAAAACGATCCAATCGATTTGGCGATTTTGAATGCACTGCGTGAGCGCATGGAAAAGGCAAGCGAGCCGACACCGCTGCCGCGCGTCAAGGACCGGCGAATGGGGCCGCGCGAAACCCATGAGGCTGCCACATTCGGCAGGCGCAAAACCTTCGGCAAACGTTAGTAATACTGGTCAAAGAGTAGTTTTGCAGCCAACGCGATGCAGGTAAGCGTGAGCAACGGTTTGATGATGCGCGCGCCCTGTTTCATTGCCAGTCTGGCACCAAGCTGGGCACCGGCAAATTGCGCAATTCCCATCAGGAGACCAAGTTTCCAGACAACGGCTCCTGCTAATGCCAACACAAGAAAACCGCCAATATTGGATGCAAAATTTAAAAGTTTAGTGTGCGCAGTGGCTTTTAAAATACCGAAGCCGGACAGGGTGACAAAAGCAAGCATGAAAAACGAACCGGTTCCGGGGCCAAAAAAGCCATCGTAAAAACCGATAAGCGGAACGATGGTTGCCATGAAAATCAATGGCGTCATGCGCTGTGCGCGGTCAACATCATCCAGGCCGGGTTTGAACCAGAAGAACAGGGCTATGGCGATGAGCAGAACAGGCAAGATCAGGCGGATATTATCGGATGGAAGCAGCGTGATGAGCACTGCGCCAAGACAAGCAGCAAGCCCCGATAGGACCGCAGGAATAAACTGCTTTTTCAAGTCCACATGACCGGCTTTGGCATAGGTATAGGCTGCCGAACCGGCACCAAACAGGCCTTGCAATTTGTTGGTCGCCAGCGCTTGAAGTGGCGGTAGACCGGCAATCAGAAGGACGGGCACAGTCACAAGACCTCCACCACCGGCAATGGAATCAATAAAGCCGGCGAAAAACGCTGCAAACATGAGGAGGATGATAATTTCATTACTTGCTGACATGCGGTTCCATGATCATAGTGTGTGCACATTGGCAAGTGCTAAACTGCCCTGACCGAGCTGGGAGGACTTAAATGGGTGCGGACAAACCACAAAGCTTTTTTGCAAAAGTGAAATCCATGATCGAAACGGATAAAAATGTTCGTTTGGTTGCCGGTGATCCGGCGCTCAGTGCGGAGTTGTTATTGCTCTTCCGTATCATTTTAGCTGACGGAACTGTTCGCGAAGTCGAAATCGACATGCTCAAGCGTATTTGCGCGGAGGAATTCGGCGTCACGCCCTCTGCACTCGACGCCATATATAAATATCTTGCCGAGATGGCCTATGAAACATCTGCCGCGCAATCGGCTGAAATGTTTAAAGAACTCAGCCTCGAACGGCGGCAAAAGCTACTTGATCACATGATCGCAATTGCCGAAGCCGACGGAGAGCTGGTTGCATCGGAAGTTAAGCTGATTGAGCGGACGGCATCTTTGCTCGGATTTGATTTGAAATCCCACGTGCCAGGCTGAGCAAAAACTTTTGCATCTTCGGGTTTCTATGATTGACCCATGGGGCTTTAGTGCCTAGGTTCGCACCCATTACCGGCGGTGCTGTTATATGATGGCCAGAACGGGGTTTGTTAATAGGTCGACCCAGATCGGGGACTTTAAACGAACGCTGCCGAACTGAAGATCTTGGTTCTTGATTGAACGCAAGTGCCCTTGGTAATGCCTGTAGCAAATTGAGGGACTTATGATGCTTAGAAATTCCGCAACACTTCTTTTTTCCATTCTTGCAACGAACGCATTTGCACATGCGGGCCACGTTGAATTCAAAGATGGCCATGGACATCATCTTCTCTATGCTGGTGCCATTATTGCCGTTGCAATTCTTGCCGCTCTCTACGTAAAGTTCGGCAAGTCAAACAATGTTTGATAACGCGCCTGAAGGCAAAAAATACGGTGTCATGATTTGTGGTCATGGCAGCCGTAACCAGAACGCTGTTGGTGAGTTTGCAAAGCTTGCCGAGCGAATGCGTGAACGCTTTCCGCAAGTGCCTGTTGACTACGGCTATCTGGAGTTCGCCAACCCCGTCATCCATAAAAGCCTTGATGCGCTTAAAGCCAAGGGTGTGAATCACATTCTGGCTGTGCCAGGCATGTTGTTTGCTGCCGGCCATGCGAAAAACGATATTCCATCGGTGCTTAATACCTATCAGGCGCAAAACCGCGATGTCATCATCGATTATGGCCGCGAGCTTGGAATCGATTTGCGCATGATACGCGCTGCCGGTGCGCGGATTAAAGAAGCGCTTATTGCTTCAGGGTGGAAAGAGGGCGACAGCCTGCACGATTCAATGTTGGTTGTTGTTGGCCGCGGTGCTTCTGATCCGGACGCTAATTCCAATGTTGCCAAAGTCATGCGTATGCTTTGGGAAGGTATGGGGTTTGCTTGGGGCGAAACTGCCTATTCCGGCGTGACGTTTCCGCTGGTTGAGCCTGCGCTCGAGCATGTCGCAAAGCTTGGTTATAAACGCATCGTCGTTTTCCCGTATTTTCTTTTTACCGGCGTGTTGGTTAAGCGTATTTACACGCAGACTGATGCTGTCGCCGAAAAGCATCCGGATATCGAATTCATCAAAGCCGGATATTTAAACGATCATGATCTGGTGATCGATACGATGGTGGAGCGTGTGCGTGAAATCATTGAAGGCAGCAATAATATGAACTGCCAGATGTGCAAATATCGCGAGCAGGTTTTGGGCTTTGAAGCTGAAGTCGGTTTGGCGCAGGAAAGCCACCACCACCATGTGGAAGGTGTGGGCGGTGCGCCGGCTGATTGTCCTTGTGACGGTGATTGCGATGCATCATGCCGTGATGAAGCATTTTGTGCCGAGCACGGTTTAGAGTGGACACCTGTCCATTCGCATGACCACAGCCATGATCACACGCACGATCATCACCATGGCCACGACCATCATCATGATCACTCCCATAGTCATGACGATCACCATCATCATCCGTATCCGCAGGCCGACCATCCTTTGGGTCCGCGAACATTGAAGAAGAACTGAGCGATCTGCTGTGGCGCTTTTTGACCGATATTTGATCGTGGACTGGTCCGCAGCAAACGCGCCCAAAACGGGGGCGGACTCGATTTGGATTGCGCTTTGCGATGGCACCGAATTGCAATGGGTTCGCAATCTGGCAACGCGGTTTGAAGCGATGGCGCTTGTGCGGGAAGTCATAGCCGACAGTCTCGCTTCCCGTAAGCGGCTTTTTGCCGGTTTTGATTTTGCATTCGGATATCCGCAGGGCGTTGCTGAGCGAATTGGCGGCGCGCCGGATTGGCAAAGCGTTTGGGAACGCTTGTCGGCGCTTGTTTCTGATAATGCCGATAATCAATCCAATACCTATGAAACGGCAGGCATTCTCAATCAAACTGCTTTTGAGGGAGTTGTTGATGGTCCGTTTTGGGGACATCCGCATCAACACAAAGAGCGCTATCCGGGCCTTGCTCCTAAAAAGCCGACACATATTTTTGGTATGATCCGTGAGTTCCGACGGATCGAGCGCTTGCACAAAAGTGCCAAATCACTGTGGCAAATGGCCGGTGCCGGTGTCGTCGCTGCGCAGTCGATGACCGGTATTAAACATTTGCAGTCTTTACGCGAAGATCTCGCCTTAAAGGATCACATTGCCATTTGGCCATTTGAAACCAGATTCGCCGATGATCTATCAAAGCAAGTTGTTATTGCAGAAATATACCCGTCCCTTTTTGCCGTTCAAAAAGGCGAAGATGAAGTCAAAGATGCCGCGCAGGTGCGCACGGTGGCGCAAGCCTTTTCAGAAGCTGACGCGCAGGATGAATTTGCGTATTGCCTTTCATGTCCCGATGAATTGAAAGGCAACGATCGCGCCGCCGTAGAAAGCGAAGAAGGCTGGATTGTACGCGCGCCCAAAGTTCAACCGGACGGGATGGACTATATTCGCGACCCTGCTGAAATTTACCGGCAATCATTTGCAACAGTTGAGCGCGAGTCGGATTTAACGAGTCTTCCCAAGGATATGCGCAAGGTTGCTCTCAGATTGATTCATTCATGTGGGATGATCGACATTGTTGATGATGTCGCTTTTTCCTCTGATGCAGTGAAGGCTGGCATTGCGGCGATTGAAGCTGGTGCGCCGATTATTTGCGATGTTGAAATGGTGCGTCATGGCATCATTGAGCGCCATTTAAAGCACGGCAATGAAGTCCTTTGCCGGATCGCGGATGAGGCGACACGTAGTCTTGCCAGCGAAATGAAAAACACACGCAGTGCTGCTGCGATGGATTTGTTGAAAGACAAGTTTTCCGGCGCAGTCATCGTTATCGGCAATGCGCCAACGGCTTTATTCCGGCTGCTTGAATTGATCGATGCCGGCGCTGCAAAGCCTGCACTGATCATTGGTATGCCGGTCGGCTTTGTCGGCGCAGTCGAGAGCAAACAGGCGCTTATCGAAAATAGCCGCGGCGTGCCATATATTGCTGTGCGTGGTCGCCGTGGTGGTAGTGCCATGGCTTCGGCAACGCTCAATGCGCTGGCTGCCGGATTGAAAGGCGGTCTTTGATGAGCGAAGTCTGGTTGAATATTATTGGTATCGGTGAAGATGGTGTTGAAGGTCTGTCGAAAGAAGCGCGCACACTGATCAGCGAAGCCGAGATTATCATCGGTGGTGACCGTCATCACAAACTGGCAGATGCGCCCAATGCGACCCGCATCAAGTGGCCATCTCCTTTCAATGCGATGATTGATACCATTAAGTCGTACAAAGGGCGCGCCGTTGTTGTTCTGGTGACCGGTGATCCGCTCTGGTATTCTGTTGGCGCACGGATTGGCCGCGCCATCGCGCCGTCAGAGATTGCCTATTATCCGCAACTGTCCGCATTCCAATGGGCCGCAACGCGGCTTGGCTGGTCTTTGGCTGATGTTGAAACGCTGACGGTGCATGGCCGTTCGGCAGAACAGATTGTTCCTTATTTTGCGCCCGGTGTGCGTTTGATTGTTCTAACGAAGGACAAGACATCTCCTGAAACCGTTGCTGAACTGCTTGTTGACCGCGGTTATGGCGCTTCCAAAATGACTGTACTTGCCGCTCTGGGCGGCCCGAATGAGATGCGGTTTGATGGCGTTGCGGAAAGCTGGAAACATGATGTTCCGGACTTTCATACCTTGGCTATTGAATGTGTTGCAGGGGCGGGCACGCAAATATTGCCGCGTACCGGCCTGCCGGATGATGCTTTTGTACACGATGGCAAAATGACGAAACGTGCCGTTCGGGCGCTGGCACTATCCAAGCTGGTGCCAACACGTGGCGCTCTATTGTGGGATATTGGCTGCGGGTGCGGGTCGATCGCGATTGAATGGATGCGTGGCGCCCCCGAAGCGCAGGCTATCGGTCTTGAGCCGCGTGAAGACCGCCGCGCAATGGCACGGCAAAACGCGGTCCAGCTCGGCACGCCTAAATTAGAATTATTGAATGGCCAAGTGCCGGATGCTTTGGAGGGGCTTGAAGAGCCGGATGCCGTGTTTATCGGCGGCGGGCTTTCAATGGAGACAATTGCCGTTTCCATCAATGCCTTAAAGCCTTATGGCCGCTTGGTTGCTCATGCCGTCACGCTTGAGAGCGAGGCCGTATTGCTGGAAGCTTTCGCAAAACATGGCGGTGAGCTGCAGCGCATTTCGGTGGAGAGCACAGCAAATGTCGGAGCCTTTCACGGATGGAAGCCTTCCATGCCGGTGACACAATGGTCATGGAGCAAAGGCGTATGAGCGGAAAACTCTATGGTGTTGGCGTTGGGCCTGGCGCACCGGACCTGATTACCCTTCGTGCATGGCGGTTGATTACGGGTGCGCAAGTCATTGCCTATCCGGCCCCTGATAGTGGTCAGAGCTTTGCACGGTCAATCGTTGCAGGATGTTTGCGTAAAGACCAGATTGAAATTCCGATTGTCGTACCGATGCGCGTTGAACGTTTTCCAGCCGCGCAAGTATATGATGAGGCTTCTGAAAACATAGTGGCGCATTTGGATGCGGGCCGCGATGTGATTGTTCTGTGCGAGGGTGATCCGTTCTTTTATGGCTCATTCATGTATGTTTACGAGCGACTTTCAGACAAATATGACTGCGAAGTCGTTCCCGGTGTCTCATCCATTATGACGGGCGCTGCGGTCAGCGGCATCCCACTTGCCGCGCGCAATGATGTGCTGACAATTTTACCGGGACCTTTGCCGGATGATGAACTGACAGAGCGTATCAACGCTACAGACGCGCTCGTTATTATGAAGGTTGGCCGCCACCTTAAGCGAATTCGAGATTTGCTCAACGAGCTGAACCTTCTGGATAAAGCCATTTATCTTGAGCGTGTCAGCCTTGGCGAACAGCGCACGATGCCTCTTGCTGATATGACGGATGAGAGCGCTCCCTATTTTTCAATGATCACGATTTACAAAGGCGCAGAGCCTTGGATCGATACTGCTAAAATGAATGTGACGAACCATGACTAAGCAAGCGGCCATTGTTGTTTTAAGCGAGGCTGCCCTACCGGTTGCGCGCAAAATTTCGAAATCAATAGGCGTCGTTATTCACGCGCAGAAGAAACGTGTTTCCGGTCCTGACTTTACGCCCATCGAAGATTTGCGCGCGCATATTCAGGCTTTATTTTTGGATGGAACGCCGATTATCGCGATCATGGCGTCCGGCGCTTTAATCCGGCTTCTAGCGCCCGTGCTCAATGACAAAATGAGCGAACCACCGGTGCTTGCTGTATCGGAAGATGGCGCAAGCATTGTGCCGCTTTTGGGCGGCCATCATGGTGCCAATGATATGGCGCGCGATATTGCGGAAGCGCTGAAGGGATATGCAGCGGTAACAACCGCTGGCGATGTAAAATTCGGCGTTGCGCTTGATAATCCACCGGATGGGTTCGTGCTTGCCAATCCGGAAGCGGCAAAGGATGTCATGGCCTCGATCGTCGCAGGCGCAAAGGTTAGGCTGGAGGGCGAGGCTGATTGGTTAACGGCAAGTGCACTGCCTTTTGCGGATGATGGCGATGTGTCGATTATCGTCACAGACCAGGCATATCAGTCCAAAGCGGGCGAGTTGGTTTACCACCCGAAAAACATTGTTGTCGGTGTTGGTTGCGAGCGTGACTGCCCTGTCGGTGATTTGGAGACACTAGTTCGCCAACAAGTCAGCGAAGCCGGTCTCTCGGTGCATTCAATTGCTTGCATTGCTTCAATTGATGTCAAATCGGATGAAGCGGCTGTCCAAGCGCTGGCGGACACATTGAATGTGCCTGCGCGTTTCTTTGATGCGGCGAGGCTGGAAGCGGAAACACCACGATTACAAAACCCGTCCGATGTTGTTTTTGCTGAAGTTGGATGTCACGGCGTATCGGAAGGCGCTGCATTGGCATCGGTTGGCGCTGATGGCGCGTTGATTGTTCCAAAAGCCAAAACCAAGAAGTCGACCTGTGCCATTGCCCGTGCTGCAAAGCCCATTACCGCTTTGGCGGGCAGGGCGCGGGGCACAGTTTATGTCGTCGGTATTGGTCCGGGATCAGAAGCTTGGCGCTCGCCGGAAGTCAGCCGCATGATTTTGAAGTCGACAGATCTGGTCGGTTATTCGCTTTATCTTGATCTGCTTGGACCGCTTGCCAATGGAAAACAACGCCATGATTTTGATCTTGGCAAAGAAGAGGACCGTGTACGCCATGCCATGGAACTGGCTGGCGAGGGCAGGGATGTTGCTCTTGTCTGTTCGGGCGATGCGGGCATCTATGCGATGGCGACATTGATTTATGAGCTCTTCGATAAGGGCGGCATATCTGATGCTGCGCAGCGAATTGAAGTTATTTGCTCACCTGGAATTTCCGCTTTGCAGGGTGCTGCTGCACGATCCGGCGCGCCGCTGGGGCACGACTTCTGTACGATTTCGCTATCTGACCTTTTGACACCGTGGGCTGATATTCAAAGACGCGTTCGCGCGGCGGGTGAGGGCGATTTCGTAATTGCCTTTTATAATCCTGTCTCAAAAAAGCGGCGCACACAGCTTGCTTGGGCGCGTGATGAATTGCTGAACCATCGTCCCGCAACATCGCCGGTTATTCTGGCTACCAATCTTGGGCGTGAAGGCGAAAAGGTTCGCATCGTGCCGCTTGGCGAACTCAACGTCGATGATGTCGATATGTTGACGGTCGTTATTGTCGGTTCATCAGATAGTCGCGTTGTGAAAACCGGCGATGGCAAATCATGGGTATACACACCGCGCGGTTATAGCGGCAAAGACACAACACAAATGGAGAGCGGGCGATGACCGTCTATTTTATTGGTGCAGGGCCGGGCGCACCGGATCTGATTACGGTTCGCGGATTGCGTTTGATCCAAAATAGCCCTGTTTGTCTTTATGCGGGCTCTCTCGTGCCGACCGAAATCGTTGAGGCGGCGCCAGAGGGCGCATTGGTTATGGACACCGCGCCGATGCATCTTGATCAGATCATCGAAGAGATCAAAAAGGCACATGATGCAGGCCATGATGTTGCCCGTGTCCATTCCGGTGATCCAGCAATTTACGGCGCAGTTGCAGAACAGATGCGGCGGCTTGATGTGCTTGGCATTGATTATGATGTTGTGCCGGGCGTTCCTGCGTTTGCCGGTGCTGCCGCAAAAATGAAGACCGAGTTGACGCTGCCTGAAATAGCTCAGACAATTATCGTAACCCGCACAGGCATGAAAGCTTCTGCGATGCCCGATGGTGAACAGTTGGAGATTCTCGGACAATCCAAAGCGACGCTTGCAATTCATTTGTCGATCAGAAATCTGGATTATATCCGCCGCTCACTAGAGCCTTATTACGGCGATGATTGTCCGGTGGTCATTGCCTATCGTGCAACGTGGCCGGACGAGCTTTACATTCGCACCACATTAGCGGGCATGAAAGAGGAAGTGCGCAGGCATAAAATCACACGCACGGCCCTTATTATGGTTGGTAAAGTTTTCGGCGATGTCGAATTTCGCGATAGTGATCTTTACAATGCGGATTACGCGCATGTGCTGCGCAATAAGGGCAAGAAAAAAGCAAAACAATAAAGCGGTCCGCCTTTATTGGCCCTGTAATGGTCACAAACCGGTCTAATTCAGACCAAGTTTTCACGGAATGAAACTTACAGTTACAAAACTGGAGGGGTTTTCCATGAAAACATTATCATTGGCAATTTTGCTTTCGACAACTGTGCTTGGTTCGGCATTTGCCGATGAGTTTAAGTTTTCATCCAAAGTGGATTCGGTGACTGTTTTTCCGCGTGGCGCGGAGGTTGAGCGTGTCGCGAGCGGTGAGATGGCACAGGGCACGCACACCGTTCTGATTGAAAGTCTGCCTGCCAATATTTCAGCCGACAGCGTGCGGGTGGAAGGCATGAGCGATGGCGATATCTCCATAGGTTCTGTCGATGTGCGGCAGGTTTATCTTTCGCGCGATAAAAACCCTGAAGACCGGCTCAAATTAGAGCTACAAATTGAAGCACTGAATGATGAGCGAATGCGGCTTGAGCAGGTGGTTGCCGATACGGATTTGCAGCGCCATATGCTGCAAAATCTTATTGCAAATGCCGGTAAGCCCAATCAAGGAGGCGCAGGCAACAGCCTTTCGGCGTTAGAAGTTGCCGACTTGCTTGATGGAGCGGCCGAGCGACTTAATGCCTATGCCCAACGCACTATTGATGCGCGCGCGAACCAGCGTGATATCGAACGCCAGATTCAGGATTTGCAAAACCAGATCGGGCAATTAGCGCCCAATGAAGAGCTACGCTCTGTTGTGGCGATCAATCTGGACGCAAAAGATGCTGGGCAGGCTGTGCTCAAAATCAAATACGCGATTGATGACGCAGGTTGGCAGGCAATTTATGATGCTGAACTGACATTGGGTGATGGGGCTGACCCCAAAATGGAGATTGTGCGCCGTGCCAATGTACGCCAGTCATCAACGGAAAGCTGGGATAATGTTGCCTTGACCCTGTCTACGGCCCGTCCTTCGACCCGCACAGCAGCACCTGAACTTTCGCCTTATGAAATTAGCCAGATAAGACCGATGCCGCGCAGTGCGTCCAAGGTTCAGGCTTTAGAGCAGGGCGTTCGCTCATCTTATGCCGATGGCGTGGAAGCAGAAGAATTGGCCGCGGTTGCCCCGATGAATGATATGGCGCAACAAGTGGCGGTTATGGAAACAGGCGGCTATCAGGCGACCTTTGCTATTGCGGGCAAAGTGACGGTTTCCAATACGGGCGAGACAAAGTCTGTCGTTATGGGCGAAGATAGTTTCGCGGTTGATGTCAGCGCCTTAGCGGTGCCGCGTTTGGATGCCGCAGCTTATTTGATCGCCGGTTTCACACTTAAGGGCGATGCGAGCTATTTGCCCGGACCGGTGCTGCTTTTGCGCGATGGCGCTTATATTGGGCGCGGCCAAATGCCGATGCTGGCGCCCAATGATACCTATGATTTGAGCTTTGGTCAGGATGATTTTGTGACGGTTGAATTTGTCGAAACCGATAAGAAAGAGGGCGAGACCGGCCTTATATCCGCATCACGTACGGATGAGCGCAGAGCTGTGACGACGATCAAAAACCTGCATAACTTTCCGATGGAGGTTACTGTCGTTGACCGGCTGCCCGTTGCCAATCATGAGGACATAAAGGTTTCGATGCTGGCCGGATCAAGCAAGCCAACAAAAGAAGATGTCGATGGCAAGCGCGGGATTTTACACTGGGATATAAATATGGAAGCCGGTGCGACAGCGAAAGTAGATTTTGGTTATCGGGTTATGTGGCCTAAAGCGATGGATATCTCAGCGCTAAACTAAACACTTTGCTCAACAATAATGACAGGAATTTTCAAGGCGCGCGCTGCCTCAATCTTGGCATATGCGCCTTGTCCGCCCGAGTTACGGCAAAGGATATGCGTGATCGAAAACTGCTTTAAGATTGCCGTTTCCTCGCCAAGATTTCCGGGTTTTCCAATAATCATTGTGTGGTGTGGCAAGGGCAGCGGCGTTGATGGTTCGTCGACCATGCGTACTATGAAATGTGCGTGATCTACTGTATTAAAAATATCAATATACTGACTGCCAAGCGCCAAAAGAACGCGCGCTCCGGCGGGGATTTCCTTGCGTGCTTCTTCCAGTGATGTCACTTCAATCCAAAGATCGCCCGTATGTTTTTGCCAAGGCTGACGGGTTCTAATTTCCAAATCTAAGCCGGTTTTCTTCGCCGCAATTTTGGCATTTGCCGAAATGGTTTTTGCAAACGGATGGGTAGCGTCGATAAAGCGTGTGACTTCATTCTGGATTAAAAATCGGGCCAAGCCATCCGGGCCGCCAAAGCCGCCAATGCGCACTTCGCCAGCTAAAGGGGACGGTTCTTTTGTTCGTCCGGCAAGCGATGAAATAATGCGCGCGACCGGTAATTCGGCCACAAGTTTTTCAGCCAATTCAGCGGCTTCCTTTGTGCCGCCTAAGATTAAAATCACCTGATTCATGGGCGCGAGAATCCGGTTTGGTGAAGCACATTTCCTTTGCGGTCGACGATCATAATTTCCAGATCGACCGGCGCACCGCGCAAGACGTCCAGCGCTGTTTTGCGCGCGCGTTCTGCAATTGGCGCTGTTAGGTCAATGCCATTTGCGCGAGTCAATTCAAGCACTTGCGCGGCAGTGTTTGCATTTAGAATCCGGTCTTTAAAGTTTTGATTCAAGTGGGGCTGGGCAGCGGTTTTTTCAGTCAGTACGGCCAGAAAATTCATGTCGACCTGACTGCGCGCGGAATGAAGATCAACAGCGCCTTGAGCAAGCTTGACCATTTTTGCAAAGCCGCCGGCGATGGTGATTTTTTCAATCGGGTGCTCGCGTAAATATTTTAGCAAGCCGCCTGCAAAGTCTCCCATGTCTAGCTGTGCAATTGTTTCAAATCCGTAAATTTTAACGGCTGCATCTTCGGATGTTGAACCGGTTGCGCCAAGCACATGATTGATGCCTGCCGCCCGCGCGACATCGATGCCGCGGTGGATTGAATGTATCCACGATGAACATGAAAACGGGTGAACGATTCCGGTTGTTCCTAAAATGGAAAGTCCGCCTTTGATGCCAAGACGCGGGTTCCATGTCTTTTGTGCGAGCGCCTCTCCGCCGGGTATGGAAACCGTAATTTTAAAGTCCGGTGAAACATTGTGCTGCGCGCATAATTCCTGCACGACATCCGTCATCAATTTTCTTGGCACAGGATTTATGGATGCCTGTCCGACCGGCAAGGGAAGGCCTTCCAAGGTAACTGTCCCAACGCCTTCGCCTGCGGCAAATATCACACCTTCATCAGATGATTCGACCCTGACGCAGATCATCGCGCCGTGGGTTATGTCGGGATCATCACCGGCATCTTTCACAATCGCCGCTTCTGCAAAGTTTACCCCAAGATTTTCCTTCGCAAGCGCAAAAGCCGGTTGTTCGCCTTTCGGCAATGTGATTGAAACCGGATCAGGAAACTTACCGGTTAGCAAAGCAGTCAACGCGGCTTTGGTTGCAGCGGTTGCGCAAGCGCCTGTTGTCCATCCGCGTCGCAAAGGACCACCCGGTTTTCGTAAACCGGCATCCGGTTCATCTGCTTGTGGCATATTGTTCATAAGCGTTTTATAGTCTGCTGCGAGGCTTACCGAAAGGTGTTTTAAACGATGTCGTTACAAGCCAATATAAGTGATGCTTTGCGTGATCGTCTGCCTAATTTTGAGGCAGGGCATGTCTGGCTTGTGGGGGCCGGGCCGGGTGATCCGGGGCTTTTAACATTGCACGCTGCCAATGCACTAAGCCAAGCGGATGTGGTTATCTATGACGCTTTGGTCAATGAGGAGTGCTTGAAACTCGCGTCAAGCGATGCGCAATTGGAATATGCGGGAAAACGGGGCGGCAAACCTTCCCCGAAGCAACGCGATATTTCACTCAAACTTGTTGAGTATGCACAAGCAGGAAAACGCGTATTGCGTCTTAAAGGTGGTGATCCGTTTGTCTTCGGGCGTGGCGGCGAAGAAGCGTTGACACTTGTTGAACATAGTATTCCATTTCGTATTGTGCCGGGCATCACGGCGGGTATTGGCGGTCTGGCCTATGCAGGTATTCCGGTAACGCACCGCGATACCAACCATAATGTCACGTTTCTAACGGGTCATGACGCGACAGGCATTATGCCCGATGCGATTGATTGGGCCGGTGTCGCACGCGGCTCCAAGGTCATCGTGATGTATATGGCGATGAAACATATAGATACGATTGCAAAGCGCCTGATCGCTGAAGGCCGGCCGGTGGATGAGCCTGTTGCCTTTGTGTGTGATGCATCGACCGACAAGCAGAGTGTTTTGGAGACAACGCTTGGCGATGCTGCAAAAGATGTGGAAGCCTCCGGTCTCAAGCCGCCTGCGATTGTTATTGTTGGTGAGGTTGTCCGCCTTCGTAAAGGGCTTGATTGGTATAGCGCCCTTAAAGACGGGCATTCACTTGTACCGGACCCACTTGGTGTGCGTTCAAAAGGCGAAAGCGCATGAACGGCTTCATGATCGCCGCGCCGCATTCAGGCTCCGGTAAAACCACAGTCACACTTGGTCTGCTACGGGCACTGCGAAATTCGGGCGTTGATGTTTCACCGGCTAAAGCGGGGCCGGACTATATTGATCCGGCATTTCATGCCTTTGCCAGCGGCGCGCTTTGTTTCAATCTTGATCCATGGGCAATGCGGTCTGATCTTGTCGATGATCTTGCCCATCAGCATGGCGAAAACCGTTTGCTGGTTGTCGAGGCGATGATGGGGCTTTTTGACGGTGCGGCGGACGGCACCGGCAGTGCAGCGGACCTTGCAGAACAGTTAGGACTGCCGATTGTGTTTGTTGTTGATTGCGCACGTATGGCGCAATCTATCTCCGCGCTTGTCTCGGGATATTTGAACTACCGACCGTCGCTTCGTTTTGCGGGTATCGTATTAAACCGTGTGGGCAGTGCGCGGCACGAACAAATGTTGCGCGCTGCGCTGGAGCTGCTCGACATACCGATCATCGGTGTCGTGATGCAAAATCCGGAACTGGCTTTACCAAGCCGTCATTTGGGCTTGGTGCAGGCGCGCGAACATGAGAGCCTGGAAAACTTTCTGACCACGGCGGGCGAGATTATGGAGCGCAGTCTTGATATGAAAGCGCTCACATCACTTGATGCGCAACTTATCTCGATTGCGCGGCCGAAATTTTTAACACCGCTTGGGCAGCACATTGCGATTGCTGTCGATGATGCCTTTGCCTTTTGCTATCCGCATATGGTGCAAGGGTGGCGTTTGGCCGGTGCGGAGATTTCGTATTTTTCACCCTTGGCTGATGAAGGGCCGGCACGCGAGGCTGACGCTATCTTTTTGCCAGGCGGTTACCCGGAGCTATATGCAGGCAAAATCGCCGCTACAAAGCATTTCAAGCGTGCCATGCGTAATGCAGCCGACCGCAAGGTTTTGATTTACGGCGAATGCGGTGGCTATATGGTGCTTGGAGAAGCGCTTGTTGACGGTGAGGGGAAAAGCCACGACATGCTTGGTCTTTTGCCATTAAAAACCAGTTTTGAAACGCGCAAACGCCATCTTGGGTACCGCAAACTTAAACCGCTTGATGGCTCACCCTGGCCGTATGAACTCAAAGGGCATGAATTTCATTATTCGACAGAAGTTACACGCGGCGTTGGCGATCCACTTTTTGCGGCGCGCGATGCGCTTGATAATGATTTGGGAGAAGCCGGTTTGCGCATTGGCTCTGTTGCCGGTTCCTATTGTCATGTGATTGATCGGGCTGCGTAATGACGAAGGTGCAGCATGGCGGCGGAATCGACCGCGCAATATCGCTTTATGGCGGGAAGAAAGCTGACTGGCTTGACCTTTCAACAGGGATAAACCCCACGCCTTACCCTATTCCTGATATGCCGGAAGATATCTGGCACCGTTTACCGGATGACAGCCTTCTCAATGCATGCTTGGAAGTCGCTCGAAAATATTACGATGTGCCCGAAGATGCGGGGATTGTGGCTGCACCAGGCACACAAGCGATTATCCAACGCTTACCTGCTTTGCTGCCTTCGCCCGACATTGCGATTATATCACCGACCTATAACGAGTATGAACGTTGTTATGCGGAGGCTGGCTCACATGTGCATAAAGTTTATGACTTCGACGCGGCAGTTAGCGCATCTAGAACCATTGTTGTCGGTAATCTGAATAATCCAGACGGGCGCAGTGCTGACGCCGATAAAATCAGGCAAGCAGCTGCGAATGGCGCGCAAATTATTGTCGATGAAGCATTTGCTGATACGGTTCCGGCTTGTTCTGTTGTTAGCCAGACAAAAACGGCAGGGGTGCTGGTTTTAAAATCATTTGGCAAATTTTTCGGGCTTGCCGGTTTGCGTCTTGGCTTTGCGATTGGTGCGCAAAATCAAATTGACGCTCTGCGCTCATCACTTGGTCCTTGGGCGGTGTCTGGGCCAGCGCTTTTTGTCGGCGTAAAAGCGATGGGCGATCAGGTCTGGATTGATGATACGCGACTGGCTTTAGAAGCCAAACGCAAGCAAGTTGAAACGATGCTTGGTCAGTATGGGTTTGCCATTGAAGGGGCGACGGACCTGTTTGTGACCGCTTCGCGTGCTGATTCAAGTCATGTTGCCAAGGTATTGGCGCAGAATCATATTCTCGTGCGGGAGTTTGACTATGCACCGGACTGGATACGGTTTGGATTTCCGCGCACAGATGAAGACTTTGCCCGTCTGGAAACAGCAATAAAGCAGGCGAGTTAAGGTTGGCGCGGGTCTGAAATGATATTGGGAACGTCTACATTTCTGATCCTGCTTTTGGCGCTTATCCTTGATCGTTTTATTGGCGATCCTGATTGGCTATGGCAAAAAATACCGCATCCGGTTGTTGCCTTCGGTGCCGCGATATCGTGGGCGGATACGCGTTATAATCACTCTCACTTGCGGTCATTGGATAAGGAAAAGCGCGGCTTCGTTGTCATCGGTTCGCTGATGATCATGTCTATTATTTGCGGATGGATCATATCGGTGTATTTGCTGCGCTTGGGCATTTTGGGCCTTGTTTTAGAGACTGTCATTGTCGCTATTTTTCTGGCGCAAAAAAGTCTTGCAGCGCATGTCGGGCTGGTTGCTTCAGGTTTGCGCGAGGATGGCTTAAAAGGTGGGCGCGCTGCTGTTTCAATGATTGTCGGGCGCAATCCCGAAACCTTGGACGAGGCGGCGGTTTGCCGTGCTGCAATCGAAAGCCTGGCTGAAAATGCGTCAGACGGCGTTGTCGCACCGGCATTCTGGTATGTGATTTTTGGTTTGCCTGGATTGTTTGCCTACAAGATGCTCAACACGGCCGATTCCATGATTGGGCATTTGAACGATAAATACCGCGACTTTGGCCGTGCATCGGCAAAGCTTGATGATCTTTCGAATTATGTTCCTGCGCGTTTGACGGGTGCATTGATTGTTCTTGCATCCAAGCCTGCACAGTGGCGCCAAAATCTGACAGTAATGCTGCGCGATGCATCATTGCACCGTTCTCCCAATGCCGGATGGCCGGAAAGTGCGATGGCTGGCGTTTCCGGCTTGGCGCTCGGCGGCCCGCGTATTTATGCAGGTGATGTTGTTGACGAGCCCTTTATGAATGATCGCGGTAACAGAAACGCTTCGGCATCCGATATTGAGCGGGCCATCAGCATTTACTGGCGCGCAATGCTTATCGGCACTCTGATCTTAGCTTCTATTGTACTAATTGGCTGGTTATTTGGCCGTTGAGCGACGCTTTATGGCTTGCTGTAAATCGGGTGTTGCCTCGACGAGACGCTGAGTTGGTCGCATTTGCGGGTTATCCAAAATGTCGCCTGTCTGACCCCGTTCAACTATTTTTCCTTTATCCATAACCATAACTTCATGGGTTATTGCACGGGCGACGCTGAGATCGTGGGTAATAAAAAGAAACGCGATCCCCAGATCATCATTGAGTTTTGCAAGCAGATCCAGAACCTGTGCCCGAATAGACACATCAAGTGCGGAAACCGGCTCATCCGCCACAATCAGCTTAGGCCGTGTTATCAGCGCGCGTGCGATAGCGATACGTTGGCGCTGGCCGCCGGAAAATTCATGCGGGTATTTTTTCATCGCGTCGGCGCTTAGGCCGACCTCATTAAGCGCCGCTGCGATGCGCTCCTGTTTTTGATGCCTCGTCAGCTTTTCATCTTCAAGAAAAAGAGGTTCCGCAACAAGCCATTCCACCGTTTTTCTTGGATTGAACGAACCGTAGGGATCCTGAAACACGACCTGCATATGGCGGCGGCTGGCGCGCATGGTAGTGTCATCAAGGGCTGTTGTTGTTTTATTGTCGAAAAGGATTTTTCCATTGCTGGGCTTGCTGAGACCTAGAACCATTCGGGCGAGGGTGGATTTGCCGCAACCGGACCGGCCGACCAATCCGATTGAGCGCCCGGCCGCAATATCAAACGATACATCGTCTACGGCAGTAAAGTCCGGTGCATGTGAAAATACGCCTGTTCTGCGGCCACGATAGATTTTGCTTAAATTGCTGACTTCTAATAGTGGTTCGGGCGAGGCCGGTTTTTTTCGGTTTTGCCACGCCGGCATGTGGATCGACGCTTCAGCAAGCTGTGCTGTATAAGGATGTTTTTGTTCTTTGAGAACTTTGACGGCCGAACCTGCCTCTTCAACCACTCCCTTACGCATGATGGTAATCGTATCGGCCACATCGGCAACAACACCCAGATCATGGCTGATTAGAATGAGCGCCATATCATTGTCGGCAACCAGCTCTTTTAACAGGTCCAGTATTTGGGCTTGCAGCACAACATCCAGCGCGGTGGTGGGCTCGTCCGCGATAAGAATCTTCGGGTTTAATGCAGTCGCAATTGCAATCACAACGCGTTGGCGCTGTCCACCGGATAATTCGTGCGGGTATCGCTCCAACGGGTACTGCGATGGAGGCAAGCCAACGCGGTCTAGCATAGAGCGGGCACGTTCTTCGGCTTGTGCACGCGATGCATTCGTGTGCCAGCGTATGCCTTCTCTGATCTGTTCACCGATCGTTTTGACAGGATTGAGCGCTGTCATCGGCTCCTGGAATACCATGCCGATTTCATTGCCGCGCAATGCGCACATCGCGTTCTCATCAAGTGTCAGAAGATTTTGCCCATTAAACTCTATTGTGCCGCCAGTTCGTGAGGCATTGGGTAAAAGCTGCATCACTGAAAGCGCGGTCAGTGACTTGCCGGAACCGCTTTCGCCGACAATCCCAGCGATTTGGCCGTGCTCCAGCTGCAAGTCAATATCATGCAGAATTTTGGTCTCACCAATCGTGAGGCTCAGATCTTTGATATTAAGAATAGGGGGGCTCATATCAGCGCTCCCGCCGTAATCTTGGATCAAGTAGGTCGCGCAATCCGTCACCGAGCAGGTTCAGGCCAAGCACTGTTACAATAATCGCGATACCGGGAATAATGGCCATATGAGGGGCGATCGCCATCATCGTTTGTGCTTCATTAAGCATACGGCCCCAGGATACATCGGGCGGCTGTGTGCCCAGGCCGACATAGGACAAGCCGGCCTCTGCCAGAATACCAAGAGAGAATTGGATTGTGCCCTGAACCACTAGAATATTGGTGATGTTGGGCAAGATATGTTCGCGAGTAATACGTACCGCACCTTTTCCTGACGCGCGCGCTGCCAAAATATATTCGCGTGACCAGATGGTAAGGGCCGCACCGCGCGCAACACGCGCAAAGACAGGAATATTGAAAATACCGATCGCTATGATCGCATTTGTGGCGCTTGGGCCAAAAATAGCGGTGATCATGACGGCGGATAAAAGTGCCGGAAAGGCAAAAATAATATCGGATGAACGCATCAGGATTTCATCAATGAAGCCGCGCTTTGCTGCGCCCCAGCACCCAAGCGGAACACCGATCGCAATGCCGATACCCACCGCAAGAAGCGCGACAGCGATGGAATTACGAGCGCCCACCATAACCATGGATAATATGTCACGGCCAAAATGATCCGTGCCAAGAAGGTGAGTCAGGTCCGGCGCATTCAGGCGGTCACTGATGACCAGTTTTGTCGTATCAAAAGGTGTCCAGATAAAGGATATCAGCGCGATTGCGAGAACAAATCCGGTTAGGCAAATACCGATCAGAAAGTTTCTGTTGCGCAGCGCGTTTTTCCGGAATGTGCGCCACCCTTCCGTCTCTGTATTGTTTACATGCTCACTCATTATCCTTGCCGCCTCAGGCGCGGATCGGCCCAGGCATAGGCCAGATCGACAAGAAAATTGATGAAAATGACGGATGCTACAAGCAGCACGACAACCGATTGAACAACCATGAGATCAAGGCGCTGGATGGATTGAAAAATCAACCGTCCTAATCCCGGCAGGTAGAATACATTTTCGATAATGATTGTTCCGGCCAGCAAAAATGCAAATTGTAACCCCAAAATCGTCAAAACAGGAATAAATGCATTGCGCAGTGCGTGGTGCCAGAGGACGCGTCTTGCCGGTAAACCTTTTGCCCGTGCGGTTCTGATGTAATCCTCGGCCATGGTTTCGAGTAGTGCTGACCGGGTTACACGTGACAGGATTGCAGCCTGCGGCAAAGCAAGGGCTATTGCCGGTAATAAAAGCGATTTTAGTGCCGGCCAAAGCCCTGTTTCCCAGCCGGGAAAACCACCTGCGGGTACAAGGCGCAGTGTTATGGCAAATACATAAACCAATAAAATCGCGAACCAAAAATTGGGAATCGCTATCCCTATCTGGGTGATGGCCATTGCCGATGTATCTGTTGCTGTGCCGCGTCGTGATGCGGTGAAAATGCCAACCGGAATCGCAATCAAAGTCGATAATGCCAATGCGATTAAAGCCAGCGGCAGGGACACTGTAATGCGTTCTGCAATCAGATTGCCGACAGCTGTGCCATAGGTGTATGAGTAACCGAAATCACCAATCAGCATACCGCTCATCCAGTTAATGTAGCGTTCAAACAGAGGTGCATTCAGGCCAAGTTGCTCACGAAGGGCTGCAACGGCATCGTCGGTCGCATTAATGCCAAGCATAAGCTGTGCGGGGTCGCCCGGAATGATTTGCAACATGGCAAATATGATGATGCTCGCTACCCATAGTGTCAGCAAGACGATCATCATTCTGCGCACAATGAAGTAAGCCATGGTCAATCCAGTGCGGATGAAACAACTTATTTGTTGAAAGGGCGCAGTGCCGCCGCGCCCTAATCAAACAAACAGGATTACTCTGACCAGCTAACGCCGGTGACGTCATTCGCCTGCACAGGCGAATTTTCCCACAAGCCGTTGAGTTTAGCGTCCCATACGCCGTTCTTTGCCAGCTGGAAAAGATAAACGTTTACAGCATCATCGGTGATGATTTGTTGTGCCTGACGGTATAGCGCAAAGCGTTCTTCTTCATCTGCCGTGACATTCAGCTTATCGATGAGCGCTTTAAAATCAGGGTTTTCGTACTGGAAGTAGTAATCATCACGGGCATAGATATCGATATCATTGGGCTCGGTATGGGACACGATGGTCAGGTCAAAATCCTTGCCCTTGAACACCTGTTCCAGCCACTGGCCCCATTCCAGTGGAATGATCTCCAGATCGATGCCGACATCACGCAATTGCGAAGCGATGATTTCGCCGCCGCGACGCGCGTAAGAAGGTGGCGGTAATTTAAGAGTGGCTTTTATCCCGCCTTCAAAACCTGCTTCTGCAAGAAGCGCTTTGGCTTTTTCCGGATTGAATTCATAGGTTTCTGACAATTCAACATAAGCAGGGTTATGGGGCGCAAAATGCGTGCCGATGGGTGTGCCGAGGCCAAACATTGCACCGTCAATAATTGCCTGACGATCAATGGCATGTGCCATAGCGCGGCGGACATTCACATCGTCAAAAGGCGGTTTTTTGTTATTGGTGGAGAGGATGGTTTCTCCCTCAGTGGAACCGATGACCACGGTAAAGCGTGGATCTGCTTCAAATTGCGCAATCGCTTCAGGAGCCGGTAGATTTGGAAATGCCTGAACGTCGCCAGCCAAAAGTGCGGCAGTCGCCGCAGCAGGATCAGGAATGAAGCGGAAAGTTACTGTGTCGAGTTTTGCCTGATCGCCCCAGTAATCAGCGTTGCGCGTTAGCGTAATAGCCGAACCGCGCTGCCAGTTATCAAGCTTGAAAGGTCCTGTACCAACCGGATTTTCCTTGTTGGTGTCGGCGCTTTCCGGCGCGACGATGACAGCATCGCCCCAACCCATATTGTACAAAAATGCACCGGAAGGTTCTGACAGGGTTACAACGACGGTTGTGTCTCCGGTTGCTTCCACCTTTTCAATCGCCGAAAAGAGCGCTTTTTGGGCGTTTGTGGAGTCTTCAGCGCGCGCACGATCAAGCGAGAATACCACATCCGAAGCATCGAACGACGTTCCATCATGGAATTTCGCGCCTTCGCGCAATTCAAATGTATAAGTCAGACCATCGTCGGAAATTGTCCAGTTTTTAGCAAGTGCAGGCTTTACTGCGCCTTCAGGGCCAATACGGGTCAGACCCTCAAAAACATTGGCATAAACCACTTCGTCAACGGCCGCTGCGGCTTCTGCTGTCGGGTCAAGGCCCGGCGGTTCCAGTACCATGCCGATGGTCAAATCCATACGGGCTGCAAGTGCTGATGATGAGAACAGGATAGCGGCTAATCCACCGAGTATAATAGGACGAATAGTCATGAAAGCTCCCCAATTAATTTTGCGAAGTTAAGCAGGAAGGCAGGTGTTTGAAAAGACTAGAGTGCATTTATCGATAGGAAATCCCACTTTTGTGCAACTGAACACGCATTATCGCGTTATGATTAGAACTTAGCTTTAGAAACAGGGGGAAATTATGCTTACAGCTTATTCAGTACCAGTCGTGTGGCTCGCCATTATTCTCGGCGGTATCGCGGGGTGCGTTGCGACAGCATTTGTTGCAAACGCTCTAAAAGGCGTACCGGTAAAAGCCGTTGCAGGCAATTGGGCTAAACATGTCTGGTCAATTATATTTATGATACCGGTACCGTTCCTAATTGGATTGCCGGCGGGATGGATTATTGCATTCTTATGGCTGGTATTGGCGCCTACAATCGCTTCAAAAGCACATTTCGGGCCTAAAGATTTGCCATTCATGACACTTTGCACGTTCCATGCAGGCTTTGCGGTTGTCGGCTTGCTGGTCTATGCGCTTGTCGCGGCAGCATTTTAAACCTGTTCGGTCAATGCCGCTCCGACAGTAAAATATGGATGGCATTGGCCATAACTTTTGCGGATTGAACCATGTCGTCGATGCTGATCCATTCATCTGGCTGGTGTGCGAGGTCGAGAACGCCCGGACCATAGGCGATGCAGTCATGCAGATGGCCAATGCGCGCAATATGTTTTTGATCATAAGTGCCCGGTGAAATTACGAAATCGGGTTCTTTTCCGAATTCCGCGCGGATGGCATCTGCGACTGCTTGCACGACAGGTGCATCGCGGTCCGTCATTGTAGGTTCAACCGACCAGAGTTCACGCAATGAATAGTCAAATTTGGGCCGGCTCACTTTCAACTGGTCCAGAATATTGACGACTTCGCTTCGCACGTCCTCTACATTTTCTTCCAGTAAATAACGCCGGTCGATGGTCATCTTGCAGCTATCGGGTACATTGGGCGAGGGCAGTCCGGTAAAGTCGTCTGTTTGCCCGCCACGAATGCCGTTAATGTTCATCGTCGATTTGCGCGCACCTTCGGGCACAACCGGCATTTGGGTCTGTTTTGCTGCAAGTGCCGGAAAAAGCTCTTTTTCAAAACTTTCCATCACCGCGCCCATATGACGGACAGCGCAATCACCCAGAAACGGCATTGAACCATGGGCAACATGGCCATGCGTTTCAATTTCGGCCCACCAAACGCCGCGATGCCCGAGGCAGATACGGTCTTTGTTTAGAGGCTCCGGAATAATGACATGATCAACGCGTGGTTTTGAGAAAAGGCCTTTTTCAGCCAGATAGGCGACACCGCCAAATCCGCCGGATTCCTCGTCCACCGTGCCGGAAATTTCTATGACCCCAGCATAATCAGGAAAGCATCTTATATAGGCTTCTGCCGCAATGATTGATGTGGCCAGACCGCCTTTCATGTCGCAGGTGCCGCGGCCAAAAATTTTGCCGTCATGTATGGCAGCGCCAAAAGGATCAAACGTCCAGCCATGTCCTGCCGGAACGACATCGATGTGGGAGTTGAAATGTATCGTTTTCCCCGGCCGCTTACCTTCGCGCCTCCCGATGACATTGATACGCGGATATTTATCCGTATGGCCGGGATAATCGACAGCAGTGAAAAACTCGCATTGAAAGCCTGAGCGTTGCAGGCGTTTTGCAATATATTCGACGCAAGGCCGGTAGGCGTCGCCTGGTGGATTGATGGTTGGAAAGCGTACCAAATCCTGTGTCAGCGCGAGCAGGTCGTCGCGGGAATCATTGATGCATTTCGTTAGTTGCTCCAGCATAAAAGCATAGTGCCTCATGCTTGAAATTGCGCAAGTTAAATTACGTGAAACAAAACACACGTTAACGATTAGTCCAGTTTTCTTTTGACCGCTTTTAAAAGCTGACGTAGCGTTATCGGCGGAGGGCTAGGTTTAAGGAGAGGCTAATGGGCAAGTTTTGGGGCGCAATTGCGCTATCGGTCGCGGTATTTCTATCGAGTGTCAATATGTCATGGGCAGCCAAGCTGGTTGCTTATGTTGATATCTCAAGCCAAACCATGACAGTGAAAAAGAACGGCAAAACCATGCATCGCTGGAAAGTATCAACCGGCAGAAAAGGGTATAGAACCCCGCACGGCACTTACAGTCCAAAACGAATGCATAAAATGTGGTATTCGCGCAAATATAATAACTCGCCGATGCCATATTCGATCTTTTTCCGCGGTGGTTATGCAATTCACGGCACAAATTATGTCAGCCGTTTGGGACGGGTTGCATCGCATGGCTGTATTCGTCTGAAAACCTCAAATGCAAAACGGCTTTACAATCTGACGCGTCAGATCGGGCCGCGTAATATGCGTGTGGTGATCAGGCACTAAGAACTTAAGTTCACGTTTAGGGCACGTGAAACAAGCGGACTATTTGGATTATAACTATTCGTTATCAATCCAACGCCGGTGAAGCCACATCCACTGTTCGGGTGTTTCGCGCACCCAGCGCTCAACAACATCGTTCAGCAATTGCGCTGAACGGGCGATGTCGATTTCGTTGTTCTCATCGCGCGGCAGTACCAGTTCGTCCTCTAGAATTAACCGGAAACGTCCGCCTGGAAGGCGAATGCACCGTGCAGGATAAACAGGTACGTTAAACTGCCGTGCGAGTTTAGGCAGCAGGGGATTGGTGCGGACAGGACGGCCGAAAAATTCACTAACAATACCGCGTCCAAACTTCTGATCGACAAGAACGCCGACTGAACCGCCATTGTCGAGCGCACGGGCAAGCCCCCATGCTGCGCCTGCTTTAGAAGGAACAAGATGGCCCATCTCGGTCGTCCGCGAAGCCAGTAGCCGGTCGGCAATATAGGGGTTGTTGGGGGGCCTGAACAATGCGGTGACATCAAGGCCGTAGGTTGCCGCGCAAATTGGCAGGAGTTCGAAATTTCCCACATGTCCAGTAAAGAATATGCAAGGTTTTCCTTCGCTGTTGAGGCGGCGGAAAATATCTTCGCCTTCAACTTCCACTAGGCCGGGTTGATCACTTTCCGGATCATAATCGAAAAGCTTGTCGAGAAAAATATATTCGGAAACCAGACGTCCCATATTGCGCCACATGCCGCGCGCCAGCCTGTCTATTTCTGATTTGCTCTTTTCGGGAAAAGCCAGAGAAAGGTTTTTAACAACCATTTTGTGTCGTGGCAAAAATGGTCCGAGAAACTGAAACATTTTTGCATTGACAGTCATTGCTGATTTCATTGGCAATAGGCGCAATGTCGCCAAAACTGCAAATGAGATCTTTGCTTCAAACCAATAACGAACGCGTTTTAGCTTCGTCTTTGCTTTGAATATCCGGACTTTCCAACTCATGACACTTATCAGGAAACGCGCAGAATGATCTTGCCGAATACATCACGGGTTTCCATACGCTCAAGTGCTTTGCCTATATCGTCAAAGCCCGCTTCTGTATCAACCACGGGATGCACAATGCCGCGTGCCATCTTCTGCATCGCGTCTTCCATATTGCGCATATTGCAGCCGAATGAGCCAATAAGACGCAATTGCTGTTGAAACAGCATCATAAGGTTCATTGAGGTGGAAACGCCGGATGTCGAACCGCAAGTGACCAGTCTGCCGCCGCGCTTCATACAAAGCATGGAGCCTGCCCAAGTATCGGCACCGACATGTTCAAAGACAACATCAACGCCTTTTTTCTTTGTGAGTTTGCGCACAACGCCTTCAAAGCGGTCTTCGCGGTAATTGATGACGTGGTCAGCTCCAAGCGCTTTAGCGGGCTCTATTTTTGCATCTGATCCAACGGTTGTGATTACCGTGCAGCCCATCTTTTTAGCAAGCTGGATGGCAGCTGACCCAATGCCGGAACCGCCGGCGTGAATAAGAATAGTCTCGCCCGGCTCCAGCTTCGCATTGTCAAACAACATGTGCTCGACTGTACCAAATGTAATAGGTGAAACAGCAGCGCCGATTTCATCAACACCGGGAGGGGCGGGGACAAGATTGCGCGCGGGCATATTCACCAGCTCCTGTGCAAATCCGTCTAAGTGAAAGCCGTGAACCCCGCCGACATTTTCACAATGATTGTCCCGGCCTTCTTTGCATGCGCGGCAAAGACCGCATGTGCGTGCGCCAAAGATTGAAACAAGCTGTCCCGGCAAAAGGTTTGATACGCCCGGACCAACAGATTCAACAATAGCGGACGCTTCCGCGCCAACAGTTAGCGGTAGTTTGCGTTTCGCAAAAGCCATACCGCGCCAACCCCACACGTCAATATGATTGAGTGCGACAGCTTTAATACGCAATTGAACTTCCCCCAAGCCCGGTGCATCGGGTTCGGGAACTTCAACAAGCTCGAGTTTACGATCTTCGACAAGCTGTAGCGCGTGCATGGGCCACCTATATGTTATTTTCGTTTGACGAAAGGCTCTAAGCGGGTTCGCGTCCAATGACAAGGCAGGCATTTTGCCCACCAAAGCCAAATGAATTTGATAACACGCGCCGAACGTCCGCTTCACGCTTTTCATTTGGAACCGCATCAATTTCAAGAGCAGGGTCAGGATTGACATGATTGATGGTTGGCGGAATGACGCCATTTCGAATTGTCAGCAGTGAAAATACGGCTTCAATTGCGCCGGCTGCTGTCAATGTATGGCCAATCATGGATTTGTTTGACGATATCGGCGTGCCACCCAATTTTTCACCGAATATGGACATTAGAGACATGCATTCCATTTTGTCATTTTCGGGTGTGGAAGTGCCGTGTGCATTGATATAATTAATCTCTTCCGGTGTTACGCCCGCATCTTCCAATGCTGCGCGAACGGCTGCGATCGCCGGTGATCCATCCGGCTTTGAACGCGTGCGGTGGAAATCATCGGCACATTCGCCGCAGCCTTCCAGAACGCCCAGAATTGTCGCGCCCCGGGCTGTCGCCGCTTCTAGCGTTTCCAGTACCAGCGCGCCAGCGCCTTCTGCCATGACAAAACCGTCACGGTCTTTGGAGAACGGCTTGGATGCTTTGTGCGGTTCTTCATTTTGCGTGGAGAGCGCTGAAAGCAATGAAAAGCGAATAAGCGCTTCGGCTGTGACCGAACCGTCTGTTCCAATGGCGATTGCGCGCTCGCTTTCACCGCGGCGAAGAGCTTCCACGCCCATTTGAATGGCTGTTGCGCCGGAAGCGCATGCTGTCGACAAGGTGACAGGCAGTCCACGCGCGCCGATACGATCTTGAAGGCGGCGTGCTGTCGCAGCAAATTTCACAGAGGGAGAAAACGAAGGATGCTGGTTTGACCTTGCCGCTAGCAACAGCCGGTCATAGCTTTGCATCGCAGGCGTAAGGTCCGCGCCTTCGGCGTTTAATTGAAAACGGTGCTGCCATTCAAGTTCGACGGGTGGTGCCGCCAGACACAATTGGCCGCCAAAGTCAGTTGCAGAAATATCTGCTTCCTCAATCGCCTCAAGGGCGGCCGCTTCAGCCAACGCATAGGTCAGCGCGGCGGAACCTTCTTCGGGAGCCGTCATGAAATCGACAGTTCCGGCGATTGTTGTGCGCAGATGGTCTTGAGGAAAACGGGTAATCTTGTGAATGCCGGACTCGCCGCCGGTCAGCTTATCCCAATTGTCCTTTTTACCCCGGCCAAGGGATGAAACGACGCCTGCGCCGGTAATGGCAATAATCGGGCGGCCACTTTGATCGGTGAACTTTGACATTATACTTTGCCTCCGTTCGCAGGTGTTAATAATGCTGCGCCTTCCGCATCCTCATATCCGAGACTTAATACGCCTACACGCTCCGGTTTGTCGGTTATGCCAACCTCAAACCGGCTGTCCATTTGCTCGACTGGTTTTTCATGATGCAAACTTAATGCTGCCAATGCGACAGCGAACGGGAACTGTACTTCACGCATATGGCCAACGGCTGATGCGACACCACGCACCGGCACCGCTTTAAGTGCTGAATTTAGAAATTCTTTTTCAATTTCCGTGCGTTCCTTGGCGCCGGAGGCAGCAGAAATGATGTAATTTGCATCGCCTAGCTTTGTCGCGGCGCTAATTTTTCCCAAACGCTCGCCGGTGGCTGTTTGGTCGTTATTGCCTTGATCAGCTTCAACACTTTCCAAGGTCGCATATATGCGCGCGCCGCGCGCTTCGGCATGGCTGCGTGCTTCTAGAACAAGAAATGTGCCACCGGAACCGGTTATAATGCCGCCGCCTTCACTGTCCTGACGGTGCCAGACAGAGGTCCAGCCATCACGCTTCAAGTGGTGCCCGATTTCATACCCAAGCAACATATCCGGATGTTCAGTGTTAAAGGACGCACCGACAAGAACATGTGTGCTTTGACCCGCGCGGATACGTGCCGCAGCGGTCAGGACCGCAGAAATGCCAGCGCCTTCCTCACCCATAAAGGTACGTGATGAGCCGGTAACTTTGTGCACGATGGAAATATTGCCGGCCAAGAGGTTGGAAAGCTGTGCAAGAAATAGGGTGGGGCGCAATTCTGTGGTGAGTTTCTCATTAACCACAGTCGCAGCGTCCGAGGCGTCGCCTCCTGCTTCAGCAAGGATCATTGTATCGACATCAACATCACGTTCACCGCCTGCCGCAGCAACAATCATATCCATTGTCGATGTGAATTCTTGTTTGTCTTTTAGTCCGGCATCATCCAATGCCAAACCGGCCGTGTAGGTACCAATGCGCTGCCAGGCCTCCATTTGGCGCTGGTCGCGCTTGGATATCTGCTCTGCCCAGTCGATTTCGGGCAGCGGATGCACGGTATAGGGCGCGAATTTCTCGCTATCAAAAACCGGCGCGGCACCTACTGAAAGATTGTCCCAGTTTTGCTGTGCGCCCACGCCCAATGCCGAAACCATTCCAATACCGGTAATAACAACGTCACGACCGTCCATGTTCTGTTCGTTCATGGTGCCCTCCGGCTATTGAATAATTATTGTGATCAAGCAGACTTTGCTTCAACGAGTTCGTTGATTTTGGCGCAAAGGTTTTTGAGAACGAAATATTCTTCAGTAGGAACTTTGCCGTCATTGACGTCCTGCGTCCACTGCTCAAGCGGGATTTTGATACCAAACTCTTTGTCGATGGCGAAAACGATATCGAGGAAATCAAGGCTGTCGATGCCGAGATCATCAATTGTGTGGCTTTCCGGCGTAATCGTTTCACGATCAATTTCGCTGGTGTCGGCAATGATGTCTGCCACTTTGTTAAACGTGTCTGCCACGGTGTATTCCTTCTAACTTTGTGCACTACGAATGATTTCCGCGCGCTTACTTTAATTCTTGTTGCCGCGTATCTAAACGGTTTCGTTGGCAAGTAAAAGGCTCTAGACGACATTATGGCTGATCATTCCAAAGCTCATTGACGCATCTAATGATTGCCTTACAAGGATGCAAATAAAATAATCTGTAAAATGCCGTATCTGGCGGGAGAAAATACGATGTCTACCAATGGTAACCAGTTCCTACGCGAAGAAAACTATATCAATGGCGTTTGGATTGCTGCCGACAGCGGAAAGACCATTACCGTTGATAACCCCGCGACCGGCGCAGCCATTGGCAATGTACCGGACTGCTCTACGGCAGAAACCGAACGTGCGATCAGCGCGGCGGCAGAAGCATTCAAATCATGGCGCAAAACCACAGCGCTTGAGCGCGCCAATATTCTATTGAAAATGCATGATCTGGTTCTGGAAAATCAGGAAGAACTGGCGCAATTGCTAACCATGGAGCAGGGTAAACCAATTGCCGAAGCCCGCGCTGAAGTCGGCGGTTCGGCTGCGTACTTGCGCTGGTTTGCAGAGGAAGGGCGCCGCGTTTATGGCGACCTTGTTCCAAGCCCGATTCCCACACGCCGTTTGATGGTGATGAAAGAGCCGGTGGGCGTGGTTGCCGCGATTACACCCTGGAACTTCCCGTCATCAATGATTCCGCGCAAGCTTGGACCGGCGCTGGCTGCCGGTTGTACGATCATTATAAAGCCTTCCGAGTTCACGCCATATTCGGGGATTGCATGGGGGCTGATTGCGGAAAAGGCAGGGGTTCCTGCCGGTGTTGTCAATATTCTGACAGGCGACGCCCCCTCTATCGGTAAAGCGCTGTGTGAAAGCGAAGAGGTACGTAAAATCAGTTTTACCGGCTCGACACGCGTTGGCAAAATTCTGCTCGCGCAATCTGCTGATACCGTAAAAAAAGTCTCGATGGAACTTGGCGGCAACGCACCATTTATTGTGTTTGATGATGCCGATATTGATACTGCGATTGCAGGCGCTATTGCCGCGAAATTTAGAAATGCGGGCCAGACATGTGTTTGTACAAACCGCTTTTACGTTCAAGCCGGAATTTACGATAGCTTTGTTAAAAAGCTGACCGAAGCAACCGCATCCATGAAAGTTGGCGAAGGCAATGAGGACGGTGTGGTGCAGGGGCCGCTCATCAATGAGGCGGCTATCGCTAAAGTGGAAGAGCTGGTTGGTGATGCCGTTCAAAGGGGCGCAAAGGTAACTGTTGGCGGCGGTCGCCACGAATGCGGACAGACATTTTTCCAGCCAACGGTGATTGTCGATGCGACACAGGAAATGCGATTCTCCAAAGAAGAGATTTTTGGTCCCGTTGCGCCTGTGTTCAAATTTGAAAAAGAAGAAGAAGCCGTTGCGATGGCCAATGATACGGTTTTTGGTCTCGCCGCCTATGTTTATACGCAAAATCTCGGCCGTTCTTGGCGTATGATGGAAGATTTGAAATATGGTCTTGTGGGCATCAATGAGGGCGTGATTGCAACGCCGGAAGCACCGTTTGGCGGGGTCAAACAATCCGGCCTTGGCAAAGAAGGCGGACACCAGGGCATTGATGACTATCTCGATGTTAAATATGTCGCTGTTGGCGGTTTGGGCATGTAATGCTTGAAGCGGCGAATATTGAAGATTGGGGAACCACTAAAAAAGGTTCTCCAGTCAAAAGGATTAAACTGCGTAATGGAGCTCTAACCGCTTCAATAATCACCTATGGTGCTGCCGTGCAGGATTTGCGCCTGCAAGGACATGACGCACCTCTGGTTCTCGGTTTTGATACGCTTTCAGCGTATGAAAACAATCGCACTTTCTTTGGCGCAATTGTTGGCCGCTGTGCAAACCGGGTCTCAAACGGTAAATGTCAGATCGCCGGTGTCGAATATAATTTGGCGAGGGGCGAGGGTGATGTGCATCATCTGCATGGCGGTCCTGACGGTTTTTTTAGCCGGTGCTGGGACATTGTTGATGTGAGCGACAGTTCAGTCACGCTCGAAATTGTTAGTGCGGACGGAGATCAAGGCTATCCCGGTAACCTTACCGCGCAGTGCATCTATAAGCTGACCGATGATAATGCACTAAGCATCGAGCTGGTCGCGCAGTCGGACCAGCCGACACTATGCAACTTGGTCAATCATAATTATTTCAACCTTGAAGATGGTGGGTTAAATGACATTAATCTGCACCGTTTGCGGGTAGATGCAGAGCGCTATCTTGTTTCGGATGATACAAATGCACCGACCGGCGAAATCGCTGACGTCAGTCATACTCTGTTTGATTTTAGAGGGCTGCGTCCCATTGGCGATTTCAAAAATTATGACCACAATTTCTGTCTTGCCGATACGCGCCGTTCATTGACAGAAGTTGCGCGGCTGGTTGCGCCTTCTTCGGGCGTGGAAATGGATGTACTTACGACAGAGCCGGGCGTGCATGTTTATGGAAGCGGTAGCCTGTCTGTCTCTGATGCCGGTCTTGATAGTCTTACCTATAAACAAGGTGCCGGTATTTGTCTTGAAACGCAGATCTGGCCGGATGCGATAAACCATACAGCCTTTCCCGAAGTCGTATTGATGCCGGACGAGACGCTTACGCAACATACATTATATCGGTTTACTAGAGCTGGCGAATAGGTGGTAAAACATCGTTTGGTGCGACCTTGTTGCAAGCTGATGGTCGGTTGACGCTAAAATATGTTTCATTTACTCCACTTAATTTAGCATGAGCCGTAATTTCAATTTAAGTTGGTAATGAGTTGGGCCGTTATTCATTTAAAGCCGCTGTAGGCCTTTTTGCTGGACTTTGTCTGGTGCCAATCGTTGCGGTTGCGATTTCTGCTTTCACCGGCACTTTTGATACATGGACAGGGTTGGCTACCACTGTCATGCCCCGTTTCATATGGGCGACAGCGCAACTGATTTTTTTCGTTGGTATTGGCTCGGCAGTTATTGGCACAGCGACGGCTTGGCTGGTGACAACTTGCCAATTTCCCGGCCGCCGTTTGTTTGAATTTCTGCTGGCATTGCCGCTGGCGTTCCCTGCCTATGTTCTTGCTTATGCCTATACGGATTTGCTCGATCATCCCGGTGCGGTACAAAGTCTACTGCGTGACGTAACCGGATGGGGGCCGCGCGATTATTGGTTTCCGGAAGTACGGTCATTGGGCGGCGCGGCATTAATGCTGATCTTTGTATTGTATCCGTATGTGTATTTGCTGGCGCGTGCCGCGTTTTTACGCCAGTCACCAACAGCCTATTTCGCGGCGCGAACGCTCGGACATAAACCGTGGTCGGCATTTTTGCGTGTCAGTCTGCCTGTCGCGCGTCCTGCGATTGCCGGCGGCGTTATTCTGGTTTTGATGGAGACAGTGGCTGATTTTGGTACGGTTGCCCATTTCGGTGTGCAAACTTTTGCGACCGGTATTTACCAAGCGTGGTTTTCAATGGGAGACCGTGCTGCAGCGGCGCAATTGGCTTTTTGTCTTTTGCTCGTGGCTTTGTTCCTGGTTTTTCTGGAAAAGGCTCAACGCGGCGCAGCCAAACATCATGAGGCAGGCAAACGTGTTGAGGCCATGGCGCCTCACAAGTTGAACGGTTGGCGCTCCGGCGTAGCTTTTCTTATTTGTTTGACGCCGATACTTTTCGGGTTCCTTATTCCGGTCATTGTGCTAGCTCAGATGGCTGTGGAATCAGGACAAAACCCGTTTACATCCCGCTATGTCCACTTCATTTCAAATTCGCTCATCGTTTCGTCCATTGCAGCCGTGTTTACGGTTTTGGGTGCCGTTCTGGTTGGTTACTGGGCGCGGCTTTATCCAAGTCGCCGGGCTGAAAAAGCAAAGATGCTGGCAGGGCTTGGATATGCCATTCCGGGCGGCGTGATTGCGGTCGGTTTGCTTGTGCCGATGGCTGCATTCGACAACGCGCTTGACGCATATTTGCGTGAGAATTTCGATGTTTCCAGCGGGTTGTTGCTTTCAGGCTCGATTATCATCCTGATTTTCGCCTATGCGGTACGTTTTATGGCAGCGGCGCTCTCTGCATTTGATACTGGAATGAGTGCCATCAAACCAAATGTTGATGCCGTGTCACGCTCGCTTGGTGCGAACGGTATGCGCATGTTTTTAAAAGTGCATTTGCCGCTTATGCGGGCCAGCTTGCTGACAGGCTTGCTTATTGTTTTTGTTGATACAATGAAGGAATTACCTGCGACGCTTATTTTGCGGCCTTTTAACTTTGATACACTTGCTGTGCAGGCTTATCGGCTGGCATCGGATGAACGTCTGGCGCAGGCGGCGGTGCCTTCACTTATCATTGTTGCATTCGGTCTGCTGCCGGTGATCATCTTGTGCTTCACAATTGCAGGCTCACGCCCGCGCCATCATAGCGAGATTTCATTGCCGATTGTCGGCAAGGCAAACAAAAAGCCCGCAACCGAAGTCGCGGGCTGATAAATCTAGCTCAACCGAAGGATACAACCTTCGATTTTAGCGAGCTTATTTGTAACCAACAGCGTTGTAGATTTCCTGTGCTTTGGCTTGGTTCTCACCAAGTTTGGACAGGTTTAGCTCGTCAGCTTTAAATTCACCTAGTTCGGTAACTGAAGCGGAACGCTCTGCACCTTCAACAACCGGGAACTCGTCATTGCCCGCTGCAAAATACTGCTGTGCAGAATCAGATGCGAGATATTCCAAGAACTTAACTGCATTTTCCTTGTTAGGCGCATTTTTCAAAAGGCCAGCTGCAGAAACGTTAACATGTGTGCCGTTGCCGTCCTGATCAGGGAAAACCCAACCGATCTGATCGATATCAGCGGAGAGATTTTCCACGTCAGTGCGGATTGCGCGGGCAAAGTAGTAGGAGTTAGCGACGGCAATGTCACATTCGCCTGATACGATACCACGCAACTGGTCTGTGTCGCCGCCTTGAGGGTCACGTGCCAGATTGTCTTTTAGGCCCTGTGCAAATTCAGTTGCTGCTTCTTCGCCATTGTGGGCAATCTGTGAAGCCAAAAGAGACAACATGTAGATGTTGGAAGATGAGCGTGCGCAAATCTGGCCTTTATATTTCGGGTCAGCCAAGTCAGCATAAGTCTGCGGCGGCTCTGAAACGCGGTCTTTCGAGTAGAAAACCATGCGTGCGCGTGTTGAAAAACCAAACCACTTATTGTCAGGGTGTTGAAGCGCTGCCGGAATTTTGTTTTCCAACTCTTCGCTTTCGACAGGTGCCAAAAGATCAGCTGACTCTGCACGCCAGATACGGCCCGCATCAACAGTCAAAAGAACATCGGCAGGGCTGTTTGCGCCTTCGCTTTTAAGGCGTTCGATCAGCTCGTCGGCATTGCCTTCAATACGGTTGATCTTGATGCCAGTCTGTTCTTCGAAGTCGCTGTAGAGCTTCTCGTCGGTATCATAGTGGCGTGATGAATATAGGTTCAGTTCGCCATCAGCCATCGCCATAGAGACTGTGCCTGTAAGTGCAGTTGCAGCAGCAAGTGCAACCATTGCGGCTTTTGCCAAAGTCATATTTGTTCCTTTTCCCGTTAAGTTGATTTATTTCGTCATGTTTTATTGTTGACGTATTTGCCTGTCAATGAGGCGCACAAGAAAACTTGACGAAAGAAGTAAGTTTTTCTGGAAACATAACGAACGGGTTGCTATCTAAAGGTCGGAGGGCATTTATATGAAGCTTACGAAACAGACAGATTACGCTTTTCGCATATTAATGTTTTGCGCAGCAGGCGGCGGCCGGTTGAGCCGGATTGCTGACATCAGTCGCACTTATGGTGCGTCCGAGCCTTTTTTGTTCAAGATTCTGCAGCCGCTTGTGACAGCCGGTATCGTTGAGACTGTGCGCGGCCGTAATGGCGGCATTCGTCTTGCGCGTCCGGCTTCAGAGATCAAGTTGGGCGAAATTGCGCGCCTTACTGAGGATAATTTCACGATTGCCGAATGTTTCCAGCGTGAGGATGCAAACTGTCCGCTCATAGATAATTGCCGTTTAACATCTGCATTACGCGAAGCCATGGATGCCTTTATGGCTGTTTTGGACAAATATTCGGTCGATGATCTGGCCAAACCGAGTGCGGCCGTTATCACCTTGCTTGCAATGGTTGATGAAAAACCGGAAGCAAACCGCCAACATTGACGGTTTTTCCCACAAAAATTCAAACGATTTATTTTCTGACTTGTAGCATTGCATCGCGTTTGTATGTACGCATGATTGTTAATGCAGATTCAAAAGGCCGTTTTTAACGGGACAATAAATTCGCTTGTTAGATATGGGCCCATATTGTTGCGTTGTTTGTAGTCGGGGAGAAAAGTATGGGTGAATATATTCTAGCCATTGATCAGGGCACGACATCGTCGCGCGCAATTGTTTTCAATAAAGATCAAAGCATTGCTGGTGTCGGCCAGAAAGAATTTACGCAACATTTTCCAAAGTCCGGCTGGGTCGAGCACGATCTCGAAGACATCTGGGAGGGTGTCGTCGAAGTTTGCCATACCGCCATGAAGAACGCGAAGATTGACGCCTCGGATATTGCTGCCATCGGTATTACCAACCAGCGTGAAACCGTTGCGATGTGGGACAAAAAGACTGGTAAACCTGTTCATAAAGCGATTGTGTGGCAGGACCGCAGAACTGCCGATATGTGTGAAGAATTGCAGAAGGCAGGGCATGAGCAAACATTCACGAAGAAAACCGGCCTGCTGCTTGATCCTTATTTCTCGGCCACAAAAGTGGCCTGGATGCTGGATAATGTGCGCGGGTTGCGCAAGAAAGCCGAGAACGGTTCTGTTCTGTTTGGAACGATTGACAGCTTTCTGATCTGGCGGCTGACGGGCGGTGATCGTCATGTAACGGATGCGACCAATGCAGCGCGCACGATGATGTTTAATATCCGCACGCATAAGTGGGATTCCCAGCTTCTTGAAATTCTAAACATTCCCGCAGCAATTTTGCCGGAAGTGCTGGATTGTAAAGCTGATTTTGGTACAGCGCATGCTGACATTCTGGGCGCTGATATTCCGATTTATGGTGTTGCGGGTGATCAGCAGGCGGCCACAATCGGACAAGCCTGTTTTGAGCCGGGTATGGTAAAATCCACTTACGGCACAGGTTGTTTTGCGCTGCTTAATACAGGCGAAGATGCGGTGACCTCCAAGAACCGGTTGCTAACGACAATTGCTTACCGTCTCGATGGCAAAACAACCTATGCGCTTGAAGGGTCCATCTTTATGGCCGGCGCGTCAGTGCAATGGCTGCGTGATGGCTTGCAGATCATCGATGAAGCCAATGCCAGCGGGAAACTTGCCGCCGATGCCGATCCCGAGCAAGAAGTTTATCTTGTGCCGGCCTTTGTGGGACTTGGCGCGCCGCACTGGGACGCAGATGCGCGTGGTGCCATGTTTGGTCTGACCCGTGCGACGACTGCTAAAGAAATATCAAAAGCGACGCTGGAAGCTGTCTGTTATCAGACTGCCGATCTTTTGAATGCGATGCAGAAAGACTGGAAAGGCGCCAAGGATGCCAAGACAACGTTGCGTGTCGACGGCGGAATGGCAATGTCTGACTGGACAATGCAGCGCCTGTCGGATTTGTTGAATGCGCCGGTTGACCGCCCGATGGTGCTTGAAACGACAGCGCTGGGCGTTGCCTGGCTTGCCGGTTCTCAAGCAGGGATATGGCCGACACAAAAGGGTTTTGCAAAAACGTGGAAACGTGATCAACGCTTCAAGCCAAAAATGAAAGAAGCCGATCGTACACGTAAATTGGCAGGGTGGAAGGATGCGGTATCCCGCACCCTGACAGTACGATAATGGCACGTGTGACACTATTGGGCACAAAAGGCGGCCCTGCAATATATCCAACCGAGAACCTTCGTTTGCCAACCTCGTGTTTACTGGAGATGGCAGGGCGCTCCATCGTTGTTGATTGCGGATTAGGGGTTACGCGCGGCATCGTGAACGCTGGCCACTCATTAAAATCGCTAAACACGATTGTCATTACGCATTTGCATTCTGATCATTATCTTGAGCTAGGCCCGTTGCTTCACACGGCATGGACTGCCGGTCTCCAAACACCTGTCACCATTTGGGGGCCAAAAGGGCTTGATGTTTATTGGCAGGCTTTTCTGGCGTCGATGGCATTTGATATCGAGCTTCGTATCGATGATGAGGGCCGGGTGGATTTGGCCTCACTTGTAACGATCAACGCGCTCGAAGAAGGCGAGACGATGCTCGGCGATCTTTCCATGCGCAGTATTTTGAACTGTCACCCGCCGATCGAAGAAAGCTACGCATTGCGCTTTTCCGACGGTGAAAAATCAATTGTATTATCAGGGGATACAGCACCGTTCGAGCGATTCAAAGAATTTGTCAGAGGCGCTGATGTGCTGGTACATGAGGCAATGATGAGCGAAGGTGTCGAACGCCTTGCAGCGCGCATTGGCAATGGCGCACGTTTGAAGGAACATTTATTTGCCAGCCATACTGATGCTTTGGATGTCGGCAAGCTGGCGAAAGATTGCCAGGTTCCTGTTCTTGCGCTTAATCACCTCGTGCCGGTCGATGACCCTCTTATTACCGAGGAAACATGGGCTGAAACAGTAAGATCGTCCGGCTTTGACGGCGATCTGTATGTTGGCCGCGATGGGCAGGTTATCGAATTTTAGGCGATGCTCCTGTCACCTTGTGTCATGAGGTTCTGCTTTCATCAGGTTTGCAGGTTGTCCTGACCGGCTTTGAAATATAGTTCAGTCTTTGCGTCACGAGTCGCGTCTTTTTTTTGGATACAAGATATGTTTCGTTTTGCCGTCATTCTTGGCTTGTTGTCGACTGTTGGTCCGCTGGCAATTGACATGTACCTGCCTGCATTGCCTTTGATTGAAAAGGGGCTTGATGCCGATGTGAGCTCTGTTCAAGCGTCACTCATTATTTATTTTATTGCATTTGGTGTGGCTCAATTGTTCTTCGGGCCATATTCGGATCAGGTCGGACGTAAGAAACCTCTTTTTATCGGTTTGATTATTTTCGCCATTGGATCAATAGCTTGCGCCCTAGCGCCGACAATTGGCTGGCTGCTGGCCGGACGATTTGTTCAAGGGCTTGGCGGTGCGGTGGTCATGGTTGTGCCGCGTGCGATTATCCGTGACAAATATACCGGTACGCAAGCCACCCGCCTTATGGCTCTGATCATGATGGTGATCAGCGTGTCGCCGATGCTCGCGCCGCTGGTTGGCAGTGCGATTATGGAGGTCGCTTCATGGCGCGGCGTGTTCTGGGCGCTTGCGATACTCACTGTTTCCAGCCTGTCACTGACCTTGTTTGCGCTGCCCGAAACATTGGCTGAAGATAATAAAGTGCCGGTAAATGTTGCATCACTTATGCGTGGTTGCGGTATTCTTTTGCGCGATAAAAAGTTTATGGGGCTCACATTTATTGGCGGCTTTGGCATGGCCAGCTTCTTTGTCTTCCTTGCCAATGCTTCATTTGTCTACACCGCTGAATTTGGCTTGACGCCTGTGCAGTTCAGTTTGGCTTTCGCAGTCAATGCGCTTGGTTTTTTCAGCAGTTCACAGCTTGCCGCCAGCCTTGGTGAAAAGTTCGGCATGGAAAAGGTGGTTGCAACCGCGACGACCGGATTTCTGGTGTTTACCGTTCTATTGTTGGGTCTGATACTTGCCGGATTTGGCACATTGCCTGTGATTATAGGCGTCCTGTTTCTTGCCAATGCCTGTCTTGGTCTTGTGGTGCCGTCCACAATGGTGATGGCGCTTGATGATCATGGCGACATGGCCGGATTGGCCTCGTCACTTGGCGGTACGCTGCAAATGGTTGCCGGTGGTCTCATGGTTGTGATTGCATCGCCGTTTTTTGATAACACAGCACTGCCTATGGTTGCTGCGATTGCGTTTTGTGCGGTTCTTGCGTTCATTCTTACGCGTCTTGTGCTGAACAAAACCGATATTGCGATGACACCGGCTGAATAAGCCGGTGTGGTCATTTTGAAAGCAGCAAATACAGCATCATTACGCCCAGTATTGTTATGAGCGGCGAGAAATAGCGCAAATTTAAGGTGGCGAATGGTTCCTCAGAATTCATGCGCCGTGCGACCGGCAGGAAACCGCCAAGACCGCGCAGTATGAAAATTGCTACGAGAACGAGCATGCCGGCAGTTACTATCCACTCTGGCAGTGGATGTGGCAGCCAGCCGAGCCAGAGAATCGGCCAGATTGCTGCACCCATAATACCTATGGACACCAAACCGGTAATCCAACGCGGTGGCATGGCGTTTATTCCATTGGAGCCGATAACTGTTTTGGAGAGTGTTTGCTCATCTGTGCCCGGCCAAAGGCCGCCTAAAGCCCAATAAATATGAATGAAGGCGGTGAGAGATAGGGTGGCAAAAATGAAAACGGCAAAGAAAGTGGCCATTTGAATACCTCAATGACTGCATTGCTGCGTTGGATGCAATCATTTGAGCGTAGGCTATTGTGTAAATCCATTTGCCATATTGCCTCATCCATTTTGAGATAGTCGCAATATCGGACTGTTAAAATGAAAAATCCGGCGCCGAACTTTCGTTCAACGCCGGACCGGTAAATTAACCATCACAACAGCAGATTAGAGATCGAAAATTCTGCGCAATTCACTGTCACGTGTTGTGCCTTTGCTCGCGAAGTGATGCTCAGGCATGTTTGCGACTTCCTTTGCCAAGCGCGCGCGGCCAAAGCTCTCTGCAGCGCCGAGGAAGTAATTGCTGATGCGGTTAAAACGGGATGGGTTTGAAGACATTTTCTTCTCCTTGATTTGAGGAGAATTTATGCCCTTTTATTGCGCTGCACAAATGCCATTGCGAGATAATAGCTATGCAAAAATGGGTAGCTTGCTGGATTCTATTTTACAACGCTGGTTTTCATCGCAGTAAACTTTTGTGAAGGAACGAACTGCGCACTAAGGCATTTTACGTGCACTACGTTAAACGGGGACTGTTATGATGAATTTAAAAACGATCATTTTTGTGTGCGCTTTTCTTATGCCCATTTCGGCTTTGTCGCAGGGTATTTCTGAAACCTCTGTTGTCGGAAAACAGATGAGCGTGAAAATGGTTGACCGCGATGTGGCGGCTGAAAACCTAACCGAGTTTACCCGAAATTCTAAAGAAACAGCCAATGAAATTCGCGTGCTGACTGCGCCCGAGGAAGTTCAAATTGTGAAGCTAGGCGAACGGCGCGTTGTCGGCGATGAAAAGATCGAAGCAGCGATGCGCGAAGAGCGTGAAAACATCGAAGAATTGCGCAGTGCAATCCAGATCAATGCGATACTTATGGACATCCTCGAAACGGAAACAATCGGAATTCCGGAAGTCATCGGCGCGAAATTTATCGATGACAAGAAAATCGAGATCTATGCCTTTGCCGCGCACGACGGTTAAATCACCGGTCGACAATCATTTCCTGTAGTTCTTTCGTGCGTTTTTTTGTCATATCTGTCAGGCAAGTACTGCGGATGAGCGGCTGGATCGTGCCGCCTGCATATTGTGCAGCTTCTGCAGCACATTGACCGTCACGATAATCGATCCACGCACGTTGAGCTTTTAACAGATTGTCCGCCGCACTTGGCTCATAAGGTGCGTATTCCTTGTTGTTTTCATCAATCGTTTTTACAGCAGCGCGAATCTTAGACCAGGTCTTGTTGAGCGCTTTATCGGCTGCATCAAACTCCAAGCCTGAACAATGGTTCATCTCGAATTGCGTTTCGGCGTTGTCGCAATCAACCTCCTGATCGGATGCTTGAGCCATTGTGCAGAGTGTAGCGAAGCTCAGAGCGGCAGTGACAATGATGGTGTTATTCATGAGAATTCCAATCTTCCTATGTTTCGGTCAAAGCGTGCCGGACTAGGATTTAATCCAGTCTTTCAAATGGGCTTTGCGAACATCTTCCAGCAATTCAATAAAGCCCGATACTTGATGCGTCGCCGTGGCGTTTCCTTTTTCCGCGGTCGCAAGGGTTGCATTGCCTGCCACACCTTTTTCGTTCAAATCGCCTGCCAGCCAGGCAAAGCCATTCGGGCTTTGGGGCGCAAGATGTATGAACGTTTCACGCGCAGCCTTGGTGCGGGATTGAAAATTTTCCGCCTTTTCCAGATCAACAGTTTGCGGCTTGAAGGCAAGCATAAGCGAGGTTTCATAATCGCCGCCGTGGATGCCGTATTTTAACTCGTCTTCACTATACAAACCATCAGGTACACCAAAGCGCCCCCATGAAGTCTTGACGACAAGCATGTCGTATTGCTTGCGCAGTTCCAAGGCCGCGATTGCCATGGCCGGCTCATTGCCGCCATGCGAATTGACGAGTACGAATTTTTTTATGCCGCAATTTTTTGCCTGTTTGCCGTGCTCGACAATGATGTCGATCATATTCTGTGATGAGATGGATTGTGTTGCAGCGAAACGAATATGCTCGTCGGAGGCCCCAATTCTAATCACTGGAAAAATACGGACGTCTATACTTGATGGAAGCTGTTCTTCGACACGCGTCAACATGCCATCCATAATGTCCGCATCAGTTGTCGCGGGCAGGTGAGGGCCGTGCTGCTCGGTGGCTGCCAGCGGCAGGATCGCGATGACTTTATCAGCATCAAGCTTCGAGAATTCCTCCGGCGAAAAATCGCTCCACCAAATTTTGCGTGTCATGACAAATCCTATTTTCAAGCTTTGTGTCACGGGTAGGCCGATTAGCCAAGCCGCAGGCTTGAATTTTGGAGCGATAAAGCGCACATCACGGTTTCAAATTTTGAATGGAATGCTGCCATGACAACATCGAACGAAAAAATACCCGTCACAGTTCTGACCGGCTATCTGGGCGCTGGGAAGACAACACTCCTCAATCGTATTTTGACGGAAAACCATGGCAAGAAATATGCTGTGGTTGTCAATGAATTTGGCGAGATCGGTATCGACAATGATTTGGTCGTTGATGCCGATGAAGAAATCTTCGAGATGAATAATGGCTGTATTTGCTGCACGGTGCGCGGCGACCTCATCCGTATTCTAGCCGGTCTTATGAAACGCGCCGGTGATTTTGACGGCATTCTTGTCGAGACCACGGGCTTGGCTGATCCGGGGCCTGTCGCGCAAACTTTTTTCGTTGATGAGGATATTGCGGCTAAAACCAAGCTTGATGCGATTATCACGGTTGTTGATGCCAAGCATTTGTCATTGGAAATTGACCGCGCGCCTGAAGCACAGGAACAGATCGCTTTTGCCGATATTGTTGTCCTTAATAAAACCGATACTGTGTCGGATACGGAATTGCAGGCGGTGGAAGCACGTATTCGCCGTATCAATCCGACTTGCCGGATAGAGCGCGCCGAGCGCTGCAATGTGCCACTGGATAATCTGCTTGGCCAAGACGCTTTTGCCCTTGATCGAATCTTGGAAGACGATGCGGATTTTCTGAAAAAAGATTTTGACGAGCATGACGGCCACGATCATTCGCATTGTGATCATGATCATGGCCACTGTAATCACGATCACGACCACGACCACGACCACGACCATGGCCACCACCATGAGCATGGTCACCTCGATGCCAGCCGACATGACGAGCATGTGTCCAGCTTCTCATTTATGACGCGCGATAAGATCGACCCGGAAAAATTCTTCCCTTGGATACAAATGATCGGGCAGGAATTTGGCATTGATATGCTGCGTATGAAGGGCATTCTCGATATGAAAGACGATGATCGCCGTTATGTCGCGCAGGGCGTGCATATGATGCTGGAAGGTGATTTCCAGCGCGAATGGCGCAAAGATGAAGACCGCTATAGCCGTATCGTGTTTATCGGACGCAATTTGCCGCGCGATATTATCGAAGACGGCTTTATGAAGACGAGAGTGACTGCTTAATGGATCCGTTCGACGCTGCAGGTGCAGTTCTTCATTACAGATTTGAAGCGCAAGCAACAGCAGCCGCATTCATCGGCTCTGTGCTGGCGGTTGCAGGCGGTGACGGTGCGGTTCGGCTCTGTGCGGTGGATGGCAGCTCGAACAAGCTCGACCTTCACGATGGCGCAATTTTAGCGATGGCAGCCAATGCCAAGGGCGATGCGCTTTACACGGCAGGCGATGATGGAAAGCTAAAGCGGCTCGCCGCAGACGGCGAAATCAGTGTTGTGCATGATGGCCGCAAATGGGTGGATTGTGTTGCCTGTTCACAGCGCGGGCATGTTGCATGGTCCTGCGGGAAAAGCATTTTTCTTGCCAAAGAGGGCCACGAAGCTGTTGAAATTACAGCGCCTTCTTCTGTCAGTGCATTATCGTTTTCGCCGGACGGCAAATGGCTCGGCGCGGCGGTGTATGGCGGCGCGTTGCTTGTCTCGCCCAACCAGCCCGAAACAACCAAGTTTCTGGAGTGGAAGGGTTCACATATCGCAATTGGTTTTTCGACGGATGGCCGTTTCTGCGTCACGGCAATGCTTGAAAACTCGCTCCATATCTGGAAAATCGCAACACCTGAAAAACATGGTAATATGGGCGGCTATCCGGCTAAGCCGGTTTCCTTTGACTGGACTGCCGATGGCCGCGCCATGCTAACAGCTGGTGCGGACGTTCTCGTTATGTGGCCATTCACTGGCAGTGACGGGCCAATAGGCCAGAATGCCGCGATATATGAGGGCGGCGTCGGCATTGTGCGTTCCGTGCGCGGACGGCCCCGTTCGCGTCAGGTTTTAATAGGGTATGCCGCTGGGGGTGTCGCCTTGTTTAACCGCAAGGATGATGGTTTTGGCTACATTGCAGATGCTGATGGTTCGCCTGTGATTGATGTGCTCTTTTCGCCGGATGGCCGCATGGCCGGTTTTATTCGCGAAAATGGCACAGCAGGTTTGCTTGATATGGGCAAAGCATAGTTTCCGGCTCTGTTTGGCGGCTGAAATTTTATAGAAGACGAAATATAGCGCATCCGCGCTGAAAGGATGATCATGCAATTTGCCACTGTAAACGATTTGACGCTGCACTATCAGGAAATCGGTGGGCCGGAAGGTAAACCAACCCTTGTGTTTATCAATTCACTTGGAACTGATTTCCGTATCTGGCGTGACGTGATTGTTCGTTTTGTCGGTGAAGTTTCGGTCATGACATATGACAAACGCGGCCACGGTCTGAGTAATATTGGTGTTACGCCCTATACAATTGAGGACCATGCCGAAGATCTGATCGCATTGCTCGACCATCTTGGCAAAAAGGATGTTGTTCTGGTGGGTTTGTCGGTGGGCGGCCTGATTGCACAGGCTGTTTACAAGGCAAGACCGGACCTCGTTCAGGCGTTGGTGTTGTGCGATACAGCGGCAAAAATCGGCACGCCCGAGATGTGGCAGGAGCGCATCGATTCCATCGAAGAAAAAGGCATGGTGGAATTGGCTGAAAACACGATGTTGCGCTGGTTTACATCTGCATACCGGCAGAAAAACCGTGACGATGTGGCCGGTTACCGCAATATGTTGTCACGTCAGCCGCAAGAAGGATATTTGAGTACCTGTATGGCCATTCGCGATGCGGATTACACGGCAGACGCGAAGGTTATTGGCGCGCCGACAATGTGTATTGTCGGTCTCAATGATGTTGTGACCACACCGGAACATGTCTACGAATTGTCGATGTATATTGAGGGCAGCCGCTATGAAGAAATTTCAGGCGCGGGACATTTGCCTTGTATTGAAAAGCCTCATGACTTTTCCACACTGCTCAAAGACTTTTTGAAAAATCTTTCCGGTGGTGCAGACACTTCAGCACCTGATGGCGTTTCTGTGCACTGATCGATTGTTGATTTGAGCTTGCGCCAGTCATTTGTTCTTGAATAAAAATCAGTGGCTTTGGCTCATTTTGGTGCGGCCATTGGTCTGATTGTACGGCTTGTTTTTGAGTGACATTGGTTGGACCGAACCTATAGGTGTGTGCAACCTGCGGAGCCCGAATTATGTATAGATTAAAGCTGCTTATCAGCGTTGTCATGCTGTGCCTTGTGACGGGAACAGTTTCGGCGGCAGAAGGCGACGCGGAAGCTGGAGCAAAGGTGTTTAAAAAGTGCGCTGCCTGCCACAAGGTGGATGAGGCAAAAAACAAGGTCGGCCCGCATCTGCTCGGCATTGTTGATCGGGAAGCGGCCTTTGTTGAGGGCTATAAATATTCAAAAGCTATGAGGGCTCTGGGCGAAAGCGGAAAGATTTGGGACGAGGCATCCTTGCGGGAGTTTCTTGCAAATCCCCGCGCTATTGTAAGAGGCACCCGAATGGCGTTTGCCGGTTTGAAAAGACAAGAAGATGTGGACAACATCATTGCCTATCTGAAGTCGTTTCCTGCCGAATAAGAACTCATGAAATGCAAAACGCGCCACTCACATGGCGCGTTTTTTCATGAAAATTGTTCGCTTCAACCTAGCTCGGGAAGGTGAAAACCGCACCGTCTTTGATACCATCAGGCCAGCGCTGAGTGATAGTTTTAAGACGTGTGTAGAACCGTACACCTTCGGCGCCGTAAATATCGTGGTCACCAAAGAGCGAGCGCTTCCAGCCGCCGAATGAATGATAGGCCACAGGCACCGGAATAGGCACATTGACGCCGACCATGCCAACTTCGATACGGTCGCAGAAATCGCGTGCTGTATCGCCATCACGGGTGAAGATTGCCGTGCCGTTTCCATATTCGTGAACATTAATCATATCGACAGCCTCATGATAGCTTTGCGCGCGCACCACCGACAGAACAGGGCCGAAAATCTCATCTTTATAGATGCTCATGTCGGTTGTCACTTTGTCGAACAAAGCACCGCCAACGAAGTATCCGTCTTCATAGCCTTGCAGAGAGAAGCCGCGTCCATCAACGACGAGTTCTGCGCCTTCTTCAACGCCTTTGTCCATATAGCCCAATATGCGCTGCTGGGCATCTTTGGTGACGACCGGTCCCATATCCGCATCGGAGTCAGTTGAAGGTCCAATTTTAAGGCTTTCAATGCGTGGCTTTAACTCTGCGACGAGCGCGTCGGCTGTTTTATCGCCTACAGGCACAGCAACTGAAATCGCCATACAGCGCTCACCGGCTGAGCCGTAACCGGCGCCCATCAAAGCATCAGCGGCTTTCTTAATGTCGGCGTCCGGCATGACAACCATATGGTTTTTTGCGCCGCCGAGCGCCTGCACGCGCTTGCCGTGTTTTGTGCCTGTTGAATAGACATATTCGGCAATTGGTGTCGAGCCGACAAATGAAACAGCTTTGATATCCGGATGTTCCAAAATCGCATCAACACATTCTTTGTCGCCATGAACGACATTTAAAACGCCATCCGGAAAGCCTGCTTTTTTAAACAGTTCATAGATAAACATCACAGCGGACGGATCACGCTCGGACGGTTTCAAAACGAAGGTGTTTCCGCAGGCAATTGCTACCGGATACATCCATAATGGTACCATGGCAGGGAAGTTAAACGGCGTGATACCGGCAACAACGCCAAGCGGCTGGCGATCTGCAATCGTGTCGATGCTCGGGCCGACATTGCGTGAAAATTCGCCTTTCAGCATTGAAGGCATGCCGCAGGCAAAGTCGACGACTTCGATACCGCGGGCAACTTCACCGAGCGCATCATCATGGGTTTTGCCATGCTCGCGCGAAATTTCCCGCGCAATATCATCGGCATGTTCATCCAAAAGCTGTTTGAACTTGAACATGAATTTTGCACGCTTGAGCGGCGGCGTATTGCCCCAATCGGTAGCGGCAGCTTTTGCCGCTGCAACAGCGCTATCAAGCTCCTCGCGACTGGAAAGCGGCAAAGTGCCAATCGCTTCTCCGGTTGCAGGATTAAATATATTCTGGCTGCGCGATGAATTTGATTGTTTTAGTTCACCGTTGATTGCGTTTTGGATGGTGTACATGGTGTCCCTTTTCGCGTGCATTCTGATTTGTTGAATCAAGGCTAATCGTTTTTGATATACAACGCTATATTTTTTGACCGCACGGTAAAAATAAAATTATGCGCGTCATTATGAACCGGTTTGAAGCATAAACAATTGCAATGAGACAGCCAAATAAAAACCCGCCTGATAAGGCGGGTTTCTCGAAGTGTTGGTTGGCGTTTCAGGCTTTTTTCGGGAACGACCCGCTGCCTTTTCCGGACATGCCGCCGGAGACCTCCTCGGTTGATTCATCTGCCAATTCGTCAGGCAATAGAAGGTTTAGAACAATGGCAATCAGGGCGGCAGGCAGAATGCCAGATGTCGCCAATACTTTTAAGGTTGCAGGCAGATATTGGAGCGCACCCGGTTCAAGTTGAAGGCCAAGGCCTAGTGAAATGGAAATCGCGAAAATCACCATATTGCGCCGGTTCCAGTTAACATCCGACAGCATGGACATACCGGCAGCAACAACCATGCCGAACATGACGATCACACCGCCGCCCAGAACCTCAATAGGAACAGTTGCGATGATGGCACCGATTTTAGGTACAAGGCCGCAAAGGATCAGGAAGATGGCACCTATGGTGACAACATGGCGGCTCATCACGCCGGTCATCGCAATCAGGCCGACATTTTGCGAGAAGGATGTGTTTGGCAGCGCGCCGAACACGCCGGATACGGCTGTACCCAGACCATCTGCATAGGTTGCACCTTGAATTTCCTTGTCTGTTGCTTCGCGTCCGGCACCGCCTTTGGTAATACCGGATACATCGCCGACAGTTTCAACCGCTGAAACGAATGACATAAGGCAAAAGCCGATAATGGCGGCGACGGTAAATTCAATACCGAAATGGAACGGGTTCGGCAGCGCAAACGGTGCCGCATTGGCAACATTACCAAAGTTTACCATGCCAAGTGCGAAGGCGACGATGTAACCGGCGATAAGTCCCAAAAGAACGGCCGAGATCGACAGCATGCCTTTTGTGAAAAACTTCAAACCGAGCGTGACAACGATCACAACGCCCGCGACAAACCAGTTAAGGCCTGAGCCGTATTCCGGTGTGCCGATAGCCGGGACCCCGCCAGCGGCATATTGAATGCCGACTTTGACAAGTGCCAGACCGATCATTGTGACAACTAGGCCTGTGACGAGAGGCGGTAACGCAAAGCGGATTTTACCGATAAACAATCCGAGAATTGCATGGAAAAGGCCGCCAACGACAATGCCGCCCATGAGGACCGCAATAGCATCAACGCCCTTACCGGCAACGAGCGGGATCATAATGGGAATGAATGCAAATGACGTGCCTTGGACAATCGGCAGTTTTGCACCGACCGGCCCGAAGCCAATTGTCTGGATGAGCGTTGCAATACCTGCAAAGAACATCGACATCTGGATCATATAAATCATCTGCGGAAAGTCAGGCGAGTTCGATCCGAAGCCGAAACCGGCAGCGCCGCACACGATAATGGCCGGTGTGACGTTAGACACAAACATAGCCAAAACATGCTGGATCCCCAGCGGCACCGCTTTGGCAAGCGGTGGTGTGTAATTCGGATCCCGCAATTGTTGTTGCGTTGCAATTGAGCTTTCTGTCATTTTATCCTCCCCAGTAATGACACTGATAATATCGTCCTATGCCGTTTGACCGGCAATAATCTTTGGTTCAGCGAACCAGTGTTCCTGTAAATTGTCGCCCTCTGAAACACGGTCGATCACTGCAAACTGGCCGGGCGCGGACAAAGGCGTCAGCACACCATGCCAAATGTTGCGATGAAAATTGATGGCTTGTCCGGGCTTGGTGATAAAGGCATGAACCTTGCAGGGCGTATCGTCCTGTCCTTCCGCAACAATGACCAGAAACGGATTTTGATGCAGGGGAATAAAAGCCTGGCTACATAAAGGATGACGCTCAACCATTTCCAGACGGTAGGGCAGGGAGCGCGGCTCGGCGTTAAACAGACTCAAGCCACCCTTGCAGTTCGGGCCGAAATCGAAGTGGGCACGGTCATGGTAGCGCCCGCACAAGCCCTGATTTATAATTTTGTCCGGCTCACCGGATATATCCACAAGGTCTCCAAATGGTGCAAAAGCATCATGGGAAATATCCTGTGTGATCACCGTGTTGCTCATCACTTGAGCCTTAGCGACGGGTGGCGGTTCACGTCTTTATACAGCAGGTAGCGGAAGCGTCCCGGACCACCGGCATAGCAGGCTTGCGGACAAAATGCGCGTAACCACATGAAATCACCGGCCTCCACCTCAACCCAGTCCTGATTGAGTTTATAGACCGCTTTTCCTTCCAGCACATAGAGGCCATGTTCCATTATATGCGTTTCTTCAAATGGAATGGAGCCGCCCGGTTCAAAGTTCACAATGTTGACATGCATGTCATGGCGCAGATCATCGGACGAAACAAAACGGGTTGTCGACCATGCGCCATTGGTGTCGGGCATGACCGACGGCTCGATATTTTTTTCATTGATGACGAACGCTTCCGGTGCATCAATGCCGTCAACAGTTTCATAGGCTTTGCGGACCCAATGAAATGTGGTGGCTGCGGATGAATTATTTTTCACTGTCCATTTTATGTGCGGGGGAATATAGGCGTAACCACCTTCTTCTAAGCTGTGCGCTTTGCCATCAATTGTGACTTGCAATGTTCCTTTGACAACGAACAAGACCGCTTGTGCATCCTTGTCCGGTTCGGGAAAATCGCTGCCGCCATCAGGTTCCATTTCTACGATATATTGAGCGAATGTTTCGGCGAATCCTGTCATTGGACGGGCAATGATCCATGCGCGTGTCGCTGTAAAATGCGGCAATGCGCTGGTTACAATATCGCGCATGACCCCTTTGGGAATGAAAGCATAAGCTTCGGTGAAGACCGCACGTCCGGTCATCAATTCCGACTGTGCAGGCAGACCTGCGACCGGTGTTGCAAAACTCATGGCAGAATATCCTTCAAACGTAAGAACGCAATGCGCTCAACCTGCTTGCATGCAGTTTCAAATTCCTGATCGCGTTTATTTTCAACACGTTGCCGGAAGCTGCTCAGAATTTGATTCTTATCCAGTCCTTTGACGGCAATAATGAACGGAAAGCCGAATTTCTCCGTATAAGCCGCGTTCAGGCGGGTAAAGGTTTCGTGTTCATCTTCTGTCAGCGCGTCCAGGCCAGCACTTGCCTGCTCGGCAGTGGACTCAGCCGTTAAACGCTTGGCGGCGGCAAGCTTGCCTGCAAGGTCAGGGTGTGCTGTCAATACATTCAGACGCTCGTCCTTGGTTGCTGATCTGAATTTGCGCGTGAGGGCACTGTGTAGCCCGATCGCCGAATTGTGGGCCGGTCCCAATTCATTATCAAATGCGCGTTCTGCAATCCAAGGCGAGTGTTCGAAAATTGATCCGTAATGGTCGACGAACTCTGCGCGGGACATATGTGTCGGCCGCGACATATGATGCTCCGGTGCATGGTGGTTGTGCCAGTGGTCGGCGATCTCAATACGTTTTGCGAACCACACGCCGGACTGTCCCCTTGTGTATTCCATAAAGCGGCGCAATGCCTGAATACGGCCCGGACGACCAAGCAGGCGGCAATGAATGCCAATGGACATCATTTTGGCCTGACCGGCTTCACCTTCTGCATAGAGCGCGTCGAAAGTGTCTTTCAAATAGCTGTAGAACTGATCGCCGGAGTTAAACCCCTGCGGCGTGGCAAAACGCATATCGTTTGCATCCAGCGTATAAGGTATAACCAACTGGTGACCGCTGTCATGCTCATACCAATAGGGCAGATCATCGGCATAGCTATCGGAAATATAGGCAAAACCGCCTTCTTCGGAGACAATGTCCATGGTGTTGACCGAGCAACGCCCCGTGTACCAGCCTGTTGGCCGTTTGCCGGTAACTTCTTTATGCAAAGCGATGGCTTTGAGCATATCGGCGCGTTCATCTTCAATGGCGTAATCTTTATATTCGATCCACTTCAAGCCGTGGGAAGCGATCTCCCATCCGGCTGACTGCATGGCTTCTACCTGTTCGGGAGCGCGTGCAAGTGCGGTGGCGACACCGTAAACGGTCGCAGGAATGTTCATTTCCGTGAAAAGGCGATGCAATCGCCAAAAACCGGCACGGGCACCATATTCATAGATGGATTCCATGTTCCAATGGCGCTGGCCTTCCCACGGTGCTGCGCCGACAATTTCTGACAGAAATGCTTCGGAGGCTTTATCGCCGTGCAAAATGTTGTTTTCGCCGCCTTCTTCGTAATTAATAACGAATTGCACAGCAATCTTCGCCCCGCCAGGCCATTTCGGATCTGGTGGGTTGGCGCCATATCCGGCCATGTCGCGCGGGTAACGATTCATTTTTGCCTCCGTATTCGTTTTTAACTCAAAACAATCGATTGGATTATCAAATAAATCCATAAAGACTATTTGCAATTGTCCTGCATAGTATTTCCCATTTATTGGGTAGAACACTATATAGCTTCGACAAAGTGGAGAGTTTTATGGCTGATGGATTTTTGACGACACACGTCCTGGACACTGCGCGGGGCTTGCCTGCTGCGGGTATAGAAATCTTGCTCTATAAGGTTTCGGGCAACAGCCATAAGAAAATTGCGTCAATGACCACAAATGATGATGGCCGTACAGATTCGCCCATATTACCGAAAGACAAGTTTAAAGCTGGACAGTATGAGCTGATTTTCAAAGTCGGTGATTATCTTCGCGCGCACGGTTTGGTTGAAAAAGATGCGGAAAATCTCTTTCTGGACGAGGTGCCAATTCGTTTCGGCGTAAATGATGACACATCGCATTATCATGTGCCTTTGTTGATTTCGCCCTATGGATATTCAACGTATCGGGGCAGCTAGTCAGGCGCGTTTTTTCAACTCCTGACTGCATTTTTGAGCCATATAGTCGATAAACAAGCGTATTTTAGGATCCTGATAACGCCGGTGCGGATAAAGGCAGCTTAACTGTACCGGTGAGGGCGGTGTCTCGGCACACACCTCCACCAAAGCGCCGGTGTTTAAGTGCTCGGCGACTTCAAAGCGCGGTTTGTTGATGATGCCGCGGCCATCAAGTGCCCATTGGGTCAGCACGTCGCCGTCATCGGATTCAAACGGGCCTTTGACATCATATTCCTTATAAGAATTGTCAGTTTTAAGTGTCCATCGAAATTCGGCTGTACCGGGAAAACGCAAAAGCAGGCAATGATGGTTGTTTTTCACCAGTTCAACGCCGTTTTTCGGCGTGCCTTTGATCGCTAGATAATCAGGTGAGCCGCACAAAACCCGCTCGCAATCGGCAATAACGCGCCGCTTTAAATTGGAGTCGGGAAGTTTGTGCATCGAAAAAGCGACATCGATACCCTCGGCAGTTATGTCGATGAAACGATCTGACAGACGAAGCCTGACGTCAATCAAAGGGTATTTTTCTTTAAAATAGGGCACATAGGGCGCAATAAATCTGCGTCCGACGCCAAGGGGAGCGCCGACGAAAATTGAGCCGCGCGGATTGTTTGAAATTTCTGCGATAGCAGCCTCTGAACGCTCGATTGTTTCCAATATCTGCGTTGCGCCGTCGTAAAAAACTTTGCCATGTTCTGTTGGTTGAAGCCGCCGCGTTGTCCTGTTGAACAGTCTGACGTTTAAGTGGCGTTCAAGCTCGGCAATACGGCTCGAGGATACCGCAGGCGAAACGCGCTGATCGCGCGCTGCCGCTGACATGGACCCTAATTCAAAAACGCGCACAAACATGCGGATATTATCTACATAGCTCATAAAATGACTCTATGATTATTTTGGTTTGTTTGAAAGTGTTTGCTTGTAGCGATGCTTTTGCAAAATAATTATTGAGGCTAACCTTAGTGCAACCAAGGAGGGGATTCGCATGTATGATCTAACTGTTGCCATGGACTGGCTGGAGTTTGCCGTCCGCTGGACGCATGTCATTACAGCAATGGCGTGGATTGGTTCCTCCTTCTATTTTATTGCGTTGGATCTTGGCCTCAACCGCAATATTGCCGGTCCGGCTGACGGCGAAGAATGGCAGGTTCACGGGGGCGGTTTCTATCATATCCAGAAATATCTGATTGCCCCTGAGGCTATGCCGGAACATCTGACCTGGTTTAAATGGGAAAGCTATTCAACCTGGCTGTCAGGCTTTTTCCTGCTTTTCCTTGTCTATTATCTTGGCGCTGATCTTTATCTGGTTGATCCCAATGTTGCGGATATTTCCACATTGTCAGCCATTGCCATCTCGGTTGCTTCCATTGCCTTTGGCTGGATTGCCTATGATTTCCTGTGCAAATCAAAGCTCGGTGAAAGCCCGACAATTCTTATGCTGCTGCTTTATGCGCTGCTAGTCTGTATGGCCTATGGTTACACACAGGCGTTTTCCGGCCGTGCTGCTTTGCTGCATTTGGGCGCTTTTACCGCGACTATCATGAGTGCGAATGTGTTCTTCATCATCATGCCAAACCAGCGGATTGTGGTGGCGGATTTGAAGGCAGGGCGCACGCCGGATGCGAAATATGGCAAGATTGCCAAGCTGCGCTCGACGCATAACAACTATCTGACATTGCCCGTCATATTCTTCATGTTGTCGAACCATTATCCGCTTGCCTTTGCGACCGAATATAATTGGATCATTGCCAGCCTGATTTTCCTGATGGGCGTTACCATTCGTCATTATTTCAACTCGAAACATGCACGAAACGGCAACCCGACCTGGACGTGGCTGGCGACGGCAATTTTATTCCTGATTGTGGCCTGGCTCTCTACGGCGCCGCTTTACATGAATGAGAAGAACGAAACGGCAAACAAGGTCACGCCGGTACAGCAATCTTTGATGCAGTCAGAAGGCTTTGAAGAGGTCGCGACAATTGTCCAAGGACGCTGCGCGATGTGTCACGCTGATGAACCAAGCTGGGAAGGCATTGTCTGGCCGCCTAAAGGGGTACGGCTTGAGACGCACCAGCAAATCGCGCAACATGCAGAGGCTATCTTTATTCAATCTGGTGTAACCCATGCCATGCCGCCGGCGAATGTTTCGCAGATTACGGATGAAGAACGCGCCCGACTGATTGCCTGGTACCGTGAGAACAGATGAAATATACGCCGCAAAATCCTACCCCGTCCGATGCTCTGAAACGCAAATCGGTTGAACCGGTAATTTGCTATCCGGTTGATAGCCTGCCTGCTTATGATGCCAGTGTGTTCGCACAGGCGCGGGAGAGCATGCAGCTTATTGATGAAGTGATTGTTCAACCGCGTGACGCATCCATGTTTGATGTGCCTAAAGGGCATTTCTTCCGGATTGTTTGTCCTGAGGGGTCGCAGGTTGGCGATTTGAATCTCTGGAATGCACATGATCTCAATGAGCGGTTTTATTCCGGTAAAACCCGCGCGCTGCATGGAACGCATGTATCGACCGGCGATCATTTATGGAGCAATCTTCCTTATTTCAGGCCGCTTGCCACCGTCACATGGGATACGCTTGACTGGTATGGCTGGGATGACTTTGGCGGCGGTGTACATGATGTCATTGGCACGCGCTGCGACCCTTACACGAACAGGCTATTGTCCGGCGGTGACTATCATTATTGCTGCCATTCCAATCTGACACGTGCACTCGCTGCTGAGATGGATATGTCGCTTGAACAAGCCGAACCCTATGTTCATGATGTTTTGAATGTCTTCATGTGTACCGGTTTCACGCACGATACAAAGCAATATTTCATGAAGGCCAGCCCGGTGCGTTCCGGCGATTATCTGGAAATGTTCGCGCATATTGATTTAAAAGGCGGGTTGTCAGCGTGTCCGGGCGGTGATTGCGGTTCCAAACATTCCAGCGAAGAAGCACAATGTGCGCCTTTGAAAGTGGAAATTTACAAGCCCGCCGATGGCACATTGTCCCGTTGGAAATCGTCGGAATTATCACCCTATAGCCGAACGCACGGTCTTTAAATTCTACCTGAAAAAATGCCCCGCAAGTGCAGGGCAAATTGATGTCAGTAATAGAGGCTTACCGCATGTTTGGCTTCTGCAAAGAAGAGCCAACGCTCTGCAAAAAGGCCGATAAGCATGCTCACTGCCGCAATAGCCAAAAAGAACACCGGTGCCGCAAACAAGGCAATTGTACACATGATCACCGGCACGATCCCGCCCAGAATATACGCAATCGCGCGTAGTTTGAGCGCGTGTTTGCGCCCAATCTGATGCACCATTTCGCGGGTAAGATAGTTTTCACCGGTATGCGGTTTTTCCAGCAGTTTGACTTTCCCCAAATGCCCCAGACCGGTAGCCGTTCCGGTATCAGAGCCGGTATCTGAAAAGCCGATTGTATCTGCGCGGCGCCACCAGACAGACTTGATAACCCAGGCAATACCAAGTGCAACAACAATGATAGTCGGTGTCGGTAGGCCAAGAATAAACGCTGCCTTGCCGATCATGCCGGCCAGCAAAAGGCCGGAAGTGACAGAGAAGAACAGGTAACAAAGCGGTGTGAGTTTCGAGTGCCAGTTGGGCACTGTTTTAAGCTGGGCGTAAATCATCGAGGTGGCATAAACAGTCAACAACGAGCCTGCCGCGACTGCCCAGCCCAAAGGCGCAATGCGCTCTCCAGTAAACATCCAGATCAGCGCATAGGCTGCAAAGATCAATAGTGTGACAATCGCGATGACACCCTCACGTGACAACCATGATGAACGCCATTGCGACAATGCACGCCAGGCACGTTCAGGATGTCCCAAATGAAAGGTTGAGGACAGGAGGCCTGCAACTGCCAAACCGCCGCCAAGCAGGCAGGAGAGAAACGCCGCGACGAGCCCCTCATGCATGGGGAAGCCAAGGCCGATCATGGTCATAAGGCCAAATCCTGCACCTGATGTAACGGTAAAGAAAATAACAGATATTGCTGGATGCATTTTGTTTGTCCTTACCCTAATTTCTCAAGCGCACGGTCGAGCCAGCCGAGTAGACCTTCGTCGGCTTTCGGTACAAATGCAGGTGCGATTTCGATTGTTTCTTCAGGGCGTGATTTCGGCCGTGGCGGCAGATATTGGTTGACAGGCTTGGTGCCCATTTCAGGCATCAGGTCAAATCCGCCGCGTTCGCGGGTCATTTTCGAGACATTGGAGTTTGGATCAGCAAAGTCGCCAAAATGACGTGCATTGGCAGGGCAGGTCCTCACACAAGCCGGCGTGCGGTCAATTTCCGGTAAATTGTCATTGTAAATCCGGTCGACGCACAATGTGCATTTTTTCATGACATTTTCGACGGGGTCCATTTCGCGTGCGCCATATGGACATGCCCAGGCGCACAAGCCGCAACCGATGCACATGCTTTCATCGACAAGCACAATGCCGTCTTCGCCGCGTTTATAGGACGCGCCGGTCGGGCAGACGGTCACACAAGGCGCATCATCGCAATGCAGGCAGGATTTTGGAAAATGGACGATTTGCGCCGGTGCATCTTCAGGCGTTACCTCAAAGGTATGAATGCGGTTTAGCCATGCGCCTGACGGATTGTCGCCATAGGCTTCAATATCACCAAGCGGCGCGCCATAGCCGCCGGTATTCCATTCCTTGCAGTTGACGACGCAGGCATGGCAACCCACGCAAATGTCGAGGTCTATAACAAGGCCAAGCTTTTTATCAGTTTGAGCGGGAAGCAGGGTCATTTCGTCCACTCCTTACCATATTCGACAGTTTGGTCAGGTGATCCGACCGGATTGTTTTGCGCATCCATCTGCGGCTGGCTGACTTCATCTTCCGCAGGGGCTTTTTCCACACGAACACGCAAGTCAAACCATGCCGCCTGACCGGTTATCGGGTCCGAGTTTGACCAGCGGTGGCCATCCCCTTTGGGCGGTAGAAGTTCATTGATGATGTGGTTCAAAAGGAAGCCTTTTTCCGTTTCCGGCGCTTTGGCAGACAATGCCCATGCACCTTTGCGTTTTCCAATCGCGTTCCACGTCCACATGGTTTTTCCATTGACCGCGTTCATGCGTTTGACCGGCACTTTAATTTTTCCATGATGGGAAATGATATAGGCCCAGTCACCGTCCTTAAGGCCAACTTCATCGCAAATTTCGCCTGGAATATACATCGGGTTGTGCCCGTGTATCTGACGAAGCCAGGCATTTTGCGAGCCCCATGAATGGTACATAGCGGCTGGGCGCTGCGTCAGCGCGTGGTATGGAAAATCAGCCAGATTAATACTGGCGCCTTCAAAAGGCGGATACCAATCCGGTAACGGGTCAAAGCAGTTTAAAATACGCTGGCGGTGTGTTTCGGGCGGTTGTGGTTCGGCCTTGCCTTCCGCACATAATTGAAACTTGCGCATCGGCTCCAGATATAACTGGAACACATTTTCAACGGGGGCATCCTGAAGGCCCATTTCAACGGCCCAGTTCTGCCACGCGGCATTGGCATGTTTGAAGTAAAGCGCTTCAGCAGGTACATGAGTTTCCGAAAAGCCGCCATTTTTGATGTAGGCATCAATCTGGTTCGGGTTCGGTTCGCCGCGGCCGGTTTTTGAGCCGTCCTTGCCACGCCATCCAAGAAGCGGGCCTACACCCGGCTTACGTTCGTGGTTTTGAATGTAGTCGGCATAGTCCTTAAACTTTGGCGTACCGTCTTCATTGGTCATGGCGGGTAGGCCAAGGCGTGCGCCTAAGTCCAGCAATACGGACTGGAAGCCACGAACTTCTCTGTCCGGCTCAATAACAGGCCAGCGGATTGCATCGCACAACGCTTCCGGCTCTGAAATCGGGCGATCAAGCGCCGAAATCGCATCATGACGCTCAAGATAGGTCGTGTCCGGCAAAATCAGGTCGGCAAAGGCCACCATTTCAGATGAATAAGCGTCTGAATAAATCAGCTTTGGAATGATATATTCGCCGTTCTCATCCTTGTTGGTCAGCATTTTCATGACACCGGATGAGTTCATGGATGAGTTCCATGACATGTTGGCCATATACATAAACAAGACATCAATGCCGTATGGATCACGCGCATGGGCGTTGGCGATAACCATGTGCATCAAACCGTGGGAGGACATCGGCGCATCCCATGAGTAGGCCTTGTCGATGCGTTGCGGCGTTACACCGTCCTCTTCAAGCAGCAGCCCTTCAGGACCGCGCATAAAGCCAAGCTGCGGGCCTTTTAGCGGTGTGTTCGGAATGTTGCCGCCATGCGGTGCGGGCTGTGCGGAGACCGGACGTGGATAGGGCGGTTTGAAGCGGAAACCGCCGGGGCTGTCAATCGAACCGATCAGGATTTGTAAAAGATGAATAGAGCGGCAGGTCTGGAAGCCGTTCGAGTGGGCGGAAATACCGCGCATGGCATGAAAGGCGACCGGACGGCCGATCATCTTTTCATGCTTTTCGCCCTTCATATCTGTCCATGGCTGATCGATCACGACTTCTTTTTCAAAAGCGGCGTGTGCGATTTCCGCTGCAATACGACGTGTTTGCGATGCCGGAACGCCGGTTTCTTCCGCAACGTTTTCAGGGGCATACCGGTCATCAAGATATTTTTGAGCCAGCAAGGTGAACGACGGTACAGCTTTGCGGCCGTTTTTAAGATCAATCTCGCCTTTAAGGTCAGGTTTTACATCCTTGCTGTTGTAAGCGGCGATTTTTCCGGTCTTGCGGTCAATGACCTGCGCATTGCCGTCTTTGTCGCGCAGGAACAGGCCATGATCTTTTGCTTTCGGATCATCAATGACGAGCCAAGGTGCATTGGTGTAGCGAATAAGATAGTCGATATCGATGCGGCCGGCTTTGAGCAGTTCATGCACGATAGACAACACAAATAGTCCGTCGGTGCCGGGCGTTATGCCAACCCATTCATCAGCAATCGCATTGTAACCGGTTCGAACCGGATTGACTCCGATAATTTTTTTGCCCCGTGCTTTCAGCTTTGACAGGCCAAGCTTGATCGGGTTGGAATCGTGATCTTCCGCGACACCGAAAATCATAAAGAGTTCGGATTTACCCCAGTCCGGTGCGCCGAACTCCCAAAATGCCCCGCCAAATGTGTAAATGCCGCCTGCAGCCATATTGACCGAACAAAAACCGCCATGCGCTGCAAAATTGGGTGTGCCAAAATTCTGTGCCCACCAGCCGGTGAGTGACTGGCTTTGATCGCGGCCAGTAAAGAAAGCCAGTTTTTTGGGATCTTTTTCGCGTACGGGTTTTAACCAGCTGGTTGCTAGCTCAAGCGCTTCATCCCAGCTTATCTCTTCGAACTTTCCTTCGCCGCGCTCTCCGACCCGCTTCATTGGTGCTTTCAGGCGGGCAGGGGAATAATGCTGCATAATGCCGGCAGAGCCTTTTGCGCACAAAACACCCTTATTGATCGGATGGTCACGGTTGCCTTCAATATAGCGTACCTTAGGCTTGCCGTTCTCATCCTTGCGCAGATGAACGTTAATGCCACAACGACATGCACACATATAGCAAGTGGTCTTGCGAATCTCGTCAGAGACATGCGGCGATGTGTTTACGCGTGCGCTGTCGGTAGCCAAAGACAGAATCCTCCTAATAAAATACCCACCCCTTTTTAGGGTGGGCATGAAAAGCATGATAGTGCCAGTTTCCTGTGATCTTGAGACAGAACGTCTCAAAACTGCGGGTTTGTCAGCCCCGGCCTTTCCATGGAACGAGATATCTTTCTGCGCCACGCATCAGCATATCGATACCAAAGCCGATAATACCAATCAAAATAATGCCCAGAAGAACAATATCGGTATTCTGGAACTTTGAGGCGACCATAATCATCATGCCCGCACCTTTTTCCGCTGCAACCAGTTCGGCAGCAACGACGGTTCCCCAACAGACACCCATTGCTACGCGCGCACCGGTAAAAATTTCAGGCAGAGAGTTCGGAATGATGACATATCGCATGATCTGCCATTTTGATGCACCCAGCGAATAAGCCGCATGAACTTTGGAAATGTTCACACCGGATACTCCGGCACGTGCAGCAATTGCCATGATCCAAAGTGCAGCCAAGAACAGCAGGATCACCTTACCAGCTTCACCGATACCGGCCCAAATGATGACAAGCGGGATAAGTGCAAGCGGCGGAACCGGTCGCATGAACTCAACAATCGGGTCGAACCAACCACGGAACCAATTTGAAAGACCCATCGCATAGCCGAGCGGAATACCGACGAGGGCACCAAGAAGGAAGCCTGCAACAACCCTGAACAACGACCAGCCCAAATGGCCAAGCAGGGACGTACCGCGGAAGCCTTCGCTTGCCACTTTGAAGGTCCTTTCCACCACGGTTTCAGGTGCAGGCAAATAGAGCGGCTCCATCTGCCAGCCATTGTAAGGCCTGAAATTGGGGGTCCCTTTGTCGGAGATGGTGACCGAGCCGCCGGTTATTTCGACTGTGTCACCCGGGCCGACGCTTTGTCCATTGATGGCTGTAATTGTGGAGCCGTCAGACTTTTTAATGTCGTCATTTTTGTCCCATTGGACGAGCTTGCTGCGCCATTGAGCGACTGAAATGATGTCGTTCTTGGCAAAGCCATCACCGCCAGCCGGTTCTTCCAAGCTTGGATTTTCCTCACGCGGGTGAACAACAACTGTCACTGTTGCTGTATCGCTTTGGCCGTTTGCCTCGGCTGTATATTCAAAAGATGTTTCGCCGCTAAAGGGAGCGGGAGCGTGTAAGAAACCCGGCAACAATGATGAGCCGGTAAACATGCCCCAGAGTAGGAAGATTGTTAAAATGGAGATGATACCGGCGAGCCGGTTGGGACGAACCGCACTTTCGTCGCCAAAGGTGACGGTTTTCAGTGACGTGTAGTCACTTGTCGTTTGTGCTGCGACTTTGGAGATGACAAAATAAGCGGCAACGAAAATCCCGACATAAATTGCTAAAACTATTAAACCACTCATGCGTTTTCCTCCGTGCGTCCCATAATTTCTTCTTCCATGTCCCAAATCATTGAGAGGATTTCTTCGCGTTTAGGGCCGAAGTCAGGATGCTTTTTTACTTCGCGTAAATCGGCATCAACACCAAGTTCCGCAAATGGTAATTTGTACTCTTTATGGATACGGCCGGGACGGGGTGCCATGACAATCAAGCGTTCGCCAAGCAGCAAGGCCTCCTCAACGGAGTGTGTGATTAGAATGATTGTCTTGCCGGTTTCTTTCCAGAGTTTGAGAACCAGACTTTGCATTTTCTCGCGCGTTAGAGCGTCGAGCGCTCCTAATGGTTCATCCATCAAAATGACATCGGGATCATTGGCAAGGCAACGCGCAAGCGCTACGCGCTGCTGCATGCCGCCGGATAATTCATAAACTGCTTTTTCTTTAAAATCTCTCAGGCCGACAACATCCAGCAGATGGTCGACAATCTTTTGTTTTTCCCCCTTTGGCATCCCTTTCATGGATGGCCCAAAGCCCACATTTTCGCGAACGCTCATCCATTCAAACAATGCACCTTGCTGAAACACCATGCCGCGTTCGGCGCCGGGTCCTTCGATCTTGTGACCGTTCAGCGTCATGACGCCATCGGTTGGGGCAAGAAAGCCCGCCACAATATTAAGGAGCGTGGTCTTGCCGCATCCTGAAGGCCCCAGAATACTCAGCAATTCACCGCTTTTTAGATCGAGCGAAACATTTTTGAGTGCCTGAACCGCTCCCCCGTCGGGCAGGTCAAAGCGCATCGAAATGTTATCAATAGAAAGTTCTGACATTTCCCCCTCTTTCTGTTTGCTCTATCGCAAACTTATGTATCAATCCCAACTGCCGTAAAAAAAGCCCGGCTGAGACGCCGGGCCTTCGTATATTGGGTTTTACATTTTGCTTGCGGCTTCCAATGGTCCAGCGTTGACAGCGCCTTCGTAGCTGTCGAGCGCACTGTCGATGCTTCCTGCTTCAACAAACACATCCGCTACGCCCTTCATGAAGGTCGCAGCATTGCCGCCGAGCCATTTGTCAGAAAGCTGGTCTTCAACGCTTGGGAATGTCATGGTTGAGATGGATGCTTTCGTGGCATCCACATCCATACCGGATTGCTCTGCAATCAGCTGAAGCATTTCATCGCTCTGGTTGGCATTCCATTCGGCGTTCGCTTCGGCGGTAACGGCGAGGAATTTTGCAACAAGGTCGCCATTTTCAGCAACAAAAGCGGCTGGCGCTGATGTTACGTCGAACACAAGAATACCAAGCTCTTCTTTTTCCGCGCCTGTCAAAAGCACATTGCCGTGTTCTTTCATGCTTGTCAGGCCGCCGCCATAACCGCAGGCGAAATCAACATCGCCTTGGCTGAGTGCAACCGCGCCTTCCGGTGGTGCCATGTCGACAATTTCAAGAGAGGCTAGGTCGACACCAAAATGGTCCATCTGGCGCAGGAAGCCGTAATGGGCGGCCGTGCCGAGAGGAACAGCAACTTTTTTACCTGCCAGTTCCGAGGCCGAATTTTTATCGATTTCAAGCGAGGAAGATACGACACAGTTATCGTTGTCTGAATAGCTTACCGCAACATCCAGAACCTGAATGTCCTGACCGCCGGAGGCCGCAACAACAAACGGTGGAACGCCCTGGCTGACAGAGAATTGTACATCGCCAGACGCCATTGCCGCTGACATTGCTGTACCGGTTTCAAAGGCGCGGAAGTTGATATTTGTGCCCAGTGCTTCTTCATATTTGCCCTGTGCTTTAGCAGCCAGCATCGGCAACGGCCATTGCTCGAAATAGGCGACTGTAATGTCTTGAGCGTTTGCTGCAGTTGTCGCAGTTACGATAACGGCAGCGCTTGCCGCTAGACCAGTGATGAGTTTTCTTAAAGTCATTTATAGTCCTCCAAATTGCCGGGTTTACCCGTTCTGAATGTCGTTTAGTGAAGTAACGACAATTTTTGTCCCACGATAAATAGCGAAGATTTATCGCCGTTCCCACTGCCCGGCCAAGAGGCCGAGAGACTTTGGCAAGCAGACTCTGCTTTACGGTATGGGCCTAGCGCCAAAATTTACAGCAGCATGAGTCCAGCGGTCATTAGAGACCATGAATTTTCACATGGCCGGACGCTTTTAAAAACTGTTGCACAAATTTTAGAATTTGTGCTGGTTTATTCGGCAGCAAATGTTGTGATCGATGCACTGCGTGTTGCTTCGGCAGGTGTGGTGCCGAGTAATAGTGTCGCCCGTTTTGCCAACAGCCTTATGCCTTCTTCGATTCGCTCGTCGGGAATAGATGAGAAGCCGAGACGGAAATAATTTTTATGGTTCTCGCTATCAGCGAAAAATATATCGCCCGGTTCGATCAAAATGCCGTCTTTGATCGCTTCTGTTGCCAGTTGCACAGCGTCGAAACCGCGTGGTCCTTCAACCCAAAATGACGTCCCGCCAAATGCAGGTGTGTGTGACCATCCCGGAAAATAGTCGGCAAGCGCTAGATTTATTATTTCCCATCGCTTCAAATAAGTGCGGTGCAGGCGGTTAATGAGCGCATCGTGGCCGCCAAGCGAAAGGAAAAGCGCAACAACGCGCTGGTTATTGCCCGGTGGATGGCGCAGCATTAACCGGCGCAATGCCCTGATTTCAGCAATCACATCTGCAGAGGCAACGACAAAGCCCATGCGCAGCCCCGGCATCATTGATTTTGAAAGACTGCCGACATGCAACACGCGGCCACTGGTATCAAGGGATTTGAGCGCCGGTGTTGGCTCTCCCCGATAATTGGTCTCGTACTCATAATCATCTTCGATGATGAGGGCATCGTTCTCATTGGCCCACGCGAGCAATTGACGGCGGCGCTTCATGCTCATGGTCACATTTGTTGGAAACTGGTGGCTTGGTGTAACGAAAACAAGCTTTGCATCGCCTAGCTGATCGACGCAAATACCCTCGTCATCGACCGGAATCCGCCGCACATCATTGGAACGCAGTTCAAACATATTGCGAATATCCGGATAGCCGGGATCTTCAACCGCGACCGGTGTGTCCTCACGCACAAACAAATGCGCGAGAAGGAAAAGCGCATTCTGAGCGCCCATCGTGATCAATATTTCGTTCGAACGCGCCATAACACCGCGGCGGGTTAAAACACGTTGCTGAATCTGTTCGACAAGCATCGGATCATCGGCGCTAAACCTGTCGTCTGTCCATGCGTCCAGCCATTTTAAACTCATGGTCTGGCGCATGCAGTCACGCCAGGCGCTTATCGGGAAAAGCTTCGGGTCTACCTGTCCATAAATAAATGGATATTTATAATCGTGCCAGTTTTCAGGCTTTGAAATGTTGATCTGCGAAGCCGGACGCAGACGCAGTTTTTCATCCCAATTTACGGGTGTCGTGGCTTCTACGGGGCGGCTTGACGTATTTTGCAATTTCGGTTTCGGGGCAGCCTGAACATCCGGCGCCACGTAAAAGCCGGATCGTTCCCGCGCGACAAGAAAACCGTCTGCCGCCAGTGCCTGATAGGCGAGCATAACAGTATTGCGCGATACTTTCAGCCGCTTGGCCATAGCGCGTGTCGAAGGGACGGGAGAGTTGGCCGGCAGCTGGCCGGCAATCATTGCGGATACAAGCATCTCACGTATTTGCGACTGCAAAGACATCGTGTCTTGGCGTTCAACATGAAACAGGCTGTATCTCATTTTTCGGCACCTTTCCTAGTGCTTTATTATGCGTCCATCTGGTCTAGTTATCAAGTGATACTGGCCCCATTCGCAAAATAAATGAAACTTTTTGTCTCATTTATCGATTGAAGTAAGCGATGCTTTCGCTATCTGTAACCGTGTTGAAATATTTGTTGCAATTTTTCGAATAAATGAAATTATGGAGAAAAATTTCATTTAAGGCAATAGACATGGTTGATGATTCCAAACTGTCCATAGAGAAGGCCGCTGAAGTCCGGCACCATATTGGCGATGATGTGCGGGCTTTGCGAAAAGCGCGAAACATGACAATCATGGAATTGGCTGAAAAACTAAGCCGGTCGATTGGCTGGCTCAGTCAGGTCGAACGCGGTCAGACCGATCCGAGTATTCCCGATATCCGATCGCTCGCAGAAATTTTTGAAATACCGGTCTCATTCCTGTTCAGGAACGAGTTGGCCGATGAAGCCGAGCGTGGTTTTGTTGTTCGCAAAGGTGCACGTGCATCCTTTGGCAACCGGCAGGACGGGTTGGTAGAGCAGCTTCTTTCGCCTGATTTATCAGGTGATTTCGAGATCATTCACTCAACATTTGAGCCACATAGCCAGAGCGCATGGATCAAGGCGCGGCCTACGCAAGAGGCCGGTTATTTAATATCCGGCAAGCTTACCTTGGCGTTTCGTGACCGCAGATTCGTGCTCAACGCCGGTGACAGTTTTCAATTTCAGAATGAAAAATACCAATGGTCCAATGACGGCGATGAGCCAGCGGTAGCAGTGTGGGTGATTTCTCCGCCCGTTTACTGAAGTCACCTTAGCGAAAATTTTGGAGAGAATTATGAGCAAGCTTCCCTCAACCGCGCGTGTGGTCATTATTGGTGGCGGTGTCGTTGGCGTGTCCACGCTTTTTCATCTGGGCAAAGTGGGATGGAAAGACTGTGTGCTTCTTGAAAAGAACGAGCTGACCGCAGGCTCAACATGGCATGCAGCCGGCAATTGCCCGAATTTCGCTCCTAATTGGGCGGTGATGAACATGCAGCGCTATGGTCTGGCGATGTATCGGACGCTTGCCGATGATGTCGACTATCCAATGAATTACCATGTGACCGGCGCTCTGCGGCTTGCGCATACAAAAGAGCGGATGATGGAATTTGAGAAGGTGGCCGCGCAGGCCCGTCATCAGGGGTTGGAAATGGATATCTGCACACCGCAGGAGTTGCAGTCACATAATCCCTTTATGGAAACACATGATCTTGCCGGTGGCCTTTGGGATCCGCTTGACGGTGATATCGATCCTGCACAGCTTACTCAGGCGCTTGCGAAAGGTGCGCGCCAGATGGGCGGCAATATTCAGCGCTTTTGTCCGGCAACAGGCGTTTCGCGCGATGGCGATGAGTGGATCGTCCACACAGAAAAAGGCGATATTCGGTGCGAATATGTTGTGAACGCTGGCGGCTATTATGCCCAGCGTATCGGCGAATGGTTCAAACCGTTTGGCGGACGCACTGTTCCGCAAATTGTGATGAGCCACCAATATTTTCTTACCGGAGAAATTCCGGAGATTGAAGCCTGGACAAAGGAAAACCGGCGCAAAACGCCTATGATCCGCGATGTGGATTCATCTTATTATCTGCGTCAGGACAAGAACGGTCTCAATCTTGGTCCCTATGAGCGCAATTGCAGGGCTCACTGGATTACGCCGGAAGATCCGATGCCGGATGATTTTTCATTCCAGCTTTATCCGGACGATTTAGAGCGTCTTGAATGGTATATCGAAGATGCGATGGGCCGTGTGCCGACTCTGGGTACAGCAGGCGTCGAGCGTGTTATCAACGGACCTATTCCCTATGCGCCGGACGGATTACCAATGATTGGTCCTATGCCCGGCGTTAAAAACGCCTTTGAAGCCCATTCATTTACCTTCGGCATCGCGCAGGGCGGCGGTGCGGGCAAAGTGATGGCCGAGTGGATTATTTACGGCGAAACCGAAAGCGATATGTGGTCGGTTGATCCGCGTCGCTATACTGCACATGCCGATCATGACTTCTGCCTGCAAAAGGCGCTGGAAACATATGGCCATGAATATGCAATGCACTTTCCGCACCATGAATGGCCTGCCGGACGCAATAAAAAGCTATCGCCAGTCCACGATAAAATCGTCGCGGCAGGCGGTCAGATGGGCGCCTATAATGGCTGGGAGCGCGCCAATTGGTTTGCGCAAGAAGGCGATGATACCAGCGAAGAAGCGACACAAACCTGGTCGCGCGGCGGCCCTTGGGAAAAGCGTATCAGGCAAGAAGTTGAAGCGGTTCGCGACAATGTCGGTGTTTTGGATTTGCCGGGCTTTTCGCGCTATCACCTTGCCGGAGAAGGCGCGGCGGAATATTTGCGCGGGATGATCGCTGGCGCTTTGCCAAAAGCAGGGCGCATGACGCTTGGATATTTTCCTGATAGCCGCGGGCGCATTTTAACGGAAATGTCGATCATTCGTCATGAGGAAGACGATTTCACGCTCATCACCGCAGCACCGGCACAATGGCATGATTTTGATGTGCTGAATAAAAATCTGCCTGAAAACTTAACGCTCACTGATTTGACGGATGCATTTTCGACCCTGATCGTGACGGGTCCGAAGTCACGCGCATTGTTTGAAGAAATGGGTACAGATGCGGATCTGTCACTTGGCTGGCTGACGCATCAAACGGCCACAGTGGCAGGTGTGGAATGCAAATTGGCCCGTGTGTCTTTTGCTGGAGAGCTTGGGTGGGAAATACACGCCCGTATGGCGAATATTCCCGCTCTTTATGACGCGGTGATTAAAGCGGGCGCACAGCCATTCGGCATGTATGCACTTGGTTCGATGAGGCTGGAAAAAGGCTACCGTGCCTGGAAAGGTGATTTATCGACTGATTACTCGCTGGTGGAAGGTGGGTTGGAGCGCTTCATCCGCATTGACAAGCCGCAGGATTTTCCGGGCAAGGCCCAGTTAAAGGCGGAGTTGGAAAACGGCCCTGCCAAGCGCTTCGTGACCATGTCTGTAAACGCCGGTGATTGCGATGCGCCGTACATGTCGAGCATATTCCATAATGGCAAAATTGTCGGTGAAGTGACATCGGGCGGGTTCGGATACCGCACCAATACGTCGATCGCATTGGGTGTTGTGCGGGCAGACTTGGCCGAGCCCGGTACGAAACTTCAAATCGGGATATTCGGGAAGAAATACAAAGCCGAGGTGCAGCCTGACTGGCCGCTATGGGACCCGAAAAACGAACGGCTTCGCGCTTAAAAGCGCGCGCCCTTACGCCTTGATCAATGCCTCTAGTGCGGGAATAAACCCATGACTGACATGAAAACTCCACCGTCGAAAGCACGGGCCGTCATTATTGGAGGCGGTGTTGCAGGATGTTCTGTTGCCTATCATCTTGCCAAGCTTGGATGGAAGGATGTTGTTTTGCTTGAGCGCAAGCAATTAACATCGGGGACGACGTGGCACGCAGCCGGTTTGATTGCACAACTCCGCTCTTCGAAAAACATGACCCGCCTCGCCAAGTACAGTCAGGAACTCTATGGCAAGCTGGAAGAGGAAACCGGTGTCGCTACCGGCTTCAGACGCTGCGGCTCGATAACAGTGGCTTTAACCGATGAACGACTGGAGGAAATTACCCGTCAGGCGTCCATGGCGCGGGCTTTTGGTGTTGATGTCGAAGAAATCACACCGGCGCAAGTCAAAGAGCGTTATCCGCACATCAATCTCGACGGCGTTAAAGGTGGTGTTTATTTGCCAAAAGACGGGCAGGGCGATCCGGCAAATATCGCACTGGCGCTGGCTAAAGGTGCTAAAATGAACGGCGCGCACATATTCGAGCGTATGAAAGTGACCGAAATCCACGTCGATGGCGACCGTGTTAGCGGTGTGTCATGGCAGCGCGACGGTTCAGAAGAAAGCGGCATGATCGACGCTGATTTTGTGGTCAACTGCGGCGGTATGTGGGCGCGTGATATTGGCGAAATGGCGGATGTCAGCGTTCCGCTTCATGCCTGCGAGCATTTCTATATCGTTACGGAAAATATCCCTGATCTTAAGCAGATGCCTGTTCTGCGGGTACCGGATGAATGCGCCTATTACAAAGAAGATGCAGGCAAGATTTTGCTCGGTGCGTTCGAGCCAGAATCCAAGCCTTGGGGGATGAACGGCATCAGTCAGGATTTTGAGTTCGATCAATTACCGGAAGATTTTGACCATTTTGAACCAATTTTGGAAATGGCGGTTGAACGCGTACCCGTGCTTGCCGATGCCGGTATTCATACTTTCTTCAATGGGCCGGAGAGTTTTACACCAGATGACGCTTATCATCTTGGTGAAGCGCCCAATTTGAAAAACTTCTTTATTATGGCGGGCTTTAATTCGATTGGCATTCAATCCTCCGGCGGTGCAGGTTGGGCGCTCGCAGAATGGATGGATAAAGGCTTGCCGCCTTTTGATTTGGGCGACGTTGATATACGGCGTATGCAGCCGTTCCAGAACAATAAGACATATTTGTTTGAGCGGGCCAAGGAAAGTTTGGGTTTGCTTTATGCTGATCATTTTCCCTATCGCCAGATGGCAACCGCGCGGGGTGTGCGCCGTTCTCCGTTTCATGCCCATTTAAAGGAACGGGGTGCTGTGTTCGGTGAGGTTGCCGGATGGGAGCGGGCAAACTGGTTTGCCAATGCTGATCAGGAACCTGAATATAAATATTCATGGAAGCGTCAGAACTGGTTTCAAAACGCTGCCGAAGAGCACCGTGCCGTGCGCGAAAATGTCGGCATGTACGATATGACGTCGTTCGGTAAAATACGTGTTGAGGGACGCGATGCCTGCGCCTTTCTCAATTATGTTTGCGGCAATGATGTTGATGTGCCGGTCGGCAAAATCACCTATACACAGTTTCTCAATAAGCGCGGCGGTATCGAGGCAGATGTTACTGTTACGCGACTGGCTGAAAACAGCTATATTGTCGTGACACCGGCCGCAACGGTTCAGCGCGAAATGCATTGGATGCGCCGTCATTTGGGCAACTTTCAAGCGCTCATTTTTGACGCGACATCCGCTGAAGCGGTGCTTGCCGTTATGGGGCCGAATTCACGCCGTCTTCTGGAGCTTGTATCAAACCATGACTGGACGAATGACAATCATCCTTTCGGTCAGGCGAGGGATGTTGAGATTGGTATGGGGCTGGCGCGTGCACACCGTGTCACCTATGTCGGCGAACTAGGGTGGGAGCTTTATGTTTCAACCGATATGGCAGCGCATGTTTTCGAGACACTGTTTGAGGCTGGCCAGGATATGAATCTGAAGCTTTGCGGTATGCACATGATGGATTCATTGCGCATCGAAAAAGCGTTTCGCCATTTTGGACACGATATAACTGGTGAGGACCATGTGTTGGAAGCGGGTCTTGGTTTCGCAGTCAAAACAGCAAAGGAAAGCTTCGTTGGCCGCGATGCGGTTCTGCGTAAAAAAGAACAAGGACTGGATATGCGTCTTGTGCAGTTCGCGCTCAAAGACCCGTTGCCGCTCATGTATCATCATGAACCGATTGTACAGGACGGGAAAATCGTATCCTATATCACTTCGGCTAATTACGGACATACATTAGGGGCGGCTGTCGGACTTGGTTATGTGCCGTGTAAGGGCCAGTCTATGGCAGATATGCTGGCTTCAAAATTCGAGATTGAAATTGCAGGCCAGCGGTTTGAAGCCGAGGCTTCGATGAAGCCTATGTATGATCCTAAATCCGAGCGTGTGAAGGTGTAAGAAAATGATTCAAGTGCCGTAGATAAGCTGCTGGCTTTGAATCATTTTACCTGCGCGGCGGTGATCGCGATCATATTGGTTACATCTTGAGCAGAACAGCCGCGTGACAAATCATTGGCCGGTTTTGAAAGGCCTTGAAGAATGGGGCCTATCGCCTGTGCGCCGCCGATGCGCTGGGCAATTTTATAGCCGATATTTCCCGCATCCAAATTCGGAAAAACAAAGATGTTGGCATCGCCTTTCACATCATCATCCGGCGCTTTGGACTGTGCCACAGCAGGCAGGAAAGCGGCATCAAATTGCAACTCACCGGAAACAGTCAGATCGGGCAATCTTTCGCGTATCAGCTTTGTTGCATTTTGAACTTTGCTTACCTTGTCATGGCGGGCGCTGCCCATTGTTGAAAAAGATAGCATGCCGATTTTAGGTTCATTGCCGGTTAGCGCAATATATGAACCTGCTGAAGCAATCGCGATTTCTGCAAGCTGAACCGCATCGGGATCAATTGTCAGCCCGCAATCCGCAAAGACGAAAACGCCCTTTTTTGTGTGATGGTCCTGATTCAGCACCATAAGAAAAAAGCTGGAAACCAATGCGGCATCGGGCGCTTTTCTGATGATTTGCAGTGCAGCACGCACCGTATCCGCAGTTGTGGCAACTGCGCCCGAGACAGTACCGTCCGCATCGCCAAGACGTACCATCATGGCCGCAAAGTTAAGCGGGACTTTCATGCCTTCATGGGCAAATTCTTTGGATATGCCTTTGTTTTTTCGCAGTTCATAATAACCGCTGGCATAAGCTTCGTGGTGCTGTGTATCTGCCGGATCAATCAGGTTGAAATCCGATGCATTGTGCCCGCGCGCTTCAATCGCCGTGGCGACGATCTCCTTGTTGCCGAGGAGAGTTATGGCGGCAAGTTCCTGTTTGATTGCCGCTGCCGCGCCATCAATGATGCGCGGGTCAAGACCTTCGCTGAGCACAATATGTCGGCGTACAGATTTTGCAGCGGCATAGATAGGCTTTAGCGGATCATGCATGTATTTCTCACAGTTCACATAATAAAACGCTCTGCCAATGTGGAATCACCGGCAGAGCCTAACTTTAATCTTCCATCTTCATTTTTGACAGTCCGGACGGATTGTAACCTTACTCAGCGGCTTGTTGAGGGCGCATGTCGTTTGGATTGATACCTGCGACGGAGACCGGTTTTTTCATGGCATCGCGGCGGAATGGTTCGCCAAGCTCCTGATTAAGCACAACTTCAATGAATGTTGTTTCGTTGCGCTTCATCTGGCCTTCAATCGCGTCGTCCAGTGCTTTGGTTAAATCTTCCATCGTTGTGACCTGCACACCCTTAACACCGCAACCTTCGGCAATTTTTGCATACTCCACGCCAAGGTTCAGCTCTGTTCCGACGAAATTGTCGTCGAACCAAAGGGTTGTATTGCGCTTTTCAGCGCCCCATTGGTAGTTGCGGAAAATGACCATGGTGATCGGTTTCCAGTCATTACGGCCGCATGCGGTCATCTCGTTCATGGAGATACCGAAAGCGCCATCGCCGGCAAAGCCGATGACCGGCGTATCCGGATTGGCGATTTTCGCACCAAGAATGGCAGGGAAGCCATAACCGCATGGTCCAAACAGACCAGGAGCCAGATATTTGCGGCCTTTTTCGAACGTCGGATAGGCGTTACCGATCGCACAATTGTTGCCGATATCAGAGGAGATAATTGCATCTTTTGGCATTGCCGCCTGAATAGCCCGCCATGCCATGCGCGGTGACATGCGTTCCGGTTCGCGGTTGCGTGCGCGCTCGTTCCAAGTTGTGCCCGGATCATCGTCTTCATGATCCATTGAAGACAATTGTTGCAACCATGCTGATTTAGTCTGTGCAATGGTTGCTTCGCGGTCCTTGCGGCCTTCGTCGCCTGCACTTGGTGACAGTTTTTCCAGAATTTGCTCTGCAACCAGTTTTGCGTCGCCCTGAATACCAACGGTCACTTTCTTGGTAAGGCCGATACGGTCGGAATTCATATCCACCTGAATAATTTTTGCGTCTTTTGGCCAATAATCGATGCCGTAGCCCGGCAGGGTCGAAAATGGGTTGAGGCGCGTGCCAAGACACAAGACGACATCGGCTTTTGAAATCAGCTCCATAGCGGCTTTGGAGCCGTTATAGCCAAGCGGGCCAACAGATAGGGGGTGTGAGCCCGGGAAAGCGTCATTGTGCTGGTAGCCGCAACAAACAGGTGCTGACAATTTTTCAGCCAAGTCTACAGATGCCGGAATGCCGCCAGCCAGAATAACGCCGGCACCATTTAAAATGACGGGAAATTTAGCGTCTGAAAGCAATTTAGCTGCTTCGGTAATTGCCTGCTCGCCGCCGCGGGGACGTTCTAGGCGAACAATCTGCGGCAATTCAATGTCAATAACTTGTGTCCAGTAATCGCGCGGCACGTTGATTTGTGCCGGAGCTGAGCCGCGCCATGCTTTTTCAATCACACGGTTAAGCACTTCCGCCATGCGGGAAGGGTCACGTACTTCTTCCTGATAGCAAACCATGTCTTCGAACAGTTTCATTTGCTCGATTTCCTGAAAACCGCCCTGACCAATTGTTTTGTTAGCAGCTTGAGGAGTCACCAATAGAAGGGGAGTATGGTTCCAATATGCCGTTTTTACAGGCGTGACAAAGTTTGTGATGCCTGGGCCGTTCTGGGCAATCATCATAGACATTTTGCCGGATGAGCGCGTGTAACCATCTGCCGTCATGCCGGCGTTGGTTTCATGGGCACAATCCCAAAACTTAATTCCAGCTTTCGGAAAAAGATCAGAGATAGCCATCATGGCAGAGCCGATGATGCCAAATGCATTGTCGATGCCATGCATTTGCAATACTTTTACAAAAGCCTCTTCCGTTGTCATCTTCATATTGCGTACCCTCCACAGTGGTCATAGATAATTTCTGCTGCTGGGATGTTATATACCAGCTCTGCATTGTTCCTGCTGAGTAGTATAGTGGCTCCCAGCACCTTCAGTGCCAGATATAACGGTTCATTGGACCAGTTGTGATTGTAGCCAGAAAAACGCTGCAGGAGAGTGTTTAATATTAAAAAATGAGACTTTTTGTATCAAAAAACCTTTTTGATGATGTGCAAGGTGCGCTCAATTCTTCAATACACCGTCAGACATAAATAAGGCCTTGCCTCCGATTAAAGAAGCAAGGCCACGCAGGTAGAAAGAGCGAGTAGGTGGTGACTTATGATCTACCTGTGTATTTTATTAGAGTTGAATGGCAAGTCTGCACAGACGCACAGCCTTGGCTGGATGGTTTCGTGGTGAGTTCAAAATAGTACGGCAGTCTTTCAACAATTGATTCATGTCGCGTGAACTCATGTTTGCAAACATGTCGCGTGTTTTTTTGCTCCAGTTCCCCGGGATTTTTCCTGATGGATCCGTAGGGTTTTTTGTTGTAGGAGTTTTCGTTGTTGGATGGCCCAAGCTAACGTCGACATCAATTCCTTTGTTGCCGCCGATACCTACATTGGCATTAAGGCCACTACCGCCGCCAACATTGGCGCCTGCATTGATGCCACCGCTACTGCCGCCGACACTTGCACTGGCGTTGACACCGCTGCTGCCGCCGACGCTTGCGCCGGCATTGACGCCGCTACTGCCGCCGACGCTCGCACCGGCGTTTACGCCGCTGCTGCCGCCAACACTTACGCCGACACCAAGGCCGCCACCGCCATTATTATTTGTGCCAACTGAAATACCGTTTGATCCGCCAATTGATACGCCTTTTCCGTCTCCGCCTCCCAAGAGGCTACCGGCGTTAACGGGGCTGCTTATAAGAGCCGTTGCCATAAAAGTTCCGCAAATCAGCCCAAGTGATCGTTTCGTAAAATTACTCAATTCAAACATAATACTCTCCTCTGTTGCGTAGGAGATTGAACTGTAAGAAAGACATATTTATAAAACCCTAGGTTGCGTAGATAATAAAAGGCAACCTAAAGGGTCAAATTTTACGTGTCGTCGGTTGTAATGCCGTATTTTCCAGTCGTTTTCCGTTAACCCTATGATTACGCAGCTTTATCCGTAACGGCGGCATTTAATTAAAATGCCTCTGAATCCGTTTCATTTTGAGAATCCATTTCCTCAAAAAATGTACCAATTTGCGCTTTTTGTGCCTTGGACCTCCTGATTGATGCATCTTAGGCCTTGTGTTTGGTTGCAAAATAGGCAAGCGCGCGCCCGCTACGCGGGTAGGTTTTCTGCTCACGACTTCCCAGAATTGAAATTCAGCTTTTTGCGGACAACTCAGGTCGGCATCTTGCTACGCTTGACAAATGCTGCAGTGCAAAGTCAAACACTAGCAGAAGCCGCCCTGAGAGTGCGGCAAGTGTGGAGGTTCTGATGAAGAAGATTTATCCGAATGCAGCATCTGCCTTGGAAGGCCTGTTGCATGATGGAATGTTCATTGCTGCTGGCGGCTTTGGCTTGTGTGGTATTCCCGAATTGCTGCTACAGGCCATTAAGGAAGCGGGTACCAAAGATCTTACTTTTGCATCAAACAATGCTGGCGTTGATCAATTTGGTATCGGCATCCTTCTTCAAACCAAACAGGTGAAGAAAATGATTTCGTCCTATGTTGGCGAAAACGCGGAGTTTATGCGCCAATATCTTTCCGGCGAGCTTGAGCTGGAATTCAATCCTCAGGGAACTTTGGCAGAGCGTATGCGTGCCGGCGGCGCAGGTATCCCTGGCTTTTATACCAAAACAGGTGTGGGCACAGTGATCGCCGAAGGTAAAGAACACAAGGATTTTGGCGGCGAAACTTACATCATGGAAGAAGGCATTTTTGCCGACCTTTCAATAGTCAAAGCTTGGAAGGCGGATGAAACTGGAAATGCAATTTTCCGCAAGACCGCGCGAAACTTTAATCCACCTGCCGCGATGTGCGGCAAAACCTGCGTGCTGGAAGTGGAAGAGATTGTGCCTGTGGGCTCACTTGATCCTGACCACATTCATCTGCCGGGCATTTATGTTCACCGCCTTATTCAAGGTGAGCATGAAAAACGCATAGAACAACGCACAGTACGGGAGGCTTGATCAATGGCTTGGGACAGAAATCAAATGGCTGCCCGTGCAGCACAGGAACTTGAAGACGGTACATACGTCAATCTCGGTATTGGTATTCCGACCATGGTTGCCAATTATATTCCTGAAGGCGTTGAAGTCACGCTTCAGTCAGAGAACGGCATGCTTGGCATGGGACCGTTTCCGACGGAAGAAAACATTGATCCCGATCTGATCAATGCCGGCAAGCAGACAATTACCGAACTACCGCATACCGCCTATTTTGACAGTGCGACATCTTTCGGCATGATCCGCGGCGGCAAAATCGCTATGGCTATTCTTGGGGCCATGGAGGTGGCCGAGAACGGTGATTTGGCCAATTGGATGATTCCGGGCAAGCTGGTCAAAGGCATGGGCGGCGCGATGGACCTTGTTGCCGGTGTCGGACGGGTTGTTGTCGTGATGGACCACACCAACAAGCATGGCGATTCAAAATTGCTCAAAGAATGCACGCTTCCGCTTACCGGAACGGGCGTTGTCGATCGCATCATCACTAATCTTGGTGTGCTTGATGTTGTTGATGGCGGTCTGAAAATCGTTGAAACTGCTGATGGTGTGAGCGAAGATGAACTTCGTGCAGCAACGCAGGCGAATATCGTCAACTAAAGGTAATTCTGTTTGTGCGCTGAACTTATTTGTTAATTTTAGCGCACAGACGTGGAGCAATAATTTGAAAAAAATGCGTGCTATCGCCAATAGTCTTGCCAAGCTTATGGCTGTTCTTGGCGGCGCATTGCTTATCTTTCTTATTGTGATGACGTGTATTAGCATTACCGGACGGGGGCTGAACACGATTGGCAATATGCCGTTCGTCAAAGATAATCTGGCAGCTATAGCGGGTCTGCTGCAGCAATTCGCACCGATAACGGGCGATTTCGAGCTTGTTGAAATTTCAATGGCGCTGGCAATTTTTCTTTTTCTTCCTTGGTGCCAGCTTAACCGTGGTCACGCATCGGTTGATCTTTTCACTCAGCGTCTTTTGAGCGGGCGCGGTAACGAGTTCCTTGCGCTTATCTGGGAAGTTTTACTTGTTATCATTATGGTGGTCATCACCTGGCGTCTTTACGCCGGTATGCGCGACAAGATGCTTTATGGCGAAACAACATTTCTTTTAACATGGCCCGTTTGGTGGGGATACGCAGCCTGTTTTATCGCGGCATTATTTGCTGTGGTTGTTGGCGTGATGAGCGTTCTCATTCATTGGAACGAACGCGGCGATGCCGAGCATTCTTCTGAGCAGGTTGGCCCATGAGTAATTTTGATATCGGGTTGATTTCGCTACCGGTACTCATTCTTCTTATTTTCATTCGCATGCCAATCGGTGTTGCGATGATTGTTTGCGGACTGGGCGGCACTGCGCTCATATTCGGAGATTGGACTGTTGTTCTGGCAAAGATGAAGTCCGAAACCTACTCAACATTTTCAAGCCACTCACTGTCGATTGTGCCGCTGTTTTTGTTGATGGGGCAGTTTGCTTCACTGGGCGGCATGTCCCAGTCCTTGTTTAAAGCAGCCGAAGCATTTCTGGGACACCGTCGGGGCGGTGTGGCGATGGCCTCGGTTGGCGCTTCGGCAGGTTTTGGCGCGATTTGCGGTTCTTCACTGGCCACCGCTGCTACAATGGGGCAGGTCGCTTTGCCCGAATTGCGTAAGGCCGGATATGAGGGCGGATTTGCAACGGCAACACTGGCTGCCGGTGGTACACTCGGTATTTTAATACCGCCATCTGTTGTTCTTGTCATTTATGCCATTTTGACCGAGCAGAATATCGCGAAACTGTTCATGGCGGCGTTTATACCCGGTCTGCTGGCGGCAATCGGTTATATGCTGACCATCGCGATTTATGTGCGAATGTTCCCCGGCAGCGAAAAGATTAAGGACCGCATGCCCTATAGCGAGCGGCTTACCGCATTACTGGCGGTCTGGCCGGTCTTGCTTGTATTCTTTCTGGTTGTTGGCGGTATTTATTTCGGCTGGTTTACGCCAACAGAAGCAGCGGCAATCGGTGCTGCCGGAACCGGTCTGATCGCATTGTTCAGCCGTGCGCTAAAATGGGATAATTTTGTTGATGCGCTGCTTTCAACGGCTTCAAACACGGCGATGATATTTTTGATCGTGCTTGGCGCAAGTTATTATAACGGGTTTCTTGCGCTCACACAGGTGCCACAGGAAATGTCGGAATATGTCGTGGCGATGGGGTTGAGTCCTTGGGTCGTGCTGGTTGTGATCCTCACCGTTTATCTTGTTTTTGGCTGCATCATGGACAGCCTTTCGATGATCTTGCTGACTATTCCGATTTTCTTCCCGATTATCTCCGGTCTTGATTTTGGATTGTCGGCAGAAGAAACAGCGCTTTGGTTCGGTATTCTCGTTCTAATTGTTGTCGAGGTCGGGCTGATCACACCACCGGTGGGCATGAATCTTTTTATCATCAATTCGATGGATAAGGACACGCGCCTGGGTGCTACCTATAAAGCAATTATGCCGTTTATTGCTTCAGATATCGTCCGCACGATTATTCTTGTGATTTTCCCGGGACTAACGCTTTATCTCGTGCGGCTTTTCTATTGAGGCTAACCGGATAGTTCACTCGTCACTGGAGGAGAGGTCAAAATTCTCCTTGGGAAAGTACTTGGCCAGACGTATGTCGGCAGTACGCGCGTGACCTTCCATACCCTCAAGGCGCGAAATGCGCGCGGTAGCAATAGCTGTTTGTTTGGAGGCGGCGCGTGTTGCCCGTTGCCAAGTGACAATTTTCAAAAACTTATGGACGGAAAGGCCGCCGGTATATTTTGCCGCTCCTGATGTAGGCAGTACATGGTTTGTGCCTGAAGCCTTGTCGCCGTAGGCAACGGTCGTTTCTTCACCAAGGAAAAGCGAGCCATAACAATTGAGGTTATCCAACCACCAATCAAGATCTGCGGCCTGTACAGTTAAGTGTTCCGGTGCGTAGTCATCCGAGCAGCGCGCCATTTCCTCGCGGTCCGGGCACAGAACAATTTCAGCATAATCGCGCCACGCCGCTTCGGCATTTTCTCTGTTTGTTTCCGGCAATGCGGCAATGAGGCTAGGCACGCGCTCCATGACCTGTGCAGCAAGGTTTGCGTCGTCGGTTACCAGCCATACAGGGGAATTGTAGCCGTGTTCGGCTTGTCCCACCAAATCAGCAGCCACGATTTCAGCATCGGCTGTTTTGTCTGCAATAATAAGGCTGTCGGTTGGTCCGGCAAACATGTCGATACCGACACGGCCAAACAAAATACGTTTTGCTTCTGCAACAAACTGATTACCGGGCCCAACAATGATGTCCGAAGGCGGAAGGTCAAACAAGCCGAACGCCATTACGGCAACACCCTGTACTCCGCCCAGAGCCAGAATTCTATCGGCACCGCAGACATGTGCCGTATAAATTATAGCCGGATTAATGCCAATGCCGGGGCGGGGCGGGGAGCACACAGCAATGTTCTTGCATCCTGCTACTTTTGCTGTTGTGACAGTCATAATTGCTGACGCGATGTGGCTGTAACGGCCGCCCGGTACATAGCATCCTGCCGCCTGAACCGGTATGGATTTTTGCCCTGCGATAAAGCCCGGCGCCATTTCGTACTCAAAGTCAGTTAGGCTTTTTTTCTGCTGCTCGGCAAAGCGCTTCACATTGTCATGCGCAAAATGAATGTCGTCTTTTAGTTTTTGAGATATCTGCGCCGCCGCTGCTTCAATTGCCGCTGGGCTCAAAATGATCTCACCGTCGTAGCGGTCAAACTCTTTTGCGTACCGCAGAGCTGCGTCTTCGCGGCCGGTCTCGATCTCATCAAGAATAGTTTGAACTTTATTTCGAACATCACCTGCATCAGTTGATGCGGTTTTTGCCGCCTTTTTTAAGTATTCACGGGTCAAGCGTATGTCCTTTCGTGTTGCCGCCAAGCTGACAGGGCGAGCAAAAATTGCATCTTCCGGAAGACAAATTCCTCTGAAGGTCAGTATTTTGCGTAAGCATAAAAGGCAGATTTACAAAAAAGAAAGCGGTTTCACCGTTTGCAGCCTGTGGTACTATATTATTGTAAAAATTGTCAGGCTGGCATCGAAGCGGTTACGGGAAGCTTTCGATCCAGTGTTGCCACGCGCCGCATAATATGAGGCAAGCCGATTTTGCGCTCTATCATGACAACGGAAATTAAAACTGGCCGAGATGATAAAAATGAGACTTGCTGTCTCGATTTGACTTTTTAAACATGCTTATACTCCCGCTAAAGAGGAGTTTCTGCATGGGCGATGAAAGCCGAATACCAACAAATTTAAGAACCTTATTGATTCTGGAAGTGTTGGGTAAATCAGACAGGGCATTATCGCCGACTGAAATAAACCAGCATATAGGCTTGCCCAAGCAGACGGTACACCGGCTATGTGCAACGCTTGTGGAGGAGGGGTTTCTGACTTACGAGCCAAGCGGGAAGCGCTTGCGTCCGGCCCGTCGGCTGCGCTCTATGGGCATCGGTATGCTCTATGCATCGCATGTTCATATTGCCCGCAGGCAGATATTGGAACAGGTTGCACAAACGGTTGGAGAGACTGTCAACTTTGTCGTGCCGACCGATGACGGCATGAACTATATTGATCGCGTTGAGACCGATTGGCCATTTAGGGTCCAGCTTCCAGTGGGAACACATGTGCCATTCCATTGCACTGCTAGTGGTAAGGTTTTTCTGGCTTCACTCGCTCCGGTTTTGCGCGAAAAGCTTGCCCGTTCTCTTCAATTGAAGCCCTACACAGATAATACGTTTGATAATGTCGATGCACTGCTCGCAAATTTAGAAGATATCGCCAATCAGGGGTATGCGATTGATGATCAGGAATTCATGGATGGTATGGTCGCGATCGCTGTGCCTATATTTGATGACAAGAAGCGCTTTATTGCTGCTCTGGCGGCTCACGGCCCTACGGTCCGCGTTGATTCAGAAATTCTCGTTCAACACAAGGCACTTTTGTCTGATGCGGCCTCGCAATTGGCAAATGTGCTCGTTGATGAATAAATCTGTCAGGTCTCAAATTGATTAGACTGTTAAAGACATTTGTTGCGATAGCAGAAACGGGAAGCTTTGTCGGTGCTGCCGATAAGGTTTTCGTGACACCTGCCGCAGTCAGCCAGCAAATGAAACGGCTGGAGGACGAACTCCAAATCATTCTATTTTCCAGAGCGGGACGCTCGCCGGAAATGACCCATGCGGCATTGTCGCTCGTGCCTCAAGCACGCGACATTATCCAGCGCTGCGAACAGATGGTGGCATCGGCGCGCTCGAAAAGCTTGCTTGCGGGCGAGATGCGGATTGGCGCTGTTCCTTCTCTTATGCAAAATCTGGTGCCTTTGTCCCTTAAAAATCTCAAGAATGATTTTCCGGGTGTGCATATCCGCATTATTCCAAGTCTTTCCGACCAGCTTTTTGCACATGTTGAGCGCGGCGTTGTGGATGCGGCCATTATGAGCAAGCCGCAAAGAATAGGGGCCTCGTTTCGTTGGCACCCATTGGCGGATGAAACGCTCATGCTGGCCACGCACCAGCATGTCACCGACAAAGATGTGCGTATGATTTTGACGAACCGGCCTTATCTACGCATGGCACGTACGGCATGGGTCAGCAGTCTGGCCGATGATATTTTAGAGGAACTTGGCCTGTCACTTGTGGATGCAATGGAGCTGGATTCGCTGGAGACCATCTATAACATGATTGTTCATGATCTTGGAGTCGCGATTATTCCAAAGCCGTGTTTTGACAATTACCTCAGCAGACAAATCCGGTTTATCCCGATTGGTAAAGTGCCGCGCACCAGAAATATTGGTGTTCTTTCGCGCAAAGACAGCCAGGTTTTCCCGTTAATCGATGCATTTCAGAGCGCACTCGGCGCGGTTTTTGATAAAGATAAATTTGGCTAAAAAATTACGAATGGAATTTTGGTAAAGTAATTCTTTAGTTAGCTTAAGTGTTTTTGGTTAGAAATCATGCGCATTTCGGCGCATTAAACGGCATCGAAACAAGTGGAGTGCTTTGGCGTGGATATCAATCAAGCAATTCTGGACAGTTTGGCTAAAAACAATGTGGAGTTTGTCACCACTGTGCCGTGCAAACAACTTGCCGGTGTCATTGAAAAAGTCGAAAATGATAAGCGCTTTATGCATGTGCCTTCCAACAAGGAAGACGAGGGCATGGGCTTGTGCGCCGGTGCTTTTATGGGGGGGAAGCGCCCTTGCATCATTATGCAGAACACAGCCGTTGGCGTCACGGTGAACACACTTGCTTCCCTGACGCAGTTTTACAATATGCCGCTGCCGATGCTTATTTCCTATCGCGGCGAACTGGGCGAGCGGGTCGCTATTCAGGCTGAAATGGCAGTGCACACCAAGGCGCTTTTGGCGCAGCTCAACATCCAGACATATCACTTCCACAAGCCGGAAGACGTGACAGAGCTTGATGCGATATTGCACCACACTTTCATGACACGTAAGCCGACCGCTATTTTGACCGATTCAAACTTCTGGGGAGGATACTGATATGATCCGCAGCGAAATTATTAAGAATCTTGTTCCTGTTTTGAAAGACCAGTTGGTGGTCTGCAATATCGGTCTGCCAAGCCAGGAATTGCATATGATGGGTGACCAGCCGTCTAATTTCTACATGCTTGGTACGATGGGTCTTTGCTCTTCTATCGGGCTTGGTCTGGCTTTAACCCAGAAGGCAAAAGTCATCTCTATTGATGGCGATGGTTCTATCCTGACCAATCTTGGAACCTTGCCGACAATTGCAAACAATGTCGCGCATAATTTTATCCTGCTTATCATTGATAATGGTTCCTATGGTTCAACCGGCGACCAGCCGACTTATACAGGCATGAAAACCTCGCTTGCCAAGGTCGCTGAAGCGTGCGGCTGCGATAATGTTATCGAGTGTCAGGCCGAAGAAGCGGTCAATGTGATGAAGACAGCAATCGCAGGCGACAAGATGACAATCATTGTCTGCAAATGTGAGAGCGGCAATATTCCTGTGCCGGTTATCGAGCTTGACGGGCCGGTTATACGTCACCGCTTTATGGAAGAAGTTAAGCGCAAAAACGCTTAGTTTCATCCATGTTTAAACAGCCATTCGTTACAGTTGAGGATGCGCGGCGCGCTGCCAAGCGCCGCCTTCCGGCGATGGTGTTTGACTATATTGATGGTGCGGCAGGTGAAGGGCTAGCTGAAGAACGCAACCGCCGCGAACTTGCTCATTTAATGCTGCGCAGCCGTGTTTTACAAAATGTCGAAAAGCGCAGCGTGGCGGGCAAGCTATTTGGCGCGCCAACCAAACTACCATTCGGCATTGCCCCGATGGGGATGTGCAATTTATCGGGGCCGCGAACAGATATTCACTTGGCGAAATTTGCCGCGCAAAATCATGTTCCCGTTGCTGTGTCCACCGCTGCGTCCACGCCTCTCGAAAAGATGATTGAGATGGCGGAAGGCAACGCGTGGTTTCAACTTTATTATACCGCTGACCAGAGCGCCGCAGAGCATCTGCTGTCACGGGCGGAAACCGCCGGCTATGATGTTCTGGTTTTGACGGTTGATGTGCCGGAGGTAGGCAAACGTCCGCGTGAATTGCGCCATGGCTTCAAGATGCCGTTCAAGATTGGGCCGCGGCAGTTTATCGACTTCGCTATGCATCCCAAATGGTCGGTTTCCACGCTGTTACACGGTGCGCCATCGCTTGCGAATTTCGACGGATCTCAAGCCAGCTTTGACCGCAGTGCGAGCCGCGCCGGTGCTGACTGGATTTATTTAAAGCAGTTGCGTCAACGCTGGAAAGGCAAGCTGGTCATTAAAGGCGTGCTGGATGTTGAAGATGCATTGCGCCTTAAAGATGAAGGCGTTGATGCCATTCAGGTTTCAAGTCATGGCGGGCGGCAACTCGACAGCGCCATACCGCCCATATTGGCGCTTAAAGCTATTCGCGAAGCATTGGGCGAGGGATTTACGCTGTTTTACGATAGCGGCATCCGCACAGGCGAGGATATCGTAAAAGCTTATGCGATGGGTGCCGATTTTGTTTTTCTAGGCAGACCTTTTCAAATGGCGATCGCAGGGTATGGCGCTGGCGGGGCGCAAAAGCTTGGCACCTTGCTCGGCGAGGAAATAAGTCAAACTCTGGCTATGTTGGGGATCAACTCTATAGATCAGGTCACCAGCAGTATGATTGTTGAGCCTTGAGTTTTTGACGAGCCTAAGTGCGACTGACGGATCGCTCAGAACTTCCGTGCCGTCTTCATCCGAGACATGCAGCCTTGAAAGCTAGCGACAATTGTTTTTCAAACTATTCTGCCGATAGTTTTGGTGCAGGCTGCACATTAGTTGGCGATGCTTCGGATTTGGCTTCGTGCATTTGTTCTTTTATCTCTTCCGGAACAGGTTTTGGCTGTGCTTCACATTCGAAGAAAATGCGCTTTGTGCATGTCGCACAAATCGATTTATCCAGAGTGGGCACGGCCTCGGCAATCGCGTCGCCCTTTGACAGGTGAATATACTCGCGGCCGAGCTCTTTGATCACTTTGAAACGCGCAAGCTTGGAAATGGTTTTGGGCGTTTTTGTCTGCAAGTGGAACGAGCCGCCGCGTCTGCGCCGCCGGTTTGCTTCTTCAATGAGAAGGTCCGCACCGGGCATATCGATCTCGCCAATGCCTTTCACGATGAAAATCATATTGGTCTGGTTTTTACGCTCAATTTCAAAGCGTCTGAATTGCTTGCGCAGATATTCAACCGATCCGAAATAAAGCGGGCCGTCCAGACGGGCAATCATAAGCTGCGGACATTCGGGGAGGGTCTCATTGCCACTGCCAATGCCGGAGCCGGAGAAGGTGCGTCGCTTGGAGTTTGGGTCCGGGACACCGATGCCGATTGATGGTTTTGACGTTGAGTTCAAGAACAAACCAAGTGACAGAAGAACACCGGCGTAAATGGCAAATTCAAGATTGATAAGCAGTGCTGAGAAGAACGTTACACATGCGATAATTGTTTCAGATGCAGAGGTCGTGAAAATGTGTTTGATCTCTTGCAGATCGACCAGACGCCAGGCGACCAGAATAATAACTCCAGCCATCGCCGGAATGGGAACATAAGCAAACCAAGGTGCAACGAGCAAGAGTATGAGAAACAGGAAGAAAGCTGCAAATACAGCGGACAATGGTGTTTGCGCTCCCGCTTCATAGTTGACGCCGGAACGGGTAAATGATGCCGATCCGGGGTAGCACTGGAAAAAACTGCCGACGACATTTGATGCGCCTTGGCCAAGAAACTCACGGTTATTGTCGACCATTTGACCTGATTTCAAACCGATTGCACGGGCGACGGACATAGCTTCCAACAATCCGACCATCGCGATCGCGAACGCTGCCGACGACAGGTCACGCAATGAACCCAGTGTAAAATCCGGAAGGACAAATTTGGGTGTTACGCTTTCGATCGCGCCCACTGTCGCAACCTCGGTTGCCTGACCTGAAAGCCAGATGCTGATGCCGGTGGCTGCTGCCAGAGCGATAAGGTAGTTAGGCCATAATGGACGCCATTTCTTAATGCCGATACCGACAAAAAAGGCAAACGCGGCAATGCCAACGGAGTAGGGGTTTACCTGCGGAAACTTTTCATAAAGTCCGACGGTAAACTCGACCAATTCGTCAGGACGCGGAATTTCAACGCCCAGCGCATGGCGGACCTGACTGAGCGCAATCAGAAGGGCTGCGCCGGTCATAAAGCCGGTCATAACGGAGTGTGAAACAAAATCCACCATGCCGCCAAGACGCGCAATACCAAGCACAAGCTGATAAATTCCAACCAGAAACGCCAAGGTTATCGCGGCACTGATATAGCTGTCTGTTCCAGGCTCAAAGCTTCCAACGAGTGAAACAAAGACGAGCGCGGAAATAGCTGTTGTCGGTCCTGAAACGGCATGCAAACTCGATCCGCATAACGCGGCGACAATGGCCGTCACGATGGCAGTATAAAAACCGTACTCAGGCGGCAGACCGGCAATGGCGGCAAAAGCAACACCCTGCGGCAAAACGAGCGTCGCACCTGTAAGACCCGCAATCATATCATTGCGCATCGTGTGCATGTTAATCGATTTGACCCATGTCGGGAAATAGAACAGCTCGTTCAAATAGCCCTGAAACTGACGGCCACGCTCTCGCCACGGATGGGCTTCTTCGCTCATTTTAATGTCCTGACCGAGTGAAAGAATGAGCAAGTTCAGCGTCCGCAGCAGCATCATGGCGTATGAGCCACATGCTGTGTGATCGGAACCTGTTCATCCCACTACCAATTAGTTTACTTGACTAGTACAGTCTGTTTGCCTGCGCTTGAAAGCGCGACCCACCAATTGGCAAAACTTGTCAGTACGAGCCAAAGCTCAAGAATAATATTAATACGGGCATAAGATGCACACGTAACTGGTGGCCTTATTTACCCGTAATGATGAGTCGTATAGGACCAGTTACGGCCATGACGCAAACCGGATGGTCCTAATTTGTGACATTTGTAAGAATTACCCGTTGAAAACGGCAGATTTTTTCTAGATTCGGACTTAGTAACAACTTTCATTTTGGAAAATGCCATGACCGCTCTTCAGATTCATCAGTTCGCCTATAATGACGATAATTACGGCGTGTTGGTACACGATCCGAAAAGCGGTGAAACCGCTGCGGTTGATGCCGGCGATGCTGAGGCCTACCTTTCAGCTGCTAATGCCAAAGGTTGGGAGCTTAGCCAGATATGGATAACGCACCATCATTGGGATCACACCGATGGTCTTGCAGAGCTTAAAGAAAAAAGCGGTGCAACGGTTTATGGACCGACGCAAAAGAGCAAGCCAATTGCAGGGCTGGATGTTCATTTGAGCGAAGGTGATGCGGTTGATTTTGCCGGACGGAAAGTAACAATCCTCGAGACACCCGGCCATACGCTGGATATGATCAATTTCTATCTCGCCGATGATCAGATATTGTTTTCCGGCGATACGCTTTTTGCCTTGGGGTGCGGGCGTATTTTTGAAAGCACTGCGCCCATGATGTGGAGTAGCTTGCTCAAGCTTTCAAAACTACCGGCAGAAACGACTGTCTATTGCAGTCATGAATATACCGCCGCAAATGCGAAATTTGCGCTGAGTGTTGATCCGGAAAATGAAGCGCTTCAGGGGCGGGCAAAGCAAATCCATGCGCTGCGGGAACGCGGCGAGCCGACTGTGCCTTTTACATTGGAAATGGAGTTGGCAACAAATCCGTTTTTACGTCCTCATGATGAAAATATCCGGTCGCAACTGAACATGGAGCAGCATAGCGACGAAGATGTGTTTACCGAAATTCGGAAGCGTAAAGATAATTTCTAGCTTCTAGATGCACCGACCGCCGTCGATTTCCATACAGACGCCTGTCACCATGCTGGCCTCATCCGAGCAAAGATAAACGGCGGCATTTGCCATGTCTTCCGGGGTCGAGAAACGCCCGAGCGGGATAGTGGAAAGAAACTTGGCGCGCACTTCGGGTGTGTCTTCGCCCATAAATGTTTTCAAAAGCGGTGTTTCCCCTGCGACCGGATTGATCGCATTTACTCTTATGCCGTTTGGTGCCAGTTCAATGGCCATGCCTTTGGTTGCATTGTTCATCCAGCCTTTGGACGCATTATACCAGCTAAGGCGCGGACGCGGGCTGACAGCAGCTGTGGACGCAACATTTAAAATTGCGCCTGCGGACTGTTTCTTCATGTGAGGGACAATATGTTTTGCCGTGAGAAAAACGGACTTGCAGTTTACAGCAAAGACTTTGTCGAAATCCTGCTCGCTAATTTCATCCAGAGGAGCGGGCAGGTGTGTTGTGCCGGCATTGTTCACCAATATGTCGATTTGCCCGAACGTTTTAAGCGTTGCTTCGACCATTGAGGCAACACTTTGATCATCGGCAACGTTGGTCTCGACTGCGCTAACATTATCGCCAAGTTCGCCCGCCAGCTCTTTTGCCAGATCAATGTTCAGATCGCCAATTATAGTTTGCGCCCCTTCGGCGGCAAACTTGCGTACAATGCCTGCACCGAAACCCGATGCACCGCCGGTCACAATGGCAACTTTTTTATTCATACGCATGAGCAATTCCTAACCGTGACGCGCTGCAACTGTTTTTAAAGTTGAAAACCCGTATAAGGCTTCAAAACCTTTTTCGCGGCCATGGCCTGAAAGTCCGGTCCCGCCAAAGGGCAATTCCACGCCGCCGCCGGCGCCATAATTATTCAGGAAAACCTGTCCGCTGCGCAAGCGTTTGGCAAGACGCATCTGCCGCGCCCCGTTTTCGCTCCACACCGATGATACGAGGCCATAGTCCGTACCGTTGGCAATCAACACCGCTTCCTCTTCATCCTTAAAAGGGATGATGATCTGAACAGGGCCGAATATTTCTTTCTGTGCCAATTCATGGTCGGGTGATGTGCTGGCGAATAGTTTCGGCGCTACATAGGAACCTCCCTCGGGGGCGCCTTCAACGATGGATCCGCTTGCTATTGTCTCAAGGTCATCTGCTTTTTGAAGAAATTCCTCAACGATAGATTTCTGCCGCTGCGAAATCAGGGGGCCAAGATCCAGATCATCCATAGCCGGACCGACGTTCAGGCTTTTATAGCGCTTTGCCATTTTTGATACGACTTCATCATAACGGCTTTGATGCACCAGAATGCGTGATGAAGCCGAACATGTTTGTCCCGCATTCTGAATGCCTGCATTAACAAGGAATGGCAGTGCCGCATCCAGGTCTGCATCTTCAAAGACAAGCTGTGGCGATTTTCCGCCGAGCTCAAGTGTAACAGGTACGACATTTTGTGCTGCTGCTGATTGTATCAACCTGCCGGTCGCAACCGATCCGGTAAAGGAAATATGATGGACACCTTTGTTGCTGCTGAGGGCTGCGCCAGCCTCGTCGCCGCGACCGGTCACAACATTGAGTGCGCCTCCGGGAAGACCAATCTGTTTTGCAAGATCAGCAAAAGCAAGCGCGGTCAAACAGGCTTCTTCCGCCGGTTTTAGGACACAGGCATTGCCCATTGCCAAAGCCGCGCCCACAGACCGGCCAATAATCTGCATGGGGTAATTCCACGGAATAATATGTCCGGTTACGCCATGCGGTTCGCGCAATGTGTAGACTGTGTAGCCATCAAGATAGGGGATCGTTGCGCCATGAATTTTATCAACCGCGCCGCCGTAAAATTCCAGATATCGCGAAAGTGCAACTACATCTGCGCGCGCCTGACTGAGCGGTTTTCCGACGTCAAGCGCTTCCAGTCTGGCCAGCTTTTCCGTGTTCTCAAGGACGATTGCGCCAAGCTTGAAAAGAAACCGTCCGCGCTCGGGCGCGGTCAGTTTTCCCCAGTCGCCATCAAGCGCTGAATGTGCTGCTGCTACAGCATCATCAATGTCTGCCTTTGAACCTTGTGCGATTGGACATATCGGCGAACCGTCCGACGGATTGATAAGTTCTATCGTTTTTTCGCCCTGAGATTGGCACCATGTGCCGCCAATAAAACACTTATCGGTCTCAAACCAAATGTCGGGATGGTGCATCTGTTTCTCCGTTTCAGGTTTTTCTATTCATGCCGAACTGCCGCACAAACTTGGTTTGGAACCTGCATGCCGAAAAATATCTCACATGTCATCAAAACTTGTTTGTCATTGCCTGTTTTTTGATGCTAATAAGATGAAATATACTTGTATACATGAGGAGTTGTAGCCATTACAAATACAACGGACCGCAAACGCGTTGTTATCATTGGCGCCGGGATGGTAGCCAAGACGCATCTTTTGGCACTGGCTGATCTATCAGAAAAAGTGGAGCTTGCCGGTGTTTTAACACGCAGTCAGAATTCTGCACGAAAATTTGCCGATGAGGCGCGTGAGTTGCTCGGATATGGCGTTCAAACCTTTGATGCTGTCGCGCAGGTGGCTTCTGATGCTTCAATCGACTTTGCGATTGTCTTAACGCCGCCCAATGCGCGAAAGGAAATTGTCAAAGAGCTTGCTGAGGCGGGCAAACATATTTTGATGGAAAAGCCGGTCGAACGTAAAAGCGCTGCTGCCGGCGAATTGGTCGATTTGTGCGAAGCGCAAAATGTGAAGCTTGGCATTGTCTTTCAGCACCGTGTGCGTGAATCTTCGGTCAAACTCAAGTCGCTCATGAATAATGACACGTTCGGTAAACTTCATATTGCTGAAGCGCGTATACCTTGGTGGCGTGAACAGGCATATTATGATGAGCCGGGACGGGGTACATATGCACGTGACGGCGGCGGGGTTTTGATCAGTCAGGCCATTCATACGCTGGATCTTTTGTTAAGCCTGACGGGTGCAGCAGACAAAGTGCAGGCCATGGCACGCACAAGTGCGCTTCATAAAATGGAATCCGAAGATTACGTGTCTGCCGGTGTTGATTATAAAAGCGGCGCTATCGGCTCAATTGTTGCCAGCACGGCTATTTATCCGGGAGAGGCTGAATCTTTGTCTTTCCAGTTTGAAAAGGCCGCAGTTACCCTGCAATCGGGTATGCTGACGATCAAATGGCGGGATGGCCGCGAAGAATCGATCGGTGAGGCTGGCGGTACCGGCGGCGGCGCAGACCCGATGGCATTCACCCATGACTGGCATCGCGGCATTATCGAGGACTTTGTTGATGCGTTAAATGGTGATCACGCGCCGGTTTGTTCCGGACGCGAAGCGCTTAAAGTCCATTATCTCATTGATGCCATTGTTCAATCGTCTGCTGAAAAATGTGCTGTCGATGTGCAAAGTAATTAATCATCTTATCAAGAGGAGCCGCTCAGTTGGCTAAAACTATTAAATTTGCCGCAATTGGACTCGACCACCGGCATATATATGGCATGTCGCAGAACATGATCGATATTGGTTCTGAATTCACCGGTTGGTGGACAGATGGCAATCCGGATACTTTACATGGTTTTGAAAAGCGGTTTCCCGATGTCAAACGTATTGAACACCGCCGCGCAATTCTTGAAAATCCGGATGTTGATCTCGTGCTGATCGCTGCTGTTCCATCGGAGCGCGCGGCTCTTGCCATTGAGGCGATGGAAGCCGGTAAAGATGTGATGGTTGACAAGCCGGGCTGCACCACACTTGAGCAATTAGAAGCGATCAAGGAATGTGTCGCGCGCACGGGCCGCATCTGGTCGGTCAACTTTTCCGAGCGCTTTGAGGTTGCCTGTGTGACGAAAGCCGCGGAACTGGTGGCAGAAGGTGCCATTGGCAAAGTTGTACAGACTATCGGTATGGGGCCGCATCGCCTGAACCGTGATATCCGGCCTGACTGGTTCTTCCAGAAAGATAAATATGGTGGCATCATATGCGATATTGCTTCGCATCAGATTGACCAGTTTTTATTCTTTACCGGTTCGTCTGATGCAAAAGTCACGATGGCAGCTGCTGCGAATTATGCAAATCCTGACGATAAAGGTCTGCAAGATTTCGGTGAACTTGCGCTGCGCAGTGATCAGGGCCACGGCTATATTCGTGTGGACTGGTACAATCCTGATGCCCTGCCAACTTGGGGGGACGGGCGACTGACCATTCTTGGAACCGAAGGCTATATTGAGCTGCGTAAATATGTCGATGTGGCGCGCAATGACGGCACGGACCATGTTTACCTCGTCAATAAGGAGCGTTGTGAATATATCGATGCATCGGATGCAGGCTATCCGTATTTTACCAATCTGGCGGCCGATATAGAAAACCGTACAGAGACCGCGATGAGCCAGGCGCATTGCTTTAAGGTGATGGAGCTTGGTTTGAAGGCACAGGCAATGGCTGATGCAGCATCATGAGTGAGATTATTAAAGTAGCGATTATCGGTGCCGGTATCGGGCGCGAACATCTGGCCGGTTACAAGGCTTTGCCGGACCGTTTTCAGGTTGTGACTATTTGCGATATCGATACAGCGCGAGCGGAGGAAATTTGCGGCGGTGATAAAACCATTTCACTCACTTCAGAATTTGATTCCGTTTTGGCGAATGAAGATATTGATATAATTGATATTTGCCTGCCGCCGCATCTACACTTTGACATGTCGATGAAAGCGCTAGCTGCGGGAAAACATGTTGTTTGTGAAAAACCGCTTGTAAACTCGCTGAGAGAAGCAGACCTGCTTGCGGAGCAGGCCAAAAAATATGGAAAAATGCTCTTTCCGGTTTTTCAATACCGCTTTGGTCCGGCGCTTTCAAAATTAAAAGCGTTAATTGATGCAGGGCTTGCGGGAAAGCCGCTGGTTGCGAGTATCGAGACGCATTGGAACCGTGAGGCTGACTATTATGCCAATCCATGGCGGGGCACTTGGAAGGGCGAGCAGGGCGGCGCGATCCTCGGTCATGCAATCCACAATCATGATCTATTGTGTGCTATTTTTGGCGGCGTGGCGAAACTCAATGCGTTTGTCGATACACGGGTCAATGACATTGAGGTTGAAGACTGCGCATCCATTTCATTTGTTATGGAAAGCGGCGCTTTGGCCACCAGCTCTATTACGCTGGGTGCTGCAACCGATACTTCAAGGCTACGGTTTGTGTTTGAGAATCTAACCGCGACAAGCGGAACTTCGCCTTACCGGCCTGCTGAAGACGAATGGACTTTTGAAGCGCGCGGCAATGTAACCCAAGCGGATGTTGACGCGGTGGTTTCAAAGGTAGACTTTGCACATGCGGGCTTTGCCGGATTTTTTGAAGCGCTGGCCGATTGCCTTCAAAATCAGGGTAAAAATGCTGTATTAATTGAGGATGGAAGAAGATCACTTGAAATTGTATCAATGATGTATCAATCTGCACGAAGCTGCACGCCTGTGCAGGCACCGATTAAGGAAGGCGATGCCTTTTATAATGGATGGGCACCAGCGGATTAAACCCGTTTCGGGGTTCGAAATAGACACACAGGGAGGAACCAGATGTCTATAAACTCAATGAAGATTCTGCTCGCTTCGGCGACAGCTATTACCGGTATGGCAGTTGGCACGGGAATGTCATTTGCTCAGGAAATTACCTATATGTGTTCCAGTGACGGCACGGAATGTGCCACTGCGCGCGAAATCTTTGACCGCTTCGAGGAGGAGAATCCGGGCGTAACGGTCAAGATTGATGAAGTGCCGTATAAAGCTATTCTTGAAAGCCTGCCTGTACAGCTTGCTGCCGGTGATGCGCCGGATATGGCAAAGCTGACCGACCTTGGCGGTCTTGCTCAATATTATCTTGATCTGACACCGTATGTTGATGCGGACTATTGGGAAAAAAGTTTTGGTGGAACACTCGACTGGTACCGTAAAGGACCGGACGACAACGGTATCTATGGTCTTCATTCGCAGCTGACCATTACTGGCGCATATATCAATAAAACGCTATTCGAGCAGGCTGAAGTTGAAGTGCCTGGCCCTGATGCTACGTGGGATGACTGGGCTGCGGCAACCAAAGAAGTTGCAGAGAAAACCGAAACACAATTCCCGATGGCAATGGACCGTTCCGGCCACCGAATCGCTGGACCGGCAATTTCTGCCGGTGCCAAGCTGTTTAACGAAGACGGCACGGGAATGCTCGTTGACGAGGGCTTTACCAATTATGTGAAGAAGTTCGTTGAATGGCACAATGACGGCACGATGGCGCGTGATGTATGGGCCGGTACAGGCGGCTCAAGCTATCAGGCTGCCGACAAGGAATTCATCAACGGCCAACTCGTGTATTACTACTCAGGCAGTTGGCAGGTTGCCAAGCTGGACGAACAGATTGGCGATGCTTTCGACTGGGAAGTTGTCGGCACACCATGTGGTGAAGGCGGCTGTAGCGGTATGCCGGGCGGTGCGGGCATTGTAGGCTTTGCTTCCACTGAACATCCTGAACTGGTGGCAAAAGCAATTGACTATCTCGCACAGGAAGAAAACTACGCAGAAATGACTGCGAAAACGAAAAATATTCCTGCACATGCAGCTGTTGCCCAAAAAGGTGTTGAGTATCCTGATACATCACCTGCCGCTGCTGAGGCGCTGAATGCTTGGGCTGCTCAAGTGTCCAAAATTTCACCGATCGCCTATGCTTATCAGGGCTATAAAAACAACCGCGCTATGTTCAACATCTCTGTTGAGCGTATTACGCAGGCCATTGTCGGTGAACTGACTGTTGACGAAGCAATGGAACGCGCGAAAGAAGACCTGAAAAAAGCTCTTTCTGAAGTACAATAATAAAATAATGCCGCCGGTATTTATCGTATCGGCGGCACTAAACCTAATTGCAATCAGTTCGACGGGGAGGGAACCAGATGCTTGCAGTGCTCAATCCACTCATGCGCTTGATCGAAGTTCCGATGAAGTGGATGCAGGATACATTGGGTCTTAAAAACCCGGCATGGTTGTTCCTTCTACCAAATCTCATACTTTTCGGCCTGTTTGCATTTTTGCCGGTCATCATCAATTTCGTGTACTCGTTGACGGGCAGTGACGGTATTCTGCTTGCCAACCGGCCCTATGTCGGGGCAAGCAATTTCGACTATCTTCTGGATTGCGGCAGTTATGTTGATCCTAATTCCTGCCGGGATGATTTCTTCTGGCGCGCGGTTCACAATACAATTTTGTTTGTGATCCTGCAGGTTGGCTTGATGGTTGGCTTCTCGCTTCTGACAGCGCTTATTCTGAACCGTAAAATTCGTGCGCGGGGCTTTTTTCGCAGTGTATTCTTTTTTCCTGTTCTCCTTTCCCCTGTTGTTGTCGCGCTTATCTGGAAATGGATTTTGCAGCGCGAGGGCGTATTGAACGCTTGGCTGGAAGCAATCGGGCTTGAAAGTTTTAACTGGCTACTGGATCCGAGTTGGGCTTTCGGCTGGTCGGTGTTTTTGTCGATATGGGCGCATATGGGATTTTATACCTTGATATTACTTGCAGGATTGCAGGCAATTCCACGAGATGTATATGAAGCTGCGATGATGGACAGGGCTTCGCCTTGGCGTGTTTTCAGGCGTATCACGCTGCCGCTGCTGATGCCGACAATGCTTGTTGTTCTGGTGCTTGCGCTGATCAAAGGCGTTCAGACATTTGACGAGATTTTTGCATTTACCGGCGGTGGTCCGGGTTCTGCAACCACATTTATTATCCAGTATATCTACAATACAGGGTTTGCCGGAACGCCACGCTTGTTTGGTCTCGCGTCTGCCGCATCAATCATGCTGGCCGTTGTTCTAGTCATTCTCACATTCCTGCAACTCTGGGCAAACAGGAAGAACGTCGATGGCTAATCCTGTAAAATTTCTGACACGTACACGCGGTAATGGTTCGGGCGGTTTACACTGGACTGACTGGTTGTCATATTTCTATTTATTCTGCGGCGTACTGTTGATGTTTCTACCGGTCATTTGGCTGGGTTTTTCATCGTTCAAAACCGAGGCTGATCTGTTGCGCTTTCCGCCAAGACTGCTGCCAATGGCTCAGGAAACCGTCATGGTGGACGGGTATGACGAACCATTGCCGCTCTATCGCATCAAAGGCGGTGAGCACGAAGGCAAAACGCTGGCTCAGATACGCCGCGTTGGCATTATCGCGCAAATGGTTGATCCGGATGCGCCTGACGAGCGTTTGAAAGTCAATATCAAAGAGCGCGAACCAATCGAAAGCTTCCGTCTGGCGACTGAAAATTATACCGAGCTTTTCGAGAAGTTTAATTTTGGCCGCTATTTGTGGAACAGCGTTTTCATTACCGCGACCGCAACAATCATTATGTTGATCGTCAACTCAATGGCCGCATTCGCGCTTTCCAAATATCAGTTCAAAGGCAGGACTGTGGTTCTCGCCCTTGTGATCGGCACATTGATGATTCCGCAAACAGTGGTTCTTGTGCCGCTCTTTATGATTTCCAGAGAACTCTACCTCACAGACAGTCTTTGGGGTGTGATTATTCCGGGTGCGGCAACGCCAACCGGTGTGTTTTTGCTGCGCCAATATATGCTCACAATACCGGACGAGATTCTGGACGCGGCGCGCATGGATAAAGCCAGTGAGTGGAAGATTTTCTGGCGTATCATTTTACCGCTCAGCGCACCGGCAATTGCTGTTCTGGCTATCCTTGCGATCATGTGGCGCTGGAATGATTTCTTATGGCCGCTGATTGTTCTTTCAGACAGCGACAACTTTACGCTGCAACTGGCACTGAATGCATTCCAGGGCGATTTGAATACGCAGTGGAGTAATCTGCTTGCTATGACGATGCTGGTGTTGTTGCCGATCGCGATTGTGTTCGCATTTCTACAAAAATATATCGCGACGGGTATCGCGTCCACCGGGGGTAAATAAATGTCTCATTTGGTACTGAGCAATGTGCGTAAATCGTATGGCGCTGCGGATGTGATCAAGGGCGTCGATCTGAGCATAGAGCAGGGCGAGTTTTGTGTATTTGTCGGCCCGTCAGGCTGCGGTAAATCGACATTGCTGCGTATGATCTCAGGGCTGGAACCGATTACCAGCGGCACGATTTCCATCGGCGGGCAGGTCGTCAATAATATCCCTGCCGCTGACCGCGGGCTGGCGATGGTGTTTCAATCCTATGCGCTTTATCCGC